>CAVRYH010000003.1:0-196944 GCA_963725395.1 uncultured Acidimicrobiales bacterium | reverse complement strand
CAGCCCGTGTGACACAGAGGACGCCGGCCGCTCGGTCCACGGAGCTAACGCTACGAACTAGGCGCAGCCGTCCGCGAACTGCCCATGATCGGCATGTCTGAAGGAGCGGGGCCCTGTCAAGGGGCATAGGAGCGAACGCTTCGATCGTGTAGGCATCATCTCCGACTCGACGACTGATGAGCAGGCGCGCCGGCGAGACCGGAGGGGTCCCGGTGGAGCGCCCGCAGCGAAGCGAGGACGAACGACCTTGACGCCTCGGTCGAGTGGCGCAGAATCGATCGGGTTGTCGTTGTCGGCACGGGGTTGCCGCTGGCATCGCACCAAGGACTCTCATCCACGAGAGCATGAAGGAGGGGGCAAGGCTCAGCTGCCCAGGCATGTCTTCGTCGAGTCTCGACATGGTGCGTTCCGGGCAACACCGGACGGGCTCAATCACTTAGACGGCGTCGCCACCTCGTAGGAAGTGGGAGCCTTGCCGTTAGCCGAGCTCGCGTCCGGTGTGTCCGAGCGTCACGCCGCCTTCGTGCCTTGGAGGCAGCGAATCTCGCCGTCTCGGAGGCCGTAGTAGACGAGCGTGAGAACTTTGCGGGCGATGGCCACGTTGGCCCGTGTCTTTCCACGCCGCTCAGCGATGGCGTGGAACTGCTCGGTGAATGCGTCACCGCCGTGATAACAAGCCACCGCCTCGATGGCCGCCCACCGGACCAGACGGGAGCCCTGCTTGGTGATCCGTCCCCGATGGACCTTGCCGTCGGATTCGCGGTGGAGCGGCGTGAGCCCAGCCCACGAGCACAGTGCCTGTGGTGAGTCGAAGCGGTGCACGTCTCCGATCTCGGCCACGAAGACAGCGGCCATCACCTTCCCGACCCCGTAGATGGCCTGGACGGCGTTGTAGCCGGGGTCGTCCTTGCACATCGAGTGGATGGTCCGGTCGAGGCGGTCGATCTCCTCGTCATAGGTTTGGACGAGGTCACGCAGCACGGCCAGGCGGTGGTCGAAGGCGTCAGGGAGCTCGAGGGCGTCGAACTGGGCGGTGCCGCTCTCGCCCCACATGTCCTTGCGGACCGGAAGGATCCCGTTCTTGGCCATGACTGCATGGGCCTGGGCCTTGACCCCGGTGCGAAGGTTGCCCAGCTTGTGTCGGGACCGGACCAACTCTCTGAGCTCGCGAACCGGTGGCGGGGCGATCCAGGCCTCGGCCAGCCGACCCAGCCGCAAGAGGTCGGCCACGTCCCTCGCATCCCGTTCGTCGTTCTTCACCCGCCGGTGTCCCCAGTCGTTGCCGTGGGGATTGGACAGGTGGACGATATAGCCGTGCTCTTGGAGCAGATCGACTGCCCAATACCAGCCGTAGGTGGCCTCGATCACTACGTGGCTGCCCCTGGGGGCCTGCCCACCTCCCGGGCCAACCAAACCGGGTCATTGTTGATTCTGACGCAGTCGATCTTTTCTCCTGCCTCATCCATCCGATAGATCACCGAACGCCGGCGGTGCAGGTCGATGCCGACATATTCTTTACCCACAGGGGCCTCCCTTCTTGTGGAACTACGTGCAAGCCCAGTCTCGATCGTGAGAGTGGAACTTTCACGGGGAGCGGAGGCCCCGCTCCTTCATCGCATGACTTATGCCCCGTTCGGTTTGGTCCTATTCGGGTCCGTTCTCGTCTTCCCAGCCTGGGGAGCCGTCCGAGATCCAAGCGCCGATGACCTCCTCGCATGGCACGACGAGGCCGGAGATGTTCGGGTAGCCCGCATAGGGAGCGAGCATGATGAGTGTCTCCCGCAGCTCGTCTGGGGTGAGTTCACCCCGCCTGAGTGCGGCGCGGGCTTGGATCTTCCAGGTTTCGATCTGTCCGTTGGCAGCGATGACCCCCATTAGCAGTAGGCGCCGGGACCGCACGTCGAGCACTTCACGCCGCCACACCTGATCGAAGAGGGTCTGGACCATTACATCGTTGAAGGCCATGGTGCCCTCGGGCAAGGTGACCACATCACCGGCGTAAACGGCCCGCAACACGTTGAGGCCGCGGTCGTAGGTATCGGGGAAGTCGTCGGTCATTTCGTTGTCCCTTCCTGGGGGTTGACGATTGGGAGCGGATCGGCGACGTAGAGGATGCGCACCGGGCCCGCCGACGATCTGGCGCGCTCGATCGCGTCCGCTAAGTCTGCCAGAGGAACGGTTTCTCCGATTAGTGGTGTCGGATCCAGGCTTCGGTCCACAACCAGATCAAGCGTCTCGTACCAGTCCGTGACAGTCGGACCCCCACCAAACTGGACGTTGACCCCCTTCAACTTGGCGGCCGCCGAGGGAATGGTGTCGCTGACCGCGCCACCAGCGCTGAACAGGCGGGCCTCTTGTCCGCAGTTCTCCAGAATGTCCGCGAGAACCCCGGAGACACCCACGCACTCGTAGATCACCTGAGTCGGCTTGCCCATCAGCGCGATGCGATCGTGTACCTCTTCAGGACGACCCCAGGCAGCGTTGCGCCACTCTGCCCAAGGTGACTCGTTGCCAGGATCAACGACGATGTCGGCCCCCAGCTCCACGGCCAGCTTCCGCCGCGACTCGGAGAAGTCCGAAGCCACGATCGGACCGATTCCACGGCGCCTCAGGGCAGCCACGACGGCAAGTCCGATGGCACCGAGCCCGACGACCAGAGGAACTGAGTTAGCGGCAGCTTCGCCGGTTGAGCCGACCCGCGTGTAGTACCAACCAACCGCCATGGCGTCAATGAGAGCCAGGCGCTCAGCGGGTAGATCATCCGGCAACGGCCTCGCAAGGCCCTCGGAAAGAAGGAAGTACTCCCCGAATCCCCCAGGCGCTTCGGGGGCCATGCCGATGATGCGCATCCCAGCGTGCGTGAACAGTGCAGGGGGTGACGTGAGCCTGGTCCCGATCGGCCACTCCTGTTTGGTGCCTGGTCCGTAGGCCACCAGTTCGGCACAGTATTCGTGACCCATGACCACGTCGGTGTGGGGTGCATCAACCCGCATACCCGATCGGTCCGCCTGAGCCACCTCGGGATGATCCATGTAGTGGTGATCCGAGGCACAGATTGCGCATGCCAGTGTGCGTACCAACATCTGCCCAGACGCTGGCACAGGCGTTGGGACCTCGCGGAGTGCAAGGGTGCGCTCCTTCAGACTGACGGCGCGGATGTCAGGCCCCTTCAACGGATGTCAGAGCGAGGACGACATAACTGGGGTCGGACACGGACCGATCACCGGTGGTCGGGTATCCAGGCGCTCCCGCTCCCCGCGTACTGTCCATGCAGTGAAGATAGTTCCGATGGACGATCCGCCACTCTCCTCCTTGGCGGATCCACCGGTCAACGTAACGCCCCGACGAAACCGTATCGTTCAGGGTCCCGTCTGGCCCTCTGGACCTGAGTCTGGCAAGCACATAGGTTTCGCTACCGGCACGATCCCCATCGACGGTGATGTAGATGTTGCTCAGATGGTGACTGTGGGCCTCCATAGTGGGGTGCACCACCCCGATGAAATCGGCGAACTCGTCTCCGGTGCCTACGAACATCGCTCCATAATCCAGATGAGCGCCCTCCTGGAAGACCGAGCAGATCAACTCGCGGTCGATCCGATCAACCCCCCTCGCATAATCAAGGAGGCGCTCGGTGATTGACTGCTTGTCCATAAGCTCCTGAAGGTCCAGTTCATCCATGCCTTCGCTCCTCGATCGGGTCCGGTCGGTGACGAGTCTTGCCGCTTCGCCGGGAGGACGTTGGGCGTCACAGCCGCAGCACCTTCTGGCAGCGGGGTCTCCCACAACGGACATCGTGGTCGTCAACCGCCGCACACCCGGTAGCGGGGATACCCAACGTCCATCAGATATCGGTACGCACGCAGCGCTAGCCTCGCTCCGCACCTCGACCTATCGTCGTCTAGCTGGGGATCGTCAAAATGGCGAGGTGTGGCACGGAATCGCCGGCGCAGTTCGCCCAAACCGTCGAAGCTCGACCTGTACGAGGAGCGGCATGGCAAAGCTGATCTACGTGGCGAATGTATCCCTGGACGGCTACACCGAGGACGTGCACGGCAGATTCGATTGGACCGAGCCCACCGACGAGGTCTTCACCTTCATCACCGACCTGATGCGCCCCGTGGGCACCTACCTCTATGGAAGGCGCATGTACGAGACGATGGCCCCGTGGGAGGCCGACCCCACTCTGGCTGCCCAGTCGGAGCTCTGGGCCGACTTCGCGCAGCTCTGGCAGGCAGCTGACAAGATCGTCTACTCCACGACGCAGCACGACGTCTCGACCACCAATACGCGGCTCGAGCGCCGCTTCGATCCCGATTCGGTCCGGGGGATGATGACGTCGGCCGTGCGTGATGTGACCATCGGGGGTTCGGCCCTCGCCGCGCACGCGTTCAACGCCGGGCTGATCGACGAGTGCCAGCTCTTCATATATCCGGTGCTCGTTGGTGCCGGAAAGCCTGCATTCTCTGGCGACGCCCGCGTCCATTTGGACCTGCTGGAGGAGCACCGATTCTGCAATGGCGTCGTCAACCTGCGCTATCGCATCCCGAGCTGACCCTCCAGTCGGAGGCGAACCGGTCGCCATCGCTACGGTGATCAAAACTGGATCAGCGTCTGAGTCGACGAACTGAACGGGAGCGCACGACCGCGGCACCGCGTTGCAACGGCCCGGCAGTGACGTCGTCCTCATCGAGCAGTGCGGTGTGCTTCTTGCGGAGCGATGACGCGGTAACTCTCGGACACCAGCTCACGGACTTCCTCCCAGTCCGTGTCGTCGGTCAGCACCACCCCGATGCGGTCGCGAGCGGACCGCGGCGCGAAGAACGGGTGGCCGATGGACAGCTCCGCTAACGACATGATTCCAGACCAGAGGTCTCTCCGACCACCGGATCGGTGGGACACCGCTGGTGCATGTCACCACCAGACTCCCGGCCTAGTGAACCTCGGTCGGCCGTCTGTGAAAGATCGCCCAACTGCCCCATTGGGCTTCACTCTCGGCCGCCGACCATGAGGATTCCGGTGATTCTTGCGTCAGCGCGTCCCAGAGGTCGGCGGTCCTCTGGAAGTACGGGGCGCCAGAACCCAGGGCATTCGACCAGATCAATGTTCCCTCCTGGGCGAGGAGCCTCACCGTCTCGGCAGGGAAGAGAGGACCGTCCCCGATAACGATGACGTCGAACGTCGCATCCAGAAATGGGAGGACACTGGCATCAGCCTGGACCTGGCAGGCGTGTTTCTGGTGCGCCATCATGCCCAGGGAGAGATCCACGCAAATGAGCTCAGCCCAGAGCTCGCGGAGGTGGGGGTGAGAATGCCCGTTCCACTCCCTATCTCCAGACATCGGCCGCCGAGCGGGGGACGGCCACGATCCAGTGCATCGATGAGAGGTGCCGCTCGGTACCCGCCGCGTTCGTCTACCCAGCTGGTGGACAGCCCGTCAAAGGCGTCCGACGTTATTCTGGCAAGCTCGGGCGTCCAAGCTGACGGATCTCGGAGAATCTCTCCCATCAACCGCTGATTGTCGGGAGCCTCTGGTCGAATCGGCTTCCCTTTAGGCGTGTCGACCGAACGCTCGAGCGTGGTTATGTCACGGTCCATCCCGCCCAGTATGCGGGCCGATCACGGCCCTGCCAAAAAGCGCCTCCGATCGCCGGGTCGCTGACTGGCATGAATGGGCGCCCATCAGCCCGAGAGCGATCGAGCGACATGGGATGCCAGCGCTCCCAGTGACTGCCATGTTCCGGGCCCAGTGCCAATATGTCGATCGAGACAGCATGGCCGCACTCGGTATTCAAATCGGCTCCACGCGGCAATGTACGGGGCGTTAGGGTGTGCGCATGGAATTCCGGCGGGGTTCTAAAAAGCGCTTCGTATCGTGGTTTCGGCTGACCGTTGGCGTAGGGCTCGGTGTACTCGCCATCTCTGGGCTCCTCGTCTCGACGGCCGGCGCTGCCGGCCACGGGACCAAGACGGCTGATGGTTCTGGCGACCCGTCTTCTCTGAGCGCCCTGACTCATTCGGTCGGGCCGAGACAACTGGCCCGGAATGTCGAGGCCATGACAGAGGTTCCCTCCGAGACGTCGCCGTACGGGGGAACGGTATTCGGCACTACCCCGCCGGGCACTCCCGAATCGGTGTCCTTCATCCTGAAGGCTCGTCACCTGTCCGTGCTCAAGGCCAACGTTGAGCAGGGTGTGCACAACTTCATTTCGGTGAGCCAGTTCGCCCAGTCCTACGGACAGAATCCGGCCGCCATCTATGCGTTGGAGGTCTACCTAGCCAGATTCGGCATCGAGACCGAGTCCTATGCCGATGATCTTGACGTGACGGCGAGCGGCACGGCAGGGCAGTTCGACCAAGCGCTGGTAGTCAAGCAGCTGCAGTACCGTGTCCCCGGTCATCCTGGGCCGGCCGGGACCCAGGGGGTCCCAGCCCAGGTGGTACACGGGACGGCGCAATCCCCTCAGCTTCCGACGTTCATTGCCAAAGATGTCCTCACCGTGCTCGGGCTCACCAACTACGGCCCGTTCACCAGCCAGGCAGTGCACGCCGACCAATCCACGACAGGGGGCAGTGCAGTCCGTGCCAATCAGTGCGTGAAGCTTTCCGGGTTTCCCGACGCATGCAATCTGCCAGCAAATTTCGACACCGACTACGGACTGACACCGCTGATCGAAGACGGTGCCACGGGCGTCGGCCAGACCATCGGGATCATCACTGAAGCCGCCCTCGACCCGGGTGCACCGCAATATTTCTGGAGTCACATACTCAAACTTCCCTCTGGCGGACGCACCGTGACGGTCGACAATATCGATGGGGGCCCCGGTTCTCCGAGCAATGCCAGTGGCACGGATGAGACCGATATTGACGTCGAACAGTCTGGCGGTGTGGCTTCCGGTGCCAACGTGATCGTCTACCAGTCTCCGAACTCCCCCAGTGGCTTCGCCGACGCTTTCTTCACCGCCGCCAGCCAAAACACTGCCGGGAGCCTGTCGGTCAGCTGGGGAGAGTCCGAGACCGCTATCCAAGTTGAAGCGGCACTCGACCTGGGTTCGTCGGCATACGGCGCCGCTCTCGATGAGGCCTTTCTGGAGATGGCGGAGCAAGGCCAGTCCGCCTTTGCGGCCGCTGGCGACACGGGGGCCTACACGGCCAGCCGCGATTTGGGAACCACCAACCTGTCCGTGATCGACCCCGGCGACAGCGCCGATATCACCTCAGCCGGTGGGACCACGCTCCCGTGGTCCGGTGATCTTGCCGGGACCACCGGCTCGGTCGCTGTTACCGTGCCATCGCAAAGAGCATGGGGATGGGACTACCTCTGGCCGGCGGTTGCCAAACTCACGGGTAAATCGCTGACTTCCGTCGCCGAGGCGGAAGTAGCTGGTGGGGGCGGAGGATTCAGTGGCGACGAACCCCCACCCAGCTATCAACAGGGGGTGGCGGGCACCAGCACATACAGGGCTGTCGAATATCTAACACCCACGAAGGACATGGACATCGCCGATATCACCTTGCCAACAGCATGGAACTTTGACGCTCGTCCGTCGGTAATTGCCGGCAGGGGCTCAGGTCGGGCTGTCCCCGACTTGGCGACCGACGCCGACCCCATCACCGGCTACCTCGCTTACGATCCTTCCGCGATCTCGGTCGGACAGCCCGCCCTTCAGGGCGGCTGGGGAGGGACCAGTTTCGTCGCCCCCCAGCTCAACGGTTCGACAGCGGTGATCGAGTCCTATCTCGGCCATCGAGTGGGATTTTGGAACCCGTCGATCTACGCATTTGCGACCTCGGCACACTCTCCGTTCACACCGCTACAGCAAAGTGGAACCGGGAATGACAACCTCTTCTACACGGGCAATCCGGGGGAGGTCTATAACGAATCGACTGGTCTCGGGGTTCCCAACCTGAGCCAACTGGCCAACGACTTCAAGCGCTGAACTTGAGCCGAACGGATCGTTGATGCGCCTGGGTGCCGAGTCGGGGGTGCTCATCGACCGGCCACCGACCAGCACATCCCGGGGTGTGGATAGTTCGTCAACGCGCTCCGTCGGTGGAGGGTCGAGGCCAGCCCGGCAGCCTCCATGGTGCCCGTTAGCATCCGACCGTCCGACATGATGCCGATCTAGCCTCGTCATGGATCGGCGTGAGATGGCCCGAGTTCCGCACCGTTTCCGAGCGGATCAAGGTGGCGACCCCGACTCTCCTCCAAGCTGAGCGGATACTGCTGGGACGAGCCAGAACCGGTTCGAGAAGTCTTCGAGGAGTTGATCGGCAAGCCCGTCGGTGACTCGTTCCATCCCATCTCTCCCTTCTATGCGGACTATGGACTGAATATCACCATCGGCCGGTCCGTCTTCATCGGTTGTGAGTGCATGTTCACCGGACACGGAGCCATCGACATCGCGGACGAGGTCATGATCGCGAACAAGGTCAACCTGGTCACCGCTGGTCACCCAGTTGAGCCGGACAAGCGCCGGGCATACGTCACTGTGGAGCCGATCTCCATAGCACGACGTACCTCCGGCGGACCTTGTAGCGGGAGTGCCGGCGACCGTCATCCGACATCTGTAGACGAGCGAAGTCACTGCTCTGCCTCCAGGTGGGCCGGTCACTCCAGCATCGTCTCTCTGGCAATGCTCAGGGGTTCGTGGTGATCACTTGTCCGGGATTGGACGCGGTCTATGGTCGGCATTGTGATGAATCGAATGCTCTTGGCTGGTAGTGGCCTGACAGTCGACCTGATCTTGACACGCTGCAGCTCTGGGAGCAGCAGGTCCCCGACCACGCCGTCCGCGTCTCCCTCGGCGAGTACCGCACCTTCTACGACCCGCACCACCGCAGCCGTGCCGACCACTGCGGCGGCGACGACGAGCGCGGCAACCTGCCCGACGCTCGCGCAAGCGAACACTGCGCTCGGGGGCTCCTGCAGCGGACCGAGTACCACGCCCACACCGGGCGGGGGGATGGTCACGGTCTTTGCGCACCAATATGCCGCCGTATCCGCTGGGCAGGTCGCCCACGCCCCCGGGGCACCGGCGATGCCGAGCATCTCTGGCGTGGGAGATGGGGCATTCGGCATGACCACGGCCGGACGCTCGGTCGTCAACGCCTTTTCCAATGGGAGCCGCACCCTCGTGGCGGCGCAGGCTCCCGGGACACTGGCCCCGGTCGAAGCTCTGGCCAGGGTTGCACTAGCCGGCAACTAACCGGCGGAGGGTGGCCGAATCGTCCCATCTCGGTCGCCGGGGTAACCGCCACCCACCTAAAAGGTCGATCCCGGCAGGCGGATCACCGACTGCGTCCAACCAGAAATTGCGCGTCCGGGAACGGACCCGTCTCAGCCCAGAGAAGAGAGTGGCATTTGTCGGCCACCTCTCCGGGAGGTCCATCGCACGAGCCCGTCCCTGATGAAGGAATCGATCTCCTTGCCCGTGTCATGGAGAAGCCGAATCCACAGTTTCATGGCAGGGAACCTGTGCCGGGCCCGACGACCGGCTCGTCGGCGGACTTCGACCTGGAGGGAGCATCTGAGGGTAGCGCCACGAGTACGAGGACAGCGGCGGCCACGGCGACGATGGCGCCCACGGCGAGCGCCATCTGGTTGCCGCTCATGAATGCGGTGCGCGCGGCGTGGGCGAGCTCGAACCCGGTCGAGCCTCCCACGCGGACCGCCACAGCCAGGGCAGCGCCCAGGGACCCCAAGATGGTCTGTTCGACCGATGAGGGTACATGTCGGCCGGCCAACACCGTCGACATGTGGCCCTGGTAGCGGGTCAGCATCACGCTGCCGATGACCGCGACACCCAACGCGCCGCCGACCTGGAGGGCCACGGTATTGCTGGCGGACCCCATCCCCGAGTCACCCTGGGGTACCGACCCGATGACCGAGTTCGTGGCGGTCGGCAGCATGAGGCCGGCACCGAGGCCGATGAGGAGAAGGCCCAGTACGACGTTGCCGTACGTCGTGTCGAACCGCGATGAGGCCGAAACCTGCCAGAGGCCGGCTGCTATCGACACGAGGCCGGCCGCCACCGTGAGCTTGACGCCCACCAGTCGGGCCGCCAGGGGGGACACCGCAGCGCCGACGACGACCATGACGGCAATCGGGAGGATCCGGAGGCCGGCCTGGAGGGGCGAGAACCCGAGGTCGAACTGCAGAAACTGCGTCGACAGGAACAGCGCCCCCATGAGCCCGAACACGGCCAGCAACTCTGAGGTGAGAGCGATCGAGAACCGGCGATCGCGGAAGAACTCGAGTTTGAGCATGGGATGCGTGCTGGAGGACTCCCAGACGACGAACCCACCGAGCACCACGAGGCTGGCCAGTCCCGCCCCCACCACTGCCCCGGACGTCCACCCCCGGGTCGGGCCCTCGATGATCGCCCAAAGCAGCAGCCCGAGACCGGCGATCGACAACGTGGCCCCGACGGGATCGGGGCGCTGCACGTGCGGATTCTTCGAGTCCGGAACGACCAGCGTGGCCCCGAGGAAGCCGATGCACGCGATCGGGACGTTGACGAAGAATATCGACCCCCACCAGAACCTCGACAACAGAAGCCCACCGGCGATGGGACCGATGGCGATCCCGAGCCCGATCGTGCCGGCCCAGACACCAATGGCGCGAGCCCGCTCGCCCGGCTCACGAAAGATGTCGTTGATGATCGCCAGCGACGTCGGGATCGTGAGGGCGGCACCGGCTCCCATAACGGCCCGGAACCCGATGAGCGACGTCACCGATCCGGACAAGGCGGCGCCAATCGACCCCAGTGCGAACACGGCGAGCCCGATCAGGAAGAACCGCTTGCGGCCGAACCGGTCGGCCAGCGTTCCTCCGACGAGTAAGAGGCCGGCGAATACCATGGCGTAGGAGTCGACGATCCACTGAAGCTGGCTCGACGTAGCGTGAAGGTCGCGAACGAGCGTCGGCAATGCGACGTTGAGGATGGTGTTGTCGACGTTGATGATCAGAGCTGCGAGACACACGACGACCAAGGCCAGCCGTCGGTGACGATCCCGCGGGCGGGGCATCGTCTCGCCGGGTCGGGTCAACAGGCTCACCTATCCACTCCACCATCGAACATGCGGGCCGGCCAGGGCCAAAGGTCATCAGCTGGCCACTAGACAGTCCCTGCTGTATCGGTCGACGACCGTTGCCGAGGTGCTCCCGGTCGTGCCGGGAAGCCCGTGCGGGTGCCTCAACCGTTGCCGGGCGGGAAGGACACCCGGGCACAGGGTTGCTGAGATCAGTCGGCGTCGACTGAGGAATCGTCGAACTCGAGAAAGAAGTCGGGGTCCTCCGACAGCCGGTCGAAGACCCGGTCGGACCGGCGCTGGGCTGCACTCAGCAGCATCCGCTTTCGGATCTGTCGGACCGATCGGGCGGTCGCCGTCACCGGAACGCGCCAATGGCGCGGTCGGACCCTGAGCGCGATGTTCGGGTCCCTCCTGAACTCGGTGGCGAGTGACCCCAGGCTCGCGTCCCCCGATCCTGTATCGGTGAAGACCCGCCGATCGTCGATCACGCTCCACACCGTTCGTGAGCCCGCACCGTGGTGGTAGACGTAGTGACCGTAGACGCCGAACCAGAGCGGGTGGCCCTCCCGGTTGTTGGTCCTGACGAGGGGGAGCCACTGCACGTGGGCCTCCTCCAGCGAGAGGAGCACCCGGGTGCCTGCATCCTCGAGTTCCACGCCGTCGGGCGTCGTCCACGTGTCGCGGGTCCAGTCGCCGCCTAGCTGTTCCCAGAATCCGACGGTCGTGGCGCAGAAGCTCGGGTGGGGCCGGAGGTCGCCGAAGTTCTCCTTCCGCTGCACGGCGATCAGCGGGTAGTCGGCGAGGCGTTTCTCTAGCCATCCGTCGATCGGTCGGATCGGGAACGCATCGCTGTCCATGAAGATGAGCACATCGCTTGGGTCCGCAACGGCCGCCACCGATCGGGCCAGCTTGTTCAGCTTGGTGCCATGGTGACCGTCGAGCTCGTCCGCGTGATCGAATTCCTGCCACAGCGACTGGTCCCGGATGCCGTTGAGCGAGGCGAAGACCTTGAATGGCGCCCGCACATTCCTCCTCAGATAGGCAAGCTGAGGATGGATCCATCGAGGAGAACGCCAATGGACGGTGACGACGTAGATCATTGCTGCCTGGCGTAGCTCGGCCCGTTGGCCACGGTCTGCTCCTCTGTTCGTGGCTTGATGGTAGCGAGCCCCGGCCGGCTGGGCTGCTCGGACAACGGGATCGAGTGATCCGGGGTGCCCAAGAGCGGGAGAGGAACGAGTCGGACCGGTCCCAGCCGTCCTCTGCGCACCCTCGTGGAGGGACGGTGGATCCGAGGAGCATCGAGGCGGTCCAGGGTTGGCCGGCGCGCCGCGACGAAGCTCCCGCCAGGCACCCCGCACCTCGGGCCGTTGGCCTCCCCGGGGCCGTCCGAAATGGACCCTCTCCCCGGAATCCCCAGGTCTCCCAAGACCACATGGTCATTGTGGTCCATCAGCCGATGATTCAGGGGGTCACGACTGGAGGTCAATTGGGAATCAATCCGGTCGTCGGTGACGGTGCTACTGCTCAAAGGGGGTACGCGCCGGTTGCCACGAGATCGATACTGCGGTGATCGGCGCCGGCTATCGGCCGGTGCCGGTATCCCGGTAGACGCTGGTGAGCGACCCCGCGTCGGCCGCCGACCGGTAGGCCGCGTCCACGAGGGCGTGAGCCCTCAACGCATCGGTGAATCCGGGAGTGGCCGGCCGCGCTTCGCGGACGGCATGGACGAACGAGCGGTCTGCAAGGTACTGGTAGAACAGGAAGTCGTTGCGTTCCACGCCGAGCGAGGCGAAGTACTCCGTGCGGACAGCGTCAAGGTCGGTGAGCTGGGGGGCGAGACCCGATCGGTGGATGACCATCGAGTCCTCGGCTGCGCCGACGATGAAGTCCCCGGTCACCTCGACCGTGGCTCGCTCGAAGAACACCTCGAGCCGACGTTCCTCCCGACCTTCCACGCCGTTGAAGACCGTCGTGATGGTCCCGATCACTCCGGAATCGTGCTCCACCTGAGCCGTTGCCATGTCCTCGACGCCGAACCCGAACACCGAGCGCGTCCGCGCCGAGACCGAGGCAGCAGGACCGAACATCTGCACGAGAAGATCGCACCCGTGGATGGTGTGCTCCAGGAGCGCCCCACCTCCCGACTGTGAACGATCGGAGCGCCACGACGAATGACCGGCGACGACGGCACCGGTGGGCCAGAACTGGTCCTCGCGCAGCAGGTAACCGAGGGGCGCTCCCAGATCGCGGTTGGTGACCAGCTCGTTGAGGCGGTTGAAGATGGGGTTGAAGCGCGAGTGGAAGCCGACCTGGGACACGACGCCCGAGGCCACCACCGCGGCAACCATGGTTTGCACCTCGGCGAACGTGGGCGCCAGTGGCTTCTCGCACATGACCGCCTTGCCGGCCCGGACGGCCCTCACCACGGTTGCCGCGTGGGTGGCGGTCGGTCCTGTGACCAGAACGGCCTCGACCTCGGGGTGGTCGGCCACATCCGACGGGTCGCCGCTCAGGCGCTCGAAGCTGCAGTTCCTGTTCGTGGCGCTGAGGGCCTCCTCGGAGGGATCGGCGGCGATCACGGCGCGGATCTCGCCCTCCTCGGCGAGCTTGGCCAGCCCGTCGGCATGGATCTGCCCGATCGACCCACAGCCGACCATCCCGACACCCACCGACCGTGGCACCGTTGCCTCCTCCTTCCGAGTGTCCGGGCGCGACGATACCGGCCGCCCACCCGCTTCGCGATCCAGAGTCGCGATAAATGGGGGCTGAACAGCGCAAATGAGCACATGGGGGGCATGGTGCCCCTGCTAGAAACTGTGCATGCTGGCGAGCCGCAAGGAGGCGATCCAACGCACCGAGCATCTGCTCGCGACCCTGGCTGATCTGAGGAGAGCGACGCGCTCGACCGAAACCTCGATCCGGCGTGCCCTGAGGGAGGTCGAAGCAGGAGCGGAGCTGGCCTCCGCCCTGAGCATCGCTTCCCCGTCGGTCACCCGCCGGACCATGAACGATGCGCTGGAAGCCGTCGAGCGGGCGCGCCACGAGGTGAGGATCGTGATCTTTGCCGCCGGGCTCGATCAGGGGATGTCGATCGGCGATCTGGGCCGAGCCTTCGGGTTCTCGCGCCAGATGGCCGCCAGGTACGCCAAGGAGGCCCGGACCAACTAACTGGGATCCTCTGTCTGCGGGTCGGTCAACTCCCTGGAGCGACCCTGGTGACGATCACGCTGCACGGCGCATGACGCGTGACGTAGTCCGAGACTGAGCCGAGCAGCACCCGTTTCAGGCCCCCTCGACCTCGGGAGCCGATCACGATCGCCTTTGCGGACAGCTCGGTCGCCAGTTGACAGATTGCTGGCCCCGGGTCCCCTTGGAGCAATCGGACCTCGGCGTCGGTGATCCCGAGCTCCCTCCTGGCCACGCCGACCACTGCGTTGGCGATCTCGTCGGCCCTGGCCACCTTTTCGTCGTACTCCTCCAGCGAGAGCTCGGCGCCGGCGTGCCCGGTCCCCACCAGGGCTTCCGCCCCCGGGGCATTCGAGACGGTCACCACTATCAGCTCGTCTCGACCGTCCAGGAGGTCGAGACCAGCGGCCAGCGCACCCAACGAATCGTCGGATCCGTCGGCGCACAGCAGGATCGGAGATGCCATGCTCCCACCGTAGCAACGGCCCATCCCGCCGACCGTTGCCAGCATGCGAGGCGCTCCGGCACCGACCGGCAGCCGGCGCGAGATGGGATGTTCTCCCCGGCAGCCGACGGATACGGACATCGCGAAGCGCCCCCACGTGAACGTTGGGCGAACTTCGGATGAACAATCCGGCGTTGAAGGCGCAGGCGCGGTGTAACTGCTCAAGATTTCCGCGACACTGTCGATGGAAGCTGGCACAGCCACCGAGTCGGAGGTCGGCCAATGAGTGAGCCAGAAGTGTTCCGGATCTGTCCCCGCTGCGCCTCGCGGGAGGTACCCAAGCTGATCGTCCGCAGCGGACGTACGGCTGGTGGTGGAGCGAGTTGGCGTTGCCGGGCGTGCGATTGGGACTGGTCTGACTGGGATGCTCGTCAGTTGCGGGCCGGCTGACACCGCCCGCCGTCTCTCGCCTCGCTGACCGGTCGCCTCTCGCCACCGAAGGGGGAGCGCCGGCCAAGGCCACATCGGAGCCTTTCCGTGCGGCCCGGACCCGCTCCAGTTGGCGAAGGGTCGGGGTCCGGATCACCAAGCTGTCGTCACGGTCAGATGTCGGCACGGTACGGGCTGACCGGCGGGGACGATCACACGGCCGGACGGATTGGCCCGGCCGACCTAGTCGAGTGGATCGATCGGATTGGCCAATGGGCTGCTTGCTCGCTTCGGGGCGTTCACCGCCGCGGTCATCATCCGCATCGGTCGCCGCCGGCGACCGGGAGCTGATGGCGTACGCCAGGCCGGTCTCTCGATGCCGACCGCCCATGAGTCGTGCTCGGCGGCAGGCGCCAGGGGGGTGAGCTCCACCATTCGTTGCAACTATGCGGCAAGCTGGTAGGGCCGTCCACGGCTCGGTGGCCGGCGATAGCCGTGACGGATGACGTGGAGGAGGATGAACGATGGCCAGGCACGTCTCCCTGAGGAGCCAGCTCTACCGGGCCGCCCGGGACCTCGGCAACGTCCAGGCTGCGGAGCGTGGGCCGACCTCGTATGCCAAACGGGTCGCCCGCCGCAAGATCTATGCGAAGTCGAACGGGGTGGCTCGGCAACTGACGCGGAGCCTCGGCCTGTAAGGGCGACCCGCTTGCTCCACGGTGCTGTATGGCGAATCCACCAGCTCGCTGGCCAGGCCAGCCCGAAGAGCATGGTGGTCGATGATCGGGACGGGGTCGCGCCCGGCTCCCGGGTCCCATCGTGGTGAGTGGACAGAGGCTGTGCCTCGCCATCGATCTGGGCACGGGCGGGCCCAAGGTCGGCTTGGTGACGCTCGACGGCGTGCTCGTGGCCCGAGACCTCCGTGTCACCTCCACCAGGTTCCTTCCTGACGGTTCGGCCACGCAAGACGCCTCCGAATGGTGGGAGCTCATCATCGACTCGGCCGCCGGCCTGGTGGATCGAGACCCATCTTTCCCTCGGAGCGTCGTCGCCGTCGCAGTCACCGGACAGTGGGCCTCGACGGTCCCGGTCGACAGTGACGGAGTGCCAACTGGACCGTGCCTCACCTGGCAGGACCAGCGCGGCGGCCCCTATGTCAGAGGAGAAATCGGGGGGTGGGTGGGCGGATACAAGCCGTCCGCCGTCACCGCCTGGATCCGGCACACCGGTGGCGCCCCCTCGTTGACGGGAGCCGACCCCGTGGGTCACCTGCTGTTCCTCAAGCACGGTCTCCCGGCCCAGTTCGACAGGACCCGGTGGTGCTTGGAGCCGGTCGACTACCTCACCATGCGGTTCACCGGCGAGGCCTCGGCCAGCCATGCCTCGATGCAGGGAGCGTGGCTCACCGACAATCGGCGGCTCACCAGGTACACCTACGACCAACCGTTGCTCCGGCGGCTCGGGCTGAGTGACGAGAAGCTCGCCCCGTTGAAGCCGATCGGATCGGTCGTGGGCACGGTCCAACCGCAGATCGCCGATCGCCTGGGGTTGGGGGGCGAGGTCGCCGTCATTACGGGTCTTCCCGACCTGCAGTCGGCCGCGCTCGGCGCCGGGGCGACGACACCGTTCTCCGCCCACATGGCCTTGTCGACCACCTCGTGGATCAGCTGCCCGATGCCGTCCAAGCGAACAGACGTCGTCCATTCGATCGCCACGGTCCCCGGTCTGACGAACGACGGTTACCTGGTCGCCGACAATCAGGAGACAGGGGCGAAGGCTCTGGACTGGCTGCGGTCGGTCGCCGCCAACGGTAACGAACCGATGCCCTATGACGCCCTGTGCCGGCTCGCCGCAACCTCGGACCCCGGTGCTGGCGGCGTCGTGTTCATGCCCTGGCTCGCCGGCGAACGGTCCCCGGTTGACGACCATGGCGCCCGCGGCGGTTTCTCCAACCTCTCGATCACCACGGACTCAGCCGACATGGTCCGCAGCGTGCTGGAGGGAGTGGCTTACAACTCGAGGTGGCTGCTCCGATCGGTCGAGCGATTCACGAGGCGAACGCTCGGTCCCATCCGCATGGTCGGTGGGGGTGCCCAGAGCGAGGTGTGGTGCCAGATCTACGCCGATGTCTTCGATCGCGAGATCGAACAGGTCGCCGATCCCATGTACGCCCAACTGCGCGGCATGGCCATGATGGCCGGCGTCGCCCTCGGGGAGCATCGTTTGGACGAGGTGGACGGATTGGTGCCGAGGGGACGCCATTTCAGTCCGGACAGTGGAAACGCCGTCAGATACCAGGCCCTCGCCGAGGAGCTGCCCGCGCTCTACCGGTCGATGCGGCGCCATCGGCGCCGACGCAACAAGACAGCCAAGGAGCGCTGATCCGGTCTCACGCCCATTTGCGCCCTGCAACACGTGTTGTCAACGTGAGCAACCTCCGCTCAAGTGTGCCGTCGGCCCGGTCGATACCTGACTGCCGGGTCCGTAGAGCTCGAGGGCAATCATGCTCCGGACCCGGCACCTTTCTGCGGTTCGCCTCCCGGCCAGTCCGGGCGGGGGACACATCCAGGGCCCATCCGCCGTAAACGAGCTCAGGGCCGACCGGGCAGGGTAGCTTCGGCCGTATGCGTCTGAGCACGGTGATCCTTCCGATCTACCGCTGGACCGAGGGAGAGGGGATCTGGCAGCGAGCGGACGAACTGGGATTCCACGGCGGGTACACCTATGACCATCTCTCCTGGCGGAGCTTCCGCGATCGACCGTGGTTCGCTGCCATCCCCACACTCGCCGCTGCGGCGACCGTCACGTCCAGGCTGCGCCTCGGCACCCTCGTGACCTCACCCAACTTCCGGCACCCAGTGACGCTGGGCAAGGAGTTGCTGTCGCTGGACGATCTCTCTGCGGGACGGCTCACGGTCGGCATCGGGGCCGGGGGCACGGGATTCGACGCAGCCGTCCTCGGCCAGGACCCCTGGGGTCCGAGGGAGCGAGCCGACCGGTTCGAGGAGTTCCTCCGGCTGTTGGACCAGCTGCTGACCCAACCGTCAACCACGGGCGGGGGGAGCCACTACTCGGCGGTCGGGGCCCGGATGATCCCCGGCTCCCTTCAGCAGCCGCGACCACCGTTCTACGTGGCGGCAACCGGGACGCGGGGAATGAGGCTGGCTGCCGAGCTCGGCGCTGGGTGGGTGACCTACGGCGATCCTCATTCCCCGACCGCTCTCCCCGCAGACCGGGCCCCCGAGGTGGTGATGGCCCAGATCGACCGCTTGGCCGCTGCCTGTGCCGAATGGGGACGCGAGCTGAACTCGATCGAAAAAGTGCTCCTCCAGGGCTCGACGGCCGAACGGCCGCTGGCCTCGGTGGACGGATTCGTCGATTGGGCGGGCCGCTACCAGGAGATGGGCATCACCGAGATCGTGGTCCATTGGCCGGTCGCCGACTCCGTGTTCGCGAGCGACCTCAACGTGTTCGAGAGGATCGTGTCCGAAGCCCCGGGCCAACTCGGCTGAGCATCCGGTACCCGACGATGGTGAACCGCCATCGGTTAGCCATCACCCTCATCAGGCCAGAACCACTCGGGTTCGTGGCCCATCGTCTCGGGCAGCAGGTAGATGAGGCCGCTCAGGGCCATGGCGGGGAGGAACGTGATCAGGGCGGCGATGGCGAAGCGGTTGCCGACATCGGCCACCGCACCGAACACGACGAGGCCGACGACGGCGCCAAGCACCGATCCGGCGACATTCCACCCGGCCACCGAAGATCGGACCGCGGTCGGGAACAGCTCGTTGGCGAACGCACCGCCGGCAGGGGCGAACGCACCGGCGGCGGTGATGCCGGCTAGGTAGCCGATCACCAGGGCGACCCGGCTCCCGCTGTAGCAGAGGATGCCCGATGCGCCGATGCCCACCATCGTGCAGGCTGCGGTTGGGCGCCTTCCGAGCCGGTCGGCGGACCATGTCCCGATCAGCAGGCCGCCGAGGCCGAGCGCTCCGGCGGCCACCACCATGATGGAGAGGGCGTATCCGGGGAACCGTTCGATATTCTGCGCGTACACGAAGACGAAGCTGTTGGCCGGGCCGGAGATCACCGCTAGTGAAAACGCCACCGCGGTAACCAGCACCAGCCGCTTCCGGTAGGGGCGGGCCACCGCCCCGATCACCGGGAGCCGGGCCTCCGACTCCTCCGAGGCCCGAACGAACCGGTCCGTCTCGGTCACCCGGCGACCGAGCATGGGCAGTCCCAGCAGCGGGATGATCGCCAGCACGAGGATCCCCCGGTAGCCGATCGTCCCTCCGAACAATCCGTAGATGACGGCGGTCAGTCCCGCCCCAACCGAATATCCCGCGGCAACGAGAGCGACAGCTGAGGCTCGCTGTGCCGAATCGGTCTGCTCGGCCGCCTGCACCTGCGAGACGGCCGTGGTCGCCGACAGGAAAGGACGACCAAGGGCGAAGATCAGAACGAACCACCAGAAGCTGGGACTGAGTGCCGACACGATGGTGATCATCAAGCCCACGGCGCAGGTGAGGAGCATGACCCTCCGTCGGCCGACCCGGTCGGCCAGCCCGGCGAGTGGCAGTCCGCCGAGTGACGCCAGCCGCACCACGGCGAGCCCGAGACCGAGCTGCGTCCCCGAGATCCCCGCCCGGTCGGCGATGGTCGAACCACGGAACACATGACCGAAATGATCGGCAACGCTCCCGAGGGTGGAGGTCAGGCCGAACTGGCCGAAGCCGGCCGACGCCGCGACCACAGCCACGGCAACGACGGCCGGGTCTGTCCAGTTGCGGAGGTGGAGAGGGGACCGCGGTCCCCCACGCCGACCCGAGCCGGCGTGGGGGCCGTCGTCAGCACGGTCGACACCGTCACCACCGCCTGGCGCCCGATCCTCGGTGCCGCTCATCGTGGTCTCTGTCGGGCGACCCGTGGCCGACCCGATGGAAGGCCTCTACGCTCCGGCCTGCACCCGCCGAGGTGGTGCCCGGAAGCCGTTGCGGTCATCGCTCCAGTCTTCCCTGTCTGAGGGGTGGAGGGTCGAACACCGTCGCCCGTTCGTTGAGGTGTTCGACTGCCCGGTCGTCCCCCGTCCGTCTAGGAGGGGTGGACTCCGAAGTACTGCTCGATGGCGGTGGCGATGCCCTGGGCGATCGTCGTCTGTCCCTTGGCCGACGCGGCGATGGAGCCTTCGAACGGATCGGTGATGTACAGAGGCTCGGTGACGGTCCCCGGCATGGTGCTCGGAGTGTCGAAGTAGCCGGGCGCCGCTGGCCCGAGCAACAACAGGTGGTTGTAGGTGGCGGCTTCGGCCGCCAGGCCCCCGGATCCCGGATCGCCGTCCAACGACCCGAGCTCGTCGTCGGTCTGGACCCCGTCGTTGGGAATATCCCAACCCTGAGCATTCATGCGCGACAGCACGTCGTCCTGCACCAAGGTGGCGAGCTTCAGGTTGGACGAGGCGAACGGGCGGTCCGCATCGTATGCGGTGATACTCCCGGCGTTGTCCGGCGAACCGCCGGCGTCGTAGTAGATCCCGACCAGCGCCTGGGCGTGGGCGTCGTTGGCGCACTCGTCCCTGGCCGCCACGTCGTCGTGGGCCCCCTGCAGCGTGAAGGTGTCTTGGGTCACGTCAGCCGGTGTGAGCTTCACCACGGTCGACTGGGCGGTTCTCGACACCACGACGTGGAAGCCCTGAGCGCGGAGCAGGGCCATGACGTCCAGCTCCACCGGCAGCGTCTCCTCGGCCTCGTCGATCGATGCGCCTGACTCGGTCTCCCCGACACCTCCCGGATCGATGCCGCCATGACCGGCGTCGAGGAAGACCGTGATTTGACGGTCCCCAGCCGTCGGCGGGTAGGCGACACACGCACCCGGTGCGAAGGCAGCCGAGTCGACGGCTGTCCCCCCGGCCAGCGCGGAGGCGGCACCGGAGGTGTCGGCTTCGTGGCGCACGGCCAGGACGACCACGGCCACCAGGGCTAGGGCGACGACCACCACTGCTCGGCGCAGCCGCCTCCTGGCGCGGTTGCGTGCCGATGTCTTTGTCTGTCCCATAGCGCACGTCGCGGTTCGGAGGATCGGCCCTGCACCGCAATGGCACCGGGCCCCGGTCGACCCGGCCGGAAACGGCGATCGGGTCGATTCGATGGTACCGAAGGGCAGGTCAGAATTGGTGTCAGGTGCCCGGTGGCCCCGGATCGGGTCGGACGGTCAGAAGACGTCTTCGAGTGATCGAAGGTGAACGGGCCGCTTCAGTAGGACCTTGGCGAACGTGGATCTGAACTCGTGGATGTCGGCACAGCCGGTCATGGCCGGGATGACCCGGCGCATGGTCGAATCCAACCGCTTGGCGCCCGTGTCGAGCACCCATCGGCGGTGGTCGGGTCCGAACTTGGGACCGCGCCCGGCTCTGCGCAACTCGCGCCCGACGTCCGGCTCGACGGCGTCCCACACGAAGGCCATCGCGTAGGACACCCACTCGATCGGTGGGTGTCCCGGGACCAGCTGACTCCCTTCCAGCCGAGCCAGCTGCTCCCAGAACTGATCGGGGACGATCCCGACCCAATCGTGCATCTCGTCGGCAATGGTGGCCTGGAAGCCGAGTTGCCAGAAGCGACCAGCCCGGATCCGGTCATAGCCGGAGGCCTCGTCGACGAGGGACTCCAGACCGTTTCGGGCGCAGACCCTGACGATGGCCTCGGCCCGGGTGGCGAGGCCGGACTGCTTCTTCTTCACGAGGGCGGCATCCCGGGCGCAGAGGATGGACTCGCAGAGCTGCACGAGCACTTCGAGCCGATATCCGACGATGACCGTTGCCCCGTCGGGCCGAGCGAAGAGGATCGCCCGTTCGACGAGCACAGTGTCGTCCACCGTGGCGATGCGTCGCAGTTGCCGGACCGAATCCTCCAACGACCTCCCGTCGAACAGGGCCCGCAACAGGTCGCTGCGGCTCATGGAGCGCGAGCCGTCGCTGAGCACGTGGCAGTCGACATCGACCGGTGTCAGCGACACCCGGCCCTGGAACAGGGAACGAGGGACCTCGTCCTGGTGGTCTCCGGCTGGCTGATCGCCGTCCGTCGCCCGGGTCGAGGCGGTGAACCGGGCCCATCGGGCGCGCACGGCCCGTCTGGCGATCTCGCTCCGTTCGGCCGGGCTCAGGGCACGGGCCCGGGCGTGCCCGCCCTTGGATGCCCCCAGCCTCGCCAGCTCCCGCCCGGCGTCCGAGGCCCTCCGCCTCGACTGCTGTGGCACCTCGCGCATGGTGCTCCCTCGCATGGACACACCCGGACATTCCTGTACGGGTAAGTAGAAAGCCTACCCGTGCAAGTATACGCCGTCCTCACGAAGGGCCAGGCCGGGTTCGAGGTCCCCCTTTCAGTGGCGGCAGCCGCTGGTATGATGCACAGGGTTTCTCGTTTCTTCGTCCGTCCGGAATGCGCCTGCCGATCCTCGACTGGGACCATGGGATTGCGAGCGGGCCCGAGCAGTTGTGTCGGTGAAGGGGCGCCTCCGTGGGCAAATGGGCACAGGGATTCAAGCAGTGGTGGTCGTGGCTTTTGGGAGAGTCACCGCTGCCCGACGGGCGATCGGGCATGGTCGTCGCCGCCACGGTGGCCGTCGCCGTCGTCTTGGCTGCGGGCGTCGCGCTGGCTGTCTCAGGACCTTCGGGCCCGTCGGCCAAATCGGCCGCACCCCTCGCCACCGCCCCGACGACCCAGGCCACGGTGCCCGGACCCACCACGCAGCCCTCGAGCCCTCCCACTTCGTCGAGCGTCCTCCCTGGCGAAGAAGGCTCCGTCCCGGCTGGCGAACCGGCCACGAGTTCGGACGCGACGGTCCCGCTGATTACGACCACCACCACGACGACCACGACCACGACCACGACCACCGCGCCGGTTCAGTCGAGCGCGGCCGCCCCCATCCCGTCCCTGTCGGGTGCGCCGGATGCCCTGGGAGCCACCTCGGGCGTCGGTTCCTCCACGGTCACCTGGACACCGCCGAACGCAGGGTCGTCGACACCGGTCACCGGGTACAACGTGTACGTCGGCCTCACCGCCGGAGGTGAGTACCCGGTTGCGGCCAACGGGCCCGTACCGGTCGTCGGTAGCTCCTTCGTGGTGACGGGCCTCACCGACGGGACGAAGTACTACTTCACCGTGCGCGCCATGAGCGCCGCTGGACTTTCCGGGGCCTCGAACGAGGTGTCGGCGACGCCCGCCGCCGACTTCGCCCCGGTCGGGGGCCTGAGCGCACCGGTGACCGGGCTCGCCTCCAGCCCCGAGGGTGCGGGATATTGGCAGGTCAACTCCATGGGGCGGGTCTCCCCCCACGGGTACGTGGCTGACTTCGGGCCCACCGGTTCGATCACGCTCAACGCCCCCGTCATCGACATCGTGCCCACGTTCGACGGTCACGGCTATTGGCTGGTTGCGAGCGACGGAGGGGTGTTCGCCTTCGGTGACGCGCTCTTCTACGGTTCCACCGGCGGGAGCAGGATCAACGCTCCCATCGTCGGCATGGCCCCAACATCGGACGACCGGGGCTATTGGCTCGTCGGTGCGGATGGCGGGGTGTACTCGTACGGTGATGCCCACTTCTACGGTTCCACCGGCGGGAGCAGGATCAATGCCCCCATCGTCGGCATGGCCCCCACCGCGGACGGTGCGGGGTACTGGCTGGTCGGCTCGGACGGAGGGGTCTTCTCCTTCGGCGACGCCAAGTTCTACGGATCGACGGGCAGTCTCGATCTGACGAGTCCGGTCGTGGGGATGACCGTCGAATCCGGCGGCGACGGCTACTGGCTGGCGGCGAGCGACGGCGGTGTGTTCTCGTTCGGGACGGCGCGCTTCCAGGGATCGATGGGGAGCAGCCGCCTCAACGCCCCGGTGGCGGCCATGGCACTCGACCCGACCACCGGCGGTTACTGGCTGTCGTCCGAGGACGGTGGCATCTTCGCCTTCGGGGCTCCGTTCCTCGGCGCTGGCTGAGTTCCTGGTCCTCAGCCACCCACGACCCGGTCCAGTGCACGGGCGTGCCAGGTCGGCCGCCCAGCCCTGACCTCCGCCCGGTCGGCGTTCCCTGCCAGCAGGAGTCCGGCGTTGATGCCGAGGAACCGGAGCGGTTCGGGCTCCCATCGCCGGGAGACGTGCCCGACCCAGGGGAGCGCCGTCAACTCGGTGTCGCGCTGCAGGATGAGGTCCCGGAGCGTCCGTCCGGCCAGGTTGGTGGTCGAGACCCCGTCGCCGACGTAGCCGCCGGCCCACGCGACACCCGTCTCCCGGTCGAGTCCGACCGAGGTGAACCAGTCGCGGGCGATGCCGAGCGGCCCGCCCCAACGGTGGGTGATGGCTGCGTCGGCCAGTGCCGGGAACAGCTCCACCAGCGTCGCCCGGAGGGCTTCGTGGACGTCGCCGTCGGTGTCGAACTCGGGGCGGATGGCCGAGCCGAAGTGATAGGGCGCGCCCCGGCCACCGAAGGCCAACCGGCCGTCGGCCGTGCGCTGGCCGTAGATGACCAGGTGACGGTGGTCAGCGAAGGTCTCGCGCCGGGCGAGTCCGGCCTCCGTCCAGAACTCGTCGGGCAGGGGTTCCGTGGCGATCATCAGTGAGTAGACCGGGACGAGGGTGCGTTCCTCGCCCTTGATCGTCCGGGTGTAGCCCTCAGTGGCCCGGACGACGGTCGACGCCTTCACCGTGCCCCGGTCCGTCTCGACCCTTCCCGGCATGATGGCCCGAACCTGGGTCTGCTCGTGGATGGTGACGCCGCGCCTCTCGACCGCGTCGGCCAATCCGCGTACCAGTCTGGCCGGATCGATTGACGCGCAGTGAGGCGTATAGGTACCTCCGAGGATGTCGCTGGCCCCGACCAGTGACGATGCTTCGGCCGCCGACAACAGGGCCAGGTCGTCCTCTGTGATGCCGGCCGATCGAGCGGCGGCCACCTCCTCCCTCGTGCGCCGAAGCTGGACGTCGGTGCGGGCGAGGCGCACGGACCCACCGTGGGCGAATCCGCAGTCGATGTTCTCGGCGGCGGCGACCGCGCCCACCTCGGTGACCGAGTCGACCATGGCGCGACGCATCGCTGCCCCGGATCCGGGACCTCCCACCTGGTTCAGGCGATCTTCCGGCACAGCAAACAGTGCCGAGCACCATCCGCCGTTTCGGCCCGAGGCGCCGAAGCCGGCGACGTCGCGCTCGAGCACGGCGATGCGGAGGCGCGGGTCGGCCTCGGCCAGGTAGTAGGCGGTCCACAGACCGGTGAACCCTCCCCCCACCACCACGACGTCGACGTCGCAGTCACCGGCCAGTGGCTCCCGGACGGTGATGTGACCGGGCAGCCCGTCCCACCACAGGGAGAGTCGACGGTAGTGCTCTCCCGTGGGCGGGATCAGAGCTGCTTCCACGCCTCGGTCAGTACGGTTCGCAGAATGGAGGTCATCAACTCGAACTCCTCCTCACCGCAGGTGAGCGGCGGAGCCAGCTGCACCACCGGGTCCCCCCGGTCGTCGGCCCGGCAGATCAGTCCGGCCTCGTACAGCGCCCCGGAGAGGAAGCCGCGCAGCAGCCGTTCTGCCTCTTCGTCATTGAAGGTCTCCCGGGTGTCCTTGTCCTTGACCAGTTCGATCCCGTAGAAGTAACCCGCCCCGCGGACGTCACCGACGATGGGCAGGTCCCTGAGCGTTTCGAGTGAGGCCCGGAAGGCCGCCTCGTTGGTGCGCACGTTCTCCAGCAGCCCCTCCTTCTCGAAGACGTCGATGTTGGCGAGGGCGACCGCGGCGCTGACCGGGTGCCCGGCGAAGGTGACGCCGTGCAGGAAGCTCTCGCCCTCGAGGAAGGGTTCGACCAACCGGTCGCTGACCGCCATGGCCCCGAGGGGGGAGTAGCCACTGGTGAGGCCCTTGGCCATCGTCACGATGTCGGGCCGGTAGTCGTAGCGCTCGGCGCCGAACCAGTAGCCGAGCCGACCGAAGGCGCAGATGACCTCGTCGGAGACCAACAGGACGCCGTACCGGTCACAGATCTCCCTCACCCGCTGGAAGTACCCCGGCGGCGGCGGGAAGCATCCCCCTGCGTTCTGGACCGGCTCGAGGAACACGGCGGCCACCGTCTCGGGGCCTTCGATCAGGATGGCCTGCTCGATGGCGTCGGCCGCCCACCGCCCGAAGGCATCGATGTCGTCGGCGAAGTACTGGGCCCGGTAGAAGTTGGTGTTGGGCACCTTGAACGCTCCGGGGACCAGCGGCTCGAAGGGGGTCTTGATGTCGGAGAGGCCGGTGATGGACAGAGCGCCCATGGTCGCCCCGTGGTAGGCGATGTTGCGGCTGATGACCTTCAGCCGGTCGGGCTGTCCGGTCACCCTGAAGTACTGGCGGGCCAGCTTCCACGCCGATTCGACTGCCTCGGAACCCCCGGTCGTGAAGAAGATGCGATTGCAGTCCGCCGGTGTCAACTGGGCCAACCGGTCGGCCAGCTCCACCGCCGTTGGGTGCGCGTAGCTCCATACGGGGAAGTAGGCCAGCTGACTGGCCTGGCGAGCGGCGGCCTCGGCCAACTCGGTGCGTCCGTGACCCACCTGGCTCGTGAACAGACCGGACAGGCCGTCGAGGTAGCGCTTGCCGTACTGGTCGTAGACGTAGACGCCTTCCCCCCGGACGATGACCGGGATCTCGCTCTTGTCGGACATCCGGGTGAAGTGCATCCAGAGATGTCGGTGGGCGCTCTCTTGCAGTGCCTCGTTGGAAAAGTCGGTCATCGGGTCCCCCAGGTGTAGGTCTGTTTGGTCAACTTCAGGTACATGAACGTCTCCGTGTCGCGTACGCCGGGAATGCGGCGGATCACGCCGTTGAGCAGTTCGAGGAGCGTGTCCTCGTCCTCGGTCACCAGCTCGACGAGGATGTCGAAGGAGCCGGTGCACATCACCACGTAGTCGATGTCGTCGACGGCAGCGAGATGCTCGGCGACCACCCGGGTGTCGCCGTCGGCCCGTATGCCCACCATGGCCTGGCTGCGGAACCCGATCTGGAGCGGATCGGTCACGGCGACGATCTGCATGATGCCCGCCTCGCGCATCTTTTGGACCCTCTGGCGCACCGCGGCCTCCGACAACCCGACCGCCTCGGCGATGGCGCCGTAGGTTCTGCGCCCGTCCTGTTGGAGCTCCTCGACGATGGCCTTGTTCACGTCGTCGAGGAGTCCCGAGGACGGAGAGCCTGAAGCGGGGGAGGCCACGTTCAGGCGCCCGGCACCAGGCTTGTCGGACCACCCGCCCACTCCGGGCCCATGCGGTCCGACCGCGGTTCGCTCAACGAGTGCATGCACTCTCCGTTATAGCATTTCGAGCGGAATCGAGGGGGAATTTCAATAGAATTAGTGGCCTGATCCAAATTGGTTTGAGAAAAAGCTTGTCTGTGGGCGGATATTCAGACACTATGACGTTGCGACAGTCGAGGAGATGGTGACCGGCCGCCGGGCGATGCCCGGAATGGATCAATGGGGAACCCCTGGGGAGGGACCGTGAGCAACCAGTCGTCGGAGCAGGCCAGCACCGGCCGAGGCCGTCTTTCGAACTTCGTCGGCGGTCGCCACGTCGAAACGGTCGACGGTTCCACCTCGACCCTCATCGACCCGAGCACCGGTGACGGCTACCTCGAGGCACCGGTGTCGGGGGCCAAGGACATCGACTTCGCCTTCGAGGCGGCCCAAGGCGCATTCCCCGAGTGGCGCGATGCCACTCCTTCGGAGCGCAGCCTGGCGCTGTACCGGATCGCCGACGCGCTGGAGGGCCGGGGCGAGGACCTGGTCCGGGTCGAGTCGGCCAACACCGGTAAGCCGGTAGCGGTGACCCTGGCCGAGGAGATTCCTCAACTCGTTGACCAGATCCGATTCTTCGCCGGGGCCGCCCGCCACCTCGAGGGGAAGTCCGGTGGGGAGTACCTGCGGGACCACACATCGTTCATCCGCCGCGAACCGATCGGGGTGTGCGCCGCCGTCACGCCGTGGAACTACCCGCTGATGATGGCCGTGTGGAAGTGGGCGCCGGCGTTGGCCGCGGGCAACACCATGGTCCTCAAGCCGTCGGACACCACGCCGGCATCGTCCCTCCTGATGGCCGAGATCATGTCCGAGCACCTCCCGGCCGGCGTGTTCAACGTGGTGTGCGGCGACCGCAGCACCGGCCGCCTCCTGGTGGAGCACGACACTCCGGCCATGGTCTCGATCACCGGGAGCGTCAGGGCGGGCATGGAGGTGGCCGCTGCGGCCGCCGCCGACGTGAAGCGGGTGCATCTCGAGCTGGGTGGCAAGGCACCGGTGGTGGTGTTCGACGATGCCGACGTCGCCGCTGCCGCCGAGGGGATCGCCATCGCCGGATACTTCAATGCCGGACAGGACTGCACCGCAGCCACCCGGGTGCTCGCCGGGCCCGCCGTGTACGACGACTTCGTCTCCGCGCTCAGCGAGCAGGCACGGGCCCAGACGGTCGGTGGTGTCGACGTGGAGGACGCAGACTTCGGCCCACTGAACAGCGCAGCACAGCTGGCCCGCCTCAACGGGTTCCTCGAGCGGCTCCCGTCCCACGCCGAGGTGGTCACCGGGGGGAGCCCGGTCGGGGCCAGGGGGTTCTGCTTCGCCCCGACGGTCATCGCCGGGCTCGAGCAGAGCGACGAGGTCATCCAGGAGGAGCTGTTCGGACCGGCCATCACCGTGCAGCGCTTCTCCGACGAGGAGCAGGCACTGTCGTGGGCCAACGGAGTCCGATACGGGCTGGCGTCGAGCGTGTGGACCCGTGATCACGGGCGGGCCATGCGGATGGCCAAGGGACTGGACTTCGGCTGCGTGTGGATCAACACGCACATCCCGATCGTGGCGGAGATGCCCCACGGCGGGTTCAAGCACTCCGGTTACGGCAAGGACCTCTCGTCCTACGGCTTCGAGGACTACACGAGGATCAAGCACGTGATGAGCTACATCGGCAATTGATCACCCGACCTCGTGCCGCAGGCACGGCCACCACCATCGTTAGACCGACAAGGGATTCAACGCCAACGAGGGCAAGGAACCATCCAACCGTCCACTGCAGCTGAAGGGGAGATCAGATGAGCACTGACGTCGTCGACAGTACCGGCAAACCACCCGAGGTACCCGGGCCGTTCGGGGCCCCGGTCCCGACCGGAGAGGCCGGCCCGACCCTGCGGGCTGACACCCTCAATCTGTTCGATTCGACCGTGGTGGCGATCTCCTCGGTGGCCCCGGCCTACACACTGGCCGCCACCATGGCTGTGCTGTTCGCCACCGTCGGAGTGGGCTATGCCGGTCCGGCCATCATCTGGATCGCCTTCATCCCGGTGCTGTTCATCGCCGTCTCCTACTTCCACCTCAACCGGCGGGACCCCGACTGCGGTGCCTCCTACTCCTGGCTGTCCAAGTTGGTAAGTCCTTTCGCCGGCTGGTTCAACGGATGGGTCCAGGTGGCCACCTCCGTCCTGTTCTGCGTGTCGGCCCCCATCGTGGCCGGCCAGTACACCCTCCAGCTGTTCAACGAGTGGGGCTGGATCTCGTCGTCGACCGCGAACTCGGTGGGCACGGCCGCCGTGGCCGCCGGCGCGTGGCTGGCCCTCATCACCTTCATCTGCATCTGGGGGATCCGCTGGACCACCAACTTCCAGTGGGTCCTGTTGATCATCGAGTACACCGCCGTCATCGGCTTCTCGATCTGGGGCATCGTCAAGGTGGCGGTGAAGCACCCGGTCGGTTCCACCAGCTTCCACTGGTCATGGCTCAACCCCTGGTCGATCGGCGGCTTCACCGCCCTTTCGGCGGGCATGGTCCTCGGTGTCTTCTTCTTCTGGGGTTGGGACACCGCCGCCAACCTCAACGAGGAGTCGAAGGACGCCACCAAGACGCCGGGCCGCGCCGGGGTGATCTCGATGTTCCTGCTGTTGCTGGTCTTCGCCATCAACATCATCGCCGCCCAGATGCTCCTGCCCGAGAAGGCCTGGAACGCCCACTCGAGTACGATCCTCCTCTACTTCGCCCAGCAGGCCGCCGGCCACTGGGCCGGCTACATCATGTTGGTGGCCGTGCTGTCCTCGACCGTGGCCACCACCCAGACGACACTGCTACCGGCGGCCCGGATCACCCTGTCCATGGCCCGCGACCGGGTGTTCCCACAGGTGTTCGCCACCATCCAGGGCAAGCTCAAGACACCGATGGTGGGCACGCTGATCCTGGCCTTCGTCTCCTTGTTCGGCATAGTGCTGGTCAGCAATGTCGGCTCCATCAGTAACGTGTTCGCCAACTTGATCTCCAGCATCGGCGTGCTGATCGCCTTCTACTACGGGGTGACCGGGGTGACCTGTGCCTGGGCCTACCGCAAGGTGGCCTTCCAGTCCGTCAGATTCTTCTTCACCGGCATCTTGCTGCCGCTCCTCGGCGGAATCACGCTTCTCGCCGTCGGGTACGAGGTCATCAAGACATCGGGGTGGAGCGGAGCCGGCGCCGACATCATCACGCTGCTGTTGGGCATCCCGCTGGTCATCCTGGCCCGCGTGACCACCAAGGGCGACTTCTTCAAGCAGAAGCCAATTGCCTACGAAGAGATCGGCGATTGAGGTTCCCGCCATGATCGTCGGAGTCCCGAAGGAAGTGAAGGACGACGAGTACCGGGTGGCCATCACCCCGGCCGGGGTGCGGGAGCTCACCTCGGCCGGCCATACCGTCTACGTCGAGAAGGGTGCCGGCGTCGGATCCTCCATCCCTGACGCCGAGTTCACGGCCACCGGGGCGAAGACGGTCGAGGATCCCGACGACATCTGGGCCGAGTCCGACATGATCCTCGGGGTGAAGGAGCCCATCGCCGAGGAGTACCCGCGGCTGGGCCTCCGCAAAGACCAGGTGCTGTTCACCTACCTCCACCTGGCCGCGTCCCGACCGTGCACCGACGCCCTGATGGAGGCGGGCAACACGGCGATCGCCTACGAGACGGTGCGTCTGGCCGACAACTCACTGCCCCTTCTGACGCCCATGAGCGAGGTCGCCGGCCGGATGGCTCCCCTCATGGGTGCCCACCATCTGATGCGCTCGGGCGGCGGGAGGGGAGTGCTGGTGTGCGGCGTTCCCGGTGTCCGGTGCGCCAAAGTGGTGATCCTCGGCGCCGGCGTGGCCGGCATGGCCGCCGCAACGCTGGCCGTGGGCATGCACTCGGAGGTCTACATCCTGGATCGCAACCTCGAGCGCCTCCGCCAGGTGGACCACCACTTCCGGGGGGCCCTGGAGACGGTGGCCTCGAGCACCCATGCCATCGAGGAGACGTGTGTCGATGCCGACATTGTGATCGGGGCCGTCCTCGTGGTCGGGGCCAAGGCACCCAAACTGATCTCCGACGACCTGGTCGCCCGGATGAGCGACGGCTCGGTGCTGGTGGACATCTCGGTCGACCAGGGCGGGTGCTTCGAGTCGACCCGGCCGACCACCCACTCCGACCCCACCTTCCAGGTCAACGGCTCCCTCTTCTACTGCGTGGCCAACATGCCGGGCGCGGTGCCCCACTCGTCGACCCACGCCCTGGTGAACGCCACGCTCCCCTACGTCGTGAACATCGCCAACCACGGATGGCGCGACGCCGTCCGGGCCGACGCCGCACTGGCCGAGGGCGTCAACGTCGTCGACGGTGCGGTGGTCTACGAGCCGGTCGCCGCCGCCCACGGACTGGAGACGGCCCCCCTCGAGTCGTTCCTCGACTGATCGGCCACGTCCACCGTGCCCCGATCAGGACGTTCCGGCGTCGTCGTGCCCCGACGACGGCCGAGGCGGCCCGGTCCAGCCCGGAGCGAGCCGACCGACGGTGAGGTGTCCGGGCAGCGCGATGCCGTCCCGCAGGGCAGGATCGGGCTCCGGGTCCAGGCGGAGTGTGCGCAGGGGGATCTCCCCGGCCCACACGTCGAGCTCGGCATCGGGGTCCTGGCCGTCGCCCGGGGGGCCCTGGCGAACCTTGACCGAGGACTCCTCGAGGGACAGCCGCAGGACGGTCGTGACGGCCAACTCCTCGGGGGCGGGGGACCGCGCGTACTCCCACTGTCCCGGTGCCGCCTGGTCGCTGATGGCCCGGAGGCCGACCAGCTTGGCGTCGTCGGTCAGCACCTCGGGTTCGCCGTAGACCATGGCGCAGCGATAGTTGACGGAATGCTCGAAGACCGACCGCGCCAGCACCAGTCCGTCGACATGGGTGACGGTCACGCACGCCTTCACGTTCGCCTTCTTGGCCGCCCGCAGGCTCCGGCTGGCCACCGAGCCGTGGACGAAGAGCTCGTCGCCCAGACGCCCGTAGGTGGTGGGGACCACCATGGGCCATCCGTCGAGCACGATCCCGAGGTGGCACACGAAGCCGGCATCGAGCACGGCATAGAGGTCGGAGCGTCGATGCGAGCCTTGCTCGGGGAACCTCCGCAGTCGTGTCCGGTCGGTGGACCCGGCCTGGTCGTCCCCGACAGCGGGGTCCGGATCTGCCATGGAGCGATTCTTCCACGGCTCGGGTGCCGTCCACCGGAGCGCCGCCCCGCCTCCGCGAACGATTCCAGGAGAAGGAGAGTGCAGTGAACAGGATCGGATCGAGCCTCGAAGGCGATCAGGCCCGCACCGCCCCGGTGTACGACCCGGCCACCGGGGCGCAGACCGGCGAGGTGGTGCTGGCCTCGGAGGCGGACGTGGCCCGATCGGTGGCCGCGTCGCTGGCGGCGTTCGCCGACTGGCGCACCACCTCCCTAACGGCGCGGTCGCGCGCATCCTGTTCGCCTTCCGCGAACTGGCCGACAGGCACCGGGACGACCTGGCCCGACTCATCACCGCCGAGCACGGCAAGGTCACCGAGGACGCCCTGGGCGAGGTGGCCCGGGGCATCGAGGTGATCGAGTTCGCCTGCGGTATTCCCCATCTGCTCAAGGGGGAGTTCTCCGAGGACGTCTCCAACGGTATCGACGCCTCGTCGATCCGCCAGCCCCTGGGGGTCGTGGCGGGCATCACGCCGTTCAACTTCCCGGTCATGGTGCCCATGTGGATGTACCCGGTGGCCATCGCCTGCGGGAACACCTTCCTCCTCAAGCCCTCCGAACGCGACCCGTCCCCGTCCCTTCTCATCGCCGACCTGTGGCGGGAGGCCGGACTGCCCGAGGGCGTGTTCACCGTGGTGAACGGCGACGCGGTGGCGGTCGATGCGCTCCTCGACCACGACGACGTGGCCGCCGTGTCGTTCGTGGGCTCGACCCCGGTGGCCCGCCATGTTTTCGAACGGGCCACCGCCGCCGGCAAGCGGTGCCAGGCGCTCGGTGGCGCGAAGAACCATGCCGTGGTGATGCCGGACGCCGATCTCGACGCGGCCGCCGACGCGCTCACCGCGGCGGGCTACGGATCGGCGGGGGAGCGGTGCATGGCGGTCTCGGCCGTGGTGGTCGTGGGCGACGCCGACCCGCTGGTCCGGGCGCTCGGGGAGCGGGCGACGGCCCTGACTACCGGACCCGGTACCGACCCCGGGTCGGACATGGGCCCCCTGATCACCGCCGCCCACCGCGACAGGGTGGCCGGCTACCTGGCCTCGGCGGAAGCCGAGGGGGCCGACGTCGTGGTCGACGGCCGGGGGGTCAAGGTCCCCGGGCACGACGACGGGTTCTTCCTCGGGCCGAGCCTCGTCGACCGGGTCTCACCCTCGATGAAGGTCTACCGCGACGAGATCTTCGGTCCCGTCCTCTCGGTGCTCCGGGTCGATGACCTCGACGAGGCCATCGACCTGGTCAACGCCAACCCCTACGGGAACGGGACGGCGATCTTCACCCGGGACGGCCATGCGGCGCGCCGGTTCCGTCGTGACGTCCAGGTGGGCATGGTCGGGATCAACGTGGCCATCCCGGTGCCGATGGCCTACTACTCCTTCGGAGGGTGGAAGCAGTCGCTGTTCGGTGACGCCCACGTGCACGGCATGGAGGGGGTCCGGTTCAACACCAGGCTCAAATCGGTGACCACGCGGTGGCCGGTGGCGACCCCGGCGGTCGAGCGCCCGGCACCAGGCCCTGTCGACTTGCGCTTCCCGTCGGGCGATGATCGTTGATGGAGGCCGAGATGAATCGGGAGTCCCCGGCTCGTCCGGGGAGGCCGACCGGCAAGGGGGTTGGGAGATGATGATCGACAACGACGGGGTGGAGATCCATGTCGAGGTGACCGGTGAGGGCCGACCGGTGGTCCTGCTCCACGGCTTCCCCGACACCGGACGGCTCTGGCGCCACCAGGTCGAGGCGCTGGCTGCGGCGGGCTTCAAGGTGATCGTCCCCGACCTGCGGGGCTACGGCAAGAGCGGCAAGCCCGAGGGCGTCGACGCCTACTCCCTCCTCTACCTGGCCGGCGATGTGTTGGCCGTCCTCGACCACCTCGAGGTGGACAGGGCCCATGTGGTCGGTCACGACTGGGGCTCCGCACTGGCTTGGGTCCTCGGCTCCTTGAGCCCTGACCGGGTCGACCACCTCGTGGCCGTGTCGGTGGGCCACCCACTGGCCTTCCGTGCCGTGGGGTTCGAACAGCTCGAAAAGTCCTGGTACATGTTGCTCTTCCAATTCGAGGGCATAGCCGAGCGGTGGCTGTGCGAGGACTCGTGGGCCAACTTCCGGGCCTGGGCGAACCATCCCGACGTCGACGCGGTGATTGCCGAGTTGGAGTCGAACGGTTCGCTGACCCCCGGGCTCAACTGGTACCGAGCCAACGTTTCACCCCAGACGCTGGTCGACCCGCCCCTCGAGCTCCCACCGGTGCAGGCATCGACCATGGGGGTGTGGAGCACCGGTGACTTCGCCCTCACCGAACAGCAGATGACCGGCTCCTCGGCCTACGTCACCGGGGGGTGGCGCTACGAACGCATCGAGGGGCCGGGCCACTGGATCGCCCTCGAGGCACCCGATCGCCTGAGCGAGCTGCTCATCGACTTCCTGCCGGGGTGAGCCGGTCGACCGGGGTGCGGCCTCCCCGGAGAGGCACGGCCCCGCCGGGGCGGGCCGGTAGCCTGGACCGATGAGCGAACCCATGGCCGCCGGGGCCCGGTCCCGGTTCGTGGACGTCGACGGCCCGGCTCACGTGCTCGACCTGGGCGGCCCGGACGACGGTCCCGTCCTCGTCGGCCTGCACGGACTGGGGGGTTCGCACCTCAATTGGATGGCGGTCGGCCCCGGGCTCGCCCGCCGCTCGCGCGTGCTGGCCCTCGATCTCGTCGGCCATGGACTGACTCCGGTGGCGGGGCGAACCGCCGACATCGAGGGCCACCGTCGCCTGGTGAGCGGCTTCCTGCGCACGCTCGGCGGCGGACCGGTCATCCTGCTGGGGAATTCCATGGGTGGCCTGGTCGCCGCGTTGCAGGCGGCCGAGGAGCCGTCGTCGGTGGCCGGGTTGATCCTCGTCGACCCGGCCCTCCCGACTTCGCGCCCGGGCCTCGTGCACCCCCGGGTCATCGCCAACTTCCTGCTGTGTGCCGTCCCCGGATTGGGGGAGGGCTACCTGAGTCAGCGCCGTCGCCACACGACGGCGGCGCAGAGCGTGCACCGGGTCCTCGGCATCTGCTGCGTCGACGCCGGACGCGTGCCGCCGGCCGTCGTCGAGGCCCACGTGGAGCTCACCGAACGGATGGACCGGGCCGCGGCCGATGCCGCCTATCTCCGTTCCGCCCGTTCGCTGTCGATGATCCTGGCCCGGCCGGGCGAGACCCTGGGGCGACTGGCGGGCCTGCATCAGCCCACGTTGCTCCTCCAGGGGGCCCGGGACGTGCTCATTCCGCTGTCGACGGCCCGGCGTGCCGCCGCCGCCCATCCGGACTGGCGGTTCGACGTGGCCGCCGACGTCGGCCACGTCCCGATGCTGGAGGCTCCGGAGTGGACCTGTGGCGCCATCGACGGCTGGTTCGACGGCGAGGGGGCGCCGGCCGCCCGGTCGGCATCGACCCCCGGGTCCCGCGTGGACTGAGGACCGGTGCCGACCGTCAGTTGACCTGTCGCTCGCTGCCCTCCCAGTAGGGTGCCCGCAGCTTGAACTTCTGGAGCTTGCCGGTGGCCGTCCGGGGGAGCTCGGCCCGGAATTCGACCCGCTTCGGGCACTTGTACCCGGCCAGGCTCGAACGGCAGTGCCCGATGACGATGTCCTCGGTGAGCTCGTCGCCCTCCGCCACGACGACGAGGGCGACGACCATCTCGCCCCACTTGTCGTCGGGTACGCCGATCACGGCCACCTCGGCCACACCGGCCAGAGAGAAGATGGTGTCCTCCACTTCGATCGAGGAGACGTTCTCCCCCCCGCTGATGATGACGTCCTTCTTCCGGTCAACGATGCTGAGGTGCCCCTCGGCATCGAGCATCCCACCGTCACCGGTGTGGAACCAGCCGTCCTTCAACGCGGCCTCGCTCTCGGCGGGCTGGTTCCAGTACCCCTTCATCACCGTGTTGCTCCGGGCGAGCACCTCGCCGCTCTCGTCCACCGCGAGCTGGGTCCCGACCGCCGGCGCGCCGGCCCGCATCAGCCGACGGGCACGTTCGTGGGACGAGTGCTCGTCCCACTCGGAGCGGTGCCGGTTGACAGTGAGCAGGGGTGATGTCTCGGTGAGTCCGTAGATCTGGACGAACTCCCAACCGAGCTCGGTACCCACCCGCTCGATGGTACGGCTGGGTGGTGGCGCCCCGGCCACCACCACCCGTGTCCTCCCGCTCCCGGGGACGGGTCCATCCCAGGTTCCGGCGGCCTCGAGCACGGCGTTCACCACGGCGGGAGCGGCGCACAGGAGGCTGACCCGGTGGCGCTCGACCCGGCGGAGTATCTCGGCGCCGTCGACCTTGCGGAGGGCGATCTGGGGACAGCCCATGGCGGTGGTGGCCCAGGGCATGCCCCAGCCGTTGGCGTGGAACATGGGGAGTGTGTGGAGGTAGACGTCGTGGTCGGACAGTTGCACGTGCCATCCGAAGATGGCGGCGTTGACCCAGCAGTTCCTGTGGGTCAGCTGGACGCCCTTCGGGCGGGCCGTCGTCCCCGAGGTGTAGTTGATGGTGGCCGTGGCCTCCTCGTCCGAGGGCCACGGCCGGGGCTCGAGGCCGGCGGGGAACAACCTGTCGTCGCTCTCGGCGCCCAGGACGAACCGGTGGGCCGCCTTGATCCCGGACAGGACCTCCTCGAGCTCGGGGTCGATCATGAGGACCGATGCACCGGAATGCTCGACGATGTACTCCACCTCAGCGGTGGCCAGCCTGAAGTTGACCGGGACCAGGACGCGTCCCCAGCCGCACACCCCGTAGAACGAGGTCAAAAGCCGGGCTGAGTTCTGGGACACGACGGCCACCCGCTCGCCGGTGCCCACCCCCAGCCGGTCGAGACCCGCCGCCTGGGCTCGCGCCCGGTCGGCGATACCGGCGAAGCTGAGTGGCTCCCAGGGCGCCGCCGGCTGCTCGGGCTCGTCGACGAGGCCGACCCGGTCAGGGTACGCGGCTTCGGCACGGTCGAGGAAGTCTCGGACATTGAATTGGACGTTCATCGTTCCCCCTGGTCGGCCGAGGCACCGCGCTGTGACGTCCATTGAAGCAAACACGGCGCCCGGCCGTCGGACGCACGACCCGGCCCATCCATGTCGGCCGACGCACTTCGGTAGTGTCCGTGGGATGACGCCGCCCCGTATTGCCGTCGGACCCCTCGAATCGAGTTTCGCCACCGACGCCGTCGTCGAGGGCGGCGGCGTGGTGGTCCCGATCGGCGAGAGTCCTGACGGCGTGGTCTGGCTCGACCCCTCCGGTGTCCAGGGACTGAAGGACTTCCTCGCCACCGCCCCAGACGTCGCGTGGGTGCAACTCCCGTTCGCCGGCGTGGAACGGGTCGCCGAGGCCGGAGTGCTCGACCACGACCGGATCTGGACCTGCGCGAAGGGCGCCTACGCGGAACCCGTCGCCGAGCACGCCCTCACCCTGGCCCTGGCCGGCCTCCGCCACCTGCCGACCAGGATCACCGCCCGCTCGTGGGGCATCCCGGCGGGCACCAGCCTGTACGACCAGCGCGTGACCATTCTCGGCGGCGGCGGCATCACCTCGTCGCTCCTCGAGCAGCTGGCTCCCTTCCGCGTCGAGACCACCGTGGTCAGGCGCCGTCCCGAGCCGACGCCCGGTGCCACCCGGACCGTGGCGGTGACCCAGCTCCACGACGTCCTCGGGGACGCGCTGGTCGTGGTGCTGGCCCTGGCCCTCACTCCCGAGACGAGGGGGATCATCGGTGCCCGGGAGCTCGCCCTGATGGACGAGCACGCCTGGCTCGTGAACGTGGCCCGTGGTCCCCACGTGGACACCGGTGCCCTGGTCGACGCCCTCACCTCCGGTGCCATCGCCGGCGCGGCGCTGGACGTCACCGACCCCGAGCCGCTCCCCGACGGCCATCCCCTCTGGGACCTCGAGAACTGCATCATCACCCCCCACACCGCCGACACCATCGAGATGGTCATGCCCCTGTTGGCCGACCGCATCCGCACCAACGTGACCCGGTTCGCCGCCGGCGAGACCCTCGTCGGGCTCGTCGACGCGGACGCCGGCTACTGAGTCACCTCCCCCGCCCTCCGGAAGGGAAACGCACAGGGAGCTCCCGTCGTGGTGTCACACCCTTCGTGGATGCTGTGGCCACAAGGGAATCCCCCTCGGGACGACGACCACAGGAGGCATGACCGTGCCCATCACCTCACCAGTGCCCATGACGAATGAGGCGTCCTCTGCGACCACTGTCGCGGTCCCGGGCGGCGTCGGGGCGGTCCCGGTCCGTCTCACCGGCGTCCGGCCGGCCGGTTCGGAGCCGCCCGCGGCGTTCACCATCGATTGCGGTGACTGTCGTCACCTGGACACGTCCGTGTGTGACGACTGCGTGGTCTCGTTCATCGTCGGCCGCCATCCTGAGGATGCCGTCGTCATCGATGCGGGCGAGGCCCGGGCCGTCCGGCTCCTCGAGCAGGCCGGCCTGGTGCCCGGTGTGCGGCACTCCCGGAGGGCCTCGGGCCAGTAGCGGGGGCCGGGCGGGCACCGACTGGGGTCCGGACCCGTGCCACCATGGGGTGTGCCCAACGAAGCGGACATCCCCCTGACCTCCAGGGCAGTGACGACCGGTGCCGACGACCTGGCCAGGGAACTCCTGAGCCTGGGCAGGAGCTCGGGGCTGGCCGCCGTGGGCATCGCCTCGGCGGAGGTGTTCGAAGCGGCGAGGGACGACCTGGTCGACCGCCGGAACCGGGGCCTCCACGGCGGGATGCAGTTCACGTTCCGCAACCCGGAGCGTTCGACGGACCCGGGCCGGCTCCTTCCGGGCGCCCGCTCCCTCGTCGTCGGCGCCTGGGGCTACCGACGCGACGACGGTGACGAGGGCAGGTCCCACCCGTGCGGTGGCGCGGCCCCCAACGGTGAGGTCGCCCGGTATGCACGGCGCGACCACTACGCCTCGCTCCGCCGGGCCCTCGAACCGATGGCCGGGCGCCTGCGCGCCGGGGGCTGGCGGGCCACCGTCGTCTGCGACGACAACGGACTGGTCGATCGGGCTGCCGCCCACCGGGCCGGCCTCGGGTGGTACGGCAAGAACACCCTCATCCTGCTGCCCGACCTCGGCTCCTGGTTCGTACTGGGCAGCGTGGTCACCGATGCCCCGATCGCATCCGCCGTGCCCGAGGAGCCGCCGCCGCCCGCCTCGGGCTGCGGCCCTTGTGACCGGTGCCGGACCGCCTGTCCGACAGGTGCGCTGGTGGAGCCCGGTGTCCTCGACGCCCGTCGGTGCCTGGCCTGGCTGGTCCAGGCGCCCGGCACCTTTCCCGAGGAGTTCCGCGGCGCCCTGGGGGGACGCATCTACGGGTGCGACGAGTGCCAGCGGGTCTGTCCGATCAACCGGCTGGCCGATCGGCGCCACCGACCACCGGCCCCAGAGGGCGACACCGTGGACGCGGTCGACCTGCTCGAGCTCCTGGCGGCCTCCGACGACGAGCTGCTCCATGCCTACGGGCGCTGGTACATCCCGGCGCGTGACCCCCGTTATCTTCGCCGCAATGCCCTGGTCGCCCTCGGCAACGTCGGCGACGGCGGGGACCCGGCGACGCGCCGCGCTCTGGAACACTGGATGGCCGTCGACGACCCGATGATCGCCGAACACGCCAGGTGGGCGGCCTCGGCCCTCGGCCTTGGTGTCGTCACCGGGTCCTCCGCCGGAGGCGGCCATCGGTGACGCACCTGCTCGTGACCAACGACTTCCCCCCGAAGGTGGGGGGGATCCAGGCCTACCTCTGGGAGCTGTGGCGGCGCCTCGACCCCGACACCTTCGTGGTGCTCACCGCGTCCTCCGACCCGGCCGCCCCGGCATTCGACAGGGCGGAGGCCGAACGGGGCATCCGGATCGAGCGCGTCCCGGGGCGCATACTCGCGCCCACTCCCCGGCTGGTCCGGCGCATCCGAGACACCGCGCGCCGTGTCGGTGCCCGTGCGGTGGTCATCGACCCGGCGTTCCCGCTCGGGGTGATCGGGCCGCATCTCGGGCTTCCCTATGCGGTGTTGCTCCACGGTGCCGAGGTCGCCGTCCCCGGTCGCCTCCCGGTCAGCCGGCAGGTGCTCGCCCACGTGCTGGGACGGAGCGAGCTCGTGGTGTCGGCCGGGGGCTATCCGGCCGCGGCGGCCACCCGCGCCCTCAAAAAGGGGACCATGCCACCGGTGGTGGAGATCCCCCCCGGGGTCGACCTCGAGCGGTTCCACCCGTTGACCGCCGACGAACGCAAGGCGGCGCGCGCCGATCTCGGCCTCGACATCGACGGGCCGCTGGTGGTGAGCGTGAGCCGACTCGTGCCGCGCAAGGGCATGGACGTGCTCATCGATGCCGCCGTCCGCCTGCGCCCGCACGTCCCCGGCCTGACGGTGGCCATCGCCGGGCGCGGCCGGGACTCCCAGCGACTGGCCGGCCGGGTGGCCGAGCACGGTGCGCCGGTGCGCCTGATCGGCGCACTCTCCGACGACGACGTCCCACGCCTCATCGGGGCGGCCGACGTGTTCGTCATGCTGTGCCGCAACCGATGGCTAGGGCTCGAGCAGGAGGGGTTCGGCATCGTCTTCCTCGAGGCGGCGGCGGCCGGGGTGCCCCAGGTGGCGGGGGCATCGGGCGGCGCCGGCGAGGCGGTCGCTGACGGACGGACCGGTCTGGTGGTCTCGCGGCCCACCGACGCCGGTGCCGCAGCGCGGGCCATCGGGCGCGTGCTGGGTGATCCCGCCCTGCGCTCGGAGATGGCGCAGGCCTCCCGGCGACGGGCCGAGGCATCCTTCGACTATGACAGACTCGCCCCTAGGCTGGCCTCGTCGCTTGCCGACATGGAAGGCTGAGGGCCTGCACGGCCGCAGCAAACGATCCGAGGAGGAGGCCGATCGTGGCGGAACAAGCCACCGAGCGAATGACCGTGTCGGCCACACCTGAACGCTGTTTCGAGGTCAGCGCCGACATCGGCGCCTACCCGCAGTGGGCTGCAGACATCAAAGACGTCATCATCGAAGAGCGTGATGCCGAGGGGCGTCCGAAGCTCGTCACGTTCCGGGCGGCCGCATTCGGCCGCAGTACCAGCTACACGCTGGCCTACGACTACAGCCGCGCCCCCGGCGTGCTCGCGTGGGTCCAGACCCAAGGGGACATCACCTCCAAGCTGGACGGCGAGTACGTCTTCACCCCCAGTGGCGACGGCGGCACCGAGGTCACCTATCACCTCGAGGTCGAGATGAAGGTCCCGCTGCCCGGCTTCATCAAGATGCGGGCCCAGAGCCGCATCATGTCGATCGCGCTCCGCGAGCTGAGAGCACGGGTCGAATCGACGGCGTGAGCGGGCCGACGCCCCTCCTCGGGGGCCCTCGGCCGCGCCGGCGTCCGCCGCCCCGGCGCCGCTGACCGTGAAGGTGGGGATCACGCTCCCGCAATTCAGCGACCGCGCCGACCTCGTCGTCGCTGCCGCCCAACGGGCGGAGGGGCTCGGCATAGACGGCGTGTTCTGCTTCGACCACCTGTGGCCGATCGGGCACCCGGGGCGTCCGGCGTTGTCGCCCGGTCCGCTGCTCGGTGCTCTCGCCACGTCCACGTCGACCCTGACGGTCGGGACGCTGGTGGCCCGGGTCGGCCTGGTGCCCGACGCCAGGCTGGTGGCCATGCTCGCCGGCCTGTGGCAGCTGAGCCGGGGCCGGTTCATCGCCGGCATCGGCACGGGTGACCGGCTCAGCCGTCCGGAGAACGACGCCTTCGGCATCCCCTTCGAATCGGCGGACGAGCGCCGTGCGCGTCTGGCCCGGGTGGCGTCAGCCCTCCGACCCCTGGGCATCCCGGTGTGGGTGGGCGGCGGCGGTCCGGCGACCGACGCCCTGGCGGCCACGCTCGGGGCCGCCGTCAACCTCTGGGAGGGTAGCCCCTCCCGTGTGGCCGAGCTGACCTCGGACGGTACGGAGGTGACCTGGGGAGGACCCCTCGGCGACCACGTGGGTCGGGCCACCTCGACCCTGACCGAGCTGGCCGAAGCCGGGGCCACCTGGGCCGTGTGTGCCTGGCCGGAGTCGCTCGAGACCGTCGCCGAGGCGGCCCGGACGCTCCGGCGCCGGTCACGGGTGTCGGAGGACCGGGGGACGGGGAAGTAACCTTGGGTGATGGAGTTCCGCCGGATCAATGGTCTGCCGCCCTACGTCTTCGCCACCATCAACGACCTGAAGGCCGAGGCCCGGCATGACGGGCGCGACGTCATCGACCTCGGCTTCGGCAATCCCGATCTCCCCTCGCCCGACGTGGCGGTCGAGAAGCTCGCCGAGTCGGTGCACAACCCTCGCAACCACCGCTACTCGGCCAGTCGCGGCATCCCGAAGATCCGTCAGGCCATCGCCGACCTCTATCTGAGGAAGTTCGAGGTCGGGCTGGACCCCGACACCGAGGTGGTGGCGACCATCGGTGCCAAGGAGGGTCTGTCCCACCTCATGTGGGTGCTGGTGGGCCCGGGCGACACCGCCCTCGTGCCGAGCCCGTCCTATCCGATCCACATCTACGCCCCACTGTTCGCGGGGGCCGACGTGCGCCATGTCCGGCTCGACGCGCCCGGGTCCGAGGACAAGGGGAGCCCGGGCGAGGCGTTCTTCGACAATCTGATGGAGGCTTGGGAGTCGGCCTGGCCGAAGCCACGGGTGGTGGTGCTCTCGTTCCCCCACAACCCGACCACCGAGTGCGTCGACCTGGCCTGGATGACGCGACTGGTCGAGTTCGCCCGCGAGCACGAGATCGTGCTGGTCCACGACTTCGCCTACGCCGACATCTCCTTCGACGGCTACACACCCCCGTCGATCCTCCAGGTCCCCGGGGCCAAGGATGTCGCCGTCGAGCTGTACACGCTGACCAAGTCGTTCTCCATGGCCGGGTGGCGCGTCGGGTTCCTGGTGGGGAACGCGGCCATCGTCCAGGCGTTGACCAAGCTCAAGAGCTACCTCGACTACGGGACCTTCCAGCCCATCCAGATCGCCGCCATCGTGGCCATGAACGAGGCTCCGGACTACCCGAAGTGGATCAACGAGACCTACCAGGCCCGCCGTGACGCGCTCTGCGACGGTCTCAACAGGATCGGGTGGGAGATCACCCCGCCCCGGGGCACCATGTTCGTCTGGGCGCCGATCCCCGAGCCCTACAAGGAGATGGGTTCCCTCGAGTTCTCGAAGTTCCTCGTCCAGGAGTCGGACGTGGCGACCTCACCGGGTGTGGGCTTCGGTCCCGGGGGCGACGAACACGTGCGCTTCGCCCTCATCGAGAACGAGCAACGCATCGGCCAGGGGGTCCGGAGTCTCCGCAAGGCGCTCACCCGCCTCCGCTGATTCCGCTCAGGGCAGCCCGGCCCCGGGCACCGGGACCCGGACCTGCTCGATCCGCCCGGCCCGGGTGGCACTGACGACGGCCTCGTTGCTGGTGGGCGCGGTCATCACGTAGAGCGTCCGGCGGTCGGCGCCACCCAGCATGCAGGCGAAGGCGGTCTGGGAGGTGGTGACCCGGTCGACGACGGCGCCCCCCTCGGCCACGAGCAGACACTCCGGGGCGATGGCGTTTGCCACCCACACCCTGCCCTCCGCATCGAGGCAGATGCCGTCGGGGGCACACCAGTTCAGCGGGGCCCACTCACGACGCCCGCTCAGCGCCCCGTTCTCGGCCAGGTCGAACGCCGTCAACCGACCGGCCAGGGTCTCGGCCACGATCAGCGTCCCGCCGTCCGGGGTGATCACCGAGCCGTTCGGAAACGAGAGATTCTCACTGGCGACGTGGGAGGTCCCCGCGGTGTCGACCCGGATGAGCGGAGTCGTCGGCGGGCCCGGTGGCTCGACCAGCGCCACCTCACCGCGCTCCTCGATGAACCGGTCGAGGTCGAAGCCGAAGTTGCCCACGAAGGCGTTGCCGTGGCGGTCAACGACCATGTCGTTCCCGTAGAAGGTGGCGATCGGATTCAGGTCGCCGTGCTGGACCAGTCGCCCGTCGGCTTCCACCCGCACGACCGTCCGGGGCTTGCGGGTGACCACCAGCAGGCGACCGTCCGGCAGCCAGCCCAGTCCGGCGGGCTCACCGGGTACCTCGACCTCGGTCCTGACCGTCCCCGACTCGTCGGCGGACAGCACCGCACTCTGGTAGAAGTCGGCGAACCACAGGCGTCCGTCGTGCCAGCGCGGGCACTCGCCGAAGTGGAGTCCCTCGATGAACGGGACGGTGCCCTCTGCGGTCAGCTCGGTCATGCGATCCTCCGTCCCAGCGCCGGATCGGCCCTGGCAACGTAGCCGTTCCGGCAGAAGGCGATGGCCGCCTCCGCCACGGTGCGGGCGTCCTGGCCCTGCTCGAGGACCAGCACCCGCGCCAGATGACCGGTGACCCCGAGTATCGCCAGGGTCAGGACGACCGGGTCCTCCCCCCGGAGCAGTCCGGCGGTGATGCCCGCGCTGACATGGGGAAGCGCGTCGGCGACCGTCTGCTGGTCGCCCTGGCGGACGACCGGGGCGAACCGCTCCTCGGTCCGGGCGAACTCGAGCAGCACGAAGAGGTGTCGGTGGTCGGACAGCCACTGCAGCGAGGTCCGGATCCCCTGCTCGATGCGCCGGGCCGGGTCCGGCTCGCCGGCGATGGCCTCCCGCTGGGCCAGGCGCATCGAGTGCAGCGCGTCGCCGAGGATCTCGATCATGAGCTGGTCCTTCGAGTCGAAGTACCAGTAGAAGACCCCTTTGGCCACACCCAGCCGTTCGACGATGCTGGCCACCGAGGTCGTGTGGTAGCCGTCGGCGGCGAAGCTCCGCGCCGCGATGTCCATCGAGCGCGGCACGCCGTTGGGCACCCTTTTTCGTCAGCCGACGTTCCATGGTCCCCCGACGCTACGGGTGCCGCGGTACGGGGTCAATCGATCTTGTCGGAGCGGCACCGGTGGTCAGGGCGCGCCCCGGCCGACGGTGGCCGGCTCGACGACCTCGGCGGCGCCGAAGGAGGCCGTCATGGCCGCGGCCGAGGACGAGAACAGGGCACGCTTGGGGAGCCCGAGGGATCGGAGCTCGTCGGCCATCGGGTGGTGTCCGAGCACCAGGGTCGCGCCGCCCGGCCGCCCGGCCGTGCCGGTGGACGACATCGACCACTCGGTGCGGCGGAGCACGCCGTCGGCGAACGAGTAGCTGGGCGGAGCCTGCGACGGGAGCCGGATCGGGCCCCCGGACCTGACGGTGAGGGTCAGGACGTGCGCCCCGTCGTCCACCAGCCGGACCGTGGTCCCCGAGCCGGCCCGCGGGTCACCGGGTGGGGCCTCGTCGATGTCGATGGTGGTGATCCACTTCGGGAAGCCCCAGATGTCCCTCCCCGCCGCCCGCGTGAACTCCCGGTCCACGGGCAGTCGGTGGATATAGGCGCCGATGGCGCCGGTGGCGAACTCCCGGGCCCGTTGGGCGGCCGAGGGGTGGGGGGGAGCGTCGTGGGCCCTCACCACGAAGCTCAGCGCCACCTCGTGGTAGGAGTCGAGGTCCGTGTCGTCGTAGCGGCAGACGGCCAGGGCCACGAGTGCCCGTCCCGGGACGGGCCCGGTGACCTCCAGGCCGGTGGGGGCCACGATGCGCTGGGCGGCCGCGGCGGGCACGAGGTACTGCACACCCCACTGGGCGGCCCGGCGAACCTCGACCGGCAGTCCGACGTGGCGGCCCATGACCGTCCACGACCGCGGTCCTCCACCGTCCGCCCCGCGGCCATCGGGCGTCACGTCATGGTCGGGCCGGGTGGGGTCCGAAGGGCGGGGTGCGGCCGGGGGAAGGGGTGGTTCGTGGGCCGGGGGAGTGGTCATGGAGTGCAGTCCATCACAAGTGGCGGTACCGTTTGCCGTGGCCTACTGGATCTTCAAGGTGCTGTTGAGCCCGGTGTTCTACCTGTTCTGGCGGGTGAAGGTCGAGGGGCGTGAGCACGTACCGGTCCACGGCCCGGCGGTCCTCGCCGCCAACCACCAGTCGTTCTGCGACTCCTTCTTCCTGCCTCTCGTGCTCCGCCGCCGGGTGACCTACGTGGCCAAGGCCGAGTACTTCGACAACTGGCGCACCGCCTGGTTCTTCCGGGCCGCCGGCCAGATCCCCATGAACCGCGACGGCGGCGACGCCTCCCAGCGCGCCCTGGACACGGCGACCAGGGTGCTGGAGTCGGGCCACCTGCTCGGGATCTACCCGGAGGGCACGAGGGCACCGGACTGCCGGCTGCACCGGGGCCACACCGGCGTTGCCCGCCTGTCGTTGCACTGTGATGTCCCCATCATCCCGGTCGGCATCGTCGGCACCAGGGCGGTCCAGCCCCCCGGGAGCAACCTGATGCGCCCCTTCCACACCGTGACGGTCCGCTTCGGACCGCCGGTCACCTACCTCCGTGAGGGCACGGTGCTCACGACCGGGCAGTGCGGTGGCCCGAACCCCGACTGCGACAAGGACGAACTGCGGGATCTCACCGATTCGCTCATGAACGAGATCTCCCGACTGTCCGGGCAGGAGTACGTGGACCTCTACGCCAACCGGGACCGGGTCGGTTGACGAGCCGCCGGACGGCCGCTCCGGACCTCGGATCGCCGCAGCGGATACGGGTCATCAGGTTGCCGGATGTCGTAACCGTCCAGAAACAGTGCGTACACAGTCAGCGCCTAGCCTGAGGCGGTGTCCAACTACCTGATCAGGGTGCAGCTCCCCGATCGGCCGGGTGCGCTCGGAGCGGTGGCCAGCCGGATCGGCTCGGTGGGCGGTGACGTGATCTCGATCGACATCCTCGAGCGGGAGCACGGTGTCGTGGTCGACGAGCTGGGCGTCGGGCTGCCCGGCGACGATCTGGTGGGCCTGCTGAGGGACGAGGTCCTGGAGGTCGACGGCGTGTCCATCGAGTCGGTGCGCCCGGTCGACGGCCCCCTGCCCGACCGGCACGCCGAACTCCTGGGCATGGCGACCGAGCTGTTCAAGCAGCGGTCCTCGGCCGGCCTGCTGGAGCATCTGGCCGTCAGGGTCCGGCGCAGCCTGGGCGCCACGTTCGCCGTGGTGTACGACGCCGCCGCGGCCGCAGTGGTGACGTGCGACGGCCACCCCCCGGACCCCGAACAGCTGGCCGGCGTGGCCGGTTCGGTTCTCTCCCAGCCCCCCGCCGACCCGGAGCCCGGCGACCGCCCGCCCGTCCAGTCGGACGGGATCGTGGTGGCCGAGGGTGCCACCGTGGCCGCCGCCGGGATGGCCCACGCCGGCCTGGTCCTCGTGGTCAGCCGCAGTGATCCGGTGCTGCGGGAGCGGGAGTTGCAGTGGCTGTCCATCATGGCCGAGCTGGCCGACCACGGGTGGAGGCAGCTGGCCTGAGCGAGGGCCCGACCCGGTCGGTGCCTCGGTCCCTCCCCGTTGCGCCGCCGCTCAGGCCTGTGCAGCCTCGCCGCCGGTCGTCCAGTTCCGGGACCGACCGACGGCGCGCCGCCACACCTCGTGGGCCAGGCTCGTCTCGTCGAGCGACGCCGCGGGGGGAAATGAGGCCTCCTCGGTCCACAGGCCCCCCAGATGGTCCAGTGACCCCCAGACCCCCTCGGCCAGGCCGGCGAGAGTGGCCGCGCCGATGGCCGTGGTCTCGACCGAGCGCGGCCGGACGACGAGGAGGCGCGTCTGGTCCGCCACCAGTTCGAGGAGGAGGTCCATGGCCGACGCGCCACCGTCGACCCGGACCGTCGAGGGGGCGGTGGCGGTTGCTCCCATGGCATCGATCACGTCCCTGGCCTGGAAGCTCATCGCCTCGACCATGGCGCGTGCCAGGTGGGCCCGTCCCACCCCGCGGCTGAGGCCGACGATGGTCCCCCGTGCCGCAGGGTCCCAGTCGGGACTGCCGAGCCCGGCGAAGGCCGGGACCACGGTCGCCCCTTCACTGGTGGCGACCGAGCGGGCCAGCGGCTCCAGCTCGGTGGCCGCCCCGATGATCCCGAGGCCGTCGCGGAGCCATTGGATGCCCGCCCCCGAGGAGAACACCGATCCCTCGAGGGCGTAGGCGACGGCCGATCTCCCGGTGGTCGAGCCTCCGTCTGCATCAATGGCGTTGCCCCCCTCGGTGCCCAGGTCCCAGGCCACCGTGGTGACCAGCCCGTCGACCGGCTCGGGGCACACCGGCCCGGCGTTCATCAAGACGAAGGTGCCCGTCCCGAAGGTGACCTTGGTCATGCCCGGGTCGAAGCACGCCTGTCCGAAGAGGGCGGCGTGCTGGTCCCCGGCGATCCCGCTGATGGGCGTACCGCGGAGTGGCGATCCGGCGCCGAGGGACGTGTCGGCGATCCGGCCGAACCGCCCGCACGACGGCTGCACCGCCGGCAGGGACGTGACGGGCACGCCGAACAGGGAACACAGCTCCTCCGACCAGCGACGCACCACGATGTCGAACAGCATCGTCCGGGAGGCGTTCGTGGTGTCGGTGGCGAAGACCCCACCGCCGGCCCCTCCGGTCAGGTTCCAGAGCACCCACGAGTCGACCGTGCCCAACGCCAGCTCCGTGGCGGGGGTCACCCCGCCCTCTCCGAGCAGCCACTCCATCTTCGTGGCTGAGAAGTAGGGGTCGAGGACCAGCCCGGTGCGCTCGCGGACCAGGGGCAGGTGGCCGGCGGCGGCGAGCTCGCGGCAGCGGGCCGCGGTGCGACGGTCCTGCCACACGATGGCCCGGTGCAGTGGAACGCCGGTGGTCCGGTCCCATGCGACGACCGACTCGCGCTGGTTGGTGATGCCCACGGCCCGGGCCGACCGGTTGGCGTCAGCCAGTCGCGCCGCCACCTCCCCGAGGGTCGACCGGACCGCGCCCCAGATCTCGGCGGGATCGTGCTCGACCCAGCCCGGACGGGGGAAGTACTGGGTCAGTTCCCGGTAGGCCACGTCGACGACCCGGGCCCGTTCGTCGACCACCAGGGCCCGCACGCCCGTGGTGCCCGCGTCGACGGCCACGGTGACAGGGGTGCGAGGAGCCACGTAGGGACTGTAGTGACGTCTCGGTGAGCCGAGGCGCGGACGGTCGTGGGCGCGGGTGGGGGAGCGCGTGCCCGGCGTCGGAGGCCCCACCGGTTGCTCGCGGTGAGCAATGAATTGCAATTCTTCGCGAACGCCCCGCGAACAGGGTGTTCTGCCCCCGACGCGGCGATCTTTTTCCCAACAATTCGTTGACAGGGCTGTAACTACGCTGCTGTAATAGACCCACTATCTCGTACCCGGGGGAGGGAAAACCACAACATATAGTGTGTAGGCGGAAAGTTGCCCTGTTCCGAGGAGTTGGGAGCAGGGCCGACGACCCGGTCCGATCCGTTTCGGTGGGGAGGGCATGCCGGACGGGTACTGCGAGCTGCTGTCGGACCCGGATGCAAGGCTCTCAGCACTGTCGGCGCACCATCCCCGGCGAGGGGCACCCATCGACCAACCGTGCGGGTCAGTCCCCCTGATCCGCAGACCCTGACCAGCAGAACATCCAGAAACCAGCAGAGCATCAAGAAAGAGGTCCACCCCATGGCCATTGCCCCCCAGCGGATCGGTATCGGTCTCCGCCGTCACTTCACCACCGCCGGCATCCATCCCTACGACGAGGTCGTGTGGGAGCGGCGCGACGCCCGGATCACCAACTACCGGGACGGCACCGTGGCCTTCGAGCAACTGCAGGTGGAGGTCCCCGAGACCTGGAGCCTGAACGCAACCAACATCCTCGCCCAGAAGTACTTCCGCGGTACGCCCAACACCGACGAGCGCGAGTACTCGCTGCGCCAGGTGGCGGACCGGGTGGTCGACACCGTCACCGCATGGGGCTGCAAGGACGGTTACTTCGCCGACGACGAAGAGGCCGAGATCTTCCGCGACGAACTGAAGTACCTCATCATCCACCAGAAGGCCGCGTTCAACTCGCCGGTGTGGTTCAACATCGGCGTGGCCGGTGTGCCCCAGCAGGGCTCGGCCTGTTTCATCTTGTCCGTCGACGACACGATGGACTCGATCCTCAACTGGTACACCGAGGAGGGCGTGATCTTCAAGGGTGGATCCGGCGCCGGGGTCAACCTGTCGAGGATCCGCTCCTCCCACGAGTTCCTGAAGGGCGGGGGCACCGCTTCGGGCCCGGTCAGCTTCATGCGGGGCGCCGACTCCTCGGCCGGCACCATCAAGTCCGGTGGAAAGACCAGGCGGGCCGCGAAGATGGTCATCCTCGACTCCGATCACCCCGACATCGAGGACTTCATCTGGTGCAAGGCGGTCGAGGAGCGTAAGGCCCGGGTGCTGCGCGACGCCGGGTTCGACATGGATCTCGACGGCAAGGATTCGATCAGCCTGCAGTACCAGAACGCCAACAACTCGGTGCGGGTGACCGACGAGTTCATGGAGGCGGTCGTCGACGGACGCGACTGGGCGCTCACCACCCGCGGAGACCACGTGCCGGTCCGGTGGGTCCCCGCCCGAGACCTGTTCCGCCAGATCGCCCGGGCGGCATGGGAGTGCGCCGACCCCGGCATGCAGTTCGACACCACCATCAACAAGTGGAACACCGCGTCCAATACAGGGCGGATCAACGGATCGAATCCGTGCTCGGAGTACATGCACCTCGACAACTCGGCGTGCAATCTGGCCAGCCTCAACCTCATGACGTTCCTCCACGAGGACTCGACCTTCGATACCGAGAGCTTCCGTTCGGCGATCGAGGTCATCTTCACCGCCCAGGAGATCATCGTGGGGAACGCCGACTACCCCACCGAGAAGATCGCCGAGAACTCGCGGCGCTTCCGTGAACTCGGCATCGGCTACGCCAACCTCGGGGCCATGCTGATGGCCCAGGGGCTTCCCTACGACTCGGACCAGGGACGGGCCTGGGCCGGGGCCATCACCGCCCTGATGACGGGCCACGCCTATGCCACCTCGGCCCGGACCGCGGCCCGGATGGGGCCGTTCGCCGGCTACCACGAGAACGTCGAGCCCATGCTCAACGTGCTCCGTATGCACCGCGACGCCGTGGCCGGCATCGACGAGGAGGCGGTGCCCACCGATCTGCTCTCGGCCGCCCAGGAGGCCTGGGACCTGGCCGTGGAGTTGGGCGAGGAGTACGGGGTGCGCAACTCCCAGGCCAGCGTGTTGGCTCCCACCGGGACCATCGGACTACTGATGGACTGTGACACCACTGGTGTCGAGCCCGATCTGGGCCTGGTGAAGACCAAGAAGCTGGTCGGTGGCGGCACGATGTCCATCGTCAACCAGACCGTGCCCCGGGCCCTCACCCGGCTCGGGTACTCGGCCGACCAGGTGGATGAGATCATCGGCTACATCGACGAGCACAAGACCATCGTGGGCGCCCCCCACCTGGCCGCCGAGCACCTTCCCGTGTTCGCCTGCTCGATGGGCGACAACACCATCCACTACCTGGGGCACGTGCGCATGATGGGCGCGGTCCAGCCCTTCATCTCGGGTGCCATCTCGAAGACGGTGAACCTTCCCGAGGATGTGTCGGTCGAGGATGTCGAGCAGCTCCATATCGATGCCTGGAGGATGGGGATCAAGGCCGTCGCCATCTACCGCGACAACTGCAAGGTGGCCCAGCCGTTGTCCACCACGAAAAAGGCGGACGCCGAGGACGACGCCGACGCGGTCCCCGCCGGATCCGAGGCCGAGGCCCACGCCCGCGAGCTGACCGAGAAGGTGGCCGGTCTCGAGGCGGCATTGGCCCACGAGCAGGCCCGAACCGCCGACACCCTGGTGGTCGGCGCCGTGCGCGAGCGCCTGCCCCGACGCCGGAAGTCGTCGACGTTCGCCTTCCGGGTGGCCGACTGCGAAGGCTACGTGACGGTCGGTGAGTACGAGGACGGACGCCCGGGCGAGGTCTTCATGAAGGTGTCCAAGCAGGGATCGACGCTGGCCGGCATCATGGACGCCTTCTCGATCTCGGTGAGCCTGGGGCTCCAGCACGGTGTGCCGCTCGCCACCTACGTGCGCAAGTACACCAACATGCGTTTCGAACCGGCCGGCATCACCGACGATCCGGAATTGCGCATCGCCACCAGCCTGGTCGACTACATCTTCCGTCGGTTGGCGGTCGACTACCTCCCGCTCGAGGAGCGGGCCGAGCTGGGCGTGCTCTCCACCGCCGAGCGGATGCAGCCGACCCTGCCCGGCGTGGAGGAGACGGCGACGGAGTCCGTCGGCATCATCGAGGCCGAGGGCATCGATCCGGTGACCGCCACCGTGATCGACGGGAGCGCCGGTGACCTGTCGGCCGCGTCGCCCGACGAGCGGCGGGCCCAGGCGGCCCCGGTGCCCGGCGGTGACCGAGCAACCGAGCAGACCTTGGCCCGGGCCGAGCCCCGGGACGCCCCCTACTGCTACCAGTGCGGCAACGCCATGCAGCGGGCCGGGTCGTGCTACGTGTGCGCCAGCTGCGGCACCACCAGTGGATGCTCGTGATGTGAAGTGGGTGAACCATCACCGCTGCTTCGAATGCAGGGTCATCGGAATTAGCGTCCGATGACCCTGCAGCGCGTGGACGGTGATGCTGGCGCACCTGCTCCTCCGCGATGCCGACACTCGATCGGGGGGCTGGGCCGGCCCAGTCGCTCCGGAGGCTTCGCCCGGCGGGCACCCTGTCCGGGCCCCGGGGCCCGATGACGCTGGCGGCCTGATGGTGGCGCCACCCACAATCCCCGGCACGGGCGAGCCGGCCGAGCTGCAAGACGACCGACACTGGAGGATGGCCATCTGGGCCCTTCGAGGGGGGTCCGTCGCGTTGGCCGTGGCCTTTTCGGGCCTCATCGTGATGTTGTCGGGATCCACACCGTGGGTCCTGGCCGTCGGGGTGATCGGCTGGCTCGCCGCGGCCGTCGTCACGTTGACCGGGTTCTTCCGGGCCCGCCGTCAGCTTCCCGAGCCGCCGCCCGGGTACTGGGCGATGAGGTCAATGCTCATCCACGACGCCGTCCACGCCCGGTCGTCGGCCCAGCGGTCCTGACGGCTCCTCCGGTCGCGGCCGGGTCCGCCGTGCCGCGTCATCCGACTTCTCCGTACCTTCGCCGAAGCTGACGTTGGATCTACCCGGGCTCGACCACTGCGGCGTCATCGCCGTCCCCACCGACATGGTCGGGTGGATCGCCGACCGCTTCGACGGCCGGCTGAGCCGACGTCCGAACCGCCGCTCAGCGGGCGTGTGCGTCTACCATCTCGGCAGCCGCGACAACCGTGTCGAGCACGTCGACTCCGAAAGGTGACCGCCCATGACCCCGGGACAAGAACTGCCCACCATCGGCCCGATCGCCCGCTACGAGCAGAGCGTCATCAAGCGGATCAGCGACTTCAACGATCCCCACCAGGAGTGGCGGCGGCTGTTCTCGGAGCTCCTCGGCACGTTCTTCCTGGTGCTGGTGGCCGCCGGCGGGGGCATGATGGGCCAGGCCTTCCCCGGTGTGATCAGCCGGACCGCCGCCGTGGTCGCACCGGCACTGATGGTCATGGCCGTCATCCTGTTCATGGGCAAGGTGTCGGGTGCCCACCTCAACCCGGCGGTGAGCATCGCCTTCGCGCTGCGACGCGACTTCCCGTGGCGGCGGGTGCCCGGCTACATCGTGGTGCAACTCATCGGCGCCACGCTGGCCGCCCTCGTCCTCCACGCCATCATCAACGTCTCGGCCAAGTACGGGTCCAACTTCCCGGCCCACGGCTACTCGGACACGGCCGCGTTCTGGATGGAGCTGCTCCTCACCATGGGACTGGTCAGCGTGATCCTCGGGACGGCATCCGGCGCCCAGAACGTCGGACTGTTCGGCGCGCTGGGGGTCGGGGGCTACATCGCCCTGGCCGGTCTGTGGGGCAGCCCGATCTCCGGGGCGTCGATGAACCCGGCCCGGACCTTCGGGCCCGACCTGGCCTCCACCACCTTCACCGGTTACTGGGTCTACGTGGCCGGGCCCATCGCCGGGGCCGTCCTCGCCGCGGGGATCGCCTTCGTCCTGCGGGGTCCCGGCGGCGGCCGGTCGGGGTCGGGGGCGGCCCAGGGGGACATCTTCACCGAGACGTTCGAGGCCGGGAAGTCCTGAGTCCCCTTCGACCCCTCCGCCCGTGACCGGGTCGCCGGATCAGCCCGCTCCCGAGGACGTCCGTCACGACCCCTCGGTGAGGTGGCTCGCCGACTACGTGTACGGGACGATCTCGACTCTGGTGGCCATCGCCGGGCTCACCTTCGAGAACCACCCCGGAGCGCTCACCACCGCCGGCGTGGTCGTGGTCGGTGCCGTCGCCATCTGGCTGGCGCACGCGCTCTCCCAACTGGTCACCCACCGCTCGTGGCAGCACATGGACCTGGCGCGGGACGACGTCGTCGAAGAGCTCCGCGGGTCGTGGTCCATCATGTCCGCCGCCATCCCCGCCACGCTCATCTTCATCCTGGCCGGCGCGCACCTGTGGACGATGAGGACGGCGTTCATCCTGGCGGAGCTGGTGGGGGTGCTGGCGCTCGCCGTGGTCGGCATCGGGACGGCCGGCGGGAGCGACCGGCGCCTCGGTCGAAGGATCCTCTATGTCGTGGGGCTGGTCCTGGTCGGGGCACTGATCGTGCTCCTCGAGCTGGCCGTCCACCTGCTGTAGTCCGTCGGCCGTCCCGCGGTAGTCTCGAAGAGCGGCGCTGCCGCCGGAGTCCCGGAAGGAGACCGCCGTGGATGATCAGGAAGGCGTCGTCGGAACCGCAGGCGATCCGGTGGGTGGGGAGGATGCCCGCCTCAGCGACGAGCAGCTCACCGACCTCGCGCTCGCCGCCGATCCGGGGCTCCCGGTGGACGAGGACGCCGTCCCCCTCGCCGTCTACCTCGGACATCTGGGCCAGGTGGGTGGGCTCCTGCCCCAGTGGTACATGCCGACGCCGATGGCCCGGAGCACCAAGGGGTGGCGCATCCCGGTGGTGCTGGTCATCGTGGCCGCCTTCGTGGCCATCGAGGCGCTGGGGTTGTGCAACACCTTCGGGCAACTGGTGCCGCACTGAGCCCACCGGCCCCGGCCGCCCCTCGGACCAACTCCCCGAGTGGGCCCCTCCCGGTCGTCGGCAGGAGCGGAATTGCCTGGTTGAGAGCAAATATCACTCTTAGTGATGTTCGAGTCGCTCACTGCGTTGGCTCGTTGCGAAGGTGTCGGGGCACCGTGCACTATTGACCCAGCCGCAGGTCTCGCCGAGAGATCCGGGGTTGTACGAGGGCAGCGCAGAGGCAGTGCCTCTACGGGAAGAAGGGCAACCATCATGTGGGCAAGGCGAATTCTGATCAGTACGGGTGTGGCCGTGGCATCGCTGTTGATGGCCTCGGGCACCGCAGCGGCAGCCAACAGCCAGTGCATCGTCACCGAGACGATCCACACGACGAACAGCTGTGTGGTGCCCCCGACGATCCATGGCAACACAACGGTGGCTCCGACCGCCAGCGCGCAGCCCTATGACGGGACGCCCACTAGCGCCTCGACCGCTCCGACCAGCCTGCCCTTCACCGGCGCCGACGTGGAGGAGCTGGCCGTCCTCGGTCTCGGAGCCGTCGTGGCCGGCGGGGTCCTGCTGCGCCGCCGCCGCTTGGCCGCCTGACCTCCGGTCCCGGTCCCGCCGGCCGGCGGGACTGAGGAGTCGGTCCTCGTGCGAGCGGCCCGCCGTGGTGAGTAGCCGTCCGGACTCAGTTGGCCTGACTCAGCCGGCCTGACTCGGTAGCCGGCCCGACCAGGAGCCGGCCGGACCAGGAGGCGGCCTGACCAGGAGCCGGCCTGACCAGGAGCCGGCCGGACTCAGTAGCTGGCCGGCAGCAGCGGTGCGACCGACTGGAAGAAGGCGAAGGTCACCACCAGCCAGACGAGGAGGCCGCCCACCAGGACGAGGGCCCGCACCCCGCGGTGGGTCCTCTTCGCTCCGACCCACACGGCGATGATGACGGCGGCGACCAGGAGCCCCCAGAGGATGGCCGCGGTCCAGCTCCTCGAGGGGGCGGCCAACGCCTCGGTGTGAAGCTCAGTGGAGGTGTGTCCCGGCTTGGCCGTGCTCGACCCGGGTGTCGCCGAACCGGCCAGGGTGCTGGCCACCAGGTCGGCGTGCACGACGAGGCGCTGACTGGCGCTGTACCTCGGCGTGCAGGTGGTCAGGGTCAGCTCCGGGGAGTCGGTCGCGTCCACCACCGAGACGTCGTTGGGACTCACCGATTCGCTGTTGACCACGTCATATTGGAATTTGCCCTGGGTCGTGGTGATGATGATCGGGCTCCCGGGATTGAGCTCGTTCAGGTTGTAGAACGGGTGGAGGTAGGTGGTGCGGTGCCCGGCGATGGCCGAGTTCCCCGCCTCGCCGGGGAGGGGGGTCCCGACGTAGTGACCGGGCCCCTGCTGGAGCCGAGTCTCGTCGGTGCCCTCCACCACCACCATGGACAGCCCGATCTGGGGGATGTCGATGGTGCCGACCGGACTCCCGAGGGGAGGATCGGGCATAGACGGCGCCACTTTCGGCGGTGTACCCAGCCCAGTCGGCTGGGTCGCCGGGGTGGTGACCGCGGTCACGCCGGCCCGCTCCTGGTCCACCTTGAACTGCTGGCGGAGGAGGCTCTGGCTCCGCGCCGTCATCAGGCCCGTCCCCCACAAGAGGTAGGGGATGAACAAGAGGATGAGGATACCGACGACCAGCAGCACCCGTCCCACTGCCATTCGGATGGCCGTGAACGTCACGTGCCGATGCTAGTTGCGCCGATGGCGGGTTCCCGGGCACGCCGGGGCCAGCCGTCCCCGTCGTCAACCGAGCCGTCGGGCGGCACCGTTTCGGGCACCGGCTCCGGTACCATTTGCTGGTCCGGCCCTCGTGCGCCGTGCTGGTCGCCAGAGCCGAATCAGCTGGGCCAGCGCCTCCCGCACCCGACGCCTGGAGTATCCAGTGGTAGCCGTGAGAGAGCGAGGCGGAAGGCGTCGGCGGACCTGGCTCATCGTGTCGGTCGTCGTGGTGCTCGTGGTGGTATGGCTGCTCGTCCTCGGAGCGAGAACCCTGTCGGCCTACCAGCACGACAAGCGCGGCCTCGTCCTCCTCGAACAGGTGAAGTCGCAACTCGGTCCCGGGGATCTCACGTCCTCGGGCTCGGTCCGGGTCCTCGACGAGGCCCACACCGAGTTCACGAGTGCCCAGTCCGATCTGTCGTCGCCGCTGTTCGCGCCGGTCACCATCGTCCCGGTCGTCGGGCGGCAGCTCCGGTCGGTCCGGGCGCTGAGCACGGCCGCCGGCACGGTTTCCTCGGTGGGGTCGTCGTTCCTCTCCCGGGTGCACGTCGTACTCAACCAGCCCCACTCCGCCGGGCCCGACCGGGTCACCTCGCTGCGGACGTTGGCGGCCATCTCGGCGGCGTCAGCCTCCAGACTGAACGGCATCGACACCGGTCCCTCGCAGGGCCTGGTGGCGCCCCTGGCCCGCAAGTACAGCCAGTTCGTGAGCCAGCTCGACGACGCTCGCGGCCGACTGACCAAGGCGGCGGCCGTGTCGGCGTCGGCCGCCTCGATCCTCGCGGGACCACAGACCTACCTGGTGCTGGCCTCCAACAACGCCGAGATGCGTGCCGGCTCCGGTGCCTTCCTCGACGTGGGCGTGGCGACCACCTCCGACGGCTCCGTGCACCTCGGGGACCTCGGCCCGTCCGGCGATCGGCAGCTGACTCCGGGTGAGGTCGTGGTCACCGGCGACCTCGAGCGCAACTGGGGCTGGCTCGATCCGTCCCTCGACTTCCGGAACCTGGGACTCACACCCCAGTTCGACGTCACCGCCCCTTTGGCCGCTCGCATGTGGGAGGCCTCGACCGGCCAGACTGTCGACGGCGTCCTGGCGTTGGACGTGGTCGGGCTGCGTCAGCTGCTGGTCGCCACCGGACCGGTGCAGGTCGGTGGGACGACGGTGAGTGCCGACACGGTCGAGCAGTACCTGCTCCAGACCCAGTACGACGGTCTCACCTACACCTCGGACACCTCGAACGACCGCCAGGACGCGCTGGGTGCCCTGGCCGGTGCGGTGCTCAGCCAGCTCCAGGGTCAGAACACCGATCTCAAGTCCCTCGCCGCCTCGGTGTCGAGCGCAGTGGCCGGAAGGCACCTGATGCTCTGGTCGGCGAACCCGGTCCACCAGGCGGCATGGGTAGTGAGCGGGGTGAGCGGCAGCCTCACCCCGAACTCGGTCGGCGTGTCCCTCGTCAACCTGGGCGGCAACAAGCTCGACCCGTTCGTACCCGTCCGTGTCGAGGTGACCACCCGTCCCTCGGGCCAGGACACCGCCGTCACCATGACCACCTCGATGACCAACACCACCCCGGCCGGCGAGTCGCAGTATGCAGCCGGGCCGTATCCGGGCAACCCGGCCCCCTATGGGAGCTACGCCGGTGTGGTGACGGCCAACCTCCCGGCCCGGGCCTCCGACATCACCATGACCGGAGGCGGGCCGCTGGCCGTCAAGGGGGCCGAGGGACCCACCTGGGCGGTCGGTGCTCCGGTCACGCTTGGCCAGGGCACCTCGGTGACGGTGGTGACCAGGTTCGTGCTGCCTGGTCACCACGGCTCGATGACGGTGGTGCCGTCCACCCGCGTGCCGCCGGAGCAGTGGACGGCCGACGGGAAGTCGTTCGACGACTCGGCCCCGGCCGTGATCGCGTGGTGAATCGAGCCGGCGGGGAGCGGACGCTGCGGGTGCTGCGTATTTCCAAGAGCGGCGTGGTCACCGCGTGGCGGGAGCGCGAGCGCCAGCTCCGCCGACGGGGGGTGGAGGTGACCCTCGTCTCCGCAGCGCGGTGGGAGGAGGGGGGCTCGATGGTGGCGTTCACGCCGGACGGGGACGACTTCGCCCAGCCGGTCCGGACCCTGGGCCGACACCCCAACCTGTTCGTCTACGACCCCCGACCACTGTGGCGACTGCTCGGTTCAACGGACTGGGACCTGATCGACGTCTACGAGGAGCCCTTCGGCCTTGCCGCGGCGGAGATCCTCCTCCTGCGCCGCCTCCGGGCACCGCGGGTCCCCTACGTCATCACCTCGGCGCAGAACATCGACAAACGGTATCCACCGCCGTTCCGATGGTTCGAGCGCTGGTCACTGTCCGGGGCGGCCGGGGCCTACACCTGCAATTCGGAGGCCGGTCGGATCCTCCGCCGCAAGGGGCTGCGGGGCGAACACATCGTCCTCGCGCTCGGGGTGGACGTCCACCGCTTCGGCCCGGTCGACCGCCCGCCACCCCGGGGTGCGCTGCGCGTCGGGTTCGTGGGCCGCCTCATCCCCCACAAGGGGGTGGCCGTCCTCCTCGACGCCGTCGCCTCCGACGACCGGATGCTGGTCGAGATTTTCGGCACCGGGTCCGAGCTCGGCACGCTGACCGCCCAGGTCGAACGGCTCGGCATCGCCGACAGGGTCAGTTTCCACGGCCACGTGGACGGGGAGGCGCTCCCTCTGACCTACCACCGGTTCGACGTCCTGGCCGTGCCGTCGGTCCCCCTCCCGAGTTGGATCGAGCAGTTCGGTCGGGTGGTGGTCGAAGCCCAGGCGTCGGGGGTCCCGGTGGTGGCCAGCGCCAGTGGCGCTCTCCCCGACGTGATCGGCACCGCCGGCCTGCTCGTCCCGCCCGACGACCCCGGTGCGCTGCACGGAGCGCTCGCCCGGTTCCTCGACGAGTCCGGTCTCTGGGAGCGCCTGCGGGCCGACGGGATCACTGCGGCAACGCGGTGTTCGTGGGAGTCGGTGGCCGAAGCCCAGGCCGCGCTGTACCGCAGCGCCGTCGACCACCACCCGGCCGGCCCGGACGGTGGTGGCTCACCGGGCTGATGGCTCCCCGCCGGGCCGGTCGCCCGGTTCCGGCGGGCCCCCGGCGATGACGTCGCGGTAGAGCCGTTCGAGCCGGTCGACGTGGCCGACCAGGGAGAACTGGTGTCGCTGACGGAGCCGGAGTGCCGCTCCGACCTCGAGCCGCCGGGTTCGGTCCGTGGCCAGCTCGACGAGGGCCCGGGCGGCGGCGGACACGTCGCCCGGTGCGAACAGGATGCCGTCGTCACCGACCGTCTCGACGTGGGCGCCACCGCGGGCGGCGACCACGGGCACCCCGTGGGCCATCGCCTCGACCACCGAGAGGCCGAAGGGCTCCCCCGGGGCCGGCGCCAGGAGGATCGAGCTTCGCTCGAGGAGTCCGTCCGTGTCGGCGACGGCGCCGACGAACTCGACCGAGTCGGCGATGCCCAGGTGGCCGGCCAGGTCGACCAGGTCGGCCCGCAGGGCGCCCTCTCCGGCGAGGACCAGGGTCCAGCCCCGCGCCGCCAGTCCACTCTCCGCCCAGGCCCGGATGCCCACGTCCGCTGACTTCTCGACCGTCAACCTCTGGAGCATGGCCACGGTCGGGGACTCGAGCTGCCGCCTGGTCACGATCGGGGACACCGTTGTACAGCAGCGTCGACGGGCCGGTGATCGAGTCGGCCACGAACCGGCTGATGGCGATGTCCGCGGCGATGGAGCGGGAGACGAGCCGGCCGAGGACCCGGGCCGCGGCGCCCGACCCCCGGTCACTGGCGAAGTGGCGGGTGGCCACGATCGGGGAGCGCTGGACGGGGTGGGCCAGCCACGCCGCCGTCTCGGCTGCGGTCATGTGGGCGTGGACGACGTCCGCGTCACGACGACCCACCAGAGCCCGGACCGCCTGGGTGACCGACGAGGCCGGGAGATGCTCCACCCTCCTGCCGAGCTCCGCCTGCATCCGGCCCGGGTCGCCCCCGACGACCGCCACCTCGTGACCCCGGGAGGCCAGCTGGCCGCCCACCTGGCACATGTAGCGCTCGACGCCGGCGAACGCGTCGCTGCGCACGACCTGGACGATGCGAAGGGGCCCCTCTCCCCCCGACGACGCAGGTGACCGACGACTCTCAGGCATCTCCTATCATGCCTGAACTGCCTGTCGCTGCCGCGGCTGCCGTCTGCGGCCGGCACCGGAGTGAGGAAGCCGTGAACGTCCCGTGAGTGGTCCCGAGGTCGCCGTCGTGTCCCCGCAACTTCACCGGCGCGGGGGCATCGAGCGGGTCTGTTGGGATCTCCTCGACTATCTGGGGCAGCGGTACGAGACCGCCTACGTGGGCACGTTCGCTCCGGAGGGTGCGCCTCGTGGTGTGAGGCTGGTGCCGGTGGGGGGTCCCATCGAACCCGGGGCCCTCGGGATGTGGAGGCGGAGGGCCCGGACCGGCAGGGTCGTGACGGCACTCGACCCTCGGGTGTCGGTGACGGTTGGCGCGGTCGTCCCCCCGGGTGACGTGCTGTGGGTGCAGAGCGTGCACCGGGCCTGGCTCGAAGCGGCCCGGACCGTGCAGGTGGGTCCGGTGCGGGTCCCGGCGAAGGTGCGCTTCATCATGCCCCGCCACCGCTCGCTGCTGGCTCTGGAGTCCCGGTACTTCCGGCGCGCCCACGCCCGGCACATCCTGTGCACGTCCGATCGCGAGGTGGCAGACCTCGAACACTTCTACGGGGTCGACCCGGCGCTGTGCACCGTGGTCCCCAACCCCTTCGACCCCGAGCGGTTCAACCCCGGACGCCGGGCCCGCCATCGGGACGAGGCCCGCCACGAGCTCGGCGTCGCGGAGGACGAGGTCGCCCTCATGCTCGTGGCCAACGAACTGCACCGCAAGGGGCTGGCCCAGACCATCGAGGCGCTCGCCCTCGCCAAGGACCAGAGACTGGTCCTCCACGTGGTGGGCAAGGCCGGCCTCGGGCCTTTCCGCCCGTTGCTCGAGCGGTTCGGCCTCCAGGGACGGGTGCACTACCACGGGCCGTCCGACGACGTCGGCTGGGAGCTGGCGGCCGCCGACCTCATGGTGCTGCCCACCCAGTACGAACCGTTCGGGCTGGTGATCATCGAGGCGCTGGCCAGCGGGGTGCCGGTGCTCACGACGCGCCTCGCCGGCGCTTCGGGCGCCGTGCAGCCGGGAAGGACCGGGCTGATCCTGGAGGACCCCTACGACATCGAGGAGCTGGCGGGACTCCTCGACGAGGCGGGAGCGGCCGATCTGGCATCGTGGGGGAGAGACGCGGCCGCCTCGGTCGACTCGTACCGTCGGGACCGGGTCATGGCCGAGGTGGCCCGGACGATCTTCTCCTGACCGCTCGGTCGGTGGGCCGGTCAGGCCGGGGGAGGGGCCACCTTCGAGGCCGCGGGGCCGAGGCCCTCCTCGGCCCGGCAGGGCCCGACCCGGTAGAGGTGGAGGCGGTCGGCCGCGGATCGACCCCGGCTCCGACCGAGGAGCAGGGCGCGGGCCGCGGCCCCGGCCATCACCCCGGTCCGGAAGACCCACCAGCCCGTCGCGCCGTAGTGCTTGCGGAGGTAGCGCTCCATCGACGCGTGGAAATGGATGTCCCGCGTCCCGGTGTCACCGCCCGTGCCGGCACCCACGTGGCTGGCGACCACGTCCGGGCACAGGGCGCTCTTCCATCCGAGCTTCGTGGCGCGCAGCTGCCAGTCGGTCTCCTCGGCGTAGAGGAAGAACCGTTCGTCGAACCCGCCCACCTCCGAGAGGGCATCGGCGTTGATCAGCAGGATCGACCCGATCATGAACCGGGACCCGCGTCGTAGCCGGCCGATGCCCGCGGCCTCGGCCCAGGCTCCCGATGGCGTGGGGAACGGCCAGCTCACCCTGGCCGGCTCCCCGTCACGCGGATCGTTCTGGGCCGGCGCGACGCAGGATCGCCGCGGCTCGGCGTGCAGGCAGTCCGCCAGCCGGGCGATGCCGGCCGGGCTGATCTCGGCGTCAGGGTTGAGCAGCAGAAGGTCGGCTCCGGGGTGGCTCAGCCTGGCCAGCCCGGCGTTCACGCCTCCGGCGAACCCGAGGTTGGCGCCGGGGTCGTGGTACTCCGCGTCGTGCTGCAGGGCGGTCTCACGCACCGAAGGGTCCGACGAGTTGTCGACGACCACAACCGGGAAGCGGCCGTTCAGCGCGGCCAGGCAGGAACCGAGGAGCTCGGGGGCGCCGAAGGCCACGATCAGGACCTCGACGTCCGACTGCTTCATGCCGGGGCCGCCGCCCCTTCCCGATGCCGGGAGGGGGACCGGTCGGTCATTGCTTGTAGGCGTAGGACTGGTACGGGTCGTTGGCCGAGTGCCGGACCCGGTTGAGGGCCACCCCGAGCACCCGGCACTGGGTCGTCTCCAGTCGGTTGATGGTCCGCTCGAGGTCGCCACGATCGGTGCGACCCTCGCTGGCCACCACCACGGTGCCGTCGGCCATCCGCCCGAGGATGGCCGTGTCGGGGACGGGCAGCACCGGCGGCGTGTCGAGGATGACCACGTCGGCGAGTACGGCCAGCTGATCGAGCACGGGCTGGATGCCGGGGCTGCCGAACAGCTCACTCGGGCTGTTGAGGTGCGTCCCGGCCGGCAGCACCTGGAGTCCCCACACGCCCGTCTCGACCAGGAGCGACCGCACCGAGGAGCCGTCGACCCCGTCGGGGAGGTCCCGCTCGGTCCGGCGGGGAGCCTTGAGCGAGGCGCGGGGCCCCCGGTTCTTCACTGACGGATCCGGGCTTTCGGGTTCCTGCAGCGCGCCGGATCGGCGGGCGGGGTCCGGGCTCTTCCAGTTGGACCTGATGAGGTCGGCCAGGCCCGGGAGGCCGGTGGCCTGCAGACCGAAGATCTCCTCCAGCCGGGGACGACGGAAGTCGGCCGAGACCACGATGACCTTGCTGCCGCTCATCGCCCAGGCCGTCGCCAGGTTGGCGGCGACGAAGGTCTTCCCGTCGCCCGGCTCCGGGCTGGTCACCACGATCAGGGGGGAGGGCGTGCCCTCGAGGATGACCCGCAGGCTGGTCCGCAGCTCGCGGATCGACTCGGCGACCTGCGACTGGGGTGCCTGGACCAGGGCGATTGACACCTTGCCGTTGCGTACCTCGCTGTCGCTCGGGAGCTCGGCGAGGATGGGCGCGGTGGTGATGGCCTCGACGTCGGGGCTGGTCCGCAGACGATTGTCGAACTGGTCCCGCACCAGGGCGATGCCGATCCCGGCCAGGAGCCCGGCGAGCAGGCCGATGCCCAACAGCTTGGACTTGGTCAACCCGGTGGGCGCGGTCGGCAGGGTGGCGTTCACCAGGGTGCTGGCGTACGGCTCGCCGGCCTGGATGGTGTAGGCCTCGGCCAGCAGCGTGCCGGCGGTGCTGTTCAGGGCGGCGACCTCGGCGACCACGGACGGGGAGGGGGTCGCCCCCGACGGCTCGAGCTGGGCGATCTGGGCGTTCACCGCGGCGTAGCTCTTGTGGATGTTGGCGATCTGGCCCTCGACGATCGACTGGATCTGGTTCTCGAAGGCCTGGGAGTACGCCGCCGCCACCTGCTGAGCGCGCTCGGGGGTCGACGCCGAGGCGGTGATGCTCAGAGCCCCGGACGTGGGGTCCACCGTCCCGGTGACGCTGTCGGCCACCGCGGAGATGTCCGGGTCCTTCAGCAACTTCGCCGCGCCGAGCTGGACGGCGGTGGTGCCCAGTTCCTGCGCGGGGTCGGGCAGCGAGACCCCCGAGGTCCCAGAGGACGAGGAGGCACCGGACGACGCCGTCGTCGAGCTGATCTGGACGAGCGCTGTCGACTGGTACGACGGCGTGACGAGCTTCGAGTACGCCAGCGCGGCGACGACCGCGACGACGACACTGACCGCGATGATCAGTTTCCTGCGCCACAGCGTCGAGAGGAAGTCGCGGAACGTCAGTGGATGCTCACTTTCAGCGGGGACATGCGGTGCAAACGAGGATAGGGCGTCCCGACCAGAATGGGCGGTACCCTCCGTGGCGCACCGACGTCCACCGAGGCGTGCGCGCCGTTGCCCGGCGCGGTCCGATCCGAGGTGGTGAGATCCGCGGTGGGCCGGTCGGGGGCGATCATCGGGGCACCGCCCGGTCCCGGAGCTCGGCCATGAGCGAGTCCATGGTCTCCGCCCGCTCGTGCCATGTGGGAACGCGCCCGTCGGCCGGGGTCACCACCGCTCCGGCCGGCGGGGCGGTGGCGATCGCTGACCTGACGGCCTCGACGAACTCCGCCCGCCCGGCCACAACAACCGGGGGGCCGAGCTCCCGGAATCCGGCGACCGGGGTGGCCACGGTCGGTCGACCGACAGCCAGGCACTCGTAGGCCTTGATGGGGTCGAGGCTCTCGGTGAACGGATTCAGCTGGTGGGGGATGATGACCACGTCGGCGTGCTGGAAGTAGGCCGGGACCTGACCGTAGGGGCGTGGCCCGAGGACGTGGATGTTGGCGATCGCGGTCAGCGAGGCGGACACCTCGGTGGGGAGGCAGTCGGGCCCGACGAGTGCGATCTGCACGTCGGGTAGCGCCGTCGCCAACTCGGCCACGAGGCCCACGTCGACCCGCTCGGTGTGCAGCGTCCCCACGTACACGGCCACCGGTGAGCGCGGGAGGTCCGTCGGACGCGGACGCTGAGTGCGGAACAGCTCGACGTCCACGGCGTTGGGGATGAGTTCGACCGGGCGGTTCCGTCCCCGTGTCCGGGCCAGCGCGGGTGAGCACACCACCACCGCCCCGGCGCGGTCGAGGAGGAGTTCCTCGTCGGCCACCAGACGGTGCAAGTGGCGGGGGGCGAGCGAGGCCAGTTGCCAATCGTCGGTGATGTCGTACAAGAGCGGCCAACCGGTCCGGACGGCGAACTGAGCGAAGCCCGCATCGTTCACCCACAGCAAGGGACGCTCGAGCCCGATCTCCCCGATGGCGTCGAGCACCTGGCGCTCCAACGAGCGGTCGGCGAACCCGCCGAGCACACGGGGCAGCCACTTCCTCGGCCTCAGGACATGGATGCGGGGGTGGACACGCTCGAGCCGGGGCCCGGCGATGCCGGTCAGGTCGCAGCGGCGCAGACGGTGCGGGATATCGGTGGCCGGGGTCACGTACAGCACGCGCAGCGTCGGTTCGAGATCCACGATCTCGTCGACCAGAATCCGCATCCTGCGTCGGACGTCGCCCCACGGTTCGAGCGACAGGACGACGAGCGACGCGGTCCCCGCCTCCCGTCCGGTGGTCGTCTCGGTGATGTTGCCGTGACTCTGCGTTGCCATTTCCGTTCCTCGAAGCGTGGACCCGCGGTCCGTCCACGGGTCGCCGGGCAGGCGTCCGACGGACCTTCGACGGGGTGTTGAGGCCGTGCCCTAGCGTCGTCACCGTTCGGGCCGACCTTGAGATTCAATTGCCGAGTACCCGTGCGCCGCGCACGTTGGGCGGTACAATTTACGGACGCAGGAGCCGGAGTGCCGAGGCCGATGAGCGAGAGTGCGTCCCCACCATGAGCCGTATCAGCCTGGCGTTCACGACTCGGGAAGACGACGGAAGGTCGACCCGGTATCTGGCGGGCCGTCTGGCTGCCGGTGCCGGCACGTGGTGCACGGTCGTGGTCGTGGCGGCGGTAATCGGGTTCGCCACCGCCGGCCATGCGACGATCGGCCTGGTCCTCGGCGGCCTGGTCCTGGCGTTCGGGATCTTCGTGGCCGACCCTCTCTTGTTGGTGGTGCTGGCCCTCCCCGGGTCCCTCCTCATCCAGAGGGTCGGTGGCAGCAGCACCAACCTGAGCGCCGCCGATCTCCTGGTCTTCGTCGGTGCGGTGATGGCGCTCTTCCACATCCGCTGGAAGGAGGCGGTCTACCTCCGTCAGTTCCTGATGGGGATCGTCTGGTTCCAGGCCGTGCTGATCCTGGTGGTGGTGGCCCACCCATTCAGGGACAACATCATCGAATGGTTCCACCGTTGGTCGTACCTCGGAGGGAGCGCGCTGGTCGGATGGGTCATCGCCACCAACGGGCGGACCCGGCAGGCGCTGCGGCTCTTCCTGGCCGGCTCGTCGATCCTGGCGCTGATCACGATGGAGCACGCGGTGGCTCTCCACTTCCAGCCGGCCCAGTGGGGCGTCTATCAGAAGAACGGCATCGGGGCCATCATGTGGATCGCCGTGTTCGTGGCCCAGATCAACCCGCCCTGGACGGGAATCGGGCGGACCGAGGCCCGGATCAACAAGTACCTGTGCCTCGGCGGACTGCTCGCATCGCAGTCGCGCCAGTCGATCATCCTGTTGATACTGGCGGTCGCCGTCTCCGTCTTGATCAACCCCGAGCTGCGTCGGCGGTCCAGACTCATGATGCTGGCCGCTCTCCCCGTGATGGTGGCGCTCTACTTCAGCTTCAGCATCGCTGCCCGGAACAACCCACGATTCAATTCGGTCGCGGTCCGCGTCGACCAGCTCGGCGCGGCGATGCACGTCTTCCGGCTCAGCCCCCTGTTGGGCGAAGGGATGCGGTTCTACAACCTGCCGCAGTTCATCAGTGTGACGGCCCCACCCAACGTCGTGGTCGACAATCTCGCCTCCACGGGGATCGTCGGCTCCTTGGCCTTCCTCTTCATGGTGTTCGTGACCATGCGGACCATGATCCGGCTGCCCTACGTGTACGGCACCCTCGGCCTGGTCGTGCTGGGTGGGCACTACGTGGACGGGCTCTTCGACATCTTCTGGATCGGTGCCTCGAACATCGGGCCCATCATTCTCGCCGGGATCTCCCTCGGCATCGCCGACCTGCATCGGGTGACCGGCGGCGGGCTGCCCGGCCCGCCCGGGTCCCGGGTCCTCTCGTCACCGGGCCCTGCCGGGACGGACCCCGAGCATCGGAGATCCGGGGGTTGGGGTCGACTGCAGCCCGAAGGGGCGGGCCGATGGGGTCCGTCACCCTGGCCGGAAGCTGGCGGGGCGACCCCATGAGCGGGAGGTGACGGGGCCAGCCGGAGGGATCGTCTACAACGCGCTGCCGCTCGATGCCCGTGGCGGCGGGGTCAGCACCTACATCCGCGAACTCCTCGGCGCCATGGTCGACGCGGTGGACGTGCCGCTGGCCGCAGCCGTGCGTCCCGCCGGTCTCGCCTGTCTCTCCGAAGGGGTGACCCCACTGCTCAAGCGCGAGTCGGGTGGGATCGGGCGCGCCGTGACCGGCGCCCTCGGGTTCGGGCGGTACGAGCTGGTCCATGGCCTCGACGTCGACCTGCCGTTCCGGCACTCCGGCCCGTCGGTCTCCACCGTGCACGATCTGGCCGTGTTCGACGTTCCCGGCACGTTCCCGCGCCACCGGGTGGCCGGCGAACGGATACTCGTCGGCCACGCTCTCCGGCGGGCGGGTGCCATCGTCGCCAATTCCGCCTTCACCGCCGAGCGGGTCCGGACGCTGTTCGGCCGCGAGGCGACCGTCGTGCATCTGGCGCCGGGCACGGGGATGGCCCCCGCCTCGGAGACGACAGTGGCCGAGGTCCGCACCCGTTACGGGCTGCCCGACCGGTTCGTGCTGCACGTCGGGAACATCGAACCCCGCAAGGACATCCCGACGTTGGCCGAAGCGTGCCGCTCGATCCCGATCCCGCTGGTGCTGACCGGGCACAGCCTCTGGGGCCACCGACCTCCGCCCGGGGCAACCGAGATCGGCCATGTGCCGGTGGAGGACCTCCCCGGTCTGTACGGCGCGGCCACCCTGGTCGGGTACGCGTCCCGCTACGAGGGGTTCGGGTTGCCGCCCCTCGAGGCGATGGCCTGCGGGGCGGCCGTCCTGAGCACGCCCGTCCCGGCGGTCACCGAGCTGGCCGGCGACGGGGTCGAGCTCTTCGAGCCCGGCGACGTCGAGGGCCTGACGGCGACGTTGCGCCACCTGGTCAACGATGCGCCCCGACGGGCCGAGCTGGCCGTCCGGGGTGCCCGTCGGGTGCAGTCCCTGACGTGGCGGCGGACCGCCGAGGAGACGGCAGCCGTGTATCGCGCGCTCGGCCTGGCCGTGTGACCCGGGGAGGGGCACGGGAGAATCCACTTCAGCTGGCGGCCCGAGCTGCCGAAACGAGGGGCGCAGGCGGTGCGCCTGTTCGGTCTCGGGTCGATTCTGCGGTCTGGCGGAGGTCCCCTTGCCACCCCATCGGGGCCGCCGAGAAATTCAGTCGGAGCGCGGCTCCCACAGCCAGTGAGAGGGACCTGACCACGGAGGGTGCGAACTGACGCCTGGGAGGGCGAGGCGGGTCCCCAGGCTTCAGCTGAGACGGGATTCTGCCGATTCTTCTGGAATGGACACATCGCTGACGGAGGCCCCGGCCGCCCCGGCTCCGGGCACCGGTCCAGCGTCGGTCCGGACACGCGACGTGAGTCCGGGGGTGCGCACCGGAGACGGAGGGGTGCGCACCACCCGAATCGGCGGGGGCGTCGAGGCGGTGCCCGCCGGCGTCGACCTGGATGCGCCCCTCGACCCCGCACTGGTGGCCGACCTCCACGCTCCCAACCTGGTCGTGTCCGAGGACTACGTGGGGTCCGATCGACGGGCCCCCGGCCTGGTCGCCCGGCTCCTGCGGACAACCTTCCCCCAGCGCCGGTCACTCCTGCGGCTGGAGATCGTGATCGCCCTGGCCGTCGCCTCGGTGGGTGTGCTGGTCGCCACCTCGGTCCTGTTCGCCGGCGCGGACACCCGGACAGCGCCGACGGACCGGAGTCAACGCACTGGCCGCGTCGGCGAGTCGGCGACGGCCTCGAGGACGGTGACGGACCGGGCACCGGCCGCCGCCACCCCCGCCGCCGCGGCTCCCACCACCACGCTCCCGACGCCGACGACGACGGTGCCGCCCGCACCGGTGGCCGCCCCCGCCGCCGCCCCGGCGGTGGCTCCGGCCGCCGCACCGACGCCCGCGCAGCTCGGTGCCGAGGCGCTTACGCTCGTCCGCTACCCGTGGCAGCGCATACCGGGCTACTCGATCCAGTTCTTCCCCATCGCCGACGCGCCGTCACCGGGCTTCTACGGCAACACCACCTTCACGTGGGGCCAGCCGGGAGGCACCTCGGACCTGTACGTGTACGCCGGTGAGACAGTCCAGACGCTCGCCGGCATCACCGCCTTCGAGATCGGTCACGAGGTCGATGCCGCCGCCGTCGAGCCGCAGGGCGGTGAAGCCCAGATCGAGAACATCCTGGGCATCCACCCGGCCAGCTGGGCGCCCGACTGCGACTGCGCGGAGCAGGGCTTCCTGTCGGGCTGGTACGCCGCCGCCTTCTCCGACTACTGGTCGCCCGGTGTCGGCAACTGGAGCACAGTGGCGCCCGAACCCTCGGGAGCCGTGCTGGCTGCGGTGGAGCCGTGGCTGAACCCGGCCATATCCTGATCCGATCCAATGCCCCGAACCGTCGATCCCGTGTCATCCGACCTGGCGGTGACCACCCCTGACCTTGCGGTCCCACACGGCGGCGAGGGAGGTCGACGGTCGTGACCCGCGTGGCCCTCCTCCCGAGCTCCTATCCTCCGGCACTGGGCGGGGTGGAGGAGTTGACCCGCCACCTCGCCCTCGCCCTGACGGACGCCGGCGACGAGGTGGAGGTGTGGACCTGTCACGGAGACGATTCGGCCGCCGAGACGGTAGAGGTGCGTGACGGGCTGGTCGTCCGGCGCGTCCCGATGCCCCTGCCGGCGACCAACGTCCCCTCCCTCCTCCGATCGGCCACCGGTGGTCCTCGTACCTTGGTCGCCCTTCGTAGTGCCGTGCACGCCTTCCGGCCTGATGTGCTGCACGTCCAGTGCTTCGGACCCAATGGTGCCTATGCCACCCTGCTCTCCCGGATGACCGGTGTCCCGCTGGTGATCACCCTGCAGGGTGAGACCATGATGGACGACACCGACATCTTCGAGGAGTCCAGGGTGTTGAGGACGGCGCTGAGATCCGGGCTGAAGCGGGCGGCGGCAGTGAGTGCCTGCTCGCGGTTCACGTTGGCCGACGCCGAGGATCGCTTCGGGCTGGAGTCCGGCCGAGGCCTCGTCATCCCCAACGGGGTGGAGCTCGCCCCGCGGACCGCCGCCGACCCGGGCGCGGGCACCGTCGCACCCGACCGGTCACCTTTCGTCCCGGTGGCGGAGGACCCGGCGCGCCCCTACATCCTCGCACTGGGCCGCGTCGTGCCCAAGAAAGGATTCGATCTCCTCCTCTCGGCCTACGCGGCCGTCGCCGAGGAGCGACGCCGGGCCGACCTGGTCATCGCCGGGACCGGCGCCGCGCTCGACGATCTCGAACAACTTGCGGCACGACTCGGCGTGAGCAGCCGGGTGCACTTCGTGGGCCGGCTGTCGCGCGAGGACGTGGCCTCGGCCATGGCCGGTGCGACACTGTTCGTCATGCCCAGTCGGCTCGAGCCTTTCGGCATCGTCGCACTGGAGGGGTGGCGGGCCGGGGTGACGGTGGTGGCGACCACCCGCGGTGGGGCCCCCGAGTTCATCGACGACGGCCGGACAGGTGTCCTGGTGGACCCGTTCGACACCCCGGCGTTCGCCAGGACCCTCGACGATCTGCTCAACGACCCCGGCCGCCGCAAGGCCATCGGACTGGCCGGAGCCCAACAGGTGCGGTCCTTCGGTTGGCCCGCCATCGCCGAGCAGTACCGACAGGTGTACCGGTCGGTGGCCGGCGCTGCGCCGCTCGGCGCCACCGCCCCGCCGTCGGGGCGGAGCGGGAACAGCCCCGGGAGGGCGGTGGCGTGAGCGCGGCCCGGCGCACTGAGGTGCGTGAGCCGCGACGGCCGGATGCAGACGGCCCACGGTCGTGGGACGATGCCGGCCGCAGGGCCACCGATGAGCTGGCACACGCCCTCGGCCGATCGGGCGCGTCACCACCACTCATGGACCCCACGGTCCGGGTGGGCGTCGACCTGGCCGACGTGGAGGAGGTGGCCCGCTCCATCGAGCAGTTCGGCGACCGCTACGTGCACCGGGTCTTCACGCCCCACGAGATCGCCTGTTGTCGGACCGAGGTGGGTCGCTCGACCGGTGCCGCGGGCGGCAGCCCTCCTTCGGGGACGGTCCTCGGCTACTCCGCCGAGTCGCTGGCCGCCCGGTTCGCCGCCAAGGAGGCGACCATCAAAGTGCTCCGCCCGGGAGGTGTCCGACCCGATTGGCGTAGTATTGAGGTTCACCGGCTCACCGGTGGCTGGTGCGAGCTTCGCTTGTCCGGTCTGGCTGCTGCCTTGGCCGACGAGGGAGGCATCGTCCAGTTGGCGGTGAGCATGACACACGAGGGGACGATGGCAGCCGCGGTAGTGGTCGCCGCCTGTGAACCAGGCGGTTCCCGTGGTGACCAACGTACAGGGGCGCAGAACTCCCCTCCGAGCATGACAGGAGAAGAGTGACGATGGACGAAACGATCCGGTCGGTTCTTGCCGAGCACGGCCGGCTGGCGGTGGACGTGAGTTCGATCGACGACACAACCGATCTGTTCGCGTCGGGGATGACGTCCCACGCCAGCGTGAACGTGATGCTGGCCCTCGAGGACGCATTCGACATCGAATTCTCGGAGGACATGTTGAAGAAGTCGACCTTCGAGTCGATCGCCGCCATCCGGGCCGGCGTGCTCGAGATGACCGGCTCGTGAGGAGCCGTCCGCCGGGGCGGGACGCCACGGGGAGCGAGCGGGCGATGAGCGGCGCCGTCCCGCAGTGAGCGCGGCCGAGGTCGGAACGACCACCGGGGCTGAGGCGGGCCCACCGATCGGAGGCTCTCCGGACGCCGACGTCGACCCCTGGCTGTCCTTTCGCGAGACACTCGTCTCCGAAGGCCTGCTCATTCCGTCGGCCGCGGACGGCATCTACGGTCGGTCCTCCACCTACGAGGCCGTGGTCGATGCCGTCGACGCGCTGGTCCTGCGGGTCGGGGTCGATCAGGACGCGACCTCGGTCCGGTTCCCACCGGTAATGCCGTGGGCTGTGTTCGAGCGGAACGGGTACCTCGAGTCCTTCCCCGACCAGATGGGGTCGGTCCACACGTTCCGGGGTGACGAACCCGACCATGCCGAACTGCTGCGTCGGGTGGAGATGGGCGAGGACCGGGGTCCACTGCTCGCCACGACCGACGTGGTGCTCTGCCCGGCGGTCTGTCACCCCCTCTACCCGACCATGCGGGGCACCCTGCCCGAAGGGGGCCGCCGGTTCGAGCTCTACGGCTACTGCTTCCGCCACGAGCCGAGCACCGACCCATTCCGGATGCAAGCCTTCCGGCAGCACGACTACGTCTACCTCGGGACGCCCGACGGCGCCCGCGCCCACCGTGACCTGTGGGCCACGCGGGGACTCGAGGTGATGGCGAGTGTGGGGTTGGAGGTGGAGACAGTGGTCGCCAACGACCCTTTCTTCGGCCGCCCGGGACGCATGCTCGCCTCCAACCAGCGTCGGGAGAAGCTCAAGCTCGAGATCGTCACCCCCGTGTTCGCCGTCGGCCGGGAGACGGCAATCTGTTCGGCGAACTGCCATCTCGACCACTTCTCCCGCTCGTGCGGGATCGAGTCCGCCGACGGCGAGGTGGCCCACACGGCCTGCTTCGGATTCGGGGTCGACCGGATCACCCTGGCCCTCATCGACCGGCACGGTCCGCGTCCGGGGGACTGGCCCGCTCCGGTCAGGGCCGTCCTGTGGCCGTGACCGGTTCCTCGGCCGACTGCGACTGAACCTGTCGGCCCCGGTGGCGGGAACCTGCCACCGGTGGTCGCCACGATGACGGTGCGAGGCCACAGCCTCCCGGGCTGAATTCTCGGTTTCGGCCTCCAGACTCAGCGGGAACCGGCCGATGAAGGCCGTATGGAATCCGGTCGACCCGACGCTTCGTCCCGGTCGCTTCGACGTCCGTCCCCCGCCCCCAACGACGCGCGCGCGGGACGGCCCCGCAGCGGCCGGCACCGCCCCCTGCCTCTGGGGTCCACGGTGGTCCCGAGACGATCGGAACCCGGCGTCGATGGCTGAGTTTCCTCAATCCCCCCCGTCCGAGCAGGCGGACCAGCAGACCTCCGGCAGGGACAAGGGCCGACTCGCAGGGATGGCGATCCTCGACCCCGAGTTGGGTGCGGGTCTCCGGGAGCAGCTGCCCGAGCTCGGAGTCCCTCCCCGTGAGACGATCCGCACGGCCGGCCGCGCCGGTGGTGCGGCCCAGGCCCGACGGCACGCCCTCCGTCGCCTGGTCTCCGCCGACGTAGTGGGCCTGGCCATCGCCGCTTTCGTCGGGCCGCTGGTGGTCTCACTCGTCTCCGGCAATCCGGACAGCACAGCCGCCCACAGTGCACGCGTGTACCTCTTCAACCTGGCGGTCATCCCCCTGTTCGTCGGCGTGTTCGCCCTCTACGGCCTGTACCGGGGCGTCACGAGGCGGATCTCGAAGAGCGTCTTCTCCGACCTCCGCAACATCGTGCACGGGCTGATGATCAGTGGATTCCTCTACGCCATCGTCGGCTACGTGGCCTGGCGCAACTTCGGCTTCGACCAGCTGTCCGTGGCCAAGATCGTCTCCATGTGCGTGGCGGCTGCCGTCGTCGTCCCGCTGGCCCGGGCCGTGGCCTTCTCCTTGCCGGGGCGGGCGTCGATCGGAGCCGTCCCCATCATCGTCGTGGGGACCGGCAAGCTGGCTCAGACCGTGGCGAGCCACCTCCGGGCCCATTCCAACGTCGACTTTCTCGGATTCGTCGACGACCACCCCCTCGGACGGGGCGACGTGATCGGAGAGCTCGAAGAACTCCCCGAGTTGTGCCGCCGCCTCAACGTGGCCCGGGTGGTGGTGTGCTTCTCGCGGACCCATCCCGAGCGCACCACCGAGATGCTGAAGGGCCTGGCCGGCCACGTCGGCGTGTCCATCGTCCCGCGCTACTACGAGCTGATCACCGCACGGTCCCACGTCGAGGACCTCTCGGGCCTCCCGATGCTCGACATCGCCCCCGCGTCGCTCAGCGCCGGGGCCCGGTTCCTCAAGCGCTCATTCGACCTCCTCGTCTCCTCGGTCATCCTGGTGGTGGGCATCCCGTTCTTCCTGGTCGCCGCAGTCACCATCGCGGCCACCAGCTCGGGGCCGGTGTTCTTCCGGCAGATGCGGACGGGCCGCAACGAGCAGCCGTTCCGGATGTTGAAGTTCCGCACGATGTACGAGGGCGCGGAAGCCCGTCGGCACGAGCTCGAGCATCTCAACGAGGTGGACGGCCCGCTGTTCAAGGTCGAGAACGACCCGAGGGTGACCCGTGTCGGGAGGTTCCTCCGCAAGACCAGCCTCGACGAGTTCCCCCAGCTGATCAACGTGTGGAAGGGGGACATGTCCCTGGTCGGGCCCCGCCCGTTCGTGATCTCCGAGGCCATGAAGATCGAGGGGTGGGCCCGCAAGCGCTTCGAGGCGCGGCCGGGCATGACCGGCCTGTGGCAGGTCTCGGGTCGCAACGAGCTCTCCCACCTCGAGCTGTGCCGGCTCGACTACCTCTACGTGGCGTCGTGGTCCTTCTGGTGGGACATGCAGATCCTCTGGCAGACACCGACCACCATCTTCCGGGGCCGCGGCGCCTCCTGACCTCACCGGTGGTCGCTCAGAGGAGCTCCGCCTCCTCGTCCACCACGGCCTGCACGCGGTGGCGGAAGCGTTCCAACGAGTACTCCGACGCGTGGTCGACCAACGCGTCGGGATCCCAACGGGCCCCGGTCAGCCGCCGGACCCCGTCGGCGATGAGCGACGGCGTGGGCTCGTCGAAGAAAACGCCGGTGACGCCCTCCACCGTCGTGTCCAGGTATCCCCCCCATCGCAATGCGGCTGTCGGCTTGCCGAAGCTCGCCGCCTCCAGCGGGGTCAGGCCGAAGTCCTCGTAGGAGGCGGCCACCAACCCGACGGCGTTGGCGTAGAGCCACCGGAGCCCGGCGTCACTGACCTCGCCGAGCACGGTGACGTTGCTGGAGGCGGATGAGGTGATGCGGTCCTTCAGCGGTCCGGTGCCCACCACCACGAGATGCTGGTCGGCCAGGGCCCCGAACGCCCCCACGACGGCTTCGACGTTCTTGTAGGCCAACAGTCGCGACACGCAGAGGACGAACCCGGAGTCGAGGCCTCCCACCGCTTCGACCGGGCCCCGGGGGCCGACTTCGACGGCCGGCGGAACCACGTCGGCGTCGATGCCGTAGAGCTCGGCGACCCGCTGGCGGACGACGGTCGAGTTGACCAGATAGCGATCGGCTGAGGCGGCGGCATGCTGGTCCCAGCGGCGGAGCGCGGGCTTCAGTACCGACAGAGCGGCCGCCGACCCGCTGGCGGATCCGGCCAGATATCGGTCGGTCTGGTACAGCCACCGGGCGGGGGTGTGGCAGTACACGACCTTCCGACCGCTCACCGTGGCTCCGTGGGCCCAGCCACTCGACGAGCACACCGCGACGTCGGCCTCGACGTGCAGGCGTGAGAAGGACGATGCGAGGAAGGGGAGCGCGAGGCGGTGGTGCTCACGGAACAACCGCACGCGGTCGAGGGCCAGGGTCCGGACGTCAAGGTCCCCGAAGGCGTGGAACGTGCTGTCGGGGTCGAAGAGGGAGGTGAACACCGGCGCCCCGGGGAACATCTCGGCCAAAGAGAGCACCACCCGCTCGGCCCCGCCCCGTTGGGTGAGGTAGTCGTGGACGAGGGCGACCGGGCGGCCGCCGCTCACGGCGCGGTTCCGGGGACGCCCGCGGTGCCGGGTCGTCGGGCTGCCGGGGTGGTCCCGATCAGATTCCCCGGGGAGATGGTCTGCCTCGGCGCTCGGTCATCGCCCCGTGAGCGTACCCCTCGGCCGCCCATGGTCGGCCGCCGGTCATGGTCCGGTCCCAGAGCGCCACGGGGTCGGCGGATACACTCCGCATGTTCAGTTCCTCTTCGTCTGTACTGCCAATATCTGCCGGTCACCGATGGCGGCTGCATTGTTGACCCGACGGATCGAGAGCCTCACCGATGCGGTGGAGGTCTCGTCGGCGGGTGTCCTCGACGGAGGGCGGTCCGTCCCCGAGGAGGTGCTCGAGGTGATGGCGCCGTTCGGCATAGACCTCGCGGAGCATCGCAGCCGGACGCTGGTCGCGCCGATGCTCCAGGGCAGTGACCTGATCATCGGCATGGGTCGGCGGCACCTGCAGGAAGCGGCCCTGTTGGACCCTCCGTGTTGGTCACGTGCATTCACCCTGAAGGAGTTGATCCGCCGCGGGGAGCACGCCGGCGCCCGCCGGCCGGCACAGGGGATCCGCTCGTGGATCGACTCGGTCCAGGGTGACCGGACCCGTGACTCCCTGGTGGGTCGCTCGGCCGCCGACGAGGTCGCCGACCCCTTCGGGAGATCGCTCGACCACTACCGCGCCACAGCCGCCGAGTTGGACGATCTCACCGCCCGTCTGGTCGGTCTGGTGTGGCCGGACGAGGTGTGCCATCCGGCCTGAGGCCGGTGGCGGCCGCGATCGCAGGGACGTCCCACCTTCACGTGCGGGCCCATCGGCCGGGCGCGAACATGGGCCGGTGGACGAGGCCTTCCTCATCAGGGAACTCCCCGACGGGGGCAGCGAGTTCGTCCTCGAAGTGCCGACGCTCAGCTACATACGGGTCGACGACCAGTCCAAGCTCCAGTTCGGTGAGACCCAGCTGGCCATCGCCGCACCCTTCGTCCTCGAAATGGAAGGCGTGACCCACCGCCTCGATCCCCGCCGTTGCTCGGCGCTCGGGCCACTGCTCGGCCTCTACCCCTCCACGCTCCGTTGGATCTGGACCTCGGCCCGCGGCCACCTGACCGCCGTGTTCGACGGTGGTGCCGAGTTGACCGTGTCACCCGACCCCGCCCTCCGGGCATGGTCGCTCGGCTCGGTCTACTGCCTGCCCGCCGCAGGGCCGGACTGAGTCGGCACGGTCCGACGCACCGGCTCAGGCGTCGAGCAGCTCCGGGTGACGAGCGGCGACCATCCGCCGCATGCCGTCCTTCCAGTCGACCGAGGTCGTCCCGATCAGCTCGTGCATCCGCGTGAGGTCGATCTGCACGCTGTCGATGGTGTCAGCGGTGGGCGCGAATCGGGCCGGGAGCCCGGTGAGCTCGGCGAAGTAGCCGCACCACTCCTCGATGCTGACCGCCTGGTCCCCACCCCAGTTGACGGTGGTCGCCGGTGTGGAGGCCGCGCCCAGCAGTCCGGGGAGCATGGCCAAGATGTCGTCCTGGTGCAACGGGTGGTAGACGCTCGGGGCATCGACATGGACGGGTATGTCACTGCCGTTGATCATCATCTCGAGATGGATGGCCGGCCAGCCACCCCGGTCCCCGTAGGGGACCGAGAGGCGGGCGATGGTGGTGGGCAGCGAGAACCGTTCGGATGCCCACCGGGCCGTCCCCTCGGCGGCGATCTTGCAGATGCTGTAGGTGCGCAGGAACGGCCAGACGCCGTGGTTGTCCCCGAGTTGATCGCCTTCGGCGAACACATGGTGGCCGAGCGGTTTGTAGACGCCGGTCGTGGAGCAGTGGACGAAGGCCCTGGCGTTCTGGTGGTGCTCCATCAACCAGGCCAGTCCTCCGCTGTTGGCCCGCAGGTCGAGGTCCCAGTCGTTCGACTTGGCCACGGCGAAGTTGAAGACGTAGTCGGCATCGGCGGGCAAGGACCCGACATCGCCGCTCACGAGGTCGATGGGAACGCATCGCACACCCGCCTCCTCGAGTCTGGCCCGCGCCGCGTCGTCCTTGAACCGGGCGGCGCCGACCACCTGGTTGTCGCGGGCCAGGGCCGTGGCCACCGGTTCGGCCACCTGTCCGGTTACCCCGGTCACCACGATCGACTTGCCCTGGAGGCTCTCTGACGGCATCAACGACTCCTCTGCTCTCAGCCCGGCGGGTCCGTGCTGCTGGCCGGCAACAGCGCCGGGCGTCCGGCCCTGTGCGGTCCCGGCGAGGGGTGAGCCTACCGAGGTGCGGTGGCCCGTCCGGATGGCTCTCCCGGCCTGTCCGGGGCGGGGAGGCCGGCCACGGCGCTGACCCGGCTGTCTGCCGACAGGGCTCGGGCGAGCCGGTGCCGAGTACCGGGACGGGGTGGGGGAGCCGGACCATGAATGCCCAGCAAGAGGGCATCCCCTGTGGACATTCCCACCGCCGGTGCGCCATACTGTTCGTTCCGCCCCCTTTTCTGTCTGGTAGGCCACATTTCCCCAGGTCACCGGAGTCCGTTCGGGGCGGTTCAGCCAGTGATCCCAACCTTTGCTAGGAAGTGACGTTTCCATGAGTGCCACCTGGCGCAAGCACGCAGCCTGCCGGGGCATCGACCCAGACGTGTTCTACCCAGTCTCCGACGAGGAGGCCGGTGAGGCCAAGACTATCTGCGACCAGTGCGCAGTGAGGGAGTCGTGCCTCGAACACGCCCTGGCCAACCGGGAACGTGAGGGCATCTGGGGCGGGACCACCGAGCGTGAACGTCGTCGGATCCACCGCCAGCGGCGCAAGTCCGCCTGAGCCCGCTTCGGATCCCGCCCGCGCCACGGTGTCGGCCGCCGGCCGTGCTGCGGTGAGGTCCGTGTCGCCCCCCGTCCCCGCCGAGGACCGGTCATGGTCGGTTGAGGAGTCCGACCGGCTCCGGGACCGGCTCGTGACGACACTCTCCTCGCACAGCGCGGCCGACGAGCGCGAGGCGCTATCGCTGGCGATCGTGGCCGAGGAACTGGTGCGGCTGGCCCTTCCGTTCGACCGGCACGCCGATGTCACCCACGTGACCGCGTCGGGCATCGTGATGGGGAACCGAGGGGTCGTCCTGCACCGGCATCGGTCGCTCCACCGTTGGCTGCAGCCCGGGGGCCACATCGAGCCGGGTGAGTCACCGGGGCGGGCGGCGTTGCGGGAGTCCATCGAGGAGACCGGTCTCGCCGTCTCCTATCCGGGGGGTGGAACGACCCTCGTCCATGTGGACGTGCATCGGGCGGCCCGCGGTCATGTCCATCTGGACATGAGATACCTCCTCGAGGCAACGGACGGGGAGCCCTCTCCAGATCCGGACGAGAGCCAGGACGTGGCATGGTTCAGCTGGGAGGCCGCCGCGGCCATCGCCGACGAGTCACTGGCGGGCGCCCTCCGGTCGGCCCGTAGGCTGACCGGGGCGACCGGAGGCGGCGCCGTCGGCGATGAGTGAGAGAAGGGACCAGATGGCCGAGCCGTTCGACACGCTGATGCAGGTGCAACTGCACGACACCACGCTCGACCAACTGCGACACCGGATCGAGGCCCTCCCGGCCCGTATCGAGCTCGGGGAGGTGCAGCGCCGTCTGGCGACGGTCACCCGGGCCGCCTCCGAGGTGCGGTCCGAGGTGGAGGCCCTGGCCGCCCGGCAGCGCGCCCTCGAGGAGCAGATCGCGTCGACGGCCGGGCGCCGTCATGAGATCGAGCGGAGGATGGAGTCGGGCGAGGTCCCGTCATCGCGCGACCTCCAAGCCATGGACCAGGAGGTTCATCACCTCGAGGCTCGACAGGCCGCTTTCGAGGAGGAGGAGATCACGCTGCTCGAGGAGGAGGAGCCGCTCGACGCCGAACTGGCCGAGCACGACCGGGCGTCGGCAGCGCTGGTGGAGGAGAGCACGAGGTTGGAGGCCGCCATCGCCGCGGCCGAGGCCGAGATCCGGGCCGCAGTGGTCGTCGAGGAGGCCGAGCGCAAGGAGTGCGCGGCGCGTCTCCCCGACGATCTGGCCCAGCGGTACGAGACCCTGCGCTCGCGACTCGGTGGGGTCGGTGCCGCCCGGTTGCAGGGCGATCACTGTGACGGATGCCACCTCACACTGTCCTCGGTCGACGTCGAGCGCATCCACCGCCTCGGGCCCGAGGAGCTGGCCACGTGCCCCGAGTGCGACCGGATCCTGGTGCATTGACTCCGCCGCTGCCTCCGTCGATCCACCGGGCGGAGGAACGACCGTGAGCCTGTTCCGTTGTTGATCCTCGTCCGCCACGGGGAGTCGACTGCCAACGCCGCCGGGTTGCTCGTGGGGCGGTTCGACGCTCAACTGACCGAACGGGGCATCGAGCAGGCGAAGAGCCTCGGCCCGGTCCTCGGTGACGTCACGCGGGTCATCTCGAGCCCGTTGACCCGCGCCCGGGCGACGGCCGAGGCTCTCGGTACCGGAATCACCGTGGAGATCGACGAACGGTGGATCGAGGTCGACTACGGGGACCTCGACGGCCGGCCCCTCGACACGGTACCGGCCGACACGTGGGCGCGCTGGAGGTCGGAGCCCGACTTCCGGCCACCGGGTGGTGAGTCCCTGGCCGAGGCCGGGCTGCGGGTACGTTCGGCATGCGAGGAGCTGTTCGCCGAGGATGGGGCCGGCGCACGGGGTGGCGGCTCGGTGGTCGTGGTGAGCCACGTCTCGCCGATCAAGGCCGCCACCTGCTGGGCGTTAGGCCTCGGTGACGAGGGAGCCTGGCGCCTGTATCTGGCCACCGCCTCGGTGACCAGGATCGCCTGGTCGACCACCGGACCCGTCCTCCATCGGTTCAACGAGACACCCTGGTCCGCGCCGTCCTGAGCGCTCCCGACGAAACCGGGTCCGCGTTCGGCCACGTCAGTGGAGGAGGACGGTGAGGGTGTAGACCATCACCTGCTCGGCCTGGCCGGCCGACCGGCCGGCATCGAACCGGAGCGATGTCCAGTTCTGCCATCCGGCCGCCTGGTCGAGCGACTCGAGGAGGACCGGTGCGCTCCGGCCCTGGGCCAGGATCTCCGGTCGGAGGGACACCACGAGCTGTCGGCGGAGCAGGGAGCGCAGATCGGCCAGCACGTCCCCGAGGTCCGTCGTCCTCGCCTGGGTGGCGAGGAGAACCGGGGCGATCGCCTCGAAGAGCTGGCGACGTTGACGGCACATGGCGCGGATCCTGACATCGACGGGGCCGTGAGGGGGGATCATGCCGATGAGCGGGCGACTGCGGGCGGAGGCGAGCTCGGCGGCGCTGCGGAACAGGAGGGGCACGTCGGCGAAATGGTGGAACAGCAGACGCACGGAGACTCCGGCCCGGAGGGCCACCTCACTGGTCGATGGGCGCGGATTGCCGGACTCGATCAGATCGATCGTCGCTTCGACGATGGCCATCCGGGTACGGGCGCCACGGGCCACCCGGCCGTCGTGCGGCGGATCCCTGCCCCACCGGGCCTCTCCACCTGCCATGGGCCGCCCTTCTTCGCCTTGTTCCCACGCTAGGTTCCGCCGAGGTCGATCCGATAGGGACCGCGGGGTGAATGACGGGGTGAATGACGGGCGGTGGCCAAGGCCGGGGCGGGAGGGAGCCCGGGGACGAGCCGGGGGCCGATCGGCATGCTCAGGGGTACAGGACCACCTTGATGGATCCCGAGCCCCGGTCGGCGGCCACCTCGAAGGCCTCGGTGGCGTCCTCCAGGGGGAAGTGGTGGGTGACGACGGTGCCGGGGAGGTCCGGTGCCGTCGCCAGGACCTGCGCCGCCGCCTCGAACTCGGAGACCCCGTGATGGTGGCCGTAGGTGAAGGCCGGCACGAGGGACACCTCTTTCATCTGGAAGGCCAGGCCGAGCACGACGGGGTCCCAGAAGCTCCCGAGCAAGCCGATTGTGCCCCCGGGGCGCACAAGTTCGATGGCCGCGTCCATCGAACTCTGCGTGCCGGCGGCCTCGAGGACGATGTCGTAGTCCCTCCCGACCGCCGAGGACGCACCGAGCCGTTCGCCAGCCTCGATCCGGGTGGGCCCACGGGCCACAAGGTCCACGTCGGCCCCGAGGGACCGGGCGACGGCGATCGCGCACAGCCCGATTGGTCCGGCGCCGACGACGAGCACCCGGGTCCCGGCGACCAGGCCCGTCCGGTTGATGCCGTGGAGGGCCACGGCGATCGGCTCGACCAGGTGGGCGTGGGCGAGGCTGGAGGGGTCGTGGAGGACCTTCGCGCAGCGCGGGTCCACCCAAACCTCGTCGGCCAGGCCCCCGTCGAGACTGACGCCGTACATGTGGCTCAACGCCTCGGGACACTGCTGTTCGTTCCCCGCATGACAGCGGTCGCACCGACCGCAGGGAACGACCGGGAGCACCGCCACCGGCGACCCGTCGTCGAGCCGGCCACAGAACTCGTGCCCGAGCGTGACGGGGGAGGGGCCGAACGACGCCAGGTGGAGGTCCGACGCGCAGATCCCGGCACTGGTCACCGATACGCGCACCCCCTCGGTTGTGCGCGGCGCGGCGTCAACGAGTCGGATCCCGCCGGGTGTGCTGCGAACGCCGCGGATGGCCGTCACCCCGAACCTCGCCCTGGGCGCCATGCGCGTGCCTCTTTGGCGTAGCGGGCCGCCAACTGGCGTGAGAACCCCCATGCCCTCCCGATGTCACCGATGCTCATCCCCTCCGCCAGGGCGGCGGCGGTGATGGCCAGCCGGGTCCGGTGTCGGCTCCGCTCGAATTCGTCGAGGCTGTCGGTCAGCTCTTGGCGCTGCACATGCGCCCCGAGTGTCCCGAGGGCCATCTGGATGTCGTCCCCCCGTTCGATGCGCTTGGCCATGCGTCGGTACGAAGTCTCTTTGGCCCGGAGATCGGCACGCAGACGCCTGGCCGAATCGAGGAGGTCCTCGATCTCTCCCAGCACCGCTTCCCTGGTCTCTTCCACGGCCACGAGCCTATTCCGACGCTTGGCGGCGACCGGTGTCCGAACGAGACCGAACGCCGGGCGCCGGTCGCATCAGCGGTTGCGCAATCAAGGTTGCGCAACCAAGGGTGTCAAATTCCTAAAGATGGCCGAAGCCCACGCCGAAGCTGAGTGGGTGAGACGGACCCACCGAGACGAGGGAGCCGAAGCGGGCGGCCGCTTCTGGACGCTGTCCAGCGTGCTGATGCTGGCCGCCGCCGGTCTGTGCTGCGGACTCGCCGCTGCGACCTTCACCCTCCATCTGGGGATCCGTCCCGTGCTGACCGGCAGCATGCGCCCGACCTACGGTCCCGGTGCCCTGCTCGTGACCAAAGCGGTGCCGGCCCGGGACGTCCGTCCCGGCATGATCGTTGTGTTCACGCCTCCGGGGGACCACGCCCAGTTCGCCCACCGGGTCACGTCGGTGACCGGCCCCGCCTCGCAGCCGGTCATCACCACCAAGGGGGACGCCAACCCGGCACCGGACCCGTGGCACACCCAACTGACCTCGGCGTCGGTTCCCGAGGTGGTGGCCGAGATCCCCTGGGTCGGGCGGGTCCTGGTCGGTATGCACGGAGGTCTCCAGATCGCCCTGATCATCATGGGAGGACTGGGTGCCGCGGTGGCGGGCTCGCGGTGGATCCTCTCCCCCCGGCCGAGGACGGTCACGGCCTGAATCCTGATCTCCACCGGCGCCCGTAACCCCGGCGCCACCCCGCCCGCTGTCCCTCGTCGACGAGATCCCTAGCCCTATCCATGTCCATAACCGAGCCATAGCGATACCAATATCCATAACCAAGGAGCAAACCATGCGTGAACATCGTCACTCCCAAGCCAAACCCCGACGCCACGGGCGCGTCGTCCTGGCCGGCGTCTTTGCCGCCTCGGTCGGACTTCTCACCACAGCGGGTGTCTATGCCGGGCTGTCCGGTGTGGCCACCGGTTCCGAGGCGGTGACCTCGGGCACCCTCAATCTGACCCTCAGCGCCGATGTGGGCGCCGGGTTCAGCAGCTTCACCGGGAAGATGGCCCCGGGCGACACCGACAACGTCTACGTCGACCTCAACAACACCGGCACGCTGGCGTCGGCGGCCGGCATGACCCTGTGGGTCGCCGGCACCCCGGCCAACGCCCTCACCAACGGCTCGGCCGCCGGTGAGGGACTGACCGTCACCGCCACCCAGTGTTCGGTGGCCTGGACGCTGGCCACGGGGGTGTGCTCGGGGACCACGACGCCGATCCTCGCCACGACCCAGATCAGCACCATGAACACTGCGGGCACGGCCGTCGCCCTGTCCAACGTGCCCGCCCTGGCGGCGGCCACCGGTCAGGTCGCCCATGTCCAGGTGAGTCTGGGCCTGGTGGGCACGGAGGTCTCGACCAACGGTGTGGCCCCGACCCAGACCATCCAGGGGCTGTCGACCACCCTCGCCTACACCTTCACCGAGCAGCAGCGGGTGGGTGCGGCGACCAACCAGTAACCGACGGAGCCCGGCCTCGGGCGACGTGGATCTCGGCCGGACGACCGGAGCCTCGGCTCCGGTCGTCCCGGCCGGGGCAGGTTCCACCATGAGCAGATACCGTCACTCCCGATCCAAACCCCGACGCCACGGGCGCGTCGTCCTGGCCGGCGTCTTTGCCGCCTCGGTCGGACTTCTCACCACAGCGGGTGTCTATGCCGGGCTGTCCGGTGTGGCCACCGGTTCCGAGGCGGTGACCTCGGGCACCCTCAATCTGACCCTCAGCGCCGATGTGGGCGCCGGGTTCAGCAGCTTCACCGGGAAGATGGCCCCGGGCGACACCGACAACGTCTACGTCGACCTCAAAAACACCGGCACGCTGGCGTCGGCGGCCGGCATGAGCCTGTGGGTCGCCGGCACCCCGGCCAACGCCCTCACCAACGGCTCGGCCGCCGGTGAGGGACTGACCGTCACCGCCACCCAGTGTTCGGTGGCCTGGACGCTGGCCACGGGGGTGTGCTCGGGGACCACGACGCCGATCCTCGCCACGACCCAGATCAGCACCATGAACACTGCGGGCACGGCCGTGGCCCTGTCCAACGTGCCCGCCCTGGCGGCGGCCACCGGCCAACTGGCCCACGTGCAGATCAGCCTCGGCCTCGTGGCCAGCGAGACCTCGGTCAACGGGGTGTTGCCTTCCCCGACCGTCCAGGGCCTCACGACCACCCTGGCCTACACCTTCACCGAGCAGCAGCGGGTCGGAGCAGCGACCAGCCAGTAACAGGAGCACGAGTGACCCAGTTCCGCGGACAGCGAGGCGTGGGCAGGACCGTCGTTTCGGCGGTCCTGGTCTTCGCCGCGCTCGCTCTCCCCTCCAGCGCCGGTGCGGCCGGGAAGGCCGCTGCCTCGGTGGTCGGCTCCGAGTCGGTGACCAGCGGAACCTGGGGGGCGACGGTCAGCCCCGCGACCCTCACGTTCACGACCAATACGGCGCAGACAGCGACGGTCACCAACACGGGCACGCTCGCCCTGGTCGGGATCGGGTACACGGTCACCATCTCCAAACCCACCGGAGGGTCTCCGACCTTCACGCTGTACGCCTGCGCGGTGGCGTGGTCGGGCGGAAAATGCAGCGGCGGCACGGGGACGAAAGTGGGGACCAGCTATTCGAAGAACACCTCCACCCCGGTGACCTCGACCGTGGTGCCGGCTGTCGGGGGCTCCGTCTATCTCCAGGCCACCCCGACGGGGGTCTCGTCCTCAGTGTCGATGACCCTGGCCACGACGGTCACATCGGCCAGTCAGCTCCGGGCCCGCGTGGTCACCAACCAGTGAGCCGCGCCGGTCCCTCTGGCGGCCGGGGAAGAATCGGGGCCGGCCAGCGGTTGGAAGCGGAGCGGCCGAGGAAGGGTCGCCACGGGTTCGTGGATCGGAGATCGTCATGGTTGTGCAGTTGACCAAGCCGCTTTACTCGGCCGAGGCCACCGCCGTAGGCGGACGCGAGGGCCACGTGCGCAGTACGGACGGGATCCTCGACGTGGACCTCAAACCCCCGGTGGAGATGGGCGGCCCGGGCGGGGCCACCAACCCCGAGGAACTGTTCGCCGCCGGGTATGCCGCTTGCTTCCAGAGCGCGCTCGGAGTGGTCGCCCGGCGCAACAAGGTCAGTGTCGAGGGATCCACCGTGGCCGCCAAGGTGACCATCGGTACCGTCGGGGGCGGCGGGTTCGGCCTGGCGGTGGAGCTCGACGTGCACATCCCCGAGCTGGACGATGCCACGGCGGAGGACCTGATCGCCGGTGCCCACGAGGTCTGCCCGTACAGCAACGCCACCAGGGGGAACATCGAGGTCACGCTTCGAGCCGTGTGACCGGCGGGCCGCGGGTGGGTGGTCGGCCCACCCTCAGCGCCAAGCTGTGTGACCATCGCATCACGAGGCATGCTTGTCGGCATGGACGGCGCCATTCGGCCCGAGGACGGAAAGGACGGTCGGTCACACCGTGACCGGATGCTGGCCGGTGCCCTCTACCGCTCTGACGATCCGGAGCTGGTCAGCACCCATCTACGGGCCCGACGACTGTGTCACCGGCTCAACCGTTCCGGAGATGAGGCGGATCACGGCCGGGCTGTCCTGTCCGAGCTCCTGGGATCGTTCGGTGCCGGGAGCGAGATCCGGCCTCCCTTCCACTGCGACTACGGCCTCAACCTCTTCGTGGGCGCCGACTGTTTCGTCAACTTCGGTCTGGTGGCGTTGGATGCCGCCATCATCACCATCGGCGACGACGTCCAGATCGGGCCCGGTGTCCAGCTGCTGACCCCCACCCACCCGATCGATCCGGATCTCCGCCGTGCCAAGTGGGAGGCGGCCGAGCCGATCGCGGTGGGTGCCAACGTGTGGCTGGGCGGCGGGTGCATCGTGCTCCCGGGTGTCGACATCGGTCAGGGCACCGTTGTCGGAGCGGGGTCGGTCGTGACCAAGAGCCTTCCCGCCGGCGTCGTGGCCGTGGGCAATCCGGCCCGTATCGTCCGCGACGTCCGGTGACCGACGTGCGCTACCCACGGTGCGGCCGATGCCGGTGACGGATCGGGTGCCGAGGGTGCAATGATGCAGAGATGACGAACGAACGGTTCGAGGTTCAGCGCACCATCACCGCCGAACCCGCGGCGATCTTCTCGTTGCTGTGCGACCCCCGGGGTCACGTGGCCATCGACAGCTCAGGGATGCTGATGGGGGCGACCGGAGACCCGGTGACCGAGGTCGGGGACACCTTCGTCGTCCACATGGACCGCGAGGCACTCAACGACTACCCCATGGGTCTCTACGACGTGACCGTCAGGATCACTTCGTTCATCCCCGACCGTGAGATCGCCTGGACGATTCTCGGGCAGATCGACCCGCCCATCGGGCACATCTACGGGTATCGGCTCGACAAGGCGGATGCGGGCACGATCGTCACCTCCTACTACGACTGGTCGTCCATCGATCCGGTTTGGAGGGACGCCGGCATCTTCCCGGTTATCCCTGAGGCCGCGTTGCGGGCCACATTGGGCATCCTGGATCGAACGGTGACCGGAGGAAGCGACGCCCGCTGAGCCTGCGCACCGAGGTCAGGGCGCCTCCACCCGGCCAGGGCGCATTTCGGCCGAGGGCCGTCAGACGAGGACGGGGATGTTCACTGCGTCGAACGCCGCCTTCCGGAGCGGTCTCGGAGCGCGAGTACCGAGCAGGTGACGATGCCGGCGACCGGCAGCCAGAGGAGGTCGTATCGGTGACCGAACACGGCGGCGAGGCCGGCAACCGTCCAGACCGCCAGAAGCACCAGGTTGAGGCGTCGCCGCCTGGCCGACAGGACGACGGGTCCGGTGTAGCTCCTCCAGAATCCACCGGTCGATCCGTCGTGACGCACAAGGGGAACCTACCCACTGGCCGCTCGGGGGCCATCGCCGGTCCGAGGCGGTGGTCCGATCCAGCGAAGGGCGGGCTCAGGGCTCCGGGGTGAGCACCTTCCCGGCAATCGGGTGCGTGCAGGGGTAGGCGTCCGGTTTCGGTGCCGTGGCGAGGGGCGTAGGGTGGTGCCGGGGTTAGCGCCGCCCCAGCGAGAGATCGGGTCGAACCCGGTGTCGTAGCCCAGGCGCGGTAGACGATGGGAGGACCATGGGCGCAGCCGATGGGACCCGAACAGGCAGCCGGCTCGACGAGCACCACGTCCCCGAGACCAACGGGCGAATGCCGGTGTGCCGGCGCTGCGGATGCCGGACCGACGGGCCGGGTGGGCTCCACCACGTCCCGTCCGACCGTCAGGTGGTCCGATCCGACGAATGGCTGATCGCCCAGGAGAGGATCACGCACATCGCCCGGGCGCGTGAGATGCGGGGGAGCTAGAGCCGCTCCTGTTCGCGCGTCTCCCGAAGACGCGCCTGGACGAGCTGGAGCGCCGTCCAGATTTCGACCGAAGCGTCGGGGCGGCCCCAGGCGACAGCCACGGGTTCATGCGACCACGTTCCGGCCCGCGCCCGCTTCCCGGTCGGAGACGCCGCATCTCGTGACCGTGCATCAGATCTGGCTGCCGGCTGATCACCTCCATCCACTTCGACGGTCCGCTTCGAATACAGGCGGTGAAGGTAGTGCAGCTCGGCAGCGGGCCAAATCGGGCGAAGAAGGTGGCCACGGCGTCCTTCGTCGTCGGAGGGCTCCTCGTGCTGTGGTCGAGTTACATCCACCTTCATCTGTGGGACTCGCTCGGATACCGGCACATTGCGACCATCGGTCCCCTCTTCCTGCTTCAGTCGGTCGCCGGCGTGGTGGTCGCCGTCCTCCTCGTGGCGGTCCGAAGAGCGTGGGCGGCCGTCCTCGGGATCGGATTCGCACTGTCGACGATGGCGGGCTTCCTCGTCTCGGTCGAGCACGGACTGTTCGGGTTCAAGGATTCGTGGGCCGCCCCGTTCGCCACCCAGGCGTTCCTGATCGAGTTCGCCGCCGCTGGCGTCCTTGCTGTGGGAGCGACGCTCTGCCTGGTCGGGCCGGAGGATCTCATCGTCGCTCATCGCTGACCATCGGAACGACCGGGTGACTGTGGGAAGGACAGACCGTGCCGAACAACGCTAACCCTTGGTGGGGTCAGTGAGGAAGGCCAACAGCCTGGTCCGGCGGTGATGGGCCATCCGGGCCCCGATGCGGTGACCGCCGAACGAACAGGCCGAAGCCACGACGCAGGCCAATGCCACACCCCATCCGAGATCGCGGTCGGGAAGCGTGTGGGCGAGGCCGTGGGTCGGCGTGATGCCCCACAGGAGGAGGGAAGGAACCATGATCACCACGGCCAGGAGAGGGATCAAGCCGTAGGGGATCACGACCAGCACCGCCCAGCGCCAGAGCATCGTCCGCCGCGGCCTCTGGTTCAGCCACCGGTAACGCAGGGGCATCGGGTGGTAGGGGAACACGATCCCCACCCATGCCGAAATGCCGAGGACCCCGAAGGGAACCACGACGATCCACACCGCCGAGTACAAGGTGGCCAGCAGATTATGGGACAAGACGCCGTTGGCCAGGGCGAGGAACAGACAGAGCGGCGTGATCAGGGACCACAGGACGATGTTCTTCCCGTAGAGGAGTCTGCGCAGTATCGCCGGGTCGTCCATGGCCGCCACCGCCCGTGCAGCATCAGGGCCGAGAACATTGGTGGCGGGGACATCCGAGTACATCCATGCCGCCAGGACGACGGCGAACGCCACTGTTCCGTGCAGCGTGAACACCTGGTCCTTCAGGTCATTCGGAAGGAAGAACCAGGCCGAGCTCATCATCGCGCCATTGGCGGCCACCACGATCAGGCTCTCGTACGGCGCTCGGAAGGTCCGGGCGTACTCCCGACGGACTGCGTTGCCGAGGGACTGGGGATGCCCACGGTCAACGGTCGCGTCTTCGTCAGGACTCACCTGCACGCTGCCACAGCGACATGCGATCTCGTGGAACTCCGAACGCTGGCCACGGTCGGACCCTACATGGTGCTGCCGGCGCCGATCGGGAGCCACGGGCTCATCGATCGTGCCTCGGTCGGTCGCAGTGCAGTCTGGCACCGCCTCAAGGCCGGCCACCGTTGTGTCGATACTCCTTCACCGGGTGAACACCACCTTCGTCAATAGAGGCATCCATGAGCACCGATTCGGCAATGGATTTCAAGACCTGGAAAAGTGAGGTGAAACCCCTCCTCATGTCGATGATGGCTGTCCTCTACTTCGCCCAGGACGCGACCTCTAAGAACCCGCAGGTGATGCTTGCGGCCAGCGATCAGCTCCAAGCGGCCTCGAGCCACGCCATCACGTGGATCCCCTCCCACCGGTGTCCACACGCCGGTCTCGATGGGATGCTCATCAGCCTGGCTCGTTCCTACTCCGACGTGGCCGATCTGATCGAGTCCGAGGTCAGGCAGCCCGGCGGTCCCGACCGGCGGGCGGTCGGCCAGGAGCTCACCGCACTCGTGGGATCGATGGCCATGATGTGGTCGGTGATGAAGGAGCAATCCGAAGCTGAGAGTGCTCGGTAGCGCCCATCCGAGCCGACGTCGGCTGGAGGCCTGCCCTCGTGCTCAAGCAGCCCGCACAGGCTGTCGATACCAGTGAAGGGCAATCCAGTGGTCGGGGAAGGACTTGGCGCAATGGCGGATCACGGACGGTGGCCGGCATCGGCCGAAGCCATTTCGGCCATGGAGTACGTGAGAGCGGTGGCCGATGATCGTCATCTTGCCGCCGAGTTTGCCCAACTCAGCTCACTGGGCGATTCCCCCGATGCGCTTCGTGTCGTGGCCGAGGCGGCCGCCGACATCCTCGAACGCTGTCTACTCCCCACCACATCCCAGGACCACGGCTCGTCGCGCGATTCGATCCTCGAGACGATCGAACACCGCGCCCGACAGGCCGACGAGTGTGGCGACCAGCTTCAGGCACTGTGGTGCAGGATCCTGGCCGAGACGCTGCTCGACTGTGGGTGGCCCGCGGCCTGACGGGAGCGACCCGAACCCTGAGGTGACTGTCGCAAGGCCGGAGCACCGGTTCGGGCCGAGCGGTGGCCGACGCAACAGCTGGACTAGCCTGACGGCCCGGCCGGCATGAAGCCGGTGCAAGAGGAGAGGACGGAACGGCGATGATTCGACTCAGCGTGTTCTACCCGTCGACCGAAGGCGCCACCTTCGACCACGACTACTACCGCAACAAGCACGTCCCGCTGGCCGTGAAGACCTGGGGTCTCGACGGTGCGGAGATCGACAAAGGGATCGACGGTCCCTACGTGGCCGCGGTGCACTTCAGATTCACGTCGCCCGAGGCCCTTGCCGAGGCGATGGGTGCTGCAGGCACAGGCGACGTCATGGCCGATGTTGGCAACTACACCTCGATCACCCCCGTGCTCCAGACCAGCGAGATCGTCGGCTGATCGGGAGCGCGCCCTCTGCGGCCCGGCGCAGAGACGTAGGGCTAGTGATCCCCGTCAGAGAACCTGTGCCGCACCGAGGCCAGAAGTCGGGACGAGAGAGAGGTCCGTCGGGCGACGACGATGTCCTGACCGTCGGGGACGTCCTTGCGACCACACCACGAACCGTGGTGGATCGGTTGGTCGAGCATCAGGCCACTGCTGCGGAGCATGCGGTCGAGCGCCTTCGGCGTGTAGCCCACGGCGCCCTCGGGATTTCGCGGATCGTGGATCCTGCATCCGTCGCCCATGGGGTGGACAAAGGTGATCGCCCCAACATTGGTGGTGCTCAAGAGCGTGCTCTCGTCGTCGAGAACGAAGAATGACGCGAACACAAGCCCGCCAGGCTTAAGAACCCGACGGAACTCGGTCAGAAAATGGACGATGTCGTCTTCGAACATGTGGGTGAAGACGGACTGCAGGACGATCCGGTCGAACTGTCCGATCCCACCGGGGAGGTGGGTCTCGGCTGTGCTGAGGGCACCGGCAGGGTTGTAGAGCTCACTTCGGATGTCGAGGTGCTTGAACGTGGCGTTCGGCAGTTTGGGCGTGATGTTGGCGTGGCACCACTCGATGCTGGGGAGGCTGATGTCCACCCCGACGTAGGAACCGCGGGGCCCCACGAGTTTGGCCAGTGGGATTGCGTCTCGTCCGACCCCGCATCCCACCTCGAGGACGTGCTGGCCCGGAAGGACCGGACTGTAGCGATCGTAGGCGGCCATATGCCCGCGTGAGATCGCCTCCCATGTGTCCTCCCCGCCGCCGGTGAGTATGGCCAGCGCCACCGGGATGGAAAATCCCTCGAATTCGAACGTCTTACCGGTCACCTCCTCCGCGGAACTCATGGCTGGGCACTGTAGTCCCCGCCGGGGAGAGCCTCCGGAGAGCGTCCTGGCCGCCGGCCCGGCACGGGCCCACCCGGTTTTGCTCCCCGCCACCCTGAGGGTCGACGGGCCTCAAACCAGGGTTGAATCGTCGACCTGCCAGGGGAGCCGACGCCCGCCCACCTCACCCGAACGCCTCGACGACGGCCGAGAAGTCCGCCCAGTCCCGATCGGTGTCGATCACCGCGGCGAGGAGTGCCTCGGCTGCCGGGCCCATGCGAGGCTGGACGCCGGAGTCCGCGGCCAGCTGGTTGGCCAGGCGGACGTCCTTCCTGGCCAACTCCGGGGTGAACCACCCGGGATGGTTCGGATCGAGCACGCTCCCGAGCCGCACCATGCTGGCCAGGCTGACCACCGGGCTCTGTTCGAGTACCCCCCGGAGGAGTTCGTCGGGGAGCCCGTACCCTCGGGCGACGGCGATGCCCTCGGCCATGGCCGAGACGCCGGTCACCAGCAGCATGTTCATGACCAACTTGAGCGCAGCTCCGGAGCCGACCGGACCGCAGTGCGTAAAGCCAGCGGCGAGGTCCCGCCACAAGGGTGTCAGGGCTTCGACGGAATCGGCCGGACCACCGATGAGGAACTGGCCGCTACCGGCCCGGATCATCTCGGGTGACCCGAGGACCGGCGCATCGATCACTGTGCGATCGGTGGTCTGTTCGAGACGCCGCACGGTATCGGGTGACACGGTCGAGATGCAGACGAGCACGGCCTCCGGCGGAAGTGATGCCAGCGCGCCCTCGCCCCCGAGGCAGACGGTGAGCACCGCGTCATCGTCTGCTAGGACCACCAACACGACCTCCGCGTCGGTGACGGCAGCTGACGCCGAGGGCGCATCGCTCGCCCCCTCGGCAACGAGATCGGCGGTCCGGCCCTCGGACCGGTTCCAGACCGTTACCTCGTGGCCGTGTTCGAGCGCTCGGGCTGCGAACGACCGGCCCATGTTCCCCACACCCAGTACCGCGACCCTCATCGGACCTCACGGTAGTTCGCCATCACCGGGGTTGGCGCTACGAGGCCCAGCCGGGCGGATGCCCGGGTCGCCGTGAGGGCGGCTGCGACCGGAGGCGTGCCTCCCGACTTCTCCACCAGGAATACCAGGTCAGGGAGCATCAACACCTGTTTAGAGCGTGCTACGGTCCTTCCGCTGCCAGGCTCGTCGAGTAGGTCCCGCCGCCCGCTCCGGGCCTGGCAGCAACCTCGTGCGCCACGGCATACCATCGTTCCCGTGTCGGAAGACGATTCGCTGCCCGAAGAGCGCGACCCTCTGCTCGTTGCGCTCGGTGAGGTGCTCGAGGCGACCCGGTTCGTCCAGAGCGTCCTGCGGGAGAGCGAGGAGCGCACGTTGGGGAACATCAGCCGGATTCGGGCGGGAGAACGGTTCACTGATCTCGTTCGAGAGGTTCCGAGTTCGACGCTGCGGACCGAGATCAACGAGGCGCTCGATCGGCTGATCGAGGTTCGTCAACGATCGCGTGCCGCCATGTTCCTCCGGCTCGTCGAGGAGGGTGTGAGCCGCAAGGAGATCGCCACCAACTGGGGGTTCTCCCAGACCGTGGTGTCCAGGGTGATGAAGAACGAAGACGTCTCGGCCTAAGGGATGACGGACCGCTACGACACACCCTGGGCCGCGAACATCTCGTCCAGACGCTCCATCCCCTCCACGATCCCTCCCTCCATTCCCCCCTCGGCAATCTCGTCGCGCTCGTCGACGGAGCGATAGACGGACTTCTGGGCCGGCTGGATCCCGCCGTCGACCTCGTCGAAACGGACGACGTTCAACTGGACGCTCCCGGGCGCCCGCTCGTGCTCGAAGCTGTAGACGAGGCGAGTGGGCTGTTCGCCCCACGGGGAACACCCCGCGGAACGCGTACATGGTGCCGTCCTCATCCTGCTGGACGAATCGCCAGGCGCCTCCGTGACGCGGGTCCAGGGACTCGACGGTGTCGGTGAGTCGCCGGGGGCCCCACCAACGCGGGATGAGGTCGGGATCCGTGTGGGCATCGAACACCCGGTCGGGTGTCGACTCGAGAAATCGGCCGGACTCAGGCCCATCCCGGGATGGCGTCAACGCGCCCGGTCAGCTGGCGGAGGCAGGTGCAATCCCGAGTGCAGACCGGAGGGTAGCGCCCTCGGCTTGCAGGTTGGCGATATCACCGAGCAAGGCGGCGGTTCCCGACGCCGGGACGGCGGTGGCGTCGCGTTGGAGCTTCCTCAGGACAGCGACCGTCCCCTTGGCGGCGGAATCGGCTCCGGCCGGATAGGCGAGGGCCTCCAGCTGGCTGGCCGCGAGCCCGTAGTCGTGGCCCAAGGCGGACCAGTCGGCCTTTTCGGTGAGCGTCTGGGTCTCCGTGCCGACCGTGGCGAGAATCGTCGACACCTGCGCGGCGACCGACGTCGCCGTCGTGGTGTCCGATCCCGTCGAGGGCTTCGTCGCTGAAGTGCTGCTCGAGCATCCGCTAAGGAGCAGGGCTCCGGTCATGACGAGCGTGGTCACCAGAGCTTTCGCCCGCGTCACGTTGCCGCGACCTCCTGCCGGCAGCCTGCTCATGCACGTCCCCGATCCCATCGCCGACCCATGGTCGAAAGTATGCCCCAGGCAACTTCGCAGTCGATGTACCGGCCGCCATCGGTGCACCCCGGTGCCACGAAGAGGAGTGGCCAAAACCTGATGACGCCGGTCCGCCGGTACTCCTCTGAATCGGTCTGCCGAGCGGTTCTGAATCGGTCCGCTCAGCCGTGCACGAACCGCGTCCGGTGCTCCTGGTGCCCCCATCGGCTGGCGCGCCAGAATCCCAACGCATCGTGGTCTGTCTCCACCACGATGGCCTGGCAGCGGGTGGCTCCTTTTCGGGACAGCGAGGATTCCGCTTCGTCGAGCAGTCGACTTCCCAGGCCGAGCCGCCGATGAGATGGGGCAACCACGAGCCGGTAGACCGAACCCCTCCACCCGTCCCAGGCCGCGATCACGGACCCGACGATGGTTCCCTCATCCTCGGCCACGATCAGTGCGGAGGGATCATGGTGGATCAGCGCCTGCAGGCTGGTCGTGTCGTCGGTGTGGGTCGGTTCGGCCGCCGCCCGGACCCACAGGTCAAGCACCGACTCGACGTCCGAGGGTAGACCGGTTCGGATGCGCCAGGCCATGGGCCCAGACTAGAAGCCGTCAGGGCAACCGAGCAGCGTCACCGAGCCCTCGGTTCGGGAGTGCTCCTGTCGAATGGCCCCTAGTAGGGGAGTTCTTCGGGGGAGCAGTTCCGGAAGTCCGGCTCGGGCAGGACGGTGAACTGCACGGCTCTGATCGATGCGTCCCCCTGAGGACCGCTCGCGCCACCCGGTGCATACCGTCCATCACCCGACCGTCGACGCCAAGGATGATCGGGTGGGAGGGATCCACCTCGAGAACGAGACGCAGGTGATCGATGATGCGGCGAACGGTCGGAACCTCCGGTCCGACCTTGAACCAGTAGTCCGTGTCGAGTTCGGTGACGGACTCCACCGGAACCTCCCTCACGGGGAAACCAGCGGTCAATGCGATGAGCCGGTCCACGTCCCAGGCGTCGAACCGCTGCTCACCGGGCCAGAAGTGGTACTGCTTGCGCACGACCACCAGTCTGGCCCCCGGCCGTGGGGTCCGCCTCCACTCGGGGTCCACGTTCCCGGCAGCGCGACCGTCGTGCCGAGGTGGTGGTCATGGCACAACCCTCACATCGACGACGACCGATCCCTGGGGTGGCACCGTGCAGGGCGTCGACCCGTCGCCGGAACAGCCGACCTGCCATGAGGTGCGGACCGTACCCGAGCCGGGCGTGCGTGCCGTGTAGTGGGCGATCAGCGAAGACCCCGCACGAGTGACGGACTGCTGGGCCAGGAGGGACGGCGGGGTGACCTGAGGGTCACCGATCCATGGGCCCGGAACCCCCATCTGCGACCCGGATTTGTCGATGGTCAGGTTCAACTGCCCACTGACGACCAGGCAGACGGCCTGGTCCTGTTCGGCGGGCGTGGCTGTGACCAGGACCGTCCCCGACGTGCACAGTGATGTCGTCGGGGAAGTCTCGGATGGAGCACTACCGGCTGCGGTCGTCCCCGTGGCCCGGGAGGGCGGCTTTGCCGCCGGTGAGGACGATGAGCATCCCACCGCGCAGAGGGCGACCGCCCCGCAGAGAGCAGCAGCGATCCCGCGAGTCACGAGACTGGGCCAGAGAGCCCGGTTGTCATGGGCATGCAGCCGGCAGGGTGGTCGGTTCCATGTGGCAAGGTGATCGATGGGCGGATGCACGGGGGCCTACCGGATGGCAAGCAAGGTCGCATTGACAGTAGTCCTCGGGTCGCCTGTCGATCCTGATCGCCTGGGAATGGTCCTGCGGACTGAGGACCTTGGCTCTTGCGGGGTGGCCCGTGCCGGGCGAGGCTCGGGAGTGATGGTCGCGAAAGGAGCCCGGAGACGCCGTCTGACCCCTGGGCGTGCGCGTCACCGGGCCGGACAGGCGGCGTTGTCGCTGACCGTTTCCGATTCGCACGGAGACCGGTCCCCCCGTGAGCAGAAGGCGATGCGGCGACGCCTCCAGCGGCTCGCCAAGGAGGTCTCCCCGGCTCTGTCGGCATCCCAGTGGCACTGGTTGGAGGGCAACCTCGAGGGCGACCGCTTCCGCCAGGCGCTCGAGTCCCTTGCCCGTTGGACGGTCGGTTCGGGCCTGCCTGTGAGTCCGGCGGTCCGGGAAGAATTCCTTTCGCTCGCCGTGTCACTGGGAGTCAAGGGCACGGTTCTCGGGATCCTGCACAGCCACGACGGGGAGCGGGGGCCCTCACTCCACCCCCGAGCCGACGGGACGGGAGGTGTCGATGTGCCGCTAGCCGAGTTTGAGCGCCTGGTCGCCGACGCGATCGACTCACTACCCGACGAGTTCCGCAAGGCGATGACCAACGTGGTCATAACGGTCGAGGAGGAGGCCGAGGGTCGGGGTCTCTTCGGTCTGTACGTAGGCGTCCCGTTGACCAAGCGGTACTACGGGACGTGGTTCGCCAACCCCGATCAGATCTTCATCTATCGCAGGACGATCTGCGCCCACTGCCGAACCGAGGACGAAGTGAGGGCACTGGTGCACAAGACCGTGATCCATGAGATCGCCCACCATTTCGGGATAGGTGACCCCCGTCTCGAAGAGTTGGGGTGGGGATGAGGGCCCCGGGTCTGGCTACCGTGGGGTCGGCGGCAAGCCGAAGGAGCAACCGTGGGTGGCATCCCTCTCACCATCGAACGAGGCATCGGGGCCGGACAGGACACGTTGCTCGACTGCTATCGGCCCCGGGACACCGACGGGAGCCCGGTCGTGCTGTTGTGGCACGGACGGGGTCCGAACGAGCGGGGCGTCCTCGGTGCGCTGGCCTCGGCGATTGCACGAAGGGGCTTCGTCGTCGTGGTCCCCGACTGGGAACCCGACACCCCGGTATCGGGCTGCCGGCCACTGTTGTCCTCGCTCAGGTTCGCACTGGACAATGCGGCAGCCCATGGGGGGATCGAGCGCGGATCATCCTCGGCGGCTGGTCACTCGGCGCGAACGCAGCCGCCGATCTCATGCTCCACCCCTTGGGGGCCGGTGACTGGCGTCCCGTGGGCTTGGTCACCTTGGCCGGGAGCTTCGACGAGTCACCGATCACCGGCCGGTCACTGGACCACCCCGATGTCGATCCCGTCCCGTGCCTCATCGTGCACGGGACGGCGGATCCGGTCGTTCCGATCGGGAGATCGAGGCGCTTTGCGTCATTGCTCACCGGCCGAGGGTGGCCCGTCAGGAGCCTCGAGCCGGAGACGGATCACGCCGGGGTGATCGGCACCGAGTACCGTCCGGGGCTGGGTCGCTGTATCCCCACCGGCGATCCGGGCGCCCAGTTGGCGGTGCAGGCCGCGGCGGGAGAGATGGCCCGGCTCTGGTCGCCGGTCTGATCGAGGGCCCACCTCGCGAGGTCACGGGACGGTCCTGGGCAGATCCGTCCCAGATGGCCTCTGAACTCGGCTCTTATTGCTCCGGGACCCCCCAGTCCTCAGAGGACCTGCCCGGGCCCTTCCGGGTCGCGTGGATACCTACGCTGTCATTTGGTCCGGCCGTTTGGGGTAGGAGGACCCTGATCGGAGATGTCATGGCCGACTTCATCTTGGTGCCAGGCGCGGGCGGCATTGCGACCCCCTATTGGCATCGCGTGAGCACCAAACTGGAGCGAGCCGGCCACAGCGCATTCCCGATCGATCTGCCCGGGTCCTCGCCAGACGTCGGCTTGCCCGAGTACTCGGCAATGGTCGCCGGGGCCATTCAGGGCACCGCAGACCCAGTCGTCGTGGCCCAATCCCTCGGAGCCTTCGCTGCAGTCATGGCCTGCAGTCAGGTCCAGGCTCGCCGTCTGGTGTTGGTCAACGCCATGGTGCCAGCACCTGGTGAGACGCCCGGTGACTGGTGGGGAGCCACAGGAGCTGTCACCGCTCGGGTAAGTACCGCGAGATCCCGCGGCTATACCGACGAATTCGAACTTGCCACGTACTTCCTCCATGACCTCAATACCGACGACGCGGCTGGCGTCCTCTCCGACCCCGGACACGAGGCGGACATCGTGTTCGGCCAACCATGTGATTTCGCCTCGTGGCCCGAGGTTGAGACAGCAGCAATCGTCGGGAGCGACGATCGCCTGTTTCCGCTCGAATTCCAGCGGCAGTTGCTGGTCGATCGCGCCGGGGTCACGCCGGTGGTCATCCCGGGCGGTCATCTCCTCGCCCTGGCCAACTCGGACGGGCTCACCGAAGCTCTGTTGGTTGTGGCGAACCGACCGGATACGTGAAGCCCTACCCCGGGCCGCCGGGCCCGGTGGCTTCCCGGTGGTCTCCGGCAAACCGGTTCGGGTTTCTACGCGCCGGGGGCCTTACCCGATGGCTGTGCCCCGTGCCCGCCGGCGCCACCCGAGAGATGCCCGGCAACGACTTGAGCGCTTCAACGGGCTGCACCCGTCGGCGGAGAGGTTCGGGCGTGCAGAGCAACACGTCAGGGGCATGCTGACCGCGGAGGTCGCCTGCTGGTCGTAGGTCGAGGTGGTGAGGTCGGACTTGCGATGCACGAATAGTGACTGCCCCCGACAGACACTTCCGGGTTAGGCCAGACCAGGAAACTTAATGATCACGGGATGCTCAACATCTGAGTTATCGACGACCACGTCTGCGACCGAGGTTGGTGAGACCTCCGCCTCGTAGAGCGCCTGTCCGGGGAGATAGCGGCGTCGGTAGCGATCTGCCGCTTCCTGGTCGCCACCCATCAGCAGTGAGTCTCTCTCAATGCCTCGCTGGATCGACACTTCGGGTGGTACGAAGACGTAGATGGATAGCTCCCAACAGTCCGCCAGTTCGGGGCGGAGGAGGAACACGCCGTCGAAGATGAGTACGGTCGGCCCGATTACCAGCCTGGTGCCCTGGTCCACTCTGCTGTCTATCTGGTAGTCGAACCGAGCGAGTCGGTATTCATGGCTGCCTGTCGGCCCCAACGGGTCGAGCAGCTCCCGTCGGAGATGAGTTAGGTCAAAGGAGTCGAGGTAGTAGCCCTCAGGACTGAACCGACCACGCTCATAGCGAACATTCTCGGGGTTGTGCCACCCGTCGATTCCTGCACGAACGACCCGTACCGGACCCCCGACAAGAGCCGAGGCCAGGTGATCAGCCAGCGTCGTCTTTCCGGCAGCGTCCTTCCCGTCGATTGCCACTCGGAAGCCCGTGCTACCCGCCTCCATCTGCTCGCGAACGTGCGAAATGAGCCGACTTACGACATCTTCTGAACCCACCCCGTCAACGATGGCACGGCTAAGGCGCTGGCGCCTACGAGCGGCAGCAACCGCTGCCACATCACCGGGAGGAGGACCGACTATCTGGACGCACTGTCTGACGGAGTCCGTCGGTGGTGGATCAGGCGGTCAACACCACGGCCACAGGCTGCTGCGCCGAGTACGCCAGCCAGAACCGGTGACCACGGCCACGCTCCCCGTCCTTCATCGTTTGCACCGACCCGACGTGGCCTTCCACAATGAACCTGCACGTGCTCACGAACTCCCGTCAGGAGACCGGACAATGGACGACCTCTCATCCCTCCCACAGGCCGACCAGGATGCAATCGGCGTCACTCTCATGGCCCTGCTGAGCGGATTCCAGGAGCGCAATGCCGACAAGCTGGTGGGCGTGTACAGCGTCGATGCCGACTGGGTCAATGCATTCGGAAGCGTCAAGCGGGGAGCGGACGAGATCGTTGAGTATCTCCGGGGCCTATTTGCGGACGACAACTTCAATGCTGGGTCCCTGAAGGCTCCTCCTGACACGAGCTTCCGGGTGCTCACTCCGGAGGTGCTCCTCGTCAACGCCCATCTGCAGGTCGAGGGCCAGAAGTTGGTCGGCGGGGGTGAGATCGAGGTTCGGGACAACCACTCGCTACGTGTTCTCCACCGCCAGCCTGATGGGACGTGGCTCATCGTGTCGGAGATGTACAACGACGCCAACCAGGAGACCACCTACGAAGGCCATTCTTGACAGGGTGCCCGTGATCGCCGGCTCGGGGCACCTTCCCCTGCTTCGCAGCTATCCAGACGACCAAGGGTTGATAAGTTCTACTCCGACTCCGGCGAAGTCCTTTCCATTTCTGGTCGCCAACCGTGCATCATTGGCCCGGCAGATGGCGGCGTCTGAGCGTAATATCCGCTGATCGGCCTTCCCTGGCGATCACCTTGGTCGACGATCTCTGGGTAGACCGTGGCTGCAGCGGCATCGAATACCGGGACGTCCTCAGCAAACCGGCTGAACACATCCATCGCCGCCTCCCGCATCGTGCCCTTCCGTCTGCCACTCGGGAGCCGCTCGATGCCGTAGAGAATCTCGGCCACCGTGATTGCCGTTATTCGCAGCTCGTGGTGACCTGTGCCACCACCCATGCGGCAGGTGGTGACGGTGAGCCGGCCTGTAGGCGGGTTTCAGCTAGGCGTCAGAGTGGGGGAGTGTTGAGTGATGCTGAAGAGCGCTGACCAGGGATAATGTCGACGGATGAGCCCGTCAGGCGTGGAGAAATTCACACCGTAGTAGGCACATAGTTGGCACGTTTCCATCGGTATCCAACACCTAGCGGCGAGCCAGAGTGCATTTGATGCTGAAGTGGATAGGCCGTCTTCGTGACGCACGCTCGAGTCCAGTTCATTGCGGATCGGCTAGCCGCTCTGAGACGCAGCGAGCGGCCTGCTCTCCAGGCGTTGCATCCGGATGGCCATGGCGAGGACGGGACAGGCCATGTTACGGCACTGCCCGCTCCTCACCGAGTGGCGGTGGTGTCGGTTCAAGGACAATGCCGGCCGGTGGCACACCGTGGAGGCGTGCGACGGTCACTGGGCCGACCTCGACGCCGTCCAGAGGATCGGTCCGCTCGGGTCTGGGGAGGACACTCCAGCCAACTGGATAGGTCGTGGGGTGGGGTATTGAGAGGCTCTCACCCCACGACCCCACCCGACCGTCCACGGTCAGTTGAAATGCGCCCTGGGCGTTTGAGTGGGGCAGAAGTCCAACCGGTCATCGCTCCTGCCTTCACTAAGGAGAGAGGTCCACCCGCGGAGCTCGAAGTGGCGTCGAACAACTTCGGCGACCGACCAGAGTCGGGTCCGGCGAGCGAGACCTGGAACCAGGTCAGTTCGACTACCGTCAAACGCTTGACGAACCCGAGGAGGCTGGTGCCATTGGCGAGCGGATTCCTCGTCCAGGTCCTCAATCTTCAGGATGATCGACTCCCTTAGGTAACCGAGAACCGCCAGAAGCGTCACTTTCTCGCCCGTGAGATCGAATTGTTGTACGGCGATCTGGCATCGCCAATGAACCGCAGCCCGACAGCCTGGGGCTGCCTGCAGACCCGGCGTTGTGAGACAGAGGCAGGAGCAGACAAGGGTGTGGACACACTTGAGGGATTACCGTTTCGAAATTGTGCGAGATGGGATATCGGAGATTTAGGCGTGGGCCGGATCGCCACGCTCGAGGGGGTCCGGACATGTCTCTAGAGGGAAGACCGCCTCCGCTCACAGCGGCCCATGCCGGGATCCATCCCCAAAGGTCGCTCATAGGCGACTCGACGATCGAGCGGTCGTTTTCGGGACAACGGAACAGTCTCAATTTTCTAAGGTTGACACTTGCGCTGGCAGTCCTCTTTTCTCATTCGATCACGTTGGGAATGTTCGGGAGTGAATCGATACTTGGGAAGACCACACTAGGCACGGTCGCAGTCTTCGGTTTCTTCGGAATCAGCGGGTTCCTGGTCGCAGGAAGTGCGGCCCGTAACAACGTCGGGCGCTACTTGTGGCAACGCTTTCTCAGGATATTTCCGGCGTTCTGGATCTGTCTGCTCGTTACAGCGTTCCTGTTCGGGACGATCGTATGGTTTCACAACAACCCCGGACTCTCCAGAGTCTGCGGACTCCACTGCTATCTGAATGAAGCGAATGGACCCTTCGGGTACTTCACCAACAACTTCTTGCTGCAGGTGAATCAGGCCAACATCGCGAGGACACTCCCTGGTGGCATCTTCGGCTACGGATGGAACGCATCGCTATGGACACTGGAGTACGAATTCCTCTGCTATTTCCTGCTTGCGGTCTTCTCCGTATTTGGTTTGCTCCGACGACGTTCGCTGGTCGCCCTGATTGCCGCCATCGCATGGATCACCGAGGTGGCGATCGTCTCGACCCCCTCGCTGGCCGGGAATTTCGCCTCCCCTCTGTTTAGCAAATGGGACCTCATTCGTATCGGTGGCTTCAGTTCCGAAACCATGAGATTATTTGTTCTCGTGCCGATCTTTCTCTCGGGATCCGTCCTCTACCTCTATCGGGAGAAAATCCCAGACTCGGGAGCCATTGCACTCGGAGCAAGCGTCCTCTTCCTGGCGGGGCTCGTCATTCCGGTTGGCTACGGAGCACCCTATTACCAGACCAGCGTGGATCTCACCGCGGTCTTTCTTGCGTATCCGTTGCTCTGGCTCGGCATTCACCTCCCCTTTACGAGAGTCAGCGCTGTCAATGACTACTCGTACGGGATCTACATCTACGCATTCCCGGTGCAGCAGATATTGGTGGTGTGGGGAGTGAACAAGTGGGGCTACTGGGGCTACACATTCGTCACCCTGGGAGTGGTGATCCCCTTGGCGGTTGCAAGTTGGTGGCTCGTCGAGAAACACGCCCTGAGGCTGAAGAAGCTGAAGATGCCGAGGCCCTTTCGATCGACGGCCCCCTAGGGAATCGAACTCCCACCGTCCAACTCTTGATGTTCCGTCCGGATTCCCTGGGTACCCCCGCTCGTGCTGGTCGGGAGCAGGTAATAAGCGCCGCTGACCCGACGTTCAGGGACAGTGGTCGAGGAACCCTAAAGCCACCTGAATCGATAACGCCGCCACAGAGTCGGGACGCGTCTGCAAGACAGACTGCCCGTCAGTCCGGCCCTCATGCGGGTTATGCTGCCCACCCAGCATTGAGTTGGTCCCGGGGGGATAGCAGATGGTTGACGAGTTGGCGATCCAGAATTGGATCCATAGGTCGAGGCCGCTCTTCACGTCATTGTCGGAGACGCTTGCTCTCAATGGTCGGGATGAACGGTCATCGTCGTCGACAATCGAGAATGCCGCGACGATCAGCTGCACGCTCCAGTTATTGCAAGAATGGATAACTGACAATCCTTGTTCTGACTCGGAATTGGGTGACCGCATCCTCCTGCTGGCGGCGCGCTATAGATACGTGGTCCTGATTGGGGATAGCGCATCGAAGGCTTCCACGAACAGGAGCCTCAAAGAGTTGAACTACGACCTTGAAGCACTGTTGTCCGAGGTCGGACGGCTCGGGACCGACCTCGGTGCTCATAGCGGCGACAGCTAACCACCGTCTCGTATATCGCAGCAGGACGGCCAAGTCGTTCCTGATGACGACTGACCTCGACCGATGATCCGTATTTGGGCAATCTTTACAGCCATTCTCTTTTGCCTCTGTGCGGCCTGGTCATTCGTCACTCCCATCGGGGCAGCCAACGACGAGCCGGCTCAGCTTGTCAAGGCTGCTTCGGTGGTTCGGGGCCAACTCGTAGGATCGACGCTCACCCCCGCGCTGGAGGCCCGCCTGAGCCCGGCCTTTCGGGCGAGCTTGCAGAATTGCGTGAGCGTGCACGGCACCAATGCTTGCGACAATGCCATAACCGTCGTGACGGTGCCTGAGAGCTTCGCAAACTTTGCGATACCGAGTTGCAGATATATCATTTTGCAGAATCTGCCCGCCGACTGCGGTCACGGATTGCGTGGCTCCGGGAGGGAGGCCATCGGCGTCACCTATGTCGGGCGCTATCCACCCCTCTACTATGCGATCGTTGGGCTTCCTTCGCTTGTCTGGCACACCAACATGGCGGTGTACCTGATGCGACTTCTGAGCGGACTGCTGTGCTCAATGTTTCTCGGGCTGGCCTTCGCGCTCGCTGCCCTGTGGTCTCGATCACGCCTACTCGTGCTCGCAGTAGCCGTCACCGCCTCGCCCATGGCAATAATGTTCGGGGCAGTAGTCAATCCCAGCGGCCTCGAGATTGCCGCCGCCACCTGCGTATGGACTGGTGGATTGATACTCGTTCTCGACCGGACGAGCGAACCCCCGACCAGCCTTGTGGTAGCCACCGGCATCGCGGCCTCAGTGATGGTTCTGTCCCGGGGTCTTTCACCGCTGTGGCTAGCCGTCATTGGTGGATCCCTCGCTGCTCTTGCTCCCAGATCGCTGCGGGTACTGCTCCGATCTCGAACGGTACGGGTCGCCGCCATTGCCGTAGCCCTGGTCACCCTGCTTGCCGTCGCCTACATCGTGTGGGCACACGCGCTTTCGGTGTACCCGGCAGGTCAACTGGTGCCGGTAGGAACATCGACCTGGGGTATCGCTCGGCTGGCCCTGGGGCGAACCGGGCTCATAGTGAATGAGCTCGTAGGGACCTTTGGCTGGGCGTTCACTTCGTCTCCCTTATTCGTTATGGGCTTATGGGTGTTCTCCGCGTCCACCGTGCTCGTGCTTGGGCTCGTTATGAGCCTGCGGCGTCATGCCGCGGTCATCGTTGCGTTGATCGTTGCATCATTGCTGGTGCCTACGGCATTGATGGTGTCGCAGGCTCATAAAGACGGACTGGTGTGGCAGGCACGGGACGGGTTCCCGCTCTATGCGGGCCCGCTATTAGTTGCCGGAGCCGTCGCATTTCGTAATCAAGCTCCCATGAGGGTGGACTTCGGTGGAGCACCTAACATCAGGTGGGCAACTCGACGGCTAGCCCTGCTCTTGTCGATCTGCGTGGCGACTGTTCAGATTGGAGACTTCTCCTGGTCACTTCGCCGCTACACCGTCGGCCTTGGCTCGACAATCAACCCCTTCGGGCACGGGCGGGCGACCTGGAACCCACCTGTACCACCAATCATTCTGTTCCTCATCATGGGGATCGCGACCATTGCCTACTGCTGGTGGATCGTTCGGTCCACAGTCGAGCACCACGGATCAGATGCCATCCAGATGTCGGACGGGGGTGTCGGTCCGCACGGTCGTGCTCCGGATCTGGCCCCTTACCATTAGCGAACGTACGACCAAAGGCCAGTGTGACGAAATACGCCGACCGGTCACCAGTTATCCACACGCCCGCATCTACCGTTCCGTTGCACCCTCACGCCGTCATCCGGCGCATGCGGGCCCCTTGTGTTCGAGGGGTGCGGCAGTTCAGGCGGCACCAGGCGTGCCAGGGATCCGGCGACGGGCGGCCGGGGGGAGAACCACTCGCCTCAACTGCCGCAGAACCGGACCGCGTCGGGCCGAGGTCAGGGAAGCGGGCCCAGGACATCCACGGCCCGGTCGGCTCGTTCGCCTAGGGCGCGGACGAGCTCCACGGCCTCGGTTCGGTCGCCTCGGCTCATGCGGTCCCATCGGGAGAATGTGGCAGCGAGGACGGTGGCGATAGCAAGCAGATCGTCATGAGCGTCGGCCATCTTCGGCACGGGACAACGGTCTCATCTCTTCTCGCCCACCTCTTGGATGGGGTCAGCTCTCGCAGCGTTCCGCTCATGGGATCTCCCCGGATTTAGTAGGCACATAGTTGGTATCATTTCAACCAATAGAGCCTTTGAACTGGTAGTGACGGTGAGTCGGCCTGTAGGCGGGATTCTGTCCACCCTCTCGGAGAGGGTGGGGTGGCCATCCATCTGAGCGGTCCACCTGGGGGTGGCATCCCGGATGGGACGCCGGACGGGCCGCCCGTCCCCCGATTCGACCTTGCTCCGGGTGGGGTTTGCCGAGCCGACCGGGTCACCCCGGTCGCTGGTGCGCTCTTACCGCACCGTTTCACCCTTACCTGTGCGCCGCCCTGGGGCGGCACCATCGGCGGTCTGTTCTCTGTGGCACTTTCCTGCAGGTCACCCCGACTGGCCGTTAGCCAGCACCCTGCCCTTTGGAGTCCCGACCTTCCTCGACTCGTTCCGACAGGTCCCCCTGTCGTGGCGGGCCGCGGCCACCCGGCCGACTCACCGTCCCCACTATCGTCCCACACGTGGGCTGGTCCGTGCCCCTTGCCGGTCCGATCGGCCGGAGGTCCGATGTCATCGCGGCCTGCCTCTATCCTGGGCTCGTGTCCCTGGAATCTCGCGCCGCACGCCTGATCGCCGAGCACGGTGGCGCCGATGCACTCTCCATCACCGAGCTCTACAGCCGGGTCGACCGAACGCTCAGGTCGGCCTTCCCCGAGGAAATCTGGATCACCGGCGAGATCCGCTCGATGAAGGTCCTCACCCGGGGCCACTGCTTCATCGACCTGATCGATCCCACCAACGCGTGGGATGCCTCGGCCCCGACGCTCAACGTCAAGTGCTGGTCGACTCAATGGCGCAGCGTGCGGTCCACCCTCGATCGCCTGGGCATCGTGCTCGATGCCGGCATGGTGGTGCGGGCCCGTGGCGATGTCCAGTTCTACAAGGCCCGGGGCACGGTCGACTTCATCCTGCGCGAGATCGACACTGACGCACTCCTGGGCAAGGTGGCCGCCGAGCGGGCCCGGCTGGTCAAGGCCCTGGTCGACGAGAAGCTGTTCGACCGCCAGCGCAGGCTGCCGCTGGCGGTCCTCCCGCTCCGGGTCGGCCTGGTGGCGAGCCCGGGCACCGAGGGATACAACGACTTCCTCGGCGGGCTCCGGGGCTCCGGTATCGCCTTCGACGTCACGGTGGCCCCGACCGCCGTGCAGGGGAAGGGCGCCCCGGCCCGGGTGGCCGCGGCCATCTCGCAGCTCCGGGCGGAACCACTCGACCTCATCGTCCTGGTGCGGGGCGGGGGTTCCAAGGCCGACCTGGCCGCGTTCGACCAGGAGCGGGTGGCCCGGGCCATCGCCACCTCCGAGATCCCGATCTGGACCGGCATCGGCCACACGGGCGACCAGTCGGTGGCCGACGAGGTGGCCAACCGTGCGTTCATCACCCCCACCGAGTGCGGACAGGAGTTGGCCCGGATGGGCGCCGAGTTCTGGAGGCGGGTCGAGGATGCCGCGGCCGTCGTGGCCCGATTGGCCCGTGACGAGGTAATCGGTGCCGATCGCCTCCTGGCATCCCGGCAGCGGGCAGCCGCCACCGGGGCCCGGTCCCAGCTCGACCGCCATGCCGACGGTCTCGGGCACCGGGCCCGTACCCTGCGCAGTGTGGCGCGGGGACAGCTCGACACCCACGCCCTCCGGCTGGGTGCCCGGAGCGAGGTCCTCGCCGGTGCCGTCGGGCGCGTCCTGCGAGCCGAGGACGAGACGCTGCGGACACGATCGCGTCGCCTGGCCCCGCTTCCCTCACGTCGGCTGGTGGCCGGCGACCAGCGCATCGGGCAGTGGCGGAGGCTGCTCGGAGCCTACGATTACCAGCGTCAGCTCGAGCGGGGCTACTCGGTCACCCGGGACGCCTCGGGACGGGTGGTCCGATCGGTCACCGACGTCGCGGAGGGTTCGCTGCTCCGCACCCGGATCACCGACGGCGAGCTGGTCTCGACGGTGGGTCGCCCCGGCGACGACCTCGGAGACCTGCCTGAGGAACCGGTCCCGGACCCGGGACAGACGATCACCGACAATGACGGAGGCAGGCACTGATGGCAACGACACGGGGAGGTGGACGCAGCACCTCCGACCCCAACGACGACGCACCCGGTGTGGGCGACCTGAGCTACTCGGACGCCGGGGCCGAGCTCGATGCCATCATCGAGGAGTTCGAGACCGGTGTCATCGACGTCGACCGGCTGGTCGATCAGCTGCAGCGGGCCACCGACATCGTCGACGAACTCGACCGGCGGCTCAAGAAGACCCGGATCCGGGTGGAGGAGCTGGTCCCCCGACTGGAGGCGATCGGTCAGGCCGATGCCGTGGTCGAGGTGATCGAGATCGACGTGGGGGAGGAACTGCGGGAGGATGACGACGACCCGTCGTCGCCCGGCCTGTTCTGACACCGACCAACCGGCCCGGCGCCCTCCGGGCCCGGCCCGGTTACCTCAGTTGATGTTGCGCTCGCTTTCCTCCCAGTAGGGCAGGCGAAGGTCGCGCTTGAGCACCTTGCCCGACGGGTTGCGGGGGAGCGCCTCCACGAAGTCGACCGAGGTGGGGCACTTGTAGTGGGCCAGACGAGTCCGCGTGTCGGCGATGATGTCGGCCGCCAGCGCCTCATCGTCGGGGGCGCCGGGTGTCCTGACCACCACGGCCTTCACCGTCTCGCCCCACTTCTCGTCGGGTACCCCGATCACCGCGGCGTCGGCGACGCTGGGATGGGCGAGGAGGGCGTTCTCCACCTCGGCCGGGTACACGTTCTCGCCGCCCGACACGATCATGTCCTTGATCCTGTCGTGCAAGAAGAGATAGCCGTCCCCGTCGATCCAGCCGGCGTCACCGGTCCGGAACCATCCGTCGTCGGAGAGGACCGCGGCCGTCTCATCGGGTTTGTTCCAGTAGCCCAGCATGTTCTGGTCCGAGCGTGCCCACACCTCGCCCACCTCGCCGGGCAGGAGATCTTCGCCGGACCCGGCGTCGACGATGCGCAACTCCACGTGGTCGAAGGGCCGGCCGGCCGAGCGCAGCAGTGCCGCCCGCGGCCCGTCGGGATCGTGGTCGCCGGGCATGAGGGAGGTGATGGCCCCCGTCGTCTCGGTCAGACCGTAGACCTGGGCGAAGTCACAGCCGAGGGCGGCCATGGACCGGACCAGGACGTCCTCGGTGATGGGCGATGCGCCGTAGAACACGGTACGGAGGGACGACACGTCGGCGTCCGCCAGCTCGGGTGTGGACAACAAGAACATCAGTACCGCGGGCACGACGAAGGTCTCGGTGACGCGGTGCCGTTCGATCAGGCGCAGGGCCTCGGCGGGGTCGAGGTCCCGGATGATCACCGAATGGCCGCCGTGGGACATCCCACAGAGCGCCCAGCCGGATCCCCCGATGTGGAACAGGGGCATGGCCACGAGCGAGATCGTGTCCGGGCCGATGTGGAAGACACGGTCGGCCTCGCCCAGGATGCACGAGACGTTGCGGCCGGAGATCATCGCCCCTTTGGGCAGGCCGGTGGTGCCCGAGGTGTAGAGCTGCATGACCACGTCGTCGGGTCCCGGCTCGAAACCGGGGTCGTCCGCCCTACCCCGGCCCGTAGGGTCACGCCACTCGGCGAGACCTCCGAGCGGCACCCACTGGCGGACCGAGCCCGTGACGGGGGCGATCTCTTTGACCGTGGCTTCGAACTCGGGGCCGTAGAAGAGCACCGGGGCCCGGGCGTCGTCGACGATGGCGGCCACCTCGGCGGGGGCCAGCCTCCAGTTGACCGCCACGCTGACGGCCCCCATGAGGGCGCACCCGAACAAGACCTCGAAGTACCCGATCCCGTTCTTGTCGAGGAAGGCGACCCGGTCACCGACCGAGACCCCGGCCGAGGACAGCTCCCGACTCACCTGTTTGGCGCGCTCGTAGAGCTCCGCCCACGTGAGGGTGACGTCCCCCATGGTCAGCATGGGCGCATCCGGGGTCTCGGCCGCCCACCGGCGAAGCATGGAGGTGGCGGTCCGGTACGCAGGGTCGTCGCTCCGGCGGGGGTTCGTTTCCGGTTCGTCCATGGCGATGCCTCCCCTTCACTCCCGTTCGGGCGCCGTCGTGCACGCACCGGACTCCCCCGGATCGACCAGGCCGCAGCCCGCGGCGCCGACCGGCGTCGGACAGGTCGATGGTAGCCCGCTGACCCGACAGCGCCCGAACGGACCCGTTCGGTGCCGCACCACCATCGGTGCCTCCCCCCGTAAGGTGGTCCGGTGACCGACGCCACCACGAACCCGACCGCCGTCCCCACCGACGACCGACTCTATTTCCGCCAACTGCTCGCCGGGCGCGACTTCGCCGCTGACGACCAGGTCGCCCGCCAGATGGTCAATTTCGTCTACCTGCTCGGTGACCGGGTGACCGGCGAGGCGGTTGTCGTCGATCCCGCCTACGGCGTCGACGAGCTCCTCGGGGTCCTGGCCGCCGACGACATGAGGTGTGTCGGTGCGCTGGCCACCCACTACCACCCGGATCATGTCGGGGGCGACATGATGGGCTGGGGCATCGAGGGCATCACCCGGCTGCTCGAGGTGGCACCGGTGCCGGTCCACGTCCAGGCGGACGAGGCCCCGTGGGTGGCCCGATCCACCGGCGTGGGGGTGGACGACCTCGTCACCCACGCCGGGGGGGACGTGATCGACGTCGGCGCCATCCCCATCAGGTTGCTTCACACCCCGGGTCACACCCCCGGCAGCCAGTGCTTTCTCGTCGACGGTCGTCTCATCGCCGGCGACACGCTCTTCCTCGACGGTTGTGGGCGGACCGACCTGCCGGGTGGGGACCCCGAAGCCATGTACGAGTCCCTCACCACGCGGCTGGCCCGCGTGCCCGACGACACGGTGCTGTACCCCGGCCACCTCTACTCACCCGAGCCCTTCGACACCATGGGGCACACCCGGTCGCACAATTACGTCTTCCGACTGCGCACGCCCGAGCAGTGGATGACCATGTTCGGCCGGTGATCGGCTCGGCCCGGTGAGCAGTCGCGCCGCGTGGCGGCCCGGGTGACCGGGGTGCCGGGCCTACGATGCCGGCCATGAGCGAACCCCAACCGCCCGACTCGACCATCGTCGTGGTCGGAGCCTCGCTGGCCGGGCTGCGGGCGGCCGAGGAGCTCCGCCACGAGGGTCACACCGGTCCGGTGATCATCGTCGGCGACGAGATCCACGCCCCCTACGACCGACCGCCTCTGTCCAAGCAGCTCCTGGCGGGGACGTGGGACGTGGCCCGGATCCATCACCACGCCCCGGACAAGCTCGACACCCTGGGACTCGAATTCCGGTTGGGCCGGCGGGCCACGTCGCTCGACACCGATGCCCGGGTGGTGACCCTGAGCGACGGGAACGATCTGCACTTCGACGGCCTGATCGTGGCCACCGGGACGGCACCGCGGCCACTCCCCGGCACCGAGGCCATGCCGACGGTGCGGCCGCTGCGCACCCTCGACGACTGCCTGGCCATCCGGGCGGATCTGGCCGCGGCGGGGGAGGGGGCGAAGGTCGTGGTCATCGGGGCCGGGTTCATCGGCTCGGAGGTGGCCGCCACCTGCCACGGGCTCGGGGCCTCGGTCACCGTGGTCGAGGCACTGCCCACACCCCTCGCCGGGGTGCTGGGCGTGCAGATGGGCGAGGAGTTGGCCCGTCTCCACCGGTCCGAGGGCGTGACCCTGCGCACCGGTGTCGGCGTGGCCGGGCTCTCCGCTCCCGCCGGGGCGCCCCACCCGGTGGTGGTCCACCTGGCCGACGGGAGCGAGCTTGACGCCGACCTGGTGGTGGTGGGCATCGGGGTAACCCCCGCGGTGGAGTGGCTCGAGGGCTCGGGCCTGACCATCGAGGACGGGGTGGTCTGCGACGAGGCGCTGTTCGCCGGCGACCGTGTGGTGGCGGCGGGGGACGTGGTCCGGTGGCGCCACCCGTCCCTCGGCGAGCACCTACGGGTCGAGCACTGGACGAATGCCGCCGAGGGGGGTGCCGCCGCCGCCCGTAATCTCATGGCCGGAACGGCGGCGGCCCAGCGCTACGACCCCGTCCCCTTCTTCTGGTCGGACCAGTACAAGACCAAGATCCAGGTCATCGGGCTCCCCGGCCCGGAGGACGAGGTGGTGGTGGCGAACGGCTCCACCGACGAGGGCAGGTTCGTAGCCCTGTACCGGCGGGGCGACCGGCTACGGGCCGCACTGGCCTTCAGCCAGCCCCGGCAGCTGATGGCCTACCGGCCGCTGCTGATGGCCGGCGCCTCGTTCGACGAGGCGCTCGCCGTCGCCGGGTCCTGACCGACCGGGCCCGGTGGAGCCGTCGGTGGGTGTCGGCGCCTGAACCCCCGGGTGAAGGCCAGGGCGCCGGCGATCTGGTCGGCCGAAGGCTCGACGCCTCCGTAGGTGCACCGTTCGACCAGCCGGGTGGTCCACAGGAGCCCTTCGGCGCGTGAGGGATCGGCCACGGCGAGCCGCTCACCGTAGGCCGTCAGCGTCTCGTCCGCCCGTCGCCTCCTCCCGAGCCTGAGGCCGCCCCGCTCCAGGTCGGCCGCCACCTGGTGGGCCCAGGTGGCGGGGCGACGCAGCCGACGCCGGCGCACGACGACGAGCCCGCCGGCGACGCCGACGGCGATCCCGATGGGTATCCACGGCAGACGGGCCAGGGTGTGGCCGGCCGTGGTGGCGAGCACCGAGCCGGGGCTGGGGTTGGCGAGGGGGACGTTCGCCGTCGGGTCGAAATTCTGCCAGCCGTAGCCGGGGAACCACACCTGGACCCAGGCATGGGCGTCCTTCGCCTGCACGTCGTAGAGGTCGGTGATCGGGTTGTACGAGCCCGGCACGTAGCCCACGGTCTCCCGGGAGGCGATGCCCAGCGACCGGAGCATGACCACGGTGGCGGTGGAGATCTGCTCGCAGTAGCCGCGACGGCTGCCGAAGAGGAAGTTGTCGACGGCGTCGGCCCCGGCCGGGAGAGGGGGGATGTCGGTGGTGTAGGTCACGTGCGAGGACATCCACCGTTCGATGGCCTCCACCTTGTCGTAGGTGAAGGGGTCGTCGTCACCCGGTGAGCCGATGCCGGCGGTGATGGCCCGGGCGAGTGCCTCGACGCGGGGGTAGGGGTGCGGGAGCTGGAGGAACCGCTCCTCTTCGTCGAGGGGGAGGCGGTCGAGCGTCCCGGGGTAGGTGGCGGGAAGCGGCGTGGTGGCATCCCGGAGTTCCTGAGCGGTGGCGGTCGTGTCGTCGGACACCACGGTGTAGACCGTGCCCTCCCCCATGGACGCGGCGGACACGATGGTCCCGTCCCCGGTGAGGAACAACGATCGCGACTGGATGTAGACCCGTTGGGCGTTGTCCGCATGGAACACCAGGTTCGGGCCGGACTGGGCGAGGTAGAACGTCTGCACGTCGGTTGATCCCGTCGACGCCAACGCCTGCTGGTCGTTGCTCAGGGTGATGTCGAAGGGTGAGCCGGTCTCCAGCCTGACCACGCCCCTGCCGCTGACCGGGGTCGATGTCCAGCTCTCGCCGTCCCAGGTGTCGTAGGTCTGGCCCACCCAGTACGAAGGCTGGGTGGCCCGTACCCGCATGATCGTCTCGTTGCCGAGCGAGGCCCTCACCCCGGTGTCGAGCGACTTGGCGAAACCGAGGTAGCCACCGACGCCCGTGCGACCCGTCGGGCTGGCCGTGTGCGCCGGGAGCGAGGGGGATCCGTCGGTCAGGTCGTTCGGGGTGTCGACAGGCGAGGAGTTCACCGAGGAAGAGGGGAAGATCAGCGAGGTGGACACGGTCGGGGCCGGGAGGAGGGCGACCAGGAGGACGGCCACCACGGCCACGGCCACGCCGGCGGCGGACAGTGTGCCCCAGGGGACACCTCGGGCCCCCGACATCGACTGCCACATGGCGACGAGGCCCCACACGCCGCAGATCACCCAGGCCACCACGTAGATCCCGAGGGTCAGGTCGACCGACTGGGCAGCGGCCACCGCCATCAGGGCCGCCGAGCCGGCCAGGGAGTAGGCGACGTCGCGCCGGGCGGGGACATCGAAGGCGTGGGTGCACAGCACCCAGGCGAACAACACGGCCAGGGGCCCTTCCACCGTGGAGATGTCGCCCGGCGTGGCGGCATGGCTCACCCGGGCGATGAACCAAACGAACCCGCCCACCGCGCACACGGCGAGGATGGGTTTGACCACGGCCCACGGGTCGGCCCGACGCCGGTAGGACAGCACGTTGCCGGCCACGGTGGCGGCCACGGCGAACAGGGAGTAGGAGGCGCTGAGCTCGCCCTGGCTCCAGCAGGCCCCCACCGAGACCACCACCGCGGCGGTCGAAGCCACGCGGAAGGGGATCGAGTGCTCCGGGGGGCCCGGCCGGTTGGCCTGGACGACCCGCTGCCACAGGGTCATCGCCGGCCCCGTTCCGGGCGTCGACCCCCATCGGGCTCGAGGAGTGTGAGCGCAGAGGGAGGCGACACGGCCCGGGCCAGCCGTCGCCCGAGGTCGACGCGGTCGCGCACGGGCCGGGTCACGTGGCCGTCGGCCTCCAGGGTTCCGAGGATCACCGTCCTCCCCCGGGCGAGTTCACGGCCGACCGTCGCCATCGCCCGCTCGGACACCGCCTCGGCCTCGACGGCGTCGACGGGGAGTTTCACGTCGACCACGACGGGATCGTCGGTCTGCCGTTCGGTCTCTCTGACCATGAGGGACCCGGTGTGCGACGTCGCCGGCCAGTGCACCGACCGCCTCGGATCGCCGGGCCGGTACGGCCGGACGCCGCGGGGCTCGCCCGTCGTGGAGGCGGCCCAGACCGGTGCCTCGCCCGGAGGGTGGTCCTGTTCGGACCCGAGACGACCGGCGCGCCCGGCCCGGGGCGCCACGTGCAGGGGGCGGGGGAGTGGCACCTCGATCTCCCGGGCCCACCACAGGATCCCGAAGGGCGCACAGGAGGCGACTTCGACGACCACCGACTCCACCACGCCCCGCCGCTCGGGGAGAAGGTCCACGTCGACCTGGCGGAAGCCGTGGGGAGCCCCTTCGGCGCGCACGACTGGACCCGAGGGGTTCCTCGGGCGGATCCGGATCGGCCCGTTGGCCAGCATGGTCAAGGTGGCCGTCCGGCCGGCCTCGCCGTCCGACGGCGAGGCCGTGCACGTGAGCGAGGCGCGATGGGCCGGGAACGCCGGCATGACCAGCCCGACGACCAGGACCGCAGCCAGGAGCGCGCCGACGGCCTGCACCCAGCCCGATCCGCTGGAGTGGGCCACGCCGGCCCACGCCAGCATGGCCACGACGCTGCCGGCCACCGGGCCGAACCAGGCCACCGGGTGGATGTGCCTCCGGATCCTCTTCCCGGCGGGTAGGGACCGTCTGCGACGGGTCACCGAGAGCTCCCAGGAGAGGACCATGCCCGACACCATCACGGCCAGGCCGATGCCGGCGCCGATGAGGAGCGCACCCGGTCCGAAGATCGCCCGCGTGATGACCACCCCGGCGACCCCGCCCACCAGTCCGGCGGCGACGGCGGCCGCCGTCCGGCCCACCGAGCTGTCGTGACCGGGATCGGGCTGGCTCACGTCACAGGGACGGGCGCCTCGGCGATGATGCGGGCCACCACGCTCGGCCCCTCCGCACCGCTCCCCTCGGCCACCAGCCGGTGGGAGAGGCAGGCCACGGCCACGGCCTGGACGTCCTGGGGCGTGACGTAGGCCCGTGCGTTGAGCACGGCGTAGGCCTGGGCCGACCGGATCAGGGAGATCGCCGCCCGCGGACTGGCGCCGAGACGCACGGTGCCGGCGCTGCGGGTGGCCCTGACCAGGGACACCGCGTACTCCGCCACCGCGGTGACCACCTGGACCATGGCGGTGGCGCTGATGGCCCGGTCCCACTGGACGGGATCGGCGACCGGCACCAGGGCATCGAGGGCGTAGCGACCTCCGTTGTGCAGGACGAGCCTCGTCTCCACGTCGGCATCGGGGTAGCCGATGGAGGTGGACACGCCGAACCGGTCGAGCTGGCTCTCCACCAGCGGGTAGGTGCCGAGCTGGCCGATGGGGTTCTGGGTGCCGATGACCAGGTGGGGTCGGGGGAGCGGCCATGATTCGCCGTCCACCGACACCTGTTGCTCCTCCATGGCCTCGAGCAGCGCGGACTGGGTGCGCGGCGGGGTCCGGTTGAGCTCGTCGAGCAGCACGACGTGCCCGAACACCGGGCCCGGCCGGAACTCCCAGGTGGCGGTGTCCGGCGAGTACACGGTCGTCCCGGTCACGTCGGAGGGGAGCAGATCCGGGTTGCCCTGGACCCGGGACAACTGAACACCGAGGGCGGTGGCCAGGGCGCGGGCCATCACCGTCTTGCCCACCCCGGGAACGTCCTCGATGAGCAGGTGGTTGCCGGACAGGGCGGCCACCACCGCGAAGGTCACCGCCCTCGGTGTGCCGAGCAGGACGCTCGACAGGGCGTGGTGGAGTTTCCGCGCCGTGGCGACGGCCTCGTCGACGGAAGGTCGCGCCAGGCCCTCGGGCAGTGCCGGTTCAGCTCCGACTGTCCCGATGTCCGTGCTCATCCGATCCCCTGGTTCCCCTGCGTGTACCGGCTGTATCGGCGCGATCGCCGAGCGTGGTGGCCCTCCCACCCTAGGCGGTGCCAGGTACATCCTTCAATGGTTCGCCAGCGAAGGAATCCACCCGTGCGGCCGGGCGCTGCGATGACCGGTGGGGGGTGGTGCGATTCAGAAGTCGAGTGCGGACAGCTCGGGGATCGTGCCCTCGGACCGGGCCCGGGCCTCGAGCCACCGGGCCCGCCTGTCGGCACGGTCCCCGTCGGTGATGGCCGGCTCCACGACGAGGCGGGGCGCCCAGGCCGAGCCCACCTCGTCCTCGTCGGCCCACACACCGACGGCCATGCCGGCCAGGTAGGCGGCGCCCAGGGTGGTGGCCTCGACGACCGGTGCGATCTCCACCGACCGGCCGCAGGCATCGGCCAGTGCCTGGGTGAACACCGGGTTGGCCGACATGCCGCCGTCGATCCGCAGCGACCCGATGGGCAGCCCCGAATCGGCCACCGCCGACTCGACCAGGTCGGCGCCGCGGTGGGCCACACCCTCGAGCACGGCCCGCACCAGCTCGGGTCGGCCGCTGCCCCGGGTGAGCCCGGTGAAGATGCCCCGGGCTCCGAAGTCCCACACCGGCGTGCCCAGGCCCAAGAGGGCGGGGACGAACCACACGTCCCCGGTCTCTTCGCAGCGGCCGGCCACCTCGGCCGAGTCGGCCGCCGTTTCGATGATGGCCAGGTCGTCCCGGAGCCATTCCACGCACGTACCGGCCGACAGCATGATGGCCTCGAGGCCCCAGGTCACCTTTCCTCCTCGACGCCAGGCGATGATCGGGATGGTGCCCGCCGGGCCCCTGGCCGCCTGGGCCGGGCGGTCCGGTCCCACGCACTGGTCGAGCATCCCACCGGTCCCGAAGGTGGCCTTGGCCTGGCCGGGACTCGTGCACGCCTGACCGATGAGCGATGCCTGCTGGTCCCCGGCCATGCCGGCGATGAGGGGGCTGCCGTCGAGGATCTCGGCAGGACCCACGACACCGGAGGAGTCGACGATGGTGGGCAGCACGGCCGGGGGGATGCGCAGCGACTCGAGGATCTCGGGGCTCCAGTCGGAACCGTCGCCGTAGGTCAGCCCGGTGACACCGGCATTGGAGGCGTCGGTGACGTGGAGCACCCCACCCGACAGGGTCCAGGCCACCCAGGTGTCGACGGTGCCGAACGCGAGCTCGCCGCGTTCCGAGCGCGACCGGTCCGGGTCGGCCAGGTCGAGCAGGGCGGCCAGCTTGGTGGCCGACGCATTGGGTGCGACCCGGATCCCGACGGCCTGGAGCTCGAGGCAGGTGCCCACCGTCCGCAGGTCCTGCCATCCGAGACCCGGTGCCACCGGGACCCCGGTGCGACGGTCCCACACGATGGTCGAGGCTCGCTGGTTGGCGATCCCGACCGCCTCGACCGGACCTCCCGCGGCCAGGGTTGCCGTGGCCACCGAGACCACCGCGGTGGCGATGGCCGTGGCGTCGAACTCCACCAGGCCGGGGAACGGGCTGTCAGGGAGGACGGGCACGTGGTGGATGTGCTCGACGGCACCGTCGGGGCGCACCACCGCCCCGCGGACACCCGAGGTCCCCACGTCCACCACCAGGAGGCTCACGGCCAGCTGACCTCCCCGAACGGGCCGTCCAGTCCGAGCTTGCCCGGGTTCAGGATGCCCCGGGGATCGAGCGCCTGTTTGATCGACGACAGCACGTCGAACCCACCACCGAGCGCCTCGGCGAGGAAGCGGGACCGGTTGACGCCGATCCCGTGGTGATGGCTGATTGCGCCCCCCGCCGCCAGCGTCGCTCGGGTCACCTCGTCCCAGGCCCTCCGGTAGTACCGACCGGCCCACCCGGGCGCAGCCCCGTCCCCCTCGGGAGGTCGGCCGGCGAACGTGAAGTAGAGACAGGCGCCGTCGGTGTAGGCGTGCGACTGGTGCGACGAGGCGACGAGTGTGCCCTCGACGCCACCCAGGGCACCGAGTACGGCGTCGTACAGCGCGGGCAGGACGCTCCAGCGGGCCGCCACCTCCACGGTGTCGACGACGATGCCCGACCGCCAGAGCGGGGCCAGGGCGGAGACGTCGTTGCGATGGGCCAGCCACCGGTCGACCAGGCCGGCGTCCAGGTGCTCGGCACGGTGGCACTCGTCGTCCACCACGGCCAGGGTGGCCTCGACCAGTCCGGGGTCCGCCTCGTCGAGCACGATCAGGACGTTGGACTCCGGAAGGTCGAAGGACCGGGACGACTCGGTGGCGTCGTACAGACGCAGGACGGCCGGCGTGGCCCCCCGGCGCAGGATCCTGCGACAGGCGTCGAGCCCGTCGGCGAAGCTGGCGAAGCCGAACGCCCGGCGCTCCTCGCCCGCCGGCACCGGATGGACCCGGAAGCGCCCCTCGGTGATCACGCCGAGGGTGCCCTCGCTGCCGACGAACAGCTGGGTGAGGTCGGGCCCCGTGGCCGATCGCGGCCCATGGCCCCCGGTCCGGACGACCCGGCCGTCGGCCAGCACCACCTCGAGGCCGAGCACCATGTCCTCGATCTTCCCGTACCGGTTGGAGTACTGGCCGGCACCCCGGCAGGCCAGCCAACCGCCGACCGTCGACAGGTCCATCGACTGGGGCCAGTGGCCGAGCGTCAACCCGTGGCCCTCCCGCAGCCCCGACTCGACCTCGGGGCCGAAGGTGCCGGCGCGGAGGTCGGCGACCAGCGACACCTCGTCGACCTCCCCGATGCCCGAGATCCCTCCGAGGTCGAGGGCGACCCCACCGAAGAGCGGGACCGACGCACCGCACACGCCGCTCCTCCCGCCGAAGGCGGTCACCGGCACCCGGGACTCGTTGCACAGCGCCAGCACGGCGGAGACCTGGTCGGTGGCGGACGGGCGGACGACCACCCCGGGCCGGGCCGGCACCTGTCCCTCGGCCGCCCAGCTGATGGCCAGGGGCCACCAGTCCCGGCCGGCCTCGGCCCGGTCCTCTCCGAGATCGGAGACCTCGGCGCCCACCTCGGCGAGCCGGGTCCGGAGGTGGTCGTCGACCGGCACCCTCCGCCCGCCCAGGTGGTCGGTGACCCCGTCGGGCCCGGCGTCGATGGGCGTGACCGGTGTGGGTCTGGTCACGCCGGCTCCGGGTTCCCGCCGGCGACGACCGGCTGGTTCCGGGGCGGGGTCGGGCCGGCGACCGGGTCGAGGCCGGCCGTGGTCAACTCGGTGTTCACCCGGTCGGCATAGGCACGGGCCTCGGCCGCCGTCCGCTCCTCGTCCCAGCCCAGCTCGGGGCCGATCAGCGCGGCCACCTCCCCGGCGGCCCGGGCGGCGGCCCGGGCGTCGCGGAGGGAGGCACGCGTCCGCCGGTCGAGGACGTCCGCCACGGTCCGGGCCATCTCGTGTCGCACGGCGTAGAGCGCCTCGACCCGGAGGTACTCGAGTCCCTCGACCAGTGGTCCGAGGAGGTCGGGCCCGGTGCCCACGAGGGCCAACACGTCGGGGGTGTCCGCTCCGTAGCGGCCGGCCAGGTGCCTGGCGATCCTGGCCACCCGGTCCGCGTCGGACCGTTGGGCACCGGCGGGGCCGCCCCCGGCCAGCGCCGGGGCGTGGACGCCGCCACCGGCCCCCACCAGGCGGAGCTGACGGGTGACGCAGGCAAGGCGCCCTCTCCCGAGGCGCTTGACCACCACGTCGACCGTGTCCTCGGCCATCTTGCGGTAGGTGGTGAGCTTGCCTCCGGTCACCGTCACCAACCCACCGTCTGATGTCCGCACCGTGTGGCGACGGGAGAGGTCGGCCGTGCGCTCGCTGGGTGCGTGGTGGCCCTCGACGGGGGCCAGCAGCGGCCTGAGCCCGGTCCAGATCCCGGTGATGTCGGCACGACCGATGGGCTGGGTGCTGATGGCGTTGGCCGCCGACAGGATGTAGTCGACGTCCTCGGGAAGGCAACTCGGATCGTCCAACGGGCCGTCCCAGCGGGTGTCGGTCGTCCCCAGGTAGACCTGGTCGCCCCACGACACGACGAAGATCGAACGGTGGTCCTCCCGCACCGGGATCACCGCGGCGATGTCACAGGGGAATACCCGCTCGGGAACGGTGATGTGGATGCCCTTGGCCGGACGGATGGAGTGGGGGTTGCGTCGTTCATCGAGCGCCCGGACCTCGTCGGACCACACGCCGGCGGCATTCACCACGACCGAGGCCCGGATCTCGAAGGGAGCGCCTCCCTCGGGGGTCACTCGGGCGCCGGTCACCGTGCCGTCGGGCGCCGCCGTCAGTGCGGTGACCGCCGCATGGTTGGCGGCCACCGCTCCGTGCTCGAGTACGGCGGTACGCAGGACGGCCAGGGTGAGCCGGGCGTCGTCGGCCCGGGCGTCCCAGTAGAGGAAGCCCGCGGCCAGACGGTCGGCCCGCAGGTTCGGCATGTGGGCCAGTGCCTGGGCCCGCGACACCTTCTCGTGGCGTCGACCGATCCGCATGCCGCCGGTCAGGTCGTAGAGCCACAGTGCGGTCCGGTAGACGCGGGCCACACTGCGGTTGACCACTCCCTCTCGGCCCAGCAGGGGGATGAGGAACGGCAGCGGGGACACCAGGTGCGGGGCGTTGTCGAGGAGCCGTTGACGCTCGGCCAGGTTCTCGTAGACCAGCCGGTACTCGCCCTGTTGCAGATAGCGAAGTCCGCCGTGGATCAGCTTGGACGACTTGGATGAGGTTCCCGAGGCGAAGTCGTCCTTCTCGACGAGTGCCGTCCGCAGACCCCGGCTGGCCGCGTCGAGGGCGACGCCCGCACCGGTGATGCCTCCACCGATGACCAGCACGTCGAACTCCTCGCCGGCGAGGAGTTCCAGTGCCGAACGGCGGTCGAACCGGCCGGCACCCGGCTGGGCGACGCGGGCTCGATCCGACATGGCCAAAGCCTGCCACAGGTCGGGGCCGGTCACGGTCGGGCTTGCGCCCCTCAACCGCCCAGTTATCAACAACGATTGTTGGAAAACAATACTTGGTGGTATGGTGACGGCGATGAGGACGCCCGAGGAGCTGACCGACCTGTTCCGGTCGAGTGGGCGCAAGGTCACCGCCCAGCGGCAGTGCGTCTTCCGGGTGCTCCAGGGCGACGTCACCCACCCTTCGGCCGAGTCCGTCCATGCCCAGGTGAGCCGGGAGCTCGAGACGGTGTCCCTCAAGACGGTGTACCAGACCCTCCACGACCTCGCCGAGCTGGGGGAGATCGCCCGGCTGGATGTCGGCACCGGCATGACCCGGTTCGATCCGAACGTCGACGATCCCCACCACCACCTGGTCTGCCGGCAGTGCGGGAGCGTGCGGGACCTGGTGGCCCCCTTCCCCGAACTGCGGATCCCCGAGGGGGCAGAGCTCGGGTTCGAGGTCGGCTCGGCGGAGATCGTCTTCCGCGGCCTGTGTCCCGAGTGCCGCCCGCCGTCACTGCGTCGCCGGACGGTGGCCAGGTAACGCTGCCCGACCGACCCCTCGACCATCAGTCCTTCCCCATCAAATTCGTGGAAGCGTCCACGACCGACACACCCCAGAAAGGAATACCGTGCCAGCACTGAAAGACACCAAGACCGAGGCCAACCTCAAAGAGGCGTTCGCCGGCGAGAGCCAGGCCAACCGCCGGTACCTGTACTTTGCCCAGAAGGCCGACGTGGAGGGCTACCCCGACGTCGCCGCCCTGTTCCGCTCCGTCGCCGAGGGCGAGACCGGGCATGCCTTCGGGCACTTCGACTTCCTGCGTGAGGTCGGAGACCCGGTCACCGGCGTTCCCGTCGGGGCCACCGAGGACAACCTGAAGTCCGCCGTCGAGGGTGAGACCTACGAGTACTCCGAGATGTACCCGGGCTTCGCCCGCACCGCGCGGGACGAGGGATTCGACGAGATCGCCGAATGGTTCGAGACGCTCGCCCGGGCCGAGAAGAGCCACGCCGGCCGCTTCACCGAGGGATTGGCCTCCGTCGCCTGAGTGAACGGCCGGGCGCGTCTGCGTACCGGCCGTGGTCGCAGCCCGGTTCCCCCGGACCAACCGGTGCCGGAGCCGGGCTGCGCCACTCCGACCACGGGCGGCCGCCGCCGGTCGGTCCGCCTACGGCACCAAGAGGAGGAAACTGCATGGCGACGGCACGACCGTTGACACTCGATGACATCGCCGACCAGCGGGCCTACGAACGTGAGCGCGACGAGTTCCGCGCCCGGGTGATCGCCGTCAAGAGGCTCCGGCGGGTCAGCATCGGCCCGGTGGTGACCGTGACGTTCGAGAGTCGGCTCACCATGCGCTTCCAGGTCCAGGAGATGGCCAGGGCGGAGCGGATGACCACCGACGAGCAGATCCAACACGAGCTCGACGTCTACAACCGGCTCCTTCCCGCGCCCGGTGAGCTGTCGGCCACGTTGTTCTTGGAGCTCACCACCGAGGAGGACCTCCGGACCTGGCTGCCGCGCCTGGTGGGGATCGAGCGGGCCTGCGAACTGCGGATCGGCGCGGCGGGCCCCGGGATGGTGGTGCCTTCGCTCCCCGATCAGGAGCACGAGTCCCTCCTGACCCGTGAGACCTCCACGTCGGCCGTGCACTACGTGCGATTCCACTTCACCGAGGACCAGGCTGCTGCGTTCGCCACCCAGCCAGTGGTGCTGGCCGTGAACCACCCGGCCTATCCCGACGGGCTTCCCGGGACACCGCTCAGCGAGGCGACCCGGCACGAGCTGGCCACCGACCTCGACGAGGGATAGCCGGCCCCCGGACAAGACGCCCCTCTGGTGAGCGTCGTTACGTTCCGGTGAAGCGGGGCTCCCTGTGCTGGAGGGAGGCGTCGATGCCTTCCCGGAAGTCATCGGTCGCCGTGAGGGCGACCTGCTGGGCCCGCTCGTGTTCCACGGCGACGGCGAAGCGCTCCACCAGCCCGGTCCGCATCGTCTCGCGGATGGCCCGAACGGCCAGCGGCGCCGAATCGGCGATCTGGGCGGCGAAGCGGCGGGCCCCGGCCCGCGGGTCGTCGTCCAGCCGATCGCACAGACCCATGCGGAGGGCCTCCTCCCCGTCCACCCGACGCCCCGTCGTCAGCAACTCGAGCGCCCGCTGGTGCCCGACGGCCCGGGGCAGGGTGACCGACAGGCCGAACCCCTGATGGAACCCGAGGCGGGCGAAGTTCGCCGCCATACGGCTCGACTCCGAGGCCACCCTGAAGTCGCCGGCCATGGCCAGGCCCAGGCCGCCACCGATGGCCGCGCCCTGCACGGCCACGACGATGGGGAGGTGTCCCCCGACGAGCTCCACGGCCCGCTGGTACAAGAGGCCGAGGGCATCGGCGTCCGGCGTACCGGTGGCCCCGAAGTCGAGCCCGGCGCAGAAGTGACGCCCCTCGGAGCAGAGCACGACCGACCGGCACCCCTGTCGTTCTGCCCAATCGATCCCGGCGACGATGTCGCCGAGCAGCGCGACGTCGAAGTAGTTCGCCGGCGGCCGGTGCATCTCCACCTCGCCGACGTGGTCGCCCACCCGGGTGACCGTGATGTCGCCGAACACCGCGGTCACTGGGCCTCCTCCCGGTGCCCCCCGCCGGGCAGGGACGGTGCCCCCACGGCGTCGAGCACCTCGGCGGTGTGCTCACCACTCAACGCCGCCGGGCGGCCTACCGTCGGCCCGGTGGAGGTCGAGAACCTGACCGGCTGGGGGATGACCTTGTAGCGGCCGATCACCGGGTGGTCGTCCTCGGGGAGAGAATCGACCAGCTGGTCGAGGGTGGGCACTGCGGAGGCGGGGACGCCCGAGTCCTGGCAGAACTCGAGCCATTGGGCCGTGGTGCGTTGGGCGATGATGCGGGCCACCTCGTGGTAGAGGGCATCGGCGTTGTCGATCCTCGACCGAGCCGAGCGGATCCTCTGGTCGGTGGCGAGGTCCTCGCGGCCGCCGGCCCGGAAGAGGTCCTCGAAGTTCTCCCGTGTGTAGGGCAGCACGCTGATCCATCCGTCGGCGGTCCGCTGCGGTCGCCGTTCGGGGCTGAGGATGCGCTGGTAACCGGGCTCACCCTGGGGTGGCCGGGCGGTGGCCGCCCCGGCGTGCTCGACGAGGGTGAAGGCCGTCATGACGTCGACCATCGGTACCTCGACCCGCTGTCCCTCGCCGGTGCGCTCCCGGTGGAGCAGCGCGGCCATCACCGCGTAGGCGATGGTCAGGCCACTGACCTTGTCGGCGATGAGCGAGGGTACGTACTGGGGCTCCCCGGACACCCGGCGGATGGCGTCGGGGAGTCCGGTGGCCGCCTGGATGACGTCGTCATAGGCGGGGGCATCGGCCATGTCCGAGTCGGTCGGGTACCCCTGGGCCTGGCAGTAGACGATGTCGGCTCGCACGGCGGCGACCTCCGTGTAGGTGAGGCGGAGCCGACCGAGTGTGGCCGGCCGGAGGTTGGTGACGAACACCTCGGCGGTGGCCACGATGCGCAGCAGCGCGTCACGCCCCTCGTCGCTCTTGAGGTCGAGCACCACGCTGCGCTTGTTGCGCAGCAGGTTGAGGGCGACCCCGGAGAGCTGCGGGTGCGGGCCACGGGTCATCACCCGGCTCAACGTCCCACGCGGGTCCTCGACGGTGATCACATCGGCACCGAGGTCCCCGAAGATCTGGGTGGCGAGGGGACCCATCACGATCGACGTCAGGTCGACCACCCGGATGCCTTCGAGCGGGCCGGAGGTGGTTGTGGGCATCGATGCCTTTCTCCGCCTGTGGTCGGGACCGGTGGGCCCGTTGCCGGGATCGGTACGGTAGTGCCGCGGTGGCGGTGACACGTGCACAGTATGCGCACCGGACCCTCCGCCCGACGTTCTTGGTGGTCGGGTCGCCCTCTTGCAGCTGGGCTTCATCGCCTCCTATGCCGCCTGGCCCGGTCCGGGTGGGGCCGGTGAGGGCGGCCGGCCGTTCCGCCGGGTCGCCCGGCGGCGTCAGAGGTACGCGAGGTGGACGGACGCCTCGGGCGTGTGGACCTGGAAGGTCAGGCTCTCTTCGATGTAGAGGTCGACGGAGTTCCCGTCGGACGAGCGGTACCCGATGGAGAAGTCCTCCCCCACGGTCAACTCGACGTCACCCCCGCGCTGGCTCAGCACCACGGCGCCATCGACCGCCGGCGCCCACACGACCGGTCCGTCGAGGATCTGGCGGAGGTGTTCGAAGACGGGGTAGCCGCCGTGCTCGGTCGTCTCGGTCACGCCCGTGTAGCAGCGCGCGCCGAGGGCGACAGCGTAGGGGCCGGCCACGTCGGCGGCTCGAAGGGTGGCCACGGCGTGGGCCACGTGCTCGGGGTAGTGGCTGTAGTCGTCGCTGATGGCGACCTTCTCGTGGGGCGTGGCCTCGATGATGCCGACGACCCCACCTTCGGCGTAGCCGTGGAAGACCAGGTGGTCCTCGGCCAGTGCCGCGGTGCGTCCGGCACTGATCACCGCGTCGAGATCGAGGTCCTTGGCGCCGCGTTCGGCCGCCGCCAACTCGGCGCGGTCGAGCGAGAAGGCCGACCGGAGCTCGATCAGGGGCGCCACCCGACGTCGGGCCACCTCGATCGAGCCGAGCGAGCCGATGGCCAGGATGTCGATGCGACCGGTGTCCACCGAGGAGTGGCCCCAACCGAGCGGCCCGGTGAAGTCGACCAGTCGGCGGGCGGCCAGGTAGTGCTTGAGGGACCGTGTCGCCTCTTCGTCGATCTGTCCCCAGGCGTCCTCGGTGACCGGCGCCAGCTCCCGCATCAGATGGTTCATGGGTTGAGATCCTGCTTTCGGTCCGTCGGTCGGTTCGGCCCCTACCTCGTCGGCCAGTGTAGGCGGCAACCAATTTCATCCCAAGTGCCCGGCCGCCGTCCTCCCGACCGGGCGTCGGCAAGGTGTCCGCGCCGCTCCCGGTGCCGCTCTCCGGCAAGGTGCACCCCTCATGGTCTCGGTGTCGCCCAGGTGGGGCGGCACCGTCCGGAACCTCTGGCGAGGCGCCGACGGCGACGCACCCGGCTGCACGAGAGGGCACCGGGACACGAGAGAGAGGAATGGCCTGTGACCACGACCACCACGACCATCGTCGGGAACCTGACCCGGGACCCCGAGATCCGCTACACGAGGGAGGGCCAGGCCACCACCACGTTGGGGGTGGCCGTCAACCGGCGCTGGCAGAACCGCTCGAGCAACGAGTGGGAGGAAGCCACCTCGTTCTTCGACGTGGTTACCTGGCGCGACCTCGCCGAGAACGTCGCCCTCAGTCTCACCAAGGGCATGCGCGTCGTCGTCACGGGGCGGCTCGAACAGCGGAGCTGGGAGACCGAGGACGGCGACCGGCGCTTCAAGGTGGAGATCGTCGCCGACGAGGTGGGTACCAGCCTGCGGTTCGCCACCGTCGACGTGCACCGGACCGACCGCCCGTTCCACGAGGGGAGCGACGACGTCGACCAGTCCGAGGACCCGCTCCCGACGAAAGCCTGAGCGCGGGCGATGGAGCAGAGGAGCGCCCGGGCTGTGGCCGACCCACGCTCGGGCGCCGGCACCCATCCGATCCCGGTGGCCGTCCGGTTCGCCCGCTCGGTCCGGCTCACCAAGGGTGAGGCCTTCGACGCCTGTCAGGTGCTGGCCGACGCCGACCGCCAGCTGGTGCGGGCCCGCTGCTTCGAGGAGGCCGATGCCCTCGCCTCGCTGTTCGAACTGCTGGAGGCGCGACTCGCCCCGGGTCGGTGACCATCCGGCGGGACCTCCCGTCGGATGGTCAGGCCTGATCCGGCTCGTACTCGATGGAGAGCGAGTTGACGCAGTAGCGCTGGCCGGTCGGCGCCGGTCCGTCGGGGAACACGTGGCCGAGGTGGCCACCGCAGCGTGCGCACGTGATCTCCGTCCTGCGCATCCCGAAGCTCTTGTCCTCGTGCTCCTCGATGACGCCGTCGTCGAGCGCGCGGTAGAAGCTCGGCCATCCCGATCCCGAGTCGAACTTGGTGTCGCTCGGGAACAGTGAAGCCCCGCAGCCCGCGCAGGTGAACATGCCACTGCCCTCGACATGGAGGAGCTCACCAGACCACGCGGGCTCCGTGCCCTTGTTCCGCAGGACGGCGTAGCGCTCAGGGGACAACCTGGCCTTCCACTCCTCGTCGGTCAGTTCCACACGGCCGCCGGTATCGGTGCTCTCGCTCATCTCGTTCCTTCCTTTGCCATCTCCGAGTGTGGGGACCCCTCGGCCTCCCCGGGATCGATCACTGTGGTCAACGCCCCGGCCGTCGAGGCTGTTCCCGACGGAGTGTCCGAGGCGACCACCGCCACCTGGGGTGCACGGACCCGTTTGCTAACGTCGCGTCAGATTCCGCCGGGACCGCCCCGGGTGGCCGAGGCGCCCCGAACCCCGACGTATCCGGGTACGTCGTCCCCCGCCGCAGCTATGCCACAGGACCACGCCATCATGGATCTCCGAGACCGAGCCGAGGACGAGGCCTTCCGCAAGGAGGTCCGCGCCTGGCTGGCCGACCACGTGGTGGGGGAGTTCGCCGCGCTCGGGGGCCGGGGAGGCTCGGGTGACGAGACCTTCGGATTCGAGACCCGCCTGGCGTGGGAGCAGGTCCTGGCCGAGGGGGGTTGGACCTGCATCGGGTGGCCGGCCGAGCACGGGGGCCGCGGCGCCTCGGTGGCCCAGCAGGTGATCTTCAACGAGGAGTACGTCCTGGCCAGGGCACCCGGACGGGTCAGCGTCCTCGGGGAGGGGCTCATCGGCCCGACCATCATCCAGTACGGCACCGCGGCGCAAAAGGCCCGCTTCCTCCCGCCCATCGTGCGGGGCAGCGAGCTGTGGTGCCAGGGGTACTCCGAGCCCAATGCCGGCAGCGACCTGGCCAACGTCCAGACCAAGGCGGTGCTCGACGGTGACGAGTGGGTGGTCACCGGCCAGAAGGTGTGGACGTCGCTGGCCCACCAGGCCGACTGGTGCTTTGTGGTCTGCCGCACCGAGCCCGGGTCGGTCCGGCACCACGGCCTCTCCTATCTGCTCGTGCCGATGGACCAGCCCGGCGTGGAGGTCCGGCCCATCACCCAGCTCACCCGGACGTCGGAGTTCAACGAGGTCTTCTTCGACGGGGCCCGCACGAGCGCCGACCACGTGGTCGGTGAGGTCGGGGACGGATGGAGGGTGGCCCTGGCCACGCTGGCCTTCGAGCGCGGCGTCGGCCTGCTCGGCCACCAGGTCTCCTTCCGGCGCGAGTTCGACCACGTCGTAGAGGCGGCCCGGGCCAACGGCTCCACCGCGGACCCGCTCGTCCGCCAACGGCTGGCGCGCTCCTACGCCGAACTCGAGATCCTCCGGCTCAACACCCTCCGGAGCCTGTCGGGCTACGACGGCCCCGTCGCCCCCCCGGAGGCGTCGATCATCAAGCTGTACTGGGCCACGTGGCACCGGAGGCTCGGCGAGCTGGCCATGGACATCGGGGGCCTCGGCGGCCAGGTGGCCGAGGGGTTCCCCTACGAGCTCGACGCCTTCCAGCGCACGTTCCTGTTCAGCCGGTCCGAGACCATCTACGGCGGATCGAACGAGATCCAAAAGAACATCATCGGCGAGCGGGTACTCGGCCTGCCGCCCGAGCCCAAAGGGGCCACCCGATGACCCACGCCAGCCCCGCGGCACCGTTCCCCCGACCCGTGCCCGAGCCTCCCCCCGGACACGGGCTCCTGACCGGCAAGGTGGTGGTGGTCACGGCGGCGGCCGGCACCGGGATCGGGTTCGCCACCGCCAAGCGCTGCGTGGAGGAGGGAGCCACAGTGGTGATCTCCGACGCCCACGAGCGGCGCCTCGGCCAGGCGGCCGACACGCTGGCGGAACTGCCCGAGTCCGCAGGGGTCCGCCCGCTCGCCGTGCCGTGCGACGTGACCGACGAGCCCCAGGTGCAACGGCTCTACGACGCAGCCGCCGACCAGCACGGCCACTTCGACGTCGCCGTCAACAATGCCGGTCTCGGGGGACAGGTGGACGTCGTGGACATGACCGACGACCAGTGGGACCTCGTGGTCGACGTGACCCTGACCGGAACGTTCCGGTGCACACGGGCCGCGCTCCGCCACTTCTATGCACGCGGCGAAGGAGGGGTGATCGTCAACAACGCGTCCGTCCTCGGTTGGCGGGCCCAGGCCGGCCAGTCCCATTACGCCGCGGCCAAGGCGGGGGTGATGGCGCTCACCCGGTGCAGCGCGGTCGAGGCGGCGCCCCACGGTGTCCGGGTCAATGCGGTGTCGCCCAGCCTCGCCATCCACCCGTTCCTCAACCGGGTCATGGCCGACGAGGAGCTGGCCGAGCTGTCCCGGCGAGAGGTGCTCGGCCGGGGTGCGGAGGTGTGGGAGGTGGCCGGGGTCATCGCCTTCCTCGCCAGTGAGTACGCCACCTTCATGACCGGCGAGGTCGTGTCGGTCAGCAGCCAGCACCCCTAGGCGGACGAGGGGCGACCAGGCCGGACGGGTGGGGTGATGCAGTACCCTGACGACGTGTCAGCGAGCGCGGATCCCCGGGGGGATCTCCAGTGGGGGACGATCGCCGGTCTGGTCGAGGACGCCGCCGCCCGCTTCGGCGACCAGGAGGCACTCGTCGACCGCAACGGACCCGACGGCACCACGACCCGGCTCACCTTCGACGAGCTGGCCGAGAGATCGGCCGCCGCCACCCGGGCCATCGTGGCCAACGGGATCGACCGCGGCGACCGCGTGGCCATCTGGGCGCCCAACTGCGCGGAGTGGGTCGTCGCCGCCCTCGGCGCGGTGGGTGCCGGCGCCCTGTTGGTCCCGCTGAACACCAGGTTCAAGGGATCCGAGGCGGCGTACATCCTGCGCGAGTCGGGGGCCCGACTTCTCTTCACCGTCGAGGGGTTCCTGGGCAACGACTACCCCCTGGTGCTGGCCGAGGCGGTGGGCGCCGGCGAGCAGGTGCCCGATCTCGAGCGGGTGGTGGTGCTCCGGACCGGTGAGGGCGCCCCCGTCCGCCGGACGTCCAGGGGCGACCAGGTCGTCGACTGGCAGGTCTTCCTGCAAGAGGGCGGGCTGTGCTCGGCCGACGTCGCCGCCGGCCGGACGGCATCGATAACCGCCGGGGATCTCTCCGACCTGGTATTCACGTCGGGCACCACGGGCCACCCCAAAGGGGCGATGACGACGCACGGCCAGACGCTCCGCACCTTCGCCACGTGGTCCGACATCGTCGGTCTCCGCCAGGAGGACCGCTATCTCATCGTCAACCCGTTCTTCCACACCTTCGGCTACAAGGCCGGTGTGCTGGCCTGCCTCATGGCCGGGGCGACGATGGTGCCCGAACCCGTCTTCGACGTGGACGGGCTGCTGGCGCGGATCGACGAGGAGCGCATCACTGTGCTCCCCGGCCCCCCGACCATCTTCCAGTCCATTCTCGACCACCCCGATCGCAAGCTGTTCGACCTCTCCACCCTGCGCCTGGTGGTGACCGGGGCGGCCCAGGTCCCCGTCGAGCTGGTCGAGCGGCTCTGGTCCGACATGGGGATCGAGACCGTGCTCACGGCCTACGGTCTGACCGAGGCATGCGGCACCGTGACCATGTGCCGGCGCGGCGACTCGGCGGAGGTCATCGCCGGCACCTCGGGACGGGCCATCCCCGACGTGCAGGTGCGGATCGTCGACGGCCAGGGGGAACAGGTTCCGACCCGGGAGGCCGGCGAGATCGTGGTGCGCGGCTACAACGTGATGCAGGGCTATTTCAACGACCCCGAGGCCACGGATCTGGCCATCGACCGCGACGGCTGGCTGCACACCGGCGACATCGGGGTCATGGACGCAGACGGCAACGTCACCGTCACCGACCGGCTGAAGGACATGTACGTGTCCGGGGGGTTCAACGTCTACCCGGCCGAGACCGAGGCCGTCCTCCGGCTGCACGAGGGTGTGGCCCAGGTGGCCGTGGTCGGTGTCCCCGATCGCCGCATGGGGGAGGTCGGCCTGGCCGTGGCGGTCCCGGCCGACGGCGCTTCCGTGGATGGGTTCGAAGAGGCGCTGATCGCCTGGGCGCGGGAGCGGTTGGCCAACTACAAGGTCCCCCGGAGCGTGGTGACCGTCGAGTCGCTCCCCCTGAATGCCAGTGGCAAGGTCCTCAAGCGCGAGCTGCGGGCGCGGTTCGGGGCAACGGGCTGACCGAGTAACGAGACCGGCCCGTCATCCCGGCGGCCGACCAATCGACACGAACAGAGGAGGGATGCCATGCGAGGCATCGTCTACACCGGCGACGGGGCTGAGGTCACCGACCAGCTGGGTATCGGGGACCCGGGTCCCACCGAGGTGCGGGTGTCCATCGGCGCGGCCGGGGTGTGCCACAGCGACCTCTCGGTGATCAACGGCACCATCCCGTGGAAGGCCCCGTCGGTCCTCGGCCACGAAGGGGCCGGCGTCGTCGAGGCCGTGGGTTCCGAGGTGCGCTCGGTCAAGCCCGGAGACCACGTGGTCATCGCCACCCTGGCCAGCTGCGGCACCTGCCGGGCGTGCAGCACGGGCCATCCCACCTGGTGCATCAAGACCCTGGGCAACGTGTCCCAGCCGTTCACGTTCAGGGGCGAGCCGGCTTCCAACTTCGCCGCCACCTCGGTGTTCGCCGAGTCGACCATCGTGAAGGAGGTCCAGGCGGTCAAGATCTCCAAGGACGTGCCCATGACCTCGGCGTGCCTCATCGGGTGTGGTGTGCTCACCGGAGTGGGAGCCGTCCTCAACCGGGCCAAGGTGCAGGCCGGCGAGACGGCGGCGGTGTTCGGAGTCGGGGGAGTCGGCCTCAACGTGATCCAGGGCCTCAGGCTCGCCGGCGCCAGCCGCATCATCGCCGTTGACACGCTCGCCTCCAAGGAGGGACTGGCCCGTCAGTTCGGCGCCACCCATTTCGTCGACGCCTCGGTGACCGACGCGGTGGCGGCCATCAGGGAGCTGGTGCCCCCGGGACCGGCCCGGGTCACCGGCGCCCTCGGCTGGACCGGGGGGGTCAACTGGTCGTTCGACTGCGTCGGCCATCCGGTGGTGCTGCGCAACGCGCTCGACGTCCTCGACTGGGGCGGCAACGCCCTGGCCATCGGCATCCCACCTCAGGGCACCGAGGTGGCGGTGGACGTGAACGCGCTGGCCTACGTCGACCGCGGTCTCCTCGGATGCCGGTATGGGTCGTCGCGGCCCCATCACGACATCCCGCTGATGGTGGAGCTGTACCTGTCCGGCCGCCTCATGCTCGACGAACTGGTGACCGAGCAGCGCCCCGTGGAGGGCTTCCGTGAGATCGTCGAGGACATGGAGGCGGGGCGACTGGCCCGCGGCGTCCTCACCTTCTGACCGCCTGGAGGACCGTCACGCGTCCAGGCCCGTCGGTGGACGGCCCGACCGTCGGGGATGGACCGAAGGCGGCACTGTTACAGTCGGCACCGATATGACGGCGTGTCAGATTGAGGGGGATTTCGAGACGGTCGTCGACGTCCTGGGAGCCGGCGCCCTCCTCAACGCCGACGTCGAGGCGTACGTGGAACCCGAGACGGCGTCGTCACCGCGGCGCCGGCTCACCTTCGCCCAGTGGGACCGGGCGGCCGACGGGATGGCCCGGCTCTTCGCCGACCACGGGGTGACCCGCGGCTCGGTGGTGTGCCTGCTCGTCCCGAGCTCCATCGACTACATGGTCTGCTACGCCGCCGCCACCAGACTCGGGGCGATCACGTCCGGCGTGAACCTGAGGTTGGGCAGGGACGAGATCCGCTCCATCCTCGACCGCGCCCGGCCGGTGGTGACCGTGCTCGATGACGGGCTCCCCGTCCCCGAAGGGCCCACGGGCACGGTGCTCGGGCGGACGGCGGCCGCGTCGGAGGCGGACGGCGGTGGTGCCCCAGCCATCCAGGCCGAGCTCGCCGGGTCGGACCCGGTCGCCGTGGTGTGGACGAGCGGGACCACCGGGTTGCCCAAGGGTGCTGTCTTCGACCACCGCAACCTGGCCGCCGTGGCGGCCGGCACCGACGTGCTCTCGGCGAGGGGCGACCGGCGGCTCTCGCCGCTCCCCTTCGCCCATGTGGGGTCGATGACCCGCACCTGGGACGAGATCGTCCATGGGGTGACCACGGTGATCACGCCGACGCCGTGGCGCGCCGCCGACGCCATCCGGATCATGGCCGAGGAGAGGATCACCGTCGCCCAGGGCGTCCCCACCCAGTGGTCGCTGGTGCTCGCCCATCCGGATCTGGCCGACGCCGACCTCTCCTCGCTCCGCATCGCCGGGACCGGAGCGTCGCGGGTGCCCGCCGAGCTGGTGGCGTCCATGCGGGAGCGCCTCGGCGTGCCCGTCGTGGTGCGCTACACCTCGACGGAGGCGTCGTTGGGCACCGGCACCGTGCCCGGTGACCCCGATCAGATCGTCGCTGCCACGGTAGGGCGGCCGGTTCCCGGCGTCTCCCTCATGGTTGCCGACGACCGCGGCCGACCCGTCGTCCCCGGCGAGGTGGGGGCCGTCCGGCTGAGATCGGCGGCGGTGATGCGGGGCTACTGGGGTGGCCCCCCCACCGGACCCGGAGCGGAGGGGACCGTCTACGACGTGGCGTCCACCCGAGCCGTCCTGGCCGAGGACGGCTGGTTGACCACCGGCGACTTCGGCTTCCTCGACGACGGCGGTCATCTCCACCTCGCCGGGCGGGCGAACGAGCTCTACATCCGGGGTGGCTACAACGTGTACCCGGCCGAGGTCGAAGCAGTGCTCGGCCGCCACCCGGCCGTCGCCCAGGTGGCGGTCGTCGGCGCCCCCGACCCTGTCCTCGGAGAGATCGGGGTGGCCTTCGTGGTCCCGAGCGGCAGTGGTCCGGCGGACGGGGAGGCCCTGCTCGACGAGCTGCGGTCGGTGGCCCGGGCCGTATTGGCCGACTACAAGGCCCCGGACCGGGTGGTGGTGGTCGACGGCCTCCCCCTCACCTCGATGATGAAGGTGGACAAGAGGGCCCTCGCCGACGGGCTGGCGTCCGGTCCGGCCGACGGCAACGGCGACGGCCACCGAGGGGTGCCGGGAGTGGCCGGCGCCAACGACGACACGAAGCAGAAGAACGGAGTGAGCGCATCATGACAGGACGATCAGTACCGGCCTCGGGTGGGGTCACCGACGATCCCATTCGCATCGGGACCATGCTCTACACCCTGGTGGAGCCCCATCGCGGCCGGCAGGTCGCCTACAACCGTTGGTACGAGCGTGACCACTTCTACGCCGGTTGCCAGATCGGTGCCTACAACTTCGCCGGAGCGAGGTTCGTGGCCACCGCGCCGCTGAAGGAGCTCCGCCTCCCGCTGGCCGGTGGCGACGGTACGCCCGAGCCGCTGGTCCCCGACCCCCAGGTCGGCAGTTATCTGGGCCTCTACTACGTGCTCGACGGGCACCACGACGAGTGGAACCGCTGGGCCGTCGACCAGGTCAACACGCTGCACGCCGCCGGCCGCATGTTCGAGGAGCGTGACCACATCCACACCGGGCTCTACCACTTCGAGTGGGAGCACCGTCGGGACGAGGACGGCGTGCCGGCCGAACTCACACTCGACCACCGGTTCCCCGGGCTGGTCTCGGTCTTCGTCGAGCCGTCCGAGGGGGTCGGGCCCGAAGAGCTCGGGGCCTGGTACCGCGACGAGTACCTGCCGACGGTCCTTCCCGGTTCGCCGGTGGCCACCGTGCTCGGCTTCAGCCCGCTCCCGCTGCTGGCCGACGCCCCCGGTGACGTGCCCCGCTCGGAGTCGGCCGACCGGCGACTCCTGCTGCTCTTCTTCGTCGACGATCAGCCGGCTGCCACCTGGGAGTGGGTCTTCGCCCCCCAGGGGGCGCGGTTGGCCGCCTCGGGCCTGGGCCAGATCATCTGGGCGTCCCCGTTCATCGGCACGGTGCCGGGGACGGACACCTATACCGATCAGCTGTGGTCGGAGGCCCCGCGATGACCGACTTCATCGAGGAACTTGAGGGCCGGACGGCCGCCCGGGGCTGGGTGGGGGCGCCGACGCTGTGGAGGCTGATCGAGCGACGGGCGGAGGCCACCCCTGACGCCCTGTTGGCCCACGAGGACACCGGGCACGAGCTGACCTTCGCCGGCTATCGCGACGCCTGCCTGCGGGCCGCGGCCGGCCTGCACGGCGACCACGGGGTCGGCCGTGACACCGGGGTCAGCTGGGAGCTGCCCACCTGGAACGAGTCCCTGGTCCTGGTGGGCGCGCTGTCCCGGCTCGGGGCCCGGCAGAATCCCCTCATCCCCATCTACCGCGGGCGCGAGGTGGGCTTCATCACCGCCCAGAGCAACGCATCACTGCTCATCGTGCCCACCGTCTACCGGGGCTTCGACTACGAGGAGATGGCACGCGGGATCGCCGCCGAACGACCGGGGCTCTCGGTGCTGGTCGTCGACCGCGACCTCCCCGTCGGCGATCCCGCCGACCTGCCCGAGGAGGAGGACCCTCCGACGCGCGCCGCCGATGCACCCGTGCGTTGGCTGTTCTACACCTCGGGCACCACCGCCGACCCCAAGGGGGCGCCCCACACCGATCTCACGGTGATGGCCCCGGCCCTGGCCATGGCCGAGTGCCTGGACATCGGGCCGGGGGACGTCTCGGCCCTCATCTTCCCGTTCACCCACATCGGCGGCATCGGTTGGCTGATCGCCGCCCTCATGACCGGGTGCACCCTGTTGACCACGGAAGTGTTCGACCCGGCGACGACCCCGGCGTTCCTGGCCGCCAACGGCGTCACCCTGGCCGGGTCGGGCACGCCGTTCCACATGGCCTACCTGGCCGCCCAACGGGCCAGTGGCGGTTCCGACCCCATCTTCCCGGCCATCCGCTCGTACCCCGGGGGCGGGGCACCGAAGCCCCCGCAACTCCACCACGATCTCAAGCGTGAGATCGGCGGTGTCGGCATCGTCTCGGGATACGGCCTCACCGAGGCCCCGATCGTCGTCATGGCCACCGACCGAGACCCCGACCAGAAGCTTGCCGACACCGAGGGGCGGCCGACCCCGGGCGTCGACCTCGTCGTCGTGGCGCTCGACGGGAGTCGGGCCGGCCCGGGCGAGGAGGGCGAGATCCGGCTGAAGGGTCCCCAGGTGATCCGCGGCTACCTCGACCCGGCCCTCGACGCCGACGCCTTCGACGAGGACGGTTACTTCCGCACCGGAGACCTCGGCATCGTCGACGAGGACGGCTACGTCACCATCACCGGACGGCTGAAGGACGTGATCATCCGCCACGGCGAGAACATCTCGGCCAAGGAGGTGGAGGACCTCCTCTACGCCCACCCGGCGGTGGCCGACGTGGCCGTCATCGGACTGCCGGACCCGACGACGGGGGAGCGGGCCTGCGCCGTCGTGGCGGTGTCCGAGGGGGGGACCTTCGACTTCGCCGAGATGGTGGCCTTCCTGAAGGGGCAGGGGCTGCGGGTCCAGTCCATCCCCGAGCAGCTCGAGGTGGTCGACACCGTGCCCCGAAACCCGGCCGGCAAGATCCTGAAGCACACCCTGCGTGAACAGTTCACGCCGAAGCGGAAGCGTAGGAGCGAACCTTGAGTCCGATACAACGGGTCACACTGGGTCAGGGCGGGGCCGAGCACGAAGAGGCCGACGCCACGATCAGTTCGTTCACCGGCCGCCGGTTCGTCGGCAAGGTGGCGGTAGTCACCGGAGCCGGCTCGGGCATCGGGCAGGCCGTCGCCGTCCGGCTGGCGCGGGAGGGAGCGGCGGTGGCTGCGCTCGACGTCGCCGAGGACCCGCTGGCCGCCACCGTCTCCCGCATCGTCTCCGAGGGTGGCACGGCATCGGGCTACCGCTGCGACGTCACCTCCGAGTCCGCGGTGGGCGACACCGTGGGTCGGCTGGCCACAGACCTCGGTGCCCCGACCGTCGTCTGCAACGTCGCCGGCATCGGAGGCTTCTTCAACACGGTGGACATGCCCCTCGACCGCTGGGAGAAGATCCTGGCCGTCAACCTCACGGGGCCGTTCCTCGTGTGCCGGGCCACCCTGCCCCATCTGCTGGAGCACGGAGGCTCGATCGTCAACGTGGCTTCCAACACCGCCCTGATGGGTCAGTCGTACTCGGCGGCGTACTGCGCGTCCAAGGCCGGGCTGCTCATGTTCTCCAAGGCACTGGCCGCCGAGTTCCTGTCCCGGGGGGTGCGGGTCAACGTGGTGGCCCCCGGAGGGGTGGACACCCCGCTCATCGGGACCTTCGAGCTGCCCGAGGGCGCCGACTTCAAGGAGCTCACCAAGATCATGACGCCGATGGGGTTCTCCACGCCGGCCGAGATCGCCGCGTCGGTGGCCTTCATCGCCTCGGACGAGTCCTCCTACACCACCGGAGCGGTGCTCTCGGTGGACGGTGGCCTGACCATCTGACCGGCCGACCACCGGGCGGGGCCACGACGGGTCGACCGCCCCGTCGGGCGCGGTGGAGGTGCAAAGATGGTCGGAGACAGTGTGACGGGCGGCCACGGAGAGGCGCGAGGAGCACCATGACGATCCCACAGCCGGTGACCAACTGGGAGAAGGATTTCGACGTCCTCGACCCGGGGTATGTCGCCGATCCGTTCGGCGTGTGGGACCGGCTGCGCAAGAGCTGCCCCGTGGCCCACACCGACCGGCGGGGGAGCACGTGGCTTCCCACCACCTACGAGGACGTGGTGGCACTGGCCCACGACATCGAGCACTTCAGCTCGCTCGAGATCTCGGTCATCCCGTTCGACGGCGAGCCCCGGGAGGAGCCGGTCCTCCAGTACGGGCTCCCACCCATCTCGGCGGATCCGCCGTTGCACACCTGGACCCGCCGCCTCCTCCTGCCGTGGTTCTCGCACCGACGCGTGCAGGAGTACGAATCGATGACCCGTGCGCTGTGCTCCCAGCTCGTCGAGGGCTTCGTGGCCGACGGCGCGGCCGATGCCGCACGCGACTACGCCCAGCAGATACCCGTGCGGGTCATCGCCAGCATCCTCGGGGTGCCCAGCTCGATGTCGGACGTCTTCACCGGCTGGGTGCGGGACGTGCTGGAGTTCGCCGACGACCCCGAGCGACGACGCCGGGGCGCCGAGGGGCTGATCGACTACTTCGTCAGAGAGGTCGAGCGCCGGAAGACCGAGCCGAGCGACGACCTGTTGAGCGAGCTGCTGCGCAGTGAGATCGACGGCCGAGCGCTGGAGGAGAGTGTGGTGCTCGGGGTGGCAGCCATCGTCCTCATCGCCGGCGTCGACACCACCTGGAGTGCCATCGGATCGTCGCTCTGGCACCTGGCCACCCACCCTGAGGACCGCCACCGGCTGGTCGCCGATCCCGACGCCCTTCCGCTGGCCATCGAGGAACTGTTGCGGGCGTACTCCCCGGTGACCATGGCACGGGTGGTGACCGAGGACGTCGAGTTCGCCGGCTGTCCGATGAAGGCCGGCGACAAGGTGCTCATGAACTTCCCGGCCGCCAATCGCGATCCGGAGGCCTTCGACGAGCCCGACCGGGTCATCTTGGACCGCGAGCTCAACCGCCACGTGGCCTTCGGTTCGGGCATCCACCGGTGTGCCGGCTCCAACCTGGCCCGGATGGAGCTCCGGGTGGCGCTGGAAGAGTGGCTGAAGCGCATCCCCGAATTCCGACTGGCGGAGGGGGCCGAGGTCACCTGGGCCGGCGGCCAGGTCCGGGGTCCCCGGCAGCTCCCGGTGGTGTTCCCATGAGGATCCGGGTCGATCCCGACCGCTGCCAGGGTCACGCTCGCTGCTACGGGCTGGCTCCGCAACTGTTCGACGTCGACGACTACGGGCTGTCGACGGTGGTCGGGGACGGGACGGTCCCCCCCGATCTCGAGGACAAGGCCCGTCTGGCCATCGCCAACTGTCCCGAGTTCGCCATCGAAGTGATCAGCGACTGAGCCACGCATCGATGCCCGGAGTCCATGTCGTCAGTGACAGTTCGTGCGATCTCACACAGGAGGAGATCGAGCCGTTCGACATCGAGATCGTGCCCCTCACCATCCGGTTCGGCGATGACGAGTTCACCGACGGCCGGGACCTGTCCGTCGAGGACTTCTATGAGCGGATGGCCGGCTCGGACGCGCTGCCCCAGACGGCCTGCCCGGCCCCCGGGGCCTTCGTGCAGGCGTACCGCAACGCCGAGGAGGCCGGTGCCGACGCGGTGGTCTGCATCACGCTCTCGGGGGCGCTGTCGAACACCCTGCAATCGGCGGAGTCGGCCGCCGCCACCCACGGGGTGCAGATACCTGTTCACGTGATCGACAGCAAGTCCGTGTCGAGCGGGCTCGGCACGCTCGTGCTCGAGGCGGCTGCGGCCGCCGATGCCGGTGCCGACTCAGTGCTGCGCCGGATCAGGGAGCTCATCCCCCGGACCCGTGTCTTCGCCGCCCTCAACACGCTCGAGAACCTGAGGAAGGGCGGACGCATCGGTGGGGCCATGGCCATGGTGGGATCCGTCCTGTCGATCAAGCCGGTGGTGGACATCAGCGGTGGCGAGGTCCACGAGGCGGGGAAGCCCCGCACCCGGGGCAAGGCGCTGCACCTGCTCTACGAGCGCATGATCGATGCCGGGAAGATCGACCATGTGGCGGTGATGCACGGCGGCGCGTCCGACATCGACGAGTTCCTCGAGCTCATCGCCCCCCGCTTCCCCCGGGCCTCACTCCGCGTCGGGACCCTGGGCGCGGTCATCGGCGCCCACGGCGGTGCCCACATCATCGGGGTCAGCTGGATCAACTCGGTATGACGGCGGCCCGGGCCTGACGGCGGGGCCCCGGGTCGGGGCCGGGTCGGCCGAGGAGCCGTCCGCTGCCCACGGGAAGCCCGAGGCAAGGTCCCCGGCGTCGATGACACCCGCCTCGATCAGGGCCCGTCCCGCCTCCGCCACGCCACGGACCTGCTCGGACCGGAAGCCGTGTGACCGGGCGGCCTCGATGTTGAGCCGGTTGTCGTCGAGGAACAGGACCCGGTCCGACGGAGCCGACAGCAGCTCGGAGACCTCCCGGTAGACGGCGGGATCCGGCTTCACCAGTCCGAGGTCGAACGAGAGGAACCGGTAGTCGAACAGGCCGAGGATCGGCCACTGTTCGACCTGGTGCTCCCAGTGGACGACGTTGGTGTTGCTCAGGCATCCGATGCGTGTCCGCCGGCGCACGGCATGGAGGAGGTCGGCCGCGCCCTCGAACGGTCCGACGGGCCACGCCCGGAAGGCCTCGAGGAATCGCCCGGGTGAGACGGGCAGCCCCCACTCCGACACGACGCCCTCGGAGAACTCGACGGCGGTGCAGTTCCCGCTCTCGAAACGCCGCACCCACGGGCTGGTCAGCCACTGCTCGAGGATCTCGGCATCACCGTTGATCCCTGCCCATCCCTGCAGCGCGCCGACGCCCCCCAGTTCGATGAGGACACCACCGAGGTCGAACAGCACGACGTCGACCCCGGGCGTGCCCATCGTGGGCAATGTAGCGCCCCCTAGGGCTGCGGACGGCTCCACCCGACCGGGACCGCCGGCCGGCCGTCCCGCGGTGGGACGATGGAGGCATGCGCCACCGCCGCGTCGTCATCGCCGGCTCCGCACTGGCGTTGGGCGCATGGTGTGGGTGGGCGAGCGGCTTGCGCCAGTCGACGACCGCGGCCTACGTGGCGTGGGCCGTCTCCCTCGCCGGAGTCGTCGCCGTCGACACCCTGGTGGCCGTCGGGCGCCGCCGCCAGTGGCCGGCCTTACGCCTCGGTCCGTCCGAACCCTGGCCGCGACCGGGAGCCGGCGGCGCCGGCCGCGTGCTCCTCGGCCTGTCGCCCTGGCTGGTGGTCACCGCGGTGGTGGCGGCATGGGAGGCCCTCGGGATCGACACCGGCCGCCACGAGCCGCACCTGACCGTCAGCGCGCGCTGGCGCTGGCCTTCCGGCCGTTCGACGCCGCCTTGTTCTTCACGTGGATCCTTCTGGGCGTGGGCTACGGGGTGGCCAGGGCCCGGACCCCGCGTCCCGCACCGGTGGACGCCGAGGCCGCACCGGCGCCGCGGCCATCGGTCGGGGCGATCCCGGTGGGGTCGGCGCTCGGCCGGCACCCCGACCTCGTACCGGCACTCCTGCTCCCGGGGAGCCGGGCCGTGGGTGTGGCCTTCTGGCTGGCGGTGGTCGTCGCCTGTTCGGTCATCGAGCTTGTGGCCCGGCGCTCCGACGGCCGGGTGGCCAGTGCCGGTGAGCTCGCGTGGCTGATCTCTGCTCCTCCGTTCGTCAACGTGGTCCTGGTGGTCGCCTGGGCGTACGCCGGGTGGCACCTGTTCGCCCACTGAGCCCGGCATCGCCGGGGGCGCGGCCCCCTACGAGAGCCGCTCGACGATCATGGCCATACCCTGGCCGCCGCCCACACACATGGACTCCAGCCCGATGGTCTTGCCCGTGTCCTCGAGGGCGTTGAGCAGCGTGGTCATGATGCGGGCCCCGGTCTGGCCGAAGGGATGGCCGAGGGCGATGGCGCCGCCGTCGGACGTTGAGCTTGTCGTAGCTGATGCCCAGCTCCTGGGCCGAAGGGACCACCTGGGCGGCGAACGCCTCGTTGATCTCGACCAGATCGATGTCGTCGATGGTCATGCCGGCACGGCCCAGGGTCTGGCGGATGGCGTCGACCGGTCCGAGCCCCATGATCTCGGGGTTGAGGCCGGAGACCCCGCTGGCCACGATGCGGGCGAGCGGGGTGATCCCGAGCTCCCGGGCGCGGGTGTCGCTCATTACGACGACGGCGGCCGCCCCGTCGTTGAGGGGGCAGGCGTTCCCGGCGGTGACGGTCCCGCCCTCGCGGAAGACCGGCTTGAGGCCGGCCAGGCCTTCGAGCGTCGTGCCCGGCCGGGGCCCGTCGTCCTTGGTCACGACGGCGCCGCTCGGAGTGGTCACCGGGATGATCTCCCGATCGAAGAAGCCGGCCTCCTGGGCCGCCACGGCCCTCGTCTGGGACTGCAGGGCGAACTCGTCTTGCTCCTCCCGGCTGACCTTTTTGTACTCGGCCACGTTCTCGGCCGTCTGGCCCATGGCGATGTAGACGTCGGGCAGGCCGGACAGGGGTGTCCAGGGTTCGCCCGCCGCCGGGGTGCGGGCGACGGTGCGGGCCTCGGCCTCGGCGAACAGGGGGTTGTGCGGCCCGGTATCGGCCGCCCCGTGGAGGTAGCGGCTCACCGTCTCGACACCCGCGGCCACGAACACGTCGCCCTCACCGGCCCGGATGGCGTGGGCGGCCATCCGGATGGTCTGGAGGGATGACGAGCAGTACCGGTTGACGGTCACGCCGGGCACGTCGGGGAGCCCGGCCAACAGCGCGGCCACCCGGCCGACGTTGTAGCCCGCCTCGCCGCCGGGCTGGCCCGACCCCATGATCACGTCCTCGACGGTCCCGGGGTCGAGCTCGGGGACCTTGGCCAGGACCTCGCGGACGACCAGGGCGGCGAGGTCGTCGGGCCGACAGTCGATCAGCGAACCCTTGTTGGCCCGTCCGATCGGGGTCCGACCGGTGGCGACGATGACAGCTTCGGGCATGAGTTGCTCCTCGGTAGTGGCGGCGGCGCCGCTCGATGGGATGTGGTTCTGGACGGTGGGACTGCTGTGCGGACGGCTACTTACCGGATGGTAACCCTAGCGGTGGGCGCTGGACGGGCCGTACGGGGCCCAGCGGGAAGGCTACCCGCCGGGGTGCCGTGCGTCTGCCGTGCGTCTGGCGCCAGCTCGGGGGCGTATGTAACGTGTTCTAGTCACAGGCACCGGCCGCCACCAGGGGTCCCGGGAGTGGCCCACCGGGGCCGGCACGTGCACGCACCAATCGGGAGGGACCCATGGAGATCGGCTACACCGACGAACAAGAGGCGCTCCGGAACCGGCTGCGTGAGTACTACGCCAACCTGCTCACCCCCGAGGTCGAGGCGCAGCTGGCCGAAAGTCACGGCATCGGGCCCAACATGCGACGCGTGGTCAAGCAGATGGCCGAGGACGGCTGGCTGGGCATCGGGTGGCCGACCGAGTACGGCGGCCAGGGCCGCTCGGCCATCGAGCAGTACATCTTCTTCGACGAGTCGATGCGTGCCGGGGCGCCGGTGCCCATGCTGACCATCAACACCGTCGGTCCGACCATCATGGAGTTCGGCACGCAGGAGCAAAAGGACTTCTTCCTCCCGAAGATCCTGGCCGGTGACATCCACTTCTGCATCGGTTACACCGAGCCCGAGTCGGGCACCGACCTGGCCTCGCTCCAGACGAGGGCCGTGCGCGACGGTGACGAGTACGTCATCAACGGCCAGAAGATCTACACGTCGCTGGCCGGAGGGGCCGACTACATCTGGTTGGCCACCCGCACCGACCCCGAGGTGGCCAAGCACAAGGGCATCTCCATCTTCATCGTCCCCATGGACACGCCCGGGATCAAGGTCGTCCCCATGCATCTTCTGGGCGACCACAACATCAACTACACGTTCTACGAGGATGTCCGTGTGCCGGCCGGCAACCGGGTCGGTGAGGAGAACGCCGGATGGTCCCTCATCACGAACCAGCTGAACCACGAGCGGGTGACCCTGTGCTCGTCGGGCATCATCGAGCGGGCACTCGACGACGTCCGCTCCTGGGCCCAGAACACCAAGCTGGCCGACGGGCGGAGGGTGATCGACCAGGAGTGGGTCCAGGTCCACCTGGCCCGCATCTACTCCCGCCTCGAGTTCCTCAAGCTGATCAACTGGAAGGTGGCCTGGACGGCGACGCAGGGTCACCTCGACGTGGCCGACGCCTCGACCATCAAGGTCTTCGGCACCGAGTTCTACATGGAGGCCTTCCGGTTGCTGTTGGAGGTGGTGGGACAGGCCGGCTACCTGACCCGGGGCGACGACGACGCCGTCCTGGCCGGTCGCCTCGAGATGTACGCCGCGGAGCCTGGTGATCCTCACCTTCGGTGGGGGCACCAACGAGATCCAACGGGACCTGATCGCCATCTTCGGCCTCGGGCTTCCCCGGTCACTGCGGTAGGGCGAGCGAAACGGAAGCAGGGAATACGAGCATGGACTTCTCCTTCAGCGAAGAACAAGAGGCGGTGCGCGAGCTGGCCGGTCGGATCTTCACCGACCTGGCCACCCACGAGCGGCTCCGAGCCATCGAGTCCGAGCCGGATGGTGACTACTTCGACGGCAAACTCTGGTCGGAGCTGGCCGGAGCCGGCCTCTTGGGCATCGCCCTCCCCGAGGAGGTCGGGGGCGCCGGCCTGGGCTTCGTCGAGACGGGTCTCATCGTCGAGGCCGCCGGGCGTACCTCGGCCTACGTGCCGGTCGTGGAGACACTGGCTGCCGCCGCGCCGGCCATCGCCCGGTTCGGGACCGAGTCCCAGCGCCGGCGCTGGCTCCCCGGCGTGATCGGTGGCGACACGGTGGTGACCACCGCGCTGGCCGAGCTCGGCGGCGTGCCCACGGTCCCGTCGGTCCTGGCCGAACGGGACGGCGACGGTTGGACGCTGTCGGGGACCAAGGCGTGCGTGCCCTCGGGCTTGATCGCCGACGCGGTGCTGGTGCCGGCCCGGGTCGAGCCCGATGCCGTGGCCGTGTTCCTGGTCGAGACCCCGGCGGCCGGTGTCGACCGCCGGCGTCAGGTGACCAACACCGGCCAGCCCGAGGCGGCGCTCACCCTGAACGGCACCTCCGTCGGCCCTGAGGCCCTCCTCGGATCGGTGGAGGACGGTCGGGCCATCATCGAGTGGCTGGTCCAGAGGACCACCGCGGCGCTGGCGCTGGCCCAGGCCGGTGCCGCCGCCGCCGCGCTGGCCCTCACGGCCGAGTACACCAAGACCAGGGAGCAGTTCGGCAAGCCGATTGCCACCTTCCAAGCGGTGGGGCAGCGGGCGGCCGACGCCTACGTCGACACCGAGGCCATCGGGCTCACCGCCTGGCAGGCCGCCTGGCGCATCGCCGAGGGGCTGCCCGCCGACAAGGAGGTGGCGGTGGCCAAGTTCTGGGCGGCCGACGGCGGCCAACGCGTGGTGCACGCCGCGGTCCACCTCCACGGTGGCGTCGGCGTCGACCGCGACTACCCCCTGCACCGCTTCTTCCTCATGACCAAGCACATCGAGCTGACGCTGGGCGGGGCCACCGAACACCTGCTCCAGCTCGGCGCCACGCTCGCCGCCGAGCCGGTCTGAGTCCCGGCCCGGGTCCGGGAGCGATCGGGAAGCGGGCTCGGGAGCCATGGTGATGGGCCGGCGTCCGGGCGTGGCCCGCTCGTCGTGGCCCATCGCCACCGTCGACGTGCTCGGGCTGGTCGGACAGCTCGGTGCCGGCCTCGGTCGTGTCCCGTTCCGTTCACCGTGGTCCGGGGAGGGGAACCTGCCCCACAACCTGGCGGTCACCGTCACCCGCGAGACGATCCGGTCGTTCATGGGCTACCTCACTTCCCTCCCGATCGACGAGTTCAGATCGGTGGAGCTGGTGCTCGACGACCTGTGCGGTGTGGCGCTGGCGCCGGTGGTGCGCTCGCTCGAGGTCGACGTGGACAAGGACGTGGTGGGCGGCGTGCCCGGTTACTGGTACCGACCGCACCAGGGTTCACGTGGGACGGTGCTGTACCTGCACGGGGGCGGCTACGTGGGGACGTCGCCCCGGATGTACGCAGTGTTCGTCGCCTGGCTGTGCCGCCGGACCGGGTGCGACGTCTTCGTGGCCGACATCAGGTTGGCACCCGAGTTCCCCTTCCCCGCCGCGCTGGAGGACGCCATCCTGGTCCTCGAGGCACTCCTGGTCGGCGGCGTCGACCCGGCCCGGGTCTTCGTGGCCGGCGACTCGAGCGGAGGGGGACTGGCCTCGTCGCTCGTGTACTCCATGCAGCAGATCGGCCACCGGCCGATCGCCGGGGTCATCCTGTTTTCCCCGGAGCTGGACCTGCTGCTCGACGAGCCCTCGGTGTCCGAGAACGCCGACAGGGACATCCTGCCGTGGAACATCCCCACCTCGGCCTATCTCCACGGGCGGAACCCCGGAGCGCCCTCGGTGTCCGCGGTCGACCAGGACGTGAGCGGTTGGCCACCGACCTTCGTCTCCTTCGGGGGAGACGAGGTGTTCCGTGACGGCATCCGACGGTTCGTCGACCACTTGGAATCGGCCGGCGTCGACACCACCGCCCTCGAGGAGCCCGGGATGTTCCACGTCTTCCCGATCCTCATGCCGTGGGCCGAGGGGAGCCGCCGGGCCTACCGGGAGGTGGGGGAGTTCGTCGCGTCCCACCTCCCCGGTTCAGGTCTCGACCGGGGCCACCTTCATGGCGGTGAAGTAGGCGACCACGGCCGAGCCGAGCAGGAGGGCACCTGAGGCCAACAGGGCCAGATCGAGGCCGTGACCGAACGCACCATAGGCCGCGGTGACCACCTTGTTGATGATCTCCTGGATGGAGGCGTTCCCTTTTCCGGCCGAGCCGGCGGCCTTCGAGCCGAGTGACCCGGTGGTGACCGCGGCGATCACCTCGGAGCGGTAGGAGGGTGGGATACCGATGGCCGACAGCCGGCTGACCAGGTTGACGGTGAGCTGGCCGTTGACGATCGATCCGAGGATGGCCACACCGGCGACCGCCCCGAGCTCGCGGCTGGTGTTGGTGGTGGACGCCGCCATGCCCGAATGTTCGGGTGGCACGGTGGTGAGGGCGGACGAGGTGATCGGCACGATGACGATCCCGAAGCCGATGCCGGCGATGGCCAGGGTCCACCCCACCGAGGTGAGGCCCGATTGCGGGGTGACCAGGGCGTCGGTGAGGAGGATGCCGGTGCCGGCGAGCACGCAGCCGGTGATCATCGGGACGCGGGGGCCGATGCGGGACACCCAACGACCGGTGAACACCGAGGCCAGCACCATGCCGACGGTCATGGGGATGAAGTCGAGGGCCAGGGAGAACGGAGAGATCGAGCCGACCACCTCGAGGTAGAGCGCGACGAAGAAGAAGATGGAGAAGATCCCGAAGTAGGTGGTGAAGGCCAGGATGGTCGAGCCGGCGAACGGTCGCCGCCGGAAGAAGCGGATGTTGAGCACCGGGTTCTCGGCCCGCAGCTCGACCCGGACGAAGGCGACCACGGCGACCACCGACACGCCGTAGAGGAGGAGCACCCACCAGGTGATGTAGCCCGAGGTCTCTCCGGCGATGGTGGCGAAGGTCGCGGTCCCGAGCGCCACGGCCCCGATGACGAAGCCCGGGATGTCCAACCGGGCCCGCACCGGGTCCGAGCTCTCGGGCAGGACCACCGCCGCCGCCACCAGGGCGCACAGCCCGAAGAGGAGGTTGAACCAGAACACCGCCCGCCACGACCACAGGCCCACCAGCACGCCACCGATGACCGGGCCCATGGCCAGGGCGAGGCCGGACACCGCCGCCCAGATCCCGAGAGCGCGGGCACGCCTCCGGCGTTCCGGATAGAGCTGGCGGATCATGGACAGGGTGCCCGGCTCCGAGCAGGCGGCACCCACGCCCATGATCGCCCGCCCGGCGATCAACAGTTCGCTCGAGGGGGCCAGGGCGCTGAGCACCGAGCCCGAGCAGAAGATGGCCACCCCGATCAGCATCAGCCTCTTCCGCCCGTAGAGGTCGCCGAGGGTGCCGCAGATCAGCATGAGGCTGGCGAAGGTCAGGGCGTACCCGCTCACCACCCACTGGAGCTGGGCCACACCGGCGTGGAGGCTGGATTGGATGTCCGACAGCGAGGCGCTGATGACCGTGTTGTCGAGGAAGGTGAGGAAGAGGATGAAACAGATCACCGCCAGGCCGAAGTGGGGCATGGTCTGCTTGCCGTCCGACGCCAGGATCTCCTCCGGCAGGATGGTGCCCTCGACCCCGGAGTCCGGGCCGAGCCCGGCCGGACCGGAGGGCGAGAGCGCGTCGGTGGCGTGGCCGTCCGGGGGTTCCATGGCGCCCAGTCTCCCCCTTCCCGGACCGACGCCGGTCGACCGGGCCCGCCCCGAGGTCGCCTTGCCCTCGGCGGGGGGGTCGGCGTTTCCGTGGTCGCGGGCTCCTCCGGTACCCCGAACCGGTGGAGCTGTGCCACGATTCCCGAGGTTCGAGGTGCCCATCGGCAGGGCTCTACCCAGAAGGGACGGTCATGATGCTGTCGTTCTCCCATCTCGGGATCTGTGTCTCGGATCTCGAGCGGTCCTTGCGCTTCTACGGTGAGGGCCTCGGGTTCGAGCAGGTGGCGTCCCACCAGGTGGGCGGCGAGTTCGGCGCCCTGATGGAGATCGAGGGCGTCGAGGTGGAGTCCCGCATGCTGCGGCGGGACGGGCTCACCATCGAGCTCCTCTCCTTCGTCTCCCCGGGTGCCACCGGTGACGGGGGGCGCCGGCCCATGAACCAGCTGGGGCTGACCCACCTGTCGCTCCGGGTCGACGACGTCGGGACCCTGGCTGACACCCTCGAAGGCCTCGGCGGGAGCGTGGTCCGGGGGACCCGAACCACGCTCGACCTGGGAGGGACCGTGCTCGACTTCGTCTACTGCACCGATCCGGACGGTGTCCGGATCGAGCTGATGGACCTCCCGGGCTGACCCTCACCGACCAGGGAGCGGTTCGGCCACCCCGACCCCGTGCCTCCGGTACGGTGATGCGGTGACTCCGGAGCCCGCGACCGTTGCCGATGTCGACCCACGAGAGGCGCGGCGCCTCGTCGGAGCCGGCGCCTTCCTCCTCGATGTCCGCGAGGACGAGGAGTGGGAGGCGGGGCACGCCCCCGAGGCAGCCCATCTGGCCATGGGCCTGGTGGCTGACCACATGGGGGAGCTCCCCTCCGACCGGACCGTGATCTGCGTGTGCCGGGTGGGCGGTCGCTCGGGAGCGGTGGCCGCCGAGTTGGCAGCGGCCGGGTACGACGTCCGCAACGTCGCCGGCGGCATGCTGGCCTGGGAGCAGGAGGGCCTTTACGTGGTCGCCGGCGACGGTGGCCCGGGCCGGATCATCTGACCCCTGCGTGACAGCACGTGGCCGTCTACATCGATGACTGGCGCCAGCCCGCCCGGCTGGGCCCGGTCGAGGACCGGTGGTCCCACCTGGTGGCGGACGACGACACCGAGCTCCACGAGTTCGCCGCCCGGTTGGGCATGCGACGGGAGTGGTTCCAGCACAAGGCCAGCCGTCCGCACCAGGCCCACTACGACATCCCCGAGCGCTCCCGGCAGTCGGCCCTCGACCTCGGCGCCATTCCGGTCACCTGGCGCCAGGTCGGCCGGATGATGCGCCAGCGGAGGACCGGCGGGGTGGACCGGTCATGACGAGCCTCCCGGCCGGACTCGGTCCCCTCGGCGAGCGGACCCCGGTGTTGGTCGGGTTGGGCACCGCCTCGGCGGACGCCAGCGCCCTCGAGCTGATGCGCCGGGCGGTGGTGGCGGCCGGCTCCGACGCCGGCAGCGCCACCCTGCTGGCCAGGGTCGATCGGGTGGCCGTCCCCAAGGGAACCTGGGACTACGCCGACCCGGGCCGACTGGTGGCCGAAGCGGTGGGGTGTCCGACGGCCCGGTCCCACCTCACCGAGCTGGGGGTGCCCCAACAGGGCCTGATCAACCAGGCGCTGTCCGCCATCGCCACCGGACGTTCCGAGGTGGCCCTGGTGGTGGGCGGGGAGGCCAAGCGGTGGGCACGCGACCACCCCGACACCGCGGCGGCCGAGGCCGACCGCTGCACCACCCTCCCCGACGAGGTCCACCGTCCGCAGGGCTCGCTCCTCGAGCCGGTGGAGGTGGCCCACCGGCTGTGGGACCCGGTCCAGCAGTACGCCATGATCGACAACGCCCTCCGATGGGGCGAGGGCCGCTCGCTGGCCGAGCACCGCCGTGAGATCGCCGATCTGTGGGCCCGGTTCAATGGCGTGGCACAGGCCAATCCCGAAGCGGCGTTCCCCGATCCACTGGACGCCGCCCACATCGACACGCCGTCGGCCTCCAACCGCCCGCTGGCCTTCCCGTACAACAAGTGGCACTCCACCCAGTGGACGGTGAACCAGGCCGCGGCGCTCGTCCTGTGCTCGGCGGGGACCGCCGCCCGACATGGCGTCCCACCCGATCGCTGGGTGTTCCCGCGGGTGGGTGTCGAGTCGGGCCATGCCGTCTCGCTCCTCCGCCGGGTCGCGCCGCACACGTGGCCGGCCATGGAGGTGCTCGGCCGAGCCGCGTCCGGCCGAATCGGACGCCCGCTCGGCGAGGTCGAGGTCGTGGAGGCGTACAGCTGCTTCCCCGCCGCTGTCCGGGTCCAACAGCGGGCCCTCGGGCTCGGAGCGGACTCGACCCCCACCATCACCGGGGGCATGGCCTTCGCCGGTGGCCCGTTCAACAACTTCGTGTTCCAGGCCACCGTCGCCGTGGCCCGGGCGGTGCGGGAGGGCGCCGGGCTGACGGGTGCCGTCACCACGGTCAGCGGGCTCCTGACCAAGCCCGGGCTCGGGGTGTGGGCCGACCGTCCTGACGGGCAGGTCCCCCTGGTGGGGGATCTCGCCCTGGAGGTCGCGGCCGTCACCCCCGCCCTCGCCACCGAGGCGGTGGTCGAGGCGATCGACGGCTACCGGGGCGGCGCCACAGTCGTCACCTACACCGTGACCTACGACGGTATGGAACCGGTTCGGGCCGTGGCCCTCTGCGACACGGACGACGGCCGCCGGTGCGTGGCGGTCAGCGACGAGCGATCGCTCGCCGGCCAGGCCACCACCGATGAGCTCGTGGCCACCCGTATCCACGTCGAGGACGGCTCGTTCCGTCCGGTGTGAACGGGTCCGTTCGTCCGGGACCCGGACGCTATCCTGCCGGGATGGGAATTCCGTTGGACGAGGCCTTCTCCTTCGTCGTGGAGCACAACCGGGGGGTGCTGGTGACCCAGCGTCTTGACGGTCGTCCCCAACTCTCGAACATCCTGTACACGGTGGGCACCGGCCACTCGGTGCGCATCTCGGTCACCGACTCCCGGGCGAAGACGGTCAATCTGCGTCGCCAACCGCTGGCGTCGCTCCACGTGACCCGGGAGGACTTCTACGCCTACGTGGTGCTGGACGGCAGCGTCGCCCTCTCGCCCATCGCCGCCACGGCGGGAGACGACGTGGTCGAGGAGTTGGTGGCCATGTACCGCCAGGCCCGGGGCGAGCACCCCGACTGGGACGAGTTCCGTCGGACGATGGTCGACCAGGGGAGGCTGGTGGCCACGTTCACCGCCGACTACGCCTACGGGATGATCGGCAGCGAGTAGCTCCGCTGTTCAGACGGCGCAGGCGCCGTCGCTGCAGGAAGAACCGTCGGCATCACCCGTCGTTGTCCCGGTGACCACCGGCAACGGATGGGACTCCGACCAGGCGCGCTCGAGGGCGCCGAGGAGGACGTCTGCCGGTTGCGCCCCCGACACGCCGAGCGCCTCGTCTATGACGAAGAAGGGTACGCCACTCACCCCGAGGGAGGCGGCGCGCTGCTCGTCGTGGCGCACGTCGTCGGCGTAGGCGTCGCTCCCGAGTACCCGCTCGGCGTCACCCTTGTCCAAGCCGACCTCGACGGCCAACGAGACGAGGGTGGTGTGGTCGCTCGGCGACGCACCTTCGGTGAAGTAGGCGGCGAACAGCCGCTCCTTCATGGCGTCGCCCAGTCCGTGGTCGGCGGCCAGGTGGATCAACCGATGGGCGTCGAAGGTGTTGCCCACCTGGACCCGGTCCAGGTGGTAGTCGAGGCCCACCGAGGCGGCGAGACTGGTCATCCTGGCGTTGGCGTCCTCGGCCTGCTCCCGGCTCATGCCGTACTTCCGTTGGAGGATTGCGCTCATCGGCAGGTCGACGTGGGCGGAGAGCTCGGGTCGAGTTCGAAGCTGCGCCACTCGACCGACACGTCGGTGGCGTGGCCGAACCGCGACAGCGCATCCTCGAACTGCCGTTTGCCCACGTAGCACCACGGGCACACCACATCCGACCAGATCTCGACCTTCACTGCTCCGTCCTCCTCTTGTCCGCCACCACCTGCGACCGTGGCCCTCGACCCTTCTCGGCCGGCGACCCTTCTACACCGTCTGACCGTCCAACCGGCCCACCCACCCTGGTATTCCTCCGAGGCGCCCGGTAGCGTCCCCTCCATGGTCCTCGAGCACGCCCTGATCACCGTGCGGCCGGGCACCGAACAGCTCTTCGAGGAGGCGCTCGGCCGGGCGCGGGCCATCATCGCCGCCTCCCCGGGTTTTGTCTCCCTGGCCCTGCACCGGGGCATCGAGACCCCGGACCGCTACCTCCTCCTCGTCGAGTGGGAGACCCTGGAGGACCACACGGTGGGGTTTCGGGAATCGGAGGCGTTCGGGCGATGGAGGGCCCTCATCGGGCCCTTCTTCGAGTCGCCGCCGGTGGTGGACCACGTCGTGCCCGTGGACGGGTTGGGCCGGTGACCTCGTTGAGTGAAGAGGTGAGGGGTGTGGTGACGGCGGGGCGGTTGGCCCATCTGGTGACGCTCAATTCCGACGGCAGCCCTCAGGTGTCGCTGGTCTGGGTGGGTCTGGACGGGGACCACATCGTCTCGGGCCACATGTCGGCGTGGCAGAAGGTGCGAAACGTCCAGCGGGATCCCCGGGTGGCTCTGTCCATCGAGGCCGAGGGACGCGACGAGCGGGGGCTCGACCACTACCTCGTCGTGCAGGGGACGGCCGAGGTGATAGAGGGCGGAGCCGCACCGCTACTGCAACGGCTCGCCCACGTCTACCTGGGCCCCGACGTCGTGTTCCCGCCCGTCGACGATCCGGCCCTGGGCTACGTGCTGCGCATCACACCCAGCCGGATCGGTGGCGTCGGCCCCTGGGCCGGATAGGCCCGAAGAAGATCGACGGCGCCCCGGGTCAGTTGCCGTCGGCCAGTTCGGCGGCGGCCACGAAGTGCTCGACGAGGGCAGCGAGCGACGATCGGGCATTCAGCCCGCTGGTCGACGGCACGAGGTAGGCGGGGCGCCCCCCGATGGATTCGGCCTGCGGCCCCGCCGCCGCCTTCGGGTTCACGACCGTCCGCCAACCGGAGAGCCCGACGAAGCACACCGCTCCCGGCCGGAGCCACGTCACCAGCCGCTCCACCCGGGCGAAGCCCGCCCGGTACTCGTCGGCGCTCACCTCGGCGGCCGTCCGGGTGGGGCGCTTGACGAAGTCGGTCATGCCCATGCCGTGGCCCACCAGTGCGTCGATCGGATCGCGGTCCTTGGCCACGATGCCGGCGGCCAGCACCGCCGGCCAGAACCGGTTGCCGGGCCGCCCGTAGCCCACGCCGGCATCGGCCGAGTAGAACGACGGGTTGACGCCGCAGACGAGCAGCCTCATGCCGGGTCGGACGGTATCGGCCAGCGTCCGGCCACGCCTGGCCCGCAACCGGAGCTCGTCCCCGGACACCTCCACCGAGTCTTCTTCGATGACGAAACCGGCACCCGTCACGACGTCGACCAGTCGGTCCGGTGTCCACGCCGCGAAGAACCGCCCGCCCACGTCGTCACCGGGCAGCTGGTCGCCCTCGTAGTCGCCGGCGAGCACCTGGAGCGCGAACGGGGCCCCGAGGGCCAGCACCCGGTGGAGGTCCCACAGGGCCAATGGCAGGCGGGTCGCCGGCACATGGAGGTGCGACATCCACGACCAGGCCCCGCCGACAGCGTGCCGCCCGAAAGGGAGATGCTCGAGGTCGGCCTGGACGTAGAGGGCTCCCGGTGTGCGCTCCCGACACGCCTCGAGCATGACGCTCGAGGCGTCCACGGCCAGGACGGGGGCGCCGAGATGGTCCAGGTACCGGCCGGCCCCGCACCCGACGTCCATGCGTAGGGCGGTCGGACCCACGCTGGCCGCGAACGACTCGGCGGCGGCCCGCTGGCCGGCGGTGCTGTGGGAGGCCGCCCAGTCGAGCCCCCGATCGTCATAGATGTCGACCGTCTCGCGCTCCACGGTCGCGCGATCCTAGGCATGCGCTCCCGTCCGGGCACGGCCGCGGCGTCAGGGCTCGAAGCGGTAGCCCATGCCGGGCTCGGTGCGGAAGTGGCGGGGCCGCGAGGGGTCGTTCTCCAGTTTGCGGCGAACCCGGGCCATCAGGACGCGCAGGTACTCCGTCTCCGAGTCGTACTCCGGCCCCCAGACGTCGTGGAGCAACTGGCGCTGGGATACGAGGCGCCCCGGGTTCCGTACCAGCACCTCGACGATGTCCCACTCCTTGGGCGTCAGATGGACGTCGGTGCCGTCCCGCGTGACCCGTTTGGCGGCCAGATCGATGACCAGGCCGTCGGCCTCGACCCGGGGCGCCTCGTCCCCCGCGGGCGTCCGCCGGAGAGCGGCCCGGAGTCGGGCCAGGAGCTCGTCCATCCCGAACGGCTTGGTGACGTAGTCGTCGGCGCCCGCGTCGAGGGCCTCGACCTTGCTCACGCTCTGGTGCCGGGCGGAGAGCACGATGATCGGGACCGAGCTCCACCCCCGGATGGCCCGGATGACCTCCACGCCGTCGATGCCCGGCAGCCCGAGGTCGAGCACGATGACCTGGGGGTGACGGTGCGCCGCCCGGTCGAGGCCCTCCTCCCCGGTCCGGGCCATCGTCACCTCGTACCCACGCGCGCTCAGACTGATGGACAGTGCCTGGAGCAGCGCGGCATCGTCGTCACAGACGAGCACGCGTGCCCCGACTCGCCTTCGCGCTCCCGGGTGGAGCTCGACGCGGCCGTGTTCATGTCGGTGACGGGCCCACCGAGGAAACCGGGCCCGCCTTGTCGACGCCGCTGCGTGCCATCGGCTCGGCGGCCGCCCCCTCCTGGTCGCCCGCGGGGATCCTGACCACCATCGTGCACCCCCCACCGGGCGTGTCCTCGATGTCGAGGTCGCCGCCCACCGCCTGGACGAAGCCTCGGGCGACGGCCAGTCCCAGGCCGACCCCGGAGCGGTTCTCCGAGTCCCCGAGTCGCTGGAACGGCTGGAAGACCCGGTCCCGGTCCGCCGGGGGGATGCCAGGGCCCCGGTCGATGATCCGGATGTCGACGCGTCCCGCCACCGCACCGGCCTCGATGCGGACGGGGGTGCCGGCCGCGTGGACCAGGGCGTTGTCGACGAGGCCGGCCACCGCCCGCTCGAGCAGCACCGGGTCGGTGCGCACCCGGGGCAGGGGTCCCGGCACGTCGACGACGACCGGTGCGCCCCGCGGACCGAGGCTGTCGACCGCGGTGTCGACCACCTCGGAGATGGAGGTGCTCTGGTGGAGCACCTCCATCGATCCGGCGTGCAGGCGGCTCATGTCCAACAGGTTCTCGACCATGTCGTTGAGCCGGTCGGCTTCGTCGTCCACGGTCTGGAGGAGCGTCCGGGTCTCGTCCGGCCCGAAGTTGAGCTGATCGGACAGCAGGCTCGACGACGCGGCCTTGATCGAGGCCAGGGGGGTCCGGAGGTCGTGGCTCACCGCGTCCAGCAGGGCCGAGCGCAGCTGGTTCGCCCGGGCCGCCGACTCGGCTTCCGCGGCCTCGGCGTGCAGGCGGTCGCTCTCGAGGGCCGTGGCCAGTTGCGCGGCGAAGGCGGAGAGGATCTCGCGATCCTCGGCGCTGAGGCCCGGCCCCCTCAGTGCCAGTGCCTCCCGGTCGGTCAGGGGCAGGACGACGCTGGCCTGGTCCGGGCCGCTCGGTGGCTGCTCGCCGGCCGAGGCGACCACCGTCCACGGTCCGTCGGCGAAGTCGACGCTGTCGGCAGGGGAAAGCCCCGGAACCGGGCCCGCCCGCAGCACGCTGGCGCCGTCGAGCCGGAACGCCACCATCAGCTCACCCATCAGTGCCGGCAGCGGATTCCCCTCGGGGGAGACCATCCGGCCGGCGATCCGGGCCAGCATCTGGGCATCCGAGCGGGCCTGGACGGCGGCGGCGGATCGCCGGGCCGAGACATCCACCAGCACGCTGACCACCCCGGCGGTGACGAGGAACATGACCAGGGCCAGGATGTCCCGGGCATCGCCGATCGTGAAGCTGTGGATGGGCGGGGCGAAGTAGTAGTTGGACAGGATGAACCCGGCGACGGCGGCCAAGGCCGCGGTCCAGACCCCACCGATGGCGGCCACCACGACCACCAGCACCAGGTACGAGCTGAGGGCGGTGGCCAGACTGGCCCCGCTCCGCCCGGCGGTGAGGATCAAGGTGAGCAGGGGGAAGCCGATGACGCCGATGACCACCGCCGTGACCCGGCGTCGGACCGGCAGCGGCGACAAGAGCCGGTGGGACCGCCGGGTGGACCGGCGGGCCGCCCCGCCCGGGCGACCCTTTTCGCCGTGCAGGTCCCTGTCCCGCTCCCGTGTCGAATCCGGCTCCAGTTCGGCCTCGGTGGCGATCACGTGCACGTCCAGAGAACCGCCGGCCGCCCGGATCACCGAGTTGATCACCGACCCCCGCACGAATTCGGTCAGCCGGCTCCGGTGGGTGGCGCCCATCACCAGCTGGGTGGCGTTCTCCGCCCGTGCCACCTGGACGAGGGCCGGGGCTACGTCGGCACCGACCACCTCGACGTAGCGGCCACCCAGGTCGTCGAGGAGCGCACGGTTCTGGACCAATCCCTGGGTGCTCGACCCGCCGAGGCTGTCGTCCGTGCGCACGTGGACCCCGACCAGCTCGGCCTTGATCCGCATGGCCATGCGGGCCGCCCGCCGGATGAGCACGGCGCTGCCCCGTGAGCCGGTCAGCGACACCACGACCCGTTCCTTGGTCTCCCAGGGCCCGGCGATGTCGTGGCGTTCGCGGTAGTCGGTGAGCTCCTCGTCGACGCGGTCGGCCACCCACAACAGGGCGAGCTCCCGGAGTGCGGTGAGATTCCCGGTCCGGAAGTAGTTACCGAGTGCGGCATCGATGCGTTCGGGCGGGTAGATGTTGCCGTGGGCCAGCCTCCGTCGCAGCGCCTCGGGGGCCATGTCCACCAGCTCGAGCTGGTCGGCGTCGCGGACGACCGGGTCGGGCACCGTCTCGTGCTGGGCCACGCCGGTGATCTGCTCGACGACGTCGTTGAGCGACTCGAGGTGCTGCAGGTTGACGGTCGAGATCACGTTGATCCCGGCGTCGAGCAGGTCCTCCACGTCCTGCCACCGTTTTGCGTGCTTGGAGCCGGGCACGTTGGAGTGGGCCAACTCGTCCACCAGGGCCAGCTCGGGCTTCCGGGCGATCAGACCTTCGACGTCCATCTCCTCGAAGACCTGGCCGCGGTACTCGGCGACCCGTCGGGGGAAGATCGGAAGGTCCCTGATCTGGGCGTCGGTCTGGGGTCGCCCGTGCTCCTGCACCCATCCGATCACGACATCGGTGCCGCGCTCCTTGCGGCGCCAGCCCTCGTTGAGCATGGCGTACGTCTTACCGACTCCGGGGGCGGCCCCCAGGTACAGCCGTAGCGTTCCTCGTGCCATTGTCCTTGGTCTCCTGAACCTAGGTTCGATCTGAGCGGCGAACGATCGCCACGCCGACAGGTGGAGTGCGGGGGGTGGGTCAGGCCTCCGCCCGCGTCCCCGCCTCGAGGGTGTAGCCGATGCCCGGCGCCGTCCGGATGAGAGCCCCCGATTCGCCGAGCTTCTGGCGCAACCGGTGCACGTATGCGTGCAGGTACCCGGCCTCGCGCCCGTAGCCGGCACCCCACACCGAGGAGAGGATCATCTGGTGGGTGCAGGTCCGGCCGGCGTGGCGGGCCAGGAAGGCCAGCACCTCGAATTCCTTCGTCGTGAGGTCCACCGGTGCGCCGTCGAGACGGGCTTCGTGGTGGATCAGGTCGAGCTCGAGTGGCCCGACGGTCACGTCGACCGGCAGATTGACCTCCGTGCCGGTCGGACGATGTCGGATCGCCGTCCGGATCCGGGCTTCGAGCTCAGCCATGCCGAACGGCTTCGTCACGTAGTCGTCCGCACCGCCGTTGAGTGCGGCCACCTTGCGGTCCTCGCTGCCGCTCGCCGACAGGATGATGATCGGCACCTCGCTCCACTGGCGGATCTGCTTGCACACGGCCAGACCGTCCACGTCCGGCAGCCCGAGGTCGAGGATCACGATGTCGGGCGAGCTGGCGGCCGTCTGGGCGATCCCGTGCTCACCGTCCACTGCGGTGACCACCTCGTGGCCTGCGGCCTTGAGGCCGAGCCGGAGCGCCCGGAGAAGCGAGGGATCGTCGTCGATCACGAGGACCTTGGCCATCACCCCGACCGTCCGGAGCCGTTGGCCGACACGGCGGGGCGCGTCGACGTCGGGAGCGTGAAGACGAACCGGGCCCCGCCGCCGGGAGCGTCCTCGACCCAGATGTGCTCGCCATGGGCCTCCACGAACGTCTTGGCGATCGTGAGGCCGAGTCCCGTGCGTCCGCCGGTGTCGAATCTCACGAACCGGTCGAAGATCGCCTCTCGCTCGTCGGAAGGGACACCTCGCCCGGTGTCGGTGACCGACAGGGCCACGCGGTCGCCCCACGCCTCGGCGGCCACGGTGATCAGGCTCCCGGGCGGTGCGTGGCGGTTGGCATTGTCCAAGAGGTTAGCGAGTACCTGTCCGATCAAGAGCCCGTCGACGTGCACGTCGGGAAGCTCGGGTAGGTCGAAGTGGACGGGACGGTCCCCGAGCATGGTCTCGACCAGGGCCACCGCTTCGGTCACCAATTGCCGGACGGGTATCGGTACCGCTCGCACTTCGAGTACGCCGGCGTCGATACGAGTCATGTCGAGCAGGCTGGTGACCAGGCGGGTCAGCCGGTCGGTCTCGACGTCGATCAGGCCGTAAAGCTCTTCGGCGTCCTCGTCGGAGAGCCGCATGGCCGGATCCACCAGCGCGGAGGAAGCCACCTTCATGGTGGCCAGCGGCGTGCGCAGATCGTGGGACACTGCGCCCATCAGCGCGTGACGGAGGCGGTCCACCTCTTCGAGCAATTCGGTGCGGACGGCCTGCTCCCGCAGTCTGGCCTGGTCCAGGGCCAGCGCGGCATGGTTGGCGAACGTGCGCAAGAGGGCGCGGTCCGCCTCGGAGGCCGGCATCCCCCGCAGCGCCAACACGCCGAGGGGCCGACCCGACGCGGTGAGGGCTACCGTCTGCATGTCGTCCGGTCCACCGGGGCTCAGTCCCATGCTGACCGGCAGACCCGAGTTGTGGTCGAGGCTGCGGAGCTGGTCCCTGGTCAGCGTGTGCCCGGCCGACGCGGCGATCTCTAACCGGTCCCCTTCGAGCACGAGCAGGGCGACGGCTCGCACGTCGAAGGCGGTGGCCACCGCGTTCACGATGGTCTTCAACAAGTCCTCGACCGACCGGTCCGCCACCAGGATCTCCGACAGTTCGAAGAGACGGCGGGCCTCGGCCGTCCGGCTCTGGGCCTCGAGACGGGCCTCTTGGAGCCGTGCGACGACCCGGGCCACGAGGAGCATGACGACGGCGTAGACGGCGAGGGCCACCCAGTCCTGCGCCGTCTCCACGGACAACCGGCCGTAGGGCGGGATGAATCCGACGTCGTACGCGACGAACCCGGCCAGTGTGCTCACCGCTCCGGCCCGGTACCCGCCGACGATGACGCCGGCCACCACCGGCACCACCAGCACCAGCCCCGCGGTGGCGGTACTCAGTTGGGGACGGAACGGCAGCATCGCGGCGGCAAGTCCCACCGCGAGGACGATTCCGAAGCCGGAGCCGGCAACAACTCTGCGCACGTCCCCCATTGTCCACCGATTGTCCGTGGTCCGACTTCGGTGAAGGCGTTGTTCAGGGATTATTCAGATGTTTCGGGAGCTGTTCAGACCCTGTTCAGATGGATGGGCGGATACTCGATCCATGGCAGATTTCCTCGCAGTGCTCGGCATCATCGGCTTCGTCGTGGTGATGCTCGGACTCATCTGGGCTCTGGACCGGGTATGACCGTCACCCAAGGCCTCCTCCTCGGTGTTGCCGTCCTGATGTTCATCTATCTGGGCGTCGCCATGTTCAAGCCCGAGAAGTTCTAGATGGGCTTGACCTGGACCATCGTCACCCTGGTCATTGCCCTCGGCCTCACCTGGCGGTTCCTGGGGTCGTACATGGCCGCGGTGTTCGAGGGCCGTGTCCACTTCCTCGGTTGGGCGGAGCGGCCCGTGTACCGCGCCCTCGGCACAGGTCCCGAGCAGGAGCAGAACTGGAAGCGCTACGCGGCGTCCATGGTGATCTTCTCCGGGGTGGCGATGGGGGTCACCTACCTGCTCATCCGCATCCAGGGTTCGCTCCCGCTCAATCCGCAGCACCTCGACGCACCGGGTCAGGCACTCAGCTTCAACACCGCCGCCTCGTTCATGACCAACACCAACTGGCAGAACTACGGCGGGGAGTCGACGATGTCGTACTTCTCTCAGATCGGCGCCCTGACGCTTGAACAGTTTCTGAGCCCGGTCATCGGCATCGCCGTGGCCATCGCCATGGTGCGCGGCTTTTCGCGGCGGAACTCCCCGACCATCGGCAACTTCTGGGTCGACATGACCCGTGGCCTCCTCTACATCGTGTTCCCGATCGCCTTCGTCGGCGGGATCATCTTCGTGGGTCAAGGCGCCGTGCAGACCCTCGCCGGCACCGTCGGCATCCACGACGTGCTGAACGGGGTCACACAGACCATCGCCCGGGGCCCGATCGGGTTCATGGAGTCGATCAAGCAGTTGGGGAATAACGGGGGCGGCTTCCTCAACGCCAACTCGGCGACCACCTTCGAGAATCCGACCGGTCTGACCAACTGGCTATCCATCTACCTTCTCCTGGCCATCCCCTTCTCCCTGACCTACACCTTCGGAAAAATGGTGGGGAGCATCCGCCACGGTGCCGCCCTGCTCGGCGCCATGGTGATCATCTTCTCCGTGTGGGTGGGCTACACCAGCTACGCCGAACATCAGCAGAATCCTGCCGTCGCCGCCGCCGGGGTGCATTCGACGGTCGGGAACACCGAGGGCAAGGAGGTTCGCTTCGGCGACACCTCGACCGCGCTATTCGGGGTGGCGTCGACCAGCACGTCGACCGGCTCGGCCGACGCCTCCTACGACTCGTTCACCCCGATCGGCGGCCTGGGCCTGATGAGCGGGATGATGCTCGGTGAGGTGACCCCGGGAGGGGCCGGGAGCGGTCTTTACACCATCCTCATCTACGCCATCATCGCCGTGTTCATCGGTGGGCTGATGATCGGGCGAACGCCGGAGTACCTGGGAAAGAAGATCCAGGCCAAGGAGGTGAAACTGGCCGGCCTCGGAGCTTTGGTCATGCCCATCATCGTGCTCGTCCTTACAGCCATCGCGGTGTCGATCCACGCCGGACGCGCCGGTCCTTTGAACGCTGGCCCTCACGGGTTCTCCGAGATCCTCTATGGGCTGACCTCGCAGGGCAACAACAACGGCTCGGCCTTCGGGGGCCTCACCGGCAACACCACCTTCTACAACGTCATCGGAGGGATCGACATGCTCATCGGTCGGGTCGGCATCATGATCCCGGCCCTGGCCCTCGGAGGAACGCTTGCCGCCAAGAACGTGGTGCCCGAATCGCTCGGCACCTTCCGCACCGACAACGGCATGTTCGTCGGCCTGACCATCGGAGTCATCGTGATCATCGGAGGCCTTACCTTCTTCCCTGCACTTGCGCTCGGTCCGATCGTCGAGCAGCTCAGCCACGGGGTGTTCTTCTGATGACGATGACCACCACCCAACCTCAACCGCCACAACCGGGCCCGGAGGCCCACGGCGTCGCCGAATCCCGTGGACTGTTCGACCGTGAGATCCTCCGGCAGGCCCTCGCGGGCGCATTCACAAAACTGAACCCGACGATGGAGATCCGCAATCCGGTCATGTTCGTGGTGCTGGTGGGCACGGTCATCACCTTGATCGAGGCCATCGCCCACCCGGGCATCTTCACCTGGTCGATCACGATCTGGCTGTTCCTGACCGTCTTGTTCGCCAACTTTGCCGAGGCCATGGCCGAGGGGCGGGGCAAGGCCCAGGCCGACACACTCCGGCGCATGCGGTCGGAGACCGAGGCCCGGCGCCTCCTCCCTGACGGTACCGAGGAGCTGGTGCCGGCGGCGTCGCTTGCTAAGGGCGACACGGTTGTGTGCGAGGCGGGCGACCTAATTCCCTCCGACGGTGAGATCATCGAGGGCATCGCCTCGGTCGACGAATCGGCCATCACCGGCGAATCCGCCCCGGTCATCCGCGAGTCGGGGGGCGACCGATCGGCCGTCACCGGCGGCACCAAGGTCCTGTCCGACCGGATCGTGGTCCGGATCACCGCCGAGCGCGGCCACACCTTCATCGATCGGATGATCACCCTGGTCGAAGGGGCCAACCGCCAGAAGACCCCCAACGAGATCGCTCTCACCATCCTGTTGGCCGTGCTCACCATCGTCTTCATCCCGGTGGTGGTGACGCTCCAGCCCTTCGGCCACTATGCAGGGGCGAGCGTCTCCGTGGTCGTCCTGATCTCGCTGCTGGTGTGCCTGATCCCGACGACCATCGGGGCCCTGCTCTCTGCCATCGGCATCGCCGGCATGGACCGCCTCGTCCAGCGCAACGTGTTGGCCATGAGCGGCCGGGCGGTGGAAGCGGCCGGCGACGTGCAGACCCTGCTTCTCGACAAGACGGGCACCATCACCCTCGGCAACCGGATGGCCTCGGACTTCTATCCGGTCGGCGGCCACAGCGAGCAGGACGTGGCCGATGTGGCCCAACTGGCTTCGCTGGCCGACGAGACGCCCGAGGGCCGCTCCATCGTGGTCCTGGCCAAGGAGCGCTTCGACATCCGCGAGCGCGAGCTCGAGGGGGAGCACGCATTCGTGCCCTTCACGGCCCAGACCCGCATGTCCGGCCTCGACATCGGCCCGCGCCAGATCCGCAAGGGGGCGGCCGACTCGGTCAAGCGGTGGGTGGCCGAGCAGGGCGGCACCGTCCCTGGCGACCTTGACGGCATCGTCGAGCGGGTCTCGCGGGCCGGATCGACCCCGCTCGCAGTGGCCGACGGACCGAACATTCTCGGGGTCATCGAACTGAAGGACGTGGTGAAGCAGGGCATCCGCGAGAAGTTCGACGAGATGCGCCAGATGGGCATCCGCACCGTCATGATCACCGGCGACAACCCACTGACCGCGGCGGCGATCGCCCAGGAGGCCGGCGTCGACGACTTCCTGGCCGAAGCCACACCCGAGGCCAAGATGGCGCTCATCAAAGCCGAGCAGGAGGGCGGGAAGTTGGTAGCCATGACCGGGGACGGGACGAACGACGCCCCGGCCCTGGCCCAGGCCGACGTCGGCGTGGCCATGAACACCGGGACTACCGCGGCCAAAGAGGCCGGCAACATGGTCGACCTCGACTCCAACCCGACAAAGCTCATCGACGTCGTGGAGATCGGCAAGCAGCTCCTCATCACCCGGGGATCGTTGACCACGTTCTCCATTGCCAATGACGTGGCCAAGTACTTCGCCATCGTTCCGGCCCTGTTCATCGCCACCTACCCGCAGCTCGAGCCGCTCAACATCATGAAGCTGCACAGCCCACAGAGCGCTGTTCTGTCCGCCGTCATCTTCAACGCGCTGGTCATCGTCGCTCTGATCCCGCTGGCCCTCCGCGGCGTCAAATTCCGTCCGGCCAGCTCCCAAGCGATCCTGCGTCGGAACGTCTTCATCTACGGCGTGGGCGGGATCATCGCTCCCTTCATCTTCATCAAGCTCATCGATCTCATCCTCGTCGCGCTGCACGCCTACTGATGGAGTCCGTCTGATGCTCATCCACATCCGCCGGGCGGTCACTCTCGCGGTGGTCGCCCTCATCCTGGTCTTTGCTTACGCCTTTATCGGAACCGGGGTCTCCCAGGTGCTGTTCAAGCACCAGGCCGACGGCTCGATCACCCCGAACGGCTCCACCCTCATCGGCCAGGACTGGTCGCAGACGAAGTGCCCAGGGCACCCCCTCGGAAGCTGCGTCTTCCTGGGCCGGCCCGACAATCTCGGCCCCTACGCCGGCTCGTCAAACCCCGTCGCCGCCGGAGGAGACAACCCGCTCGAGGCCAACAACATTCCTGGCAAGCCCGGAGTTCTGAACTCCGGTGAGTCCGGGGCCACCAACCTGGGCCCCCGGTCCAAGGTGCTGGTGAGCAACACCGAGCAGTTGGTCTCCTACTGGAAGGCTCGGGGCGTCAACCCCACTCCCGATCTGGTCACCACCTCGGGCAGTGGGTACGACCCGGACATCACGGCAGCCGACGCCACTGCCGAGATCCCCATGGTGTCCAAGGCCACCGGCATCTCCCCGACGAGGCTGAAGGCGCTCATCTCCAGCCAGACCAACGGAGCCGAGCTGGGATTCCTGGGAAGCAGTTACATCGTCGTCCTCAGACTCAACGAGGCCCTCGCCAAGCTGCGGTGACTTGGGACTGGGAAACGCCGGGCCGGCCGCGTTCGGAGCCCCAGGAGTGCCCGTGGAGCCCGGGATCCTCGAGCTCTAGAACCGGGGTCACGAGCACGTCCGACTGGCATCGATCCCGCGGCTCGAGGTCGTCCGCACGGAGAGCTCCTGCACCGGTGGCTGCGGCTCTTCGCCGCCTCCGTCTCCAGGTTTGCATCGACCTTCGACGGGCTGACCCTGGGCTATCTCGAGGATCCGCGATCGAATCGATCGTGGAGTCCGACGTCGAGGTCGGCCAGCACCGGAATGCCAGGGGCAGGACCGGATGGTTCACCACCGCCTTCTTCCACCGGCCCGAGGAGGTCCGACTTGAGGTCGCCGATGCGGGGTGGATCGTCACGTCGACCACCGCGGTCGAGGATCCGGGCGCGCCGTGGCGGACCTCGATCACTGGTTGGACGATCCGGAGCGGCAGGCCACGCTGTCGAGATCGGTCAGGAGAGTGGAGTCCGAACCCTCGCCGCTGAGGTCGTCGCCCCACCTGCTGAAGGTCGCCGGCTACCCATAGGCTTGGCCGGTCACCTCACGGAGGACCGGGCCCGTGCGGGCTGGGCCGGGACGGACGGTCCGGCGGTTCGAAGTTGTTCGCAGTTCCGGTGCGGCCCAGCGCCCGGTCAAGACAGACTGAGACTGCGACTCCGGACCCGAAGTGCGGTCGGGGTGATGAACACCGGCAACGCCGACAGTTGCAGGACCCGTTCCCTCACTCCGTGGCCCGACAGGCGTTGCACACCCCGGAGCCGGAGGGAGCCGAGGACGATGGCGTCGCAGCGCCCGCCCGCCGCCTCGTCAGTGATGCATCGGGCGAGGTGTTCGGATCGGGCGGAACGGACCAACCCCTCGGCACGGATACCGGCGCCGTGGATTCGGCGCACGGCATCCTCTACCACCGACTCGGCCTCGACGACGGTCTCGAGAGGAGGAACCCGCAAGGAACGCGACACCTCTCGGACATGCAGTACCCGAACGCTAGCTCCGGACTTCGTGGCGAGCCCGATGACGAAGTCGACGGCGGCCTGACCGGTCTCGAACTGATCGATGGCCAGCAGCAACCGGTCCGGCATCACACCACCTCCGTATTTCCCTCATTCAACGGTACCTGCACCAGGCGTAACCGAGTCGTGAAAATCGGTAGGGGGTTCGTAAAAAATCCGTGAACGGAGGGCGGGCCGGTGTTCTCGGACCCGGGCTTTGCCGGCAGGGTAGCCTGGGAGAGGAGCGCCGGGAAGGCTGGTCGGCACGAGGCAGCCGTTGGCGGTTGTCAGTGAAGGAGCGCGGTGACCGACCCGGAGATGGCGATGCACGTCCACGAGGCGCCGTCCCGCGGCGGTCACGGCCGGGCCCGCGTGCCCAGCTGGCGGTGGGATGCCCTGCGGACCACGTTCTGGGTGGTGCCCACTGTGCTCATCGTGGTCGCCGCCCTGTTATTTCTCGTGACCTTCGAGATCGACTGGGCGGCCTATCACCACCACCTGAGCCTGCCCCGGTGGGTGGAGTCGGGCAGCGCTGACGCCGGCCGTCAGGTCCTGATCGCCATCGCCGCGGCGATCATCACCACGGTCGGTGTGGTGTTCTCGATCACGATCCTTGCACTGACCCTGGCATCGCAGCAGTTCGGACCCCGGATGATGCGGAACTTCATCCGGGATCCGGGCAACCAGCTGACGTTGGGGACCTTCGTGGGGACCTTCGTCTACGCGGTGCTTGCCCTGGGCTCCATCACCAGTCTCCCGGGTGGTGACTTCGTCCCCCATCTCACCATTACCGTCGCCGAGGCCCTCCTCCTCGTCGACCTCGGTGTGCTCATCTACTTCATCCACCACATCGCCAAGTCGATCCAGCTCCCCGAGGTGATCGCCGGGATCGCCCGGGATCTCTCCCGTGCCATCGAGTCGGAGTTCCCCGTGCACTGGGGTGCCCGTGGCGAGAAAGGTGACGGAGCAGCGGCGGTCACCGCGGAGCTGACGGAGAAACTGAGGACACGGGGTGCCGACGTCACGGCCAAGGAAAGTGGCTATCTGCAGTTCGTGAGCTACGGGAAGTTGATCGACATCGCCGAGACCCTGGACGCCGTCATCCGGCTGGCCCATCGTCCAGGGCACTTCGTGGTGGCCCACCGACCCCTCGCCAAGGTCTGGCCCGCCGGTGCCGCCCAGCAGGTTGCCGCGGCGCTGGACAAGGCCCACGTGACGGGCCCCCATCGCACACTCACCCAGGACCCGGTCTTCGCCATCGACCAGCTGGTCGAGATCGCCATCCGGGCTCTCTCACCTGCAGTCAACGACACCTTCACCGCCCTCACGTGCATCGATTGGCTGTCGGCCGGAATGTCGGAGATCTCGGGCCGGCTGCTCGAAGAGGGGGTCTACCGGGGCAGGAGCGGGGCAATCCGGCTCATCGAATTCGATCCGAGCTATTCCAGGATGCTGGACCGGGCCTTCGACAAGATCCGTCAAGCGGGGGGAGGTATGCCTGCGGTGGTCATCAGGCTCCTCGACGCGCTGGCCCACATCGCCGAGAATACGGGGAACGACAAGCAGCGGTCGGACATCCTGCGGCAGGCCCAGATGATCATGCGAGGGGCCCGCGAGCAGGTGCGAGAACCGAACGACCTGATCGATATCGGTCGCCGCTACGACCGGTTGATCCACACCCTGGCCGTCACGGGAGAGCCCGCCCGGCCGACCTGGTGACTGACAGGGCATCGGCCGACGACCCTGTTCAGGAATTATTCAGCCGTTCCGGCGGATATTCACGGTTCGTTCAGCAGGTCGGGCTGAGACTTGTCCCGTGGCAGTGCTCCTCTGGGTGGCCGGATGCATCGTGTTCATCCTCGCCATGGTCGGCGTCATCTGGGTGGTGGGCCGGGAATGACGACCGAACCCGGTCTCTCCGGCACGCCTCCGCCGGGCGGAGGCGGGACCACCGAGGGCCGCCGGGCGGGAGGGAAGGGGGGCGCCACCCACCCGGTCGACGAGATCGGGCGCTTCAGGGTCTACCTGGGTGCCGCACCCGGGGTCGGCAAGACCTTCGCCATGCTCGGTGAGGGCCGCAGGCGGCGCGACCGGGGCAGTGACGTCGCCATCGGTTTCGTCGAGAGCCACGGCCGACAGCGCACTGAGGAGCTGGCCTACGAGTTCGAGATCATCCCACCCATGATGGTCGAGTACCGGGGATCGCGTTTCCGCGAGATGGACCTCGACGCCGTACTGCGGCGCCACCCCGGGGTGGCGCTGGTCGACGAGCTGGCCCATACCAATGTTCCGTATCCCGGGGGAAACGAGAAGCGCTGGCAGGACATCATGACCCTTCTCGATGCCGACATCGATGTGATCACCACCGTCAACATCCAGCACCTGGAGAGCACCGCCGACGCCGTCGAGAGAATCCTCGAGATCCCGGTCCGGGAGCGGGTGCCCGACTGGGTGCTGCGCAAGGCCAATCAGATCGAGTTGGTCGACTCGTCCCCCGAACAGCTCCGAAGGAGGATGGCCCACGGAAACATCTATCCGGTAGAGCAGATCCCCACCGCACTGACCAACTACTTCCGCACCGAGAACCTGACCGCACTGCGGGAACTGGCGCTCCGATTCCTAGCCGACGACACCGAGGAGCAGCTGCTCGCCTACCTGCGACGACAGCAGAAGGGCGTGATATGGGAGACGAGCGAACGCATCCTCGTGGGGGTGACGACGGCACCGGGCACGGACGGCATCGTGCGGCGTGCCTCGAGGATGGCCTCGCGCATGAAGGCCGACCTCCAGGTGCTCCACGTGGTGGCGGGCAGGGGCGACCGACGCCACCATGACGCGCTGGTCGACCTCCGCCAGTTGTGTGCCGACGTCGGGGCCGAGTGGAACGAGGTCCGCAGCGACGACCCCGCCGGGGCACTCATCAACTTCGCCATCATGCGGCACGTCACCCAGATCGTCGTCGGATCGAGTGACCGGAGCCGCTTCCAGGAGCTCCTCGGTGGCGGGTCCATCGTGCGCAAACTCGCCCGGCTGGCCGCTACCGCCTCCATCGACGTGCACATCATCGCCCGGCGAGACCCCTCGCTCGAGGTCAACCGGAGTCTCGAGGGGGTCGAGGAGTCCTGATCCGGCCGCGTGTCCGGTCGCCCCTGTCGTTCAGCAGGTTCCGACGTTTCCCACCGTGAGCTCGGTCGTCTTCCAGGTGCCGGCCTCCCGGACCATGACCGCCGTGGTCGCCCGTCGGCCCCCGGCCGCATTCTTCGCACGCTTGCCCGACGTGGTGAACTCCACCCAGTGCGTGTCGTCGAAGCAGTCCGACACGGTGGCATGCATCGGGTCGGCGGCGGGGGAAAGGGAGGTGATCCGGGGATCGAGGGTCGGCTCCCCCCTGGTGACGATCCCGGCCAGTTGGTCACGGGCGAGCCCCTGGACGAAGAGCTTGAGAGCGGTGCCCGAGGCATGCTGGGCCAGGAGGGGCGAGCGGTAGTCGGAGGTTGAAGCGGCCGTCACCAGGTCGGACCACATGCTGCGGTATGCGGCGAGGACCTCGGTGCCGGCCTCTTCGCCGTTCACCGGCGCCGTGGATGGGGGGGCATGGCTTGTCGACGTGGAGGACGCCACGCCCGCCGGACTCGAGGTGCACGCCGAGAGCGAGAAGACGGCAGCGGCGACGACGAGCATCACCGGGCCCCGGGTCGGGCGCCCCCAGCGGGTACCTCCGGTTCTCCGGTGCCGCGTCGCAGTGCCCATCGGGTGGGTGGAGATCCGGGGCCGCTACCGGCTCAGGCCGGATCCGGTCGATCCCTGCTCACCACGACCCCGGCTGGTCGGCCGGGCCAGGATGGTGCGGTCGGTACGACCGTCCTTGATGAAACCTCCGCACAGCGCCACCAGGCCGATCATGGCCGCGAAGACACCGATCAGCGCCAGGTAGGCGGCGTCCGTCATGGGCGTTTCATCGACCCTGGTCACCCCGGGGCGGCGTGTCGAGGGGCAGGACCCTCCCGCTCCCGACCGTCGTCCCGAAGTCGTCCGTCGCCAGGGCCGCACCGACCTGGTCGGCGATGGTCACGGCGACGAGCAGTCGTTCATGGGAGACCGGCACGCCGGGGGTCGGTGTAAGGAGGAAATGCCCGAGGAGCCATCCACCGCTCCGGACCGGGAGGTCGACGGTCCGTGTCGGGAGGCCCAGGTCCTCGGTCGACCAGGTCTCGTCCCCGACCACGAGGTCGCCCCCGGGCGTCACCCGGGCCGTCGCCCCTTTGGGATCGTGCCAGGAGAATCGGCAATCGCGGAGTTGCAGGAGATCCTGCAGCTCATGGGAGGCCGAGGCGACGACCACGTCGGGGTCCTGGCCGGTGGCGGCCAGCTCGGTGACCGAGTGGAGCAGGGTCAGCTGATGCCGGCCCTCTCCTGCTGCGGTGCGGTGCCGGCGCCCCCGTGCGGCAAGCTCCCCGACGGCCAGCCCGACCACCAGCAACAAGAGCTCGGTGATGAGGTCCTGATGCCTGGTGATCCGGAAGGAGTTGTAGGGGCGGGTGAGGAAGAAGTCGAACGAGAGGCCGGAGACCAGGGCGGCGACGGCCGCCGCCATCCTCCTCCCGGTGCTGGCCACCGCCACGATCACCACCACGAGGATCAGGGCATTGTCGGCACTGTCGAGGCGCGAACGCAACGGCGTCAGGGCGGCGGCGACCGCCACCGGCGCGAGCACGGCGGCCGCCATGATGAGCACGTCGGGGCGGACACCGAGCCGGGGTCCCGTCCCCGTTCCCGACGGCTCGGGTTGCTCTGACGCCTGTTGCTCGTCCGGTCCGGTGACGGTACCCATCTCCCCACTGTCACACGGGCTACGCCGCTGCGGTAGTCACTTTTTCGGTCGTCCAGGCCCGGGGGCGCAAATTTCGCGATTTTGTTACGCATTTCCGTTGTTCCGTCCGACCCCACCGGATCGGTGCTACGAAGACAGGATGGATGTGTCGGGACCAGGGGCACCGGGGGAGTCACCCGTGGCCCGGGGGACGGGAGATGCCAGGGTGGCCGGAGGGGTGCAGCCGGCCCGGCCGTCTCCGGGGTGGCCCCGATGACGGCTCGCAAGGCGGCCCCGGTGGAAGGGGAGCAGCCGGTGGCGATGGTGGTGCTCACCAGCGCGGTCGGCTACCGCGGCGAGGTCCGGGCGGGGCGCCACCGCCTGGTCACCGACGAGGGACCCGAGTTGGGCGGAGACGACGAGGGGCCGAGTCCCTACCAGCTCTTGTTGGCCGCACTCGCGCAGTGCACGGCGGCCACCCTCAGGATGTACGCCAACCGCAAGGGATGGTCCCTGGGCGAGGTCAAGGTCCGGCTCCGCCTGTTGCGCACCGGTGACGGTGCCACCAAGGTCGAGAGGATCGAACGGACCATCACCGTGACCGGTGACCTCACCGACGAGCAGAAGGTCCGGCTGGGCGAGATCGCCGCCCGGACCCCGGTCACCCGGACACTGCAGCCGAGCGTGACCATCGACTCGACACTGTCCTGATGCCCGTCGGCCACCGGGAGGATCGACTGCACCGATGACGGCATGTCCGACGCTGGTCACCGAACGACTCATCCTGCGGCCCTTCGAGGACTCGGACCTCGATGCCTACACCGAACTCGTGACCACGCCCGAGGTCCGCCGTTCACTCCGCCTCCCCGAGGGGGTCTCCCGGCGTGACGCGTGGCTGGCCATGGCCCAGTGGCGGGGGCAGTGGGAGCTCCGGGGATCGGGGCAGTTCGCGGTGGAGGAGAAGGGCACCGGTCGGTTCGTGGGCCGGGCCGGTCTCCACCGTCCCGAGGTCCCGGACTGGCCGGGTCTGGAGGTCGGCTGGGCCCTGCATCCCCGCTACTGGGGCAAGGGCTTCGCCACCGAGGCGGGGGCGAGCTCCATCGCCTACGCCTTCGAGGTGATGGGCGCCGACGAGGTCTTCAGCGTGATCCTCCCCGACAACCTCCGCTCGCAGGCGGTGGCCCGGCGACTCGGGCTCACCCTCGTCGAGGAGCGGGTCCTGTCCAGCTATCCCGACGAGGCCCACGGGATCTGGAGGCTCGGCCGGGACCGGTGGGAGCCGCCACCCCCCCCGTCGCCGGCCGACACGGCCGCGCGCCTCCTGTGAGGCTCACGACCGACCCGTCGGTCAGCGGAGATTGAGCCCGCCGTCGACGATCACGACCTCGCCGGTGACGTACTCGGCGCGAGCGAGGCCGAGGATGACCTCGGCGACGTCCTCGGGGGTGGCGGTGCGCTGGAGCGGGGCCTGGGCGTTCACAAACTCGCGGACGAACGCCCAGTCCGCCGTCCACGGCGTGTCGACCAGTCCGGGTGCCACCGCGTTCACCCTGATGTCCGGGCCGAGCGTGTTGGCCAGCAGCCTGGTCATGTGGCTGACCGCCGCCTTGGAGCAGGCGTAGGGGATGGAGCTGCCCGTGGGTCGTTCGCCGGCCACCGAGGACACGTTGACGACCTGGCCGCACCCCGAGGCGCGCAGGTGCGGGACGGCGGCCACGGTCACCTGCCAGGTGCCGATCACGTTGACGCCGAAGATGCGGCGCCAGACCTCGGGGGACGCCGCCTCCAGGTCGGCGTGGGAGATGACCTCGGTGGTGCCGGCGTTGTTGACCAGAACGTCCAGTCGCCCGTGGCGGGCGACCACCTGGTCGATGAGGCTCCGCGCCTGGGCTTCGTCGGCCACGTCGGCCTGCACGTAGCTGGCGTCGGGGAGCTCGGCGGCCAGGGCCTGTCCGGCCTCCGTCGACGTCGACGAGTTGACGACCACGGTGGCCCCGAGCGCGGCGAACAGGTGGGCGGTGGCCGCCCCGATGCCGGAGGACGATCCGGTGATCAGCACGGTCTGACCCGAGAAGGCGTCCTGGCGCGTGCGGGGTGAGGGGAGCGGGTCGGGCATGGGTCGAGTGTAGGGCCGGGGGTGTCCTAAGTTCTCCTCGTGCGACTGGTCACCCTGTTGGACCGCGGCCCGAAGATGGGGTCGGGATCGGCGGCCCGGCCGGACGGCCCGGACCCCTCGGGAGGCGGCCAGCGGTGGTGAACGGTCCGGTCGACGAGCAGGGCACTGTGGCGATCACCCCTTCGCTCCGCATCCCGTACTCCGAGTTGCAGTTCAGGTTCAGTCCGAGCGGCGGCCCGGGCGGCCAGCACGCCAACAAGGTGAACACGCGGGTCGAACTGCGGTTCGACATCGCCCGGTCAGCGGCGCTGGGCCCCCGCCAGCGGGCGCGCCTGCTCGACCGCCTGGGCGCTGAGCTGCGGGTGGTGGCCGACGACGAGCGCTCCCAACGGCGCAACCGCCAGGTGGCCGTCGAGCGCTTCCGTCAGCGGATGGCCGCCGCCCTGCACGTGGAGAAGCCCCGCCGACCGACCAAGCCGACCCGGGGTGCGAAGGAGCGGCGCCTCGAGGCCAAGCGGCAGGTGTCGGAGCGGAAGAGGAGCCGGCGGGTGGACACCGACGAGTGAGCGCCGGCCCGGGTCAGCTGACCCGGCGGCCCGACTCGGGCGGGACCTGGCAGGCCTCGTCGAGAAACTGGGCGATCTCCTCGGTGAGCCGGCTGGGATTGACCCTCAGCTCCAGCACCGAGTTGGCCTGGAGCAACCGACCGTCCGGCAGGCGCTTGGCCAACTGCTCGGCATCGTGGAAGGGGTGGAGCCGGTCGATCTGATGACCGATGACCAGGGCCGGCACGTTCATGGCCACCCTCTGGCCCACCGTGGGAGCGATGGGACCGGCCAGGATCCCGTGCAGGACGGCCGCCGTCTCCTTGGGCCCGTTCGACAGCATGTTCATGACGCTGTCGAGCGCGCCGTGGCCGGTGCGGGGCAATCGCCGGAAGAGGGACGCCGTCCGGGTGACCACGGGCCGGGCGAAGTGGACGGCCAGCAACAGGGGGATGAAGGTCATGGCCGCCGCCGGAAGCGCCCACTCGAGGACCGGCATCTCGATGATCAGGCCCTGCACCCGCTCGGGGGCCTGCGCGGCCACCAGCAGGCTGACGTTGCCCCCGAGCGACACACCGCCGACCACCGCCCGGTCGATCCCCAGATGGTCCATGAGGTTGACCACGTGCCGCGCGCGTAGGTGTCCATCCGGTGGAACGAGGCCCGTGTTGGCTTGTCGGAGAGGCCGTGGCCCGGGAGGTCGAGCAGGACCACCTTGAACCCCCGGCCGGCGAGGTCGGTGGCCAGCCGCCGGTTCATGTTGGAGTCCATCAGGATCCCGTGCGTGAACACGAGGACGCGCGGGCCGTGGCCGTGGATCTCGTAGTAGAGCCGCAGCCCACCCGATTCGAGCATCCCCACCTCGTAGGGTGGGCTGGTGGCGCCCGGCCGGACCTTCGGCCCGGGCGTGTGCACCCCTGTTCCCTCGTCAGGGGCCGGTGCCGGCCCCGTCCCGTCTGTCGTCACGGGGCCAACGGTACGCCTCCGGCCGGCGATTTACCAGGACCGGCAGCTCAGAGCGGATTTGTCGTTGCCGCCCGGTGTCCAGGTCGGCGACCACGACGCCGGGCGTCGGATCGTCCCGTTCGGCGACCACGGTCCCCCAGGGATCGACGATCATCGAGTGGCCATGGCAGGCCGGCATCCCCGCAGGGAGCTCGCCCACCTGGCCCGCACCGATGACGAAGAGCTCGTTCTCCACCGCCCGGGCCCGCAGCAGAAGCTCCCAGTGGGCCGGGCCGGTGGCGGCGGTGAACGCCGAGGGCACCACGACCGCCGTCGCCCCGCGTAGGGTCATGATCCGGTACATCTCGGGGAACCTGAGGTCGTAACAGACCGACAGCCCGAGCTCCAGGGTGTCGCCACCGGTGTCGTCGGTCCGGTCCTGCACCGGGACCACGCACAGCTCGTCCCCCGGGGTGACGGTGGCCGACTCGGAGAAGCTGGCCGCGCCGAGTGTGACGTCGAACAGGTGGATCTTGCGGTAGACGGCCAGGAGCGCGCCGGAGGGGTCGATCAGGCAGCTCGTGTTGCAGATCTTGTCCCGGTCGACCTCCCCGCCGGCGCGCTCGGGGAAGGTGCCGGCGACGAGATGGATCTGCAACCGTTGGGCGAGGCGCGTCGCCCAGGTCAGGGTGGGCCCGCCGAGCGGCTCGGCGTTGGCCCGCAGGTGCCGGGGGCTCCCGGCCACGGAGAAGTACTCGGGAAGGACGACGAGCCGTGCCCCGTCGGCCGCCGCCGACTCCACCAGGACGCCCGCCGCATCGAGGTTGGCCTCCCGGTCGGGCCCCGCCGTCGTCTGGATGGCGGCCACGCGCATGTCACAGGGTAGGCCGCGGTTCGGGCACAATGACCTTCGTCAGGCCCCCCAGGTGGCCTGGCCATCGGTCCCCCACAGAATCGAGCGCCGTGTCCTTCGAAGACTCCGACGTCGTCCGCAGCGCCATCCGGGTGGAGGGCTTCCGGGACGACGAGTTCAACTACCAGCTCATCCGGGCCCTCGGTGTGGCCGACTACGGGGGATCAACGGTGGGCGAGTGTCTGGCGGTGGCGGCCGAGATCACCGACGGGAGCCCCGAGAGCTGGGCCCTCGCCTTCGAGCGGCTGGCCGACCGGGTGGAGGGGCGCGGGCGCGCCTGCCTCGGACGTGGTCGGAAGGTGAGCGGCCGCGATCATCTGCTCAGGGCCTCGACCTACCACCGCACGGCCGAGTACTACGCCGACGGAGTCGAGGGCCGCTCCCTCGGCATGGGGGAGCGCAGCCGGGCGTGCTTCGCCGATGCGGCCGTGCTGTTCGAGCCGCCCATCGAGCTAGTCGACGTGCCCTTCGAGGGTGGGACGCTCCCCGGCTATCTCATCCGCCCGGCCGGCGTTCCCGGCGGCCGCCCCCTCTCCACCCTGATCGGGGTGGGTGGCTTTGACTCGAGTGCCGAGGAGCTCTACTTCCACCTCGGCGCGCCCGGTGCGGAGCGGGGATGGAACGTCTTCGTCTTCGACGGCCCCGGGCAACCCGGTGCCATGCGTCGGGACCCGACGATGACGTTCCGACCCGACTACGAGGTGCCGATCGCCGCGGTGATCGACCACCTCGGCCGGCGGGACGACGTCGACGACACCCGGCTGGCCCTGGCCGGCCAGAGCTTCGGCTCGTACTTCGCGGCCCGCAGCGCGGCCACCGACCTGCGGGTCCGGGCCCTGGTGGCCGACCCGCCGGTCCTCGACATGAGCCGCTACATGGAGGCCTGGGTCGGGAGCGAGGTCTTCCGCATGAAGCGCGATGTGAGGCCCGCCGACGTCATCGGCATCCCCGAGGACCTCATGCCGCGTCAGATGCAGTGGGGGATCGCCGCCATCTGCACCCGTTTCGGCGTGCCCTCGTTCCACGCCTGGCGCGAGGCCATGTCGTCGTACCGACTCGACGGCCCGGTGTCTTCGATCCGTTGTCCGTGCCTGGCCATGATCGGGGATCGGGAGGGGGAAGAGCCCATGGCCCAGTTCACCGCGTTCGTCGACGGGGTGGGGGGTGCGGTGACCCCGGTGGTGTTCACGACGGGCGACGGTGCCTCCACCCACTGTCAGTCCGACAACATCCGGCTCTCCGCCCAGGTCACCTTCGACTGGCTGGACGAGCGATTCGAGGAGCGCTGAGCGAGCCCGGCGGACACTAACGGGGAGGCGGCCTCAGAGGCCCAGCTTCTGAGAACAGGCTGGCCACTGGCCCCACCCGCTCCGGGCCTGCAGGCGCTCTGCCGCCTGGTCCTGGACGGCAGGGGGGGCCTGGTTGGGGAGCCCGGGGTAGCCCAGCCCGTGCCAGGTCGCCGCGGAGAACTGGTAGGCCCCGTAGTAGCCGTTCCCGGTGTCGATCGCGTAGTCGCCACCGGACTCGCACTGGCGCAGCTCCGCCCACACGCCCGCCGCCGGCGCGACGGTGACCGGGGCCGTGGCGGGCGTGGGGACGGGGGCGTTCGTCGTGGTTGTCACCGGCACCTGTTGAGTGACGACGACGGGCGCCGGGGCCGGCGACGCGTGCGGTGGAGGGATCACCGGTCGGGGTAGAGAGGACAGCGCCACGCTGAGGCCGCCAGGAGGATCGGGTGCCGTGGCCGGTGGCGGGCTCCCGGGGACAGACAGGCTGTCGAGGACGAGCCGGGTCCCGACCCGGGCCGCGGTGGTGCCGGCCGGCCGCGGGCCCTCGTGCCGGCCGATGGCCCAGGCCGGGGTGACGCCGGACAGTGCGAGGGTGACCGCGACGGACGCTGCCGCGGCGAGGGAGACCTTGGTGATGCGGTGCGTGCGCATGCGTGCGCCTCCTCGACCTTGCGTGGGCCCCGGGGGGCCGGAGGGGGGCTTCGGAATGCGGGCGGGCCGTCGGGGTCGCATTCGACTCGCGAGTCGGTGCCGGAAAGGGCAGTGCGCTCTGGACACGGAGGAGTCCGTACGAGGTGCAGACGGGGAACCCTGGTCAGGTCAGCGTCTGGCGCCTCCGGGCGGGCATGGGGCCGAAGCGGTCGATGGTGCCACCGTAGGATCGGCCGGGTGCGCTGGTGGTGGATGGAGCACGGAAAGTGATGATATCACCACTCAGCGTGATAACACCTGCTGGCCAGGTGCGGAGGGCGGTCGGCCAGGGGCCCCGGGGCCGCTCAACGGAGGTCGGCGGCAGCCTGCCCGAAGCCGGCGAGGGCCTCGGTCATCGCATCCCAACCCTCGTCGGACCGGTCCTCCCTGACACCCGTGATGGCGGTCAGTGAGGCCCAACCCTCGGCCACCAGGGCGGCGTCGGTGCCCTCTGCGAGCTCCGCCTGCTCGGCGAGGCGGTCCTCCCCCACCCCCGCCCCCCGCAGGGTCAGGACGATCGACCCGGTGGTGGAGTCCACCGGATTGCCGGCCACCGGTTCAGGCGTGTGTTCGGGCCGGACGGCGCGGATGAGCCCGACGGTGCCGAGCGCTCCGTGACGCAGGCCGCGGAGGCGTTCGAGCGGCACGGCCGGGGTGTTGAGGTTGAGCACCGTCGAGGGCGCGAAGCCGGCCAAGGCCGGAAGAAGCGCTCCGACCAGGGAGACCGGGGTCTCCCACGGCACCGGGTCGTCGCCCCAGGCGATGCTCACCGCCAGGCCGCGGAGGCCGAACTGGGCGGCGGTGAGCGCGGCGCCGACCGTGCCGGAGTGGAGGACGGACCGACCGGCGTTGGTGCCGTGGTTGATGCCGGAGACCACCAGATCGGGCCGGGGACCGAATCCCTCGATGCAGGCCAGGATCACCGCCAGGGCCGGGGAGCCGTCGATCCCGTAGGTGGGTACGTCGCGGAGGCCGGGGATCTCGACGTGTTCGAAGGGGATGGACTCACGCTCGTAGACCCGACCGACGGCGGCGCCCGCCCCGCTGTGATCGTCCAGTGGGGCCACCAGCACCAGGTCGTGCTGGTCCCCGAACCGGTCTCGGAGTCCCCGTGCCAGGGCGGCGATGCCCGGGGCGAAGACGCCGTCGTCGTTGGTGATGAGGATGCGCATGGGCCGGTGTCCGATCGGGATTGGAGGCGAGGGGCGGGGCCCGTCGGGATGGCCTGCCGCCCCGCGGAACTGCTCCGTCGGGCCGTCCGGCCCTGATCGCCTACCATACCGGGCGACGTCGGCCGGCCGAGGGCCGCCGAGCCATCCCACCGACACGCCCATGAACCCCCGATCAACCGCCGACGACCAACGTCCGGCCGAGACAACCGCCGCCACCGGCGATCAATGGGTCATCGGCCACGGTCACCAGCGGGCGGTGATCACCGAGGTCGGTGCCACACTCAGGTCGTTCACCGTCGGGGACGAGCCGGTCGTCGACGGCTTCGGCCCGGGCCAGTGGAGCCACGGCGGCCGGGGCCAGGTGCTCGCCCCGTGGCCCAACCGCCTGGGGGACGGCCGCTACTCCTTCCAGGGCGTCGATGCCCAGGCGCCCCTCAACGATCTGCCGGCCGGCAACGCCATTCACGGTCTCGTCAGGTGGATGGCGTGGCGGATGGTCGGCCGGGCCCAGAACCGGGTCAGCATGGCGTGCGAGCTGCGCCCGTCACCGGCCTACCCGTTCTCGCTCCGATTGACCGTCGAGTACCGGCTCGGACGCGACGGGCTCACCGTGGTCGCCGACGCCGACAATCTGGGGGAGACCGACCTCCCTTTCGGCATCGGCTTCCACCCCTACCTGACGGTGGGCACGCCGTCGGTCGACCAGGTGCGGCTACGGGTCCCTGCCGAGCAACGGCTGATCGCCGATGACCGGGGGCTCCCCGTCACGAGCAGTCCGGTGGCCGGGACCGAATTCGACTTCACCACCGGCCGACTGATCGGGGTGACCCGACTGGACACGGCCTACACGGCACTCCGGCGGGACGCCGACGGACGGGTTCGGGTCGAACTCGATCACCCCGACGGTGGCCACGGAGCGACGGTCTGGGCCGACGAGCGGTTCACCCATCTGATGGTGTTCACCGGTGACACACTCGACGTCGGGGAGCGGCGGACCGCCGTGGCCGTGGAGCCGATGACCTGCCCCCCCGACGCGTTCCGCTCGGGGACCGGGGTCACCGTCCTCCACCCGGGCGCGAGATGGACCGGGTCGTGGGGCATCACCGCTCGGTGACGGGGAGGCGGCTACCCAGCCCGTCGGAGATGGTGGGGCAGCCGCCTCCGTCGTGGATGGCGGGATGGCGACGTCGTCTCCGGGTCCAGCGAGGGCGGGTCGACCCTTCCTTCGGCTTCGGCGCACGACACACACAGGCGCCGCTCACCGACCATCTTGGTCACCGTCCTGGCCCGGCACTGCTCACAGCGCAGGCCGACGAACACCCGACGCTCGACGCCGTCAATGGTGCGCCCCTGGGCCTCGAGTGCCGCCTGCACGTCGGGCCGCAGGACCCACTCACCGGGGCCGGTGCGCTCCACCAACCCGTAGTACGACAACTCGTGCAGTAGTGAAGGGAGTCGTTCTCCGACCCGTCGATCGCCGATCTCGGCGAGCGCCCGGAGCGACGCCGTCGATGCGCTCCCTCCGAGGTTCCCGTTGCCCGTCTCGTCTGCCATGGCGACTCGGTCCTTCCCTTGTTCCGACACGTTCGTACTGCATTGCCGCCCCTGCATCCGCCTACTCCTGATGGTATGCGCGTTCGGCGCGTCGGCGACGGTCGAAGGAACAATTTTTTTCCTTAGTGGTGAGGCACTCGGCGCGTCGGCCGGGATCCGGCTCCGGATTCAGGTCCCGGCCCGGGGTCGACCTCCGGTGTCGGCCTCCCGGGTCGGTCCGCGGCCCTGCCCGTCGCCACCCCGACGAGCATGAGCGGAAGTCGCCCGAGTTCCCCCGAGGTCGGTCAGGACTCTGAGGCCGCGCCCCGCCGGACCGGATCGAGGACGATGCCCGACCACGTCGACGGGGGGTCGCTGGCGGGAAACGACTCCTCGAGTGCCTCGTCGAGGGCATCCTCGTCGGACGGGGAGATCTCCTGCGGGACGTCCATGAGCACCTCCTGGTCCTCGGAGGAATCCTAGGACGGCCCGCCCGACGACGGACAGGCCCTCACCGAACCGCCCTCAGGTGTCCGGCGCCCGACCCGGTCCTCGGGGCGGCGTGGTGATGTCGGCGGCAGGGTGAGCTGAGGGTCGTCCACCCGTCGGGAGGCCGGGCCTTCTCCGTGCACTCGATGGTCGACCGACCGTCCTTCAAGAACAGGTCCAGGCCTGCCCCGGCGACCAGCGCCCCGAGACGCTGCAGCGTCCTCGCTCCGGCCTCATCCAGATGGCGGAGACCGTCGATGTCGACGATCACCTTGTCGAGTTGGAGATACGTGAGTTGGTCGAACTGGCTTTCCAGTGCGATCGACGAGTCGATGTCTAGGGAGCCGCGGAGGGCGACCGTGCAGGCCGGGCCCTCGAAGGAGAGGGTCAGCGCCAGATGCTCCCGCGTGAGGGCCCCGTTGCGTGACCCCATGGGGATCACTTCGGTCCCGATCGGGGTCACCTCGGCTTCCATGCCCGTGCTCTACCCAGCGGGCCAGGCGCTCAATCCGGCGCGGCCCGGAGCGGGCGTGGCCTTCGGCGGGATCCTTCCCTCGACTGGTGCGGCCGGTCGGTCAGGCGCCCAGTTGGTCGGCGATGAGCGGCCGGATCCGGTCGATCAGCGGAGCCGACCTCACGACCATCGCCCCCTCGGGGACGGCGCCCCCGTCGTCCGACCACGAGATATCGAGGCGATCCCACCTCCGTTCGTCACCGATGACCGTCCCTTCGACGACGAAGGTCGCCCCCTCAGCGGCCGGGCTCTGGGTCGGGTGCCCGGCCGGGTAGGCCACGAACCTCACGATCCCCGATGGGCCCGGATCGCCCCGGGGTGGAGCCACCGGGTTCGAGCACATGATGATGGTGAACTCCATGCCCGCGTCCTTGTGGACGCGCTTGTCTCGGAAGTCGGGACGCGACTGCATGTCGATGAACGACCGACGCGTCGGGTAGCGGACGATGGCCATCCGGTGCCAGTCCGGGTCCGGGCCACCGTCGGGCCCCACGGCGTCACCGAAGTAGGCCACGTCGGCCCCGATCGCCGCCAGCACCTCGGTGGGTGCGTAGCGGTCGTCGGCCTCGCGGCCCGAGACCTTCTCCTGTGCCTCGGCCCCGGGTCCGTAGTCGGCGACCTGCTTGTAGCGCATGAAATTGACCATCCAGATCGGGCCGTCCTCGTCGGGCGACCGGGAAGCCAGCGCCTGGGCGTACGGGACGTCGACGGTTCCGAAGTTCATGGGGCGACGGTAACATTTGACAGCACTTATGACAATAAAGGCCGACCCCGACAGCTCCTGAACCGAGGGTCACCGCGGGGTGCCCGGATCGCCCTCCTCCTCGCCGGGGGCCACGTCGTCCGGGCCGACGACGCCGCGGGCGATGTCCCGCAGCTTGACGTTGAGACGCTGGGACGCCCGCCGGAGGATGTCGAATGCCTCCGTCGACGTCACGTGCTCGCGCGCCATCAGTATCCCGGTGGCTTCGCCGATCAGCTGGCGGGTGTCGATGCCGGCCTGGAGGTCGACCACCGCCTTCGATGCGGACCAGGCGACGGAGGCGTGGGTGGCGAACAGGGCGGCGATGGCCGCATCGTGGGCATCGAAGGCGTCGTGCACCGACGAGTACAGGTTGAGTGCGCCCAGCGTGTCGCCCCTCACGAAGAGCCGGAGCGAGAGGATGCTTTCGGCACCGGTCTCCTCACCGGCCCGCCGGGCGAAGCTCGGCCACCGGTCCTCGGAGGAGAGGTGGCCCGTGGAGAAGGTCTGGTGCTGTCGGATGGCGTCGACGCACGGTCCTTCGCCGGTCTCGGCTTGGAGGGCGTCGATGAAGGCGGGGAGTGCATCGCTCGAGGCCGGGGAGGTGATGCGCCGACCTTCGACCACGGTGATCCCGGCGTGCTGACAGCTCTTGATGGTCTTGACGGACAGATGGACGATGCGGTCGAGGACGGTCGCGGGTTCGGCGCGGTCCCACAGCACCCCGGCGATCTCACTGAAGGTCCGGGCCAGCTCCAAACCCGGTTCTTCGTCCACCCGTCCACCGTAACCTCCGCTTCGAGCCGACGACCCGGGTGGTGCGGGCGCCGGAGCGCTAATCTGTCCTTCTCCACGGCCGCTTCGACAAGCTGGCGGCCGCCGCTTTCGGAGCAGGGTCGGCAACCACATGGGCGTGCAGGGATGACTCTCGATGGCGTGTGCCCCTCCGGGCGGCGATCGATGCTGCCCCCATCGGGCCCGGCCGGCCTCCCCGACCGGCCGTGGGCCGGGTGTGACGGGGATGCACCCCGGTGACCGTCGCCTTCGCCTTCTCCGGAGGTGGGAACCTCGGCCCGATGCAGGCCGGGAGTGCGGTCGCCCTCCTCGAGGCGGGCATCGAGCCCGATCTGCTGATCGGCACATCGGTCGGCGCCCTCAACGCGGCCTTCTTGTCCGTACGCCCCGGCGCTGCCGGCGCCCGCGACCTGATGGCGGCATGGGCCGCCTTGGGTCGCCGCGAGGCCGTCCGATTGAATCCGCTTCGGGCTCTCGCCGGGCTGGTGGGACTCCGCGACCACCTCGTGTCCCCTCAGCAGTTGCGGCGGCTGATCGACCAGTGGGTTCCGATCCGCCGGATCGAGGAGGCCACCACACCGCTAGCGGTGACGGCCACCGACGCGGTGACCGGCGAGGGTGTCATCCTGACCACCGGCGAGATCGAGGACGCCCTGGCGGCGAGTTCGGCGATCCCGGGACTGCTGCCCCCGGTCCGGATCGACGGCCGGTGGTTGATCGACGGCAGCCTGGCCGCCAACCACCCCGTCCTCGAAGCCCAATTGCTCGGCGCGGACGAGGTCTACGTGATCACCACCACCACCGCCCCTCGTGACAGGCCACCGAGGGGTGCGATCGCCGTGGCGATGAACTCGGTGTCGCTGGTGACCGCACGCGTCGAGAAGCGGCAACTGGCCGAAGCCGAGCGGCACGCGGCCCAGACCGGACGTCGGGTGCACCTCGTCCCCTCGTCCCGGCCCGAGGCGCCGGGACCCTTCGACTTCCGGCGCAGTGCCGAGCTGTCGCATTCGTCCTACCGGCGCACCGCGGCCTGGTTGGCCGAGGACGGCCCGCGGCGGACCGGACCTCGGTCGGGGGCAGGGCTCCCCGGCGGCACACCGGTGGAGGAGCGGCACTAGGGGGCCAGGCGCGTTCCTCTCGGGTGTCCCCGTCCGATGGCGTTCGTGGGCCGACTCATGACGTCCGCAGACAGAAGAGGATCGAGTACCGGTTCTTGGCGGGCACGTTGACGCCTCTCGGCTGGGGGAGTGACAGGCAGTGCTTGGCCATCCATACCAGTCGAGGGTCCGTGGTCGACGGTGACTGGAGGACGAGGTGGAACGCCCCCCGGCGGATGAGCGTCTGGAGGGTCCGGAGCGTCGGCTCGGGAATCGTCCCCGTGAAGCCACCGATCGGGAGAACCTCCTGTCCGCTCTCGAAGATGAAAGGGGCGGCGAGGGCGGAGGTCTGGGTGGCCATGAGGAACGGCGCTCCTCGTCGGGCCTGTTCCAAGGTGGGGAGGAGGGTCGCCGTGGAGGCCGCCACGCCGAAGAACTGTCGCACGGCCACCGTCACCTCGGGGGGCTGGAACGGCGTGTCGAAGGATCCAAGACGATCGGAGGCGATCGAGACGGACGCGACGCCCGGCACCACCATGACCGCGGCCAGCGCTGCGGCCAGCGCTGCGGCCAGGGCGGCCGCGGCGACGCGGGAGGACGCACCGCCCCTGACGGGCGCGACAAGACCGATGATCGCGATGAGGGCGAGCCCGACGGCGAGGGGGTTCAGCCATCCGGGCAGCCCGGTCCCGGTGGCGGGGAGGAGCCAGCTGGCATAGCCGACCGAGACGGCGATCGTCGCCGCGGTGACCGCCCGGACCCCCCAGACGTGCCGGCCCCGCCACGCCAGCGTCACCCCGATCGCCACCAGCCCGGCGATCGGCGGCGACAGGGCGGCGACATAGTAGGAGTTGATGCTCGAGCTCACGCTGAAGCTTGCGGTGAGCGCGATGAGCCACGCCCCCCACAGCACGCAGCTCGCCCTGACGAGGTCGCCCCCCGGATTGCGGCGGGTGGCGACGAGTCCGGCGACCAGTGACACGAGCGCGGCAGGGAGTAGCCATCCGGTGTCCCTGCCCAGTGAGCCCTCGAGCAGCCTGTTCCATCCCGGGGCCGGCGGGGGAGGGATCTGCAGGCCGATCGACTGACTGAGCAGCTGGTTCGGCGTTTCCTGGTCGACCCGGCCGATGCCGTTGTAGACGAAGACCTGGTGGAAGACGGAGTTGTTCGGGCTGCCGTCGACGTAGGGCCGCGACGACGCGGGAGTCAGCGTGACCACGGTCATCCAGCCGAGTGAGACGACGCCGGCGGTGAGTGCCATCGCGGCGATGCGCACGGTGCGCTCCCTCCAGCCGTCCGTCGAGGCGACCAGGTAGAAGAGCACGAGTGCGGGCAGGACGATCCACGCCTCGATCATCTTGGCCTGGAACGCGAGCCCCACCCAGATTCCGGCAAGGAGGATGTTCCGCCACCGGTGGGTGGCCGCGGCGGTCACGGCCGAGTCCGCGGCGAGCAGCAGGAGCAGGATCATCAGTGTGTCGGAGATGTTCCCCCGGTTAAGCGCCACGGTCGCCGGCGAGACGGCCAGGACCGACGAGGCCAGGATCCCCGCGGTGGCGCCACAGGTCCTGCGGACGATCCGGTAGAGGACGAGCACCGAAAGCACGCCCTCCACCACCTGGGGCAGGACGATGGCCCAGGTGTGGACCCCGAAGACACGGACAGAGAGGGCCTGTATCCAGAACGCCCCCGGCAGCTTGTCGAGCGTGACCGTTCCGGCCGGGTCGAAGGCTGCGAAGAAGAAGTTGTGCCAGCTCATGGACATGCTGCGCACGGCGGCGGCGTAATAGACCTCGAGGTAGGTTCCGGCCCGCCAGGAGTAGAGGAACACCGACAGGGCGGCCACGAGGAGCAGCGCCGGGCGGGCCCATGACGGTTGGTCGGGCGGGGAGGACCAGAACGCCAGTCGGGACCGCCAACCCGCTCCACCCGGGGCAATCCGGTCGGTTGCCGCATTCCCGCCGAGACCACCCCGTGAGTTCGGCACGGAGCCGGAGCATACCGGAACGGTTGTCGGGTGAGCGGGGAAACCCGGCTCGTCCCGACGGCCGTCGGTGGTCGGGCCCACCGTCAGGATCCCGGCGGCCAGTGGTCCTTCATGAGGTCGGACTTGAAGGCGACGACGAACCCGAACACGACGGTGTAGAAGACCACGACCACGACGGTCAGGGCCAGCTGTGAGTACGTGAAGGCGGCGACCACGAGGAGGAATACGTACAGGAACGTGGCGGCGCGGCCCTGCCAGGTGAGCGGGCCCACACCCAGTCCACCCTCTTTCTTCCCGAACCACCGCGGTGACTCGTCCTGTGCCAACTCAGCCCCGCTCCCTTCTCCGACGCCCGAGCGCCTCGACGCCCGGGCGGGCCCTGAAGCCGGGCCTGACGCTGAGGCGCGCTGGCCCGCCGCCCACGGTAGCGGCACTGGCTCGCGGCGGGAGAGCGCCCGTCCACCGAGGTCGGAGCAGAACCCCGGAGGGGCCGTGGCATCTCCCCGTATTCCGCCCGATGCCCATTAGGCTTGATCCGGGCCATGGGGCTCACACGTGCAGATGGTCGCCGAGGACCTGGAGGGCAGCTGAACCACGGAGAGCTTGAAGTTGGGAGCGACGCGTCCGACGTCGGCGAGGGTGGGTCCCGTGCCCCGGGCCGGTACCCGGTCGGCATAGCCACCCTGGTGGCCGACGCGCCGCCGCCGGATACCGCGCCGACGTCGGACACCACGCCGCCGCCCGCCGCAGTGCCCTCCCTCGATGTCTCCACTCCCGTGGGGCCGGCGGGGCCCGCGCCCACCACCCCTGCGATCGTCCCGGAGCGGCCACAACGGGCACGGAGGCGGCGGAACCGGCGGATCATCAAGTGGTCCCTCGTGGGCCTGGTCGTGGTGGCCCTCGTCTCAGCCGCCTCGTTGGTCGCACTGCGCCGCGGCCCGACCCTTGTCCCCGCCGACCATCACGAGTGCCGTCCGCTCCTCCGAGGTGGTGCCCGGATCGCCGCCGACCCTGCCGTGGCCGCCCGAGGGTCAGGCCGCCGTCGACATCCCGTCGCTCGGCTACGCACAGCAGTCCGGACCCGAGGTACCGGTGCCGATCGCATCGTTGACCAAGATGACCACGGCGGTGGTCATCCTCCGCGATCACCCGATCGCGCCCGGGGCCAGCGGACCGTCGATCACCCTGACTGCGGCGGACGTCGCCCAGTACGGTGTCGACCTCCAGAACGACGAGTCGAATATCCCCATCCAGGCCGGCGAACAGCTGAGCGAGCTCCAGATGCTCGAGGCGCTCCTCAACCAGTCAGCCAACGACATCGCCTACACGCTGGCTGTGTGGGATGCCGGCAGCGAGGGTGCCTTCGTGGTCAAGATGAACGCACTGGCCGCCTCCCTGGGTGCCACCAACACCCACTATGTCGATGCCAGCGGGTTCCAGCCCCAGTCGGTGTCCACTGCGGCCGACACCCTGCGGATCGCCGCGGCCGGCATGGCCATCCCGACGTTCGCCGCGGTCGCCGCCATGCCCACGGTCACCCTTCCCCTGGTCGGGACCGTGCACAACATCGTCACCGAGATCGGGACCGACGGGATCGTCGGCATCAAGTCCGGCTACACCTCCGAGGCGTCCGGCTGCATGGTACTGGCCGGCTACCGGACCATCGCGGGTCGTTCAGTGCTGGTGTTGGCCTCGGCCCTCGGACAGCACGTCCCGACCGCGGCAGCCCCGTCCGGTCCGCCGTCCGCTGGTGCGGCCACCACGACGACCGCGCCGGACACCGGGCTCGAGGAGGAGTACCCGCTCCGCTACACGGGGCCGGTGGTCGAGAAGCTCTTGGCCGTGTCCGAAGGCGCCGTGGTGCCCGTGACCCTCACCACGAGGGGCCACCTGGTGGCGACGGCGTCGACCACCTGGGACGGGGTCCGTCACCACGTCCCCGTGGTCGCCACACACAGTGCGTGGCTCCTCGGACTGCCGGGCCAACGGGTCGTCGGGGCGGCTGAGCCCCTGCCGGCATCACCCGGTCGGGGTGCGGCCGGCCAGGTCGGCACCGCGCTTTGGGTGCTGGGCAGGCAGCTCGAAGCCGTGCCGCTGCAGTTGGCCCACGGGTTGGGGGTCCCGTCGTGGTGGTGGAGGATGGTCCACGGCTAGGGGCACCGAGCGGCCGCGGCCCTGACCCGGCCCGCGGCTCGGGCCCCGACCGACTCGCATCGGCGCGGGCAACTGGTGGGTCCGGAGCCCGGGCCGAGAGGATACACAGACCGTCCGGGAGATCGGCCTCCCGGCTGATGGCATCGGGCACCCGCCGTTGCCCCGATGTGAGCAGTCACGCCGTCGTGTAACTCGCATCGATCGCGTCGCTGGGCTCCTCGTGCTCCGTGGGCCGACCCTGATCCCTCCAGCGAAAAACCAAGATGGCGATGTCGTCCTCGCTCTCGGAACAGTCGAGGGCAGTGATGAGCGAGGGGATGAACCTCCCGAGGTCGACGTCCTGGGACGCCGCCGCGCTGGCCAGACGGTGAAGGCCCACATCGAGCAGTTCTCCCCGTCGCTCCACGAGTCCGTCGGTGAAGGCCAAGAACGTCGAACCCGCGGGCATGACCACGGTGACCGACTCGTAGGTCGAGGCCGTCACCCCGAGCGGTAGCCCGACCTTGGTGCGGACGAACTCCGCCCTGCCGTCAGAGATCACCAGCGGATTGAGATGGCCGGCGTTGGCCAGGCTGATCTCACGGGTGTGCACGTCGCCCAACCCGAGGAGAACGGTGGCCAGGTGGCCGTCGACGGTCACGTCGGTCTGTTGGGCACACATGGCGAGGACGGTCTCGGGAGCGTGCCCTTCCTGCAGGTATGCCCCGATGGTGAAACGGAGCCGAGCCATCAGGGTGGCTGCGCTGATCCCGCGCCCCGAGACGTCCCCCACCACGAAGGCGAAGTGTCTGTCATCCACCCGCATCACGCTGTACCAGTCCCCGCCGACGTCGACCCGGTCGGCTCCGGCGATGTAGTGGGACACGACGTCGAGATTCGCCAGCACCGGGTTCAGTTTGGGGAGCAGCGCGTGCTGGAGAGTCTCGGCGACGGAGCGCTGTTCGCCGTAGAGGACGTCCATCTGGTCGTAGAGGCCGGCGATGGTCCGGGCATCCTGCTGGGCCTTCCGTTGCCGTCTCGCCAGCTGGACGCCCACGATGGCCGAGGCGATGGTCAACAGGACACCACCGACGATGAAGATCCAGGGGAGCTCGGCCCCGAGCGCGCCGCCGAGCTCTGTTTGCGGCGCGGCGACGAGGGTGAGAGTCGTGCCGCCGAAGGGAATCAGGTCACGGGCCGGACTCCCACCGACGGGCAGATCGCCGAGGGGCAGGTTGGTCGTGGCCAGGTGGGCGAGATCGGTTCGGGTGCCGAGGTAGGTGGCGAAGTTCAGGTCCGAAAAGGCCGAGTTGCTCTCGATGGGTGCTCGCCGGTTCGCCGGGATCGACCGTTCGCCGTAGACGGCGAAGGTCCCATCCCTGGCGTCGGACACGGCATAGCCGATGCGGTCGAGTCGGCCGGTACCGATCCCCCTCACCACCACGGTCGGGCTCTGGAACGCCCGGGCGATGAACTCGGAGGCCGCCCCCGAGTTCGATGGGAGGGCCGGAGCGGCACCGATGGCCGCGACCGGTTGCACCGACCCGCCGGTGGACCGCCAGAGCGAGACCGACGCGAACTGGCGGCCCGGTCCGGTGAACGCCGCCATGTACCCGGTGAACCTCTGCACGTTGCCATCGCTGACCGTGGCGATCTGTGCTGCGGTCACAAGTGGGTTCTCGATGCTCACGATGGTCGAAGCCACCACGTCGCCGGCCTGCTGGGTCTGGAGTTCCAGGAGCCGGTGCTCGTTGTGGCGGTCGAGGGTCCACGCGGTCCACGCGCAGGCCGCCGTGACCAGGAGGCCGACCAGGATGATGGCCAGTGCCACCCGGCCGGGTCGGCTGGACCCACTCTCACGAAAGGCCAGGGCGTGGCGCTGGCGGTGGAGGGAACCGGCATCCGGGTCGGGCGCAGCCTCCAGATTCCCTGTCACGCTCTGCATCCCGAGACCTCGCGTCGCGACCGCCGGCTACCGAAAATCTTGCGCCAGCTTACCGTTCCAATTTCGGCTCTCGAGTGGCACCTGCGGCGAGACGGTGGGGACCGGTTACACCTTTGCGGTCAGTCCGGGAGCGACCAGGAAACGGGGTGGGCGACTCGGGTCGGCGGCGTTCGGGGCAGCGGTCGGGCGTCGCGCCATCGGCTGTTGCTTGCTCAACGATCCCGCCCTGGGACGTGCCGCCGCTCGCGCCGGCGGCGTGCCGCCGGGCTGGCCTGCCGGCTCCCCTGCCTGTGTCGATCGCTCCGTCTCGTCGGGCACCCCGGCGGCGTCAGGACGCCCGGGGTGATCGAGATCGACGCTGAACCAGACGGACTTTCCCTGCGGGCCGCCCGACTCGGTTGTTCCCCATTCGTCGGAGAGCTCCCGCACCACCCGGAGTCCCCGGCCGTGGGGATCGCTGTGGTCTGGGGACTGCAGGATGGGTGCGCCCGCCCCCTCGTCGCTCACGGTGACCTGTACCCGCCACACCGAGCGGTCGATCCGTACGTCGAAACCGCTGGTGGCGTGGACCAGGGCATTCGTGGCCAGCTCGGACACCATCAGCACGATGGCGTCACGCACGTCCCGTGGGAGATCGGCACACACCTCGGCGGCGAACCGCCGACTGGCGGCGACTGAGGCGGCGATCGGCCTGAACTGACGATGCACGGTCAATCGCTCATCCCGAACGTTTCGAGGAGTCCCGTGACCTCGAGCACCCGCCGCACGATCGGGGTGGCATCGTGCACCTCCACCCGGCCCACCCGGTTGGCCACCTGCACGAGCAGTGCGATCCCGGAGCTGTCCATGAACTCCAGCTTGCCGAGATCAAAGACCACCAGGTCCGGGTCGGCGGCCAGGAACGGCTCGATGCCCGCTCGGACCGCGTCAACACTGGCGACGTCCAACTCCCCCTCGATGGAGATGATCGGGCGACTCGGGTCGTCGCTGGAACCCGACACCCTCACGGCCCCTTCGTCTACCTCTTCCATGGCAGCCCCGCTATGTCCGTGTTCCCGTCAGAGCCTCGGGATCCTCGCAAGAACCAGCTCTCCTTGTGACTGATCGGTAGCGGCCCAACGTTACCTGCTCGGCGTCCATGTCGACGACTCCGACCGCGGAGTGGCGCTGCCCGTCTCGCCCCGGGTCGGCGGGTGCCGAACGTCGCAGGATCATCGGACACCCGTGCCGGACGACGCCCCGGGGCCTCGCTCAGCACCGTGAGGATCCCGGCCGCGCCGGACAGCACTCGGAGCAGAGGTGTCGTCGACCATCCACGTGGTCTCCCCGCTCCGAAGAGAGGAGGATGTTGGCCTCGCGTCGGTCGATCGGAGCACCGGGTCCTCGGGTCATAGCTCCATGCCGGCCGTGGCCACCCTCGTGCGGTCAGGCCACGGATCGATGGCCGAACCGGGCCGATGTCCACCGTCCGGTGGCGGCCGTGGTGCCCGCCGACCGGTCCCTGTCGCACCGTTCGGTTGCCTCCGGCCGAGCCCCCATGCGAATCGGGTGCGATGGAACACGAGGTGGCGGTACCGGCCGGGAGCTGTGACCTGCCCTGAAGTGCTCAGAGACCGGCCTTGCCTCTATCCTGGGTCCCCATGCGGCCGGGAGCAGGGTCGAACCGTCCGCGCGCGAGACCGACAGGTCGGTCGGCTGCAACTCACGATGACACCCAGATGAACGCGGAGCCATGACTTCTTCGAACGACACCGAGTACTCCGGAACTCGGACCCAGGCCTTCTTGGTCCAGCTGTCGAAGCACAAGCCTCTCCAGTCGATCACGGTCATCGTCCTTGTCCTCGTGCTGGCCACTGTCGTGGTGGGACTGCTGTTCACCAGCGGCAGTAGCTCTTCTGCCTGCGGTCCGTCGGGAGTGTGCGTGCCGGTCGGCAACGTACCGGGCTGGAACCAGATCTACGAGACGGACTTTCCCGGCAAGGTGCCCGTTGGGGCGTTCAGCGGCTGTGGCTACGGTACCGACGCCGCGCAAACCTACTGTGCGGGTCTACGACGCTACGGCAGCTACTACGACGATTGGTGGGCCTATCCGAGTGGCTGGCCGGACACGGCGCAGGAATGCATCGAGAACAACGACAAATGTCCGTATTTCGATTTCCATCCGCCGGTCGGTGGCTTCTACGAGCCCCAGGACGCGGTCTCGGTCGGCGGTGGTGCGATGCACATACGCATGCACCGTCCCGACACCGGAGGATCGAACGTCGTGGCCACCGTGGTGCCCAAGGCCTGTATGGACCAGCTGTACGGAATGTATACGGAACGATTCAAGGTGATTCAGGAAGATCCGGGCTTTCAAAGTGCTCACCTGTTTTACCAGGGGGGGTTCGAAATCGATTTTCCCGAGAATCCCTACGGGACCACCATCAGCGCCTACACCCACCCCGGGGGGGCCAACTTCTCGACCCGGGCGACATGGACGCAATGGCACACGTCGAAGATCGAATGGACCTCCCACGCGGTCAGTTTCTATCTGGACGGTCGGCTGGTCGGTACCACGTCGAAGGACGTCCCCGACATTCCGATGACATGGATCCTGCAGAATGAGTCTTCGATCAAGGGCCCCTACGCGCAACCGGGTGCGAGGGCGGAACTCGACATCGCCTGGGTGGCCTGTTATGCGCCCGCCTGAGCGTGAGTAGCTGGAGGGGCAGTCGGGCCCGGGGTGTCGGGCATCAACCGGAACTGCGTCAAGTGACCACCGAAGGAGTCACGCGCTCCTCGAGGATCACCCGAACTTCCAAATGGGGACGCAGGCGCTTGGTGACTGCGACGACACGGCGCAGCGGGCTCCGTCATCGTCAGCGTGCTTCCTCATCAGCCTGCCTGCATGGCGTTCCCCCGTCCGGGCGTCAGCCTCATGGCCGGTTCATGGTGGCGTGCATCTTGACCGCCCGCATCACCGGAGCGGTCTCGATGTGGGTGACGCCATCCAGCCCGGCCATCACGCCGGTGATGAACTCGTAGAGCGAGTGGTCGTCCCGGCAGAGCACCGCGGCAACCAGGTTGGTGGAGCCGGTGGTGGCGGCCACGAAGGGGACCTCGGGACGATCGGCCAGAGTCCGGCCGACCTGGGAGAGTTGGGCGGGGACCACTGACATCCACAGGTGGGCCCGGGACCTGAACCCCAGGGCTTCGCTGGCGAGGTCGACATCGAAGGAGAGCACCCCGGCGGCGATGAGTTCTTCCATCCGGCGCCGGACGGTCGACTCGTGCCAGTGGGTGCGGGCCGCCAGCTGCCGGTAGGGAGCGCGGCCGTCATCGGCCAGGGCCTGGACGAGCGGCCAGTCGGCGTCCTGCAGGTTGACCGTCGGTGGTGTGGTCGATGTCCCGGCTCTTGTCGGGGGCAAGAGCCGATCGATCTCGTCTCGGTCGAGGGCGTCCAACCCCGGAGGGGGGGACGCCCCGGTGGTGAAGAGGTGGAGCAGGCAGTAGGCCTCGAGGGTCATCACCTGAGTGCCCACGGAAAGTTGGCTGAGCAACAACGGCGCGGGCTCATGGCGATCGCGTGAGTGAATCGTGGCGAAAATTTCGGTACCGCCAGAGGTCAGCTGGACCCACGCAGTGTCCGGACGCTCTGCCAGCCTGGTGGCGACGGTCGGCGCCGACCCGGGCGCACAGCGCATGCGGACAGCCCAGTCGGACCGGCCGAGGCGTTGGGAGTCGAGCTGACCCACCACCCGGACGACCCGACCATCGGAGAGCCGCCGGTAGCGTCGAGCCATGGTCTGCTCGGAGGATCCGAGGACTTCGGACAGGCGACTGAAGGGAGCTCGGGGATCGAGATACAGGGCATGGATGATCCTGCGATCGAGAGCATCGATGGCAATGGATACCATGCATTTAACCGTAGTCGATAGTGGAAACAGGCAGATTGCGCCGGATCAGTGGCGGGCACTGAGGCAACGGAGCAGGGTGGTGGCTATGGAGAAGAAGTGGTGGACCCTGGTGGTGGTGTGTGCCGCCACCTTCATGTTGCTGATCGACGTGACGATCGTGATCGTCGCACTGCCGACCATCCAGTCGGGACTGCACGCCAGCTTCAGTGAGGTGCAATGGGTGGTCGACGCCTACGCCCTGACCTTGGCGTCCGTCCTGCTCACGGCGGGATCCCTTGCCGACCGCTACGGACGGCGGCTCCTGTTCACCATTGGGCTCATCGTCTTCACGCTCGGATCGCTGCTGTGCGGGGTGGCCCAGTCGCCGATCATGCTGATCCTGTCGCGCAGCGCCCAGGGCATCGGAGGGGCCATCCTCTTCGCCACCTCGCTGGCGCTGCTGGCCCACAGCTTCCAGGGCCATGAGCGGGGGGTGGCCTTCGGAATCTGGGGAGCCATCACCGGGGTTGCCGTAGCCCTCGGACCCGTGCTGGGCGGGATCATCACCACGGGGATCAGTTGGCGGGGCATCTTCCTGGTGAACCTGCCGATCGGTGTGGCCGCGCTGGCCGTCACCAGGTGGCAGGTGGAGGAGTCCAAGACGCCGGACGCCAGCCGGCCCGACTGGGCCGGGTTCGCCACGCTCACCGCCGGGCTGGTCAGCCTGGTCTACGGCCTGATCCGCGCCGGGGAGATCGCCTGGAGCGACAGCGGCGTGGAGATCTGTCTGGCCCTCGCCGTGGTGCTTCTGGGGGCGTTTGTGGTGGTGGAGCACCGGGGGGATCATCCGATGTTCGACCTCTCGCTATTCCGCATCCCGACGTTCGGCGGGGGACTGGCCGCGGCCTTCGCCATGAACGGCTCGCTCTACGCCATGCTGTTGTACCTCGTCCTCTACCTGCAGGATGACCTGGGCTACTCGGCCCTGGGCACGGGCCTCCGCCTGCTCATCATGAGCGGGGTCACCCTGGTGACGGCGACGATCGCCGGGCGGCTCAGCACCCACATGCCCGTCCGCTGGCTCATCGGGCCCGGCCTGTTTCTGGTCGGGATCGGACTGCTCCTGATGGGCGGGCTGGACGGGGCCAGCACCTGGACCCACCTCATCCCGGGCTTCATCCTGGCCGGCGCCGGCAGCGGCATGGTCAACCCGCCGCTGGCCTCTACCGCCGTGGGGGTCGTGGCACCGCAGCGCTCCGGCATGGCCTCAGGGGTCAACACCACGTTCCGCCAGATCGGCATCGCCACCGGCATCGCCGTCTACGGGTCCATCTTCGCCGCATCGCTGCACCACAAGATGGACCAGGCACTCGTCGGCACGCCGTCGCTGCATGCACTGCTGCCGACGGTGGTCACCGACATCCAGCAGGGTCGGGCGGCCCAGGCGATCGAGTCGGTGCCGCCAACACTCCGGGGTCAGCTAGTGGCTGCCATACACTCCAGCTTCGCCAGCACCCTCGACGTTCTGTTCGTGGTCAGCGCGGCCCTGGCCCTCGTCGGTTCCGGTTGCGCCCTGGGCCTCATCCGGTCGCGCGACTTCGTCGCTTCCCGTCAGCCGCAGCAGCCCGCACCGGCAGCGGCGACCTCAGAGCCGGTCGGCGCCGCTGGGTGACCGGGGCCAATCGATGGCCATGTGAGAAGGGACCGACTTCACCCGCCCGGATTCAGCTGGTGGACCAGTTGGATCGACCCCAGCGAGGGGGTTGTCGGCGCAGCTCGAGGATCCCGGTCTCGACCGCCGGGGCGATCTTCCGTCTTGCTGGGCTCCATGAGCACTCGGCCACCTCCTTAGCTCCAGGACGGTGGGGTCGAGGTGTCAAGCATCAACCGGAGCAGTGTCAAGCAACTACCGAAACTCAAGCAAGGATCACCCGGAACTAATTCCTCAAGGATCACCCGAACTTCCACACCACGAAGTGCGCCCCCCGG
>CAVRYH010000002.1:0-667839 GCA_963725395.1 uncultured Acidimicrobiales bacterium | reverse complement strand
GGGGAACGGCAGCTGCTCGCCCTGGCCCGGGCGTTCCTGGCCCATCCGCGGGTGCTGGTGCTCGACGAGGCCACCTCCAACCTGGACCTGCAGTCGGAGACGAAGATCGAGAACGCCCTCGATGTGCTGCTGGAGAACCGGACAGCCATCCTCATCGCCCACCGGCTGTCGACGGCCATGCGGGCCGACCGCATCGTCGTGGTCGACGAGGGACGGATCATCGAGGTCGGTACGCACGACGAGTTGGTGGCGCGTGGCGGCCGCTACGCCGAGATGTACTCGACCTGGGTGCGCCAGTCCGATCTGTCCGAGCACGCCCCGGCGGAGTGATCGGGCTGAGCTGGTGTGGTGTCGAGCGGACGTCGGGCTCAGGAACGACGGCGGCAACTGCGTGCGGGGTGGAGGGCCGGCGCCATCCGATGGCGTCGTGACGGCGGCGAGGAAGGAAGTCAACTGACATGAGGATCGGCGTCGTGCTCCCCCAGACGGAGATCGGGCCGGACGTCGGCGGCGTCCGTGCCTACGCGCAGGGGGTGGAGGCCCTCGGATACCGCCACGTCGTCGCCTACGACCACGTGGTCGGGGCCGACCCGTTGGTCCACCGGGGTTGGAACGGCCCCTACGACATCGACACCGAGTTCCACGAGCCGTTCGTCCTCTTCGGCTATCTGGCCGCCTGCACCTCGCTCGAGCTGGTGACCGGGATCATCATCCTGCCCCAGCGTCCGACCGCGCTGGTGGCCAAGCAGGCCGCCGAGGTCGACCTCCTCACCGCCGGCAACTTCCGGCTCGGTGTCGGCATCGGGTGGAACGCCGTCGAGTACGAGGCCCTCGGACAGGACTTCTGCGGCGCGGACGCCGGATCGAGGAGCAGGTGGAACTGCTGCGCCGGTTGTGGACGACCCGCTCGGTGAGTGTGACGGGACAGTTCGACCACTGGAAGGGGATCGGCATCGCCCCGATGCCGATCCAACGCCCCATCCCCGTCTGGTTCGGGGGTGCCTCGCCCAGGGCCTACGCCCGGATCGGTCGGCTGGCCGACGGGTGGTTCCCCATGGTCCAGCCCGGCCCCGCACTCGACGAGGCCCGTGGGATCGTGGACGAGGCGGCCCGGGTGGCGGGTCGGGACCCGTCGGCCATCGGGATGGAGGGGCGGGTCGACTGGCGGGGCGACGCCGACGACCTGGCCCGCCGCGTCGGGGCGTGGCGGGCCGCGGGGCCAGCCACCTGTCGATCAACACCATGCGGGCGGGCCTCGGCACCGTCGACGGCCACCTCGACGCCCTGGCCCGCACGTCCGAGGTGCTGGGGCTGCGCTGAGCACCACCCGGCGACGGGAACCGCCGGGCCGGGTTCGCCGACCCGGCCGTCTTCGGACCGGCCCACCGGTCGGCGGATGCCGGGTGTCCCTGACGCCGGGCCGGGGACAGGGGCGTGACACCGATTGACAGCGCGGCGCGGTGCGCCCACACTTGAGCCGGGGCGACGGGCGAGGAGACGACGATCGTGGCGACCAAGATCTACCAACTGCCGGTGGACAAGACCGGCTGGCAGACGGCGGACGGGACCGGGACCGCCCAGTTCACCTGGGACTACGACAGTGGCCGCCAGAAACTGCTCACGCTGTACGACAAGGGCAAAAAGAAACAGTGGGACGCCAACGAGCGGATCGACTGGTCCCACGACCCCGACCCGGAGAACCCGCTCCTCGTCCCCGACGAACTGGTGCCCATCTTCGGATCGCCGGTCTGGGACAAGCTCAACGAGCGCGAACGGGGGAACGTCCGACGCAACATGGTGGCCTGGCAATTCAGCCAGTTCCTCCACGGCGAACAGGGCGCACTGATCTGCACGGCCAAGATCGTCCAGACCGTGCCCTCCATCGACTCCAAGTACTACGCGGCCACCCAGGTGATGGACGAGGCCCGCCACGTCGAGAGCTACTCGCGCTACCTCGACAAGATCGAGACCGCCTATCCGATCAACGTGCATCTCAAGTCGTTGCTGGACGACGTCCTCAGCGACTCGCGGTGGGACATGACCTACCTCGGGATGCAGGTCCTGATCGAGGGGCTGGCCCTGGCTGCGTTCGGGCTGATCCGCAACACGGCGGGCGACCCATTAGGTAAAGCGGTGAACGCCTACGTGATGCAGGACGAGGCCCGCCACGTGATGTTCGGGCGCCTGGCCCTCCGTGACTACTACCCGCAACTCACCCAGGCCGAGAGGGATGAACGCGAGGAGTTCTGTGCCGACGCGTGCTACCGGATGCGCGACAGGTTCCTCGCCGACGAGCTGTGGGAGCGTCTGGGCTACGACGCCGAGTCCTGCATCGACTACGTGGCCCGGAGCGAGAGCCAGGCACTCTTCCGGAGCCTGCTGTTCACCCGGATCGTGCCCACCCTGAAGGACATCGGACTCTGGGGACCGACGATGCGCCAGACCTTCGCCGACATGGGGGTCATCGGCTACGAGGCGACCGACCTCGACGAGGTGATGGCCGAGGACGAACTGGCCGCCGAGAAGATCGACGCCGGCCGCAACGCCATCGCCCAGGCGATCGGGTTCGGTTCGTCGTCCGAGGACTGAGGCGCCAGTGCCGCCCCCGACCCGGCCGGCCGCATCCTCCGAGGAGGCGCCCGCCGGCCCATCCCCGTGGCCACCGGCGCACCCGGGAAGCCGGCCACCCCGACCCATGACCACCTCCCGACCGGCCAACGCCACCATCGACCAACTGGTGATCCAGCTGTTCGCGCTGGTCTCCGAGGCCCTGGCCCGGGCCACCCACGCCCTCTTGACCGGCGATGCCATCCTCGGGCAGCTGGTCATCGACGGCGACCGGGACGTGGACGACCTGACGTCCGAGGTCGAGCTCCTCATCTGGGCCGAGCTCCAGGAGCGGCCGGTCCAGGGCCCCGAGCTCCGCGGGCTGGTGGCCCTGCTCCTCATCATCCCCGAGCTCGAGCGCAGTGCCGACCTGGCCGAACACGTCGCCCAGCGGGCCGTCGACCACCTGGGCACCCGGATCAGCCCGCGCAGCCGGGGCATCGTCCAGCTCATGACCGAGGTGGCCAACGAGATGTGGGTGGAGGCCGCCGACGCCTTCGGCGATCGGAGCAAGGTCGGCGACCGGCTGGTCAGGGCCGACGAGGAGATGGACATCCTCCATGAGACCCTGACCCGCGAGTTGGCCAACGAGGAGACGGCGTCGACGGCCGCCCAGGTGGCCCTGGTGGCACGGTTCTACGAGCGCCTCGGCGACCACGCCGTCAACCTCGCCCGCCGCATCGAACTGTTGGCCGACCTCGCGGAGTGACTCCGGGCCGGCCCGGCCGATGGACCAAGCTCGGCCCGCCCCCGACGGCCGGGGCGCGGTGGCTCAGGCCACGACGGGCACCGTCGATAATCCCTCGGCGAACCTGGCGTCGGTGACCTCTTCGTCCACCATCTTGCCGCTCAGGTAGGAGTCGTAGGCGGCCAGGTCGAAGTGTCCGTGGCCGCACAAGGCGGTCAGGATCACCTTTTCCTCACCCGACTCCTTGCACACCAGTGCCTCCCGGATGGCGGCGGCGATGGCGTGGGTGGGTTCCGGTGCGGGCAGGATCCCCTCGCTGCGGACGAACTGCATGGCCGCCCCGAAGCACTCCAGCTGGGGGATGGCGAGCGCCTCCATCATGCCCAGCTCGTAGATGTGGGAGATGAGGGGCGCCATCCCGTGGTACCGGAGGCCGCCGGCGTGGATGGGGTCGGGGATGAAGTCGTGGCCCAGCGTGTGCATCTTCATCAGCGGGGTCATCCCGGCGGTGTCCCCGAAGTCATAGGCGTAGACGCCGTGGGTGAGCGACGGACACGACGCCGGCTCGACCGCCCGGATCACCGGGTTCATGCGCCCGGCCATTTTCTCCCGGAGGAACGGGAAGGCCAGCCCCCCGAAGTTCGATCCCCCACCGGTGCAACCGACCAGGAGGTCGGGCGACTGCTCGCCGGCCTTGGCCAGCTGCAGCAGGGCCTCCTCGCCGATGATGGTCTGGTGCATGAGGACGTGGTTGAGCACACTGCCGAGGGCGTAGCGGGTCTCGGGGTCGGGAGCGGCCACCTCCACGGCCTCGGAGATGGCGATGCCGAGTGACCCGGGGCTGTCCGGGTGCTCGGCCAGGATGGCCCGACCGGCGGCGGTCAGCTCACTGGGCGAGCGGTGGACCTTGCCCCCGAACGCCTCCATCATCAGCCGCCGGTAGGGCTTCTGGTCGAAGGAGGCGCCGACCTGCCAGATCTCGCACTCGAGGCCGTAGATGGAACACGCGTAGGCCGAGCGCGGTGCCCCACTGTCCCGCCCCCGTCTCGGTGGTCAGGCGCTTCACCCCCGCCTTGGCGTTGTAGTACGCCTGAGGCACCGCGGTGTTGGGCTTGTGGGACCCGGCCGGAGAGACCCCCTCGTACTTGTAGTAGATGCGTGCCGGGGTGTCGAGGGCCCGCTCGAGGCGGTGGGCCCGGAACAGCGGCGAGGGCCGCCACTGACGGTAGACGTCGAGCACGCCCCCGGGGATGTCGACGTAGCGGTCGGTGCTCACCTCTTGGAGGATCAGGTCCATGGGGAACAGCGGCGCGAAGTCGTCGGGCCCGGCCGGCTCCAGCGTGCCGGGGTGGAGGGCCGGAGGTGGTGGCGACGGCAGGTCGGGCACGATGTTGTACCAGGCCGTGGGCATCTCGCTCTCGTCGAGGATGTATTTGTGCTGGCGGACGGTCTCGTCGATGGTCGTCATGCGCCCTCCTTGGGTCGACCTCCGAAGTTACTCAACCCGGACGGGGCGGGTGGGATCGAGGCGGCCCCGGGCGGGCCGGCCCATCGCCCGCCCGGCTTCCCTCCGGACGCGTCGCCTCGCCGACCGGCGTCAGGCGGGCCGGGGGTAGCGGTCGGCCCAGGGCTCGGCCGCCTCGAGCTGTGAGGCCAACCGCACCAACCGGTCCTCACGCCACGGCCCGGCCACAAACTGGACCCCGACCGGCAACCCGGACGGTGCGACGAACAGAGGAAGACTCAGGGCCGGCTGCCCGGTGATGTTGTACAGGGCGGTGAAGGCGGCCATGGCCACGATCTCGACGGGCGGCATACCGGCATCGGCCGTTGCGTGCACCTCTTCGAGGAGGCCCACCCGCGGGGGCTCGACCGACATGGTCGGCGTGACCAGCACGTCGAACTCGTCGTCGAAACGGGACACCACGGTGCGGGTGAGACGGTGCAGATCGCCGAGGGAGCGGGCCAGGGTGAGGCTGTCCACCTCGGCGGCGGCCGCATAGGTGGCGCGATTGTGCGGCTCCACCTTCTCCCAGTCGATGTCGTCGAGCTCACCGAGGCCCGACCCCATCACATGGAGGAACGGTCCGAGGGCCGCTGGGTCCATGATGTCGGAGTCGAGCACATCGACCTTGTGGCCCAGCGACTCGAGCAGGTGGCCGGCGTGCCCGACGGCGGCGACCGGGCCCTCACCCACCGGGAGCCCCAGCGCGGAGACCGTGCACAGGGCGACCCGCAACGGTCCAGGGTCGGCCCCGACCTCCTCGTGGAAGGCACGGGCGGGAACCGGTGCGTTCCACCAGGCATGGGGATCGGGAGCGCTGATCACGTCCAGTACCGCGGCGGCATCGGCCACCGTTCGGGTGACCGCCCCGTTGGTGGACAGGCCCTGCCACCCCGGGACGGTGGCCGGCACACGGCCGCGACTCGGCTTGAGCCCGACCAACCCGCAGCACGACGACGGGATCCGGATCGATCCACCCCCGTCGCTGGCATGGGCCACGGGGAACAATCCCGCGGCGACCGCAGCAGCGGCGCCGCCGCTCGACCCGCCCGGGGTGTGGTCGTAGTCCCACGGGTTGCGGGTGGCGCCGTACCGGCTGTTCTCCGTGACGGTGATCGAGCCGAACTCCGGCGTGTTGGTGCGGCCGGTCAGGATGAACCCGGCCCGCACCAGTGCATCGGCCACAGGTTCACTGATGGCTTTCGGCCGCTCCGAGGACCCGGGCGAACCGTAGGTCAATGGCTGACCGGCCACGGCGAGCAGGTCCTTGATCGGGAGGGGAACGCCGGCAAACGGCGCCAGGTCGTCGCCACGGGCGATCCTCTCCCCGAGTGCCGCGGCCTCGATCCTGGCCTCGTTGTCGTTGCGCCAGATGACGGCGTTGATCCCCGGGTTCCGTTCGTCGACGCGGGCCAGTGTGGCCTCGAGGACCTCGAGCGGGCTGACTTCCCTAGTACGGATCGCCGCGGCAACCTCGAGGGCAGATGAATGTTCGTCCATGGACCAAACCTAGAGCGGAAAGGCGCCGGCGCGCCGGAGGGCGGACCGGTTCACGACGGCCACAGCCGGTCCCGCAGCCCTGACGCACGCGCCACCGGTCGGGAGATGGCCTCGCGGATGGAATCCTCGCCACCCACCACCGTCACCTTCCTCCGGGCCCTGGTCACCGCGGTGTAGAGCAGCTCCCGGGTGAGGATGGGCGATCCGGGTCGCGGCAGGGACACCACGGCGTGGTCGAACTCGGACCCCTGGCTCTTGTGGATGGTCATGGCCCACCAGGTCTCGACCTGGTCGAGGCGCGACGGCGCCACCAGCCGCATCCCGTCGCCGGTGGCCAACGCCACCCGCGTCCCGTCCTCGTGGGACACGACGACGCCGACGTCGCCGTTGAACACCCGGTTCACCGGGTCGTTACCCGTCACGATGATCGGCGTCCCTAGGCGCCAGCGGCCCACGGCTCGGGAACGTGGGACCCTTCCGGCCACCGCCACCTCGATCCGGGCCGACCAGTCTTCGCTACCCAGCGGTCCGCGCCGTGTGGCGGCGAGCACCTTGATGCGGGTCGCACAGGCGAGTGCCCCGGTGGCATCGCCCGCCGCCGCCGCCGCCGCGGCGTCGACGGACGCATCGACGAGCTCCCGGCCCACCTCGTCCATGCCGGCGCCGGACGACAGGGCGACCCAGTGCACATCGTCGTGCCCCCCGGCCAGGCACCCGATGGCCCGGTCCGGGTCACCCGCACGGATGGCGTCGGCCACCACAGCGATGGCCGAGCCCTCGGCGAACCTCCGTTGGCGGCGGAGCTCGGTCACCCGGCCGGCGAGAGGGGCATCGTCCCTCGCCGTGCGATCCCCTCCGACGGGCCCGACCAGATCGGCCATGACCGTCCCCGCCTCGATGCTGGTCAGCTGGAACGGGTCACCCACCAGTACCAGCGTGGCCTCGGGGCGTACGGCATCGAGGAGCTTGGCCATCAACGGCAGGGACACCATAGACGTCTCGTCCACGACCACCATGTCGTGGGGAAGGGGATCGGAACGGTCGTGGGCGAAGTGGGTCCCGCGACGCGGACCGAGCAGCCGGTGGATCGTGGTCGGTTCGGTGGCGGCGAGGGTGTCGGCCAGGGAGGGGTCGACCGCGCCGGTCTCCTGCAGCTGACCCAGTTGTCCCCGTACCGCCTCCCCCATCCTGGCTGCCGCCTTGCCGGTGGGCGCGGCCAGCGCCACCAGCGGGGACCGGCCCTCGGCCCGGGCGACCAAGTGGGCGGCGGCCAGGATCCGCACCACGGCGTGGGTCTTCCCCGTCCCGGGCCCACCGGCGATGATCGCCACGCCGTGGGTCAGCGCGCGGAGCGCGGCACGCCGCTGCAGGTCGGGTTCGATGTCGCGGTCACTCGGCGCGAACAGCTCCCCCAATGCCTCCTCCACGCGGGCGTCGCCCATGGACGACGCGTTGCCGGAGGAGGCGTGGGACCCCGACCGCCGTACCAGGTCCTCGGCGACCAGCAGTTCGTAGTGCCAGTAGCGCTGGAGATAGATCCTCGTGCCGTCCCACACGAGCGGTCGGAGCAGCGGTCCGTCGGCCGAACCGGCACCGTCGGGGGACGAGACGAGGACCGAGCGGGTGAGGTCTTCGACCCATTCGTCCATCGGCGGCCAGGCAAACTCCGCGAGCGACGCGTCGAGGTCGTCACCCGCCAGGATCTGATCGCGCACCCGGTCGAGCTCGACGCACACGTGGCCGAACCTGGGGGCCCGCGCCGCGAGGGCGAGGGTGAGCAGGGACACGGGCGTGGCACGGGGTTCGAGGCGGTACACCGCGTCCACCAGCTGCCGCTCGAAGGGACCGACCACACCGGCCCTGACGAACGGGGCCAGGACGACATCGGACACCACCGGGCCGAGACCACCGCCCGTCCCGGTACCGACGGTCATACCGCCACCGGCCGGCGGCCGTCGAGGAGATCGCTCACCCCGGCGACCAGCTCCGGAGGAATCGCCCAGTCGAAGACCCCGTCGGGGTGCCCACCACTGGTGGCGACGCCGGGTCCGGTCATGCCCCGGACGAACAGGTAGACGGCTCCACCGAGGTGGGTCCCGGGCCGGTACCCGGGTTGGCGCCACCTCAGGTAACGGTGGAGCGCCACGGCGTAGAGGAGCGCCTGGAGCGGGTAGTGGTGCTCGACCATCGCCTGGGTGAGCCGGACCCGGCGGTAGTCGTCCGCTCGCCGCGTCGGCACCACGTGGCGTGAGCTGATTCGTCTTGTAGTCGGCGACCACGAAGCGCTCCCGACCATCGGGATGCCGCATGCGTGCCACCAGGTCGATCGATCCGGTGAGGAACCCGGCCAACTCGACGTCGATCGCCCCGTCGGCCAGCGCCGAGGCCCACTCGGCGAGGGGATCGGAGGGACCGAGGGCAGCGGCCACGAGTCGGCCCACGTCGGCGACCCGGGCCGGTGGTCCGCCCTCGCCCAACCGCATGTCGAAGGAGAGCTCGTTCAGTCGGTCGTCCGCCGCCAGGTCCCCCAGACGCAGGCCGGAGAGACGGTTGCCGAGCGGGGTGTCGATCGCAGCGCGCAACCCCTCGACCAGCAGGCTCCTGCCGTCTCCGCCGGCCGCACCGTCGATCGGCGTTACGTCGAGACCCCGCCAGGAGACCTCGTCGTCGACGGCGCCGACCAGCCCGTCCCCGAGCGTGTCGGAGGCGAAGTCGATCTTCTCGAGGACGGCATGGACCATGGTGCCGAAGGCCGCCCCCGCCGGGAGCAGGGCCAGCGGCCCCGGCTCGGAGGCAGGGGCGGGGACGGGGGGTGTCCTGCCGTCGGGCTCGACCGGCGCACCGAGTCGGTCGATCCCGGCATCGTGCTGCTCGTCCGCCGCCCCGCCGTCGCCGAGCGACGCATCGTAGGGATCGAAGGCGCCCGAGGTCGACGGCTGCGTCATCGACGAGAACGACCAGCGGTGCACCGAGTGGTCGAGCACGGTGCTGAACCGGGCGAGTGCGAGACGGTCCGCCTTCCTGGTGGCGACCGGATCCCGCCAGGGGTCCCCCGACGGTGGGCGGTCGTCGAACGGCACCACCGTCATCGTGCCCCGACCACGGTCGACGAGCGGGACCAGTGCATCCACGACATCCCCATCGGGGGGTACGGGCACCGTCGCCTCTTTGAAGGCGGTGCCGTCGATCCTCCCGTCCTCCCGGGCGAAAAGCACGTGGGCCAACGCCGTCTTCGAACTGTTCTGGGCGTTGGCCCACCACACGACGATTTGATGCTTTGCCCGGGTGAGCGCCACATAGAGGAGCCGGAGACGCTCCCCGGCCTCCTCCTCGTCGGCCAGCAGGATCCGGCGGGCGGCCGCCTCGTCGTCGGGCCATGGCGCACCGGCGGTCAGGTCGCAGATGCGCTCGCCCGAATCGGGATCGGTGTAGATCAACGACCGCCGCACGACGGTGCCGAAGCGCCAGAGCGAGGGGACACAGACGATCGGGAACTCGAGGCCCTTCGCCTTCCAGATGGTCATGATCTGTACGGCGTCCGCCTCGGACTCGATCCTGCGGGCGGCCACGTTCCCGTCGAGCTCGGCGTCGGATTCGGCCTCCGGCTCGGCGTCGAGGATGGCGAGCAGGCCGGGCACCCCGACGATGACCCCCGGGGCCGATCCGTGCAGCAGCTCGGCCAGATGGTCGAGGTCGGTGAGGTTGCGGTCGCCGTCGGGCGCCCCGAGCACGCGAGCCACAACGCCGGTGTCCGTCCACACTCGTGCCAACACGTCGGCCACGGCATGGTCCCCGAGATGGCGGGCCCAGTCCGCCAACTGCTCCTGGAGGGGCACCAGCGCATCGTCGGATGCCGCCGCCGCCTCGTCGGCACTCCAGCCCACGAACCACGACATGGCGTAGGTGCGCACGGAGCGGGCGTCGGACGGACGACCCATGGCCTGGAGGAGATACCGGAGCTGCATGGCAGCGGGCGAGCCGAGCACGTTGTCGCTACTGGCCACGACCGCGGGGATCCCCTCGCGTCGGAGTGCGGCCTGCACCGCGATGCCCTCCTTGCCGGTGCTGACCAGGACGGCGATGTCCGACGGTCGGACGTCGCGCCGATCGCTCCCCCCCTTTAGCGGCGGGAGCGTGGCCGTTTCCAACAGGTCCCTCACGTAGGCGGCGAGATCGCGGTCGACGGCCGCAGCGGCCGACCCCGTGGCCACCTGTACTCGGTCCTTCGTCCGCTCGATGCCCGGCCCGGTGGCCATTCGGAGGACCAGCGCCGGCAGGTCCTCACCCGTCTGCCTCACCAGACGGCGGTTCTGATTGGCGTCCGATGAATCGACGGGCGAGAACTCGATGCCGCCGGCACCGAAGGTGACCCCCGTGAACAACGCCTCCAGCGCCGTGAGCACGGCTCCATCGGAGCGCCAGTTGGTCCGGAGGGAACGTCGTTGTGTACCCGACCGACCCACCGCCTCGAGGTAGGTGCCGATGTCGGCCCCTCGGAACCGGTAGATGGCCTGCTTGGGGTCGCCCACGAGGACCAGGGTCGAGTCGTTGTCCTCTCCACCGAACACCGTCGAGAAGATGTCCCACTGCACCCGGTCCGTGTCCTGGAACTCGTCGATCAGAGCCACCGAGAACCGATCGCGGAGCGTCCCCACCACCGAGCCTCCGTTGGGGCCCTGGAGGGCGCGGCGCAGCTGGATCAGGACATCGTCGAAGCTGACCGATCCCCGGTGGCGCCGGCGCTCGTCCAGGGTGGACAGGCACTCCCTGACCAGGTGGGTCGAGTACAGCTGGGCCTCCTCGGCGCCCTGGTCGACCCGGTGCGGCTCGAGGCGGACGTCGGACCGGTCGGCCACCAGCCTCGTGGCTGCGCACAAGGTGGCGAGCGTCGGAAGCTCGGTGGCTGAGCCCACGACGAGCGACGCCGCGGCCAACACGTCCGCGCAGACCTCGTCGACGAGGTCCTTAGTGTCGTCGAGCAGACGGGCGTCGGGATCGATGCCGGCCGACGCGCCGAGGGTCTGGCGGACCTGGGTGGCGAACCCGTGGATGGTGGAGATGGTGGTGGCATCGAATTCGGTGATGGCCCGTCTGAGTCGCATTAGGCGGTTCGGGACGTCCGCGGCACGCAGGTGGTGAAGCAGCACGTCGTCGTCGTCCGGCGCACGGCCGGTCCCCTCCAGGAACGACGCGGTCTCGATCAACCTGTCGCGGACCCGGGCGCGCAGCTCGCCCGTCGCTGCTCTCGTGAAGGTGACGATGAGCAGCTGTGAGGGGAGGATCCCGCCTTCGGCGATGAACCGGGTCGCCAACCCGGCGAGAGCGTAGGTCTTGCCGGTCCCAGCGCTGGCCTCGAGAGCCGTGGTCCCGGTCGGCAGCGGCCCGTCGAGCGCGAAGGCCAGCTGGTCCCCGGCGTTCATCGGGCCTCACCCGGGGCAGGGCGATGGCCCGCGGTGACCGTCCGGGCCGCGTCATCGGCCGAGGTGGCCGACCGCCCGACGGTCCCCCACAGGTAGTCGGCGAACCGGGCCACACGGTCCCCGGCCCCCGGAGGGTCGTACGGGCGGGCGGGCAACGCCATCAACTCGCGGAAGCCGAGCCGGCCGAAGACCAGCTGGACGGCCTGGTCCTCCCCGTCGCCGCCCCAGCCGGCCGAGTCCCAGTGGCTCGGCTTGGCCGTGCCGTGGAATTGCTCGTAGGACAGAAGGGGGAACAGCGGGATGGGCTCGACCATGCCGCGCCGGTAGCAGTCGACGGCCACCTGGAGGGCACGGTGAGGGTCGACCCGGTCGACGAGGTCGGTCGAGGCGGGGCGGAGCTCGACCACTTCCACCGGTCGCTTCGCTTTGCCGGATCGTCCGATGACGGCCGCCCGCCACGCCCGATCGGGATCGGACGCGGCCAGGGCCATGAGGTCCAACCACACCGCGAGACGATGGGCCGGTTTGACCCTGGAGTACTGCACGCGGGCGGGACCGGGCTCGGGAGCCTCCAGCCGGAGCGGGACCGTCCCCACGATACGCATGTCGTCACCGATCTCCACGTCCACCTCGAAGAGCTCGGCACGCCCGTGACCGACCCGCAGAACGTCGGCCTCGGCGATGATGGCGGCCACCATGTCGTCGAGCTCGTCCACCAGCTGGTCCTCGAGCACACCAGGAGGGAGTGTGCCGTGGGCTCGTTCCATCCTGAGCCAACCGTCACGGTCGGTCCCGTCGAGACGGGCCCTCAACATTCGGTCACCGATCCGCCACGTTTCGAGAGGATCCGGTTGGACGGGCAGCCGCGTCGACTGGCGCTCCTCCTGGCGCGGCAGGCGCGCCTCAATGGCCCGGGCGACGAATGCGGACACCGGGTTGGCGAAGAAGGACTGGAGGCCGGCAAGGTCGACCACTCCGGTGTCCCGGCCGGGGAGCACGCCCGAAAGGAAGGGCCGCTCGCTGGTGGAGCGCCGCCGCCGGGCCCGCGCCCCCTCGAGGTCGGACGGATCGAAGCCCCAGGGCCCCGGCTCGCCCAGCATGCCCCCGATGAAGCACCTCTCGTCGAAGGAGTGGCGGGGATGGGACACTTCGAGCCCGTCGGCGAGGGACGCACGCTGGTCGGGTGCGGCCAGCGCCACCACCGCGTCGAAGAGTTCGGCGGCCACCACCGACCGGGGGACCTCCTGATTGGTGCGGACGTCCTGGCCGTCGCGCACAACCATGAGGTGGTCCCCGCAAGCCAGGACCGCCTCGAGGAGTGCCTGGCGGGCTTCGGCCCGCGGGTCACGATCGCCGGGACGGGGGGCGGCGGCCACCAGGTCGTCGACGGCAGCGGCCGCGGACCCAAAGGCCGTCTGGTCCATCCCGAGGATGCAGACCACCCGGAAGGGCACCCAGCGCAGCGGGGTCATGGACGTGAAGGTGACCCCACCGCGGAAGTAGTCGGGCCGTCCGACGCTTTTCTCGAGCTGGCCCTCGAACAGACGCCGGACGTCGGGGTAGGTGAGGGGGACCATGGAGGACGTACCCCCGCTCGTGGCCGACTCGACCACCGACGCCAGGGCCCTCTGGAGCCCCTCCATCTGCCACGGTGCATCGCGGGGAGCAGCGAACATTTCCTCAGTGGCCGACCTCAGCGCCTCCACCCAGGCGGCGACCGTCCGGGTCTCGGTGGTGAGGTCGGACAGGCCGGCCAGGACCCGGAGCGCCTCGGCCAGCCGTCCGAGCACCTCGACGTCCCCGCCCTCGACCCCGAAGGGCGCGACGCCTCCCACTGCGAGGTGGCGCCCGTCGTCGTGGACCGCCGCTCCGAGCAGCAGACGGTCGAGCGCGGCCTGCCAGGTGTTGGTGGTGATCGCCTCGGGAATCCCGAACCTGGCGCGTTGCTCCGGATCGAAGCCCCACCGGACTTCGGTTCCGGCCACCCATTCGGCCATGGTGGCCAGGTCCGCATCGTCGAAGCGGAACCGCTCACGCACAGATGGCAGGGCGAGGAAGTCGAGCACGGCCGGCGCCTCGAGACGACCTTGGACCAGCTCGAGCAGGGCCGCGGTGGCCCCGAGGATCGGGTTGGTGGCACGGATGGATCGGTCGGCGATTCTGAACCGCAGCGCGGGCGGACCGGCCCGGGTCCCGGGCACGGACCCGTTCCGGGGCGTCGACGGGCCGTCGCCGCTCGGATCGGATCGGCGACCGAATACCGCCTCGATGAGCGGTGCGAATCGGTCGAGGGCCGGGCACAGCACGAGGACGTCCTCCTCCCTGAGGTCCGAGCCCGGTTCGTCTAGGAGGTGGAGTAGCGCGTCACGGAGCGCCTGGACCTGCCTCATCGGGCCGTAGCAGGCGTGGAAGCGGATCGAACGGTCGGCCGGGTCGATCGGGGCGGGCCGCGACACGGAATCGGTCCGGATGTCGTGCTGGAGACGTTCGAGCACCGTGACGGGCGTCGGGGTGGCCGGGTCCGATTCGATCCGCTCGATCGGCGTGAGGCCGGCGGCCTCTCCTTCGTCGAGGAGCTGGGCCGTCTCCCGTGAGAGCCGACCCCACGACCGGAGGAGGGGCTGGCCGTCCGGGTCGTGAGGAACATCCGAGGATCGGTTGCGCCCCGGCCGGAACGGTTCGAGCACGAAGAAATGGACCTCGTGGTGGACGGCGGCCGCGTGGGCGATGTCCATGAACTCGCCACCGGGCAGCACCGTGAACCCGAAGAGGAGGAGCCGAGCCGGTACCTCGAGGACGAGGTCACCTTCGCCCAGCCGGGAAACGAGACCGGGCAGGCGTTCTGGCGGGCTCGCCTCACCGACCACCTCCCGCACCATCCGCCACAGATGCGGCTGCCAGAGGGCATGGTCCCGGATCGGGCGTCCCGTGCCGTCGATCGGCCGCCCTGCCGCCCAGGCGCGGACCATGTCGGGTCGGTGGAGATGGTAGCGATCGAAGAGGTCGGCCACCCGGCGCGCCCGGGCGAACCGCGATGATCCGGAGGGGGGCGAAGCCAGTTCGGCCAGGAGCGGATCGTCGGAGCGCTCCTCGAGGACCTCCAGGACGGTCCACACCATGCGATCGATCAGCCAGGGGTCGGCGTCCGGATCGGCCCGGTCGGCGCCAAGGAGGAGGTTGCGCAGGGTGCCCGGGTAGGCGTGGACGAAGTTGGCGGCGATCCCGTCGCCGCTACCGGGGGTCGACGCGCCCAGGTGGCGGGCCAGCTCGAGCGTGACCCACCTCCGCATTCCGTCCGACGGCACCGCCATCCACTCGGGTGCCAGCGGGTCGGCCGGTGCCTCGGAGACGACCTCGGCGAGCTTCTCGCAGAGGACCGCGGCCGAGCCGCCCGAGTAGAGGTGCATCATGGCGACCGACCCTACTCACGAGGTGTGACTCGGTTCCGCCCTCGACCAAGAAGGGCTCGCACGGGTCCGGAGGGCCACCCACAGGCGGCCCTCCGCCGCGCCGTCCGACGGGGTGGTCGATGGCTCGTGCAGCATCGACGCATCAGGAGGGTGAAGGTGCTAACAAATGGTAAGCAACCGCTCACGATCGGGCATCGGCGCCCTAGGGAGACACCATGGGACATCTGCTGTTGGCATCGAGTTCCGGGGCGGGGGGAGCCCTCCTGCTCGTGGTGTACGTCGCTCTGTACATCATCTTCGCCCTGGGCGTATACGGCTCCTACCAGAAGGCCGCCCCGCAGGGTGAGCCGGCGTGGGCGGCGTTCATCCCCATCTACAACTTCATCGTGCTCCTGAGGGTGGCGGGTCGGCCGGCCAGCTGGGCCTGGTTCCTCCTGCTGGTCTTCGTGCCCTTCGTCGGCAGCATCGGCCTGCTGGTGGTGTCGATCATCGTGCTCCACGACGTATCGAAGAGCTTCGGGCACGGCGCCGGTTTCACGGTGGGGCTGGTGCTCCTGTCAGTCATCTTCTGGTACATCCTGTGGCTGGGGAAGAGCCAGTACCGCGGTCCGGCCGGACCGGCCGGCGTCAGGACCGGTGGTGGATACGGCAACCAGTATCCGGCGGCCGCTGGCTACCCACCGCCGCAACCCGGCTACACCCAACAGCCCGGCTATCCCCCGGCCGGCCAGGCGCCTCCGCCACCGGCCGCGCCGCCTGCGTATCCACCCCAGGGGGCACACCCGGCCAGGCGCCTCCGCCACCACCCGCGCCTCCGGGACAGATGCCGCCGCTCCAGTAGCGATCGACCGTCGCGGCCCGGCCCCGTGCTTCCGGCCGCAATCCTCAGGCCCGTGACGGGGTGGGCGAGCCGGTCCCGATCAGTCCGGGTGGAACGTTGTCGAGCATCCGGATGATGCCCTCGGCCAGTGCACGGGCCGAACCCGCGTCGAGTTCGACAGCCACCCGCGCTCCGGCACCCCTCGACGGGTTGATGAGGTCGATGTTCAGGGTGTGCTCGGCCCGGGCGTGCACCGGATGGTCGAAGTAGACACTGGCGTCGGTCAGCGGGAACCAGCCTTGGGCTCCCTTGCCGCTGCCCTCCATGGGCACGGTGATCGTCTGGTAAGTGCACACGGTGGCGTCCTTTCGATTGGATGACAGAAACTGGCGGTGGCCGGCGGTCGCCCGTCGTGGCCGGTCAGTCGGCGGTGAGATGCCGGCCGAAGAACTCCCAGATCAACTCCCATCCCTCGACGGCCGCCTCGGGACGGTAACTGGGGCGATCCGTGGCGAAGAAGCCGTGTCCGGCATTGGGGAACGAGTGGAACTCGAACTCCTTGTCGGCTTCCTTCAGCGCCGCCTCGAGCTCGTCCACCTGTTCGGGGGACGGGAACTGGTCCTCGGCCCCGAACAGGCCCAACAGCGGGCACGACAGGTGAGGGGCCAGATGGACGATGGGCTCGACGCTGAGCCGGTACCCCTCGGGAGGGGTGCCGACCACGAACGCGCCGTAGCAGTCCACGGCGGCGTCGAGCTGCAGGCTACAGGCGGCCAGGAACGACTGGCGCCCGCCCGAGCAGTAGCCGATGGTGGCCACCTTCCCGTTCGACGAACCCAGGGAGCGCAGGAAGGTCGCGGCACCCCCCACATCGCCCACGAGACGATCATCGGGCACCCCACCCTGGGCCCGTGCCGCGGCGGCTGCATCGTCGGGGCTCGCACCGGGTGCCTCCCGTGTGTAGAGGTTCGGGCAGATGGCGAGATAGCCGCGGGAGGCGAACCTCCTCGTGATCTCCTTGGTGGCCTCGTCGTACCCGGGCATGTGGTGGATGACCACCACGGCCCCGGTGGACGCCCCGTCGAGGGGCTGGGCCAAATAGGCCTCGATCTCGTCGCCACCGTGGCCGTCGATCCGGACGGTCTCGGCTCGCATCGGGTCTCCCGTCACGACATTCCTCCTCTCTCGGGCCGGCGAGCACACGGTGGCACTCACCCGCAGGTGCCTTACTCAGTCGGTCCGCCCGCGGCCGGCGTGGACCACCCGGTCACCCGTGGGCCTGGTCTCGCAGCTCCCGCAGCCGCACCGCCTTGGCGGCCCGCTCGTCGCGGAAGGCACGGATGCGGGACAACGTGGTGTCCAGCCGCTCCAGCAGCTTCTCGTTGGCCTCGATGGCCTCGTCGAGCAGCTGCCTCCGCTCGTCGGGAGGCGAATCCCCCCAGCGGAACTCCGAGCGGAGCCGGTCGAGCGTCTCGACGTCCTCGGTGTCGAGCACCACTCTGACCTCGGCGAGCGAGAAACCCAGCAGCTCCTGGAGGTCCTTGATCCTGGTCACGCGGGCCATATCCGTCGAGGAGTAGAGGCGCTCCCCCCTCCCCCGGTAGCTGCTCGGGCGGATCAGTCCCTGTTCCTCCCAGTAGCGGAGCGTGCGGGTGGTCAGGCCGGTCAGCTTGGCCACTTCCCCAATCCTGAGCACCAGCGGCGCCGCCTGCGTGTCATTCCTCGTCGCCGTCACGAGGACCCTCCCCGGGGTGGCCCCACCCTCGTGGTGTCGAGCGCGCCCACCGGGACCGGTGGTCCCTGGGGCGCCCGATGGTCGCCGTCAGCAGCGCCGGGACCGGCCCCGACCACCGTCTTGGCCGCGTCAACCCCGCTCCCCGTTGCCGGCCCAGCGGACGCACCAGCCTCGTCGCCCTCGGAGTACACGTAGCGCCCACCCCGCAGCCACGATGCGCCGGCGGCCAACAGGCTCGCCACGATGGCGAAGTCGAGCGCGGCGTGGAGCCCGGACCGGAACGGGGCGCTGATCAGTCCGGGGAAGAAGCTGCGGCCGGTCAGTGCCTGTTGCTGGGCGGCGGTGAGCTGGCTGAGCGCGTGGGTGCCGATCAGGTGCTGAACCGGGTCGTAGCCCAAGAAGGCGGCGAACAGCGTCGACACCGGCGACAGGTGGGCCACGCCCTCGGCCACACTGCTCGGCACCCCGTGGGCCGTCAGCCCGTGCAGCAGGTTCTCGGGGAGCGTCGCCATCAACCCGACGATCATCAGCGTGAAGAAGATCCCGATGGACAGCACCTGGGCCGAGTTCTGGAACGTGGTGTTCATGCCGGAGCCGGCTCCCCGGTGCTGGGCGGGGAGGCTGTTCATGACCCCGGCCCGGTTGGGCGATCCGAAGGCCGCCATGGTCAAGCCCGTGAGCAGCAGGAGCACGGCGAACGCCCAGTAGGGGAAGTCGACCGGGAGGAACTCGAGGAGGGCGAAGCAGACGGCCGCACCGAGCATGCCGCCGGTGGCGAACGGCCGGGCCCCGTAGCGGTCCGACAACACGCCAGAGACAGGCCCCGCGATCAGGAATCCCATGGTGAGGGGGAGCATGGCGATGCCGGCCCACAACGGCGTCACGCTGAAGGCGTAGCCGTGGAGGGGCAGCCAGATCCCCTGGAGCCAGATGATCAGCATGAACATCAGGCCGCCCCGGCTGAGGGCGGCCAGGAAGCTGGCCAGCACCCCGCTCGTGAAGGCGCGGATCTTGAACAGCTGGAGACGGAACATCGGCTGGGGCACCTTGGTCTCGATGACGCAGAAGGCGACCAGCAGGACCACGCCCAGAACCAGTGCGCCGATGACCGTCGGACTGGTCCAACCCATCACGTGGTGGTCGTAGGGTTCGATGCCGTAGGTGATGCCCACCATGACCAGGATCAGCCCGAGCGCGAAGGTGATGTTCCCCGGCCAGTCGATGCGCGCCGGCCGCCTCGGGCTGGTCTCGTGGAGCTTCAGGTAGCCGAAGACCGTGGCGAACAGACCGATGGGCACCGAGACCAAGAAGATGAGCCGCCAGTTGATCGGGGCGAGGACACCTCCGAGGACGAGGCCGATGAACGTGCCGCTGAAGGCTGCGGCCTGGTTCACCCCGAGGGCCATGCCCCGTTGGTTGTCGGGGAACACATCGGTGAGGATGGCTGACGAGTTGGCCATCAGCATGGCGGCGCCGACACCCTGGAACACCCGCATGGTGATCAGCCACACGCCCGCCGTGTGCCCGGTCATCCAGGTGATGCTCAGCATTAGGGAGAAGAAGGTGAACACGGCGAAGCCCAGGTTGTACGTGCGGACGCGGCCGTAGATGTCGCCCATGCGCCCGAGACTGACGACGAGCACACTCGTGACGACCAGGAAGCCCAGGATCATCCACAGGAGATAGAAGGTGTTGCCCGGTTGGAGCGGGTCGATCCCGATGCCCCGGAAGATGTCGGGGAGGGCGATGAGCACGATGGAACCGTCGATGGTGGCCATGAGCATCCCGAGGGTCGAGATGAACAACGCGATCCACTTGTAGTTGGGCGGCAGCTCGGCGAGGGAACCGCCAGCGTTCCTCGTTCGTGCGAGCCTGTCGTCCTTCAGCCTCTGGAACACGGCAGTCTTCGCTCCTCGGCCATCGTCGGGTCCGTTCTCCATCGTCGGCTACTCAATTCGTGATCCCACCCAACTCGCATGCCTACCCGTACGTGAAGTTATCTTGACGTCCACGTTAATATATCTGCTCGGCGCGACCGTCGCCGGGCGACAGGGACGTTGCCCGACCCGTTCCCGAGCGCCTAGAGTTAGTTCCATGACACAACTGACTAGTTACCCGCGTGGGGCTCTTTCGATCTCCGCCCCCCGACCGGAGCGTCGGCCATGAGCGGAGGGTCGGCCGATCGTGCCGTGGCCAGCGCCGGTGGGAGGCAGGTGACCGGTGGTCGGGCGACCCTTCGGGCGGGGTCGCCCGAGATGTCCGGCGAGTTCGTCACGTCGGCCGGCCTCGTGGTCGACGAGGTGACACCGGCGACGGTCCGAGGTCACATCGAGCTCGACGCACGGCATCACACACCGTGGGGGATCGTGCACGGAGGCGTCTACACGACCGCCGTCGAGAGCGCCGCCAGCATCGGTGCCTGCGCGGCCGTGGAGGAGCGGGGCGAGGTCGCCGTCGGCCTCACCAACACCACGCACTTCCTGCGCTCGCTGACCTCGGGTCAGGTGCTGGTCCAGGCGGTCGCACTCAACCAGGGCCGAACCCAGCAGCTCTGGAAGGTCGACGTCACCGACGCCGCGGGCGCCCTCGTCGCCCACGGTGAGGTGCGGCTCCAGAACATCACGCCGGCCAGGGACTGACCTCTTCCCCGACGCCACCCGCGGGCCCGGGCGACCGGTGGCGTCGAGGACCTGTCACGATCCGGTGCCGAGCGGCGTCAAATGGGGTATGAGCAACCGTCTCGATGTCATCGTCGTCGGAGGGGGTCTGGCCGGGTTGGCCGCCGGTGCCACCGCCCAGCAGCGGGGGGCCCGGGTGGTCGTCCTCGACGCCCACCAGACCGGAGGGCGGGCGCGAACCGTTGAGCGTGAGGGATTCACGCTCAACATGGGGGCCCACGCCCTCTACGCCGCCGGGGCGGGCATGCGGGTGCTCCGTTCGCTCGGAGTCCCGCCGACGGGTGCCGCCCCGCCGTTGGCCCGCTACCGTGCTCTGAGCGGTGGAAGCCTGCACCTCCTGCCGACCGGTCCGGCCTCCATCCTCCGGACGGGGGTGCTGAGCGGCCGATCGAAGGCCCAACTCGTCAGGGTGTTCGCCGGCCTCCGATCGCTGAGGCCCCACGACCTCGACCGGGTGTCTCTCGACGAATGGCTCGCAGACCGCCACCTGCGCCCTGACGCGGAGGCGGTGGTGCGGGCCCTCGTCCGTCTCAGCACCTACTCCGACGACACCGCAGAATTCAGTGCCGGTGCGGTGGTGGCCCAGCTCCAGACGGCCAGCGGCGGTGGCGTCCTCTACCTCCACGGGGGCTGGACCCCGCTCATCGATTCGTTGTCGGCACCCCTTGCGGTCCGGACCGGGGTCGAGGCCGTCGGTGTCCATGCCCTGGGCGACGGCGTGGAGGTGGTGACGACGAACGGCACCATGGCGGCCCACCGTGTGGTCGTGGCCGCCGGGGGCCCGGCTGCCGTACGGCGGCTCCTGCCGGAGGACCCGGGATGGGGTGACCTCGGGCCCCCGGTGACGGCGGCCTGCCTCGACCTCGGCCTGAGCCGGGTCCCCGAGCCGGGCTACCTGCTGGCTCTGGACGCCCCGCTCTACGCCACCGTGCAGTCGCCTCCCGCCCGGCAGGCGCCGGCGGGCGCCGCGGTGATGGCCGCCATCCGCTACGGGGCCCGAAGCGCCGCCGAGGACCGGGCGTCGCTGGAAGGCCTGGTGGCTGCGGCGGGCGTTCTCCCCGACGATGTGGTCACCCGACGATTCCTCGCCGCCATGACCGTGTCGGGGACCCTTCCCCGGGCCGCGAGCGGCGGCACGGCCGGCCGGCCGGCCGTCACGTCCACCGGGGTGCCCGGGGTCGTGATGGCCGGGGACTGGGTGGGTCCCGAGGGGCTGCTGGGCGACGCCGCGCTGGCCAGCGGATTTGCGGCGGGGCTGCTCGCCTCACAGAGCGGGTCCAACTCGTCAATGATGGTGGTGTGACGGTTCCGTGACTGCAGAGCCCGATGAACGAAGGGTCGTGAGCGACGAGCCCCAGCCCGACCCCGCGGACCTCTTCGAGCGGGAGCGACCCCGGCTGGTCGGCCTCGCCTACCGGATGCTCGGCACCCTCCCCGACGCAGAGGACGTCGTCCAGAACGCCTGGTTCCGATGGAACCGGCGGCCTGGCGAGGTCGAGCGACCCGAGGCTTGGCTGACCACGGTGACCATGCGGATCGCCCTCGACCAGCTGCGCTCCGCCCGCCGTCGGCGCGAGTCGTACGTCGGTCCGTGGCTGCCCGAACCGCTGGTCGACGACGTTGGCCCGGCGGAGTCGGCGGAGCTCGCCGACTCGTTGCGCCTGGGGTTCCTCACCGTGCTCGACCAGCTGAAGCCGGTCGAGCGCGCCGTGTTCCTGTTGGCCGACGTGTTCGGCGTGCCCTACGCCGAGATCGGTGAGACCGTCGGCAAGTCCGAGGCGGCGTGTCGACAGGTCGCCCGGCGGGCCCGCCAGCGGGTTCGTCGGCCCCCGGTCCGACGCGACGCCGGCTCGGACCGGGCGGTCGTCGAGGCACTGCTGGCCGCCATGGCCACGGGCGACGTCGAACTGGTGATGCAGCACCTCGCACCCGACGCGGTGTGCGTGTCCGATGGTGGAGCCAACCGCCGCGCCGCCCGCCGGCCGGTCCTCGGCGCCTACAGGGTGGCGCGCCTCCTCGTCAATCTCGGTCACCGCCTCGACGAGACCATGAGCCTGCGAATGGCCCTGGTCAGCGGCGACGTCGGCACAGTCGTCTCGGTCGACGGCGTCGTCGACCTGGTCACGGCGTTCGAGGTCGACCAGGGCCGGGTGGTCGCCATCCGGGCCGTCCGCAACCCGGACAAGTTGACCCACGTCGATAAGCCGGTGGCCCTCCGGTAGCGGCGCCGGGATCGGCGACCGGGGTCGGCCCGGGCGTCGGCCGCGGTGAGCAGGGGGTATGGCCCCGGTCGGCACCGGCGGTGGCTTAACGTCTGGGTCAGTGCCGAGCCGGAACGCCAAGCCTCCCCCACCCTCCCGCCGCCGGCGGGGCTCGACGGCCTCGGTGGCGCTGGTCCTCGGGGCGGTCGTCGTCGCCGGCGCAGCACTGACGGCGTGCGGGACGTCGCCGGCCGCCTCATCGGCGACCAAGCCGGTCTCCTCGGTCACGACCAGGCCCCAGTCCGTCACCGCCACCACCGGTCCCCTGACCGGCGAAGTGGCGGTGGCGTTCCCGGTCGTGGCCTGCACGACAAGCTCCGGGGCCGCGCTCGCCGGCCAAGGGTGGAAGCCGAGCATCCTCCTGGCCCCGATTCCGACCGCCCTTGTGGGCAAGGTCGAGTTCTATTCTGACGGCGTGCACACCGTGCTCGGCCCGAACGGCTGGGCCTGCTCGGAGGCCCCGCAGTCCGACGGTGGAAGCGGCCTGGTGGTCTATCCGCCCGGGAGTCCCGATCCGCCGGTCGGCAGCTCCCCGGCGCCGGGGACCCAGGGCATCTTCGCCATCTTCGACACCACCGACAACGTCCGGGGCATCACCCTCGTCTGCCCGTACTTCACCCTGCCGACCTGGCAGATGCAAGAGGCCGCGTGCACCGGGACCAAGCCGGCTGGTGAGCAGAGTTCGATGTCGACCCCCGACGTCGTGTCGGTCACCGATCCGGCGGGGGTGGTCGGCTCCCTCGAGGGCTCGGGTGGCCCCGGTCCTGTGACCGGTGCCGTCATCTTCCCCCAGGTCGAACCGGCCGTCACCGACGGGTCCGCGGTGGACGTGGCCCAAGAGTCGTGCTCGCTCCCCGATCCGACGCTCTGTACCACCGTGCTCGCCGACTTCGAGGTCCGCGAGTTCCCCGTGCCCGACTCGACCACCGAGGTCGGGGGCGACGACTCGAGGGGCCAGTCCTCGGCGGACGGCCGGTCGGGTGGTGCCGCCGCGCCGACAACCACCCACCCGGTCACCGCCACCCCGGCCACGGTCGCCACCGCTCCGGCGGTGACCCAGCCGACCCCCACCTCCTCCACCGTCACCACGCCCCCAGCGGCAACCGGGTAATTCCACCTAGATCACACCGGGGTTCCGACCGATTCCCCACGTCACGGGCGTGATTGCGCGCGCTGGGCGAGGCCCTCGTCATGGCGGTGGTCGCACCCGATAGGTTCGGCATCGGCCACCGACCGGGTAGGAAACGGGTGGTGGTTGGTTCGACAGAGGGGCACTCAGTCGAAACCAGGGGTTTCGTCTGCGACCGATCCACTCGGCGCCGCCGCGAGGCGGCGCCGAGCCCAACTGGAGGCAGGCCATGACGAGCGACGACCGATCGGACAACCGGGAGGACGTGCAGTCGGTTCCGGGTGCAGTCGACCAGCCGCCCGACCATCGGCCGGGAACCGGAGGGTCGCCACAGAGGAGGTCGCGTGCGGTCTCCCCGCAGAACGGCTCGCTCGGCGCCCTGAGCACCACCGGGGTGGCCGCCATGGCCACCACCGATGTCGGCGCCCACCGCGAACGCGCCCGCAGCGGCCGCCTCCAGAAGCTGGCCATCGTGCTGGGCCTGATCGCCGTGCTACTGGTCCTCCGCGACCTGTTCGACCCGGGATTCACCCTCCCGATGCCCCACCTCCCGGCATCGTTCGAGCCGCTGCTGCCGGCGATGGCCCTGATCGTCGTACTGGCCCTCGTCATGGTCGTCCCGTTACTGGCCGCCGGTCGGTCACCGCACATCCTGTACCGGCCCGACGAGCTCACGATGACGTTCGACGACGTGCGGGGTTCGGAAGGGCTGGTCGAAGAGGTCACCAAGACCCTCAACCTCTTCCTCGCCCACCGGACGTTCGCAGAGCAGATGGGCGGGTCGCCGCGGAAGGCGATCCTGTTCGAGGGGCCGCCGGGCACCGGCAAGACCTACATGGCCAAGGCCATGGCCGCCGAGGCCGGCGTGCCCTTCCTCTTCGTGTCCTCGTCCGCGTTCCAGTCCATGTTCTACGGTCAGACCAACCGGAAGATCCGCGCCTACTTCAAGGCGCTGAGGAAGCAGGCCCGCAGAGAGGGTGGCGCCATCGGGTTCATCGAGGAGCTCGACGCCATCGGCGGGGCCCGTGGGAACGGCCAGCGCCAGGGCGAGGGCATCCCCGGCGTGGTCAACGAGCTGCTCATCCAGCTCCAGTCCTTCGAGCAGACGCCCTTCTCCCTGCGGCTCAAGGGCGCGGCGGTGGATGCCGTCAACACGTGGCTTCCCGCTCACCGCCGCATCGACAAGCCGCGCCACGTCCCGGCCAACATCCTGGTCATCGGGGCGACCAACCGGGCCTCCGACCTCGATCCCGCCCTCCTGCGGCCGGGCCGCTTCGACCGGAACATCTACTTCGGGCTCCCCGGGCGGGCCGGGAGGCGGGACATCATCGACTACTACCTGGGCAAGAAGGCCCACGATCCCGAGCTCGACGACCAGGCCCGACGGGAGACGCTGGCCGCTCTGACCGCCGGATACTCGCCGGTGATGATCGAGCACCTGCTCGACGAGTCACTGGTCTGGGCGCTGCGCCGCGGCGCGAGCCGCTTCTCGTGGAACGACCTCCAGCACGCCAAGATGACCGAGGAGATCGGACTGGCGCAGCCCGTCGAGTACACCGAGGCCGAGCGCCGGACGATCGCCACCCACGAAGCGGGGCACGCCACGGTGGCCTGGCTCGTGGGCAAGGGGCGCAAGCTCGAGGTCCTGACCATCATCAAGAGGAGGGACGCCCTCGGGCTGCTGTCCCATTCGGAGGAGGAGGAGCGCTTCACGAAGACCAAGTCCGAGGTCCGGGCGCTCATCGACATCGCCTTCGGAGGCATGGTGGCCGAGGAGCTGTTCTTCGGCGAGGCCTCGAGCGGCGTGGCCGGTGACCTGCAGGCCGCGACCCTCAACGCCTGTCAGATGGTCGGGCAGCTGGGAATGGGTGTCACCCTGGTCTCGGCCGCGGCCATGGAGTACCCGGCCGGCGGGATCGTCTCCAAGGTGCTGTCGACCGACGGCGGCCGGGCCGAGGTCGACGACCTCCTCCACGCGTCCAAGGCGTCGGTCACCCAGATGCTCGAGGCCCACCGGGCCGTGGTCGAGGCGCTGCGTGACGCCCTGCTCGACCGCGAGGAGCTGATCGGCGAGGACATCCTGGCGGTCATCAGGGAGTCGCAGTCCCAACCCGCAGCCGAGCTCGGCGGCCGGCCGGGGACCAAGGTGGCCGTCACCGGCCCGGTTCCCGGCACCCGCCGGTCACCGGGGGCCTGACCCTCTGGTCCGTGCGGGCCGGCGTGCCGGTGGCCCAGCCGGTCTGTCCATCGGATCGGGCTCCGGCGGGAGCCACCCCTACCAGAGGGCGTTCCAGTCCTCGGGTGTGAGCCAGCCGATCGGTGCCTGATCGGCCTCGCGTGGCACCGCCAGGACCTCGATATCGATCCAGGTCGGCTGGTCGAAGCCGGAACGGCGCCAATGGCCGAGCGGCACCGACTTCCAGTCCCGACTCTTGACGCCGCCCTCCGAGTAGCCGGGTCGGACCAGCAGATGGGTCGCGGAGCCGGCGATCACCACGCACCGGCGCACCTTGCCGTCGACGGCCGGTCGGTCCGGGTGCGCGTCGAAGGGGACCCAGGCGAAGATGACCCCGGTCACCCACGGGTCCTTGCGGTCGAACTCCTCTTCTTGGAGCGGCGTGAGGACGGCTCGCCGCAGGAGCCGCGGAGCCGACCCGTTCACGGCTCCGGTCGATGTCGACGTGGGACCGCCGGAGTCGCCGGCATCATTCGCCTGGTGCGCCCTCTCCCGCTTCCTCGCCTGTCGAACCTGCTCACCCGCCTTGCGGGCCGCCTCCTGCCGGCTGCGACGCTCCTCGGCGTCCTTCTGCTTCTTCAGGCGCCGGGCCTCACGCTGTTCGGGGCTGGCACCTCCCGACGGCCTTGGGGCGCTCCGCGGGCCACCGGGCTCGGCTTCGGGCTCGGACCAGTCGGACAGTCCGAACCGCTCCTCGTCCGCCGCCAGCCGGAAACACAGGTCGGACGCCGGCATGTCCGAGTCGGCCACCGAGGCCAGCATGACACCGACCGTCGTCACCGGAAACTCACCCAGGACGGAATCGAGCGCCTGATCGAGCTGCTCGCGTGTCGGGTCGTCCGAGTGGTCGCCGAGCACCTCGATGGTGCGGACCAGGCACGGATCGGCGATGGCGGCAGCGACGTAGGGGAGGGCAGCCCGGTAGGGGGCTCGGCCCACCACGGTGGTGGGATCACGGTGTTTGCGCAGCGCGTTGAGCGCGTTGGCGATGGCCTTGGGTATCCGCAATTCGGGCCGAGAGGTGCGCTCCAGAGCTTCCTTCAGTTCGTCACGGCCGACCTTGGCCACGGCCGCCCGGAGCATGGTCGATCGTTCGAGATCGGTGATACCGCCATCCATGGCGTGTCCCTTCGGGGTCGTCGTGATCGGTTGGTGGGGAGCACCCGAGACGGGCCCCGCCCCTCTGTGCCGTGGGTCGTCCACTGACGACCTTGCCGTCCCGGTGGGGGGAGGCGACAACGGCGACATCATGGCAGAGCCCGGGGACCACCCCTGAACGCCACGAGCCGACGATACTGAGGCGATGTCCAGCGAGCGGAACCAGCCACCTCCCGCCGGAACCGACCCGGGGGGCGCAGACGGCCGCACCGACCCGACCGTGGCCCGGGCCGCAGGCGGGGTGGCGACCGGGGACGGGGCCCGGGATCCGGGCGCGGTGGGTACCGACCCGGCCGGCACGGCCGACGCCCGGGCGGGCCGGGAGAGGCGGCGCAAGGGATTCGGGCCCTTCATCACCTTCGTCGAATACGAGCGACCCGATGGCCTGGTGGCGCAGTGGGATTCACGGCGCCACCGCAAGCGGCGCGACCCGTCGAGCGCCGGTCCGGAGGGGACCTGGTGGGCGCCGCGGGCCCGAGGCTGGTGGATCGGGGTTCTCTTCGCCGTCGGTTCGGCCCTCTTCGCCCTCGGGGCAGTGCCCGGGTACGCGGGGTGGGCGGGGACCCGTGCCGACTCCATCACGTTCTTCGTCGGCTCCTTGTTCTTCACCGCGGCGGGGTTCCTGCAGTACCGCGAATCGGTGGACTCGGCGGGCGGCGGGCGACGCCGGGGCCTCCACCGGGTGTTCGTCCTCCTCCCCCGCCAGATCGACTGGTGGGCCAGTGGGATCCAGCTGCTCGGCACCCTCTACTTCAATGTCAGCACCGCCAACGCCGTCCGCGTGAATCTGAGTGAGCCGGCGGCCCAGCACCATGTGTGGCGGCCGGACGCCATCGGTTCGATCTGCTTCCTCGTGGCCAGCAGCATGGCCTGGTTCGAGGTCTGCCACGGGTGGGTCGCGTGGCCGCCGCGGAGCATCTCGTGGTGGATCACCTTCCTCAACCTGGTGGGTTCCGTGGCCTTCGGCGTGTCGGCGGTGGCGTCCTACATCGTCCCGGCGACCGGACAGCTCCGCAATGCCGAGCTGTCCAACCTCGGGACACTGGTCGGCGCCCTGTGCTTCCTGGCCGGCGCCATCCTCCTCCTCCCGGAGCGGACCTCGGTCACATGACGCCCCGCTCCGGACCGAGAACGGTCGATCAGCCACGCCCGGTGACGGCCCAGAACGTGTCAGTCACCGGTTCCCTGGCCGATACGGCCATTGTGCTCACTCACGACCGATTCACTCACGACCGCCTGTTACGGCCGCATGAACAGTGCGGGGGCGCGGAAGAGAAACCGGCTTCTGCGTGTTGAATGGAGTGCGAAGGATCCGTGCGGGAATGGAATCAAGCGGATCGGAATTCGATTTGATGGATTTGATGCAGACCGATGGATGAGGAGACGATCATGGATCAAGAGACGAATCAGACCCCAGGAGATCAGCTGCGGGCCCTTCCCGTCGAAGCAGAGCAGAGGGGTACCCGGTTTGTTTCGGCGCAGGCGATGCAGGCGCGGTTGTTCTCCGTCTATGACGCCGCCGCCGCTGCAGAGGACGCCCTCGCACTCGTCCAGCAGCAGCTCACCCTGACGCTCAACCGCAGCTACTACGAAGCCGACGAGATCGAGAGCATGGCGAGTCAGCTCGACTCGCTCCTCGCCCTCGATTCCCTCGAGCTGTCAGAGAACGACTTCCACATCGAGGGCGAGCTCGTCTCCGAGGAGTAGGGAGTTGGTCGGAGGGCGGGAGGTCCGTCAACCGGCGAGCTTTTTCACCGTGGCGATGAGATCGACCGGCCGCTGGTCCCCCAGAGGGATCGGAGTCACCTGCAGGTGCGTGACCCCCGCTTCCCCATACGCGGCGATCCTCTCGGCGACATACCCCTCGGGGCCGCAGAGCGAGGTCGCCTCCAGGAGCTCAGCCGGGACGAGTGCCTCGGCCTGAGCCTTGTCGCCACTCAGGTAGAGGTCCTGGATGGTCTCGGCCTCCTTCTCGAACCCGTAGCGCTTGACCACGTCGTTGTAGAAATTCTTCCCCTTCGCCCCCATCCCTCCGATGTACAGGGCGGCCATGGACCGCCCGAGCTCCCGGAGCTTGGTCACCTCCTCGCCCTCGCCGATGGCCAGGATCCCCCCCGTCGTGATCTGTAGCTCGCCGAGCGACGGGTCGCGTCTGGCCCGTCCGGCGTCGAGCGAAGCCCCCCAGACATCCCGCGCCTTGTCCGGCATGAACAGCATCGGGATCCACCCGTCGGCCACCTCTGCGGTCATGGCCACGTTCTTCTCGCCCAGGGCCGCCACCCAAATCGGGATCCTCGGGCGCACAGGATGGGCGATGATCTTCAGGGCCTTGCCGAGTCCGGTCCCCTCCCCCTCCGGCAGCGGCATCGAGTAGTACTTGCCCTGGTGGACGAGAGGCGCCCTGCGCTCCCACACCTGACGGCACACGTCGATGATCTCTCGGGTGCGCCCGATCGGCGCGTCGAACGGAACGCCGTGCCACCCCTCTATGACCTGCGGCCCCGAGCTCCCGAGTCCGAGGTGGAAGCGTCCGTCCGAGAGGGTGTCGATCCCGGCCGCGGTCATGGCGATGAGCGTCGGGGTCCGGGTGTAGATCGGAAGGATGGCCGACCCGATCTCCACCGACTCGGTGAGCGCGGCGATGTAGCCCATGAGGCTGGGGCCGTCCAGGCCGTAGGCCTCGGCCACCCACACGACATCGAGACCGGCCTTCTCGAACTCGGCGACCTCGGCGGCCGCCTTCCGGAAGCCACCTGCATAACTGAGAAACGTGCTGATCTTCATCGGGTCTCCTCTTCCGTGTCGACGGGGCCGCAGTGCCCTGCCTGATCCGACTGCTCGGTGTGTGTCGCTGGTTCCTGTGCAACGTTGGTTCCGGTCTCCACCAGAGTGATCAGGACCAGACGGACCTCACTGACACTAGGTCCCCAGGCCCGCTCCGGCCGACCCCGGTCCTGTTCCCGGAAACGCCTACTCCCAGAGGCGGACACTCATGGACTGGCTGGCCGTGGCCAGGAGGGTTCCCTGCTGCGACCAGAGGTAGGCGACCCCCTGGCCGTACCCGTCGACCAGGGCCTGGATGCGGATGTCGCACAGCACCCACTCGGTGGGCTCGAGCCGGACCACCCGGATCGTGTTGTCGAGGCTCCGGGACATCACTCGACGGCCGAGCGGCTGGGACACTCCCCCGGTCACGTAGTCGCCGATGATGGCCAGCGTTGCCGCCGAGGGCTCGAGGTGCCCTGGAACGCGGGCCCACGAGCGCGCTGTCGGGATCGCCGGGTCCACCGGTGCCGTCGCTGATCTCCTCGAACGAACGCCCCTTGGCCAACCTTACGTCGATCCTGTCGAATATCGACGTCGTGTTGAAGTCGGGGAGCCGGCGGGGCGGGCACTCGTCGGGGTTCGGCACCGCGGGAGGCACGGCCCAGACGCCGCCGGCGCCGAGCGAGCCCGGGGACCCCAGGGCCGCATTGACCGTCAGGATCTCGGTTCCCCCGACGTTCCCCACCGCTCGGGCCTGGGTGATCCGGCGGCCCTCGGCGGCCAGGGTGACGGTCAGATCGAGCTCGGAGTCGGTCGGTGCGAAGGACAGGTACTGGGCGGTCGCCCACACGGTCGGCCGACCCGAGGCCGCCTCGAGCGCCACGAGTGCCGCGCCCAGCCCACACCCGCCGAAGAGGAACCTGCCCGGCGTCGTCAACTCGGGGACGACGCGCAGATGCCAGTGCAGATCGTCCGCCTCGCGTCGCAGGCCGAGGAACTCCCGGGCGTCGGTCACAGCGTCGGTCAGGAGCTGAGCGCGCCGACGTCGATGACGACAGAGGGGCGGGGCTCGCGGGGGTGCAGGTCGAATCCTCGCCGGTGCAGGGCACGGCCGCCCGCGTGGGTCCCGACCGCCGCGGAAGGGAGCCCGGTCAACTCCGAGGCACCTTCGACCAGGGAAGCTCCTTGTCGACCCGGACGTCGCCGGGCAAGCCCAGGATCCGCTCCCCGAGGATGTTGCGCTGGATCTCCGACGTCCCGCCTTCGATCGAGTTCGCCCGTGACCTCAGGAACATCTTGCGGAACGAACCCGACGGCCCCACCAGTCCGAGGCCCTCGGACCGCCGCATGGTGTAGTCGTAGTCGATCATCGCCGCCGGACCCACCAGATCGACGCACAGGTCGTAGATGCGCTTGTTCACCTCGGCGAACATCAGTTTTGCGATGGAGCCCTCCGGGCCGGGATTGCCCGCCTTTCGGTTCTGGCTGGCGCGCAGATTGGTGAGCCGCAGGGCCTCGGACTCGATCCAGAGCCGCATCAACCGGTCACGGGCCACCGGATCGTGTCGATCCGGCTCGCTCTGCCAGATGCGCACAGCCTCGGCGATCGAACCCGACCCCCGACCCGGGGTGCCGGTGCCGCCGCCGATCGTGGTCCGCTCGTTGGACAGCGTGGTCATCGCCACCCGCCATCCCTCCCCGACGTCGCCGATCCGGTCCGCGTCGGGAACACGCACCTCGGTGATGTACACCTCGTTGAACTCGGCCTCGCCCGTCATCTGCCGCAGGGGCCGGACCTCCACGCCCGGTGCGTGCATGTCCAGCGCGAAGTAGGTCAGACCCTTGTGCTTGGGGGCCTCGGGGTCGCTCCGGGCCACCAGCATGCCCCGATCGGCGATGTGGGCCAGTGTGTTCCACACCTTCTGCCCGGTGATCACCCACTCGTCACCGTCGCGGACGGCCCGGGTGGCCAGGCTGGCCAGGTCCGAACCCGAGCCGGGCTCACTGAACAGCTGACACCACGCCTCCTCGCCGGTGAACATCCTGCGCAGGAGCCGCTCCCGGAGCTCGTCCGAGCCGTGCGTGACCACCGTCGGCCCGGCCATCGTGAGTCCGAAGAACTCACGTATCCCGGGAGGGGTGGCCCCCGCCTCACCCAGGCGCCGGTCGACCTCACGCTGCAGATTGGGAGCGACGTTGAGGCCGCCCCATCCTTCCGGGAACGAAACCCAGGCCAGGCCCAGGTCGAACTGGCGGGCTCGGAACTTCTCAGTTGGCGACGTCCGTGGATCCAGCTCCTCGAGGAGCTGGCTGGTCCGGTCGTGCACCAGGCTCGTGTCGTCTGCCATGCGAAGAACATACTGCGCCGCCGGAGCACCGGCCCAGGGACGCAGTTCCCTCCCGTCCGGGCGAACGGCGCCGGTCTCAGGGCTGGAGACGCTCGATCCGCCACCGCGGCCCATCGGGCGTGTAGCGAAGACGGTCGTGGAGCCGGTCGTTCCGATGCTGCCAGAACTCGAGCACACGGGGGACGACCCGCACCCCACCCCACCACTGGGGGCGGGGAACCGGCGACCCCTCGTACTCGGCGCTCACCTCGTCGATCAACACATCCAACTCGCGCCGACCCGAGACGAGCTGGCTCTGGTGGGAGGCACGGGCACCGAGTTGGCTGCCACGCGGCCCGCGTGGCGAAGTAGGCGTCGGACTCCTCGTCGCCGACCCGTTCGACCGGTCCCTCGATCCGCACCTGCCGTCCGGTCGCCTCCCAGTGGAACAGGAGGGCGGCGAAGGGGTTCACGTCGAGCTCACGTCCCTTGCGGCTGTCGTAGTTGGTGAAGAACACGAACCCCTCCCGGTCCCAGGCCTTGAGCAGCACCATCCGGACCGACGGCCGACCCTGGGCATCCGCCGTTGCCACCGCCATGGCCTCGGGGGCCTCCATGACCCGAGCAGACTCGTCGAACCACCTCCCGAACTGGGTGACCGGGTCGGGATCGACCGTGTCTTCGAGCAGGGGCACACCTGGTTGGATCATGGGACGACCCTAGTGACATCGGGGCCCGGCACCGGCACGGGAACCGTCGGCGGACACCGGACGGCCGCTTGGTAGATTCGCCAACCGTGAAGGGTGGCATCGACGTCGAGGCCGAACGGGCGGCCACCCCGGGAACCGAGACCGTCAACCATCTGAACAACGCCGGCGCCGCCCTGCCCACCTCGGCCACCCTCGACGCCGTGATCGGCCATCTCCGCCTGGAGGCCGAGCGGGGCGGCTACGAGGCCGCCGCCATGGTCAGGGACCGCCTGGCTGAGCTGCGCCCCAACGCGGCACGCCTGTTCGGCGCCACCGCCGACGAGGTGGTGGTCACGGGCTCGGACACCCAGGCCTGGACCAAGGCGCTGCTGGGGTTCGCCTTCGGTGGGGGCATCGTGCAGGGCGGCCACATCCTGGTCGACCGCATCGCCTACGACAGTCACTACCTCGGCCTCCTCCAGGTGTGCCAGCTCAACGACGCCCCGCTCGGGGTGCTCCCGAGCAGGCAGGACGGCACCGTGGACCTCGACGGGTTGGAGAGCGCACTCGGCCACGAGGCGGTGTCCCTCGTGGCGTTGACCCACGTGGGCACCCACCGGGGACTGATCAACCCGGTCGAAGAGGCGGGGGGGCTGTGCCGTGCCGCGGGGGTCCCCTACTTTCTCGACGTCTGCCAGAGCCTCGGGCAACTGCCGGTCGACGTGGGACGGATCGGGTGCGATGTGGCCACCGCCACCGGTCGCAAATGGCTCCGTGCGCCTCGGGGGACCGGCCTGTTGTTCGTCCGCCGGGGATTCTCGGAGCGACTGCGTCCACCCGGGATCAGCTGGAACTCAGCAGTGTGGGAGGACGACGAGCACTACACGCTGCGCAAGGGGGCGGACCGGTTCGTCGAGTTCGAGGCCTCCATCGCCGCCCACATCGGGTTGGGCGTGGCCATCGACCACGTGCTGGCCCTCGGAACCGGGCCCATCGCCGCTCGCGTGGGCGTGCTGGCCGAACATCTCCGAGCCCAGCTCGTCGCCATCGAGGGCGTCGAGGTGCACGACGGTGGCGTCCGCCGCTCGGGCATCGTCGCCTTCACCGTGTCCTCCGCCCCACCCGAGGTGGTGGCCGCCGCCGCGGCGGCGAAGGGGATCAACGTCTCGGTCAGCACGTCACCGTTCGCCCGTCTCGACATGACGCTGCCCAATCCCACATCGGTCGTCCGGGCGTCACCGCACTACTACAACACGGAGGGCGAGCTCGACCGACTGGTCGACACGGTGGCGGCCGTCGCTCAGTCCACCCCGTAGAACGGGGCGCCGAAGCTGTAGACCGCTCCATTGCTCGCCACCATCCAGTAGCCGTCCGTCGCCGAATCGGAGGCCATTCCGACGATCGGGGCGGGGACCGTCTGGCCGCCCTCCGATCCTTCGAAGGGGACCCCGAAGGAGAAGATGCCGCCGTCGGAGGCCACGAACCAGTAGCCCGCACCCGACGCCGCCGCCGCCATCGACACGATGGGCTGGTTGAGGTGCAGCCCGCCCGTCGATCCTCGGAAGGGCGCGTCGAAGGAGAAGACCCCTCCGTCGGAGGCCACCAACCAGTACCCGCCGGTGCTTTCGTCGGCGGCCACCCCCACCACCGGGGCGTTCAGCCGTCGTCCGCCCATGGAGCCGTAGAACTGGGCGTCACCGAAGGAGAAGATGCCGCCGTCGGAGGCCACCAGCCAGTAGCCCTGGCCGTCCGGCGTGGGAGCCATGTCGACCACCGGCGCGTTGAGTTGCCGACCGCCCATCGAGCCGTAGAACCGGGCGTCACCGAAGGAGAAGATGCCGCCGTCGGAGGCCACCAACCAGTAGCCCTGGCCGTCGCTGGTGGACACGATGTGGGTGATGGGCGCATTGAGGCGCACACCGGCCATGGATCCGTAGGACTTCGCCCCCCCGTGGGCGCTCACGCCGCCGGACGCATCGGCCAGCCAGTAACCGTCGCCCGAAGGCGTCGACGCCATCCCGACCACCGGTCCGCTGAGGGGTCCCGGAACGGGTGCCGGCACCGCGGCGGGGGTCGATCCCCCTCCCGACGCGGACGAGGCGCGCGACACCGAGAACGCCGAGTTGCCCACCAGACCGCTCGGCACGGCCTCGGCCGCCCCCGAGGTGGACACCGTCGTGATCGCCCACGGGGAGAGCGATCCGATCGCCGAGCCGTCGACCGTACAGCTGGAGAAGTTCACCGATCCGTAGTCGGCATAGGGAACCGGCGTCGTGCCGGGGTCCTCGGCGATGCACTCGGCCGACGAGTCGGTGGCACCGGCGGCAGGGACCACCACCGAACCGTTCGTGCCGCGGCTCACATCGACGAGACGGAGCTCGTACGAACTCCCCCAGATGTCGGTGACCGTGGCCTGGATCGTGTCGCCGGCCCCAACGACGACGCCGGGAAAGATGACGGGCATGGCGGGATAGGCCTCGTACCAGGGGTAGTACTGCGCCGTCCCGTCGCTGCAGGAGACATCGACCCCGTCCTGCTCGACGGTGGACGATGCCATCCCGTCGAGGCCCGCCCAGAATGAACTCGAGGACTCCTCCTCGGGTCCGCACGTGGCCAGGGCCGGCACGACGAACGACGCCTCGACCGAGTCGAACGAACCACTCCCGCCCTCGACGCCGTAGCCGGCCCAGTTGAGTGAGCGGGCGGTCGTGGTCGACACCTTGGCCGTCGAAGGCGAGCCACCGGCGACGATCATCGGTGGGCTCGTCGCGGGCACCGCCGGGGTGACGGAGTGGGCCGTCGGGGCCGACCGGACCTGGGTGACTCCGAGAACGGGCACCGTCACCACGGCCGCCACGCTGCAGAGGCAAACGATGGACCTTCGCCCCCACCGCTTCCCCACCGGTCGACCGGGGGCGGGACGAGACCCCGAGGATCGCTCCTGTCGAGCGGATCGGCCTGCACTGTCGTCGAACGTTGTGACCATCCGGATGCCTGTCCCTCATGGCTCTCCGACGGCGTGCCGGTCCGCAGGTGCGGATCCGAGCGCCGGCCACCGGGCCTGCCCGGATATCGACCTCGGGGCGCTGCACCTTTAGCCGGGAGCTGAGGGGCCGGCCGGGCCGGCATCCGCTCGGATCGTCGGGCCGGGGCCGGGACCGGGGAGGGAGCGTCCGGCCGGCACCCCACCGGACCCGCGTGCCTGGCGCCTGAGCCCGGCTCGCATCGACGGCCGGTGTGACCCGGCCCGGCGATTCCGGTCCGACCACCGGCCGACCGGGCCGCCTCGGGTCAGTCCATGGCGGCGAGCACGTCGTCCGCGGTCTGCTCGCCCGAACGCACCGCACCCTCCATGTAGCCGTTCCAGACCGACGAGCATTCGGCACCCGCCCAGTGGATACGTCCGACCGGCTCGGTCAGCGCCGGGCCGAAGTCGGTCCACACGCCGGGGGTGAAATGGGCCCCGTAGCACCCGCGGCTGAACTCCTCGGCCATCCAGTCCCGCTCGAGGTACTCGATCGGGTCGGCGGCCCGGGGGCCGAAGTAGCGGACGAAGCACGACACGGCCGCGGCCCGCCGCTCCTCGAGCGAGAGTCGCGCCACCGCCCGGCCGTCGCTGGCCTCAATGAATCCCATGAGGATCCCCGGGGAGCCGCCGGGAGGGGAATTGTCGAAGGTGACCTTGATGGGTCCCTGGTCGGAGGCGGCCTGTCCGGTCAGACCGTCACGCCGCCAGAACGGGTCGTCGTAGACCGCATAGACCTTGATGACCGACCCGGCCGGCAGCCGCTGGGTGAGCTGGTCTCGCCACGACGGGAGTACGGGCGCGTACTCGAGCCGGCCGGCCAGTGTGGGGGGGAGCGTCACGATGACCCGCTGCGCCTCGAAGACGCCGTCGGACCGCGTCGTGACCGACACGCCAGGCTCGCCCTGTTCGATTCGGCGCACCGGGCTCCCGAGGCGGATGCGCCCACCCAGGTCCGCGGCCAGCCGCTCACTGATCCGGATCGAGCCCCCCACGACCCGGTCCTGCTGCGCGCCCCGGTCGGTGCTCAACAGCCCTTCCAGGTCGGTGCCGGAGTGCGCATAGAACAGCGCATGCAGGGCCGATAGATTGCTGGCCTCGGCGGAGAAGACGGCCTCGGTGGCCACGCGGAAGTAGTCCCGCGCCGTTTTGGTCCTGAGGTTCCGTCTGATCCAGGTCTCGAAGGTCTGGCCGTCCAACTCCACGGCCCGCGGAGCCGCCCACGGCTTCTCGAGCGGCACCCTGTCGGCCAGTCGCTTGAAGCGGGTCAGGCCCTGGAAGAGATCGGCGAGCACGAAGGGACTGAGCTTCGGCACCGCACCCCGGTTCGACGCCATCTGGGTCTGACGGCCACCCAACCGGACCACGTGCCGACCGGTGTTGTAGGTCGGGAACGTCTCCAATCCGAGTTCCGCGATGAGCGCCTCCATGCGCGTCTGCGTCGGCCCCACCCACTGGCCACCCAGTTCGATCGGCGTACCGTCGGCGGTGTGGCCCCCTTCGGTGCGACCCCCGACCCTCGGGCGGGCTTCGAGGACGAGGACGTCGACGCCCGCGTCACGCAGCCGCCGTGCCGCGGCCAAGCCGGCCAGGCCGGCCCCCACCACCAGGACCTGGACGTCGCTCACGCCCGCACCTCCTCCACCGCCTGGACCGTCGTCACCGGGGTCCGGCCCGCCAGCGAGGTGTCCGGCTGGTGGCGCTCGGGCCAGTCGATGTGCGCCGCACCGTCGATGGACCGCCATGATCGGCGGACCCAGGTCGGCCGGGTGTCGCGCAGTCCCGCGGCGGCGACGTCGTCGAGCCATACGGACTCGAGCCGGCGCGCCGTTTCGAAGGCCGATGCCGACGACGGTGGGTCGGCGATCCATTCCTCCTCGGCCCGGTCCCGAGCATGGCGGTACCGGGGCAGGAGCGTGGCGTGGCTGGCCATGGTCAGGCGATGGAGCAGCTCGTGTCTCCACCACGTGCTGCCGGCGTCGAACACGTTCGTCGGGTCGGGCCCGAGCTGGAGCGGCGAGCCCACGTCGACCGGCTTGAACAACGAGGTGCACGGGGCCGACGTGGCCGTCGCCCAGTGCCGGCTACCGCTGCGCAGATCGGAGACCCAGGACGCCGTGGTCTGGCTGGAGGTCAACACGCCACCGGCGTGCACGCACGGCGCCTGCAGCCCGCCGTGGAGCACCGACCACTTCGGCGAGATGCACGCGTCCTGCGTGGCGTGGCGGCGGAGGGCGGTCATCAGGTCCTGGGGTCCGGTGGCGCGGCAGGCCAGCGCCTCGGTCAGACGGCGGCGGACCCCAGCTGCGGCCACCCAGGTCCGGAACCTGCTGGCGTGCTCCCTGGCGAATGACGGGATCGAGAGCCCGTTCGAGATACTCCGTCCAGGTGCCACCACCTCCTCGGTGGCCCACCGGCGGCCCGCCGTCTCGAGCACGATCGCCCCGTTCGGATCGGCGACCAGGAAGCTGTTGTCATAGGTGAACCGGGGGTGGTCGTGGCTGCACGGTCCGCCCTGCCCGTGACGCTCGAGGAGCTCGACCATCACCGACACGGCCTCCCCGGCCGTCGTCGAGCGCTCCAGCGCCAACCGCAGGAGGTCCATCCCGAGCAGGGCTGGGTCACCGTGGCGCTCGTTGGTGAAGACCGCCTCGTTTCCGATCACCACGCCGTGCTCGTTGGCGCCGACCTCTGCGCCCCACATCCACCACGGTCGCGACACCAGGGTCGCATGGGTGTGGTGCACCTGAGGGACGTCGATCCAGGTGCAGGTCACATGGTCGCCCGGTCGATGGTCGACGGCGTCAATCCACTCGAGCACCTGAGCCTCGTTCGGGTCGCGGTCGCTGTTCTTGGCGAACATGATCCCGGCGTCGTTGACGGTCACGAACGAGTCACACACCGGGGTCCCCCCAACGTGCCAGCTGAGCGTAGCCGGCACCGGATCTCGTGTGCACCGGTGCGGACCCGACGGCGACCCCGGTCACGTCGACGGACCGGGATCCGCGCTGGCATCGCCCCCTTTGACAGTGGATCGGCGCATCCCGTAAACCTAGTCTCGGTGTGAAACCCCCGATCGGCCGCTCCTTCGAGCCTCATCCTGGAGCCGCCGACGAACCAACGTCGAGCCAATGAACTGCCCTTGAAGACATCGGACGCACCGCGCCAGAACGAGACGACGATCGTGCGCTCGCTCGTGTTGGGTAGCGAGTCGGATCCTCCACAGCTCCTCGCCGACACGGCGCTCGGCGAGTCCACGGTCTCCCGACTCGTCGAGGACGACCTGTTCCGTGGCCCGCTGACCGCGCCGGTCGGCCGGCCACCGGCCGAGGGACTCGACACGCCGGGCACCACCCCGTGATCCTCGACCTCCTCATCACCAACGCACGCGTCGTCACCGTCGATCCAGGACGGCCCCGAGCCCACGCCATCGGGATCTGGGACGGCAGGATCGTCGGCCTCGACGAGCAGCTGGCCGGGGCCGCGGCCCGGGCCACCGTGGACCTGGACGGAGCCACGGTGGCGCCCGGCTTCCACGACGCCCACTGCCACACCACCTCATTCGGTCTCGGCCTCGTGCACCTCGAGTTGAGTGACGTCGTCGGTGTCGGTCCGACGCTCGACGCCGTGGGGGCCCACGCCGCCGGCCTGGCCCCCCACGAGTGGGTGATCGGGTTCGGCTACGGGAACGGCCTGCGCCCCGACGAGTATCCCCATCGGGAGGAGCTCGACCGGGCCGGCGGCGGCCGCCCGGTGTGGCTGACCCACCTCTCGGGCCACGCCTGTGTGGTGAGCAGTGCCGTCCTCGAGACGGTCGGCATCTCCGGCGGCCTCGGGCCCACGGAGCGAGGCCGTGTCGTGGTGGACCGGGACGGGATCCCCACCGGTCTGATCGAAGAGGCGGCGATGGATCTGGTGAAGGACCACGTCGGCCCGTCGTCGATCGAGCAGTTGGCCGATGCGATCGATCGGGCCACCGCCCACTACCTGACCGAGGGGATCACCGGCTTCACCGACGCCGGCATCGGCTGTCCGGGGATCGACCACTCGCCGGTCGAGTTGGCCGCTTATCAACTCGCCCGGGATACGGGCCGCCTGCACACCCGGGCCCGGCTCATGGCCCACAACGAGCTCTTCCATCCGTTGCCGGCGCATCCGGACGACCGCATCGCCACCGGTCTGGACCTCGGGCTGCGCACCGGTTTCGGTGACGAGTGGCTCTCCCTCGGTGCCATGAAGATCTGGATCGACGGCTCGGGGCTCGGCCACACCGCGGCGGTCACCGGTCCCGACGGCCAGGCGGTGGGTGGGTTCGACAACGACCCGGCGCTCCTCAGGCAGTCGATCATCGATGCACACCGGGGAGGCTGGCAGGTGGCGTGTCACGCCATCGGGGACGCCGCTGTCGACCTGGTGCTCGACGCCCTGGCGGAGGCGGGCCGAGGCGGCCCCCACCCGGCCCGGGGCGGCACGACGACCCGGCACCGGATCGAGCACGGTGTGATGATCCGCTCGGACCAGGTTGGCCGCCTGGCCGCCCTGGGTATGACGGTGGTGACCCAGCCCCTGTTCGTGGACCAGTTCGGCGACCCGCTCCTCGAGCTGTACGAGGGTGGCCCGGGGGCTGAGCAGTTCTTCCGGGCACGGAGCCTGCTCGACGCCGGCGTGCCGGTGGTCGGCAGCTCCGATCGGCCGGTGGTCGCCGGGTCCCCGCTCCGGGGCATCCAGGAGATGGTCGAGCGGAGGACGGCGTCGGGCACCGAGTTCGGTCCCGACGAGTCGCTCACGGCGGCCGAGGCCGTGGCCTGCTACACGGCGGGTGGGGCCTGGGCCGCGCACGCCGAGGGAGCGTGGGGGACACTCGCCCCCAGGCGGTGGGCCGACTTGGTGATCCTCGACGACGACCCGACCGGCGTGGCGACCGGTCGCATCGGGGACATCAGGGTGCTCGCCACCGTGATCGGTGCCCGCCCGCTCCACGACCCCGGTGCACTGTTCGATTCCGACACCGGGCCGGGCGGAGCGGGGCCCGACGATGGGTGAGCCGGTCGCCTACGGCATGAGGATCAGCGACTGGGGTTTCCCCATCGTCGACTTCCACGCCCACTTCCCCGTGCCCGACGAGCACCCGTCCGCCGTCGAGCTGGCGTACCGGGAACGACATGGGGAGCGCAAGGCGGTCGTCCTGCACGAGAACTGGCGTTGGTACCAGGAGCAGTGGTGGACCGCCTATGCCTTCCCCTTCCCCGAGGAGCACGAACCGCCACCCGCGGTGCAGGCCCGACGATGGTCCGACGAGATCGAATCGGCCCAAATCGAGGCGGTGGCATTCGTCACCGGCGGCGGCAACCGGGTCCTGGCCGACGCCATCGCCGACCATCCACGCATGCTGGGGTTCGCCCACCACGACCCCTTCTGGCCCGGCGCGGCAGCCGAGCTCCGACGGTCGGTGGCCGACGACGGGATGCGCGGCTACAAGGTGCTGGCCCCGGCACTCGCCGGCCCGATCGACGACGAGTCCCTCTACCCGATCTGGGAGGTGGCCGAGGAGTTGGGAATCCCCGTGCTCGTCCACTTCGGGACCTTGGACGGCGGCGGCGGCACCGCCGACCACGTGAACATCGACCCTCTGAGGCTCCACCCGGTGGCCAAGGCATTCCCCGAGGTCCCGTTCGTCGTCCCCCACTTCGGCTGCGGCTATCCGGGTGAACTGCTCCAGTTGGCCTGGGCGTGCCGCAACGTCCACGTCGACTCGTCGGGCAACAACGAGTGGATCCGGTGGATGCCCTATCCCCTCACCGTGGCCGACCTGTTCGCCAGGTTCTTCGACACGATCGGCCCCGAGCGCGTCCTGTTCGGTTCGGACTCCTCCCACTTCCCCCGCGGGCTCGTGCGCCGGTACTACGACGAGCAGGTGGGGATCGTGGCCGCGCTGGGCCTGAGCGACGCGGACCGCCACCTGGTCTTCGCCGGGAATGCAGCGCGGCTTCTCCGCCTGGAGCCCCTGCGGGTGGAGGATGTCACCGGTCGGGCGGACCCGGACGGTGGGTCGTGAGCGACCGACTGTCCACTGACGTCACCGGAGCCCTCGCCGGCGCTTCCACCGGCGCCGACCCGGACGCGCTGGCCACCTACGCGCCGGAGATCGGCGAGCCACCCCGGTTCCTCCCGACGGGCAATCTGTGGGTGTCCGTTCCCGAGACCGACATCGCCGACGGTTCACTCCACGCGGTGGGCGTCCTCCTCGAGCGGGCTCTCGGACTCGTCGAGGCGGGAGGTCCCCTTGTCCGACCGTTCCTCTCGGTCGGAGGCGAGCGGACCGCATTCGGACCCCTCGAATGGGACCGGGTGGGGAACTGGCTCCCCCACTTCGTCGGCCGGATCCCGGCCGGCGTCCTCGAAGGTTGGCTCTGCGCCCCGGTCGGCGAGCGTGGCATCGCCTTCCGCCTCGCCTTCCATAGCACCGGGCCCCGACCCACCGAGGTCGAGTTGGGCTGGGAGGGGTCCTGGCACACCACCACCCTCACCCACCTCCGGCCGAAGCCGGTCGGCACGTCGCCCTGGGGTCAGGACGACCCGTGGACGGGGAGCAGGACCGTTTCGACCGATGCCGGACTCCCCCTGTTGGCCATCTCCTGGCAGGGTGGCGACGGGGTGGCGGTCGTCCCCGACGGCGACCTGCCGCACTGGGAGGCCCACCGGACGGCGAACGTGGGCACGGGACAGTCATTGGAGGCCGACCTGTTCATCGGAGTGGCCACGGAGCCAGACGGTTCGGCCACCACCGCCCTCCACCTCCGGCGGCGGGGTTTCGCCCGGCTGTGGGGCGAGACCTGCGACTGGCTCGACCACCGGGCGCTCCCCGTCCCCGACCCGAGACCGGGGTTGGCCGGACGGCTGAACGCCAACCTGTTCTTCAATTACTTCTTCGCCCAGGGGGACTGCCTGGACACGGGCCGACCCGTGCTGGTGACGTCACGAAGCCGTCAGTACTACGTCGCCGCGGCGTTCTGGAGCCGCGACGCGTACTGTTGGACCTTCCCCGCGCTGCTCCTCACCGATCCGGACCGCGCCCGGTCGGTCCTGGTCGCCACCCTGGACGCTGCCGGGTCCCGGGTGGCGGAGCACGCGCTCTACCTGAACGGCACACCCCTCTACCCCGGATTCGAGCTCGACCAGGCCGCCGCTCCGATCATCGCCCTGTGGCGGTACCTGGCGGCGACGCGGGACAGCTCCGTCCTCGCTGAGGTGCCGGTGCGGGAGCTGCTCACGCTCTGGCCGTCGCTGGTGGAGGGGTGGCGCCACCCCAGTTGGGACCTGTACGGCACGTTCCTCCTGCCGACCGACGATCCGACCGGGTTCCCCTACACGACCACCGGCAACGCCATGGTGGCGGCGGCCTTCGAGGCCATGGCCGCCCTGGCCGCCTCGGCCGGACAGGACCTGGCACCAGGGGCCGCGGAGCTGGCACCGGCCTGGAGGACACGGGCGGCCGCCATCCGGTCCGCCATGGCCGAACGGCTCGTCGTCGAGGTCGAGGGCGGGCGGATGTGGGCGTGGGCGTGCGATGAGCAGGGCCGGACGGAGTGCCGCGACGAGCCGCCCCTGAGCCTGCGGACGCTTCCGTACTGGGGGGTCGGGGACCTTTCGGACCCCGTGCAGTCGGCCACACGTGCCTGGCTGCACCACCACAATCCCCACCACTACGAGGGCCGGTTCCCTGGCGCCGGGTCGGCCCACTTCCCCCATTCGTCCGGCTTCGATCTGGCCAACCGGCTCCTGGATGGTGACCCGGTGGACGGTGACCCCCTGGAGCAGCTGGCGACGGTGCCCATGGACCAGGGTCTGGCCTGCGAGTCCTGGGACACGACGAGCGGCCGCGTCCGCACGGGTCCGGCCATGGCCAGCATGGCCGGACTGCTGGCCTGGACCGCCTGGGAGCACCTGTCGGGACCCGCGGCCCGCTGGGACCGTCCGACACCGCCGACGGCACGGATGCAGCCATCCGGTGCGCGGCCACGGCGGTGAGCCGGTGAGGGACCAGTACGACGTCGCCGTCCTCGGACTCGGCGGCATGGGTTCCTCAGCGGCATGGCACCTGGCCCGCCGGGGGCTCCGGGTGATCGGCCTCGAGCAGTTCGGGCCGGCCCATGACCGCGGGTCGAGCCACGGGGAGACCAGGCTGGTCCGCCAGGCCTACTTCGAGGATCCTCGCTACGTCCCCCTCCTGCAGCGGTCCTACGAGCTCTGGGACGAGCTCGGTTCGGAGACCGGCACACCGCTCCTGACGCACGCCGGAGGACTGATGATCGGCCGGGTGGGTGGTGCGGTGGTCACCGGGTCGGTGGCCAGCGCCGAGCGGTGGCGGATCCCCCATGAGGTGTTGGATCCCGACCAGGTGACCTCGCGGTTCCCAGCGTTCCGGCTGGGGGCCGGCGAGGCGGCGGTGTTCGAACCCGGGGCCGGGTTCGTGGACCCCGAGGCGACGGTGACCGCCAATCTCGCGCTGGCGGCAGCCGCCGGCGCCCGGCTCGAGTTCCACACCGAGGTGCTCGATTGGGAGTTGGGACGATCTTCCGGCCCGCGGGGCGGCGGGCCGGCCTCGGTCTCCGTCCGTGTCCGAGACGGCGTCCTCTCGGCCAGGAGGCTCGTGATCTGTGCCGGGCCGTGGTCAGGTCGGATCCTGCGCGGGCTGGGGCTGCCCCTGTCCGTCGAGCGGCACGTCCTCCACTGGTTCGCGCCCGACGGCGAGGCCGCCTCGTTCGGACTCGGGCAGCTACCCGTGTACCTCTGGGAGTACGTCGGAGGCAGCGAGCTCTACGGGTTCCCCGTGCTCCCGGGCGCACCCGGCGCCAAGGCGGCGTTCTTCCGTCACGGACGGGCGGCCGACCCGGACGCGCTCGACCGGACGGTCCCGGCCAGCGAGGGCGACACGCTGCGGTCCGAGCTCCTCGGGCGGATCCCCGGCCTGGCCGGCGTCTGGCTCTCGGGGACCGCCTGCATGTACACGACGACGCCGGACCACCACTTCGTCATCGGCACGGCTCCGGGCACGGACGGGAGGGTGACCTTCGCCGGTGGCTTCTCCGGACACGGGTTCAAATTCGTGCCCGTGGTCGGCGAGATCCTCGCCGACCTGGCCACCACCGGGCGCACACCCCTCGACATCTCCCTGTTCGACCCGGGACGGTTCGGCTGATCGGTTCACCGGCGGCCCGGCGCTCCGCCCCGGCTCACGCGCCGGATGCCGACCATCCGACGAGCTCGGTCACGCGGAACACGAGGACGAGCGCGAAGACATCTGTGTGGCCCTCGTATTGGGAGTACTTGTGGCGAAGTTGATCCTCCAGCGTGTTGTGACGGTCGGCGCCGGTCTCGATGCGTTCCATCGTGGCCCGGACCCACCAGAGCCGCGACCAGTCGACGGGATCCCAGTGCTCGACGAGCAGGGTGGCACGGGGATCGGCCGCCAGGTTCCGCACCCGCTGCAGGTCGGTGGTGGCCTTGTCCTTGACCGTGTCCACGGGAACCGCGACGAGGGTGCCGTCGAAGGCGAAGCACACCGGCACGGCATCGGTCCCCCGATGGGGATGGACCGTCGAGAGGACCCCGTGACCGGCCCGCCCGAGGAGGGACGCGCACGCGGACCGCTCGATCCTCACCTCGTGGTTTCCCGGCCCGACTTCCGGAAGCACGTGACCAGGTGGTCGTCGACCACGCCGACGGACTGCAGATAGGAGTAGACGATGGTCGATCCCACGAAGGTGAAGCCCCTCCGTTTCAGGTCCTTGCCGACGCGGTCGGAGAGCTCAGTCCGCGGCGCGAGATCGGCGACCGTCTGGGGGTGGTTCACGATGGTGGCCCCGTCCACCCACGACCACAGGTACGAGTCGAACGACCCGAACTCCTCCTGCACGGCAAGGAAGGCCCGCGCATTGGTGATCGTGCCCCGGACTTTCAGCCGGTTGCGGACGATGCCTGGGTCCTCGAGGAGACTCACTACGTTCGCTTCGTCATAGCCGGCCACCCGCGCCGCGTCGAAACCGTCGAACGCCCGGCGGTAGTTCTCCCGCTTGTTGAGCACCGTCGACCACGACAGCCCGGCTTGGGCTCCCTCGAGGACCAGCATCTCGAACAGGTGGTTCTCGTCATGGGAGGGACTGCCCCACTCCTCGTCGTGGTAGCGGCGCATGGCATCCGAGCTCTCGGCCCAGTCGCAACGTGTCACCCGGATGAAGTTACACCTGGCCGTCCCCGCCTCGACATGGCGCGTGGACATGGAGTCCGGACACGGCCGGCCGGACGCGGCCCGGGTCGGCGGCGACACGACCCTCGACGGGGGCGCTGGCAACGACGGCGGACTGCCCGCCCGACCGTCGTCGAAGTGGATGAGCCGGCCCGTCACCGAATGCCATCGGATCGCATCCGATGACGAGGTGCTACGGAATCGGGTCTCTCTCCGTCGCCATGGGCCGCGGCGTATCCCCGACGACTCCGACCGGAGGCACGGGTCCCGGCGCGCGAACATGGATCATGGACACCTCACTGCTCGACGTGGACACCGCCACGCGCACCGTCGTCGACCTGACCCCTGAGGTCGCCCGGTTCTGCGCCCCTCACGGCGACGGGCTGGTCAACGTATTCGCTCCTCACGCCACCGCGGGACTCGCCCTCATGGAGACGGGATCGGGCTCGGAGGAGGATCTCGCCGAGGCCCTCGGAGGCCTGCTCCCGCGCGACGACCGTTACCTCCACCGCCACGGGGCCGAGGGCCACGGCGCCGATCACCTGCTCCCCGCCCTCATCTGCCCTTCCCTCTCCGTTCCGGTGCTGGGCGGCAGGGTCCAGCTCGGAACCTGGCAGAGCGTGGTCCTCGTGGACACCAACGCGGACAATCCCCGCCGCCAGGTGCGGCTCAGCTTCCTCGACGGCTGATCGCCTCGGCCAGGGCCTGCGCCTCGGCCAGGGCCGACCGCAGAACGCCGAGGACCGCGCTGGACGGTCGGCCCTCGGCGAAGTCGTCGGCGGTGGCGTAGACGACGGTCGGCACGGTCCAGCCCCCCAGGCTGGCGACGACGGCCCGGCCCCCGGTGTCGAGGGAGAGGAAGTGGGCCGGGGTGGCGGCCGTCGCGGCCAGGACGACCGCCGTCCGCTCCAGCGCACCGGTCGGGAAGCGGTCGAGGAACGCTTTGAGTGTCCCGTTGAAGGTGGCGCGGTAGACGGGGGTGGCCAGCACGAGCACCGAAGCTCTCGAGGCCGCCTCGACCGCGCCGTCGACGGCGGCGTCCTGGCGGCGACCCAGGAGCGCGTCGGCCGGAAGGCTGATGAGATCCACGAGCTCGCCCCCGCCGCCCAGCTCGAGGGCGGCGCCGGCCAGCGCCCGCGTCTTCGATGCGGCCGAGTCGCCACTGCTCACCACGACCAGCGTCATCGTGACCCGACCGGGCTCAAGAGGGTGCGTCGACGAGCGCGGCGTCGTCGCTGCCGAGAATGCGGTCGCCATCGCCGTCGAGGAGCGCCTCCCGCCGCAGCAGGGGGAACACCCCTTCTGCGAACCAGTACGCCTCTTCCAGATGGGGCTGTCCCGACATGATGAAGTGGTCGACGCCCAACTCGTGGTACTCGGCGATTCGCTCGGCGACCTCGTCGTGGCTGCCGACCAGGGCCGTACCCGCCCCCGACCGGACGAGCCCGTACCCGGCCCACAGGTTGGGCGAGATGACCAGGTTGTCGCGGTTGCCCCCGTGGAGTGCGCTCATCCGCTTCTGTCCGACGGACTCGGCCTTGTTGAACTGGCTCTGGGCCAGGGCGATCACGTCATCGGACATGGCGTCGAGCATGCGTTCGGTGACGTCCCAGGCGTCAGCTGAGCGGTCACGGCTGATCACATGGAGGCGGATACCGAACCGCAGCGTCCGGCCCTCGTCGGCGGCCAGCCTCCGCATCCGCTCGATGCGCTCGGCCACCTGGCCCGGGGTCTCGCCCCAGGTGAGGTAGACGTCGGCATGCCGGGCCGCCACACGCTCGGCCGCCGGCGACGCCCCCCCGAAGAAGATCTCAGGCGTGGGCGACGGGGCCCGCACTGTCGTGGCGCCGGCGATCTCGTAGTGCTCCCCGTGGAAATCGAAGGGCTCGCTGCCCCAGGCCCCCCTCAACACGGTGATGAACTCGGCGGTGCGCTCGTAGCGGTGGTCGTGGTCGAGCCAGTCCCCGAACCTCCGCTGCTCGTCGGCGTCGCCACCGGTGACGATGTTGAGGAGGAGCCGCCCGCCGCTGATGCGCTGGAACGTGGAGGCCTGCTGGGCGGCGAGTGTCGGGGACACAAGGCCGGGCCGGAATGCGACGAGGAACTTGAGATTGTTGGTGTCGCGGCTGAGCGCCGCGGTGACCAGCCACGCGTCCTCGCACCAGGTACCCGTGGGGGTGAGCACGGCCTCGTACCCGAGCTGGTCGGCCGCCCGCGCCACCTGGGCGAGATAGTCGATGTCGGCCGATCGGCGCCCCACGGCGGGACCGAATCCAACGATCTCACGGCTGTCGCCGGTGGTCGGCAGAAACCAGTGGACGTGGATGCTCACGTGCGGACTCCTCGCCCCGCCGGACGAGCGCCGTCGGGGAACTTCACCCAAGCTTAAGCCTAGAACTCCGATAGCTCCAATCAACTTTTGGAGTCGGCTGCGGTCCCCGAGACGGTCCGGTGATTGGCGCCGCCCGAGGTGTCCGATGACCGGGGCCGGCGACCCGACGCCGCGCGCACGCAGTGAACGTGGCGGCGAGGCAGGTGGGTAGGGTCGACACGGAGTCGGCATCGCCGCCCGACCCCGAGGAACCCTATGCCCCGCGTCAGCATCAGCCCCAAGATCAGCGTCAGCGTCGTGTTCGTGGCGGCCATGTTCATGAACATCATGGACATCACCATCGTCAACGTGGCGCTACCTTCCATCGGTCGCCAGTTCGGCGTCTCCGAAGCGTCCCTCGACTCGGTGGCCGTGGGCTACCTGGTGAGCCTGGCCGTGTTCATACCCGCGGCCGGCTGGATGGGCGACCGCCTGGGTTCCAAACGGGTGCTCCTGTTTGCCATCGCCGTGTTCACCGGGGCGTCGATGCTCTGCGGCCTGGCCCACAGCCTTCCCGAGCTGGTCTTCTTCCGGGTCCTGCAAGGCGTCGGCGGTGGCATGCTGACCCCGGTCGGCATGGCCATGCTGTTCCGCACCTTCCCTCCTGAGGAGCGCGTGCGTGCCTCGTCGATCCTCACCGTCCCCACCGCCGTGGCCCCGGCCATCGGCCCGGTGCTCGGTGGGCTCCTCGTCACCGACCTCTCGTGGCGGTGGGTGTTCTTCGTCAACCTGCCCATCGGGTTGGCGGCCTTCATCTTCGGGCTCCTCTTCCTCGACGAGCACCGCCAGCCCCATCCGGGCCGGTTCGACCTCCCGGGCTTCCTCCTGTCAGGCGCCGGTTTCGCCCTGGTCATGTTCGGCATCAGCGAGGGGCCGGACCGGGGCTGGGGCAGCCCCCTCATCCTCGGGACTATTGCCGTCGGCGCCGTGCTGCTGGCCACCCTGGTGATCGTCGAACTCCGGACCACCAAGCCCCTGCTGCAGCTGCGGCTGTTCGCCAACCGCCTGTTCCGCTCGACGACGGTCGTCTTGATGATCGCCATGGCCGCCTTTCTGGGTGTGTTGTTCGTGATCCCACTCTTCTTCCAGATCGCCCTCGGCCTCTCCGCCCTACAGTCGGGCCTCAACACGTTCCCCGAGGCCATCGGCGTGATGGTCGGGGCTCAGATCGCCAGTCGCGCCATCTACCCTCGCCTCGGTCCGAGACGCCTGGTCTCTGCCGGTCTGATGGGCGTCGCCCTCTCGGTGGGTCTGATGTCGTTGGTCGGCTTCGGCACCGACCTGTGGTGGATGCGGCTGTTGATGTTCGCGATGGGACTGTCCATGGGCCAGGTCATCGTGTCCAGCCAGGCCGCATCGTTCGCCACCGTCTCCCATGCCGAGACGGGCTCCGCGTCGTCACTGTTCAACTCCGGTCGCCAACTCGGGAGCGCGCTTGGCGTCTCGGTCCTGGCGACGGTGCTGGCTGCGGTGGGAACCACCCATGTGGTCGGCGGACACCCGACGGCCAACCTGGCCGCCTACCATGCGGCGTTTCTCACCGCCGCCGGCCTGGCCCTGATCGGCGCGGGCGTGGCGCTGACCATCCACGACGCCGACGCGGCCGCCACCATGGTCGGTCGCTTCGCCCGGCGCGAACGCCCGGTGGCCGAGCCGGGCGGGCGACCACGGGTCGCCACCGCCGGGCCCGGTACCTGAGGCGCCACCGGTCTCGGCGGGCTCGTTCGGAGCTGGCTCTTCGGAACCGGGCTCGTTCGGAGCGGGCTCGTTCGGTACAGTCTCTTATGGCGACCGGAGCCATGCTCGACATCGACGGCGTGCTGACGGTTTCGTGGAAGCCGCTACCCGGGGCCGTCGACACGGTCACGTGGCTCCGTGGCCGTCAGACCGGCTTCCGCCTGGTCACCAACACGTCGTCTCGGAGCCGTCGCCAGATCGCCGAGCTCCTGGCTCGGGCGGGCATGGACGTCGGGCTCGGGCACATCCAGACCGCCGTGACGACTGCCGCCCGTTACCTCGTCGAGCGCTACCCGGGCGCGGGGTGCGCGTTCCTCAACGAGGGCGACGTCGGAGAGGACCTCAAGGGGGTCACGCTGGTGGAGCTGGCCGATGCCGACGTGGTCCTTCTCGGCGGGGCCGGACCCGCCGTCGGGTACGCCCAGTTCGACGGCGTGTTCAAGCGGGCACTGGACGGCGTCCCGGTCGTCGCGCTGCACCGCAACACCCGCTACCAGACCGACGAAGGACCGGCCCTCGACATGGGCGCGTTCATCGTCGGGCTCGAGGCTGCGGCCTCGATCGACGTCACCGTGGTGGGTAAACCGGCCGCGTCGTTCTTCGAGGCCGGTCTGTCCGGGCTCGGAGCCGACCCGGGCTCGGCGATCATGGTCGGGGACGACCTCATCTCGGACGTCCTCGGCGCCCAGGCCGTCGGAATCACGGGGGTCCTGGTGAAGACGGGAAAATTCCGACCGACCGACCTCGACCACGCCTCCGGTCGCCCGGACCATGTCATCGACGGCATCGGCGACCTGCCCGCGCTTCTCGAGCAGCTGGACCGCGCCTGAACCGGACCCTGGGGACTGTCCGGCACCCAGGGGTGACCCTTATCATCGGAAGGGCCACGACGAGGGAGACGGGCTGACAGGCGCGGCAGCCCCCGGGGAGGGTGACCGCCTGGTCGATGCCATCGTGGCCTGGGGAGACGAGCACGCCACTCGGCACCGCGTCCACGAGCACCTCGACGGTGGGGCCGACCACGTGCTGGTCCAGCCTCTCGGCCGGCTCGGTCGGGCGCTGCATCAGTTGGAGTCCCTGTCCTCCGCCCTCATCGAGCCCTGAGCAGGGTCACGGATCTCCCGGACGGCACCCGTCGTCCTCGGCGAGGTCGGCGACCTCAGCGGTGATGCCGACGCCGGAGTCGGGCGTCGCCCAGGCACCGCGGCTGCCAGCCGGCATCCTCAGGGTTCACGTTCGTCCCCGGGGGGACGATCTCGTCGATGCGGTCGAGGACGTCCGCCTCGAGCCGGACATCGGGGGCCGAGAGCTGGGACTCGAGCTGCTCGATGGTCCGGGGACCGATGATGGCCGCGCTGATCGCCGGGTGTTCGAGCACGAAGCCCAGCGACAGCTCGACCATGGTCAGCCCCGCCTCTTCGGCCACCGTCGCCAGCTCGGTGACGATCTCGAGCTTGCGCTGATTGGCCGGGATGGAGAGGTCGTAGCGGCCCGGGATACGGGCCGCCCGCCGGCTGGTGTTGTCCCTGCCCTCGCCGAAGCGTCCGGACAACCATCCCCCGGCCAAGGGGCTCCAGGGGATGACACCCATGCCGAAGGCCTGGGCGACCGGAAGGACGTCCCGCTCGATGGAGCGGACGAGGACGGAGTAGGGCGGCTGCTCGGTCCGGAAGCGCTCACGGCCCCGGCGCTCGGCCACCCACTGTGCTTCGACGATCTGCTCGGCCGGGAACGTGGAACTGCCGAACGACCGGATCTTGCCGGCATGAACCAGGTCGCTCAGCGCGCCGAGCGTCTCGTCGACGTCGACGCTCTCGTCCGGGCGGTGGATCTGGTACAGGTCGATGTACTCGGTGCCTAGACGGCGGAGGCTGTTGTCACATTCGGCGATGATCCAGCGCCGGGAGTTGCCCTGGGCATTGGGGTCGTCACCCATCGGAGCGTGCACCTTCGTCGCCAGCACCACCCTGGACCGGTCCACGCTCGACATCGCCTTGCCCACGATGACCTCGGACTCACCGGCCGAGTAGACGTCGGCCGTGTCGATGAAGTTGATGCCGGCGTCGAGGGCCCGGTGGATGATCCGGACCGATTCGTCATGGTCCGGGTTGCCCCACTCCCCGAGCATCATGGCACCGAGGCAGAGCGGGCTGACTTTGATTCCGGTTCGACCGAGAGGGCGGTAGTTCATGACCCGACCCTATGCCGGGCCGGTGCCGGCCTTCCCCCGTCCCCCCTTTGGCACCCCCGGTGCAGGCCCCCGTCGGGTTCGCGATGATTCGGGGGTGGCCCAGCGGCACGAGGGATCCGAGGTGGTCGTGGTCGGTGGTGGCCTGGTCGGCAGCTCGCTCGCCTACGAGCTCGTGTGCGCCGGGGCCGACGTGGTGCTGGTCGACCGGCACGACGTCGGGAGGGCCACCGACGCCGGTGCCGGCATCCTCTCCCCCGAGACGAACCAGGATCCAGACCCTGCGCTCTTCGAGTTCGGGCTGGCTGCCGCCCACCATCATGAGGCGCTGGCGGAGCGGCTGGGCGACGACGGCGTGGCCGACACGGGGCTGGCCGTGCCCGGACTGCTGCTGGTGGCCGATCGTCCGGGCGAGGACGAGTACATGGAACGGGTCGCAGCCCTCGTCGAGGAGCGAGTACCCGGCCTGGTCGAGGAGGTCGAGCCGACCGACACCTCCCGGCATTTCCCTCCCCTGGGGGCCGTACGACGGGCCCTGTTCAGCCCGGCCGGGCGCAGGGTCGACGGTCGGGTCCTGAACGACGCCCTGCACCGGGCCGCGGTCTCCCGCGGCCTGCGGGTGGTCGATGCCGACGTCTCCGGCGTCCTGGTCGACCGCTCGAAGAGCACGGTGACAGGCGTTGCCGTCGGCGACGGTGAGCTGGCCGCCGACGCCGTCGTGATCGCCGGAGGAGCGTGGTCGGCCGAGCTCGGTGACGCATTCGGGGTCACGCTTCCCGTTCGACCCCTGAAAGGGCAGATCGTCCACCTCTCCGTGCCAGGGACGGACACCCGTTCGTGGACGATCGTCCAGCCGGTGCTGGGCTTCTACCTCGTGCCCTGGCCGGACGGCCGGATCGCCAGTGGTGGCACGATGGAGGCGGATGCGGGCTTCGACCACCGGGCCACGGTGGACGGCGTGCACCAACTGCTGAGGGAATGCCTGCGCACGGCACCAGGTCTGGCCCAGGCCAGCGTGGCCGAGGTCCGCGTCGGGTCGCGGCCCTCCACCCCTGACGAACGGCCCATCCTCGGCCGCCTCCCGGGTTGGGAGAACGCCTACGTGGCCACGGGCCACGGTGCAGAGGGGCTGCTCCTTGGACCGCTCAGCGCCCTGGCCGTCGCCCGGACCGTTCTCGGGGACGACCCTCCACCGGACACCGACGCCTTGATGACTCAGGCGCTCGAGTGGTGGGCCCCGACGAGATTCGCCGGGAGCTGATAGCGGCGGAAGAACTGCCACATCGCCTCGTTGGCGTCGACGAGCACAGTGCCCCGACCCACACCGCCCAGGATCCAGGTGTCGGGAGGGCCGGTGTTCAGCGTGCTGCCCGGCCAGACGTGCCCGGACCCGGTGAAGCGCCACAATTCGACCTCGGACCCGGATCGGCAGCCGTCGTAGGTCACGAGCGTTGCCGTCTCGCCCTGCGAGATGCTCCCGGGCGCACCGACGATCGTGGGATCGTCGTGGGGGCTGGCGTCACACCCGTCGGCCTTCACCCACTGGTCGACGCCCTGCATCACCGACAGTCGGAGCGACGGGTCGCGGTTGGGGACGCCCTGCCACTTGGCGATCGGATCGTCGACACTGTGGAACTCCAACGTCGGCACCGCACGCGTGGGGTGGATGGTGGGCAGTTCGACCTGACCGGACACCGAGGAGATGGCCGCGACATGGTCGGAGGCCTCGGCCGCCATGGCGTAGGCCATCATGCCGCCGTTCGAGATCCCTGTGACATAGACCCGCCGGAGGTCGACCGGAGTGCGCGCCGCCACGTCGCTGATGACCTTGAGCAGGAAACCGACGTCGTCGATGTGCCGGGTCACCGGCAGGCCGCAGCACCGTCCGGCGTTCCAGCCGTACTGGGCCTGCTTGGCCACCGGATCCGGTGTCAGGACCTTCGAGATCCTGGTGCCGTTGGGGTAGGCGACCAGGTAGCCGTTCTGGTCGGCCGAGGAGTCCATCCCCGAGGTGATCTCCTCGAGCGTGCCGTTCTCCGTGGCACCGTGCAGATTGAGGACCAGGGGAAGGGGGGCGCCACCGGCTGCGGCCGGCGGTACGTGCAGGAGGTAGTCGCGGTGCAGGCCATCGAAGGTGAGCCTGAAGTCATAGGAACCGCTGATCGGCCTGAGTGGCACCGGATCGGCACCCGCCGTCGCTTGCCGGCCCGGGATCGCCCCGACGGTCACGGCGACCACCATCACCACCGTCACCGCCGCCCGACACAGACGTCCCATGGTCATCCCTCTTCCGTCCCCGATCGGTCCCGTCCCGGCGGCGCCGGGCTCAGCCTCCCGCCTGCGCTCGCTCCTTCGACTCGGCGGCGAGCTCCTTGGCCCGGTCGGCGTTCCGCTGCGCCGCCTCTCGCGGCCGGAGACCCGCCTGGTAGACGTCGCGGATGTACTCCTTCACATCGGTGGCCTGGGTCGCCAGGGTCAACAGGTCGTTCGACGACTGGAGGTGGGTGCGCAGGCCCATCAGGTCCCACGCACGGCGGATGTTGGCCTTGGCCGCCATCAGCGTGGAGAGCGGGGCCTGGGCCACGTGGAAGGCGAGCTCGTTGACCTCGTCCTCGAGGCGATCCCGGGTAACCACCCGGTTGACGAGGCCCATCTCCTTCGCCTCTTGCGCGCTGAGCTCCTGACCGGTGTACATGTACTCCGACGCCCGCTTCCAATTCATGAACAGCCAGGGTTCGATGCCCGTCTCCATCGTGGGCATGGCCATGCCCTGGAGCACGGGGAACTGGAAGTACGCGTCCTCCGACGCCACAGTCATATCGGTGAGCAGGCCCCAGACAGTACCGCCCCCGAGGCAGTACCCGTGGACCTGGGCGATCGTGACCTTGGGGAAGTCCCACAGCTTGAGCACCGGGGTGCCGTAGATGTCCCACTGGCCCTTCCACGGGCTTCCGAGCCGGGCCGTGCTCTCGTCGATCTCCCGCATCTCGGTACCCGGGGTGCCGGCGACCACATGGCCCGCGCTGAACCCGGGGCCGTTGGCCTTCAGGACGACGACCTTGATCGAGTAGTCCCGGTCGGCGTCGTCGAGGCAGGTGTCGACATCGAACACGAGGTCCGACGTCTGGATGTTGGCCTTCTCCTGATAGTCGAGGGTGATCCAGGCGACCGGACCGTCTTTCGCGTAGACCACCGTGTCCAGGTTCCGGGTCTCCAATGGCTTGCTCCTGTCGAAACGGGCCCACCGCGTCCAGCGCGCCGTCCTGCGAAGCTAGCAAAGAAGGCCGGTGGTTTCCCCCGGCGGCCAGCCCTCATCAGGGAACTAGCATGACCCTCATGGAGTCCGCCCGAGTGCCCCCCGGTGGTGGACCGAGTTGCACCACCGCCCGAGGCAGCGGCCCCGGTGGTCGGCGACCGGGCCCCGTCCGGTCGACCGTCGGCCTCAGATAGGCAGACGCGGTGCCTGGACCGACAGTGGACATCTTGGTAGTGGTCGGACCCGAACGACCTCCTCACATTCTCGAGACCAGGGCCGGTCGGGTCGTCGAGTTGGTCGATGCCACCGAAACGGCCCCACTGATCGCCGAGCTCCGGGGTCACATCCCCCGCCTGGTCGGTGTGGTCGGCGGTGCCGGTGACGCCGGCGCCATCGTCGGGGTCGTCAGGCACATCCACGACGCTGGTCTGCCGACCCTTTTGTTCACCGACAGCGACGTCGACGTACCGACCGGGGTGGAGACCTGGCCCCTCACCGATTCGGGCCCAGCGATGGAGGTCGCCGACAGCCTGATCGACCTGATCGGCAACACGCCCGTCGTCCGGTTGAGCCGGACAGGGAGCCACCTCCGGTGCCACCTGCTCGCCAAGCTGGAGTACCTGAACCCCGGTGGCAGTGTGAAGGACCGGCCGGCGTTGTCCATGATCCTGGCGGCCGAGGCGGACGGGCTCCTCAGCCGGGGCAGCACCATCGTGGAGCCGACGTCGGGCAACACCGGGGTCGGATTGGCCATGATCGCCGCCCAGCGGGGCTACCACTGCATCTTCACCATGCCGGACAAGATCGCCGAGGAGAAGCGGCAGCTCCTGCGGGCCTTCGGCGCCAAAGTCGTCATCTGCCCGACCGCCGTCGACCCGGATCATCCCGACTCCTACTACTCGGTGGCCAACCGGATCACCGAGGAGACACCGAATTCCTTCCAGCCCAACCAGTACCGCAACATGGCCAACCCCTCGGCCCACGAACGCTGGACGGGCCCGGAGATCTGGCGGCAGACGGCGGGCCGGGTGACGCACTTCGTCGCCGGTGTGGGCACCGGGGGGACGATCAGCGGCGTGGGCCGGTACCTGAAGGCCCAGAACCCGGCGGTCCGGGTGATCGCCGCCGACCCCGAGGGATCCATCTACTCGGGTGGTGGGGGGCGGCCCTACCTGGTGGAGGGCATCGGCGAGGACTTCTGGCCCGGAACCTACGACTCATCTGTCGTCGACCAGGTCGTCCCCGTCTCGGACAGCGACTCGTTCCTGACCGCGCGGCGGGTCACGAGGGAGGAGGGCATGATCGTCGGTGGGTCGTGCGGCACCGCGGTGTGGGCCGCCCTCCACATCGGCGAGAGCCTGGGGCCCGACGACGTCGTCGTCGTCCTCGTACCCGATTCCGGCCGGGGCTACCTCTCGAAGCTCTACGACGACCACTGGATGGCCGATCACGGGTTCGCCCGGGCCGAGGGGGCGACAGCTGAGGCCGTGCTGGCCACCAAGAGCGACCGCTTGCCTCCGCTGGTCCACGTGCATCCCGAGGAGACCGTCCGGGCGGCGATGGGCCTGCTCGAGGAGTACGGGGTGTCGCAGGTGCCCGTGGTCAAGGCCGAGCCGCCGCTGGCGTTGGCCGAGGTGGTGGGATCGATCTCCGACCGACAGTTGCTCGAGCACGCGCTCCACGATCCCGGGGGGTTCGACCGGTCGGTCAGCTCGATGATGGGCCCGCCGATGGCGACCGTCGGACACAGTGAGCCGGTCGAAGGCATCGCGGCACGCTTGGAGACGGACAGTGCGCTGCTGGTGCTGGACGGGGGGCATCCGATTGGGATCCTCACCCGGTCGGATCTGCTGGCGTTCCTGGGGGGGCACTGACCGGTGGATGGCGCCGCGCCACCCGAGGAACGGGACCCGGGGCCTGAGGACCAGGGGCCCCCGGTGTCCCCGCGGTCCGGACTCGGATTCGGGACACGGGCCATCCACGTCGGGCAGCCCCCCGAGGGGAGCACCGGGGCGGTGGTGGTGCCCATCTTCCAGACGTCGACCTTCGCCCAGTCGGAACCGGGGGCTGACCAGCCCTATGAGTACAGCCGATCGGCCAATCCCACCCGGACCGCCCTGGAGACCTGTCTCGCCGACCTCGAGGGCGTCGAGCACGGCTCGGCCTTCGCTAGCGGGCTCGCCGCCGAGGATGCCGTGCTGCGATGCCTGGAGCCCGGGGACCACCTCATCGTCGGGGACGAACTGTACGGCGGAACCCACCGGCTGCTCGCCCAGGTGCACGCCCCCGCGGGCCTGGCGTTCACAACGGTGCGGCTCGACGACAGGGAGGCGATCCGCGACGCGTGGCGCCCCACGACCCGCATGGTCTTCATGGAGACTCCCACCAACCCGCTCCTGCGTGTCGTCGACATCGCCTCGGTGGCCGAGGTCGCCCACGAGAACGGCGCCGTCCTCGTGGTCGACAACACGTTCGCCACACCGTATCTGCAGCAGCCCGTTGCCCAGGGTGCCGATGTCGTCGTGCACTCCACCACCAAGTACCTGAGCGGTCACAGCGACGTCATCGGGGGATTCGTCGCCACGTCCGACGAGAGGATCGCCGAGCGGGTCGCGTTCCTCCAGAACGCCACCGGTGCGGTCCCTGGTCCGCTCGACTGCTTCCTCGTGCTCCGCGGGATCAAGACGTTGTCCGTCCGCATGGACCGGCACTGCGAGAACGCCGCCGCCGTGGCCGATGCCCTCGTCGGCCACCCGGCGATCGACCGGCTCTACTTCCCGGGGCTCTCGACCCATGCCGGACACGCAACCGCCAGGTCCCAGATGCGGGCGTTCGGCGGCATGGTCTCGTTCTCGCTGCACGGCGGGGAGGAGGCCGCCCTCGCTGTGGCCGGGTCGACCGAGCTGTTCACCTTGGCCGAGTCGCTGGGCGCCGTCGAATCGCTCATCGGGCACCCGCACCGCATGACCCACGCCTCCCTCGTCGCATCACCACTCGCCGTCGACCCCTCGCTGCTGAGGCTCTCGGTGGGGCTCGAGGACGCCGACGACCTGGTCCATGACGTGCTTCAGGCCCTGAAGGCCGCCCCGACCCGCTGAGGCGGTCCGACCACCGGGGCCCGCCCCACCCTCGGCTTCAGGTGAGCGAGTGGAAAACGGTCCGGGGCCACGGTGCCGTTGCCCGTGAGCCCGAGCAGCATCACCACCGTCCCCTCTGATCCCCACAGGTCGGCCTCGACGGTGCTCCCGTGAGGCATCGGGTTCGATGCAGACCACCACCGCTTCCATCCTGCGCAGTCCCGGGCCCACCGCCGGTGGGGATTCTTGGCCGCCGCTGTCCAACTCGACGCCCGGGACACCCTGCACCGATCGGAGATCGGCCCGGCGCGCCGGGCAGGACGCGGAATCGGGCGGCCCCGAGGGCGGGACGGCCACCACGACCCCGGCGAACCGTATGCGTCGCCAGGCCGAAGGGACGACCGAGCGACCACCGGTGGGCACCGCAGCCAGGGGGCGTAGGTGAGACTGTCCAGCACCCGAGGCGGCACGGCACCGGTGAACGCCAGGGAGATGTGGAGTAGTGGAGCTTCGTAGACGGGGGCGGCCCCGGGTGCGTAGTCCGGTATCCCGTTGACGACGAGCGAAGGTCGCCCGACGTCGGCGTTGGAGCCGTCTCCGGGACCGAGCGTCCTCAGCGACACGGTCACCGCTCCCGGTGATGCGGTGCCGGCGATCGTCGGCGGGCACCAGGCACCACCCTCGAGGATGACAGCACCCGGGTCCTCGGGACAGGCCGACCCCCCGGACGAGATGAGTCCCCTGTCGGCCGGGACTAGATCTGGGCGTCCCCGAAGTCGACCGGCAGCCATCCCGAAGTCGTCACCCCCGGTCGGACCCCGGGAACGGCCGATCCATCACCGCGGTCGATGGCGGGACCCGTCGTGGCCGGCAGCCGGGCGGTGGAGCACGAGGCGGCCAAGACCGCCGCGGCGACGGTGACGAGTGCCGCGCCGACTGTTCGCCGCCCGGGCTTCGGGACGATCAGGTGGGGCGAACGACGATCGTCCCCCGCCAGGTGGAAGCCGGGTGCCCGATCGACGTCACGGACAGGGGGACGCGGCCGTCCGTGTGGGTCCGGAGGTCGACGGTCAGGTTGCCACCGGCCCGGTGCTGCGCCACCACCGTGGCGACCCTGCCGGAACCCGGGGCGGCGACAGCGGGGCCCCACTCCCCCTTCGGGAGCACCAGTACCAACTGCACATCCATGGAGGGCCCGGCGGTGACGACGAAACCGCTCGATCGTGCGTAGACCACCGAGGTCGAGTGGTTGTTCACCGAGAACCTCTGGCCGAGATCGGGCGCCGCAGCACTGTTCGACTGAGCTGTGCGTGTTGTCGGTGTCGACGGCGCAGCTCCGGCGTCCGGAGTGGCCGAGGTTGGCGGTCCTCCACCCCTACGACCGGCCGGAGTGGTCGATGTGGAGGGCCGGACCGGACCCGAGGCCGATCCATGGCCCGCAGGCCCGGACAGATGAAACGTAGCCAACACGGCCACGAGGACGAGGACCACAGCGCCGCCAAGCCCCAATGTCTTGGCCCGTCGGCCTCGCCGCATGAGCCGGTCGGCCCGACGGTCCACCTCGACCCGGTAGTGCTCGAACGTCGAGGAGGGCGGAGGTGCGTCGAGTTCAGCCATCGCTCAGGCCACCTTTGTCGAAATCCTTCAGCTCCCGTCTGAGTGACGCGAGCCCGCGGCTGGCGTGCTGTTTGACCGCGCCCGGCGAGCACCCGAGCGACGAGGCGATGTCGTGCTCGGTCATGTCCAGGAAATAGCGCATGGCGACCACCTCCCGCTGGCGCTTCGGCAACCGTGAGAGCGCCTGCCTGAGCACCATCCCGTCCTCGGTCTGGTACTCCGAGGTCCCGAGCCGGCCGAGCAGATCGTGGTGCCTCCGCCGTTGCGCCCGCCTCCACCGGTCGATCGACAGGTTGGTCGCCACCCGGACGACCCATGGGTCCGGGCGCGGCCCCAGCCGGGCCCAGTCGCGCAGTGCCCGGGCCATCGTGTCCATCGCCACATCCTCGGCATCCTCCCGGCTCCTCAGCACTCGAAACCCCACCTTGTAGGCGCGCATCCACAGCCGTTCGAACGCGTCGTCGTAGGTCTCACGGGCGTCGTCTCCTGGGGCCGGCCCGTCGGGGTTCGGGCGAGGGGCCTCACCCGTCGCCTCGGGGGTCACAGCCTCACGAGCCACGCTTCATCGTCAGAACAACGAACGATGGGCGCGCCGGGTTGACAGCCTTCTCCGCGATGTGCGGTCCGGGACCCCCCGCTCGGCGCCCTGGTGGTCGCCGGTCGTGCCCTGGTGGCCCGGTCCCGACGGCCGGTCGAGTCGGCGCCCCGACCGGCGGATCACTCGCTCGCGGATCCGACGACGCCACGGCTCCCCACGCCCCAGCGCTGGGCCAGGGCTTCGACCCACTGTCGGGCATCGCCTGGATCGTCCGGGGGCGATTCGACGAGGACGAGTTCGGTCACACCCGCGGCCTCCAACTCCCCCAGGACCTCCGGCGAGCCGTCCTCGAGCGACACGGCGATCTCCATACCACCCGGATCACGACCCAGCCTCGAGCAGTGGTCCCGCAGGGCGCCGACCCGTTCGGCAACCTCGACCCCCGACAGGTTGAAGCCGTACCATCCGTCGCCGTAGGCCGCGGACGCGACCGAGCGCGGCATCGCTGGTGCCTCCGATGATGATCGGCACCTGCCGGTCCCGAAGCGGCTTGGGGTAGCTCCGGACCGTCTTGAAGCTGACGAACTCGCCGTCGAAGGAGGTCACGTCCTCGCGCCAGAGCGCCCTCATGACATCGACGAACTCATGTGTCCGTCTGCCCCGGCCCGTAAAGTCAACGCCCAGCGCGGCGAACTCCTCGGCCGACCAGCCGATCCCGATCCCGAGGAGCAGTCGGCCCCTCGAGACGACATCCAGGCTGGCCGCCTGTTTCGCCACCACCAACGGGTTGTGCTGAGGGAGCAGGAGTATGCCGGTCGCCACACGGATGTGCGAGGTCACCGCGGCGACGTAGCACAGGATCACCAACGGGTCGAGCCAATCCGCATCCGAGGGAACGGCGATACGACCGTCGGGGGAATAGGGGTAGGGGGTGTCCGGACGGTCCACCATCACCACGTGCTCTCCCGACCACAGCGTCGAGAAACCGGCGGCATCGGCTGTTCGGGCCACGGCTTCGATGACAGCGGGATCGGCGCCGGAGCCGATCCCGAGGGCATGGAGTCCGATCCGCACGGCCTCGATTGTCCCATGCCGCGTCCGGCGACGCGCCGTCGTCCGGTGACCTGCGGGACCGGGCCGGTCGGGCGGACGGGGGCGGACGAGGGTGACCGCAGGCGGGCCGCACCCACGCGAGACTGTCCCCGACCGAGACCAGCGGACCCAGGTTCCCGGCGGCGAGAACCTCACCACTCCGGCCGACCGGGTGGCGCGGAGTGGCCGTGGCCAGCAAGAGGAGGTGACCGTGACCGGAGGAGGCCCGAGCTTCCCTGACGGCGCTCTTCGGCCCCGGCACACCGGCGGGACAGGCCGGCCGCCCGAGACCGGGCGGTGACCCGTCGTCGGGCCGTCCCGGTGGCCACGGTCGTCGCCATCGTCTATGCGTGGTGGGCCACCGCAGTGCCACCGTTCACGGCTCGCGCCTACGTCGCGGTCGGCCTGCCCGCCGTTCTCCTCTTGGTGGTGGCCGTCCTCGATCCCTCTCCGGCACCGAAGGACCCTCCGGCCGATGTACCCCGAGCGAGCCGACCGGCGGGGCGCCACTCGTTTCCCTGGTTGCTGGTGATCCTGGTCGCCGCCGGCCTAGAAGCGGCCGGCCTGGCATTGGGCGGACGATCGGCTGGGGTCCCCACGCTCAGCACCGTGGTGGACCATGCGCTGGCCTGGCACGCCGTGCGGTTCGTCCTGTTCTGCGTATGGCTCGCCGCCGGTGTGATCCCGTTGAGGAGAGCCGTGCGGGCTCCGGAGCGGGATGGTGAAGGCTAAGTGGTGGTCACCGCCGTCTGGGTGGCCCTCGTCGTCGGCTGCGTCGCCTGGGAGTTCGCTTGCCACCGCTCGGAGGGGCGGTGGGTGAGTTTGGTCGACATCGTCGACCGGCTGTGGGCGAGCCTGCCGGGCAGGCTCCTGCTGGTGCTCATCTGGGCGTTCGTCGGCTGGCATGTCTTCGCCCGGTACACACTGCCGGCTTGAGCAGAGAAGCCGGCGCCCGGTCGCCGGAAAGTTGATGGGGCAGGCACGGCGATGGCGGGAAGTCCCCGTCAGGCTTCGGTAGCGGTCCTCACCGTCGTTGTACGATCCCCCGGACATAGGCCGCCTGGCCCGAATGCGCTAGGTCGTCGGCGATCACGCTCACCAACCGGACACTGACCGTGACCGGCGGGTCCCATCGTCGATCCACCACCCTGGCCAGCTCGTCCTCGTCGACGCTCCCCACGTACCGGAGGGTCTTCTGGTGGACGTCCTCGAAGTAGCCGAGCAACAAGGACGTGTCGGCGGCCACCGCCGCCACCTGTTCGGGGTCGTGGCCGTAGCCGGTATCCGTCACCTCCAGCGGCAACGCGAACCGATCGACCCATCCGCCCGCCGTCCACACCTGCTCGTGGCCGTCGAGGCCGGAAATGTGGTCGTCCTGGATCCGCGTCAGGTGCCACACCAGCCAGGCGATCGAGTTCGACTCGCTGTCGGGACGGAACGCCAATTCCTCCGGCGTGAGGCCGTTGACCGCCGGGTGCACCGCGTCCCGGATCCTCTCGAAGGCGTCACTCAGCAGCTCGTTGGTCGTCATGGGGCCCTCCTCGGACTGAACGGGCACGCGTCGCTCCGCTGGCAGGCGCGACGTGCATCGCGGACCGCGTGGAGCCTACCGGAGACATCGGGCGACCACGCCGCCGTCTAACCTCTCGCCAACGGAACGAGTACGTCGATGATCGAGATCCTCATGTGCACACCTGACGACTGGCGGGTCGTCCGCGCCGTCCGCCTTTCGTCGCTGGCCGACTCACCGGATGCATTCACGTCGAGCCACGAGCGGGAGTCCGCGTTCGACGAGGCTGCCTGGCGGGACCGGGTGACCACCTGTCGCTGGTTCGTCGCCTCCGAGAGAGGGGAGCCGGTCGGTGTGGCCGGGGGGATCCCGGGGCACTCAGGTGACCCCTCCCGGCGCGAGCTTGTGGGCATGTGGGTGGCGGCGACCCATCGGCATCGGGGTCTGGCGAGGTCGCTCCTCGACCACGTCGCCGAGTGGGCCCGCACGGAGGGGGCAACCACCCTGGACCTCGGCGTCCGGACGGTCAACGGGGACTCCAGGGCCGCGTATCTGAGGATGGGACTACGGCTGACCGGCGAGACCACACCGGACGCCAGAGATCCCTCCGTTGCAATCGAACACATGGAACTGCGCCTCGGTAGCGAATGAGTGAGGATCTGGCGTCGGGAGCGATGGCGAGGCCTCTGGAACCGGCGGGTCCGGTCGTCCGTCAAACCGGCAGCTGGTCAGGCGAAGAAGTCGGCGAGTACAGGAGCCAGTACGGCCTGGTCGACCGCATGGGTCTGCCCCTCGAGGGTGACGAGTCCCGAACCCCCGATGGCGGCCACGAGGGCTCCGGCACCGGCGTGGGCCCATGCGGGACTGGCCCCCCCGACCATGACCACGGTCGGAATCCCGATCGACGCCATCCTCTCTGCTGGCAACCGGTTCCCTGCGCCGACGACCGCCACGTCGTAGGGGAGCGTGTGGGCGAGCGATTCCAGCCCGGCACGGCCCGGGGACGAGGCCATCCGTGCAACGACAGCCGGGGGCATCCCGGCGCCCTCGGTCATGAACAGGTCGAGGGCGGCCGAGCGCCGGCCGGCGGCGACGAGACGTTCGAGCCGAAGGGCGAGGTCCCCCCCGGGAATCGGTCGGGTGCCCTCGACGATGAACGGGGGTTCATAGACGGCGAGCCGATCGATGGGCAGCCCGTCGGCGGCGGCCTCGAGGGCCAACACGGCACCGGATGAGTGCCCGTACACCCCGACGGGGCCTCCGGCCTGGGCGATCACCGCGGCCAGGTCCTCGATCTCGTGGTGGACGGAGAAGGGTGGCGAGTCCCCGCTCGATCCTCTCCCACGCCGGTCGTAGCTGAACACCGAGAACTCCACCGACAGGCGCTCGGCCAGCACGCGCATGGAAGTACGGTCACACAGGGCGCCGGCGACCAGGACCAGTGGCGGACCCGCCCCTTGCTCGGTGTAGGCGATCGTCGTGCCGTCCTCGGATGTCACTTCGTCCACGCTCACCGTCCTCACGTCTGTGCCTGGACCGACCATCTCGCCATCCGTCTGCGCCCGGCCGGGTTCAGGTGAGCGGCCCGACGCGGCCCGAATTTCGAAGGCCGAAGCCACGTGCCCGCAGCCGCGCCGCCGGGGCTCCCACTGACGACTCTCCTCAGATCATCCCGGATCGCCGCAGAGGGCTGGCACGACGATTCTCAATCTAGCTGCCCTACGTGGGATCCCCCTCAGGCGTCGGGCAGGGCCGATGAACACAGGAACGTTCCATGACCATCGGTGCGATCCCGAAGCGAGCAGCGGGCGACCGGTCCGTTCAGTGGCCTCCGGACCGGTGCCAGAGTTCGGGAGCGCAGATCCACTAGCGTCATGGACAACGTCAAGAGGAGCCGCGGGATGAATCGCTTGACCGCAGTGATCCTCGCCGCTGTCTTCGCCCTCGCCGCTGGCGGTTGCGGCACGCGGTCGGTTTCGGGCGGTGGTGGGGCGCTCCCCACGGGTTCGTCCACATGCACGGGGCGGGTCACACCGGACTGCACGGGCTACTCCTACGCGAACCCAGCACCCGGCGCGGTGGTGGTCACCGCCCCGAGATCGAGCGGGGGGAACAACCGAGAGTTCTTCTGGGACAAGAGCGGTCGCGTCGACGCCGACGCGACCGTGTGCGCCACGTTCGCCACCGGGCGGGGCATCGATCAACAGGGAATCGTGCTGAGGCTGCACGACGCTCCCGATGCCGGGATCACCGGCATCACGGTGACGCGCAACATCTGGGTGGGAGTGTTCGATGTGTTCAACTTCCATGTCTGGAACACCGAGAAGGGCCCGGGCAGCCCTTTCACCCAGTTCGGATCGACCACGATCTCCGAGCTGCCGGTCACTCCGGCGGTCTACCCCTTGAACATGTGTGCACGGGCCGTCACCACCACCGACGAGGTTCAGTTCGTCGTCTGGACCAAGGGCCAGAGCCGACCCCGTTGGGGTAACCAGATCCAAGGTGGCGAGGCGAGGATGCCGGCCGGGGCCCCGTCGACGGGTCGGGGAGGATGGTTCGCCGGTCATCTGGTCCCGGGGACGAGCATGACCTACCGCAACCTGAGCGTGGATGGTGCCGTACCGGTGGGACTCCCTTGACGAACGCCCGATAGCCGCCGGTCCAGGGCCAAGCGCCGGAGATGGGGCGGGACTCCGGACATCCGAGCGCCGATTGGCCTCTCACGAGCCAGCTATGTACTCGGTCGTGGGTTCCTCATCGAGCAGCGGGGTGCAGGTATTCGTCGGGCAGGGGCACCGAGGCTGGTCACTCGGTGCCGCGCGCGTCGTCGAGAGTTCGCGCCGTGTTCACAGATGCAGCCGAACCGACCGGGATCCTCGATCCGCTCCACCGAGCCCCGGCCCAACCCGGTCCGTGCGCGCGCGTGGACGCGACGTGCCGGATGACCTGGCGCAGTTTGAACCCGCGGAGCCTGCTGTGGGGCCTCTCGGGACCTTTTCCTCTACCGAATCCCATTCGGTCTCTTTACCGTTCACCAGAGAGCACGCGATCCGCGTCGCATGGAAATCCGGCTGACCGGACAGAAACGAGGCCACCATGATCGACTCCCCGCCGTCTGCATCCTCCGGCGAACCGGATCGGACCGCCGATCCGCTCTCGTCACCCAACGGATCCGGTGGTGCCTCTCCTGCTCTCTCAAACCGCAACAAGGAGAAGGCCCATGCGCTGGGGCTGACCTCGGCCACCGGGCTCGTCATCGGCAGCATCGTCGGCACCGGAGTGTTCACCATGCCGGCGGTGCTGGCCGGCGCCGGCACGATGGGCATCATCGTCCTCGGCGTGATCGCCGTTGGTGCCATGCTGCTCGCCATTCTGTTCGGTCAACTGACCAAGCGGGTTCCCAACAGCGACGGCGGCCTGTACGCCTACTCACGTCATGAATTCGGTGATTTTGCCGGCTACCTGGTCGGCTGGTGCTACTGGATCCAGGCGTGGGCCGGCAACGCCGCCATCGTCTCGTCGTGGGTCTTCTATGTGGACGCACTGTTCAACATCGCCCACCCGACGGGCATGGAGAACTTCGGGATCGCCATGGTCGGTCTGTGGGTGCCGGCGATCGTGAACCTGGTCGGCATCCGTCAGATGGCGTGGTTCCAGAACGTCACGGTCATCCTCAAGTTCCTGCCCCTGCTGTTCGTCGGGGTCATCGGATGGTTCTTCGTCCAGAACGCCCACTTCGGTCCCTTCAATGCCTCGGGCGGCAGCCTCTACTCCGGAATCGGCATCGCCGCCGGGGTCGCGCTGTTCTCGTTCATCGGCGTCGAGGCAGCAGCCATGACCGCAAAGCGGGTGAAGAATCCCCGCACCAACGTCGGGCGCGCCTCGCTCCTCGGGACCGCCCTCAGCGCCGTCCTGTACGTCCTCGTCACCGCGGCGGTCATGGGGCTGGTGGCCCACCACACCCTGATCAACACCGGCTCCCCGTTCGTCAACGCCTTCCAGTCGATCTTCCCTCATGAGGCCTGGGCACCGAAGTTCATCGCTGCCATCGCCGTCATTTCCGGCATCGGGGCCCTCAATGGTTGGACCCTGATCGTCACCGAGACGTCCCGGGCCATCGCTCAGGACGACATGTTCCCCCGGCCCTTCGCCTGGACCGACCGGAAGGGGACGGCCTGGTTCGGCATCCTGATCGGAACGGCTCTGCCGTCCCTCTTGATGCTGTGGCGCTACACCACCTCGTCCGGGCTGACCGTCTTCACCTACCTGGTCGATCTCACCGTGGTCACCGTGGCCATCCCCTACTTCATGTCGGCGCTCGCCCAGCTCACCTTCCTGGTCTCACGCCGTCGACGCGTCCAGGGCTGGCTGCTGGCCCGCGACCTTCTGGTGGCCGGAGCGAGCGTCCTGTTCTCGATGTGGGTGACCTTCGCCTCCGGTTACCAAGTCGTCTACCAGGCCCTCGTGGTCATCATGGCCGGCCTGATCCTCTATGCCTTCCTCAATGCCCGCCGCCAACGGATCGGTGAGACCAGCGAGCCGGTGGACCTTCCCTCCGAGGGCGAGCCGGCGGGTATCGACTGCGGCGAGAACGGCCACACCATCGAGACACCGACCGATGTCGGGATCGAGCCCAACCTGGTCACCGTCCCCGCCACAACTTCGGGCCCAGTTCCCCACTCGGCCCCGCTCACCCCAGAGAGGCTTCCATGACCTTCAACGTAGGATCCGAGGTAGGCCAACTGCGCGAGGCCATCGTCCATCGGCCCGGGCTCGAATTATCGAGACTGACCCCCGACAACATCGGGGCGCTGCTGTTCGACGACGTGATGTGGGCGAAGAAGGCCCGGGAGGAGCACGACGCCTTCGCTGAGGCCCTGCGGGACAAGGGGGTCGAGGTTCACCTCTACGGCCAGCTGTTGGCCGAGACCCTCGAGTTGCCCGAGGGCAGGGAGTTCGTCCTCGACCGGGTGTGCACGCCCGAGATCCTCGGACCTTCCCTCGTCGCACCTGTCCGCTGGCTGTTCGAGGACCTCGACGGAAGCGCGCTTGCCGACTACCTCGTCGGTGGGGTGTTGAAGGGCGACCTCCACCCTCGCCAGGCCCACAGTCTTAAGTGGGAGATGTTGAGAGCCGACGACTTCGTGCTCGCCCCCCTTCCCAACCACCTCTTCCAGCGCGACAACTCCTGCTGGATCTACGGGGGGGTCACCATCAACCCGATGGCCAAGCCGGCCCGCCAGGGCGAGTCCCTGCACACGCGGGCCATCTACCGGTACCACCCCCTGTTCGCCGACGCCGATTTCGTGACCTACTACGGAGGCGACGACCGACCGCTCCAACCGGCCACCATCGAGGGTGGCGACGTCCACGTCATCGGACACGGGGCGGTGCTCATCGGCATGGGCGAACGCACCACACCGATGGCCATCGAGGCGGTGGCCCAGTCGCTGTTCGCTTCCAAACAGGCGACCACCATGGTGGCCATCGAGCTTCCGCACAGCCACGCATTCATGCACCTCGACACCGTGATGTCCATGGTCGACGTGGGCACCTTCGTCCTCTATCCCTACTTCGACCGGCACCTGCGCAGTTGGACAATTTCGGAGGGCGACCAGCCGGGCACACTCGCCGTCTCGCGCAACCACAGCCTGTGGGACACACTGGCCGAGATCCTGGAGGTCGGAGAGATCACCGTACTGACCACAGACGAGGACATCCGCGCCGCCGAACGTGAGCAGTGGGACGACGGCACCAACTACCTGGCCGTGGCACCCGGTGTGGTCATGGGGTACGAACGCAACGTGGCCACCAACACCATGCTGCGCAAACAGGGCATCGAGGTGGTCTCCATCGCCGGCAGCGAGCTGGGCCGGGGCCGGGGCGGCCCCCGGTGCATGACCTGTCCGATCCGCCGGGATCCGGCCTGATCCATGAGCACCATCGAAAACACCGACATCGCACGCTTCCACGGCCGGAGTCTTCTGAAGGAGACCGATCTGACCAGGAGCGAGTTCATCGCCATCATCGACCTCGCTCAGGAGCTGCGCGAGGAGAAGCGCGGCGGGAAGGAGCGCCAGAGGATGGTGGGTGCCAACATCGCCCTCATCTTCGAGAAGGCCTCGACCCGCACGCGGGCGGCCTTCGAGGTCGGCGCCCACGATCAGGGAGCCCATGTGACCTACCTCGGACCTGAGGGCTCCCATATCGGTGACAGCGAGACGATGAAGGACACGGCCCGAGTGCTCGGTCGCATGTTCGACGGCATCGAGTTCCGGGGCTACTCCCAGGAGTCGGTCGAGATCCTGGCCAGGTTCTCGGGGGTACCGGTGTGGAACGGGCTGACCGACCAGTGGCACCCGACCCAGATGCTGGCCGACATCCTGACCATGCGGGACCACAGCACCAAGCCCCTCGAGCAGATCGGGTACTGCTACCTGGGGGATGCCCGCAACAACACGGCCAACTCCCTCCTGGTGACGGGGGCCCTGCTGGGCATGGATGTCCGCATCGCCGCCCCAGAGGACCTCTGGCCGAGCGACGACGTCCAGACCATCGCCCGCGAACTGGCCGCCGAATCGGGTGCCCGGGTCACCATCGGCGAGGACGTGCTGGCCGGAGTGGAGGGGGCTGACTTCCTCTATACCGACGTCTGGGTGTCGATGGGCGAGCCGGCCTCCAATTGGGAAGAGCGCATCAAACAGCTCCTCCCCTATCAGGTCAACGCCGCGACCATGAAGGCGACAGGGAACGCCGGCGTGAAGTTCATGCACTGCCTGCCCGCCCTCCACAACACCGACACGGAGTTGGGCCGAAAACTGCACGAGGAGTGGAACCTCTCCGCTCTCGAGGTCACCGACGACGTCTTCGAGTCACCCGCCTCGATCGTCTTCGACGAGGCGGAGAACCGCCTCCACACGATCAAGGCGGCCATGGTGGCCAGCCTCGGCCGGTGAGCCGGTCTCCACAACCGGCATTCGACCTGGATACGGTCCACCTTTCGATTGACAAGAGGGATCCCGGTCTCCGTCGCCCATCCGGGCTAGATTCTCTCGGCGAACGGCGACCGATCAAGGAGATCTGACGATGCTTGCCTACACCTATCCACTGGCGGACCTGTTCGGGACGATGCTCGGACTGTTTGTCTTCATCATCTGGTTCTGGCTCCTGATCGTGATCTTCTCGGACATCTTCCGGAGCCGTGACATGGGAGGCTTTGCCAAGGCCATCTGGGTGATCTTCGTGATCGTGCTGCCTTTCCTCGGCATCCTCGTCTACCTGATCGCCCGCGGTGGCAAGATGCACGAGCGGGCCGAGGAACAGGCCGCTCAGCAGCAGAAAGCGTTTGACGACTACGTCAAGCAGGCCGCCGGGACGTCGGGGACCAGCAGTGCGGACGAACTGAGCAAGCTGGCCGACCTCAAGCAGCAGGGCGTCATCAGCGACGCTGAGTTCGAGGCCCAGAAGGCCAAGATACTCAGCTGAATCCCCCGGTGACGTCGGGCGCCCACCGCGCCGGTCGCGCCAATCGGCGGGGAACCGCCTACAGTCCCGACTCGACCTTGATCCGACCGCTCTTGGCCGCCTTCTTGAGCGCCTCGTAATCACGCTGGTTCTGGTCGGCATAGGCCTCGGCGAACTCACCGATCGCCCGGTCGAAGGTGGGTCCGGATCCGAGGTAACTGGCGATGGCGATGCGGTCTCCCGAACGAGCATGGGCACGAGCCAGGGCCTGGGCACAGACGGAGCCGTACTTGGTCAGCCCCGGTGGGATCGAGCCCTCGATCTCGAAGGAGCCCTTCCAGTCGCGGAGTTGCCTCAGGTAGTAGTCGCGGGTGACCCCGTCAGGACCCTTCGTCTGCTGCCAACCGAGGAAGATGTCGCTGGCCGCCTGCATCAGATGCTGGCCGGCCACCACGCGCTCGCCATGGGTGGCGTACCCGCTCTTGCCGACGAACCGCTCCAACACCGAGGCCTCGGCCTCCTTGGCCTGGAGGAACAGCGGATCCTCGTTGTCCCGGCCGGTGAGCAGCAGGATCCAGGCCCGGGTGCCGACACTGCCCACCCCGACCACCTTGCGGGCGATCTGCAGGAGCTGGAACTCCTCGAGCAGATGACGCCTGTCGGTCTGGAGGGTCCGCCGATAGCTGCGCACCAGCTGGTGGATCTGCTCGAGGATGGCCGTGCTCTCGATCTCGGTGAAGAGCTCCTCGGCAGGAACGATGAGCGGTGGATCGCTGATGATCCGGAGCTGGCCATCGACGACCTCGGTGAGCTTGTCGACGGCCTGGAGGCTGTCATGGGTCCGGGCCTTGGCGATCATCTTGCTGGTCTGCGACGCCATCCTCCTGTCGGTTTTCGACCTGGTGGTCCCGGCGGCCGCCTCGAGGTCGGCCAGCAGTTGGGCGACATCGATGTGTGAGTACCACACATCGAGCGTGGACATCGTGGCCAGCCTGGTCATCTCGCGGTGGTAGCTCGCGCCGACCTCGATCGCCGCGGCCCGCCCCTCGGCGGCGGTGAACTCGCGGTCCCGGGCCGCGATCACCACGCTGGCCGCCAGACGCTTGACGTCCCACTCCCACGGACCGGGCAGGGTCTCGTCGAAGTCGTTGACGTCGAACATGAGCTTACGCTCCGGCGAGGCGAAGAGGCCGAAGTTGGACAGGTGGGCGTCGCCGCAGATCTGGCACTCGAGGCCGCTGCGGGGCGTCTCCGCCAGGTCGGACGCCATGACGAGGGCGGCGCCCCGGAAGAAGGTGAACGGAGAGACGAGCATCCGACCGTACCGGATGGGCACCAGTTCGGGAACCCTCGTCTCCGCCTGGCTTTCGAGGAGGCCGACCGGGTCCGGACGGTTCGGGGGTGGGCTGAACTCGGACTGGGACGAACGGGATGCCCGTGACCGCGCCGCCTTCCCCCGAGCCTGTCTCTCCTGCACCGTCGGGTGTTCGACCGACGGGGTCCCTGGGCTGGCAACTGGTTCCTGGATCTGATTCACCGTGACTCCTTGCGAGCGGCCGACGGATAACCGACGGGTCGGACTGCATTCTTGCAGCTAGTTGGACCTCGGGTCTCCGGACCGACGACGGGGTTGGTCGCGTTGACGTGGAGCGGGCCGCGGGCGCCCCGCCGTTGACGCAGCCAGCCGGCCGGCCGTCAGGGCGGGCGGCTGTCCGACACAGCCCCGGTCGTGGGGGCCCTCACCGGTGCTTGCGCGGTATGCCCTGGTCAGCGTGTTCAATGGTCGACGCCGTCTCCGTCCGTTCCTGACCGGGTCGAAGGGGGAGATCCTCCGCCGCACCCCCTTCAGTGGCGTCCCCCGTCGCCGCACAGCGGGGAGGTACTCCGACGTGGACGTGGGGCCGCTCAAACACGGACCGCGCCCCTCGTGTCGCGGATCAGTGGGTCAGTACCTCGATCACCATTTGATCACCTTCCCTCGAACACCCCAGGGAAGTCAGTCTGGGAATCCTCCACGTTGCTTCGCCGAGACGTTCGTGGGCGAAGGTTGCACCCACGCCGAGCACTCTGACGCCTGCGGCAATCGCTGAGCGAATACCCGCCGGGGAATCCTCGACGGCGATACAGCCAGCAGCCGACACTCCAAGGCGCTCCATCGCCAGGAGAAACGGCTCGGGGTGAGGCTTTCCGTCGTTGACGTCATCGGCAGTGATGAGCACTGCCGGCTCAGGGAGTCCGGCCTTTTTCATACTCGACCTCGCGAGCATCATGTCCCCGCTTGTGACGATGGCCCAGCGCTCTGGGGGAAGTCCCGCCAGGAGATTCAGCGCTCCCGGCGTGGCCGAGACAGGAGATGCCGGGTCTGCCTGGCGGGTGAGGATCCCGATCACCAGTCGACTCTTGGTCAGTTCATCGAGATGAGGAACGGCTCGGCCCAATGCCTGGTCAGCAGGGATCCCATGGATATGGGGCTCAACGCGACCGAACGGCACGTCAAGCTGGTCTGCTGCCCACCTCCATGCCGACTCAATGGCGACGGTGGTGTCGACGAGGGTCCCGTCCAGGTCGAAAAGCAGGGCGTCCGCCTTCGCGGTGACAATCGATACCGGTTCTGGATCCCTATCCGAGGACAATCCGCCTCCGGCCGGCCCCGCCCGAATCGTCGACGATCAACAGACCGGGCTGGTCGAACTCATCGTTTTCCCAGAAGGAGGTCGGTGGGACCTCTCGACTCTCGGCGAAGCCAATCTGGGATTCGGAGACGGGGATCATCGGGGTATCACCACCAGTGTAGGCCGGTGCCGTCCGGTCCATTCCTGGCGGTACATCACTGCATGACGGTCGGGGCACTCAGGTGTCCGACTCCACGGTTGATCACCCCTCAATTACCGGGGATCGGACACTACCCCGCCGATGCGCCCAGCGCCTCGCGGATCTCGCTTATCGCAGCCTGCTCCGCATCACTCACGTCTGCGCCATGCTCGCGATGGGCGGATGCGACCTTTTCGGCAAGTGTGATGATGAAGTTGCGGTACTCGTCCACCTCCGCGGGTGTGGCCTTCTGCTGCAGCAGGCCAACCGAGTCCCTGAGATGTTGGAGCCCATGCTCCTTCAGCTCCGCCGGCGAATGGTAGTGGGTGTGGTCCCTCTCAGGTTTGGCGGCAACGATGGCATCCAGCAGCTCGCTCTCCCCGTGATGCTGCCGCGCTTCGACATAGGACTTGGCCATGGCGATCGTCTCGCGGAACGTGCCTCCCCGCTGGGCGGTGACAACGATCATGCCGGCACTCGGAGGAGCCTCCAGGATGAGCTTCCACTCCTCACTCGTGAAATCGGCCTTGTTTGTCATGCGGCATCTCCCATTTGATCGGGTTTCAGGGCTGTCTGTACCGCCACCGTAGACTCAGAGTCCGGTGGTGCATCCGTCACTGGCGGGGCGCGGGAGCACTGAGGGCTTGGCGTCCGACTCCGCACTCGAGTATGTGCGAAATGTCACCGGTCCGAACGCCGCACTGTAGGAGGTCCACGCGTAGCAGCCCCCCTGGTGGAGGCCTCCGATGACGCCGACGACCAGCCATCCTCGTCCACTGCGCTCAAGCCATGGTGCACCACTCGTCCCGTCGACATAGGGATTGCAGTTGAAGGCTGGGTACTCGCCGCGGTAGTAGACCCGGGTCGTACAGGTGAGCGGATCGTCGTCCTGCCCAGCGGCGTAAGCGGGCACGGTCACCTCTTTGCCCGTCGTCGGTGCTGCCCCGAGGCGATTGCCCCCGGTCACCTCCTGGATCTGTTCGGCGCGGCCGTGTTCGATCCTCGGGGCCACCACGAGGAAGGAGAAGTCGCGTTGAGGCTCGCCGCGGGTGATCCACCCCGGAGCACCGTAGACTCCGGTCACGGTCCAGGTGCCGAACGGCTCGACGCCTTCGTGATAGCCGGGGGCGAACGTGTACCCGTCTGCCGCCCCGGTGATGCAGTGCGCCGAGGTGAGCAGCAGGTCACCGGCGGCGCTGCTGACCACACTCGCGGTGCAGGTGTGCGCCAGGCTGCCCGGCGGGAACAGCGGTCCGACCGTCTTGATGCCGACGAAGTGATGGGCCGTCGGTGTATCCGGCGGAATCACCCCGGATCCGGAGGGCTCGGTGGCCCCGGCCCAACCGGTCGGGGCCAACAAGAAGAGGGCAGCGGTGATCACCATGAGAATCCTGGCGCGAGCTGCTCGGGTTCGCATGGGGCAAGGGTACTCACTCCGCGGCTCTCCTTTGAGGTCGGCATGAGGGCATTCACCGAGTTCCGACGAGGCCCGACCGATCGTGGCGACCGAAGCAACACGGACGGATCACGCCTCCCACCATCTCGGACGGTGGCGGGCGGAGGTGATCTGACATTGATCCGATCAAGATTGACGGTCGTCGCCGAGTACCGGAGCATGATCACATGACGACTTCCGCTCGGGACATGCTCGATGCCGTGCAGCGTGCGCTCGGGCGGGAGGGGTGCTCCGCTCCTATCGAGCTGTCGACGGGGGGCTCCCTTCCCTCGGTGTTCGCCGTCAGCGATCTGGCCCAGGCATCGATTGCCGCGGCCGGTGGCTCACTCTCCGCACTGATCGCCCTCAATTGTGGTGGCGACCCGCCGCTGGTGACCGTCGACCGAGAGCTTGCGTCGGCATGGTTCCAGGCGTCGCTCAGACCGCGTGGCTGGGAGCTGCCCCCGGGCTGGGACGACCTGGCCGGCGACTACGCCACCAACGACGGGTGGATCAAACTCCACACCAATGCCGCCCGGCACCGGGCGGCAGCCCTGGCCGTCCTGGGGGTGCCAGCGGACCGCTCGGCGGTGGCGGCCGCCGTACAGTCGTGGTCGGCCGCGGATCTCGAAGCCGAAGTCGTCAACGCCGGCGGTGCCGCGGCGGCCATGTGTTCGGCGACCGAGTGGCGGCGACACCCCCAGGGCCGGGCGGTGGCGCATGAACCTCTCCTCCTCACCGAGCGGACGACGACGACCGACCGACGCCAACCATTCGGCGGGAGGGCCCGGCCGCTCGAGGGCGTGAAAGTTCTCGACCTCACCCGGGTGCTCGCCGGTCCGGTTGCGACCAGGCTCTTGGCGGGCTGGGGGGCGGAAGTGCTCCGGATCGATCCTCCCGATTGGGACGAGCCGGGCATCGTGCCCGAGGTCACCCTGGGCAAACGCTGTGCTCGCCTCGACCTGCGCACGCCGAGTGGGATGGATCGCTTCTGTCAGCTCCTCGGTAGCGCCGACATCCTCGTCCACGGGTACCGGTCTGACGCGCTGAACCGCCTCGGCCTGGGACCCAGCACACGAGAAGCCGTTCGCCCCGGACTCGTGGACGTGAGCCTCGATGCCTACGGATGGAGCGGGCCGTGGGCGCACCGCCGAGGCTTCGACAGCCTGGTCCAGATGAGTTCCGGAATCGCCGACACCGGCCGCGTGGCCACCGGAGCCGACCATCCGGTGCCTCTGCCCGTGCAGGCGCTGGATCACGCCACGGGCTACCTCCTGGCTGCCGCCGCCATCACCGGTATCAGCATGCGGCTGGTCGATGGCGCGGGCAGCCGATGGCGCGCATCGTTGGCCCGGACCGCAGATCTGCTCATCGGAGCCGGCATCACGGAGATCGGTCCGTCGGGAACCCGACTGCGGCCGACCCGGCCGGTGGGCCCGGTTGAGCGGACCACGTGGGGTGATGCTCGCCGGCTGCGGGCGCCTCTGGTCGTCGGAGACACGCAGTTACGCTGGACCCTCCCCGCGCGCGCCCTCGGTTCGGACCCCGCCGGCTGGGGTGGGAACCTGGATCCATGACCACGCGCCGGAGGAGATGATCGGGTGATGGAACACTGCGACGAATGTGGGTTCTTCTACGACGAGCACGGGCCAGACCGGATCGCCGAGGAGCTGACCGAACTCGGATCCCACTATTCGTCGCGCTTACGGGTGCCACCCGACCTGACCAGTGATCATGACGTTCTCCACGCCCGTCGCGACCCCAACACATGGTCGGCCGTCGAGTACAGCTGCCATGTGCGGGATGTTCTCCTTGCCCAACGTGAGCGGCTCTACCTGACGTTGGTCACCGACACACCGACGTTCGCCCCCATCTTCCGGGACCAGAGGGCGATCGTCGCCCGCTACGCCGAGGAGACGGCCGGCCAGATCTCCGATGAGCTCGAATTCGCTTCCCGTCTCACCGGATGGGCCTTCGCCGGCCTGGACGGCACGGCGTGGTCCAGACGTTGCATCTACAACTTCCCGGAGCCGGCGGAGCGGACCGTGATCTGGCTGGCCCAGCACACGTTGCACGAGGGGCTCCACCACCTCTTGGACGTCGACCGATCAGTCGAAGCGGCGTCCTGACTCAGACTCCGCGTCCCCCCGCCGCCGGGCTCCGATCAGTTGTGTGGGTTCTCGCCAACCCACACCCCGCCTTGCTGACAGGTTCAGCCGGTCGTGACGTAACCCGGAGGTGGAATCGTGCCCGGTCCGGTGCTCAGGCATCCCTCGGCGAGCGTCGGGTCGATCGGGGTGGCCAGCGTCGGGGGGGTCAGGAAGGCCGGGGGGCACGACAGGTCGACGCAGTCGAGGAGGTCGTCGGCATTGGCGTCCCGGTAGGTCAGTGCCGGCAGGTTCCACTTCGTCTCGACCAACTTGAGGATGGAGGTGAAGTCGTGGACCGCCTCCGAGACGTAGTTCTGCCGGGCGAAGGGCGACACGACCCCCGACGGGACCCTGAACCCGTACCGGTTGAACACGGCCCCCTTGGGATCGGTCGACGCGAGCATCGGTGGAACGGCGTCGGGCTTAACCGCTTTGGGAGGCGGAACATGGTCGTAGTACCCACCTCCTTCGTCATAGGTCCACACCAACAGCGTCGTCGGCCACTGCGGCGAAGTCATCACCGCGTTGATCACCTGCGCCAGGAACTGGTCACCGAACTGGACGTCCTGGGGATCCTCCTCCGAGGACATCCCGAAGTTGGGATCGACCATGCTGTAGGCGGGCAACGTCCCGGCGGCGGCGTCACTGAAGAACTCGCTGATGCCCACGGCGTTGGAAGAGACGCTGGGCTCGTTGGCCAAGTACAACCAGATCAGGTACGACGGGGTGTCTGAGTAGTAGTTCTTCCACGAGATGTCATAGGTGTTGAGGGTCTCGAAGATCGTGCCGTTAGGAGGCTTGTCTGCATTCAGGTCGTCGGCGATCAGGCCGAGCGACGTGCCGGCCATGAAGTACCGGCGGTTCGGGTAGGTCTGGGCCATCACCGAGGAGAAGAACTGGCTGCACACTGGGAACGTCGACGCCAGCGAGCTGACGAAGGGCATGAGCGTCGAGTCGTAATAGCCCATGGCGACCGGACCACTCTGGCTCTTCACGAATCCGTCCATCCTCCCACCGGCGAAGGAGGTGTGGCCCGCCTCCCAGGTGTTGTAAGGGTGCGCGTCCTGCTGGCACGGCTTCGGCATGGGGAAGGACTGCAGGACGGCGTTCTTGGACGGCGGTGCGATCACGGACCTCTTGGGCCACGGATTCGAGTTAGTGGGTTGGCCATTCGAGTCGAGCGTGAAGCCGGCGCCGTTGGGCACCATCCCGAGAAGGCTGTCGTAGGTGTGGTTCTCCATCATCACCGCCACGATGTTGGTGATTTCGGGAATCTGGTCGGTCCCCGCCGGCGCGCTCGGGTTCGGCAAAGTGCCGGGGCCTGGCCTCTTCGACAGCGATCGCAGGGCTCCACCTGGGCGTCCCGCAACCGCCCCGGCACTGCCCGACGACAACCCGATCGTCGCCGCACCGGCCAGGGCTCCCCCGAGTAGTGCTCGACGTGAGAAAGAAGTCGGATCACTCATCGGCGCCACGCTAACAACGGTCGTGCCCGCTGACAATCAGACCAGAATGGCCGCAGACCTGGGCCGACAGGACGAAGTCCCCTACACTGCGGCAGTGACCGGACCGAACGGGAACGACATGGAGACGATCGGCCGGGACCCACTCCCGAGGCCCGTACTGACCTCGAGGATGCAGGAGTTCGGTGTCACCATCTTCGCCGAGATGTCGGCACTGGCCGAAAGGACCGATTCGATAAACCTCGGGCAAGGATTCCCCGATTCGGACGGGCCCGCCGTCATCGCCGAGGCTGCCGTCAAAGCCATCCGGGACGGCCACAATCAATATCCCCCCGGTCCGGGCACACCGGAGCTGCGCCAAGCCATCGCCGATCACCAGTTGCACTTCTACGGATTGGAATTCCATCCCGACGGCGAAGTGCTGGTCACCGCAGGGGCGACCGAGGCCATCACCGCTTCGATCCTGGCCCTTTGTGAGCCTGGCGACGAGGTGGTGATGTTCGAGCCCTACTTCGACTCCTACGCCCCCGCGGTGGCTATGGCCGGAGCCACCCGCCGGATGGTGCCGCTCACTCCCCCATCCTGGACGTTCGACATCGACCAGCTCAGAGCCGCCATCACCTCCCGCACCCGCCTGGTGCTCCTCAACACCCCGCACAACCCGACAGGGAAGGTGTTCAGTCCCCAGGAGCTCGCCGCCATCGCCAAGGTGTGCATCGACGCCGACGTCCTCGTGATAACCGACGAGGTGTACGAGCACCTCGTGTTCGACGGACGGCACATTCCGTTGGCCTCGTTCCCCGGCATGGCCGAGAGGACACTGACCGTCTCGAGTGCCGGGAAGACATTCTCGTTCACCGGGTGGAAGATCGGATGGGTGTGCGGACCGGCAGCGCTGGTGGGCGCGGTACGTACCATCAAGCAGTTCCTGACCTACGTCAACGGTGCCCCGTTCCAGCCTGCGGTGGCCGTCGGCCTCCGGTTGCCCGATGAGTTCTTCATCGCAGCGGCCGCTGATCTGGCGATTCGCCGTGACCGTCTGTGCGACGGATTGGAGGCCGCCGGGTTCGACGTCTTCCGACCCATGGCCACCTACTTCGCCATGGTCGACATCCGACCGGCCGGAGAGGCGGACGGTCTCGAGTTCTGCAGACGGCTACCAGAGCGTTGCGGAGTCGTCGCCATTCCTGCATCTGTCCTCTATGACGACAAGGAAGCCGGTCGGTCCCTGGTGCGGTTTGCCTTCTGCAAGCAACCAGAGGTGATCGACGAAGCGGTGCGGCGACTACTCCGCTCCTGACGCCCGCCGGGACCGCCCCGCGGGGGACGAGGTGCGGGCGCCCTACATGTCGCGAAAGATTCACCCTGTCGTCATCCGCCGTTCAACCGCGCCGGGCAGAATTGCCGGCGTTGAGCTGCGCTGACGACAGCGCAGGAAGGGATCCTCGCATGCGGCGAAGGCTGAGACTGGTGAGCAGCACCATTGTGGCTTCGCTCACGGCGACCGTTGTACTCGTGGGTGCCGCTGGCGCGCTCCCGCTGACGCAGTCGGTTACGGGCTCGACGGCCGGTGTGGCCGGCGCTGGATCCAACGATTCTCAGGTGGCTGGTAGGGCTAGTTCCATTGGGGCCGGATCGGAGGATCCCAACGCAGCGGCAGCGGCCGACAGCAGTACGACCAGCTCGACGGACGCGGGCGGCACGACCAGCACGACGGACTCTGCATCGACAACGACTACGGCGGCCTGTGCCGCATCCGGTTCGACGACCTCGACGACCCTTGCAAGTGCATCGACGACGTCACCCAGCTCGAGCACGAGCACGACCGGGTCGACCGGCACCAGTTCGACCACGAGCACCTCCAGCTCCTCGACCTCGTCCACCTCGACCACGAGCACCATCGAATCGACCGATGCCAGCACGACCACGAGCACCACCAGTTCCACCGGCACGAGCTCGACCACGAGCACTACCGAGTGCCCGGCGAACAGCACGGCAGCCACTTCGCCAGGAACGGCGGCGGCCTCGACGACCCCGGCGACAGCCGACTCGACCGGGTCGTCGGGGGACTCGGTGGCATCCCCCTCCACATCGGGCCTGGCCTTCACCGGTAACGGTCCCTATGCTCCGGTGCTCGTCGGCGTGGGACTCGGCCTTCTTGCGCTCGGAGCCCTCGTCCGGCTGTGGTTGCGACGTCGGAGGCGTGTCCACACCCTGTGATCAGCAACCCTCGCCGGCCGTCGAGTCGGGCCGCGGGAAGCGGTGTGAGGTTCGACTGGTCCGAGCCGACGGACCGCCACCCGTAGGACAGGAGGCCGCGAAGGGACGCGGGGTCGTCTGTGCCGCCCGAGGCACTCCATCGGGCGGTCAGGAGGCCTGCTCCCTGACGGGCCCGTTCATGGGGTCGTCGGCCGTCTCTTTGCCACAGTCCCGACAGCGCAGGGTCAGTCCGTGGCCCGGCCTCCCCGAGTTTCCGCGCACGACCAAGGTCGGGACGTCCGCCGAACCGCAGCTCGGGCACGTTTGAAACATGGCGTCCTCACTCATCTGCCGACCTCCGACCCGGTGGCTGCCTTCTTCGTGGATCAGGGCCGCGGGCCATGGGTGACGACCAGCGGCGACAGTACCTACTGTCTCCTTGCTGCGCCGGGGATCAGTCGACTGCCCGTTCCGGCACGATGCATTCGTAACACCGAGAGGATGGCCATTGGGTCACGAAACGCTGAACTGTTCGTGAACCCCGGGGCGACCTGGGACGACAGTCCGAGACCCGGTCACCCTGCGCGAAAAGATGATCACTTTCGGTCAATCCGCACCGCAGACCGGACTGGGTTACTCCCCCGGCCCAGGACCTCCAGCCCGCTCCTCGACACCCACCGGTCACCCGCCGTCCCGCGGGGAACAGTCCACACCGACCGCTGCATCCCGGGTCCGGTGATCGGTCGGTCGTCACTCCTCCTCGGACACCATCCATTCGGCGAGCTCGATCGTCACTTGGCCCGGTCCGACGAGGAACACCAGCCGTCGGTCGTGGAACTCCATGATCTCGTTGCGGGTCTGCACCCCGGCCGCTCTCATTCGACCCAGCGCGGCGTCGAGGTCATCCACGACGAAACAAACGTGGTTGAACCCCGGCCGCGCCAGATTCCATTCGTCCGGATTGTCGAACACCTGGGGATGGCGGAACCGCAGAAGCTGGACTTCCTGATGCGTCACTCCATCGGTCAGGGTCAAGGTGACGTGGTCAGCGCTCCATGCCGGGATACCCATGTACCGGGACATCTCGTCGCCGGAGACGACCGTTGCCTTTGTCTCCTCGAAGCCCAGCAGCCCGAAGAAGCGTCGGGCCTCATCGAGATCGGTCACGGCGATCGTGACGTGGTCGAAACCATTGTGCCTGGCCCTGGCCATTAGCGGCGGAGGTGCTCGGGGTCGCGTGCCTCATGCAGCGCCGCACCGGTCGTCAGGGCCCCGATGAAGACGTAGAAGGTCCAAGGAAATGCCGCACCGGTGACGAAGGCGGCCACCAGGGACAGGCCGAAGAACCCGAGCAGGCCGACCCCGACCCGCGCCAGGGTCGAGCAGAAATAACGCCTGGCCGCTCGCCGACGCTCCTCGGGCCATGCCGGCTCCAGGGCATCGTCAACCGCCTGGCGAAGGTCCTCCTCGGATGTGGGCATCGGATTCCTCAACACCGTTGTACTCCCTCGGCTGGAGCTTGGCCAGCCTGCAGGTGCACCTCAGCTCCGGCGTTGGCGTTCACTTCCACGAGCGCCTCTCCGATCCGAAGGAGCTCGGAGCGCACGTCCGGCGGTGACAGCACACGAACGTCTCCCCCGAATGCCGCCAGATGCGCGGCCGCCGCCCGCGCGTTGGGGAAGGACGCGACCAATCGCCGCGCCTCCACCCCCTCAATCGGGCGGACCACTTCCACGCTCGTCCATCCGCGCAGGCCCGAGGTGAGTGCCAGGACCGACTGCTCGGCTATCTCGATCTCGACCTCGATGAGACCCATGCGCACGGCAAAGTCCCGCTGCGCCGAGCTCCACTCCTCGGAGAGATCGAACCCTTCGGGCAGCTCCACCGGATCGTCCGTCATCTGGATCGCAATGACACGCGAGACCCTGAAGGTCCGACGCCCACCGGCAGTGCCGGCCAGCAGGTACCAGATTCCCCCCTTGGCCACGAGCCCAAGAGGGTGGACTCGCCGCCACTCCGGTTCCCGGCCCGGTTTGGCATACCTGATGTCCGCCTGCACCCGCTGGAGGACGGCCGTACTGAGCTGGTCGAGGAGTGCCGGCTCGTCCTTGGTCCGCCCCCACCCCACCGGGTCGATGACGGTCGCGCTCTCCGCCGCGTTGACGTGATCGCGCAGTGGCTCCGGAAGGGCGGCAAGGACCTTGCGCAGAGCGGACCGCAGCCCGGGCTCGACCCCTGACATGCCGCTGGCCTGCGACCCGGCCACGAGGAACAAGGCCCGTGCCTCTTCGACGGTGAAACCGGACAGATTGAGCTTGTGGTCCCCGAGGAGGGCCCACCCACCGTGTCTGCCCCTGAGCGAATAGACCGGGACGCCGGCCATGGACAGCGAATCCAGATCGCGCCTGATGGTCCGTTCGGATGTCTCCAACATCTCGGCGAGCTGGACTGCGGTGAGCTGCCCGTGGGACTGGAGCAGGAGAACGATGGCCACTAGTCGGTCCGCCCTCATGATTTCGAGAGTATCTCATTAATCAGGACAGGGGATGTCCTGTTTTACTCGTATCGTCAGCAGTGACGGTGCAGGACCAACGGCGTCTGTGCCCGTCCGGACCACCACTCACCACGGAGGTGAAGCTCGTATGGCTGACCAGAATGACCCCCGAGACCTGTTGCGACGCTCCTTCGCCCAGTCGTCGGGCACCATTGCCCGCGTCGGGCCCGGGGAGATGACGCTGCCGACTCCCTGCGACCGGTTCGACGTCCGGACCCTCATCGGCCACATGCTCTTCGGCGCCAACCGGATCGGTTCGGCAGGCCGACGGGAAGCGATTCCCGTCGACGGCCCGGCCGTCGTCGGTCTCGGCGACAGAGAATGGTCGCCAGCCTTCTACAAATCGGCACAGGAGGCGCTGGATGCCTGGAGCGACCCGGGCGCCTTCTCGGGCGAGATCGTCCTTCCCTTCGGTGCGTTTCCGGCGCACGTCGTCGCTTGCATCTATGTCATGGAACAGGTCGTCCACTCATGGGACCTCGCCACGGCGACAGACTCGACGTCCCTGTTGGATCCAGAACTCGCCGAAGCGGCGATGCCCATCGCGCGGCAGATGGTGACACCGGACATCCGCAGTGACGACGAGAGCATGCCCTTCGGTCCCCTCGTCGAGGTTCCCCCCGATGCTCCTTGGTACGACCGACTCGTCGGTCACCTCGGGCGCCAGCCCGAGTGGGGCACCCTCGACAGTCGGCGGGCCGGGTGAACGCCGTCGGCGCCATGGCTGCCGCGGGCGACCATGCAGCAGTGGCGGCCGGCGAGCGATCCGATCTGCTGGCCTCGCTGGCCGACAGCCGCCACTTCCTGCAATACACCGTTCGTGGCCTGACCGACGAGCAGGCCGCAGACCGCGCCACGGTGAGCGCGTTGTGCCTCGGCGGCGTGATCAAACACGTGACCAGTGTGGAACGGGGGTGGGCAGAGTTCATCGCCCACGGGGCAGCCGCTCTCCAACCGTCCGACGAGGACGGGTACGCGGCCCACGCCCTGGGCTTTCAAATGCTCGAGGGCGAGACCCTGGCCACCTTGCTCGCCGACTACGACGATGTGGCGAGAAGGACGGACGAACTGGTGGCGACCCTCCCCGACCTCGACGTCTCCCATCCCCTCCCTGAGGCGCCCTGGTTCGAGCCCGGTGCCTCGTGGTCGGCCCGCCGGGTTCTCCTTCACATCATCGCCGAGACCGCACAGCACGCGGGACACGCCGACATCATCCGCGAATCCATCGACGGTGCGAAATCGATGGGGTGATCTCGACGGCGTATCGTTGATCCGTGCTCGATGGCAAGGACGCGATTGCGGCTCCCTGTGAGAGTGGGGGGGCAGATGACGACGCTGGCATCCGATCAGAGGTCCCCGGTCCGGCAAGGTACCCGCCTGAGGACTCCGATTCGGAGAGCCGGAGGGGCACGCGGCCTTCCGTGGGGGGTGCCGCGCTCTGGGCGCTCGGAGCAGTGTCCGCCTCGGCCACGGTGGCAGCAGCGGTTGCCTTCTCCCTGCACAACCAGGTGGACATCGACGTCTACCTGGCGGGAGCCTCCCGACTGTTCTCCGGAACGCTCTATACGACCCGGACACCCGGTAACCAGTTGTGGTTCACCTATCCGCCGACGTCGGCGCTGTTCTTCTTGCCCCTGAACGCCCTTCCGCTGCAATGGGCACGCACCTGGTGGGCACTCGTCAATGCCGCTTCCCTTTGGCTGCTTCTTGCCGTTTCGCTGCGGGCAGTCCGGCCGAGCATGGGTCGTCCGATGGTAGTCAAATGGTCGCTTGCCCTCATGGGCCCGACCGTTCTGCTGTACCCGGTCATGCTCACCTTCGCCTACGGGCAGATCAATCTCCTCCTGGCCGCGGCGATCCTGGTCGACCTGACTCAGTCGATTCAGATCGGACGGGTGCGCGTACCACGCGGTGTCCTGACGGGAATCGCCGCCGCGCTGAAGCTGACTCCGCTGGTGTTCATCCCGTTCCTGTTCCTGACCCGCCAGGTTCGTGAGGCCCTCACCAGCCTCGGGGTCTTCATCGGGTGTGCGATGGCCATGGCCGTCCTCGCACCGAAAGAATCGTGGTCCTTCTGGACGAGATACGTCCAGGACACCAAGCGGATCGGCCGAACCTTCAGCTTCAACAACCAGAGCATCGCAAGCGTCCTGTATCGGTTCAACCATGGGCCGGTCCCAGGGGCGGTCACGCTCTTGTTCGAGGGGGTGGTCTTAATTGCTGGAACTGCGCTGGCGGTCTGGGCCTACCGGTCGTCATCGGCGTTTCTGGGCATCATCGTCTGTGCGGTGACCGGTCTCATGGCCTCCCCGGTCACCTGGACGCATCACATCGTCTGGATCGTCCCCCTCTTGGTGTGGCTCGTCCTCGCCGACGATCGCCCTCGGGGCGGCTGGGTTTGGGCGCTCGTGGGGGCCTGCACCTTCGTCCATTGGTGGGCACCGAATTGGCATTCCTGGGCCCGAGGTAGCTCACCGCTGGACGAGCACGGCCTCCAACTCGTCGGAGGCAGCGGACTCTTCATGTTCCTCTTGACGTTTCAACTCGGCATAGCCATCATGCTCGTGCATCGCTCTCATCGCAGGAGCGCAGCCCTCGCGGTTCAAAAGCTTGAGGACAAGCCCCCCACGCTCCCGGGGGTGAGGGTGGTCTCGCTCGATCGATGATCCACCGCGACACCCTGATCGGGCCATGCGCCAAGCTGGGCCGTTACACGGCGCAGGCTCGGCGACAACCGCTCGGCGTGTCATCGTGGGCGGCCCGTTCAACGGCTTCACCGGTCCGTGGGTCTTCGCGGGACCTTTGTCTTTTCGCCGTTCCAGATCACGACGACCTCGCTGACCGCGGCGACCATCGGGACGCCCTACAGAGCCACGCTCGCGGCCTCCGGTGGTCCGACGCCCTTCACCGGGAAGGCCACCCGTCTGCCCAAGGGATTGAAGGTGGGCTCCAAGACGGACGTCATCTCCGGCACCGTCACCGACAAGCACGTGGCGCCGGGCAACTTCACGGTCACCGGCCAAGGATGACGACAAGCCCAAGGCGACTGCGACAACAACCCTCACTCTCACTCTCGACCCCTCGTAGGGACGAGTAGCGCGCCGGACCTGTCCCCAACCCCGTCGCAGGTTGCGACGCGATTGGGGACCCCGTCGTCCAGCCGGCTCGTGGAGGTGGCCTCGCTCCTGCCTCCGGGACCCCACCCCACCGGGGAACGGTTCATATGAGTTGTTATTCACCGGAAATTCGTCGACGTCGCTCTCAATTGTCGCCGGTAGACGGAGGCGACAGACCGGGTCGAGCGAGCGTTCGGAAGAAATCGCACGGTGTCTCCTGGGAGACAGACATTCCCTTCCCTCGTAGGCATAGTGGAGCTAGGCGGCGGATCCCGCCGAGTGATCATGGGCCGGAGGTGAGCACTCCCCCGGTACCCCGGCCATGGTCATTCGGCGAGCATCGTGGTGATGTGTCCAACAGCAGTTGGGGAACCGAACCCGGGGAGGGTGCGGTCAACGAGCGCCATACCCCTCCATTGGCTAATGTCCGTTGGCGATTCCTCGACAGTCGTCATCATGGAGCGAGTTTGCCACGTCTCGAAGATGATCCCTTCGCCCGCGCTACGGTCCTCGGTGTCCTAGACGAGGCAGAGCGTCGGTACCTCGCCACCCGCAGCCGAAGGCAGGAAATTCACAAGGGGCAGATCCTCTTCTTGGAGGGCGACCCCTCGGACGCGGTGCTCGTCCTTGAATCGGGCCACCTCAAAGTGCTGAAGTACTCGAGACACGGTGACGAGTTCATCGCCCATACCGTTATACCCGGGGACACCGTCGGCGAGCTCGGTGTACTTTCCAGAGGTCCTCGCTCGGCCACGGTGCAGGCAACCGAAGACAGCGTGGTGCTCAAGTTGGCCGCGTCGGTTATTGTCGACCTGATCTCCCAACGGCCAGCCGTCGCCGTGGCCCTGTTGGAGTGCTTGTCCGCCATGGTGAGGCGGACCACGGGGGTGGCCGCCGACCTCGTCTTTCTCGATCTTCGACAGCGCGTCGCCAAGTACGTCCTGCAACGCGCAAGGGCTGATCCGCCCTCGGTGAAGTCGGCTCTGACGCAGTCGGAGGTCGCCGCCAGCATCGGTGCCAGCCGTCAGCGCGTGAACGCCTGCCTGCGCGAATTCGAAAAAGTCGGATGGATCAGCCTGGAATCCAGGGGTCTTCGCGTGCTTGACGGCGAAGCGCTGGCGCGGGGCGTCAATCTCTGAGGTGACGCGTCGATCGCCCCGCTACGGGCCTCCACCCGTGGTGAGATGACGAAGCTGATGGCGCCGAAAGAAATCGACCGTTCGTCCGGCCTGACCAGGCTCAACCAGCTTCCTCACAAAGACTGAGACGGGTTCCGACCGGTGCCTTCACGCACCCGAGATCGCTCCCGGGACTAATTGTGGAGCCAGTAGACCGAGAATGCCGTTCCAGCGTTGAGCGACGAGGGAAGCGCTTTGACTTTCTTGCCGCCTTTGTTGGTCATGTCAAGCCGCTCGAGGGTAAAGCTGGAGGCAGCTTTGCCGTCGGCCGTGGCGCTGTTGAAGTCCACGGAACCAAAGTCAGTGAGAGGGATCACCTTGCATACGGACCCTTTGCATGAGGACGGTGCCTCGGTGATCCACTCGGCCGAGCTGTTCGATGGAGTGATCGAGGGCTTCTGCACTGTAGAGAAGCCCCACTTCCCAACATCGGTGATACGAAGGAGGTAGTCGGAACCGTAGGCAGAAACTGATGCGGAGATGGAATCCCCCGGTGCCACCGGATACGACGATTGGGGCAGAGGGAAACTGGAGGACGGGAACATCTGAAACCACGCATAGTACGACGCTCCGCCGGCTCTCTTGCCCTTCCCCTTGATGCAGTCGGCGTCGGTGCCGATCTGCTGCACGGTTTGGTCCGAGGCTGAATACCCGTCGATTCCTACCCAAAAGGCCGCTTGCTGTGATTTGTTACCAGTGCAGACTGCGGACGGCTCGGTCCACGCTCCAGCAACGCGGGTGAAGGTCGAGCCTGTGGCCGCATAGCCAGCCCAATTGATCGAGTCCTGTGTGACGCCATTCTCGGCACTGTGCGGAGGGAGCTGGCTGGACGGGAGCGCTGGCACCATTGGAGAAAATTGCAGAGTGGCTGGACCCACTTTTGCGCCGGCCGTCGACGGCACCAGTAGCACCGAGCCGAGAGCGACCCCAGCCGTCGCGCAGATCCGGCACATGGACAGCACTGGTGCCCTCATCAGGAGAGCGTCTCCCTTCGGCTCACTTTTTCATTGTGGCTACGAGGTCCCTGCGACCCCCCGCTCGGGTCGTACCGGTGACGGGGCCACTATCCACGACCGGTTTACTGCAGACACTTTCCGGTGTGACCGAAGCACCCCATTGCCCGGCTGAACTGCTGGTCACCGAACCCGGGGCGGGAGTTGTTCCAACCTGCTGACCATGTGGGCAACTTCCACCACCATTGCCCGTGTTGCCACCCCGGTTGGTACCCGGCCCGGTGCCTGTGTTCCCGCCCCGGTTGGTGCCCGGCCCGGTGCCTGGCTTGCCGCCCCGGTTGGTACCCGGCCCGGTACCTGGCTTGCCGCCCCGGTTGGTACCCGGCCCGGTACCTGGCTTGCCGCCCCGGTTGGTACCCGGCCCGGTACCTGGCTTGCCGCCCCGGTTGGTGCCCGGCCCGGTGCCTGGCTTGCCGCCCCGGTTGGTACCCGGCCCGGTGCCTGTGTTCCCGCCCCGGTTGGTGCCCGGCCCGGTGCCTGTGTTCCCGTCCCGGTTGGTGCCCGGCCCGGTGCCTGTGTTCCCGCCCTGGTTGGTGCCCGGCCCGGTGCCCGTGTTGTTGCCTGCGCCAACCCGGTTGGTGCCTGGCCCGGTGCCCTTTTTGCCGGTGCCGTCCCGCTTTGTGCCGCCATGGACCGACACTGGGCGTTCGGTGCTGGATCGGCCGGTGACGGCGGGCGTTGGCTGGCGTGCAAAGGATTCCTCCATGTTGCTCTTAGCCCGTGATTGCACCCATGCAGTGACAACCCTCTGGGAACTGCGACAGTCACCGGGATCGGTGGATGCAGCCTCCGACGCACCTTCATGAACCCCACACGTCGATGTGGGCCGTGTTCGAGCCGCGACCCTAGAGAGATCAGCGGTCTGGCGCTGCTTAGTTGATTGCGCCGCATATGAGATTCCGCCGACCACCTGACGGCTGCTTGCAGCGGGCGGCGCCTGCTTTGGTGTGTCCAGCACGTCGTGAGCGAACCGGGCAACGGGTGCTGGGAAGCCCGTTGCTGCGGCCAAGCCGGCGCTTCCTCCGATGAGTGCGGTCACTATCGTCACTGCGACGACCGCCATGCGACCAACGCTTCGACGAGGTTCGGTCCGCCGGAGTCGCTCCGCTTGGAAGGCGGCACGGATTCCATGTTCCCAGCTCAGTTCATGAGGTTGCGCGGGCGCTGATGCGGCAGAGAGCAGGTCAGCGAGGGTACCGGTCCTCAGGTTCGGAAGATAGACGACGTTACTCGCGTTCGGCGCCACCTCATTCGAACGCGTTTCGGTGTTGTCGTCGGTTCTACGCATTCTCGGTCTCGGGAAGAAGCGCCTGTGGAGCCAGGTCGTTCAACTGGATCGCCGTCATAGGGGCTCCGGGAGGGGCTGTCGAAAGCATGCTCTCCAGCTGTCGGAGTCCACGATGACACAGAACCCGTACTGATCCCGGCGATCGCTCCATGATGTTCGCAACGGCTGGAACGCCCAGTCCCGCGACGATCCTAAGCATCACCGCCTCGGCCTGACCAGGTGGAAGATGTGCGATCAGCGTGAGGGCTCGTTCTGTGGCCGAATGCTCGTCCGCTTCGGCTTCAACATTGTTGCTGGCTGGCAGCACAGCCAGATTAGAAAGCTCGATCGGGATCGGCCGGGTGGTGCCACCGCGATACCAATCGGTTGCGCAGTTTCTGGCAGTGATGAAGAGCCAGCCTCGGAAGCTCTGTTCATCTCCTTCGAATGACGGAAGCGCTCTCAGCACTCTCAACCAGATCTCGGCGGCCAGATCTTCAGCAACCGGCGCCGCCTTGACCCGAAGGTACCGAAGGAGCGTCGGCTGGAACTCCCTCCAGATCGTTGCGAACGCGTCCTCATCGCCCTTCTTCGCTGCCGTGAGGCTTCCCCCGAAGTCCATCAATTGACCACAAGCCCGTTCCGCTATTCGATGCGCTCCCCCGCTGCCTTACTACACCTATTGGGCGACTCCGTCCACCAAGTAGGCCGACCAGGTGAATCGAGAACGGGAGACAGCCTCCAGATCAATGGGTGTCACGATCGGTTGGCACCTCCACTCGACAGATCGGCCTGCCTACCCGTGTCGCCATCTATCACGACTGCGGATTTGCTCCGCACGCTCGAATCGCCATAAATGGGCGAATAGCAGGACCTTTCACATTAGCTTGACGATCACCTCATGGCGTCGCTCTGGAGACGTCTTGGCCACTGGTGGGACCTCTTCAATCCTAAATCGGACCCTTCTGGAATGACCCCACCAAGGTCCCTACTGGGCAATGGACCGGATGCAGCGGCCTGGCACAGGTTCATGACGACGACCGATTTCTGCAGAACGAAAGCATCCGTGACGGAACCGCCGTAACGGAAATGGGGTGGTTCACGTTGTAAATGGTGTGGGGGGATAGATCCGCACTAGAGCGGAGCTTTCTCTTGTCCTCGGCGCCGGCGCGTTCAGTTGTAGCCGCATTTGTGGCCGCTGTAACGGATTGTCGGCCTTCCACGTTGGTATGAGCTGGGAGTCGTTTCGTAAACGGGGCGGAACTCCACGGTAGAAGGAGTTTCAGGCAACATGATCAAGAAAATCCTCATGGCGCTCGCAGCGCTGGCCGTGCCGATCGGGACGGTAGCCACCGTCGGGGTCGTTGGGTCCGGAGTCGCTGGTGCGGCCACTCCGCCTCCGACGACCATCAGTTGTCCTGTCACTGGAACGGTCACCTTCGCCCATCCGGGACTCTCGGCCGGTGGGGCTCTCACCTCCGCCGCGTCGGAGACGACCAAGTCGTCGACGACACCGACGGGAACCGGGTGTTCGGGACTTCCCATCGCTACCAACATCGCCTCTGCGACCACACCGTGCCCGCAGACCAGCGGCGTGCCCAACGCCGGTGACCCGTCCGCCTGCCTGGCCTCCAAGACCAGTCACGGTGTCACCACCTACGCCATCGGATCGAAGCCGAACTACTACGACACCGACGGCTCCTACGCCACGTCCGGTCTGTCCGATCTGGAGGCCGCCCTGCAGGCCAAGCCGCCCAAGACCACGGTCGACAACATTTCGGTGACCCTGGCCTACGGCTCCGCCTCCGAAGTCATTCCGGGAGGCGTGTGCGGTGCCTCGGACGTCGGGTTCGATCTCACCGGGAACGCCGAGGTCAAGGGCCTCACGGTCGGCACCTACACCGACATCGCGTGCCTCTCGTCTGATGCCGGGACCGGCACCTCGGGAGACTTCCTCACCGACCTGGGCTCATCGACCGCCGTCATCTCGTCGGCCACCGTCGGTGGTGACAGCTCGCTGACTGTCGTCTTCCCGAGCGAGAGCTGTCCGGTCACCGGAACGGTCACCTTCGCCAATCCGGGGCTCTCGGCCGGTGGGGCCCTCACCGCCGCCGCGACGGCGACGACCAAGTCGTCGACGACGGCAACGGGAACGGGGTGCTCGGGCGTGGCGAGTAATTTGAACATCGCCTCTGCGACCACACCGTGCCCGCAGACCAGCGGCGTGCCCAACGCCGGTGACCCGTCCGCCTGCCTGGCCTCCAAGACCAGTCACGGTGTCACCACCTACGCCATCGGATCGAAGCCCAACTACTACGACACCGACGGCTCCTACGCCACGTCCGGTCTGACCAATCTGGAGGCTGCCCTACAGGCCAAGCCGCCCAAGACCACGGTCGACAACGTTGCGGTCACCCTGGCCTACGGCTCGGCCTCCGAAGTCATCCCGGGAGGGGCGTGCGGTGCGTCGGACGTCGGGTTCGACGTCTCCGGGAACGCCCAGGTGAAGGGCCTCACGGTCGGCACCTACACCGACGTCGTGTGCCTTTCCGGTGACGCCGGGACGGGTACCTCGGGAGACTTCCTCACCGACCTGGGCTCATCGACCGCCATCATCTCGTCGGCCACCATCGGGGGCGACAGCTCACTGACCGTCAGCTTCTGAACACCTGAGTAGTTCGACGAGGACGGGGCGAATGCCCCGTCCTCGTCGCGCCAACTCTCCGCGGTTCAGTCCATCTCCGCCGTTCAGTCGTCACCGCGGTGGCTCACCGCCTTCACCTTGGTGAGTAATGCTCGTGCCGCTTTACCCCAGGCGTGTCAGCACATTCCGGGTGATCTGTTCAACCTGCGGGTCTCGCTGTGCGAGTCCATGAGCCCAGTCGGTGGACCCCGACGTCACCACCGTCGCGCCCATCTTGTTCGTGTACGCACCCAGTACGGCGTGACCGTGACGGATGCGCTCCATGGCCTCGGGCTCGCGTGTCCCGAACACGCGTGAGGCGATGTACTCCAGCTCGCTCGGCTCTCCCGGCTTGGGGGGACGGGGCGCGGTCTCACGCGTGAAATGCTGGGTTGGGCACGTGCCGAGGATCTCGAAGGTCGACGGCGTGCCGTCCTCACCGGTCGGGTATGGCAGCCCGTCTCGATAGGTGAACGCGCACCCATCACACTCGTAACCGACGACGATGGCGTCGGCGCCGAGCACATCGCCGTAACCGAGGCCGGTGCCATCGAAGATCCAGTGATCCGGGCGGTGCACGGTATAACCGCCGAGGCCTGCAGTCACGTTGCGACCTATGCGGTGATAGCCACCTCGGGTGAACGAGACGCCGGTCATGGCGTTCTCGGGACGACCGATCACCACGTCGGACCAGAACGTCGTCACCTCCGCCTCTCGGGCGGTCGTCATGAGCGGGTCGTTCTTGAAGAAGCCCTTGTACCCGACCATCACATCGTGATCCTCACCCTCGATGCGGACCTGCCACAACGACGTATTGCCGGAGAAGAACGCGGCATTGCCGCCCCTGGCGATGAATGCCTCGACTGTGTCGCGGATACCACGAGACCAGTACTCGTCGTGGCCGACGGACAGGTACAGACTCGCGTCGTCCAGGACCTCGGGGTGGTCTTCGAGATCAGCATTGGCGCAAACGCCGATCTCGAACCCCTCTCGCTCTGCCCACCCGATGAACGGCAGTTCCCAGTCCGGCCAACCGGCTGAACCGGCATAGCCCGACAAATGGTTCAGCATGATATAGCCGACATGCGCGGCGTTCTGCGGATCGGGCGCGCCTGTGCCTGTGACACGACGACCCTTTCCCAGCGGCTTGTAGAGATAGCCCGCCGCCATGGGGCGCTGCATGGCAACGTGAGTGCCTCCGGTGTATAGGTTCGATCCGCCAAAGTCGTTGTAGGCGTGCCATGTGTTGGTCGCCAGCGCCACCACGATCCGAGCGCCTGATGAAGGACGCACGACGAAAAACGCGTAGTCGCGCCGCACCTTGCCGCCAACGTCGATCTCCATGACGACGTCGTAGTAGCCCGACCGCCAAGTGGGATCGACATCCAGTGTGAGAGCGATCGGCCAACCACACCCTTTCGAGGAGGCGTCCTTCGGTATCTCGTGTTCCTCAGCCGCAACGGCGTTGGAGCTGAACACGACCTCTCGCTTGACTCCGACCCGTGCAACCTCGACGCGCACCGTCCGCCCAGCAGACGAGGACACGTGCAGACCGACCTGTCCGCCCGGCCCCACTGATTGCGGCCAGCAGTACCCCGTAACCACTTCGCGGCCCATCTCCCGACCTTAACTCGGGCAAGATCGCCGGTGCGCTATCTACTCCGGGTGGCGATCGGATCAGTGAGCAGCTTTGTCGTGAACATCACCTGTCCATCAGGCTGACGCCGGCCGTGCCCGGGTCACCACCGATGGCCGAGGGCTCGGCTAGCTGCATGCGAGCAGCTGAAGAGAGCGGGTTCCTGTGGGAACGAGCCTTACCTGGTGGCATCAGAAGGATTCATCGCGCTCATGGCCACGACGCCTAAGCAGTCGGACTCGCGCCATGGAAGCCGAGCCCGCTCGTCCACGAAAAGCGCAGGATCACCGCGGACACGGCCTTACGCATGGCGCGCTATTTCGGCACCTCTGAGCGCATTTGGGAATCTCCAGGGGCGCTACGACCTCGAGGTGGAGAGAGACCGCCTCTTGACACGCTCGACGAGATCACACTCCTCAAGAGCGCCTGATCACGCCCGAGCCCCTCTACACTGAGCGGTCCCAACGGGGTTCGAGCCCGTGCCTCCCTTGGCCCGGTCAATAACCGCCATGGAACCGGTGCGAGTTCCGAGTGTCAATCTCAGGTGCCGATAGCTGCCCGGAGTTCGCCGAGCCGATCACGGTTGAGCGAGTACCAGACCCATTTACCGCGACGGTCGCCTTGTACAAGGCCAGCGTCACTCAGGATCTTCAGGTGGTGCGAGATGGTGGGTTGGCTCTTGCCCAAGGGAGCTACGAAGTCGCAGACACAGACCTCGCCTTCCGGTGATGCCGCCAACATGCTCAGGACTCGGAGCCGAACGGGGTCGGCCAAGGCGCTGAATCCGGTTCCCAGTTCGGCCGCGTCGGCTGCACCCAGAGGAGCCGACAGGACTGACGGGCAGCACTGGTCGACCGACCGGACCTTGATTGTCGTGGTTGCCTTGGCCATGGACCCAATCTCCCATTGACGAACGTGAATGAATAGATCATACTCGATGCATCGACAATTGTGAATCTTATGGAGGTATCCGATGTCCCGAGTCCAGCTTGCCCTCAACGTCGCTGACATCGACTCGGCGGTGGAGTTCTACTCCAAATTCTTCGGTACCGAACCGGCCAAGCGCCAACCCGGATACGCAAACTTCGCTATCACCGACCCTCCCTTGAAGTTGGTGCTCATGGAGACCGCTGACTCAAGAGGACACGGCGTCGAGGGTGCTCTCAACCACCTCGGCGTTGAGGTGGAAACGTTGGATGGGGTGGCGGCGACGTCCGGTCGGTTGAGCGGCGAGGGTTTGGCCACTCGGGTCCAGAACGAGACCACCTGCTGCTTCGCCGTCCAAGACAAGGTGTGGGTGGAGGACCCCAATGGTGCACCGTGGGAGGTGTACACGGTCCTGGCTGACGCCCCCTCCGAGTCGGGCATCGCTGGCGACGGGACGTGCTGCACGCCCACCGCCACCGAGAGCGTGCCCGTGGCACTGGGTGACACCCCGACCGCATCCTGCTGCTGATGCCCGAGGATCGGTGGGATGCGTCGTGACCGGTGCTCCTCTCTGGCGCAGACTGCTGGCCGAGCTACTGGGTAGTGCCTTCCTCGCTGCCATCGTCATTGGGTCGGGCATCGCTGCCCAGCGGCTTTCACCTGGCAATACGGGCCTGGAGCTACTGGAGAATGCACTGGCGACAGGGGCCGGTCTTTACACCATCATCCTCATGTTCGGTCCGGTATCGGGCGGACACTTCAACCCAGTCGTGTCCTTCGTGGATGCCACCTTCGGCGGGGTCACCTGGCAGAGGGCGTCGGCCTACCTACCGGCTCAGGTGGCCGGGTGCATTGGCGGTGCTGTGATAGCGAATCTGATGTTCTCCGAGGCGGCGGTGAGCATCTCAACGCACCACCGTGCCTCACCCGCCCACTTCCTCTCCGAAGTCGTCGCCACCTTCGGTCTGGTACTGGTGATCTTCTCGCTCGCCCGAAGCGGACGGTCCCGCAGCGCCGCCGCCGCTGTCGGGGCCTACATCGGGGCGGCCTACTTCTTCACCAGTTCAAGCGGCTTCGCCAACCCCGCCATCACGGTGGGTCGGATGTTCTCCAATACCTTCGCCGGAATCTCACCGTCCTCGATCCCGAGCTTCGTCGTTGCCCAGATTGTCGGTGGCGCGCTGGCGGTGATCGCCATCAAGGTGCTCTATCCCGACATCACACCCGCCGAAGCCGCCGACATCATGTTCCCTCACCCCGGAGGTCCTGACTGCACCGACGCCTCTGGTATTCCGAAGGCCTTTGCCGAGGAGTCGTTGTGACAGACCGCCCGACCGTGTTGTTCCTCTGCATCCACAACTCAGGGCGCAGCCTGGCGGCGCGGGTGCTCCTCAACCACTACGCCGAGGGCCGTATCAGGGTTGAGTCGGCAGGATCTGAACCCGGCAACCAACTGAACCCTTCTGTCGTGGCCATCCTGGAGGAGAGGGGTCTTGATCCCTCGCAGGAGTTTCCGAAGCCGTTGACCGACGAGGCCGCACGATCCGCAGATGTCATCGTCACCATGGGTTGTGGTGACACCTGCCCCGTGTACCCCGGCAAACGCTATGTGGATTGGGAGCTTGACGATCCTGCTGGGCTGCCGGTTGAGCAGGTGCGTCCCATCGTGGATGAGATCGACCGGAAAGTGCAGCACCTCCTGGCTGAGCTGCTTGAATCGTCCACGTCGCCATCAGTCCATGAAACCGACACCTCGATCTAATGGCGGCCCATGGGGAAGCAGCCGACAACCAATCCTCGGCCGGTGTCTGGAAGTCCGCCGACGCGCCGATCAAGGGGACGACCTGCAACGACGAGAATCGACCAGCAGCGTAACCCCGTGGCCACAACTACACGAAGGCAGCCGCAATCGACCGAGGGACTACAAGCACTTCAATGCGGATGGCCGGTCAATCGACAGGAGACTCAGTGTTTCGTTGCCGCCGACATGGTTATGAAGTCGCGGTCCCAATAGGACTCGAAGTAACGGCCAGGAGTACCGACCATCGTGGACAGCAGATCGGTGCCGTTGGCGGGCGTCGCCGGTCCCGTGGGCGTGGGCGGTTGGTAGGTGGCCAGATTCACCCAGTCGGTATTGATGTCGAGTTCCATGGCACGGACTGCACCCGCTTTGGCCAGGATTTCGGCGAGGTCGGTGATGTTGAGACCCGGCCCGCCGACGTAGACGAGCGCCCCGTCGGCCGTCACGCCCAGTCCCGATCGCCAGACATAGATTTGGTTGCCCAGGGTGTATCCCCATTGGCTGGAGTCGGTCGCGTTCAATCCAGGCACCGGTCGACCCCCGTCGACGAGGAGATCGAGGTTCTGGCGGACCGACACGACGTCAGGTGTCATTGTGACGTCGCGTCCCCACTCGCCTACGGTGGAGGTGCCGTTGGCGTAAACCACGAACGAGGCAGACCCGGTGCGCAGGGGAAGGACAATCCGGCCGTCGGTGTAGTAGCCGCCGTTGGCGTTGGACATGAGGAACCCGGCGTTGAAGGCGGCGACCAGGCCTGTGGCGGCAGATGGCGGGATTGGCGCGGTGTGGGTGAAGGGGCCACCCCCGGGGATCTGGCTGCCCGAGTAGAGGGTGGCCTTCAACAGGTCCGAGTCCATCCAGGCAACACCGACCACGTAGCTGGTGTGGACGGCATCGGGCCGGAGCGTAGTCTCGTAGACGGAGGAGATCCCGTCGACGGGCCGCCCCGCCGGGGACCAGTCGCCCTCGCCAGGGATGGCCGGACTGGCGAACGGCGCGATCGGGGCGGGGGCAGCGAGATGGACGGGTTCAGGCGCAACACCGGCCTCGGCGTTCGGCCGCAGCGCCACTGGCCTGCGGATCGCACCACGGGGTGGACTACCCCCTACCTTCGGAGGATGGTGGCTGTACCACTCGTTTTCGACCCAGTTCACGAGGCCGTTGCCCCCGTGTTCGCGGGCCCACTCAGCGAACCGAGAACCGAACGAAGTGCCCAGTGCCGGATCGGTAGCGCGCCCCCGAGCGAGATGGCAAGCCAGATCAAGAGGGCAGTCAGGACCATAGTGCTGGCTGCAATCAGTCGACGGCGGCGGTGCTTCGCTCGACCGGGACGCGTCCGGCGAGCGCCACCTCGCACAACGGGCTCGTCCAGGGTGTCGAGATCCTCTTCGATGATCGAAGTGGCCATTATGGGCGCTGGAGGCCCACGATCGCGCGCGTGGCGCCCGGCAGACAACCAGGGTCCGATATGGGGTACGACAATCAGGGCCAGGACTAGACCGAGCGCCAAGCTACCGGCAAGCGCCCACTGTCGGGCACTGGCCCCGTCCACCTGATGGCGCGTACGGCGCATCCAGTCACGGGGGGCGATCTTGACCGTCTCGCCCAGGTGCCCAAGTACATGAATGGCCATAACGACGAACCAGACGATGAAGCTGTCCCGGTGGAGCACCAGCATTTGCGAGCGCCAGGCGTTCGGACCGAGGAATAGCGCGATCCCGGTTGCGAATACGCACCCGGTCAGAATGATCACGACAGGCCCGAGGATCCGAAACAGAGGTAGCGGCGGGCCTTTCCGCCTGTAGTCAGGTACACCGAGGTAATACCGGGCGAATCTCCAGATAGTGCTGCCCATCTTCAGGAGGACGGGAGGTATGAGGAGCATTCCGATGAAGATGTGCAGCGTGAGAAGTGCGCGGACGTGGAGAATGGTCAGACCTTCGACGGCGAGCAACGCCACCAGGACGGCTGCGGTCATGGCGGTCAGCCGAGCATTGGATTCGGCGCCGCCTGGGTGATGGCTTCGTTCCTGAACCTGTTCCGATTCCGGCTCGTTTCCCGGAAAGAGGATGCTGCTCACCGAACCAGTCCGCGACGACTGGCGCGACGGGAGCTCAGGATGAAGGGCCACGGATCCATGGTAGAAATCGATTCTTACGGCCACATTACGAAGGTCGATGATCCCGATCTCCTCGTTCCGGCTGCCACCGCCGTTGGGGTTCGGCGTCAGCGGGACACGACTGTCCGGGAGTCTCGCTCAGCTCCGATCCGCCGGGGCCGAAGTCGTAGTCGGTGCCACGGGACTCACGGCGTTGCGCTGAGGCATGTCGGTGGGCAGATCGTGATCGGTCGCTCCTCGCCACGACACCGCCATGTGGGCGCCGCCGAGTCGTGAGCGGCCGATCGACCAGGTGCCATTGGTCGAGCGGACCACCGCATCGGCGATGGCCAGCCCCAGCCCTGTGCCGCCGGGACGGTCGTCCGCTCGGTGGAAGCGGTCCAGGATGAGCTCCTGCTGATCGACAGGGACACCAGGACCCGAATCGTCGACAATCATGGTTACCTGGCCGGCGGAGCAGGTGACCTGGAGATCCACCTTCCCGCCCGGCCCGGCATACCGACACGCGTTGTCCAGGAGCACCGAAACCAGCCGGTCGATGCCCTCGGGATCGGCGACCACGGGGGCAACCGGTCCGGGTTCGGGTCGAACCAACTCAATGGCCGCGGTGACGGCGACCACTTCAAACCGTTCCGCACACTGATTGGCGATCGCGCGAACGTCGGCCACCCCGTCGGTCGCGGCAGCCGAGGCATCTGCATCGTGCCGGGCCAGCCAGAGGAGGTTGTCAACGATTGATCGGAGCCGCCCGCTTTCCGAGGCGACGCGCGCCAACGTGGCACGGTAACTGGCGGGCTCGCGGTCCCTGCTCAGTGCCAGGTCGACTTCGGCTTGGATGACGCTCAATGGAGTGCGGAGCTCGTGCGAGGCATCAGCGGTGAACTCGGACTGTCGACGCCTTATCTGTTCGATGGGCGCAGAGGCTCGCAATCCGACGATGAAAGACCCGGCGAAGGTCACGGCAAGGAGAAGGGCGCCGAGGGCCAGCTCGACCACGATCAGGTCGCCGCGGATCTGCCCGATCCTGACAATGCTCTCGCCCGCCACCAGCCAGCCACCTTCGGAACGGGCGGACGTTAACCTGAAGGTGCTCCCACCGGTGGTCAGCGTCGCAGTGCCACCCGACCAGTCGTACCGTGGCAACGACGGCGCCCCCCCGGTAAGGGCGGTCGCTCTGCCTACTGCGTCGACCCGCCAGACGAAAACCGGAGCATCGTCCAGGTCCCCATCGCCGCCGTCCGGGGTGGTGACGGGGGGCAGTCTGGCTCCCTGCGCCACATGCTCGACCTGGCTCATGAGCCGGACATCCACCTCGCGGTCGAGCCGCCGCAGGATCAGCAGGTTGGCGACGAGTGCAATCACCACGGCCACCACAGCCACCAAGGCGGTTGCTCCCAGTGCGACTCGTGCCGCGTGCGCTCGTTGTCCCCCCGGTCGGCTCATGGCTCGGTGATCCTGTATCCCGTGCCGCGCACCGTCTCGATCCGAGCCGTGGCATCGGTGAGCTTGGACCGGAGGCGGGCTATGTGGACGTCGATCGTGTTCGACCCGACGGCGTCGGACTCGTCCTTCCACACCTGGGTGGCAATCGACCGGCGAGCTACTACGGCGGGGGCACGACGGAGTAGAAGTTCGAGGAGCCCCGTCTCGATGGCGGTGAGAAAGATCTCTCGGTCTTCGACCTTGGTGGCCAGTGTCGCCGGGTCGAACGACAGGTTGCCGCATGTGAGCACGGGTGCCAGCAGCAGGGCTGGGCGTCGCTGCAGGACGGTAAGCCGAGCCAATAGCTCGCTGAAGGCGAAGGGCTTGACGAGGTAATCGTCGGCGCCCTGCAGGAGCCCTTTGACTCGATCCTCCGTGGCGTCACGGGCAGTAAGCATGAGCACCGGCGTGCGGTCGCCTCGACGTCGCATCGTGGTGATTGCTTCGAGTCCGTTCATGGTGGGCATCCGCCAGTCGAACACCGCCACGTCGTAATCGAAAGACTGGAGGTAGGACAGCGCGGCCGCGCCGTCGGCCACGGCATCCACGACGTAACCGTTCTCCTGGAGTCCCCGCTCGATGACCGAGCAGAGCCCTGGGTCATCTTCGGCGATGAGAACTCTCATGGATGGTCATTTTCGCCTATTTGGCGCGCACCTGGGTAGTCGTGCGGCTGAAGGCCTTCAGGGTCCCCATGCCGGGATATGCACGTAGCCGCTGGCGCCGTGGGCTCAACCCTCAGAGGAATCGAGGCCCCTCATTGTTCTGTCATGTTTCTGTCAGGTTCGATCTGTAGGTTGCCCGACAGAGGTGAAGATGCCCCAAACCTCCGTCACCGAGCCACTGTGACGTCCGAGGTCAATGTCAGAAATCCTCGATCAGTCATTCGCAGTACTTGGGGATGCAAATGGTCGTCTGGGGAGAGGGGATGTGGCAGTGGTGAGCGAGATCGCGCGAGGAGAGGCGGGCTTCTTGCTGGCCATGACGGTTCTCGCCGTGTTCACCGCTTGGGCACACACTGATGCCTGTCAGCGAACTGGACCGGCATTCCGATCGGCCGGACATCACCGGACATTGTGGATCGCGCTTCTGGTGGTGGGCGTCGCCGTCCCGATAGTTGGATTCCCCTTGGGGCTCCTGTTTAGCGGGGCATTCGGAATCATCTATCTCGTCGAGATACGACCGAGGGTGGAAGGGTCCGGCGAGCCATCCCGCTCCGTCGAGTCCCTGATCCGCACAAGCCATGACTGCACGATGGAACCTCACACCGCCCACCATCTCCGGGAGGAACGATGAGCATCACTGATACCACCGCCATCGAGGCGACGGGAATCGCCTTTGACCTCGACGGCTATCTGGATGTCCGGGCCCGCACACGTAGGGCCGTCCAAATGATCGCACGCCAGGTCACTGTCGGACTGTCCGAGGAGGAGGCCAAAGAGATCGCCCGGGCTACCCTCTTAGAGCTCGAAATGCGCCGGGGCTGGCACCACATCATCGTTCGATGCGGCTCGAACACGATCAAGGACTTCACTGAGCGCTCGAAGCGAGGGGTGGTGCTCCGGGAGAACGACATCTTCTTCATCGACATCGGACCGATCTACGGCAATTTCGAAGGCGATGCAGGAGACACGTTCGTCCTCGGTAATGATCCGCTGCACCTCAAGGCCCAGCGCGACGTCCGCCAGATCTGGGACATCGTCCGGGACAAGTGGTTCACCGAGCGGATCACAGGAGTCGAGCTCTACGATTTCGCGAGGGTGACAACCGAGAAGTTCGGCTGGACGCTCAACATGGGCCTCTCGGGCCACCGACTCTCGGACTATCCGCACTCGGCCCACTACGTCGGCTCGCTGGCCGACATCCCATTCACGCCCTGCCCCAACCTCTGGGTGCTTGAGATCGCCATCACCAACCAAGAGAAGACGTTCGGCGCCTTCTACGAGGACCTCCTACTCGACGATCAGTCCTCCTCGGACCGTACACCGTAGAACGCAACGTTGGGGCATGGTGGGGTTGGTTATCCGCACGCAAGTGAATCTTTCGCAACAGGCGTGCAAAATCTCACCGAACGTGTCATGGTGACAACATGCCGAGCGGTGGGTGGGAAATGGCTCTGGCGGCTCCGATCGAAGCTGGCCGACCCCAGGTCAACGTGCCACGTTCCGTTGCATGGCCTGTGAAGAAGCACTGGAGGGTCACCTACGTTCCGGGCGCATCAAGGCCTTGTCAGTGGTGCGGTGTGAATATGGTGATGCCGCGGCTACCCGGGGGGTATTCCGGTCCTGCTCGGAGGCAGCGAAGCGCGCGCGGTCGCGATGTCTGGCCCCTATGACGCGCGAACCAATCGGGACTGCTGGTCGGTCCAGGAGCAGTTGCACGTTCGGCAGCGCCACCCGGTTCCAGCAAAGACAGCCGAAGGTCCACTCACGACCAACGTCGGCACGTCCTCAGAGCCACAGTCCGGGCAGGTACGAAACACTTCACCGTCCATAATCATTCGCCGACCTCCCACTTGGCGGCTGGATACCGCTTGGATGACAGTGTCGCGTATGTCGCGGCCAAAGAGACGAATGGGCCTAACCGAACTACCCTCTGCGAACGCTCAGCCCAGGGGGTGACTTTTTACGAACCGGCGTCGCGGATGGCGGCTCAGTCGACCATTCATTGCCGCAGTCGTGGCACCCCAGGCTCACCAAGTCATCCGGTTCGCCCCCGACGATCAGGACGCAAGAACCGGCTTGCCCTCCGAGTCGGGAAATGCGGCGCTCAGTTGTCGTGCTGCGAAACAACCACCTTTTGGGACGAATACGACCTTGACCTGAGGTAGAGCGCCCCTGCTCCAACCGCAGCCGCACCGGCCACCGCAAGGATCGGACTGCTGAACTCGGGAGTGTCAACTGGTGGCCGAATGGGTGACGCTCCGTCACTCCGCAATCGGGTGAATGTGACGGTGTCATACAGGGTGTACAGAGGAGAGGGAACTTGCGTTGACGACATGGCCGCTGCGGGTGCGTGGTAGTAGTTCAGCGTCAGCGTGGTTGTTCCACCCGGGGTCGTGCCGGGGTCGACCGTGAACTGCGCGATCCCGAATGCGTCGGCGGTGTCCGTCTTGGCCGACCACACGGCTGGCTCCCAGGTATCCGGAATGCCCTTCTGAGAAGGAGCCACCACCTTCGGGTTGGTGTAGGTGTTGACACCGGCCGGGGGAACCGAACGGCCATCGACAGTGGTGGTGCTCCCGTAAAGACCATAGGTGTTGTCGGGCTTGTTGGTTCCTCCACCGCCAAGGATCAGGTGGACGGTCCCCTGGCTGGTATCGAACGTCGTGAGGGTGTTGTCAGTGACCACCGGGTTCGGTTGCAAGGTCTCGACGCCGGTCTGGCCAGCCCGCAGGAAACCAGTTCCGGTGCCCGACAGTCCCGTCCCCTGGTTGTGGTTGAAACCGCGGACCGGAAACGAGCGCTCGTAGTCGTGATCATGTCCGCAGAGCACCAGGTCGACTTGATACTTGTCGAAGAGTGGTAGCCAGACCTGGCGGATGCCGAGATCGCTGCCGTTGTCGTGCGACGAAGAACACGCCGTCTGGTGCATCTGCACAATGATCCAGTCGACGGTGGTGTCGTTGGCCGCGTTCTGCAGCGTCGTCTCCAACCACTGGGTCTGCACGTTGCTGCCAGAAGGGATCGTGTTGTCCTCGGCGGCAGCGCCCAGTGCACCGGTGTACTGCCGGTTGTAGACGCCGGTGTTGGCCGGAACGCCGCCGGTGAGTGCGGTCGTCGTAAAGGCCCCGCTGTCCTGGTAGCAGACATCGTTGGCGTCCAGGGAGATGAACTGTACCGAACCCACCCTGAACGAGTAGAAGGACCCGCTGAACCCTCCACTCCCCCACGCGCCGGTTCCGTTATCGGGCAGCGTAAACCTGGTCTGGTAGGACGCCTGACCGAACTGCCCGTTCGCCCACTGTGGATACGGCCCACCGGCATACAACTGTCCGGCCGACGTGAGGCCGGAGAGCGTGATCCCGTTCTCGTTGGCGAGCGAGCCGGTCAGGTTGTAGTTCGTGCTTCCGACCTCGATTTCGTGGTTGCCGATGCAAGGCATCCAGGGCCGGTTGGCCGCTGATCGCTGGATGTTCAGCCCGAAGGCCCTCCACACTTCGGGTTGGGGCTGGGTGGCGGGCAACTTGTCCGCGTAGCAGAGGTCGCCGTTGAGGAGATGGAACAGCGGGGCGAGGGCTTCCACCTCGCTCACCGCGTAGTAGGCGTTGTACTGGGATTCGGAGTAACCGGCGGGCGTTCCCAGATCGCCGAAGCTTGTGAAGCTGAACGCCGAGCGGCCGGTCGGCGCGGTGAGGAAGTCGAGCGCACCACTGGAGGGAAACGTGCTCGGCGTCGCCGCACCGTCGGTGATCTGGTAGTAGTAGGTGCTGTTCGCAGTGAGACCGGTCAGCTCGGCGTGGTAGGTGTAGACAGTCTCGCCACTGGTTCCGTCCGTGTACTGCTTCGCAACTGGCACGACGGGGGTGTTGAGAAGAAGGGCCGACGAGCCCCAGAGGAGGCTCGGGGCAGGCTCAAGGCTGGGTGAGGCCCATGAAATGACCACACTCGACGTTGGGTCTGCGCCCCACTGGAGATGCACCTGCTCGGGTGCCGTACCGGTGCCCAGTGAGGCAAATGCGGTGCCATCGAAGATCATCGGCGCGGCAGCGGCGGCAAGGGCAGCGCCGGCTGCGCCCTTCAAGAAGATGCGTCGGGATACCGGCTTACCAAGACCAGATTCTTCATCAGGCGAACGGGATTCGTGCATGTCGACTGCTTACGATGAGTTCGCCGATCCGACAAGCAAACTCTCTGTTGCCAGCGGCCATCCAGTTCCTGAACACGTCACGGTCTCCAGCTCGCGGGTGGGAGCCATCTGGGTGCTGTGAAGTGCGCCCCCACCGAATGCGTGGTGAATCCGCGGGGTTCAGAGCTCGGCGAAGCGCAAGGCACCATTCATTTGGGCCGAGGAGACGAAGTCGACGGCTGGCGATGGTAGCGGCCTCAGAAGGGCGGCGAGCGGTGGCCGCTCTACTTGGGGTGGTGGGCCTCGGGGAGCGACTCGTGAACCTCATGAACCTGTGAACCTTCTCTGGTTGACACCTGACTGTCCGATCACTGACGCCAAGCACCGGGGCTACGTCCTTGACGGCGAGCCATCGGTTGCCTTGATCCACGGGAACGCTGTTGTCCATGATCGCCAATATGGCACAGGATATGTGCTGAATAGGTGACTACTCAATGATATTTCTTCGTCCGATTTGTTGAACACAGATAGCCAGGTCAGAGCACTACCGAAGGTGTCGGCCCAACAGCTTATTCATGTGATTAGCTAGGGCAACCCGCCCCGACATATGGTTATTTAACACGGCGGCGGGGCACGACGGGCATCTCAGCATCCATATCGGAGTTGAGGTCGGTTGCTACCACCCTGCCCCAGGGTCGTCGGCCTCCGCCTCCTTCAGCATGCGAAGGACCTCGTCCACGGTCGGGATTCGCATCTCGGGGGTCTCGATAGGGCCGGGTGAGGCCTTGGCCGCGGGATTGAACAGAAGCAGGTCCCAGACGACCGCCTGCTCAGCGCTGAGTGAACGATGGCGTGGACTTGACGCACGGTCGCCGCCGACAGCGGCGCACCCTTCTCGCACAACTCTCCCTTGTGTTCATGCGGGGGTTCGTGCCCACCGCGACCCCCATGGCTGCGGAGCCTGGCGTAGTAGCTATCGATCAACGGAGTGCGGAGCTTGTTCAGGGCCAGGCCCTTGAGAGGTCCGAGCTGCTTGTCGATGATCCTCCGGTGGTCAGCCACTGTTTTCGGCGACCAGTCCCTCGAAGTCAAGGCCACCAGGTACCACCGCTCCAGGAGCTCCCCGAAGGTTCCCTCGCTAAACACGCCGGGCCTCGATCGTGGAGAGCAGGACCCGCAGCTCCTTCTCCGCTTCCTTTTTTCCCGCCTTGAGGTGCGGATCTTGTAGCTGTCCCGGCGGGTGATGGGGTCCCGGCCAAAGAACACCCGAATTTCCCAGGTCCCCTTCCCGCGTTCCCAGATATGTCCACGCACACCGGCCCCCTGGATCGGTTGTTCTCCCAGGTGGAGCGCACCGCCTTCTGCTGATCCCAGTAGCAAAGCCAGTAGCAGGATCTGTATCGCCCGAGGTGTCCTTTGCAAAACCGGTACTTCACTGGCAGTCCCAACGGGGTTCGAACCCGTGTCTCCACCTTGAGAGGGTGGTGTCCTAGGCCTCTAGACGATGGGACCCTGTTCCTGCCGGCCCGCCACATTGTGAACGAACCGCCGCCTTCCCTCGTTTTCAGGATCGGCGAGCCACTGCCCCTTTTGGGGAGCCGTGAACGCTCGGGGGGGAGGGCTCGAACCTCCAACCTCATGAACCAGAATCATGCGCGCTGCCAGTTGCGCCACCCCCGAATGGGCGAACCGTCAATTTAGCCGAACCGCGGTCACCCAGGGACTGCCCTGTCCCCGGGCGGCGAATCCCGCCAGACGCCCCCCGGACTCGGCCGATGTGCACGTCTACGATCGGTGGGTGATGGCCGCGGAACGGGTGATAGTTGTCGGCGGCGGGGTGATCGGCACCATGCATGCCGTGGAAGCGTGCCGGCGGGGCTGGGAGGTCGTGCACCTCGAGGCCGACGCCGGGCCCAGGAGGGCCTCGGTCAGGAATTTCGGTCTGGTGTGGGTCAGTGGGCGGGCGGCCGGGGACGAACTGGAGCTCGCGCTCAGGGCACGGACCCTGTGGCAGCAACTGGCCGGCCAGGTGCCCGATGTGGGGTTCCGGGCTGTCGGTTCGTTGACCGTGGCCACGCACCCCGATGAGCTGGCACTGATGGCCCGGGCGGCGGACCAGCCCGACGCCTCGGCACGGGGATTCGAGCTGGTCGACGAGGCAGGGGTCCGTGCCCTCAACCCTGTCGTCAAGGGCGAAGTGGGCGGGGGTCTCTGGTGCCGGGAGGATGCGGTGGTCGAGCCCGGGTCGGTCCTCGGCGCCCTCCGGGCCCATCTCGAGTCGACCGGCCACTACCGGTGGATCCCCGGTCGTCAGGTGGTCGACGTCCCCATCAGCTCCGGAGCCGGCGGAGCGACCGTCATCGACCACCTCGGCAACCGCCATCATGGGACGATGGCCCTCCTGTGCGTCGGAGACCGACTGACCGGGCTCGCTGGCCGCGTCGGTGCCGCACTGGCCGTCGCCCCTCTCAGGAGGTGCCGCCTGCAGATGATGCAGACGGCACCCACGATGGAGCATCTCACTACGGCCATCGCCGACGCCGACACCATGCGGTACTACCCGGCCTTCGACCTGCCGGACCGGGAGCGGCTGCCCGCTGCCCGTGCCGACACCGCCGAATGGGGCATGCAGCTCCTCGTGGTGCAGCGGTCGGACGGAAGCCTGACCATCGGGGACACCCACGTCTACGACGAGCCCTTCGACTTCGCCGTCGACGAGTCCGCCTACGGTGGGCTCCGGTCCCGCGCCGAGGCAATCCTGGGCTGGGACCTCCCGCCGGTGGTCCGACGTTGGGCCGGTGAGTACACACTGGCCACCGACGGCAGCATCTACTGGTCGGAACAGATCGAACCGGTGGTGCGGGTGGTCACCGGGCCGGCCGGGCGCGGGATGACCCTCTCCCCCGCCATCGCCGAGCAGACATGGGACGAGGTGACCGGGTGAATCCTCCGGCCCATCCGATCCGTCTGGTGGTCCTCGACATGGCCGGCACCACCGTGGCCGACGACGGGGCGGTCGAGGAGGCCTTCCAGGTGGCACTGGACGCGGTGGGGCTCACGGCCAACTCGCTGATGGCCGATCCGGAGGAGTACATCCGCCGGACCATGGGCCAGTCGAAGATCACCGTGTTCACCGAGCTGCTGGGCGGCGACCATCACCGGGCCGAGCAGGCCAATCTCGCCTTCGAGGAGGCATTCGATCAGGCGGTTGACCGGGGTGAGGTGTCCGCTCTCCCCGGAGCGGAGCACGCGTTCGCCGTCCTCCGCGACGCCGGCATGAGGCTGTGCCTGACCACGGGGTTCTCGCCGGCGACGAGGGACCGGATCATGGCAGCCCTGGGCTGGAACGGGTCGGTCGACCTCACCTTGTCCCCCGCCGACGCCGGACGGGGCCGACCGTGGCCGGACATGATCCTCACCGCGGTGCTCAAACTGCACATCGACGATGTGGCTGAGGTGGCCGTCGTGGGTGACACCACGAGCGACCTCCTGGCCGGGACCCGGGCCGGCGCGTCGTTGGTGATCGGCGTGCTGAGCGGCGCTCACGACCGTTCGGAGCTGGGCCGGGCACCGCACACCCACCTGATCGACTCGGTCGCCGACCTCCCCGGGCTGCTGCTCGACCGGTCGAACTGACCGGCACCAGGCCCGATACCGCTCACCACCAGTCGTCGCGGGTCACCACCGCCCCGGCACGCTCGGTCAGCATGGTGCCGGTGAGCGTGCGGTCATCGTTGCGCATCCTCCACCGGGCTAGGCGCTGAGCTGCGTCCCATCCGAGCTGGGCCACCCCTCCGTCAGGGACCAGGTCGTGGAGCTGGTGGGGATCGGTGGACAGGTCGAACAGGATCGGAGGGAAGACGGCGGGGTCCGCCGCGAACTGGACGTACTTCACCGTCGCGCCCCTCGACACGTCGAGGGAGCAGTGGGCCATCGGCAATCCCAAATGACGTTCGGCCGACCGGGTGGCTGGGCTGGAGAAATTCCAGCTCCAGTGGGCGTCGTCCCGCCAGTGCTCGGGCCGCCCGTCGTGCCCGAGGCCCTCCCCCCTGAGGAAGGGCTGGAGCGCGCGGCCGTCGGCCTGGAGGGGAACCTCTATGTCCAACCAGCGACAGATGGTGGGCAGCACGTCGACGGATTCGGTGAATGCCGTGACCACCCCGCCCCGGGCACCGTCGGCGGCCCGGTCGGGGTCGCGGACGACCAGCGGGACGTGGAAGGACTCGTCCCAGTACCCGAGCTTCTCGAACAGCCAGTGGTCACCACCCATCTCACCGTGATCGCTGGTCACAACGACGAGGGTCGAATCTGACAGACCGGTCGTATCGAGATACTCGAAGAGGACACCGAGCCGGTCGTCGACCTCTCTTTGCGCCCCGTGGTAGGTGGCCCTCATCTGCCGGCGCTCGCGCTCGTCCTCGGGGGCGGCGACCGCGGGCGTCGAGAGGACCAACCCGTTCAGTGGGTGGGCCGACGCCTCTTCCGCCCTGGTGGCGGCGGCCACGAAGGGCGGAAGGGCGTCGGCGTCGTAGAGGTCGTGGTAGCCGACCGGGTTCCGCCGTGGTGGGTGCGGACGAATGAAGGATGCGTGGACGAAGAACGGTCGGTCACCGTGCCGGTCGAGCCACGTGGTCAACTCCTCCACGAGGAAGGCGGTCTCTGACTGTTCGGCCGGGAACCGGGCCGGCGCCCAGGTGGAACCGTGCCGGTCGGCGCCGGGATAGCCGGCGATCGGCAGGTAGAGATCCCGCGGCCTCGACGGCACGTCCACCCCCTGAGCGGCCAGCCACCGTCCCCACTCGATGCTCCCCGCCTCCCAGGGGTCGTGCACCACCGCCCGGAACCCGGGGAGCACACCCTCGTAGGAGTGCAGTCGCGGGTCCCCGGCCGGGACGGTGCGCGGGTCCACGCTGGTGTCCGTGTAACCGAACAGCACGGGGTCGTAGCCGGCCTCCCGGGCCAACAGGGCCACGTTCGTGAACCGGGCGTCCAGTGGGGTGCCGTTGGTGACCGACCGATTGTGGTGGAGATAGGTGCCGGTGTAGAGGCAGGCCCTCGACGGGCCGCAGGGCGCGGCGTTGGCCCAGTGGTTGGCGAACAGGGTGCCGCGGGAGGCCAGTCGGTCGAGCGTGGGGGTGGTGAGCACCGGGTGGCCCAGCGCCGAGAGACTGTCACCCCTCCACTGGTCGACGGTGATGAACAGCACATTGCGGCTCACCGGCCCACCCGGCGATCGACTGGGCCCGTCCGCCCTCCGGAGGGGTCGACCTCCCCGAGCGAGCTGTGGAGGTCGCCCAGGTGGTCGAATCCGACGATCCGACCGAGGGCCACCCCGACCGCCTCCTTGGCGAAGTACGGGATGGTGCTCATCCCCCTGATCGGCGAAGTCCGGGTGGGGGTGGGTGACGGGACGAGGTGCAAAGACGAGGCGATGGCCATGCTGCGGTCCTCGTGGAACGGATCCGTCACGATCAGCACCGTAGTTTCATCCCGGGCGATGAGGGTGGGGGCGGCCTGCGCCAGGTTCTCCCACGAGTCGGTGCCACCGGCCTCCAGGATGTCGTCGCCGGGGACCCTGCCGATGGTCATCAGGTAGCGGGCCGAGGCCTCGGCCTCGGTGAAGGTGTCACCCGGCTCCTTCGAGCCGGTCACCACGATGGTGCGCGATACCCCTGTCGCCAGAGGAGGGCGGCTTCGTCGAGGCGGGACGCAAGATCAGGTGACGGCACCCCGTCGTACTGGGCGGCACCCATCACGACGATGGCCTGCGCCGGGTGGGGGTCGTAGCGACGTGAGGTGAGCCACACCTGAACGGCGGTCACCCCCAGGTAGACGAGGATAACGACGGCAACCAGGGCGATCAGTCTCACGAGGAACCGGAGTGGACGCCACCCCGTCGGCGTGGCGGACGCAGCCAATCGGGTCAAGCCACCCCTGTGGCGGACCTTCGCCCTCTGGAGGACTTCCCCTCGGTCACGGCGTGGGCTCCTTCAGCGCCCGGTCGAGGGCACCCTGGAGCCGGGCCAGGGTGCGATCGGGGCCCAACAGCTCGATGGACTCGAACAGGGGCGGTCCCACCCGACGGCCGGTGACCGCCACCCGGATCGGCGCCTGGGCCTTGCCCAGTTTTCGGCCCACGCCCTCGGCGATGGCCAACGTGGCCTCGTGGAGTGGATCGCGCCTCCAGTCGTCGACCAGCGACCGGAAGGTGTCGATGGAGGCGGACAGGATGGCGGCGGCCTGAGGGTCACTGCCGATCGACCTGGCCCACGAGTCCTCGTCGATCGGCGCCTGGTCGAGGAACAGGAAGTCGACCATGGCCGGGACCTCCGAGAGGATCGCCACCCGCTCCTGCACCAGCGGAGCGATGGCGGCGAACACCGACTCGTCGAACCCCGACTCGGGCCATGGCGCACGGTCACCGGTCAACCACGGCCGGCACGTCTCGATGAATGCGTCCAGCGGCATGGCCCGGATGTACTCACCGTTCATATGGGTGAGCTTGCCCACGTCGAAGAAGGCCGGCGAATGGTTGACGTCCTCCAATCGGAACCAGGTCAGCATCTGTTCGGTGTCGAAGAGCTCCTGGCCCCCGGGGGGGCTCCATCCGAGCAGACCCAGGTAGTTGACGAACGCATCGGGGAGGTAACCCTGGTCCCGATAGGACTCGACGGCCACCGGGTCACGTCGCTTGGACAACTTCTTGCGCTGCTCGTTGACCAGCATGGGAAGGTGGGCGAAGACGGGCAGGCCGGGGGCCGGCTCGACGGCCGCCCCGGTCGAGCCGTCGGTCGTCCACCCGAGGCCGACGAGGGCCTCCCAGACCAGAATGCCCCGGGGGGTCGTGGGCAGCAGGTCCTCTCCTCTGATCACATGGGTGATGGCCATATCGATGTCGTCGACCACGTTGGCCAGCACGAAGAGCGGGGAACCGTTGGCTTTCACGGCCACGAAATCGTCCATGGCCGCACAGGGGAACTCGACCTGGCCACGAATCACGTCGTCGACGACGGTGACGCCGCTGTCGGGCGTGCGGAACCGCAGGGCGTTGCCCTCCTGGGGGAGGTTCCGGGTTCGGCAGTAGCCGTCGTACCCCGGGGTCTGGATGCCGGCCGCCTTGTTGCGGGCGTCGATCTCGTCGCGGGTGCAGTCGCAGGCATACAGGGCGCCCGCCTCCCAGAGGGCGTCGATGGCCTGCCGGTACCGGGCAGTCCGCAACGACTGGCGGAACGGGCCTTCGTCGGGGTCCATGGACAGCCAGTGCAGGGCCGAGATGATCCCGTCCACCCACTCCTCACGTCCCCGCTCGGCGTCGGTGTCCTCGATGCGCAGCACGAAGGTTCCCCCCGATTGGCGGGCCACCAGCCAGTTGAACAGAGCGGTGCGCGCACTCCCCACATGGAAGTAACCGGTGGGCGACGGCGCGAAGCGTACCCTCGGGGCGTCCCCGGCCACTCCTCGGTTACTCGTCTTCGATGATGGAGATGGCGCCGGTCGGACAGCCGTTGGCCGCTTGGCGGACCTTCTCACGGAGTTCCTCGCCGGGGTTCTCGTTCAACACGTAGAGGAAGCCGTCGTCACGCACCTCGAACACCTCGGGGGCTATGCCCATGCACACCGCGTTGCTGGCGCACTCGTCGTAATCGACCACAATCTTCACGTGATGCCTCCGTCAACTCGGCGAACGGGACGAGTGTACCGGCCATCGGCCCGGGGCTTCGGGCACGGGGCACGGGCCACGGGTGCGAGCCTGGTCCGGAGGCCCGTTCGGAGCTGCACCGGCGCCGACGCCGCATGGTGTAGAACGCTGACCATGGCCAGGAGCGCTCGACGGGGTGAGGACGGCCGACGCCGCCCGGGCCGACAGGCAACGACCGTCGTGCTGCTGGCCACCCTGGCCGTGCTGGCCACGGCCTGCTCGTCGGGCCCCAGTAGGGGCTCAGCCAGCTCCTCCGCCGGTGCGACGGTGACCACCCGGCCGGCATCGACTACCGGGCCCCGAGGATCGGCATCGACGACCGCCCTGCCCCCCATCCGCCACATCTTCATCATCGTGCTGGAGAACGAGGGCTACGACGCCACCTTCGGCACTCCCTCGGACGACCCCTACCTGGCCGGGACCCTGCCGGCCGAGGGTGCGCTCCTCACCGAGTACTACGGCATCGGCCATTTCTCCGCCGACAACTACATCGCCATGATCTCCGGACAGGCCCCCAACCCCCTGACGCAGGGCGACTGCCAGGAGTTCGTCGACTTCCCGGCCTCGGCCACCGTGGCCGCCGACGGCCAGATCTCAGATTCCGGCTGCGTCTATCCCGCCACGGTGCCAACCGTCGCCAACCAGATGACCACGGCCGACCTGACCTGGAAGGCCTACATGCAGGACATGGGCAACGTCCCGTCCCGCGAGTCGGCGGTCTGCGGACATCCGGCGATCGGCACCCAGGACCACACCCAGAAGGCCGTCCCCGGGGACGGCTACGCCACCCGCCACGACCCGTTCGTCTACTTCCACTCGATCATCGACGACACGACGGTGTGCGATACCCACGTGGTGCCCCTCGGCACCACCTCCGGCGAGCTCCCAGCCCGGGTCCCCACGGGCACCACCGGGCTCGCCACCGACCTGAAGTCGGTGGGCACCACACCCAATCTGAGTTTCATCACCCCCAACCTGTGCGACGACGGGCACGATGCGCCCTGCATCAACCAGCAGGGTTCTGCCTCGGCGCTGGTCAACATCGACGCCTTCTTGTCGCAGTGGGTTCCTCTGATCACCGGATCGCCGGCGTTCAAGAAGGACGGGCTGCTCGAGGTGACCTTCGACGAGGCCGACACCGACGGTGCGACCGCCGACGCCTCGGCCTGCTGCAACGAGATCCCCGGGCCCGCCTCCTCCCTTCCCGGCGCATTCGGGCCGGGTGGTGGGCGCATCGGCACGGTGCTGATCTCCCCGTTCATCAGGGGCGGCACCGTCAGCACCGTCCCCTACAACCACTACTCCACCCTGGCGACCATCGAGGACATCTTCGGCCTGCCCAAGCTGGGACAGGCCCGCACGGTCAGTGCCGCGTTCGGTGAGGACGTGTTCACCGGCCGGTCGTGAGCCCGGCGGCCGTGGACGCCCTGTCACTCCGCTGGGGCGATCGGGTGGGCTGGGGACGACGACGGCCGGGCCTGAACCGTCGGATCAACGACCGGGCACCGTCGCCCTCCACGGGAGCCCGATCGACCGGCCGGTGTCGACCGCCCCGAGGAGCCGGCGATCATGGGAGACCAGGACCAGCGTGCCGCCAAACCCGCGCAGCGCCGACTCGAGCTGCTCGATGGCCGGAAGGTCGAGGTGGTTGGTGGGTTCGTCGAGGACGAGGAAGTTGACCCCGAGCGCCTGGAACACAGCAAGTTCCGCCCTGGTCCTCTCCCCAGGAGACAGCGAGCCGGGCGGACGGACGACGTGGTCGGCGTCGAGGCCGAACTTGGCCAACAAGGACCTGGCCTCGGACTCGACCAGCCCCGTCCGGTCGGTGACGGAGCGCACGAGGTCGCGCCCGTCCCCGACGCCACGGCGGTCCTGCCCGATGCTCCCCACCACCACGCTCGGGCCGACCCAACGCCGGCCGGCGGCGAGGGGGACCTCGCCGAGGAGGGCGGCGACGAGCGTCGACTTCCCGGTGCCGTTGGCGCCGGTCAGGGCGATCCGGTCCCCCCAGCCGATCTCGAGGTCGACCGGGCCCATCCTGAAGGTGCCTCGCTCGACCACCGCCCCGTCCAGGCGCACCACCACATCGCCGGCGCGTGCCACCTCTTCGATGGAGTAGCGGAGGTCCCAGCCCTCCCAGGGCTTCTCCACGGGTGCGAGGGACTCGAGGGCGCGCTCGGTCTGTCGGGCCTTTGCCGCCAGCTTCTCGGTGCGGTCGATCCGGAAATTCCGCTGGGCCTTGTCGTTGTCGCGCGGATGCTGGGCCTCGCGACGCAACCCGGTGGTCGCCCACTGGCGCTGGCGCTCGGCCCGACCGTCGAGCTGGCCCCGGCGTCGGTCGTAGCGGGCATAGGCCTCCTCGGCGTGGCGCCGGTCGTTGGCCCGCTCGGCCAGGTAGCCCGTCCACCCGCCCCCGTACTCCCGCGCCGTGCGGTCGTGGGGATCGAGCTCGACGACGGTGGTGACGGTCCGCTCGAGGAATTCACGGTCGTGGGAGACGATCACGATGCCACCGGGCCGGGCCCCCACCCACGACTCCAGGCGATGGAGCCCCTCGAAGTCGAGGTCGTTGGTGGGCTCGTCGAGCAGCGTCACGTCGAACCTCGAGAGCTCGATCCCGGCCAGTGCCACCTTGGCCTCCTGGCCACCGGACAGGGTGGCCACCTGTTGGTCGCCCACGCCGGCGCCGACCCCGAGTTCGCCGAGGACCCGGTCGATACGGGCGTCGAGATCGGCCGACCCCAGGGCGTTGAACCGTTCCAGCGCGACCTCGTAGCGGCGCCCGGACCGGTCGGAGCCGTCGGCGAGCCCGGCCGCCGCCGCCGACAGCTCCGCCTCGGCGGCCTGAGCACCGGTGCGGCGCTCCAACGACTGCCGGACGGTCTCCCCTCCCATCACCTCGTGCTCCTGGGCCAGGTACCCGACCGTGGCTGCCGGGGGATCGAGGGCGACCTGTCCGGAGTCGGGGTCGAGGAGCCCGGCCAGGAGTTGCAACAGCGTGGACTTCCCTACCCCGTTCGGCCCGATCACCCCGATGCGGCTCTTCGGTCCGACGGTGAGGGACACACCGTCGAGCACCCGGCGGCCACCTCGGTCGTGGCGGAGGGAACGGGCCACCAGCGTGGCCGGGGTCGACTGGGTACGGGGGACGTGGCGCGACGTGGACAACGGGAACCTCCGGGGCGTAGGAGCGGAAACGGACGGAAACTCACACGTCAGCGCACGTCGCCATCGTAGTTCCGGCCCGGGGTGGCTGCCGTCCTCGGATCCATTGCCGCGGTCCGGACGGTGTCCCCGCCCGGACGGCTCAGGGCTTGTCGGCCCCGACCACCCACATGGAGAAGAACTGGGAGCCGCCGCCGTAGGCCTGGCCGAGGGCCAGCCGGGCCCCGTCGATCTGGTGCTCTCCGGCCTGTCCCCGCACCTGCATGGCCACCTCGAGGAACCGGAGCATGCCCGACGCCCCGATCGGGTTGGACGAGAGCACGCCCCCCGAGGTGTTCCACGGGATGTCGCCGTCGAAGGCGGTCGCCCCCGATTCGGTCAGCTTCCACCCGTCGCCCAGGTCACAGAACCCGAGGTTCTCCAGCCACATCGGCTCGTACCAGCTGAACGGCACGTAGACCTCGGCGACGTCGATCTGCCGGCGGGGGTCGGTGATGCCGGCCTGGGCGTACACGTCGGCCGAGCAGTCCCGGCCGGCCTGGGGATTCACCTGGTCGCGCCCGGCGAACATCGTGGGCTCGGAGCGCATGGCCGAGCCGTGGATCCAGGCCGGTGGGTAGTGGCCGGAAACGGCGTCCTCCGCCGCCAGCACCATGGCCGCGGCACCGTCCGAGGACGGGCAGGCCTCGAGATAGCGCAGCGGGTCCCACAGCATCATCGAGTCCTCGACCATCTTCATGTCGATGTCGGCGAGGTGCAGGTGGGCGAACGGGTTGCGCATGGCGTTCTGGCGGTCCTTGACCGCCACCATCCGCCCGATGTGCTCGGGCGCTCCCGAGCGGCGCATGTAGGCGCGGATGTGCGGGGCGAAGTAACCGCCGGCCCCGGCGAGCAGGGGGGCGGCGAAGGGCTGGGGCACCGAGAGGGCCCACATGGCGTCGGAGTCGGACTGCTTCTCATAGGCCACGGTGAGCACTCTTTTGTGGATGCCCGACTTGACTAGGTGGGCGGCCACCAGCGCCGTCGATCCGCCGACGGACCCGGCGGTGTGGACCCGGATCATGGGCTTCCCGACGGCTCCGAGAGCCGGTGCCAGGTAGAGCTCGGGCATCATGTTCCCCTCGAACATGTCCGGTGCCTTGCCGATGACGACGGCGTCGATGTCCGACCAGGTCAGATCGGCGTCGGCCAGTGCACTCTTGGCCGCCTCACGGACCAGGCCGGCGATGGACACGTCGTCCCGCTTGGCCTTGTGGTGGGTCTGGCCCACCCCGATCACTGCGCAGCGCTCTGCCATCACTCACCCTCCAGGACGCAGACGAGGTTCTGTTGGAGGCACGGCCCCGAGGTGGCGTGGGCCACCGCCCGGCGGGCCTCACCCGAGGCGATGCGGGCGGCGGCCTCGCCGATGCGGATGAGGCCGGCTGACATCAGCGGGTTGGCGGCCAGCGGCCCACCCGACGGGTTGACCCTCACCCCGTCGTCGAGTCCGAGCGCATTGCGCACGATGATCTCCTGGTGGGCGAAGGGCGCATGGATCTCCGCCACGTCGACCGGTCCGTCGGCCACACCGGCCACGTCGGCCGCCTTGGCCGTCGAGGGCGACGACGTCAGGTCGCGGGCGCCGAGGGCATGGCTCTCCATCCGGTGGTCGAACCCGGTGATCCACACCGGGTGGTCTGCCCAACGTGCGGCCTTGTCGCCCGCCGCCAGCACGATGGCGGCCGCACCGTCGGTGACCGGGGGAAGCGCGTGGCGGCGGAGCGGGGAGACCACGTACTCGTCCTCCAGCAGGCGCTCGACCGGGACGTCACCGGCGACCTGGGCCCTCGGGTTGGACAGGGCGTCCTTCCGGCTCCGCGCGGCGATGGCGGCGAAATCGGCCTCGGTGGCCTTGCCGGCGTCGATCAGGGCGCGAGCCTGCAGTGCGGCCAGGCTCACCGGGTCGGGCCACAGCGGGGCCAGGTAGTAGGGGTCGAGCTGCAGGGTGAGGATCTCGTTGAGATTGCCGAGGGACGAGCGGCCGAACGAGTAGACCAGCGCGGCGTCGATCTCACCCTCTTGCAGGAGGACCCAGGCCTCGTACAGGGCCCACGCCCCGTCCATCTCCACATGGCTCTCCGAGCGCGGCGGCCACACGCCCACGGCGTCGAGAGCCATCACGAAGCTGAACGGACCGCCGATCAGGTAGTCGGTCGACCCCGAGCAGATGAAGTCGACGTCGTCCTTGGTGATCCCGATGTTGCCGAACACCTCGGCGATCACCGGCATCAGCATCTCGACCTCGTTGTGCTCGTCGTCCCGGCGCACGTTCTGGGCCTGGGCGAACGAGGCGACCGACACCGGCCGGGGCGTCCGGTGGGGGGCGGCGCTCACAGGTACTCCTTGTACGTCTCGTAGTCGGCATCGGGCTCACCGTTGGGCCGGAAGTACCGGACCGAGGCCAGCGACGGGGTCAGTTCGTCCGGATCGACCCACACCGCCTCCACCCTCATGCCCATGCGGATCTGGTCGGTGGGGATCTCCTGGATGAGTCCCATGAAGGAGAGGTTGGCCCCGTCGAGCAGCACCTGGGCGCAGATGTAGGGGATCTCGATGGACTGCCCGGCGAAGGGAACGTTGACCACGCAGTAGGTGGTGATGGTCCCGACGTTGGCCAGCTCAACGTCCTCGGTGGTGGGCACGCCGTCTGTGGGACACGAGCCGCGGGACGGCACATAGACCTTCCCGCACACCGAGCAGCGCTGGCCCATGAACTTGCCCTGCTCGAGCCCGCGCAGGAACCGGGACTGGGCCACCCCGGGCGTGAAGTCGAAGTCGAGACGTATCGGAGTGGCCAGTGTGGTCACCGGCCCCCGATCGTCCGGCGAGGTCTCCCCGGCCATCACGAGGCTCCCACGGGCACGAACGCCTCGATGTCGGCCATGGCCCCGATGCGCTCGGCCTCGGGCCGGAACCGGACGGTGACCCGGTCGCCCGAGGCCAGGTTGTCGGGACCGCCCGAGTCGACGGCGTGGAGGAGTGCGGTGTCGGCCCCGTCGAGCCGGATCAGCGCCCAGGCGAACGGGGTCTGGAGCGGGTGCTTGGGGAGGGGGTCGGCCACCCAGGCCCACGTCTCCACAACGCCTCCGGGGCCGACCTCGACCAGCTCACCGGTGTCGTCACCCGTGGTCGGGTCGTACTCGGTGGGCGGAACGATGACCGAACCACCGGCTCCCCGGACCCCGAACAGCTTCCCGTCACGCAGTCCGGTCAGGAATGCGCCGATGACCGGGCCGACTGAGCGCGAGTACGGGAATTCGAGACGGTGGCTGGCGTGCAGCGCTTCACTCTCGGGCATCCGTTCCTCCCCCTGGCATCTCATCCAACGTGAATTTTTGAAAGTAGAACACATTTCACTTTTGCCCGCCAGCACGGCCTGCGGTCACCCGGGATCGGTTGGCGCTACCGTGACCCACCATGGCCGAGCCCTCCCGTCCCAACATCCTGCTCATCGTGTCCGACCAGGAGCGTCAGCGATCGTGGCTCCCCCCCGGTGTGTCGCTCCCGTGGCGGGACCGGTTGCGGCGTGAGGGCCTCGAGTTCACCGATTACTTCACCCACTCCTCCCCCTGCTCCCCCAGCCGGGCCAGCCTGTTCACCGGGCGCTACCTGCAGGGACACGGGGTCCTCGACAACGTGATCATGCCGGAACACCACGAACTGCCCACCACCACCCCCACCCTGGGCACGCTCCTCGACGGGGCCGGCTACCGCTCGTCGTACATCGGGAAGTGGCACCTGTCCCACTCCCCCTCGCCGGACATGGAGGCCTACGGCTTCGCCGACTGGGACGGCAACGACCGCCACTTCATGGGCTGGGCCGGCACCGGTGTGCACTTCGATCCCCTGATCGCCAGCAACGCCGCCCACTGGTTGACGGCCAACGCCCGCCCCGCGGCCGGGAGGGGTGCCGCCACCGCCTCGGGGAGGGCGGAGCCCTGGTTCCTCACCGTGGCCATGGTCAACCCCCATGACGTCATGTGGTTCCCCGTCGACCAACCCGGCTACCGCGACCACCACCCCGAGGACGTCGCCGCCATCCGCTCGGTGCTCGAGTCCGCCGCCTGGAAGGACGACGACCCCCTCCCCGTCTACACCGACCCGTACCCCGAGGTCGTCGACCGCCTGCCCGCCAACTTCGACGACGACCTCCACACCAAGCCTGAGGCCCATCGTCAGTGGCGCTGGGACCAGCAGCACGGCCTCTGGGGGTACATCGACCCGTCCGATGAGCGGTCCTGGCTGCGCCATCTCGACTACTACGTCCACCTCCACCAGCTCGCCGACGACAACCTGGGCACGGTGCTGGCCGCGCTCGAGGCGTCGGGTGCCTGGGACGACACCGTCATCATCTTCACCTCCGACCACGGCGACATGTGCGGCTCCCACGGGCTGCGGTCCAAGGGTCCGTTCGTCTACGACGAGATCATGCGCGTGCCCCTGTACGTCAAGGTCCCCGGGGTGACCTTGCCGGGGTCGGTCACCTCCTCGCTCGGTTCACACGTCGACCTGGCCGCCACCATCTGCTCGCTGGCCGGCGTCGACCCGGCGGTGTCAGGAGCCACCGTCCAGGGCGCGGACCTGTCACCGGTCTTCGCCGATCCCTCGGTCTCGGTACGGGACCACATCCTGTTCGCCCAGGACTCGGCGCAGACCACGGCCCTCAACACCGTCCGCTACGCCCTGCGCGGGTTCTACGACGGGCACACCAAATACGCCCGCTACTACGGCGTCGGGGGCGGCAAACCGTCGACGGGTCTGTGGGGACGTCCGGCCGGCAAGAAGCTGTTCGACGTGGACTGCGCCTTCGACGACAACGACCACGAATGGTACGACCACGATGCGGATCCCCACGAACTGGTCAACCTGGCCAACGAACGGACACGGCGCTCGGAGCTCAAGGACGTCTACGAGCGCATGCGCGCCTACGAGCGGGAGTCGTTCATCTCGTTCGCCTGAGTTCGGAGACGCTGACCCGGGGTGCCGTACCCGAACGCCCTCATCGGACCCGGACGCCGTCCTCGGGCACCATGGCGTTCCCCCCACCACGTCAGTACCCGTCCAGAGCTCGTCACCCCGAGCCGGCCAGACGGGAGGTCAGGTCGGTGATCAGCCCCCGACAGCCGGACTCGACGAGATCGAGGCAGGCCTCGAAGTCCGCCTCGTCGCCGTAGTAGGGATCGGAGACGTCGACGGCCCCTCCGGCCCGGGGATCGAACTGGCGGAGCATCACCAGGAGCGCGTCGTGGCGATCGTCGCCCGCCCGCCCCCGGCCGAGACTCACCAAGGTCTGCTGGTGGCCCCGATCCATGCACACGACGAGGTCGGTCGTCTCGAACCACCGGGTGTCGAACTGCTGGGCCCGGTGGCCGTGGTCGGTATAGCCCCGGCTCTCGAGGGCGGCGTGCGCCCGCGGATCCATCGGCTCACCGACGTGCCAACCGCCCAGCCCGGCGCTGGAGACGACCAGACGGTCGGCGAGCGCGCTCCCGTCGTCGAGTCGGATGTCACGGGCCAGGGACCGGAGCACCACATCGGCCATCGGCGACCGGCAGATGTTGCCGGTGCATACGAAACACAACCGGAACGGCGTTCGCGGCCGCGAGTCGGGGTGGGTGGGAGCGGCCACCGGGACATTCTGCACCGGACCGCAGCGGCGCCGGTACGCTGCCCCACAAGGACACCGACTGTGGGCCGGGTGACAGACGGCAGGCACGTGGGCGTGGGACGGTCGACACCGAGGAAAGGGCCAGATGAGCGAAGAGCAGCCACCACAGCAGATGGGTCACGGCATCAAGCAGCGTGATCTCATCAAGATGACGCCGGAGGAGGTCGACGCCTTCCTCCACGAACGCCGCCCGATGACCATGTGCACCCTCAACCACGACGGCTCGATCCATGCGGTGGCCATGTGGTACGGGTTCCTCGACGGATCGATCGCCATCGAGACCAAGGCGAAGGCGCAAAAGGCCGTCAACCTCGGGCGCGACCCCCGCCTCACCTGCATGTTCGAGGACGGGGACTACTACGAGGAGCTGCGCGGGGTCGAGCTGGTGGGACGGGCCGAGATCGTCGACGATCCCGACCAGATGTGGCAGCTCGGCGTCAATCTGTTCGAGCGGTACTACGGGACCTATTCCGAGGACCTCCGCCCGCTCGTCGAGACCATGCTCAACAAACGCATCGTGGCCAAGCTCCACGTCGAGCGCACCGTCTCGTGGGACCACCGGAAACTCGGCCTCCCCCCGACACGACCGGGCTGACAGCTGATGGCGACCGGGACCGCCACCCGGTGACACGACAACACCGGCGTGGGCGACCGAAGAGAACGGAGCGCGCGCGTGCCTCCCCATCCCATGAGCGACATTGAGATACTCGCCTTCCTCGGCGGCGATCCACCCCGCACCGGCAAGCTGGCCACGGTGCGGGCCGACGGCCGCCCCCACGTGGCGCCCGTCTGGTTCGCCCTCGACACCACCACCGTCGGAGCCGATTCGCCCATCGGGGACATCGTGTTCACTACCGGCGCCAACACCCTGAAGGGTCGGGCGCTGGAGCGTGACCCCCGTGCCGCCCTCTGCGTCGACGACGAACGGCCCCCGTTCTCCTTCGTCACCGTCGAGGGCAGGGCGACCATCACCGGGGACCTGGACGAGGTGGCCCGCTGGGCGGCCGTGCTGGGTGGACGGTACATGGGGGCCGATCGGGCCGAACAGTACGGGAGACGCAACGGTGTCCCGGGTGAGCTGCTGGTGCGGCTGCGGCCCACCCACATCACGGCTGTGGCCGATCTGGCCGACTGAAACGCGCTCCTAGCCACCTTCACCATGCGGCGCTCGTGGCGTAGCCCTGCTCGGGGCTGCTAGCACTGTCGATGACGACGGTCGCCCGACCGGGGGCGACCAGAGGGGAACCTGCAGATGATTCTCGATCGCTTCCACATGGACGGGAAGGTGGCCATCGTGACCGGCGCCGGCCGTGGCATCGGCGCGGCGAGCGCGGTCGGACTGGCCGAGGCCGGTGCCGACGTGCTGATTTCGGCCCGAACGGTCGATCAGCTCGACGACGTGGCTGCCGCCGTCGAGGGCACCGGTCGACGTGCCGTGGCCGTTCCCGCCGACCTGAGCGACCTCGACGCCGTCGCCGGCCTGATCGAGCACGCCCGACGGGCATTCGGTCGGCTCGATCTGGTGGTGAACAACGTGGGCGGCGCCATGCCCCGCCCCTTCATGGACACGTCCCCGGGACGTCTGGAGCAGGCCTTCCACTTCAACGTCTCCACCGCCCACGCCCTGCTCCGGCCGGCCGTGCCCCTGATGCTCGAGGGCGACGGCGGTTCGGTGGTGAACATCTCGTCGGCCATGGGCCGCCTCGCCGGCCGCGGGTACCTGGCCTACGGGACGGCCAAGGCGGCGCTGGCCCACTACACCCGTCTGGCCGCCGCCGACCTCGCCCCCCGTATCCGGGTGAACGCCATCGCCGTGGGATCGGTGGCCACCTCCGCCCTCGACATCGTGATGCAGAGCGACGAACTCCGCGACGCGCTGGAGGCGGGCACCCCGCTCAAGCGCATCGGGCAGCCCGAGGACATCGCCGCGGCCGTCGTCTACCTGGCCTCCGAGGCGGGCGCCTACATCACCGGAAAGGTCCTCGAGGTCGACGGCGGCATCGAGGCCCCCAACCTCGACATGGGGCTTCCCGACCTGTGAGCCGGGCCCGCCAAGTCCCGGTCCCGACCATCCGCATGCCCACCCCCACCGATCGCCTACGAACCAGGAGCACCACATGAGCAAGACGTACCGTGTCGTCGCATGGAGCACGGGCAACGTCGGACGGCACGCCATCGCCGGCATCGACGCCCGACCCGACCTCGAGCTGGTCGGCCTGTGGGTGTCCAACCCCGACAAGGTCGGACGGGACGCCGGCGACCTGGCCGGGCTCGGCCGCGACCTCGGGGTGGCGGCCACCGACGACGTTGCGGCCCTCTTTGCGCTCGAACCCGACGTCGTGGTGCACACCGCCATGGCCGATCACCGCCTGATGGAGGCACTCGAGGACCTCCAGCGGATCCTGCGGGCCGGAATCGACGTGGTCTCGAGCGGCCCGGTCTTCCTCCAGTACCCCTACGGAGTGGTGGACGAAGCCATGATCCGACCGGTACTCGACGCCGCGGTGGAGGGCGGAGCATCGTTGTTCGTCAACGGGATCGACCCGGGCTTCGCAAACGACGCACTTCCGCTCGTCCTGTCGGGGATCAGTGAGCGCATCGACGAGATCCGGGTGGCCGAGGTGCTCAACTACGCCACCTACAACCAGCCGATGGTCATCTTCGACATCATGGGGTTCGGGCGGCCCATCGACGACGTGCCCATGATCCTCCAGCCCGGGGTGATGACGATGGCGTGGGGCAGCGTCGTGCGCCAGTTGGCCGCCGGCCTCGACGTCGAACTCGACTCCGTCGAGGAGTGGTACGAGCGCTTGCCGGCCACCGAGACCTTCCAAGTCGACTCGGGGACCATCGAGAAGGGGACCGCGGCGGCCCTGCACTTCGAGCTGCGGGGGATCCGGGACGGCAGGGCGGTCATCGTGCTCGAGCACGTCACCCGGCTGCACGACGACCTGGCCCCCGGGTGGCCGCAGCCGGCCGGTCACGGCTGCTACCGAGTGACCATAACCGGCGAGCCCAACTACACCCTCGATCTCCAGCTGCTCGGGACCGACGGGGACCACAACACGGCCGGGCTGAAGGCCACGGCGATGCGGCTCATCAACGCCATCCCGGCCGTGGTCGACGGTCCCGCCGGCCTGCTCACCGCACTTGATCTGCCCCCCGTTTACGGGCGTGGGCTCGTCACCTGACCGGCGCACGGATCAGGGCCGGCGCCGGATGGGTGGTGTTCCCCGAACTGTAGGGTCCGGGACATGGAACCCGTGGCCGGAGTAGCCAGATGAGCATGGGCATGGGCGGCCACGGCATGGGTGGCGGGCAGTTCGGCGGTGTCATGCGCTCGATGCGCAGGGACGAATCGGTGACCCAGCAGCACGTCACCAAGGGGACGGCCCGGCGGATGGCCCAGTTCGCCCGGCCCTACCGGGTGATCCTGGCGTGGTTCCTGGTGCTGGTGGTCGTGGACGCGGTGATCGGTGTCGTCAACCCGCTGCTCTTCCGTTCGATCATCGACAAGGGCATCCCTGAGCACGACAAATCGCTGATCATCGGCCTGGCGCTGGTGGCGGCCTCACTGTCCGTCGTCGACACCGGCCTGAACATCGGCATCCGGTGGGTGTCGGCCAAGGTCGGTGAGGGACTCATCTTCGACATGCGGTCCCAGGTGTTCGAGCACATCCAGCACATGCCCATCGCCTTTTTCACCCGGACCCAGACTGGTGCCCTGATCAGCAGGCTCAACAACGACGTGATCGGCGCGCAGCAGGCGTTCACCGACACGCTTTCGTCCGTGGTGTCGAATCTGATCAGCGTCACCCTGGTGCTGATCGTGATGTTCTTCCTCTCCTGGCAGATCACCGTGATCAGCCTGATCATCCTCCCGGTGTTCGTGCTGCCGGCCAAACGCATCGGGCGCCGTCTCTCGGTCATCACCCGCGAGTCGTACAACCTCAACGCCCAGATGAACAACACGATGAACGAACGCTTCAACGTCTCGGGCGCCCTCCTGGTCAAGTTGTTCGGGCGACCGAAGGAGGAGCGAGACGCCTTCGAGTCGAAGGCGGGCCGGGTCCGGGACATCGGGGTGACCCAGGCTATGTACGCCCGGTTCTTCATCGCCGCCCTCACCCTGACGGCGGCACTGGCCACCGCGGTGGTCTACGGCTGGGGCGGGGTCCAGGTGGTCGACGGTGCGCTCCAACTGGGGACGGTTGTGGCGCTGGCCGCCTATCTGACCCGGTTGTACGGACCGCTCACCGCCCTGTCCAACGTGCAGATCGACGTGATGACCGCCCTGGTCTCGTTCGACCGGGTCTTCGAGGTGCTCGATCTTCCGCCGATGATCACTGACAAGCCGGACGCGCGCCCGGTGCCACCCGGTCCGGCCCGCATCGAGTTCGACCACGTCGACTTCCGGTACCCGAGTGCGGAGGAGGTCTCGTTGGCTTCCCTGGAGTCGGTCGCCGTCCTCGACCCCGCCGTGTCGAGCCAGGTACTGTTCGACGTCACGTTCACGGCCGAACCCGGCCAGTTGGTGGCGCTGGTCGGGCCATCGGGTGCCGGCAAGACCACCATCAGCCAGCTCCTGCCCCGCCTCTACGACGTGCAGGCCGGAGCCATCAGGATCAACGGCCTCGACGTCCGGGACACCTCGATGGAATCGCTCACCTCCACCATCGGTGTGGTCACCCAGGACGCCCACCTCTTCCACGACACCATCCGGAACAACCTCCTCTACGCCAGACCGGACGCCACCCCCGCCGAGATCGACTCCGCCCTCGACGGTGCCCAGATCGCCACCATGGTCGGAGGGCTTCCCGACGGCATCGACACGGTGGTCGGGGACCGGGGCTATCGACTGTCCGGTGGGGAGAAGCAACGTCTGGCCATCGCCCGGATCCTCCTGAAGGCCCCCGAGGTGGTGGTGCTCGACGAGGCCACGGCCCACCTGGACTCGGAGTCCGAGGCTGCCGTGCAGAAGGCCCTCGCCACCGCCCTCGAGGGTCGGACCTCGCTGGTCATCGCCCACCGGCTGTCGACGGTGAGGGAGGCCGACATGATCCTCGTGCTCGATCACGGCAGGATCGTCGAACGCGGCCAACACGACCAGCTGCTGGAGGCGCACGGGCAGTACGCCGAGCTCTATCGGATCCAGTTCAAACGGCAGGAAGGGGACAACTGAGTGTCGCATCCCCGCCGGTCCTCCTCCACGGGACCGGCCTCTCTGTCCACTCGCACCCCCGTCCGGTCGACCCTCGCGGCTCGGGCGAAGGGTCTTCGACCGCCAAACCGGCGGCCTACTTTGTGGCGGCCGCCACCCGGTCCAGCCGTTCGAACTCACGCCAGCCGGTCCGGTTCTTCGCCCCGGCTGGACCCGGCACCTTTGGGCCACTGTCCCGACGGCAGGAGTTCGCCGAACCTGCCGTCGGGACAGTTCCGATTCCCGCCACGGGCGACCGTACTCATCCGGAACCCTATTTGCAACTACGAGTCGCAAATAGACTGGCCTTCTTGCCCCTCCAGCGGGCTTGCGGGGTCCCGATCGGTTCTCCGAAGCCCAGGAAAGGTCCGGTTCCCCCGTTGTCCGATGGCTCGTCAACGACCGATGGACCGAGCGCCCGTCGCAGCACCGCCGAGATCCGGCGGCTCCTGGTCGACACCGGTGTCGAGGCCCTCATCGAGGAAGGGCTGGGCAGTGGCGCCGAGGGACTCACGTTCAAGCGCGTCTACGACCGGCTGCGACAGGCCCACGGCATCCGCCTCACGAATGCGTCCGTGATCGGGAGGGCGTTCGCCACCCAAGAGGCGTTCCAGACCGAGGTGCTGGCCACCATCGCCGCCAGCGACTCGCAGGACTTTCGAGCGCTGTCCGAGGTGCTGGCCAACGACGTCCTGGTCCACGCTGATCGCTCGAGCCTCGAGGGCCGGTGGCGGTGCGTCACGGACCTCTGCCGGGTCACGGGAACATTGATGCTCGACTCGCTCCGGTCGTCACCCGTCTGGCGCGTCTGGATCGGCATCTGGGCGCTCGCCGGATCGGGCCCGCCCGCCGAGCAGCAGGGGCGTTTGAGGGAGGCGCTCCTCGCCAGCTATCGGTCGATCATGGACGACACGACCGGGCTTTACACCGTCATCCTCGATTACCTCGGGTTCCGGATGAGGGAGCCCCTCACCCTGGCCCAGGGCGCAGCGGCCATTCAGGCGCTGGCGGAGGGGAGCGCCCTGCGGGACCTCGTCGACGAGGGTGCCATGCGCCAGATCCCGTTGCCGACCGGCGAGGACGGGCAGCCCGAGGAGTGGACCGTCTTCGGCATGGCGCTGCACGCGCTCGTGAGACAGCTCATCGAGCCGGACCCGTTATGGGTGCCCCCCGCCCCAGAAGGTGGCCCCGGGCGCGGCCCGACGTAGGCGGATCTGGAGCGAGGCGCCTGACACCGGCGGTTGCGGTGGTGGGGTACCGTCTGGCGGACTTAGCCCCGCTCCGAGGTCAGGCTGCCTCACCGACGCACAGGGACGCCTCGCCCTTGTCGTGGGCGTCACCCAGGTCGGCGATCCGGTCGGCCGCCCACGCCATTGCCCGCTGCATTGTGGCCGTTCGCGCCCACTCGGGGCCGTTCGGGTCGGACGTTCTGGCTCCGCCCCGATCGTGGTGCTGGTGTTCGTAATGGGTCAGGTGCTGGGTCATGATGGGCTTCTTTCTGGGTTTTTCTTCGCTCTTGGGTGGTTCATTTCGAGTATTTCTGTGACTGCTCGTCTTGGGCTGTGCCCGAAATCGGTGAATGCTGAGGATGGGCATTGATCTGGCACACGGCCGGCTCCGCCATCCCGACACGGTGCTGACCGGGCCCGAGCGCCGGTCAGCCGACCTCCCGCCGGCAACCGCACCGTCCACGTCGTAGGGAGCGCATCGGTGCCCGTCGCACCCCGAGGCCGAGGAGCCCCCCGGTGCGGCGCCCGACCGATCAGTCGGGGATCGGAATCACCGATGGGCCCCCGTCGGACGATTTCCGATTCCGGGACAACAAGAAAGCCGCCCCGGAGGAGGCGGCTTCCCGAACAGATCAGACCCTGGTGGTTCCCGGTCTACTCCGTCGAGAGCGCCTCTTTTACGGCCTTGGCCGACGATACGAGCGCATCCTTGCTGCAGGCGGTCGAGATGCCGGCGATCGATACCGCCATGGGAGGCCCCTTCGGCTCGACCTCGGACCGAGCCTCTCGTGTGCGTTTCTTTTCGCTCGGGGGGGTGTCCATGCCGCTCACGGATACCAGTGTAGCGGCCCAAGTGATCCGCTCGGTGTCATCCCCTATTCGGGGCAATGGTGGGTGCGAGGGCTGCCCTGCCCGGTACCGTTGGCTGGTGGCCCGTTTCGTCGTGGACATCACCCCGTTGCGGAGGTACCGGCAGTTCCGGCGCCTGTGGGCGGGCCAGGTGGTGTCCGGCATGGGCTCGCAGCTGACCCTGGTGGCCGTGTCCTTCCAGGCCTTCGATCTCACCCATTCGACCCTCATCGTCGGCCTGATCGGCCTGGTCCAGCTGGGTCCGTTGCTCGCCGGAGCGCTGTGGGGAGGCACCCTGGCCGACGCCATGGACCGGAGGAAGGTCCTGATCATGACCCAGCTGGCCATGGCCTCGGCTATCGCCGGGTTGGTCGTCAACGTGTCGTTCGCCCATCCGGCGGTCTGGCCCCTGTTCGTGTGCACCGGGGCTGCGGCCGGCTTCCAGGGAGTGGACTGGCCGGCCAGGCGGGCGGCACTGCCCATGATCGTCGACGCACATGACGTCACGGCCGCCATCGCCCTGCAGACCACGATCCAGCAGTTGGCGCTGGTGGCCGGGCCGGCACTGGCGGGGGTGCTGATCGCCACCATCGGGCTGAGTGCGGTGTTCGGCATCGACGTCGCCACCTTCGGGGTGGCCCTGGTGGCGGCCGTGCTCCTCCCCGCCCTCGTTCCGACCGGTGGCGGTACACCCATGGGCCTGCGATCGATGGCCGAGGGATTCCGGCATCTGCGCGGCCAGAAGCTCTTGTCCGCCACCTACTGGATCGATCTCAACGCCATGATCTTCGGCATGCCGAGGGCGGTGTTCCCGGCCCTCGGCACCGGGCTGTTCGGTGGCGGGGCCGGCGTGGTCGGGCTGTTGTATGCCGCTCCGGGGGCCGGAGCGCTGGTCGGCTCGCTGTTCACCGGCTGGTGCAGCCGCGTCCACCACCAGGGTCGGGCCATCGCCGCCTGCGTGGTCATCTGGGGGACGACGATCGCCGTGTTCGGGGTCGTCCCCGTCTTGTGGATCGGGCTCGCCCTGCTGGCGATCGCCGGTGCCGCCGACGTGGTTTCCGCGGTGTTCCGCCAGGCCGTGCAGCAGCGGACGGTGCCCGAGCACCTCCAGGGTCGACTGTCGGGCACGTTCTTCGCCGTCGTCGCCGGCGGCCCGCGCCTCGGCGACGCCGAAACGGGTGTGGCCGCCGCCATCGGCGGGCCTCAGTTCGCCGTGTGGTCGGGGGGGCTGGCCTGTGTGGCCGGAGTCGGCGTCCTCTTGTGGCGGGTCCCCGAGCTGTGGCGCGACGACGGTGGCGGGAGGGAGCTGTCCGCCGGAGGGCGCATCGAGGCGGTCGCCGAGGTCACCACCGAACTCGGCGAGGGGGAACCCCTGTAGTCGGCTAGGGGTGACGGTCGGGGACCGGGTGCCGTCCCCGCTCCCCGAGGGCGTGGCCGGTACGCTTCGGCCCGTGTACCCGAGCGGCGCGACAGGTGCGCCGCCCGGGTGGTACCCGGATCCGGCCGGGATGAAGGCCTGGCGGTGGTGGGACGGGACGACCTGGACCGTGTGGGCCTCGGACCCGGTCCCCCCGGGCCCGACGGGCGTCCCGTTCCGGCCGACGGCCTTCCCGCTCCCCCCCGTGCCGGCGGCCCTGCCGATCACCTCGGTCGGCGACTGGCTCGCGTCCGAGGAGCGGGTGGCGCCCTGGGCGAGGCGGGCCTTCTTCTACTACCCCGTCGTCGTGGTGGCCGGGCTGGTCGTCGCCTGGGCCGAGGGCAGCATCCTTCGCCAGACGCTCCACATGCTCCGGGTCGACATGCAACCAGGCGTGACCCGGATCCAGACCGACACGTCCAGGCTCAACCTGCTCAATCTGCTCAGCCTGGTCGATCTGGTGGTATCGGCGCCGTTCTTCGTGCTCGTCCTGGTCTGGCAGTACCACGCAGCCAGAACAGCGCAGCTCCTGGGCCTCCCCGCGTCCAGGTCACCGGGACTGGGTGTCGGCAGCTGGTTCATCCCCGTCGTCAACTTCTGGTTCCCGTACCAGTCCATCCGTGACTGCCTCCCACCGGGCGATCAGGGACGGAGCGCGGTGGCTCGCTTGTGGGCGTGGTACGTGTCGACCCTCGTCCTCCTCGTCGTGACGGACATCGCAGCCCTGGTGGGAAGCCGGCTCGCCCTGGCGACCGCGGCGGCGGCGCTGGCCGCCGGCATCGGCTTCGGCCGGCACGGTGCCCGCTCGGTCCGGCTGATCACCGAAGCCCACCGCCGAGCCGTCCCCGGGCCGTAGGAGCCAAGGGGCGGAGGTGCCGCTCGTGGTACGTTAAGCGGAATCGATATTCCGGTACGGACGGCGCCCCACCCGGGCGGTTCGGCCTGCTCCGGACAGGACCGTCGACAGGGCGGCACCGGCGTGGCACCGCACCCTGGTGGCTGCACCCTCGTTCCGGGGAAGACACCATGACCAGACCACTCGAACGAGCCAACTACCGGACCACGTTCGTCGTCCTCCTGCTCGGCGTGTCCGCCTACGCCCTGCTGCAGTCGCTGGTGACCCCGGTGCTGACCACCATCCAGCACGACCTCCACACCTCCCAGGGCACCGTGACCTGGGTGCTCACCGCCTACCTCCTGTCGGCGTCGATCTCGACACCCATCCTCGGACGGGTGGGCGACATGGTGGGCAAGGAGCGGATGCTGGTGGCCACGCTCGGTGCACTGGCGCTGGGTTCACTGATGGCGGGTCTGGCCAACTCCATCGGCCTGCTGATCCTCGCCCGCGCCATCCAAGGCATCGGCGGGGCGGTCCTCCCCCTGTCATTCGGCATCATCCGCGACGAGTTCCCGACAGCCAAGGTCGCCGGCGGTGTGGGCATCGTGGCCGCCATGGCCGCCGTCGGGGGCGGTGCCGGGATCGTGCTGGCCGGCCCCATCGTGAGCCATCTCGACTACCACTGGCTGTTCTGGATCCCCCTGATCATCACCCTCATCGCCGCGGGTTGCGCCCATCTCTTCGTCCCCGAGTCGCCGGTCCGTACGCCGGGCAGGATCAGCTGGCTGGCGGCCGTGCTGCTGTCGGCCTGGCTGGTGGCCCTGCTGCTCGGTGTCAGCGAAGCACCCACCTGGGGATGGGGCTCGACCAAGGTCATCGGCCTCATCGTGGCGGCGGTCGTCATCGCGGGCGCCTGGATCTTCGTCGAGCTGCGCTCCCGCGGAACCGCTCGTCGACATGCGCATGATGCGCCTTCCGGCGGTGTGGACCAACAACCTCGTGGCCTTCCTCTTCGGTATCGGGATGTACTCGGTCATCGGCTTCCTCCCCGAGTTCCTCCAGACGCCGACGTCGTCCGGCTACGGATTCGGGGCGAGCATCATCCAGTCGGGCCTCTATCTGCTCCCGCTGACGGTGACGATGTTCATCTTCGGGATGCTCTCCGGGCGGATCGCCGCGGCGATCGGCTCGAAGTCGGCCGTGATCATCGGGTCCTGTTTCTCCTGCGTCTCCTACCTCATCCTGGCCTTCGCCCACGAGAAGCCGTGGGAGATCTACGTGGCCAGCACCTTGCTGGGCGTCGGGCTCGGCCTCGCCTTCTCGGCGATGTCCAACCTCATCGTCCAGGCGGTGCCGGCCGCCCAGACCGGGGTGGCGAGCGGGATGAACGCCAACATCCGAACCATCGGCGGAGCGGTCGGCGCCGGCGTGATGTCGAGCATCGTCACGGCCAACCTGATGCACGACGGTCTGCCGGAGGCCTCCGGTTACACGAGGGGCTTCGCCTTCCTGGCCGCCATGACCGTCGTCGCCATCGTTGCCGCCGCCTTCATCCCCACCGCCACCTCGCAGGCCGCCGACGCCGACCACGAGCACCACCTGCAGAACGCCGAGCTCGCCGTGCTCGCCGGTGGGACGATCGTCGAGGAGTGAGCCGCGGTGGCCACGAGGGGTGGCGGATCCCCTCCTTCGGGGCCCGCACCCCTTCAGGTCACGGCCTCGGGCCGGCGGTCAGACCTCCCGCAGATGCCGGAGCTGGAGGGACAGCGCGATCTCCAGGATCCCGTAGATGATCAGCCAGACGCCGATGATCACGGCCAGCACACCGAGCGTCAGGTGAGGCACCACCAGCGTGACGATCCCGGCGGCGAAGGCCAGAATCCCCATGACGATGCGCCAGCCGCGCGCCTCTGACCCGTAGTCGCTGTAGGCGGTGAAGAACTCGATGATGCCGCCGACGACCCAGAACAGGCCGATCAGGAAGGCCAGGGTGGTCACCGTCTCCTCGGTGTGGCGCAGGAACAGGATCCCGATGATCACCGACAGCAGCCCGAGGAGGGCCAGCAACCACCGGGTCCCGGCCGTGTCGTAACTGTCGGCGATGGCCGCCACGATCCGGAAGAGCCCGGCCACGAAGAGCCAGATGCCCAGGACGATGGCGAAGGCGTAGATGGTGTCCTTCGGATGGACGACGACCAGGATGCCGAGGATCAGGGTCACGATTCCGAAGAACAGCACCCAACCCCATGACTTTCCGACGACTCTGAGTATGTCGCGCTCTTCCGGCGTGACACCCGTGCCTCCCGCGGTCGACATGGCCACCTCCCTGCTCCGACGGGATCACCCTCGTGGGATCCCGCCGTTCCGGCAACACCCTAGGCCTGTGGTCCTCCGGGGACGTGGACCGGCCGGACGGCCCCCGGCGGGTCGGAGCGGATCAGCCGGATAGCGCGTCCCCGCCCCCGGAGGTCCCCTGGTCGACGAGTGCTTCGCTGATGGACCACAGGCGGGCGGCGGCCACCTCGTCGCGGGCGGCGGCCGAGGGCTTCTTCGCCCGGCCCTTGACGAAGTACCTTCCGGTCACTGTGGCCACCTCGGGCGACGACGCCACGTACACCGAGGTGCGCGCCCCCTGTTCGGGCGTGAGGATGAACGGCTTGATCACCTTCATCCCGAAGGCCAGGAAGCCCGAGGCGTCATGGTCCCTGGCGAAGCCGCTCGCCACCGTGCCCGGATGGACGGCGTTGGCCGTCACCCCCGACCCGTCCAGCCGCCGGGCCAGCTCGGCGGTGAACAGCAGATTGGCCAGCTTGGACCGGCTGTAGGCGCGCATGCCCCGGTAGTGCCGCGTGGACTGGAGGTCGTCGAAGTCGAGGCCCTTGCGGGCGGTGCGATGGGCCGTCGAGGCGACATTGACCACCCTGGCGGGAGCCGACTCCACCAGGCGCCCGGTCAGCAGGCGGGTCAGCAGGAACGGTCCCAGGTGGTTGGTGGCGAAGGTGGCTTCGAACCCGTCCACCGTCTCGTGGCGCTCCGACTGGACCAACCCGGCGTTGTTGACCAGCACGTGGATGTCGCCGCGCTCGAGCAACTCGGCGGCACCGGCCCGGACCGACGACAGATCGGCCAGATCGAACACCACCAGGTCCACCTGGTCCGAACCACTGGCCCGGCGGATCTCGGAGAGCGCCCTTTGGCCCCGCGACTCGCTGCGGGCGGTGATCACGGTACGAGCCCCGGCCCGGGCCAGGGCCACAGCCGTCGCCTGGCCCACCCCCGAGTTGCCCCCGGTGATCACCACCGAACGGTCGCGCATCGAGGGCACGGCGCTCGTCACCCCGGAAGCCACGGAGGGCGCGGGGTCAGTTGGGCCTGGGCGAGGGACGGTCCGCCGCCACGCCGGTGACCAGGGTCTCGGCCGGGGCCGCGGTGGCGAGTCCGGTCACCCCGCTCCGCGGAACCGACGAGACACCCACATCGGCCGGGACCACCGGCGGGCGTTTGCGGGCGCGCCGGCCCATACGGATGAACAGCGTCACCGACACGGCCACGTAGGTGACCCAGACGATGATCTGGAGCACCGAGGGCCGGTCGGCGTAGCCGAGCAGGCTGTGGAACACGTCGCCGATCGAACTCTCCTCGCTCAGGAACCGGCTGGTGTCCCACACCGTGTGCCCGAGGAAGGGGAGCCAGCCCAGCTGCTGCATGTTCTCCACGGCATCGGCGAGGAGGCCGGCGGCGAAGACCATGAGGACGACCCCGATGACCCGGAAGAACAGACCCAGGTTCAGGCGGCGGCCCAACTTGAAGATGGCGTAGGCGATGGTCAGCGCCAGTGCCAGGCCCACCAGCGCGCCGAGGAGCAACCCCTTGCCATGGGCGGAGGTGGCGGCCTGGTTCGACGAGGCGAACACGATGGCCAGGGTGAAGACCATGGTCTCGAGCCCCTCCCGGCCCACCGCCTGGAAGGCGAGGGCACCCAGGCCGAACCGGGCCTTCCCGTTCAGCGCCTCCTCCGAGCGCCGCTGGAGGTCTGCGGTCATGGTCCGGCTGTGGGACTGCATCCAGAACGTCATGTACGTCAGCACCGAGGCGGCCAGCAGGAAGGTCATCGTCTCGAAGATCGTCTGCACCGTCGAGCCCTCGTACTGCTTGATCACCAGGTAGGCGGCGACCCCGCCGCCGAGCACCAGCACCATGGCGGCGGCCACGCCGAGGAAGACGTCCCGGAAGTGGCGGCGCTGGCCGATCTTGTCGAGATAGGCGAGCAGGATGGCCACGATCATGCTGGCCTCGATCCCCTCGCGCAGGAAGATCACGAAGGTGGGAATCATCGGGGAACCGAGGGTAGGGTTCGCATAGTTCAAACATTAGGTAAGCCTAAATATGATGGGGTGTCAACAGCGTCGGCCGGCCCCCCCCGCCCGGTCGCCGGGGCTCGACCACGGTGACCGAGCCCACGGCGACCAGCCGGTCCTCGGCTCCGGCGTCGTGGACGGCCACCCGCACGAGCCATCGGCCCCGGCGGCCTCCGAGCACCCGGCACCGGGCATCCACCGGCCCGATCCGGGCCGGCCGGAGGTAGTGGAGGACGGTGTCGGCGGCGGCCGGGAGAATCCCCTGGTCGGAGGGGTGGGCGGCCCGGACCGCCCGACAGGCGGCGACGTCGGCCACCATGGCCACCGCTCCCCCGTGGAGGATGCCCCAGGGGTTGCGGAGATGGTCGGCGATATCGAGCGTGGTCACGGCGCCGTGGCCGGGACGGATGCAGAAGAACTCCTCGGGCGGCGGAGCGTCCGGGTCGAACGGGTCCATCGGCAGTGAGAACGGTCGCTCGAAGCGGAGATCCATCGAGCCTGGGTCGAGCACGGCACAGGTCATCACCATCCGGGCGACCGGAAGGCCACCGGCTCCCTCGTCGGCCACGTCCAGGCCGGTGACCACGGACGTCCGACCCCGTCGGAGGACCTGACCGTGGAGGAGGAGCGGACCCCGGTGGGCGAGCCGGAACACCGTCGCCATCATGCTGGTGGTCACGATCCACTGGGGCAGGACGGCGATGCCCGAGAGGAAGCCCCCGAGGGAGTCGGCCGTGGTGAGGAGGCCGCCGGTGCGCATGCCACCCACCGGTCCCCGCAGGTGGGCGTCGACCGGGGTGCGGCCACCGAACGCGGACGGGCCGTCGGCGCCCGGCAGCGGCGGCAGCTCCCAGCGCTCCAGACGGAAGTAGCGGCTCACGTGGTGACGGGGGTCGACGGCACGGGTCGCGTCCGTCTCCCCCGGTCCGCCGTCGGGCACGGCGCCGAGGGGGGCCGCCGCGCCTTCCTCACCCACCGGGTCCCACCCCGGCGTCGTTTGCCGGCCCTGCCGGCCCGAGGGGTGCCGTCCGCACCGTCGCCACGGTGGTCATGCGTCCGTCGGCGCCCCGGTCGACCAGCTCGACCACTGCGCATCGGCTCCCCCCGTCATCGCCGGCGAAGACGGTGGCCCGGGACTCGACGGGGCCGACCCGGCCGAGCGCCAGGTATGTCACCTCCAGATCGGTGACCACGGAGGGGCCTCCGCCGCCGCCGGCCGCTGCACCCACCGCTGCGCCGCCCGCTACATCGGCCAGCAGGGCCATCACGCCACCCTGCACCGCACCGAACGAGTTGGCCACATAGCCGTGCATGGGCATGGAGACCCTCCCTCCAGCCGCGTCGACGACGTCGATGGAGAGTGCCTCGGTCAAGGGACGGTCGAGTGTTCCACCCCCGAAGACCCATCGGACCGGTGGCTCCTCCAGCCTGGCGCGGTCGGTGGAGGGGTTTCGTCCGGGAAGGATGGTGAAGGTCATGGACGCCCAGGCCACCGGGGCCGGACCCGCTCCGTCGGAGACGACCTCGGTCCCGTCCTCGTCCGTGTTGAAGACCAGCGCCTCGACGACCAGGGTGGTCCTCCCCCGCCGGAGCACGGTGGCACGCGCCTCGACCCAGGGCCCGACCGCCCGTCCCACCGTCTGCAGGGTCAGGTCGGCGGTGGCCATCCAATCCGGCAGCACCGAGCGCACAGCCACGGCGCCACCGACCACGTCGACCAGGAGGGCCAGCACGCCCGCCCGCACGCCACCGTCGGCACCGGCGATCGACGGGGTGGCCGGGATACGCACCTTGGCGGTGGAAAGAGAGCTGACCTCAGCCTCGATGCCGAGGTCGGTGAGGATGTGCTCGGCCGGCGGGTAACCGGCGAGAGCCACTCAGCGTTCCTGTTCGGTGGGACGGATCAGCACCTCGTTGACCGCGACGTGGCGGGGACGGGTGACCGTGAACACGATGGACTCGGCGATGTCCTCGGCCTTCATCAGCTGGATGTCACCGAAGGTGGCGCGCATACCCTCGAGGATCTCGGGCCGGTTGTGGAGGGCCAGTTCGGTCATGACCGCCCCCGGCTCGATGATCGACACCCGCACATGACGGCCGGTCACCTCCTGGCGAAGGGATTCGGAGAAGGCGGCCACGCCGAACTTGGTGGCGTTGTAGACACCGCTCCCCTGGCGGGCCACCCGACCGGCCACCGAGCTCACATTGACCACGTCGGCCACCCGCCGGGGGTCGGTGTCCGCCGCCTGGAGCAGATGGGGCAACGCGGCGTGGGTGGTGTAGAGCAGACCGAGCAGATTGAGTTCGACCATCCGGCGCCACTCCTCGACGGGCGCGTCCACGATCGGGCCGAGGAGCATCACACCGGCGTTGTTGACAACGGTGTCGAGCCGACCGAACTCACGGACGGTGGCCTCGACCATGCCCCGGGCCGCCGCCTCCTCGGTGATGTCCGTCTCGACCACCAGGACCTGCGTGTCGTTGCCGAGCCGCTCCTCGAGCAGTTCGAGCCGGTCGCGCCTCCGAGCCGCAACGGCCAGGGTCGCCCCCTCTGCGGCCAGGGCCACAGCGGTCGCCTCGCCGATACCGCTCGACGCCCCCGTCACGAGGGCCACGGTCCCTTCCAGTCTTCCCGTCATGACGTCAGGACCCGACGAACGTCGACGGGACGGCAGCGGCAGCGTGTTCGGTCATCACAACGACTCCTCGTGATCGGGTGCGGTAGTACCGCAGTGTACCGAGGTGCCGTGCGATCACACCCGGGTGACCATGCTCCTCGAACCGGCGCCGGGGCGGCCGGGGCGGAGGTGCTCCGGATGGGATTCTGTCGAGGCCGCTGGGCCGGCCGGCTCAGGCAGCCGTTCTCCGACCCGACTTGGTCCCCGTCCCCTTGGTCGACCCCGACTTCTGGTCATCCTGCGACTCGGACCTCGCCGCATTGGCGGCGGCGGCACGGGCGGTCGCCGCCCGGCGGGCACGCGAATTCCCGACGTCGCCCACGCGGCTGGCGCGTGGAGGTGTCGTAGGGCCGCTGCGTCGATGCGGGGCTCTCATGTAGGGCACACCAGTCGGTGCTGTTGTAGCGCGACAGCTTGACGGCGCACGTGGGCTCGATGCATACCCGACCAGTCCCGTAGACGATCGAAGGAGCGCTGCCCGCCAACCCGTCGGCCAGGAATGACCTGTCCTCTACCGCATGCCTGTCCACCATGCCAGACCTACCCTCTCCCTTTCGATTCCTGCGTTCACGAGGGATTGTCGGCATGAAAGAGCACAAACTGTAACGGCGGGCGATGGCCCGGCCTCCTGGTCGTATGAGGTCCGGTCGCCGAGCCTCGCTCCAGAGACCACGGTCGTCCAGGAGACAGTTGCGTACGGGGAGTCCCGGTCCACCGTTGCTAACGTCGCATCCCATGACCACCGTCGACGTCACCGCACCCATCGGCGCACGGCCCGGGCGGGTGGGTCCCGATCGCACCACCGTGAGGACCACCCTCGGGCGCATCAAGTCCCGGGTCGAGGCCTGAGCCACCTCGTGACCACCGACGCTCCCTGGTGGAAGCAAGCGGTCTTCTACCAGATCTACCCCCGGTCGTTCGCCGACTCGGACGGCGACGGGATCGGGGATCTGCCCGGGATCCGCTCCCACCTCGCCGACGTGGCCTGGCTCGGCGTTGACGCCTTGTGGATCTCCCCCTTCTACCGGTCGCCGATGGTCGACTTCGGCTACGACGTGAGCGACTACTGTGCCGTCGACCCCCTGTTCGGAACACTCGAGGACTTCGACGGGCTCGTTGCCGATGCCCACGAGGCGGGACTGAAGGTCATCATCGACTGGGTGCCCAACCACACGTCCGACCAGCATCCCTGGTTTGTCGACGCCGCTTCGGGCCACGACAGCGCGCACCGCAACTGGTATGTGTGGCGTGACGCGGATGCCGGGGGCGGGCCCCCCAACAACTGGGTCGCCGCCTTCGACCTTTCGGCACCGACGTGGACGCTCGACGAGCGGACCGGACAGTGGTACCTCCACCTGTTCGACAAGGCCCAACCCGACCTCAACTGGAACGAGCCTGAGGTAGTCACCGCCATGCACGGCGTGCTGCGATTCTGGCTCGATCGTGGGGTCGACGGGTTCCGCGCCGATGTCATCCATTGCATCGGGAAGGATCCCCACCTTCCCGACGACCCCCCGGCGGTCGCCGGCATTCCCCACAGCGCCCTCAACGACGTGCCCGTGACCCACCAGCGGTTGCGGGACATCCGTCACCGGGTCGACGGATACCCGGGCGACCGTGTCGTCGTGGGCGAGGTGTACCTCCTTTCCACCGACGCGGTGGCCACGTACTACGGGGACGGGGACGAACTCCATCTGGCCTTCAACTTCCCACCTCTGTACGCCCTCTGGCAGGAGCGGGCATGGGCCGAGTGCATCGACACGACCGTTGGGGCACTCGACCCGAGGGCGGCGTGGCCCACCTGGGTCCTCTCCAACCACGACAACCCGCGGCACCGGACCCGTTACGATCGGGCGGCCTCGTTCCTGGGCGAAGGCGAGGGCACCACGGCGCGGCGCAGCGAGCCGAGGGCGAGGGCGGCAGCCGTGATGCTGATGACCCTGCGGGGCTCGCCATTCCTGTTCCAGGGCGAGGAGTTGGGACTCCTCGATGCCGTCATCCCTCCCGAGCGGGCCGTCGACCCCGGGGGCCGTGACGGTTGCCGGGCGCCCATCCCATGGGACGCGACGCCCGACCACGGGTGGCCGACGCCGGGAGGTGGCGGCCCGTGGCTGCCCTTCCCGCCGGAAGCCGCCATCAGGAACTACGACGTGCAGCGCGGGGACCCGTCGTCCATGCTCCACCTCTACCGGCGGCTGATCGCCCTGCGCCACGCCGTGCCCGCCCTGCGCGTCGGCCATTTCGAGCGGCTCGAGTTGGCCGACGGACTCCTGGCCTTCACCCGCTCCGCCGGGGAGGAGGTGTGGGTGGTCCTGGTCAACTTCACCGACCAGGACCTCGACGTTCTCGACCCGGCGCGCTCAGTGGGTACCACTGCCACGACGGAGCAGTTGGCCGGTCTGACTGTGGCGGTATCGAGTGACGGTCGACACGAAGGAGAGAAATTCGCAGGACGCGTGTACCCCGATCAGGCGGTCGTCCTCGGTCGCTGACGCCGTGCCCGACCGTGAGGTGGGTGGCAGTGAAACGCGGACGGTCCTCGGGGTCCGGCTGTTACAGCCAGGTCTCACGCCAGTAGTCGGGAGTGCCCTCGTCGCCCAGCGACATCGAGTGGCCGTCGTCGTGGCCACTTCTCCTGATGCAGCACACCAGTGTCCCGAGCCATGGACCACGGTCGATGCAGTGGACGGCGCCACAGCGGTGCCACTGCGGCTCTGCCGGCATGACCAGATCGTCCAGGTCGAAATCGGCCTCCGACCATTCGCTGAGCTTCCGTACGTGATACGGGTCGATCGTCACTGTTGTTTCCTGCCCCTTTGCCTCGGATCCCTCATGGGAATGATCGGAACTAGTGGGCCGCAGCTGTAGTGGGAATTGGCGCTGTAGTGGGAATTGCCGCCGCCTCGGAATCCCGGGTTCTCGGCGACGGTGGCGAGACGGTCCACCCGCGCCGATGTCGTTGCGGCCATCATGGGGTCAGCGAGTTATCGAGGGGACACGGCTCTTCCAAGGAGGCACAGCACCCACGGGAACTCCGATGACCTGGGTCACCCCCGTCCCGTTGTGATGTTCAGAGTTCCCTCTGTGCGCGTTCGACAGCGACCGAGCGTTGTTCCTCGTGGACGTAGTCAGGTCGCCCGACCACTCGCTGTGACAATGTTCATTTCTCTTACAGGGAGAAGTACGATACGACCATGAACGGCGATCCACCCAAGGGTATCGAGGACATCGTCCGTCGAAACGTGGCCGCTCTGAGGTCGAAGGCAAATCTGACCCAACAGGGACTCGCCGACGAGATGTTGCTGCGAGGGATCGCCTGGACGCGCGAGACCGTCGCCCAAGTGGAGACCACCAGTCGGCGTCTCGGCTTCACCGAGGCCATCGTCGTTGCCGCGTGCCTCGACGTCCCGGTGGCCCGGCTCACCTCCACCGGGGCGGCGACCGTCGCCGTCGGCGAGAGCGAATGGTCGGCTGCCTACCTCGGTGCTGCGCTGGCCGGTACCGCCGGTGATGTCTTCCCACCCGAGGATTACGCCACTCCGATCAGGTCGACGCCACAGGGTGTTGCTCCGCAGGCCCCGACCGGTCCCGTGCCGCCCGTCGCCGAGTTGCGTGAGGAGACGGCGGGCGAGCGCCGTCGGGGGCCGGCCGAGCGGCGGCTGCTCGAACCCGAGACCCGCGAAGGGACCGGGAGACGCTCGACTGATCAGACTTCGCCCCCCAAGGCACCGCAGAAGACAGCAGAGCGGATCGAACGGCGCATGCGGCTCCGCGTCACCGCCAGCGACGTCGACGCCACGGCCCAGCACCTCTGGTCTCGGAGCCTCGAGAGCGAGCGGGAGCGGAGAGTCACCGACCGGCATGCGTTGACCGGCGGATCGCTCCAGACCATACGCGGTCACGTCTCGCGGGACCTCGACCGTGAGATCGCCCACGAGATGGAACGCCAACCCGAGGGTGCGCGGCTTCCGGACGACGAGGGGTCGGAGATGACTCCGGAGGAAGCGACGTGGGAGGCGACCCGCCTCAACATCATCCTGGCCAACAAGGGCTACAGCGACAGTGACGTGACCCGGTGGTGGAACTTCACCAAGCACCGCGAGCTCGGTGACCGGACCATCGCCGACGCTTGGAGTGCCGGTGACTACGGGAGGGTGAGTCACCTCATCGAGTCCCTGCCCGACCGTCACGGGACCGGCGGCCAGTTCACCGACGATTAGGTCGTCGCCCGCGGGCGTGCGGCCCAGCGGGTTTCCTCCCGTCCCGCCCGGTGCACGGTCCCCGGTAGGCTCCCCACGTCCGCACGCCGACCGGCGCGGCTCAAACGGCAGGAGCAAGGCATGAGCGACGAGTGGGGTCCCCTCGGGGCATTGGCGGGCGAGTGGGAGGCCGCAGGGGGGCTCGACACGGCCTTCGCCCATGCCGAGAACAGGGTGAAGGGCACGCCCTACCTCGAGAAGGTCACGTTCAAGCCGTTCGGGCCGGTCGACAACGGCGCACAGCACCTCTACGGCCTGGACTATCGGACCGCCATGTGGCGCGACGACGAGGACAATCCGTTCCACACCGAAGTGGGGTACTGGCTGTGGGACGGAGCCACCGGCGAGGTGGTCCGAGGGTTCGTCGTGCCCCGTGGCATCACCGTCCTGGCCGGTGGAACGGTGGCCCCCGATGCCACCGAGTTCACGCTACGGGCCGCCAAGGGCGCCGAGCTGTACACCATCGGGGAGAATCAGTACTTGGCCGCCCACGCCAGCACCCTCAGCTACGAGGTCACCATCACCACGGGGCCGGACACCTGGTCGTACCGGGAGACCACCACGCTCCGCATGGACGAACTGGACGAGCCGTTGCCCCATACCGATCACAACACCCTGCGCCGCGTCGTCGCCTGACGGGTGCCGCCCGACGGCCCCTGGGGTTCAGAGGGCCGGCGTGATGATCACGCCGCAGTCGCCGTAGGGGATCCGCTTGCGCTTGACGATGCCCCCTATGGCGCCGATGGCCTTCGTGACGGAGGTCATGATCCCGTACTTGGCCTTCACCCTGGAGCTGATGGAGTCGTACTCGGCCCCGGTGACGACCCGGGCCGTGGCCTCGTTCTCGTGGGACCCCTCTCTGGGCTTGCCGCGCACGTCACAGGGCTGTACATGGTCGCTCCCTGCCAACCGCTTCACCTTGCCCGATGCCGAGCTGGTCCACAGCCCGAGCCGGCCGTCGTCGAGCGGCACCACCCAAACGGGGGTCCTGACGGGGCTGCCGTCCCGCCGGTAGGTCGTCAGTAGGACGTACTTCTCCTCGCCGAGTGCCACAGCTCCACAACCTAGCGGGGTCGGGAGCGGGGCGGAACGCCCGGGACACGTCGTTCCCCTCTGGCTACGCGTCCTCTGGGATCGCCTCCCACCACTGGCACCACCACTCGGACCCCACGAGGATCCGGAGCTTCTGGTGCCAACAATACGAGATGTCGTTGTACGGCTCGAGGTAGTACCGGCAGTTCTCGCACTTCTCGCTCCCTTGGGGCTTGCCCTTCAGGACGGCGTTGGCGGCGAGGTGCCGCAACTCCATGGAGAGAGTCTCGTCGATTTCCTTGGGCTCTGGCTCGGGGATTACGTAGTCGGACATGGGCCAAAGAATACTGGGTGGCCCGAGCGGCCAGTACCGTGACGAGGCTGAACCGAGGGGCTGTCCCCGGTAACTCAGCCTCCTCCGGCGAGACGGTCGTCGATTGCTTCAGCCTCGATGTCCAGTCTCCGCACGATCCCCGGAAGGATCCGCCGCTCGGCCATCCGGCCGATCCCAGGAACGGCCACGACCAGCTCGCCGTCGAGACGGCGGACGGTGACACCTCCTTGGGCCCTGAGTTTGTAGTCGGCCGAGCCGTGCAGCCGCCGCGGATCCTGCTCGGCCTCGAATCGCAAGGAACCGGCAGCCTTCGACCGGTCCATCCGAACCTCTTGGATCCAGGCCAGCCGGCCCGATCCGATGAGGCGGCGGGCCACCGGATCGAGACTCCCCACGAACTGGAACCGCAGCCTCATCACGGCAATGGTGCCGTCGTCACTCGAATCGATGAGTTCGGGCTGACTGAGGTCGGGCAGCGAGAGGCCGAGGGCGAACGAGGGGTCGACCAGGACCGCCAGGACCTCCTGCTCAGAACCGTGGAACCGGTGCTCGGCGTGGAAGCGCACGGCAAGATAGTGGCACGACAGCGCGCCAGACCTCCCCGGCACCGGTGACCGGACCGGGGTCGTCACGCCGGAACCCAAGAGGATGCCGGCGGATGCGGGCACACAACTAGGGCTTCGATGTCATTCCATGCTCTCTCATCGGTGTCCCCGCTGCTCGAGACGCGCCACGCTCCGCGCCCGTGTCGTCTCGCCGATCCCCAAGACGCGTCTCGATCCCCACAATTGTCGGAAAAGCGCCGGTGAAGCCTCAAGTCGACCGGCGACAGGCCGATGGTTGAGCATGGCGCTGCAACGACCGATGACGTTCGACGACCTGGACCCACGGGAACAGCTGCGTCCCTACTTGGGCCTCTTCGCCTATGAGTACTCGCTTCGCCGTGAGGCCGGGCTGGAACCCAAAGAGGCAGTGAGATGGTCGCTCAGACGTGTGCTCCCTCCCCCGGACGGCCTCCAGCCCGTCCTGGCGGTCCTCGCCGGGTACCCGGTCGGCAAGGGGTGCTGGGAGGACGAGGCGGCCCACCTGCTGCAGGCCCTGATCGTGTCGGGGGACCGGAACTGGCAGAGCCTCCGTGAGCGTGAAGGTTGGCGCCCCGGCACCGTCGGCATGGGTTGGTAACCCCGGTCCCACCCGCCCCGATGCTCGGACCCGGCCCGAACGGACACCGGATCCTGCCCCGGGCCCAGCCAGTCCCCGCCTAGCTGGCCGGGGGATCCCGAGACCGGCCCCGCCGACCAGGCGGATGCCGGCCGGACGCCACCCGAGCGGGCGAAAGCCCGACCGATTATGGTACGTGCAGCGGCAACTCCCCAGGCGGGGGCTGGATGTTACGGAGGAGTCCCGACCGTCCGATCTCGAAGCACGGACGACCGGGCCCTGAGCGGCACGACGGAGGCGGACCATGGCGACGAGGAAGCATCGACCCCGGCACTCATCGGAGCACCGGAAGGACGGTCCACCGTACGGGATCCGAACGGCAGCCCTCGGCACGGCGGCGACGGTGCTCGCGTGCGTGGTGGTCCTCGCCACCGGTGCCTTCCAGTCCGTCGGGGCCGCACCGGTGTCACGCGGCAACTCCGGTGGTGGGTCGGCTTCTTCGCGCTCCGGTGGCTCGCAACGACGGACCACGCCGCCCGGTCCGCCGACCGACGTGGCCGCGACCGCAGGCAATGCCGGTGCCACGGTCACCTGGTCGCCTCCGGCGTCCAACGGCGGCAGCGCCATTACCGGCTACGTCGTCGCCCCGTCGATCGGGTCACCCGTCACCGTCGGTGACGTCACCAGCGCCACGGTCAACGGCCTGGTCAACGGGACCGCCTACCGCTTCACTGTGGAGGCGGTCAACGCGCAGGGAACGGGCACGGCCTCGGCAGCGTCCAACACGGTGACGCCCGAGCCACCGGTGACCCGGAGCGCAGCGTCGTTCCTCGTCCCGCTGTATGACAGCAGCGGGGCCGACTGGTCGACGGCCTGCACCGGCCTGACGGGCACCGGTTCGTTCGTCGTGGCCGACATCGGCAACCCGGGCGGGCCCGGCACCGCAGCGAGCAGTGCGTGGGCTTCCAACATCGGTGACTGCGGCACGGCCCATGTCGGTGTGCTCGGCTATGTCGACACCGGGTACTGCCAGGTCTCACTCGCCACGGTAGAGAGCCAGGTCGACGACTGGTACGCGTGGTACGGCACGGACGGATTGAGCGGCATCTTCTTCGACGAGGCGGACAACCCGTCGAACCCTGGGGCCACGTCCGACTGCCTCTCGAAGTCGAGCTCGGCCGTCAGCTACTACGGGACGATCGCCGCCTACGTTCACTCCAAGGCGACCGGCCAGACCGTCACCTTCAATTTCGGGGTCAACCCGGTGAGCAGTTGGCCCCTGTCGAACACCGTCTCCGGCCAGAACGCCGACATCATCGTCATCTTCGAGGACCCCTACAGCGACTACGTCGATTACGGAGGATCTGGTGTGGCCTGGTCGCCCGCATCATGGGAGGCGGGCTACGGGGCGAAGCACTTCTCCCTACTCGCCTACGACGCCTCGGGAACCGGCCTGCCCGGCGCGTTCTGCTCGTCGGTATCCAGCCAGAACGTCGGCAACGTGTACGTCACCCCGACCGCGGGCTGGGAGAGCCTTCCCCCCAGCGCGTACCTCGAGAGCGAGCTGGCCGACTGCTGACGGCCGTCCTCACCTGAGGCTGAGGCGATGGGTTCTCGGGGGCAACGGACCCGCTAGGGAGTCGCGCAGTCCGAGCACCTTCCGAAGATGGCCGCGTGGTGGGGGTCGATGGTGAATCCCAGCTCACGTCGGGCCGTGCTGGCCAGATCCTCGAACAGGTCGTCCTTCACCTCGACGCGCTTGCCGCAGCGGACGCAGATCAGGTGGGCGTGGGCGTGGGACGCCAGTTGGTAGGTGACCGGGCCATGGCCGAGGTGGGTATGGCTCACGACGCCCAGTTTCTCCAGCTCCTCCACATTCCGGTAGATGGTGGAGACGTGGACATCGGGCAACCGGGCCTGGACCGCGGTGGCCAGGTCCTCCACCGTCAGATGACGATCGGTGGCGAAGAGGGTCTCGAGCAGGACCCGCCGGGTGGGTGTCGCCCGGCCACCCTGGGCCCGCAACAGGGAGAACACCTCGTCGACCGTCCCGGGGGGTTCACGCCGTACCCCAGCCGGCGGGCGCTGCTTCGGCATAGTCCCAGGATAGGCCGCAGGCTGGTCTGCCGACCCATTCCTTGTTGCGAGTAGTATGCAACAGGGTAGAGTATGCGTCGAGATGACCGCCCGAGCTCCGGGCCGGTGGACCAACCCCGTCGAGGAGAGCCATCACGATGACCACCACGGAGGCCGCGCCGCCAATCGGCCGCCTCGGTCAGCTGCGCCGGACGCTCAATCCGGAGGAGTGGCGCCGGGCGCGATGGATGTTTGCTTCCATCCTTCTCCTCCACGTCATCGGCTTCGGCGTCTTCATTGCCTTCGTCGTACCCGGCCACTACAAGGGTCTTGGCATCGGTGTCAGTGTGCTCGCCTACACCCTGGGTCTCCGCCACGCCTTTGACGCTGACCACATCTCGGCCATCGACAACACCACGCGCAAGTTGATGAACGAACGGCGTGATGTGGAGGGGGCCAAACGACCGCTCAGTGTCGGTTACTGGTTCTCCCTCGGTCACTCGACCATCGTGGTCGCCATCGGAATAGGCATCGTCATAGCCGAGAAGGCGGTCTACGGGGCGGTCTCCAACAACAGCTCGGGCCTGGAGCAGTTCGGCGGCGTGTTCGGCACCGTTGTCTCCGCCTCGTTCCTCTACCTGATCGCCGTCCTCAACATCGTGATCCTCGCCGGGATCATCAGGGTGTTCCGGGCCATGCGGAAGGGCACCTACGACGAGGAGGAGCTGGAGCGGCAGCTCGAGAACCGAGGCCTCATGTACCGCTTCTTCGGCAAGTGGATGAGGTCGATCACCAAGGAGTGGCAGATGTACCCGGTGGGGGTCGTCTTCGGCATGGGGTTCGACACCGCCACCGAGGTGGCCCTGCTCGCCACCACCGCCCTGCTCGCTACCCAGTCCCTGCCCTGGTACTCGATCATGTGCCTTCCCATCCTCTTCACAGCCGGTATGTCCATCATGGACACCCTGGACGGCTGCTTGATGAATGTGGCCTACGGCTGGGCGTTCTTCAATCCGGTCCGCAAGGTCTATTACAACCTGGCCATCACCGGGCTCTCGGTGGCCATCTGCTTTTTCATCGGCACCGTCGAGGTGCTCGGGCTCCTGCCGGCGGAGCTGCATCTCCACGGTCGGTTCTGGGACGACCTGGCTGGGTTCAACATCAACACCGCCGGCTTCGTGATCGTCGGTATGTTCGTCTTCACCTGGGTCACCGCCCTGGCTGTCTGGCGCATCGGGAACGTCGAGGAGAGATGGGCGGCCCGGCTGAAGGTCGCCGAGACCTGACTGTCCGAGACGGAACAATCCACGCGCAACGGTCCCGGTCGTGCGGCCATGCCTGCGGACACCGGGACGACTGGCCTCTTGTCGCGCCCACCCGTTTCGGACCGGGTGGGCGCACCGGTGCCGTCGGGTGAGTGACCCGATCACGGGCGCTTCCATTGTTACGCTGGTGCGAAGTGGCCGACGACGACCAATATCAACGCGCGCCCAGCTCCTCCCAGCGCCCCCCTCGACGTGGCTCCACGGCCAACGAGGAGGGGTTACGCAGGCTCGGGGATGAACTGGCAGGCCGGGCCTCTCCGGCCCGGGCCTCCGAGCCGACGCGCAGCCCGCGCGACGCCACTGTGGCCAACGAGGCCGGACTCCGTTCGCTCGGTGACGAGATGGCACGCGCCAACAACGGACGCGCCCATCGGCGGCGGTCGAGCCCCAGGACCAGGCGTCGGCGCCACATCCGACAGGGCATCGTGATCGCTCTTGCCGTACTGCTCGTCGTGGTGTTGGGCGGGGCAGGTTACACCTACTACCTGACCCACGGTCTCCACCGCGAGCAGGTGAAGGGGCTGAGCTCCGCCCTCACCAGCGGGCAGGAGGGCGGGACGGAGAACATCTTGATGGTGGGCTCGACCTCACGGTGCGCGCTCACGGTCCAGAATCCCGCCTACGGGCTGTGCTCCGAAGGGGTCAACGGGGTGAACAGCGACGTGATCATGATCCTCCATGCCGATCCCGTCCACAATCGGCTCGCCCTCCTCTCCGTACCCCGTGACCTGTTCATCCCCAACGCCAGGAGCACCGGGCCCAACAAGGTCGACGCCGGCCTCTTCCAAGGCCTGACGCAACTGGTGGCGGCGATCGAGGAGGACTTCGGGATCCCGATCCAGCACGCCGTGTCGCTCAACTTCGATCAATTCGCCAACATCGTCAACGCCCTCGGCGGCATCAACATGTCGTTCCCCGTTTCCGTGTTCGATGCCGAGTCCGGCCTGAACGTCCAAGCGGCCAGGTGTGTGCACCTCGACGGCACCCAGGCGCTCCAGGTGGTGCGGGCACGTCACCTGCAGTACGACCTGAATACGTCGAGTCAGTACGCGGAGGACTGGCCCCAGGAGAACCAGAGCGACCTCGCCCGCATCCGACGCGACCACGAATTCCTCCGGGTGCTCGCCGCCGCCGTGGCCAAACAGGGACTCGGCAACCCGATCAGCGATGTCAACCTGATCAATTCAGTCAAGAGCGACCTCACCTTCGACCAGTCGTGGTCGGTGACCGACATGGCCAACCTCGTTCTCGACTTCCACGCCGTCAGCATCAACTCGGTGCCGCAGTTGACCCTGCCCGTCTCGGTGGTTACCGATCCTGACGGGTCGGGCGGGAGCTACGACTACGAGGGCTCGAGCTACGGCGATGTCGAGTTCCCTGCCCAATCCCAGGACCAGGCGGCCATCGATCAGGTTCTCGGCATCGGAGCGAACATCGATTCAATGACCGGCGAGCCACTCCCCTCCCCGTCGGCGGTCACCGTGTCGGTCATGAACGGCACGGGAACCTACAACCAGGCGGCGGACACGGCGAGCTCCCTGTCCGCCCTCGGATTCAAGACGGTGGGTGTCGGGGACTCCCCGCCGGTGGGCGACCTGGCTGAGACGGTCGTCTACTACGGCGCGCTGACGCCGTCAGCCGAAGCCGCCGCCCAAGCGGTCGCACGCTCGTTGACCGGCGCCGTGACGATGGCCTACGACCCGAGCGAGGTGGCCGACGGAGCCCAGGTGACCGTGGTGACCGGCACCCAGTTCACGGTCAATCCGCCAGCGTCGAGCGCAACCGGCTCGACCGGTACATCGGGTGCGGGCACAACCACGCCGGCCACCTCGGGAGCGGCGAGCACGGCGGGTTCATCTGCAGCATCGAATATCATGGCCCCGTCGGCGGCCAGCACCGCCCTCCAGCCCTGGGACCCCCGGGCGTGTCCGGCCGGCGCCACCCCGACCGCGCCGGTGGCCAACCCCACCTGACCGAAGCGACTCCGGCCCGTCGACACCTCGTGGATGCCAGGGCGGGCCGACTGCCGTGCCCGTCACCGGCGCCAGCGGATTCCCACACGATGCGGCCTACGCTGGCGCGATGGCACGGAAGGTCCGACACACCCGGGATGCCCCCAAAACGGTGCGACCGGGCCCCACTGCCGGGAGGGGCAGGGAGACGGTGCGGGTCCTGGCATTGATCGCTGCAGTCGCCATCTTCTTCGGAGGATGCGGCTCCCGGAGCGGATCTGCCACCACGACCACCGGCACCGGTGCATCCGCGTCCGGTGGCGCCGGCGGGCCGACCTCGCTCGACTCCCTGATGAGCCGGTGCGGTCCTGTGCCGTCCGCCAGGTATCTGCTCGGCGGTGGAGGTGCGGGAGGGATCACCCAAGGGAATCCGGATCCCGTCATCATCGACGTCACAACGGGATCACGGTTCGCGGTGTGGGGCCACTTCGCCGACCGCCATCTCGGTCCGGTCCAGGTCACCGGCACCGGGCTGGATGACCTGTGCAACGTCGACACAAACGGTTCGGGCGGCGGCCCCGCTGCCATCTTCGAGGCCCGTTCGCCCGGCGTCGTCACGATCTCGACCAGCACGGACGACTGTGCAGCGTGCGCCGGGTTCACCCTCGTGGCGAGGGTGACGGTCGCCGGAGCCTGATCGAGGAGATGCCGCTCGCTGCGGGTCGGACCGGGCGGCGTGCATCCGGGACCGGCGGCGATGGGCGCAGCCGACCGAACCCTGGTGCCGGCACTACGATCAGGACAGAGGTGAAGGAGGATCAGTGGGCAGGCTTCGTCAGATGAGGCGACAAACGGGGGACCTGCTCGCCGGGCTGGGGAGCGATGCCGACCAGGTGGCCGCATCGCTGCAGGCCGCCGGCGTGCTCGGCACCCCCCGGAGCAACCGGTCGTGTCCGGTGGCCCTCTACGTGAACTCGCTCATGGGCTCAGACCCCTGCATCCGCTCCGTCGCCGTCGGTCCCTGCTCGTTGCTCATCACCATCGTCTCGCGACACGACCAGCGTCCGGGCGGCCACCTTCTGGTCCAGCTGCCCAAATCGGTTCGCCGGTTCGTAGCCGCATTCGACGACCTCGGGTATCCCGACATGATCCGACCACCACTCGACCCTCATCCACCCGTGCCCGTGGTCCGGTAGGCACTCACCGCGTTCGGAGCTGGCCGCGTTCGGAGGGGGCCACGGTGAAACGCCCGGTTCCTGATGGGCCCGCTCCAGGGAGGGACCCGGGGAGGCTACCGGGTCGGGGGAAGCCGCCAGGGAGGGTCCTTCCGGTTCGGCCCCGCTCGATACAAGCAGAGATGGTGACCGTCGGGATCGCGGAGATGAGCTTCGCGCCACAACCAGGGCATGTCCTGGGGTGCCTGTTCGAACGCGACACCACGCCTGACCAGTCGATCACAGTCCTCGTCGAGGTCGTCTGACTCGAAGTAGACGGTGACGAGCTCCTCCCCCGGCACCGAATCGACCAGCTCGACAGAGAACGTGCCATCCCCGTCAGGGCACTCGAACCGGAGATAACCGTCGCTCCTCACGATGAGGCTGAGGCCCAGGGCCAGATAGAAGTGCTCGGACCTGGCGAGGTCCACGGCGCCGACGGTCACCTGGTTGAGACGCATTCGCCCTATTCGAGCACTTCCCCGTCGGGCCTTCCATCGGACCGCGGCCACCCGATCCCGCCCCTTGTCCGGCGGACCCGGGTTCGCGGGGCTCCTCGACCACGGCGAGAACCACTAAAGGCCGGGCGTCGGGCTGCCGATTCTGAGGAGATGGTGCAACAGATCGTCGACGAGCATTGGGCCTCTCAGGGTGGTGCGTGTGCCCAGTGCGGTACGGCGATCGCCCAGGACGACGTCTGGCCGTGGCTGGAGATGGACCCGTTCAAGATGCAGCTGGTCTGCGAGGCCTGCTTCGAGGCACGGCCCGGGCCGGGAAGTCCGGCCGGGGCATCAGCTCGTCCGCCACAGGGGCTGCCACCGAGACGTCTCGCCCGGCTGGCCAGGTGGCACCGCTGATCCACTCAACGTGACGGGGATCCAACGGGCGGGCCGCGTACCGGCTCGAACGGCCCCGACCTCTTGCGACCGTCGTCACGGTCGGTTCGAAACGGGCGCCCTCTATCCCTTCATTCGTTCCGGTCGGGCCCCGGGACGTCGAACGGTCAGAGCCAGGCCGCACTCTCGGTGAGTGGCGGCACCGCCGGTCGAACCTCCCGAGCGATCATCCGGTCGATCAGGTCAGCCTGCGACCGGATCAACGCGGCGAACTCCCGATTGCTCATGGCCTCGATCTCATCCTCCGTCGGGTACTCCACTTGCTCAACCTCCGCCTCGGGACCCCCGCGCGAAAGATCATGTCCAACCTAGGGATCGTCTGCAAGCGGGTTGCTGGGGCGCGGCCCAGGCGCAGACCGTTCCATCGTGGGCCCCTCCCGTCGGGTGTCGGGGCCCTTCGACGTCCAGCGGCCTCCGCTGCCGCGTTCGGGCACTGCTGTCACCATGCGGACAACCGACGTCGTCCGCGTTGGGCCCGGTCACTCGAGCCGGCCCCATTGTCGCTGGTCACAGGCATCGCTCGCTCTCGTCCCACGCCTATGGCACGGTATCGCCATGGTCCATCAGCAACGATCGGGAAAACTGGTCCGGGACAAGATCCCTGACATCATCAGGGCGAATGGCGGCACCCCCCATACCGTTCTCCTGGACGACAGGGCGTACGCCCTCGCCCTCCAAGCGAAGGTGCACGAAGAGGTCGAGGAGCTTCTGGCCTCGGAGCCGGACAAGCGGACAGAGGAGCTGGCGGACATCGTCGAGGTACTCCACGCTCTCGCCGAGCACTACGGCATTGACTGGGACACCGTAGAGACGGTGGGCCTCGCCAAGAAGCACGAAAGGGGAGGATTCGAGGGGCGTGTCTGGTTGGAGCCGTAGGGCGGAAGAATCCGAAGTGAACCCGCCCTCGACCTACGGGCGGATGGTGCTCGCACCCGACGTCAGACCAGCCTGAACCTCCAACCGGCGTCGATCTCGCCGTCCGGCGGGTGGGAACCGAGTTCACCCCACACCGCCATGAGGACACCGCGACATAGCACTCCCGCTCGCCCACGCAACGATACGTTTGGACAATGAAGGAGCGTTCGTCGGGTGCCCGCCTCGACGGGGCGTTGATCGGCGGGCTCTGCCTCTTGACGACGGCCACCGGGGTACTGGATGCCACCAGCTTTCTCGACCTCGGACGGACGTTCACGGCCAACATGACCGGGAACGTCCTACTACTGGCCTTCTCGCTCACCGGCACATCCCTGGGGGCCGGCGCGAGCTCACAGGGCTTCGTGGTCGCCCTGGTCGCCTTCATCGTGGGTGCGCTTCTTGGAGCGGTGGCCTCCGGCCGCCGCGGGAAACCGAGCGCGACTCCCCGTGGGACTCGGTCTCGAGTTCGTGCTTTTGGTCGCCGCTCTCGTGATGGCAACCACCGAAGGGGTGCAGACGACGGAGCGACGCGACCTGGTCGTAGCCCTGTTGGCCCTCGCCATGGGCGTCCAGAACGGCACGGTGCGGAGGATGAGCATCCCCGAGGCGAACACCACGGTGCTCACGTCGAGCCTCGGCTCACTGGCGGCCGACACCGTCAGCGTGAGGGGGCGTCCCCCGCGGGCCGGCCGGCGAACGGCCACCGTGGTCTGCATCTTCCTCGGCGCCATCGTCGGCGCGCTCCTCCAGCGCCACAGCATTGGCTGGCCGCTGACGGCCGCGCTCGTCCTCGTCGCCATTGCCGCCGTGACCCTGTCTGCCGCAGGGTGGCCGGCGCCCGAGGACTAGAGATTCGCTCCGCACCCGCCGAGCGGACCACTCGACTGCATACCCGAACATCCCAGGTGAACCGGACTGTGACGGTAGGCGTCACCGCCCCTGCACCGACCGGGCGCTGCGGTATCGGGCCACCGTGTGTGCGATGTTCAGCCTCCATCGGACGATGCGTGCCGCGGCCGCTACCATGTTCCTCGTCGCCGCCGCGGCCGCGACCGCCTGGGCGGCGGGCCCTGCGGCGGGTGCCAACTACCTGGTCGATCGTCTCGGCCCCAGGGGACAGCCCTCTGTCTGGGGTGACCTGCATCAGTGCCTCGGACTGCTGGGCGGTCGGTGGGACATCCTTCAGTGGGGGCACCGCCCAGAGCCTCGCCCAGCAATGGAACGGCTGCAGTTGGGCCGTCGTGACCACCCCCAACACCAGCCCCCGCGGTCCAATGATCTCGCGGGCGTGGCGTGCACTGATAGCTCCGACTGCTGGGCGGTCGGATTCGCGTCCAGCGGCACCGGGGGGACCAACCAGACCCTCGCCGAGCACTGGGACGGCACAGCCTGGTCCATCGTCAGCACCCCCAGCGTCACGTCCTCGGGGGGCGATGTGCTCGGTGGTGTCGCGTGCTGCGTCCAGCTCTGACGCTGGGCTGTCGGGTTCGGATACGTCGGCGGAGGGGGCTCCAGAGACACCTTGGCCGAGCACTGGGATGGCAGCGCTTGGTCGATCATCACCACCGCAGATCCGAGTTTTGCGAACAACCAGCTTTCGGGCGTGACTTGCATCGATACCTCGGATTGCTGGGCCGTCGGGTTCGCGCTGACCGCGAATGTCGATCGGACCAGCCAGACACTCGCTGAGCATTGGGATGGCAGCGCTTGGTCGATCGTGACCACCAAGGACACCAGCTCGTTGCGAACGAATCAGCTAGATGGCGTGAGCCGTCTCTCCACCTCGGATTGCTGGGCTGTCGGGTTCGGCGACGTTGGTGCGGTGTTCGAGCAGACCCTGGCTGAGCATTGGGACGGAATCTCCTGGGCCAAGGTCCCTACCCCGAATACCCACCCGACCACTCAGAATGTCCTTGACGGCGTGAGTTGCTTGAGCTCATCAGACTGCTGGGCGGCGGGAGTGGGAACCAGTCAGACTCTGATCGAGCAGTGGTCGGTCGAAGCCAGGATCACAAGGCCAGGTATCCCCACAGGGGCCACCGGAACACCTGGCGAGGGTTCCATCTCCGTCTCCTGGACGGCTCCGACTTCTGACGGTGGAACTCCTATCCTCTTCTATGTGGTGTCCGCCACGTACAGCGGCAAGAACATCTGCACGGCACCCGGTCCGACAGCATCCGGTCCCACCGCCTGCACCGTGAACGGCCTCAGAGGTGGGCGTGACCACACACTACGGGTCAGGGCCGTCAATGCCATCGGTGAGGGCCCAACCGCCACCGCGACGGCGGTCCTCCCGAGAGCCTGAGCGGTGACGACCTGACTCCCGCGGTCTGACCGGTGCCGAGCCGACCAGGGTCGTACTCGCGCGCCCTGGACATGCCACCAATGCCGGTCGTCCGTGGCCCAGAACCGCCACCGAACCGATCGGGGACACCCACCGGGTGCCCGGCGTATCGTGGAGCGATGCCGACGGGGACATTTGAGATAGTCTGCGAAGTCGAACCTGCGACTCGGCCTGACATGATGCACGTGCGCCACCAGATCGGCGTGCTGAGTGAAGTCGCCAGCGCCTTCCTGATCCCGGATAATCACATCGGACGTGCGACGGTGTCGAGTATCGCCGTTGCGCATGAAGTGCAGCTCATGGGCGGTCGCTCGATCGCGTGCATCAATGCTCGTGACCGGAATGTTCTCGGATTCCAGAGGGACCTCCTTACCGCGGCGGCGTATGGAGTGAACGAGTTTCTGTTCGTGTACGGTGACCGACCCGAGACAGGTGCCCGTTCGGATGACCTCACGGTCAGGTCGATGATCACCGAGGCCCGATCCTTCGCGGAACGCACGAAGGCGATCGATCCTCTTCGGTTCGGCGTAGCGACCGGGCTTCGGTCCGTTCCCCGCTGGAAGCAGGACGCCGACTTTCTCTTCGCTCAGGTGACGTACTCGGTCGACGAACTAGTCCGATGGCGTTCCTCGGTCGAGTTCGACGGTCCGATCTACGCAGGGGTGATGGTGCTCCCCAGTCCGACGATGGCTCGCAAGCTCTCGGCCGGCGTACCCCAGTTGGCGGTCCCTGAGGCGATCGTCAGCCAGCTCGAGCGAGATGGTGGCTCGGGGGTGGATATTGCCTGCGATCACATCAAGGCCATCTACGAGTCCGAGGCATTCGATGGTGTCCATCTCATCCCAGTGAACCGCTATCGAGAGATGGCGGCGAGGCTTGAATCGCTGCTGTAGAGGCACACATCACCACCGATCCGGGCAGGGTATGAGCAGGCACCACCGACTCACTGAGATGACCATGTAGGAGGCACGAGATGACCAGTGACGACGATTTGTTCGATCAGGTGTGCCTCGACTTGAAAAGACGCCCAGGCTGGAGATATGAACCATCAACGACGCCTGGGGCGCACGCGTCATGGTGTCTCGACCCCAACGGAGAGTTCCTCCTCAGTGTCACCGTGATCGACGGCGTCCACTCGGTGTACCTCCCGAACGAGGACAGGGAGATCGACTTCGACAACAAGGACTCATTGATCGCCTGGATCGATCACAACTCCTGAGGCAGGTCCCTGTGCTCGCCGCCCCTACAGACGACGGGCGGCGAGCACACCGAAGGCTGCCGCTACCGGGGTGGCCACGCCTCCGATGAGGACTGGGGCGCGGACGCCGACCGCGTCAGCGATCGCCCCGAGGATCGGTCCGCCGATCGATGCGGTGCCGACCAGGAGAACCTTTTGAGGGGCGAGAACCCTCCCGATCATGCGAGGTTCCGCTCGGAGCTGCGCGTTGGCGAGCCTGCGAGGTGAGGGCGACGGCAATTCACTCGACACACGCATTGCCGGCACTGCCGGAACGAAGAGGGAGTTCGCGAGCTCGCTGGGCGGCGCAACAGTGGTGCATCCACCGAGGAACTGTAGGACCCGTCGTCGGCAGTGTCCCACCCACACTCCCGGCGTGCGAGGGCATCCTGATCTCCCTTCGCCCAGCGTCGAGCGGAGGCAGCTGTGATCTATCCAGCCAACTGAAAGAGCGTCACGGGAGGTGCTACGTCAGATTGTCGCGCAATCCCTCACCTCACCTGCAGTTGCGGCCGGACAGATGAAGGGTCGTCGGCGTAGAAGCGTGAATGGTGCACCCCGAGTCTGTGGTGATGGTGACCGCCGAACCGGCGGCACTGATTGACAACAGAGTTCCCGATCGACTGAACGTAACGATCTGGGTCGGTGGGTTCACGAACCGGTAGCTGAAGTCCCATAGCTGTCCCGTGGCGGCGACGGTCTGGTTGTTCCAGAACCTCGGCTCGCTGGCGACCGGCTTGAAGAGGCCCCACCTGAGCATGGCCTTGATCTCGCCTAGGAAGTCGGGGATATCGTGGCCCCCAGGGTGGACCTGGTAGGTGACGTCGATCCCAGCGGCAACCAGGGCTTCGTAGTAGCTCTGGCTCATCGGGTAGATGATCTGCTCCTCCTCGATGGCGAATTGGCCAGGATCAGGATCGGCCTTGCTCGGAATGCCTGTGCCGGTGCTCTCGAACACCCGCGTGTACTGAAGATTCGATGCGAGCATGGTCGGATTGTGACCGGTGGCATAAAAGCCGTCTGGGGGACCATAGATGGGATCGGGATCGGTGTCCCCCTTCGCGGCTGCATTCGACAGGGCCGCCATCGCAGGCTGAACGACCGTGGCGTTCCACTGGGGATCCACGAAGCCCGAGAGCGAGGCCACCGATCCGAAGAAGCCGGGCAGACGACCGCCCAGGTAGGTGGCGCCAAGTCCCCCCATCGATATCCCAATGAGGGCGTGATAGCGACGCTGCGGCAGAATTGGGTAGCTGGCCAGGATGGTCGGGATCACGGTTTCAAGCTCGTAGCTCTCCCATGATGGGTTGCCACGGCCACCGTCGTTCCACCAGTCCGTGTACCAGCCGTTGCCCCCTTCGGGCATGACCACGATGGCGTTGAGGCGTTCAAACGGCTTGGTCAGTCCATATTGGGCGTACGAGTCATAGTTGAAGTCGAGCCCGTTCAGGAAGACGACCAGGGGATAGCGCCTGCGGGGGTTGTAGCCGGGTGGCAAGAGCACGTTCGCCCGAGGAGGACCCGGATAGTTCAGCCATTTCGAGTTGATCTCGCCAGCTGGGGCAGGGATGTCGATCTCTACCAACTGTGCCTTCGTTCGTGCTGGACTGCTCGGGGCGGCCGCGGCGCCGGTCCCCACGAGGGTCGACGCGAAAAGAATCCCTGCGCACCCGACCGCCAGCCAAGACCTCACACGCAGAATTCCCCCTCTTCTCAAGCGCTCAACTGATCTATGCATTGTTCTCTGGAGTTGACCGCTTCGGCGGATACCCGATTATGCTTTCAGGCCACCACGAGCAAGGCTTCGTAGTCAAGCGGACTCAGCGACCGGGCCCGACTCGGAAGGGCTCCCGGTTGCAGAGGATGTCGATGCAGTCGAAGAGGGTGCTGCGCCGGCGTGATCAGCTCATGTGTAGACGAGCCGTTGATCCAGCTGAGCTCTCGCTTCAGCGTGGCCCAGAACCTCTCGATGGCGGTGTTGTCGTAGCAGTCGCCCGTCTGTCGATCCGCAGGACGGGACCACGCCGATCGGATGAGCTCGGTCCCGGGTTCACGTCGCGGCGCGGCCATGGTCACCGCCTGGGTAATCAACCCACTGGTCTGTCGGTTGCCCATCGACCAGCTGACCGGGCCCCACCCACAGAGATCCCGGACGCCGGCGAAGAAGGGCAGACCCTGGGGGGACCTGCCGTCAACGTGCCGTTCGCCAGGCTCGACGCGTGCCACTGAGCCGGTGCTCACGGGCGGGTGTGTTGAAGCACACGATCCAGGGTGTGATGATTCCCAAAATGGTTCTGGGTGTGGGTAGCGGAGGCCGCGAGGAAGCCGTCCTCGAAGGTGGGCCGATGGACGGGAACCGCCAAGGTGTCGACACCGAACCCGCCCAGCTCTGCATAGTCATGAGCGATGGACAACAGCACCGGTATCTCCGCGCTGAGGAGCGACAGACCGATGTCGACGGTCGGACACACCTCGTCTACACGTGGGACGGTCGCTACTTCGGACCGAAGTAGATGTGTGTCCGCGACCCGGCCGATCTGGACACCTGCTGAACTCGATCGGGCGGCTCCAAGACAGGGCGGGGCAAGGGGCGAATTCCAACAAGCAGGGCTGCTGTTCAAGCGGTCGGGCTAGCTCGACTCGCTGGCCAGCCGACTCTTGACAGCTGATCGGGCGCGGCCGATCACGGCCAAATCGTCGTGAAGAACGCTGACTATGTCCGTTCCAGCCAGGATTACACCGAGCTCAAAGGCGAGCTGCTGGGGATCCGTGCCAATGGGTAGTTCGCCTCGATCAACGGCCGCGCTGGCTTCGCGTCCGAGCAAGTCGCGCCACTGCTGTTGGATTCGAGCAACCTCGTCATGGACGCGCCCAGGGTGAGCGCCAACCTCGGCCGCGGCGGAGACGAAGAAGCAGCCACCGGGGAAGACACGCCGCTCGACGTAGGAGAGGAAGCCCTCACAAAGGGCGAACAGGCGCTGGCGCCCGGGCGAGGTCGCATGCAACGCCGGGGTGACGACCTCGACGATGAAACTGTCACGTGCTGCGTTGATGGTCGCCAGCTGGAGTTCTTCCTTGGAGCCGAAGAGGGCGTAGACGCTGCTCTTGGGGATGCCGGTGGCGTCGGCCAACCGTCCGATCGAGATCCCTTCGATTCCCTCGATCGTTGCCAACTGCGCTGCCTGGTCCACGACGCGGGCGCGTGAGCGCTCTCCCGGGGCCCGCGTTTGCCTCTTCGGGGTTTCCTCCAGGGCCATCTTGACTCCTCACTCGACCGGCACCCTTGCATCTTAGACGCACGATCGTTTAGTATTGTTATACGGTCGTGCGTCTAAGGAGGATCGATGGCGTCGAGCAGGGTGGACTGGGAAGGAGCCGGGCGGGGTTGGGGGGCGCGAGCCGCAGAATGGGCCTACCTGTGGGAGCCCTATGCGCTTCCGGCTAATGAGGTGCTCTTCGATCAACTTGGCGTCGATGCCGGAGTCCGCCTCTTGGACATCGCCTGCGGTTCGGGCTTTGCCGCCTCGGTGGCGGCGCGGAGGGGCGCTGTCGTCTCAGGGATCGATGCGTCAGAACGACTCACCACGATTGCAGCGGCGCGGACGCCTGGTGGGAGTTTTCGGGCTGGGGACATGTTCGCTCTGCCCTTCCCGGATGCCAGCTTCGATCTCGCCACCAGTTTCAACGGGATCTGGAAGGGGTGCGAGGGTGCGCTCCAAGAGGCGAAGCGCGTTCTGGTCCCCGAGGGCCGTTTGGGCCTCACCTTCTGGGGTCAATTCGACCGGCTGGGGCTGATGCCCTACTTCCTCAAGGTCATCGAGTTGTCTCCATCCAGCCACGGCGCGGCAACGACAGAACAAGGCGACACGCAGAATGTGATCGGCGACATGCTGAGTGCTGCGGGATTTGTGGCCCTCGAGCGCGGCACCGTGAAGGTGGTCAACGAATGGCCGGACACTTCGACCGCCGTTCGGACGCTCGCGGCAGCTGGGCCGTCCGTGCCGGCGATCGAAGTGGTCGGCTATGAAGCATTCTGCGAGGCGTTAGAAGAGGTCATCTCGCCGTTATGCGACCGGGATGTCGGCGTCCGGATTCCATCCGAGTTTGACTGGATTACAGCGAGGGCTGCTTGATCCCGGGCATAGGGGCACTTCGGATTTGAGCGGGGTCTTCTAGGCGGATCCGCGGACGCGTCCGGCGTTCCGGTCACGGCGGGCGGTCCTGGGCACTTGGCCAACCTCAATCCATGAGAATGCGATAAAAGCGTGCACCGACTCAGCACGGTGCTCAAGTGTCCGCGCTCCGGCCACGGAGGGCGGTCCTGGGTACCTGGCCCCTCGCGACATCACAGCGTGCCCACGGCAGGAATCGAACCTGCGACACCTCATTTAGGAAACGAGTGCTCTATCCCCTGAGCTACGTGGGCGGGACTCCCGCCGGTCTGTCCATGTTTGGAACTGCGTCGCCAAAGCTCAGCCTAGGCGGACTTCGTGCCGATCGCGAAAGACAGTGGCACTCTGCGGGACCACCTGGAAGTGGTTCGGACAGGATGATGGGTGCGGTGATGTCAACTCATCGCTCGTTTCGGAGGCCAAGGCGGCCGGCGGTGTCGGCTCCAAACGCCCGATCCAGTCACGATACGCCGTCGACCCCGATGAAGCAGCGTTCTTCGACACGCTCTTAGGGCCCGTTCAGGACCTGCTCCCGCGTGACCGCGGCGAAGGCATGCCACCAAGGTCGGATCGGTCATCGGCGGACACGAGGGCCACGTCTGAAGTCACGGAGTCCGCTTCGTGATGACGAGCCATCCGAGGCAGGGTTGCGCGTCATCGACAGGGTGGCCGACATGAAACGGATGGCCACTGGCTTGCGATCACCCGGCTATCCGCGCCGTCGGGAGCGATGTTCTGCCCGGCGAGCTCCACGATCCGGTCGGCACATGATTCCGGCTCGCCGCCGTGCTTCCGGTTCGGGGCATTTCGTTGAAATCCCTGCTCTGGAGCGGACACCCGGATATCCCCCCTACGATCGGGAGTGACCACCAAGTGATGGAGACGACGCGAGATGAGCACGAACGACGAATGGTCCCCAGACGAGCCTTCGGGCTCGGACCCCTTCGAGCAGGGTGACGAGGCCTTCGACGAAAAGACCGCTCTCGATCCCGGCTTTCTCGAGGCGGTCGAGCGGGACCCGTCGCTCGATCCCAACCTGCAGGCGGACGAACGGGAGCTCGAGGAAGCCGGGGTCGAGCTCGACGATCCGGAAGCCCTCGTCACCTTGGACGGGGGCATCGACGATCCTGATGGGCGAGGCGAGCCCACCGAGCGTGAGCGAGCCCGGTCGGCCGACGAGGAGGGTTGGAATCTCGATGCACCGGAGGTCTCGGGCGGTACCCGATCGGACGACGAGGAGGGCTGAGCCGGAGGGGCGACGGACCCCGTCCTCAACGGCCCTTGTGGCAGGCGAGCGCCTCCTCGACAACCTCGAGAGTGGGCGCTTCGGGAAGCTCCGACAGCGACGGCCGATCGCCAGCCATGCCGTCGAGCAGGATCGCCAGGTAGCGCCGCCACAGCTCGGGTGTGAGGCGGTTCGTGCAGGTGGCCACCGAATTGACCATGAGCTCGATGATCGGGATGTCGGCTGTGACGATGTCGGCTCGCAGATGTCCGTCGCGCTGGGCCCGCTCAACTAGGCGGGTGATCGCCGGAACGATGCGCTCCCGGGCGCGTGCGATGCGCTCCCGTCCGCACATCGAGTACATGAGGACGTCCCGCAGCCCGAGGTCCTCGGCCTGGCGCTGGCTGGCCCGCTCCATGAACCAGGCCAGGGCGTCCCACGAGTCGGTGATGCTCCCCGCCTGCACCGCGAGCTCGACCATCCCGTCCACTTCCTTCTCGAAGAGGGCCTCGACCAGGGTGTCCTTGCTTGGGAATCGGCGGTAGACCGTACCGACCCCGACGCCGGCGCAGCGGGCGACGTCGTCCAGCGAGGCCTCGAGACCACGATCTGCGAACACCGCGGTGGCCGCCTCGAGGATGCGCTCGCGGTTCCGTGCCGCATCTGCCCTCAAGGGGCGACATCCTCGATCTGGCTCGGGGCACATCATGATCAACAACCTCCCGGATCCCCCACCTCGCTAAGTGGAGGATCCATCTCCGTCTACTGCTAGAATAGCCGATCAAGCGGAGAACTACGTTCCATTTGAGACCGACGGAGGCACCGATGAGCGAGACCACCACCATCAGGCCGCCCAGCGGGCAGCAGCTCAGCGACCGGGCGGCCAATCACACGATGCGGTGGTGGATCCTCGCCGTGCTCGGTGTGGCGCAGCTGATGGTCATCCTCGACAACACGATCGTCAACATCGCCCTCCCGACCGCGCAGCATGCCTTGCACTTCTCCAACGCCGACCGTCAGTGGATCGTCACGGCGTACTCGCTCGCCTTCGGGAGTCTGCTGCTGCTGGGCGGCCGGATCGGCGACTACCTCGGCCGGAAGAGGGCGCTGATCATCGGGCTCGTCGGATTCGCAGTCGCCTCGGCCATCGGCGGGTCTTCGGTCAACTTCACCATGCTCGTCACGGCCCGGACGGTGCAGGGAGCGTTCGGAGCCCTCCTCGCACCTTCGGTGCTCGCCCTGCTCACCACCACCTTCAGTAATCCGGCCGAACGAGGGAAGGCCTTCGCCATCTATGGCGGCATCGCCGGCGCAGGGGGGGCCCTCGGCCTCCTGCTCGGAGGAATCCTCACCTCGTACGCGTCGTGGAGATGGACGTTGTTCGTCAACCTGATCTTCGCCGCCATCGCCACCACGGGCGCCCTGCTGTGGTTGAAGAACGACAGGGCCACCGACCACGACCCTCTCGACCTGCCCGGACTGTTCATGGTGACCGGCGGGCTGTTCTCGCTGGTCTACGGCTTCTCCCACGCGGAGACCACCGCGTGGAGCAACCCGTTCACGATCGGGTTCCTCGTCCTAGGCGTGATCCTGTTGGGGGTGTTCGCACTCTTCGAGACCCGGGCGCCCTATCCACTGCTCCCGCCACGCATTCCCCTCGACCGGACACGGGGCGGTTCCATGCTGGCCATGCTGTTCGCCAGCGTGGGAATCTTCGGCGTCTTCTTGTTTCTGACCTACTACCTCCAGGACACCCTGGGATTCAGCCCGGTGAAGACCGGTGTCGCCTTCCTCCCCATGGTCATCGGCCTGGCGGGAATGGCCCAGGTGTCCAACCGCGTCCTGCTGCCCCGGTTCGGTCCCAAGCCCATCGTCCCGATCGGACTGCTCATGGCATCGGCCGCCCTCTACTGTCTCCACCTCGTCGGTCTCCACACGGCGTACGTCAGCCACGTGCTGCCCTATCTGATCCTGTTGGGCGTCGGCTTCGGCCTGAGCCTCGCTCCGGCGTTCAGCACCGGCACCCTCGGACTGGCTCCCCACGATGCCGGCGTGGGGTCGGCCACCCTCAACACGACCCAGCAGGTCGGGGGGTCCATAGGGACCGCCCTTCTCAACACGCTGGCCGCCGGGGCGGCCACGGCCTACCTCGTGGGCAAGGTGATGACGCCGGCCAACCTCAGGGCAGCAGCCCTCCACAGCTACACGACGGCATTCCTGTGGTCGTCGTTGATCTTCGTGGCGGGGGCGGTCGTCGCCGGGCTGGTGCTCAAGCGGGGCAACATGGCCGCACTCGGGGCACCGGCCCCATCGAGCGCACCCGAACCGGAACCGGCGGCGGTCTGAGCCGCCGACCGGTCCCATCTGGCCACCTCGAGGACCGGGGGGGTAGCCGCGGGACCGGGTCAGGGTTGGCGGAACTCGGCGTCCTCGACGAGCACGCAACGGGTCCCGCTGTAGATGGTCGGCATGCACTTGTTGCAGTGGATACACATCCCGTCGTCGGAGCCGCCCCTCTCCCAGCGTGAGACCAGGTCGGGTTCCCGGAGGAGGGCGCGGGCCATGGCCACGAACGAGAACCCCTCGGCCAGCGCGTGCTCGACCGTCTCCAGGCGATTCACCCCGCCGAGCAGGATCACAGGCATGCGCAGCGCGTCGAGGAACTGCCGGGCGTACTGCAGGAAGTACGCCTCCTGGAAGGGGTACTCCTGGAGAAACCGTGATCCGACGACCCGAAAGCCGGCCCGGACCGGTGCCGGGAGGGTCGCCGCGAACTCGGCCCGCGGGGCCTCCCCTCGGAACAGGTACATGGGATTCGACAGCGAGCTTCCGCCGGTGAGCTCCAGCGCATCGAGGGCACCATCGGATTCGAGCATGCGGGCGAATGCGATGCTCTCGTCGAGCCATAGCCCTCCGGGCACCCCGTCGGCCATGTTGAGCTTGGCCGTGACGGCGACCCGTCCGTCGACGGCGTCCCTCACCGCCTTCACCACCTGGCGCGGGAACCGAGAGCGGTTGGCCAGGCTGCCCCCCCACCCGTCGGAGCGGCGGTTGAGTTTCGGACTGAGGAACGCGCTCAGCAGATAGTTGTGTCCGAGGTGGATCTCGATGCAGTCGAACCCGGCATCGAGGGCCACCGAGGCGGCACGGCGGTAGTCCTCGGTGATGCGGACGATGTCGTCATCGGACGCCGCACGGGTCACGGAACCGGTCGGGCTGAACCGGCGTGACGGGCCGAGGGCGGCCGAACCGTTCGAACGCGCGTTGGCCACCGGGCCGGCGTGACCGATCTGGGCCGAGATGGCAGCACCCGCGTCGTGGACCGCTCCGGTGAGCCGGCGCAACCCCGGGATCGACGACGCGTCGAGTCGGATGCAGTGACGATCGGTGCGGCCCTCGGGCGAGACGGCCAGGTAGGCCACCGTGGACATGGCCGCACCGCCGGTGGCCACCCGACGGTGGAAGTCGATCAACCGGTCGGAGACCTCACCCTTGGGGCTCGAACCTTCGAAGGTGGCGGCCTTGATGATCCGGTTCTTCAACGTGATCGGCCCGAGCCGGCTCGAGTCGAACACGCCCGGACCGGCTCCTCGGCGCGACTCGGGCGCCGCGGTCACTCCGACCCTCCCCGGGGACTGGGCGCCCACCTAGGCACGATCGTCCCCCGATGCTCCCGAGGCCCGCAGTGCGGCCAGGACGGGCTCGGTGAAGTCAGGATGGCAGACGACCAGGTCGGGAAGCCACGGATCTGGTCGCGAGTAGCGGAGCGGTGAGCCGTCGAGACGGCTGGCGTGAAAGCCACCGGCGAGTGCCACGGCCACCGGAGCCGCGGAGTCCCACTCGTACTGGCCACCGTCGTGGACGTAGACCTCGGCCTCGCCCCGGATGACGGCGGCGATCTTGGCGCCGGCCGAGCCCATGGGCACGGTAGTTGCCCCCAGACGCTCCGCCACGAAGGGCACGAAGCCGGGTGGGCGGGTGCGGCTGACCACCAACCGGGGTGGCGACGCGGGCGCGGCGGGAAGGGGTGGATCACCGGTGCCCAGCACCACGGCGAGGGCGGGGAGGGCCACCGCACCCACGCACGGGACACCATCGATCGCCAGGGCAACATGGACGGCCCAGTCCGCCCGGTCCTCCGAGAACTCGCGGGTGCCGTCCAGCGGGTCCACGATCCACACCCGCCCCGAGCCGTCCCCGAGAGCCACCGACTGGTCGGCCTCCTCCGACCGGATCCTGTCGTCGGGGAACAGTTCGGCGATGCGGCGCATCAACAGCTCGTTCGAGAGGCGGTCCCCCTCGTCACCCCGCGGACGCCCGGGCCCCACCCGAGAGCGGAGCGTCATCAGCAAGGAGCCCGCCTCCCCGGCCAGCTCCGCGGCCACCCGGTGCTCGCCTGACAGCCCGTCGTCTTCCACGCATTCCCCCTGAGTCCCCGAGCACCCGTTCGGGGCACCTTCTGCCGCTCCAGCCGGGTCCGGTCGTCCGGTCGCCGGCCTTTCGGCTGGGCCCGAATGTATCGGGAATCCGAGACGCCGGTCGCGATCCACCCTCAGAATTGGTCGCCGCGTGCGACCGGTCGGGCCGGGGCATCTACGCTGCCCTGCCATGGTCACCCGGCCCGTCATGACCGTCGAGGACCTCCAGCACCTGCTCGACACCGCCTTTCCCGGCAACCGGGTGCCGTATGTCATCGAACAGCTGAGCGACACCTCGGTCCGCATGGTGCTGCGGGTCGGTGAGACCGACAGCCGCCCCGGCGGCACCATTTCCGGTCCCACCCTCATGGCCCTGGCCGACTGCGCGGCCTGGATGGTCATCATCGGCCAGATCGGCCCGGTCACGCTCTCGGTCACCACCAGCTTCCACATCGATTTCCTCCGCAAACCGGACCTGGTCGACGTCGTCGCCGTCGCCACCCTCCTCAAGCTGGGCCAACGCCTGGCCGTTGCCGAGGTGGCCATGTATTCGGTGGGCAGTGACGGTGTGGTGGCAAAAGCCCAGGTCACCTACTCGATCCCCCCTCGCTGACGGGTGCACCCGTGGTTCGGGCCGGCGGCAGGGACCCGACCCGACGGGAACGACCGCTTTGAGGGGTCGCCGGGCCCGACGGGGGGTGCGGGACCGCTCGTTGCGCCCCGGCGGTGGGCGTGAAAGCATCACGGCACGGCTTGAGCGGTCCGGCTTGAACAGGGGGAACGGCCATGCATGACCTCGTGATCCGAGGGGGAACCGTCGTCGACGGGACCGGCGGTCCGTCGCGACAGGCGGATGTCACGGTCGACAGGGGCGTCATCACCGGGGTCGGGGCGTCGAACGGGGAAACGGCGACCAGGACCGTCGACGCCGACGGGCTACTGGTCACCCCGGGCTGGGTGGACATCCACACCCACTACGACGGGCAGGCGACCTGGGACGAGGTCCTGGCGCCGAGCAGCTGGCACGGGGTCACCACCATCGTGACCGGCAACTGCGGCGTCGGGTTCGCCCCCGCCCGACCCGACCGCCACGACTGGTTGATCGGTCTCATGGAGGGGGTCGAGGACATCCCCGGGACCGCGCTGGCCGAAGGCCTCCAGTGGGGCTGGGAGAGCTTCCCCGAGTACCTCGATGCACTCGAGCAGCGAAAGTGGACCATGGACGTGGGCACCCAGATCGCCCATGGGGCCGTTCGCTCCTACGTGATGGGTGACCGGGGGGCCCGCAACGAGCCGGCCACGCCCGAGGACATCGGGTCCATGAAGCGGTTGGTCAAAGAGGCCATCGCCGCCGGTGCCCTCGGCTTCTCCACATCACGGACGATCGCCCACCTGGCCATCGACGGTGAACCGGTCCCGGGCACGTTCGCCGCCGAGGACGAGCTGTTCGGCATCGGTGCCGGTCTCGGGGAGCTCGGTACCGGCGTCTTCGAGCTAGCCCCGGCCGGATCGGCCGGCGAGGACATCGTCGGCCCACGCAAGGAGGTCGAGTGGATGCGGCGCCTCTCGGCCGCCATTCACCGCCCCGTCACCTTCGCGCTGCTGCAGGTCGACGCCGCCCCGCAGCTGTGGCGGGAGCTGATGGACGAGTCGCTGCAGGCGGTGACCGAGGGCGCAGATCTGTGGCCGCAGGTGGCTGGAAGGGCCACCGGGCTGCTGTCCGGGCACTTCACCACCTACAGCCTGTTCGACCTGATCCCCGCGTACCAGGACCTCAAGGCCAAAGGGCTCTCCGCCGAGGCGTTCGTCGCCGCCCTACGCAGCCCGGAGGTGCGGGGAGCCATCGAGTCGTGGGAGCCCGACGACGAAGCACGGGACCGGATGGACCAGGCCTACCGGACCACCTTCGCCCTGGGCAGCCCGCCCGAGTACGAGCCGGGGCCCGAGCGCTCGCTGGCCGGCATCGCCGCCGCAGTGGGCCGGTCGCCGTTGGAGGTCGCCTACGACGCCATGCTCGAGGACGACGGGCGGGGGCTCCTCTACGTGCCCATCCTCAACTACTCCGACGGCGACCTCGATCCTGCCCGTGAGATGTTGCTGCACCCGCGGGCCGCGGCGGGGCTCGCCGACGGCGGCGCCCACTGCGGCGTCATCTGCGACGCGGGACAGCCCACGTTCATGCTGACGCACTGGACCCGCGACCGGGTGAGGGGCGAGCGCCTCCCCTTGGAATGGATCGTGAAGAAGCAGACCCATGACACCGCGCGTCTCTACGGGCTCGGTGACCGGGGAACCATCGAGGTCGGGGCGGTGGCCGACATCAATGTGATCGACTACGAGCACCTGCAACTGGGCAATCCCACTGTCGTGTCGGACCTGCCGGCAGGGGGCAAGCGGCTCGTCCAGGACGCCGTCGGCTATGTGGAGACCATCAAGTCCGGCATCACCACCTTCGCCGAAGGCGAGGAGACGGGCGCCCGTCCGGGAGCGCTCCTGCGCGGGTCCCGCTGAGCGGTCAGCCAGCCGGGTCGTCGTGACCATCTGACACGGCCCCACCGGCCCGGCCCGGCATCACACCGGCCCCGGCATCCGGGGTCCCACCGGCGGCGTCGGCGGCCCACTCGGCCTGCATCTGCTGGTACACGCGGTGCTCGACGATGAAGGCCAGGAACGGCACGAATCCCGCGGCCACCACGATCAGGATGCGACCCAGCCTCCAATGGGCACGACGGGCGAGATCGGCAGCGGCGGCCAGATACACCAGATACAGATAGCCATGGATCGGGGCCACCACCTCGGCCACGCCCGACTTCCCCGCCCAGTACTGGAGCGGGATGGCCACGAACACCAGCAGGACGAGTGCAGTCCCGACGACGAAGGCCATCACCCGGTAGCGGGTCACTGCACCGTGCATGACGTCCTCTCTACCGGCCGCGGCGGGCCAGCCGACCGCCCCGAGGTCCCAGAACAGCCGGGACCGCGGTGCCCGGGAACATCCGGCACCCTCGGGTGCGCGCTGACGGGATACGACGCCAGACGGGGATGCACGACCCAATCGTACCGTCAGGCTCGACGCCCTCCCATTCGGCCCCGGCCGCCCCGGCCACGTGTGTGCCGGCCGGCCGGGGGGCACCGAGGACCGAGACCGGGTGAGCCGGTGCCCGAGTCCAGGCCGGGTGGGTCCAGAACGAATCGGTGCGCCGGGTCGCTCGTGTCCCAGGCCCGGTCCCATCCGAAGGGTCGATCAGCCCGCCGCCTGGGCATGTCCGGCGGGCACCGTCCGCTGCGGTAGAAACAGGGGTGGAACCTTCGTGACAACGCCGCAGCCCACCTGTGTGACACCGTCACAGCCCAACCCTACGGTCACCACCATGAGTACGAACCACCGACCACCGACACTCTTCCACCCCGATGTAGAGGTGCGCGTCAGCAAGCGCCGGAAGAAGACCGCTGCCGCCCATTGGGAGGGTGACCGCATCATCGTCGTCGTCCCCTCCCATCTCCGCGGTGCCGAGTTGGACGAGATGGTCGACGAGCTCTCGAAGAGACTGAGGCGACATCGCCCCCATCTGCACGCGTCGGACGAGCACCTCGAACAACGGGCGGTTGCGCTCGGGCAGCGCTACCTCGACGGGATCGTGCCGAGTTCCATCCGGTGGGCGAGCAACCAGACCAAGCGCTGGGGATCGTGCACCATCCACACCCGTGAGATCCGCATTTCGGAGCGGCTCCGTGTCGCGCCGGGATGGGTGCTCGACGCGGTCATCGTCCACGAGCTCGCCCACCTCGTCGAGCCCAACCACTCCCCCCGCTTCCGCGAGCTCGAGAGCCGTTATCCGCGACGCCAGGAGGCCGACACCTACCTCGCCGGCTACGCGCTGGGACTCCACATGCCTGACGCCGGACTCGACGCGGACGCTCCGAACCCGGTTTCCGCCCACGACGCAACGTCGTCGGTGGAAGGGGTCGGCGAAGCGACCGCTTAGGGGCACGCCACTCCTCCGGGCCTCGCCGGCTCCGCCTCGAGCCCCGGGCTCGATTGCTGTAATCTACATAATCGACTTGATTGGTCGGTTTTATCGAATTACAGTACCGGCATGGCATTTGCCTACCCCGGTCCGGTACCCAACGGCGACGGCGTACCGTCCCCAATCCGCTCCGCTGATGTGCCGGCCGGACCGGGGTCTTCTCTCCCCCGACGAAGCGTCGACCTGCTGGCCATCGCCGAAGGATTCTCAGTTTCGGCCACGGCGATCCCCGAGCTGCAGGGACTGACCGAGCGGACCTGGCTCCTGTTGGCCGTCACCGACCTGTTCGAGGCCTGGGCCATCGGGTGGCCTCCCGGCGGCAAGATCGAGCTCCACGACCACGGACTCTCCAGCGGGGCGATCCAGGTGGCCACCGGCAGCCTGACCGAGACATCAGTGAGGCCGACCGACCGCGGCGTTGCGGTGATCTCGTGCCATCAGCTCGAGGCCGGACAGCACCGGACCTTCGGTCCTCGGTACATCCATGATCTCACCAACTACCACGACGAGCAGGCGATCAGCGTCCACGTCTACGGGCCCCGCTTGACCAGCATGACCTACTTCCGGGTGGACCGGGTCGGCAAGCTCGTCCCGCGGCGCGTCCAGGCCCTCACCCCGGTGGGACCCTTCGACGTCACGGCCGCGCACGATCCTTCGTGACGCAATCGGCGCAGGACCTGGTGGACCAGGCCCGCCACCGCATCGGTCGGACCCGTCCGGAGGATCTGGCGTCCGTCGCCGCGGCCGGCGGCCTCATCGTCGACATCCGACCCGAGGCCCAGCGCTCCGACGAGGGGGACCTGCCGGACGCCCTGGTGGTGGAGCGCAACGTGCTCGAATGGCGCCTCGACCCCGGAGGGGCCCACCGCCTGCCCGAGGCGACCGGCTTCGACCGGCCCGTGGTCGTGGTGTGCTCCGAGGGGTACGCCTCCTCCCTGGCCGCCGACTCCCTCCGGCAACTCGGCTACCAGCAGGCCACCGACCTGATCGGTGGGTATCGCGCGTGGCGCACCTGGACGCAGTCCAGCACTGCGGCCACCTAGGGTCCGGGCGGCGGCGTCCAGACGGCGTCCATCGGCGGGGTGGCCCACCGGGCCGTCCCGCCGATGGCCACGTCCAGGCCGGCTGCGGCCCACCACCCCGATAACCGGCGAACGCGGCGCCACCGCCGGGCATTGCAGCGCATGGGCGGCAAAATCCGAGTACAACGGGGGCCGTGGCCTATCTGCTCGCGGCGCTCGCCGCATTCGTCAACGCGCTGACCTCGGTGCTGCAGCGCATCGGCGTGGAGACGGCGCCGGCGTCGACCACCATGCGGTGGAGCCTGATGGCCCACGCCCTGAAGCGGGGCATCTGGCTCATCGGCTTCGCGCTGATGCTGGTGGTGTTCGCGCTCCAGGCCACCGCGCTCCGCTTCGGTGAGCTGAGCGTCGTCCAGCCGGTGCTGACCACCGAGCTGGTGTTCTTGTTGCTCATCCTCGGGACCTGGTTCCGCTACCACCTGGGTTGGAAGGAGTGGACCGGCGCGGCGACCATCGTCGCCGGACTGGCCGCGTTCTTTCTGGTGGCTTCGCCCAAGGGTGGCGACGCCATCCCGAGCAACCACAGATTCCTGGTCGCCTCGGTGGTGCTCACCGCCGTCATCGCCGGATTCATCGTCGCCGCCCTCCGGGGCCCACGGTGGTGGCGTGCGGCATCCTTCGGCGCGGCGACGGCGGTGACGGCCGCCTTCAGTGCCGCGCTGACCAAGTCGATCACCACCTATGTCACCGAGGGCTGGGGCCACGTGTTCACCCACCCCCAGCCCTACATGTTGGCCGTCACGGGTCTCGGCACCGTCTTCCTGCTCCAGAACGCTCTCCATGCGGGGCCTATCACCGCGTCCCGCACCACACTGGTCACCATCAACCCACTGGTCAGCATCCTCCTCGGCGTCACCCTGTACGCCGACAGACTGCGCTCCGGGCCGGCGTGGATCAGCCTGGAGGTGCTGTCGCTCGCGGTGCTGGTCGCCGGCGTGGTGATCCTGGCCCGCTCGCCGTTGGTGGCGGGAACGCACGAGGCGGGTGACCTCGACGAGATGCTGGGCACCGCCCGGCACCGTTCCTCAGCTGGTGTCTCCGCCGACGTCGTCGCCGCCGTCGAGGAGGGCTCCGTCAGCTCCTAGTCGATCGGTCCGCACGCCATCCCCGCAGGCAGCCGACCGAGCTCAGGCGGGCACGCTTCCGTCGACGTCGTCGAGCTCCACGCCGAGGAGGTCGGCGGCGACGATGACCTCGCCCCCGAAATGGACGGCGGCTCGATCGGTCCACTCCTGTTCCGATCCCGGGGCCGGTGCGGGCACGAGGTGGGTCATGAGGAGGGTGGCCACGCCGTTACGGGCCGCGGTCCGGGCCGCGTCCTCCACCGAGGAGTGGTAGTCGAGCACATCGGTCAGTCGTGGCAGGCCGATCTGCTCGATGATGTCCCGGCGGACGACGGTGTGGACGAGCACGTCGGCTCCTGCGCTCAGTTCGTCGAGACCCTCACACGGCACGGTGTCTCCGGCGATCACGACGGTGCGGCCACCGTCCTCGATGCGGTACCCGACGGTGGGGCGGACCGGCGCGTGGTCGGTGGGTGCCGTCGTGACCCGGACCCGGCCCGACTCGAAGATGACTCCGTGCTCGACGTCATGGGCGACGGTGGACGGCCTCCAGTTCAGGTCCTCATGATGGGCGAGCCGGTAGCCGATGTCCGGTTCCAGCATGGCCTCGGTCGCCGCCACCAGTGCTTCGGCGCCGACCGGCCCGAACACGGTCAGCGGATTGGGCTGGAAGGACGTCGCCCAACGCATGGTGATGATGTCATTGAGGTCGGTGATGTGATCACTGTGCAGGTGCGTGAGGAACACCGCGGCGAAGGCATTGGCCCCCGTCCCGGCTCCGGCGGCGCGCATCAGCACGCCCCGGCCGCAGTCGAAGAGCAGGTCGCCGGCCGAGGTGCGGATCAACGTCGCCGGACCGGCGCGATGGGCATCCGGGAGGGGGCTGCCGCTTCCCAGGATGACCAGCCTCACCGTGCGCCGTCCCGGTGTCGACCGGTTGATCGTCGATGGGCCACCTCTGGAGACTAACCGTTCCCGGTGTCGGTTCCCGAAGCCGGAGGAACTCCAGCGACCGTCGGGAGGGTCAGGGCACTGGCACCAGACCCACCGGCCGGCGGTCGGGCGACAGCGGGTCGGGTGAGGTGAGGGCCGGCAGTGAGGCGACGGCGGCCGGTGGCAGCCGGGGCGGCACGACCGGGGGTCCCTGTCGCCAGCCCGCTCCATCCGTGCGTCCGGGGCGCAGCCACGTGCGGGGCGGGACCGTGGAGGCGTCGGGCCAGGAGGTCCCCGTGGCCGTGGCGAGCACGGCGGCAAGGTCGAGGGCGTCGTCACCGAGATGGGCCCGGACCGAGCGGAACAGCGCGGCGGTGACCCGGGCGTCGCCGAGTGCGCTGTGGTGATCGTCCCAGCTCAACCCGAATTGGGCACAGCAGTCCACGAGGCTGGCCGTGCCCTGCAGGCTCAGTCGCTCCTGCGCCACACACAGCGTGTCGACGCTGGCCACGGAGCCGGGCACCAGTGCCGCTCCGCCGGCCCGTGCACACTCGGCCCGGAGGAAGACGAGATCGAAGGCGTCGACATTGTGACCGACCAGCACCCTGCCGGAGAGCAGACCGGCCAGGTACGGCCGGACGTCGGCGAAGGTCGGCGCCCCCATCAGCATCCGCGGGGTGATGCGGTGGACGAACGTCGGGCCCGGGTCGCGACCCGGGTCGATCAGCGTGGAGAAGGAATCCGTCTCGCGGCCGTCGGGATCGAGTACGACGACGCCCACCTCCACGATCCGCTCGTGATCGGGAGAGAATCCGGTGGTCTCCACATCGACCACCGCGAATCCCCCACGGGCTGCACCAGGGGCCTTCACAGGTCCCACCCTAAGGCGTCGGTGTGACAGGGTGGCGTACGCTGACCCCGGCAGAATGGACGGCCACCAACGGGCCGCAAGCACGAGGGGAGCCGCCGTGGCCAACTGGCTGATCCATCACGACCTGAGGGCGCCCGAGTTCGGGGTCCCGCGGACCGAGCTCTACGCCGAGGCGCTGGCCATGACCGAGTGGGCCGACGCTCGGAGATGCCCGAGGGTGGTCATCTCCGAGCACCACGGCGCCGCGGACGGCTACCTCCCCTCCCCGTTCGTCTTCGCCGGCGCGGTGGCGGCCCGGACGGAGCACCTGCGGATCATGGTGTCGGCGCTCATCCTCACCCTGCGGGACCCGGTCGCCACCGCCGAGGACGTCGCCGTGCTCGACGTCCTCTCCGGCGGACGGGTCGAGCTCACCGTGGTCCCCGGCTACGTAGCCGAGGAGTTCGCCATGTTCGGCATCCCCTACGAAGGACGCGGCACCCTCTTCGAAGAGAAGCTGGAAGCGCTGCTCGGATTGCTCACCGGCCGGCCCACCACCTACCGCGGCCGCACGTCCACCGTCACCCCGGCCACGGTGCAGCGCCCGAGACCCTTCGTGATCGTCGGGGGCTCGGCGCCCAGGCGGGCCGCCCGGCTGGGGGACGCCTTCCTCCCCGCTGTGGCCGATCCCCGCCTCGGGGACGCCTACGTCGCCGAGTGCCGGCGGTTGGGCAAGGGGGACGGGATGCTGCTGTGGCCCGACGGCCCGGTCTGGGTGTTCGTGGCCGAGGACCCCGACGAGGCGTGGTCGGTGGTCGGACCCCACGCCCTCCACGAGTCCAACAGCTACGCCGCGTGGGCGGCATCCTCTCCGGGCGCGAGCCCGTACACACCGGCTCGGGACATCGACGAGCTGCGCCGGTCCGGCCGCTACGCCATCGTGACCCCTGAGGAGTGCGTGGAGCTGGCCGGACGGATCGACCCTCTCGCCGCGCTCACGCTCAAGCCGTTGGTGGCCGGCCTGGACCCGGCCGTCGGGTGGCGCTCACTGGAGCTGTTCGTCGAACGGGTGGCCCCCCGGATCGGCTGACACCCCGGCGGCCTCGGGCCGTTGCACCGGACGCTTGAGTCGGGGCACCGGACCGGTGCCGGTCAGGCGGCTGCGCCGACCAGTTCCTTCAGCTCCTTCGCCACGTCCTCCTCGTGCTTCTCCTCGTCGTCGCGCGCCTTCTTCGGGCTCCAGCGACCACGGTTCAGCCAGATGGTCGGGATGAACACCACCATGCCGGCGACGCACACCCAGAACCAGTCCTTCCACTGCTCAGGTGACTTCTTGACGCCGTTCTGGAGCTTGGTCAGCTCGGTCTGGTGCGCTGCCAGGAAAGACAGCTGCTTCGGGTAGGGCACCACCAGCGTCTCGAACTGCGACTTCAGCTTGTTCAGTTCGAGGGCGTTGGCGGTGCCGATCGCCGCGGCCACCGCGGCGTCGTTGGTCAGGGACGGATCCTCGGAGGCCTTCAGCACGACGGCCTCGTGCGCCTGGACGAGGGTCAACAACTTGGCGTGCGACTGGGCGAAGGCCACCGACTCGGGGTGTTGGGCCAGGAAGTCCTGCACGTTGGTGTTCGTCCCCGGGATGGTGTTGGTGGCCAGGGGAAGGTTGTCCACCACCGGGTTGACCGAGGTGATCACGAGGGGTAGGAAGATGAACGAGATACCCACGACCAGGCGGAGGATCCACCCCCACAGGGCGAGGCCGGTGCCCACCAGGGCCGGGTTCTTGGCCTCGACCATCTCCGTGTAGCCGGCCATCCACGGCGCGTAGCAGAGGGACAGGAAGCAGGCCAGCACCACCTCGATGGCCGCCAGCTTGTAGTACCCGGTGTGGGGATGCGTCGTCTGCATCAGGAAGTAGATCAGGGTGATGATGGCACCGATGGCGCCGACCAGCATGAACGGTTTGCGCACCTTCAACAGGTCCGAGAGCACGCCGAACACGATGAGCGCGATGGCGTCAGCCCCCCAGTACCACGTGTTCAACCCGTTGGCCTGGGCCACCGTGAAGTTGAGGCCGCTGGGGTTCACGAACACCGTCGAGTAGAAGATGGTGAAGAACCCGGCCGCCGCGTAGTAGATGAGCAGGAACACGGCGATGCCGAACGCCGAGCCGACGAGGTCCCACTTGAGGATCTGGCGCCAGGGGTGGGCGGTGGCGGCCAGCACTTCCTGGGTGGAGATCCCGCGCGCCCGGGCCTCGACCAGGGCGCGGTCCTGCTCGGACACCATCAGCTGGTCGCGCAGCTTGGACGACAGGTCCATCATCAAGAACAGGCAGATGACGAACAGCACGATGGCCGAGACGCCCGAGATGATGAACTGGCTCTTCCACCCGTCGAAGGGATGATTGGCGAGGAAGTGGTTGAGCGTGTGGTTGGCCACGATGCTGGTGATGAGGCTGCCGGCCACCGGCCCCACCGTCCAGAACCCCATGGCCGACGCCCTGCCCACCTGGGGACTGAAGTCACGGACCATGGCCGGGGTGGCCACCAGGATGGCGCCCTCCACCAATCCGATCGCCGAGATGACGATGGCGAAACCCCACTCGCCCGAGACGTTGGGGACGCCGACCGCGACGAGCAGCCCGACGATGAGAAGCCCGTAGATGATCACGTTGGCCCGGCCGAGTTTGTCCGTCTTGCTGGCCGGCAGCGACGCAAAGGCACCGATCAGGTTGGAGACGATGACGATCCACACGTAGAAGCTGAAGGACATGTGGTAGTACTGCAGGATGTTCGGGGTGACCCCGGTCTGCGTGTAGTACGTGTAGTAGAGGACGATGGTGGCGAGGACGGCCAGCGCCAGGTACCCGGTCCTCTTCCCGTTCGCCGGGTAGTCGTCGATCTCGTGCACGAACAGGAACCGGTACAGCGCACCATGCTTCGGAGTTCCGTCGCCGTCGACGCTCGGTGTGGCGACCGTCGAAGCACCTGTTGCCATGCCGACTCCCCCTGTCACTCCAGCCCCGACCGACTCGGGCTGCACGGTCGACCGTAGCGCAACCGGGGGGCCGGTGAGGGTATCCCCCGCCCCTACCGGTGTCACCGCGGGACCGTTGGCTGCAGCCCCGGTGGCCAACGCACCCGCCGCCGCGCCGGCCGCCGCGGCACCGGTCACTCCGTGCGCCCCCGGCCTGACCGGTTCGACCGGCTGGAGGGGCTCCGAGGAGTGCGCGGCATCGGAGTGTCCTTCGGCCGCCAGGTCGCGTCCGTTGAGCACCCCTCCGCCGTCGGCTGGCGGCGGAGTGTGCAGCGCCGCCCGCTCCTCCGCGGTCGGCTGGCGGTGACCCTCCCCGTTCGGAGGGGTGGGGACGATCACCACGCCGGTGGGTCCGTCGGCGGGAGCGCCACCGTCGGGTCCGTTGGGGACGACGGGCTGTGGCTGGGCCGCCTGGTCCCCGTTGGCGGTGGGAACCGGAGCCTTCCGCTCGAGTTGCTCCGCCTGCTCGCGAAGCAAGTTGAGCTCCCCCGCCTGGGCCGTGATCGTGTCGTCCTTGGCCTGGATGATGGCGTCCTTCTCGTCGAGCAGCCGGTTGCGCTCCTCGACGACCGCCTCAGCGACAAGCGCGCGCCGAGCCCACTGCTTGGTGCCCTTCTTCCCCCTGTCGTCTTTCATCGAATCGCAGCCTTTGTCCGAGCGCAGCGGCCGCCAGATCTGGCGCTTCCCCATTCGTCTGCCTAGATCCTTACCCATCTGGCGGGCGCGCGCGTACTTGACCGCCCGAGCCGGGTCGTCCTGTGCCTCGGAAGCCGCCCCCCAGGAGATTCCGACCGTACAGCGAGGCAGCTTGACCACCTAGCGTGGTCGGCTGCCCAGCTCCCTCTGCGGTCGGGTCCTCGCCGAGCAGTGCCCGGCCCGGCCGGGCCCGGGGGCCTGACCGGGCCGGTGCACGGGTGGCTGTGGGTCAGGCGGGTGTCGTGGATCGGGCGGGAGGGGCGTCGGTGCCCCGGGCGCCCTGGACAAAGGAGAGCACGGCGACGGTGGCGGCCAGCGCGGCGAAAACGGTGTGGGCCTTCTGCCACCGTCGACCGGTGACGCCGTGCAGCGTGACGATGCCGCCGCCGATCGCCGCCACGGCACCGACCTTGCTGAGTTGCCTCTTGGTCATGCGACCACCCTAGGACCGCGCCGAAGGGTGGGCGTCTCGTCGGAGGTGTTCACCGGTCGAGCACCGCTGCGGCCACGAGCTCCTCGAGGTAGCGGGTGTCCCACCACGAGAGCTGGAGCTGCTTCGCCCGCCGGAAGTAGAGCTGGATGTCGAACTCGACGGTGAACCCGATGCCGCCGAAGATCTGCTGGGCCGTGGCCGTCACGTCACGGAAGGTCCGACAGGCGTAGAGCTTCGCCATCGGAGCCAGCTTGGCCACGTCACGGCCCTCCGAGCGGGCCCACGCCGCTTCGTGCACCAGCACCTCGGCACCGTCCACCGTGGTGGCCGCGTCGGCCAGGTAGTGGGCCAGTGCCTGGAACGCACCGAGGGGCTTGTCGAACTGCTGGCGGTCCTTGGCGTACTGGACGGTGATCTCCAGGGCGTACTGGGCGCCACCAACGGCCTGGGCGCCGGCCATGATGATCCCGTCGTGCATCACGGCATCCCAGGTGGCCCATCCCGATCCGGCGGGGCCGACACGGTCGTCGGCGTTCACGCGCACGCGGTCGAGATCGACGCGGTACTGGGTGTCGGCGGCGATGGTCGTCTGCTGGGTGAGTGACACCCCGGGGTCGCCGGGGTCGACCAGGAAGAGATCGACGTCGGCCGGAGCGTCGCCCGTCCGGGCGAGGACGACCAGCCGCGACGCCGCCGACGCGAACGCCACATGACGCTTGGTGCCCGACAGCACGAATCCGTCCCCGTCGGCCACGGCCCGGACCTGGACACCCGTCGGACCGAACCCGTTCTCCGGCTCCAGCCAGGCCGGGGTCAGGATCGCCTCCCCGGACACGATCCGGGGCAGCCACTCCTGTTTGACCGCCTCGCCCCCCGCCAGCGCCAGGGCCCCGCCGCACAGGATCGAGCTCACGAAGTGAGGGGAGGGGGCCAGCGACCGGCCGAACTCCTCGTAGAGGACCACCCCCTCGACGGCGGTCATGCCCGAGCCCCCGTACTCCTCGGGCAGCTGCAGGCCGAGGAGATCCAGATGGGCGAGCTGCTTCCACAGCTCCGGCGAGTACCCAAGCGGGTCGTCTTCGAGCTGGCGGACGACGCTCAACGGTGTGGTCGTGGCGCAGACGCCACGCACCGTCTCGCGGAGCATCTCCTGTTCTGCGCTGAATTCCAGGTCCAACATGCTCAGTTCTCCTCGTTCGGTCGATCGGGATTCGGGGCGCCCGGCGCCATCGTTGGCCCCGGGAGACGGTGGAGGCGGGCCGGCGCATCGGCGGCCGGGTGGGGTCGTGTGCCGGGTGCCCTCAGGGACGCCATCGGTCGCCCTTGCGCTTCCAGGGATTGTCCTCGGGCGACACCGGGAGGGCGACCCGGGCCCGGCACGTGGTCTTCGGGTCGCCGTCGACGGAAACGGCGATGTCGACGGCCACCCATCCACAGCCGGTCTCGTCGACACCGGTGTCGGTGACCTCGCCGCGGAACACCATCGTGTCGCCAGGGAAGATCGAGCCGAGCATCCGGAACGTCATACGTTGCAGGCGCCCGTACGGTCCGGTCCAGTCGGTGACGAACCGCTCGAACCAGGCCGCCTGGTTGGGTGTGTTGAGGAAGATGTCGCGGGTACCGTTGCGCTCGACGGCGAAGTCCTTGTCGTGGTGCATGGGTCGCCAGTCACGGGCGGCCAGGGCACCGAGGACCACCGTGGTGGCGGTGACCGGGTAGGCGAGCTCGGGGAGGTGGTCCCCCACGTGCACGTCCCCGTGGAGGAGGCGGGGGGCGGTGGCGGTGGTCATGGCCCGTCACCACGCCGGTAGCCGAAGCCCGTGTAGCTCTCGACCGCCACGAGGTCGCCCCGCTGGTTGTGGTACTCGACGTCGATCACCCAGAACCTCCCGGTCCCGAGCTTGGTGGTCTTCTCGTCGCTGACCGACCGGAGGACCTGGCGGGTGACGAGGCGGTCGCCTGGACGCACCGGCTCGTGGAAGACGATGGTGTTGTCACTCATCACCGCTTCGGGAAGCCCCAGTCCCTTCTTCAGGTCGAAGTGGACCTGCAGCGGGAGCCCCTGGCCCGTGCGACCGGGAGCCCAGTGGTGGGGACGGAACCACACCGACACCATGGTTGGGGGGGCGATGGGCCCGCCGGTGATCTCGTCGGCCACGTCGGTGTCCCAGAAGAGCGGGTTGCCGTTCTCCACCGAGGAGCAGGTGGTCCACACGTAGCCCTGCTCGACGGGGAACTCGCCCTCCTCCTCGTACTGCTCCACCCCGATGAGCCGGTCGATGTCGTCCACCCCGATGCCGCTCATGCCACGACGCCCCTCTCCCTCAACTCGGCGATGTGCGCCGGCGCCAGGCCGGCCTCGACCAACAGCCGGTCGGTGTCGGAGCGCGACGGGCCACCGACGACGACCGGCACCTCGGGGGCCGGCATCCCCGCCAGCACCGGCCCGACCTGGCGGAAGTGGACCGGGTCGCCCCCGACCGTCCGGCCCACCGCGTCCACGACGGCACGGCGCGCCGCGAACTGGGCGTCGTCCACGAGCTCCTCCGCGGTCAGGACCGGGGTCACACAGGTGTCGGCACCTCCGAGTTCGGCGACCCACGCGTCCCGTTCCCTGGTGGCGAAGGCGGCGGCGAAGTCCTGTCTGATCTTGTCCTGTACCTCGTCGTCGAGCTGGTGGTCGCTCCACTGCTCGCACCCGAGCGATCGGCAGAGATTGGCGTAGAACTTGGGCTCGATCGCCCCGACGGCCAGCCACCCGCCGTCGGCCGCCCGGTAGGTGCCGTAACAGGCGTAGCGGCCGGTGATGATGTTGTCCCCGTGGCCGACCGGGGCCCCGGTGGCCAGGTGCTCGTCCACGGCCAGCGACGTCAGCCACAGCACTCCGTCGGCGATCGACACGTCGAGGTGGGTCGGGCCCGGCACCAGGTCGACTCCGGAGCGCCGGGCGGCATCCCGGCCGATGACCGCGGCCATGACCGCCATGGCCGCCTGCATGCCTCCCCCGGCCGCGTCCGCGATGGTGGCCCCGGGGACCGGGGGTCCCCCGTCAGCCCGCGGCTCGGTCGTGGCCAGATAGCCGCCCACCGCCAGGTAGTTGATGTCGTGTCCCGCCCACGAAGCGCGCGGTCCCTGTTGCCCGTACCCCGTCGTGGAGCAGACGATGATCGAAGGGTTGACGGCGGCCAGGTCGTCGACGCCGATACCCAGGCGGTCGATGACCCCGGGCCGGAAGCTCTCGACGACCACGTCGGCGCCCCGCACGAGGGCGAGGAACGCGGCACGGCCCTCGGGGTCCTTCAGGTCGATGGCCGTCCTCTGCAGGTACCGCGAGCCGCTGTAGGCGTAGAACGGGGGCTGGACGGGCTCTGTGCCCCGGCCGGGAACGGACCCGACCTTGACCACCGTGGCACCGTAGTCGGCCAGGATCCGGGTGCACCGGGCGGCGGGGCCGACGCTGGCCAGGTCGAGCACGACGATGCCGCGCAGCGGACCGTCCGGACCCTCGGTCGCACCGGGTTCCGGCGCGCCGACAGCGGTGGTGGGTGTTGCGGACACGGGCGGGGAGGGTCAGAAGTTCTTCGGTAGGCCCAGCTTGCGCCGGGCGATGATGTTCTTCTGGATCTCCGAGGAACCGCCGCCGATGGTGTCGATGACCGTGTAGCGGTAGGTCGATTCGGCCCGACCCTTCATCGGGGCCTCCTCGGTGCGAACCCTGAGCTGGCCGCCGGGACCGGCGATGTCCATGGACGTGTTGGCCAGGCGCCGGGAGAACTCGGTGGTGAACAACTTGTACTCGGAGGCCTCGGAGGTCGGTGGGGACCCTCCCTGCGAGGAGGCGAAGACGAACTTGAGCCCGAGCACCCTGGCCACCTCGGCCTCGGTGTGCAACTCGGCCACCGTTGCTCGCACGACGGCGTCGTCCTTCAGGGCCTCGCCGTCCCGGGTGGCGGTGGCGACGTACTCGGTCAGCAGGTCGAGGCGCTGGGCGATGGGCGAGTAGGTGAACAGGGTGAAACGCTCGAGATCGAGTGCCTCGGAGATGTACTGGAACCCCTTGTTGAGCTCACCGACCACATAGTCGTCGGACACCCAGACGTCGTCGAGGTACACCTCGTTGGTCCGCTCGTCGCCCATGGTCCAGATGGCCTTCACCGTGATGCCCGGATGGTCCATCGGGACGAGGAACAGGCTGATCCCGTGGTGCTTGGGGGCTTCGGGGTCGGTGCGGGCCCCCACCCAGTACCAGTCGGCGAAGTGGGCCGAGGTCGTCCAGGTCTTCTGGCCGTTGAGTCGCCACCCATCACCGTCCCGGGTGGCCTTGAGCTGCATCGACGCGGCATCGGAGCCGGCGTTGGGCTCGGAGTACCCGACGGCGAACTCCACCTCGTTTCGCAGGATCTTCGGCAGGAACTCCTGCTTCAGCCGATCGCTGCCGTGGCTGATGATGGTCTTGCCGATGATGCCCACACCCTTGCCGATCTGAGGTCCCCCGCGAGCGGCCAGGGACTCGTTCAGCAGGTACTCGTAGATGCCCTCGCCGTTCGACCCCCCGTACTCCTCGGGCCAGGTGATGCCGAGCCAGCCCTGCTCTCCGACCTTCGCCATGAACTTGCGCCGCAACGGGGTGTCGACGATCTGGGCCATGTTCTCGCGGGTGACGTCGAAGACCTCGGGATCGTCGTTGGCGTCGAGGAACTCCTCGACCTCCTTGACGAAATCGAGCTGCTCCGGTGTGAACTCGAAATCCATGGGCGGGCCTCCATCATGCGGTCGCGGCACGGCACCGCGGTGGTTTCCTGACTGACCGTCAGATACTGTGGACATCATAGGATGAGGAGGCCGGAGAGGCCAGCGTCACCGGCGGGCCCGGTGAAGTGGCCGCCCACGGCCGGGGCGAACCGGGGAGGAGCCTCGGCGGCCGAACGGGCCTGTCCGGGCCGATTGACCCAGGCGGCGATCGTCGCCGTCACGAGGAAGGAAGCCCTGATACAGATGAGAGGCATCGTCAGCATCGCCGGGTACGTCCCGTACCGAAGGCTCCAGCGCTCGGGCGTCTCCCAGGTGTTCGGCAGCGGCGGCGGCAAGGGCACTCGTTCGGTGGCCTCCCACGACGAGGACACCACCACGATGGGCGTAGAGGCCGCCCGGCTGGCCCTCCGCCCCGTACCGGCGGCGGCACCGGGGGCCATCTGGTTCGCCACCGCCACCCCCGCCTACCTCGACAAGACCAACGCCACCACCATCCACGCCGCCCTCCGCCAGCCCGCCGAGGTGGCCGCCTACGATTTCGGCGGCGCCCTGCGGTCGGGGGCCGGGGCCCTCGTCTCCAGCCTGTCCGCCGGAGCGGGCACCGCGCTGGTCGTGCTGGCCGACATGCGCGACGGTCTCCCCACCTCCCCGGACGAGTCGGCCGGTGGCGACGGGGCCGCGGCGGTCGTGGTCGGTGACGACACGCCGGGCACCCCGGTGATCGCCGAGTACCTCGGCGGCGCCTCGGTCAGCGACGAGTTCCTCGACCGGTGGCGGAGCGTCGGCGACCGACGCTCGAGGGTCTGGGAGGAGCGCTTCGGCGAGACCCGCTACATCCCCCTCGGGACCCAGGCCTGGGAGGCCGCACTGAAGGACGTGGGGATCACCGCCGACAAGGTGGACCGCGTGGCGGTGACCGGCATGCACGGTCGGGCGGTGAAGGCGCTCGCCCGCAAACTCGTTCTGGCCGAGGGGGCCCTGTGTGACGATCTCACCGGGAGCGTCGGGCAGACCGGGGCCGCCCATCCGGGGCTGGTCCTGGCCTCGATGGTCGAGCAGTCCCAGCCCGGCGAGGTCCTCGCCGTCATCGCCCTGGCCGACGGGGCCGACGTCCTGGTGTTCCGGACCACGGAGGCCCGCACCTCGTGGTCACCCGCGGAGTCGGTCGCCGACCAGATCGCCGCCGCGGCCGACCTCCCCTACGGGAAGTTCCTTTCGTGGCGTGGCATGGTCACCCCCGAGCCTCCCCGCCGGCCGGAGCCCCAACGGGTCTCGTCGTCGGCCGCCTGGCGCAACGAGGAGTGGAAGTTCGGCTTCGTCGGGTCCAAGGACCGGACGTCCGAGGCGGTGCACCTGCCTCCGTCCCGGGTGTCGATGAGGGGCGGGGCGGTGGACGACATGGACCCGATCGGGCGGAGCGACACCGAGGCGACGATCGCCACGTACACGATCGACCGGCTGGCCTACTCACCGAGTCCGCCGATCGTGTTCGCCGTCCTCGACTTCGACGGTGGCGGCCGGTTCCCGGTCGAGCTCACCGATGTCGACCCCGACACGGTGGACATCGGGGACCGCGTGGCCATGACCTTCCGCAAGCTGTTCACCGCCGACGGCATCCACGACTACTTCTGGAAGGCCAAGCCCGTCCGGGCCCGAGGCGCGGCACAGCCCGGACCACGGTAGGGACCGGGACGGCAATCCGAGACCGGGAACCAGCACGACAGGACGAGGAAGAGGAAGAGGAGACAGATGAGTTCACACGGGATCAAGGACAGGGTCGCCATCGTCGGGATGGGCTGCACCCGCTTCGCCGAGCACTGGGACAAGAGCCTCGACGACCTGATCGTCGAGGCGGCCGAGGACACCTTCGCTTCGGCCGGCGTGACCAAAGAGGACATCGACGCCTACTGGTTCGGCACCGCCCAGTCGGGGATGAGCGGGATCACCCTGGCCCGTCCGCTCCAGTTGGAGGGGAAGCCGATCACCCGGGTGGAGAACTACTGCACGACCGGCTCCGAAGCGCTCCGGGCCGCGGCCTACGCCGTGGCCTCCGGCGCCTACGACTCGGCCATGGCGCTCGGCGCCGAGAAGGTGAAGGACTCGGGCTACCAGGGACTGAACGCCTTCCCGATCCCCAACGACGGAACCCAGCGGACGTTGACCGCCGCGGCGATGTTCTCGATGGTGGCGCCGGCCTACGGCAAGAAATACGGCGTCTCCGAGGACGAGCTCACCGAGGTGCTGGCCCGCATCTCGTGGAAGAACCACCAGAACGGGGCGCGCAACCCGCGGGCGCAGTTCCGCAAGGAGGTCTCCACCGAGACCATCTGCGCTTCACCACGGGTGGCGGGTCGCCTCGGGGTGTTCGACTGCGCCGGCGTGGCCGACGGCGCCGCTGCCGCCATCGTCGTCCGGGCCGAGGACGCGTACCGCTACACCGACAAGCCCATCTTCATTAAGGCACTCTCCTTCTCGGCGGGGAGCGGATCGGGACTCATCGACCCCGAGTACGACTACACCTGGTTCCCCGAGTGCGTCCGGGCCGCCGAGGACGCGTACCTCCAGGCGGGCATCACCGACCCCCGCCACGAACTGGCCATGGCCGAGGTGCACGACTGCTTCACTCCGACGGAGCTGGTCCTGATGGAGGACCTCGGGTTCGCCGAGCGGGGCACGGCGTGGAAGGAGGTGCTCGCCGGCACCTTCGACCGCGCGGGCGAGCTGCCGGTCAACCCCGACGGGGGTCTGAAGAGCTTCGGCCACCCGGTCGGTGCCTCCGGGTTGCGGATGTTCTTCGAGGCGTGGCTCCAGCTGCGCGGCGAGGCCACCCCCGAACGTCAGATCGACACCGACCGGACGTTGGCCCTGACCCACAACCTCGGGGGCTACCCCGGCGAGATGGTCTCGTTCGTCTCGGTGGTGGGGACCGAACTCGGCTGAGCCCGGCCCGGCCCGCCCTGGCCCCCGGGCCCGGCCACCGGAGGCGGCGGCCCGAGCAGGCCGACCTCAGCAGCCGATCGGCGCCGGGGCCCGATCCTCCCGCTCGTCGAGGAACGCCCACCAGGCATCGGCGGCCCGGCGCGCCGACTCGGCCACCTCGTCGGAATCCGCGCCCAGGGTGAACAACGCCTCGATGGCCCATTCACCGTGTTCGGCGTCCATGACCGCGTGCACGTCCCAGAACTCGGTCCCGGCGTCGTCCATCCCGTAGCGGAGACGGAGCCCTTCCGCCTTGGTGGTGGCGATGCCCGATGCCTGTGTCTCGTAGGCGGCCAGGCCGGCGAGCGCGGCCACCGGTCCCTCCTCGGCGAGGTCGAGGTAGGTCTGCACCAGTGCCTCCGCGGCCGGACCCGGCACCGACGACGCCGGCGTGCCGTCGAGGGCTCGGGCGAAGCGGTCGAACAGGGCCAGGTGGGGCTCGGGGCGTCCGAGCTCGTCACTCAGGTTGCGGCTCACCATCTCGGCCGCCTCGACCTCCCCGTCCTCGCGCAGCTGGACGACCGCCGTGGACAGGACCGCCGGCAGCGCCACCTCGAACGCCCGGTAGTGGACGGCGTACTCGGCCAGCTCGTCACCGCTCAGGTGACCCGCCTGCCATCGCTGGTAGAAGGGGTGACTGAGCAGTCGGCGCCCCTCCAACGCCCCGTCGACGGCGTCTGCGAGCGGTGCCCCTCCGAACTCGCCCTCGTGGGTATCGGTTGTGGTCATGCCGCATACTACCGAGGGCTCGCCACCGCGGGACAAGCCGGTCAGTGGGCGGCGACCGCCTGGTTGGAGGGGTGGGCGTACCGGCCGCTCATATAGACGGGGACCCGGGGCATACCCAGCGCCGGGTCGTCCGAGGTGGCGATCGGGTCCAGGTAGTGGAGTTTCCGTTCGCGTTCCTCGGCGCTCCGGCGCAGCTGGACGAGCAGTCCCACATAGGCAGCCAGGACCACGCCCGTGATCGTGGACAGCACCCATGCGGCGCCGAGACCGGGAACGAACCCGATCATGATCGTGGCGAGAAAGACCATGGCCAGGACCCCGAGCGTGTTGCGCCGGCGGCGAAGCACCCGGTTTCGTGGATAGAGCTCACCACGGCGACCCGAGGGCACCGGCGCAAGGCTGGAGTCGGCCATCGTGTCGACCTCGAGGGGGGCTCGGACGGGCAGGCGCGCGTCGTCGGCGGCCACGTCCCTGTTCCCCGTCCGCGACGGGGCCTCTCCGAGGAAGGCCAAAGCGGGGCGGGGCAGCTGGTCGGCACCGACCACGGTGAGCACGGGAACCGCGGAGACCTCGGGAAACCCGCTGGAACGGCCGGGGCCATGGGCGCCGCCCACCGACCGCAACCGGTAGGCCGGGGCCACGATCGGCTCGGGTGCCGAGTGCTCGAGGGTGCGCAGGGCCCGGTGGAAATGGGAGATCGAGTTGATCCCGTCGGAGGCACGCGAGCGACGCTTCATGAGGTTCGGCCCCAAGATGACGATCCAGGCCCCCGCGATGATGACCACAAGGATCACGGGCATCAGCTCCTCCACCTAACCCTTTGTGCACAAAAACCCTAACCACGGCCAATTCCGCAGTGGTGGATGGTCCGGCGTCCCGTCAGCGCGCCACGTCCACGGGTGTTGTCGTCGGCGCCCCTCCGAGCCGGTGGTGGACCCCCCGATAGGGTCTCGTGGGTGACCGCTTTTTGGATCCTGATGGCGGTCGCCGGGATCGCGGCCGCCCTCGACTGGACCGCCGTCGCCACCTCCGACTCGCGGCTCGAGTACGCGGCAAAGCCCGCAGTGCTCATCGCCCTCACCTCGGCTGCCGCGGTCCTTCCCGCGGGACACATCGACCTGGTCGACCGCCGGTGGTGGTTCGTCGCCGCGCTCGCCTGGTGCCTGGTGGGCGACGTCTTGTTGCTCCTGCCCCGTCGTGCCTTCCTCCCTGGCCTGGCTGCGTTCCTGGTCGGCCACCTCCTGTTCATCGGCGGCCTCCTCCAGCCGCCGTCGCCGCCGGGCGTTCCCCCCTTCACCTTCTCCACGACCGGGCTGGTGGTCGCCGCGGCGGTCGTCGTCACGGTCGAGGCGATCCCGGCCTCGATGCTGATTCGTTCGCTGTGGCGCACCGGTCGACGACCGCTCATCGGGCCGGTCTGCCTCTACGTGGCGGCCATCGTCACGATGGTGGTCCTCGCCGCCAACGTCGGCATCCCGGCGGCCGCGGTCGGGGCGGCGTTCTTCCTCCTGTCCGACACCGTGCTGGCGCTCGACCGGTTCGTCCGCCCGATCCCCCGCGGCCGACTCGGCGTCCACGTCACCTATCACCTCGCTCAGGGGCTGTTGGTGCTCTCGCTGCTGCGCTGACCCGACGGGTCCGCGGCACGGCAACGGTCTGATCGGTCGACTGGGGGGTGCTTCGAGGCGGTCGGGCCGGACGGCCGCGGTCAGGACGCCGGAGGCGCGCCGGCTGAGGACGGGCGCGGCACCAGCCCGTTCAGGATGGTGAGGCAGGCCAGTTCGGCTCCGCTGTCCTGATCGTCCACGAACCCGATCCCGCGCAGCTCGAGTGACACCCAGCCGTGGATGCTCGCCCAGATGACCTGGGAGGTGACGGCCAGGTCCCGTTCCACGATCAGACCGGCCCTCATGGCCCGGTTGACCACGGCGGCGAGCCCGTCGAAGGCCCGGGCGGCCACCTCCATGGCCGCGTCACTCGGCTCGAAGCCCGGCACCGCCCGCAGGAACATCACCTGGTAGGCCATGGGATGGGCCAGGGCCAGCGCCCGGTAGCGCCGCCCGCCCTCGAGCAGGGCCTCGAGGGGGTCCTCGATTTCGTCGAGGGTGACCATCGCCTCGCCCAGGCGGTCGAAACCCTCGACGAAGAGGGCCTCGACGATCCCGGACTTCGAGGCGAAGTGGTTGTAGACGCCCATCGGGGCCACCCCGGCCGCCGCGGCAATCCTGCGGACCGACAGAGCGTCGGGCCCCTCCCGTTCGAGGAGTTCGGACGCGGCGTCCAACAGCGCGGCCTCCATCCCGATGCTCGGGGTCCTCGTCCGAGATTTCGTGGCCATGGGGCTATCGTAGATTAGAACACTGTGCTATAACCGTAGAACACTGTTCTTCATGACGTCGGCAGCGAAGGAGCCCGGATGTCCGCCTCTACCCCCGCCCCGGTTCCACCGGCCCACGACCGCCGCTGGCTAGTGCTGCCGGTCCTGTGCCTGTCCGTGTTCCTCGTCGTGGTCGACAACACGATCGTCAACGTGGCCCTGCCCAGTTTGAGCCGCGACCTCGGCGCCTCGACGACCTCGCTCCAGTGGATCGTGGACGCCTACAGCCTGGCCTTCGCCGGGCTCCTGCTGGCCGGGGGCGGGGTCGGAGACCGGCTGGGGAGGAAGGTGGTCATGCAGTGCGGGCTGGTGTTCTTCGGGATCTTCTCCGCCTGTGCCGCGGCCAGCCACACGACAGGGACCCTGATCGCCTCGAGGGCCCTCATGGGGGTGGCCGCCGCCTTCGTCTTCCCGGCCACCCTGGCCATCCTCACCAGCGTCTTCACCGACCACGCCGAGCGACAGAAGGCGCTGGGCATCTGGGGCGCGACCTCGGGCGTGGCTGTGGCCTTCGGGCCCATCACCGGCGGGGCACTTCTCGAGCACTTCTGGTACGGGTCGATCTTCCTCGTCAACCTGCCCATCGTCGTGGTCACCCTCATCGGCAGCGCCGTGCTGATCCCCGCCCTCAAGCCCGAGGCCCGGAACCGGTTCGACGTCCGCGGCGTCGTCATCTCCACGCTCGGGGTCACCCTGCTGGTGCTGGCCATCATCGAGGGTCCGATCTGGGGCTGGGGCTCGGCGCGGACGCTCGGCTGCTTCGCCGCCTCCGCCGTGTTGCTGGGCGTCTTCGCACGGCTCGAGCTGCGGACCGAGAAGCCGCTGCTCGACGTGCGGGCCTTTGCCATCCCCCGCTTCTCGGCGGGCGCGCTGTCCATCTCGGTGGCGTTCTTCTGCCTGTTCGGCTTCATCTTCCTCGTCACCCAGTACTTCCAGTTCGTGAAGGGCTACTCCACCCTCTCGGCCGGCATGCACACCCTTCCCTTTGCCATCGTGGCCGCCGTCTTCACGCCGATCGCCGCCGTCGTCGCCCTCAGGGTGGGGACCAGGTTGGTGGTCGGAGCCGGCCTGATGCTGATGGCGGCGGGCCTGGTCATGGCCGGGCTCACCTCCAAGCCGGACGCAGCGTTCTTCGGGCCCATCATCATCGCCATGGTGCTGCTCGCCCTCGGACTCTCGGCCATCACCGCCCCGGCCACCGAGGCCGTGATGGGCTCGCTCGCCCCCGAGCAGGTGGGCGCCGGGGCGGCGGTCAATAACACCACACGGGAGCTCGGCGGGACCCTCGGGGTCGCCGTGCTGGGCTCGGTCTTCGCCTCGGCCTACGGACCCCGCCTCGACAGGGCGTTCGGGCCGTACCCGATCCCGGCCGGGGCGAAAGTGGCGGCCCACCAGTCGATGGCTGCCGCTCTCGACGTCGTGGGCCGCGCACCGGCGGGTGCCCGGAGCGTACTCAGAACCGGGGCGTTCGCCGCCTTCGGCTCGGGGCTCGAGGCGGCCTGCATGGTCGGGGCGGGCGTCGCCGTGCTGGGGGCACTCGGAGCCTTCCTCTTCCTCCCGGGGCGGTCTCCGGCCCAGGCCTCGGCTCAGGTGCCCCGCCTGGTGGCGCCGGTCCCACTCGCCCTCGACGGCTGACCGGAGGGCGCCCTGCGCCCCACGACGCGACCGAGGGGTCAGTCGAAGATCGGGGGGACGTCCCTACTGCGCTTTAGCTCGAAGAACCCGGGCGTTCCGGCGACCGCCAGCACCCCGTCCCACAGCACACCGGCGGCCTCGCCCTTCGGGGCGGGTGTGACCACCGGGCCGAAGAAGGCGACGCCCGCGACGCTGATGACCGGCGTGCCCACGTCGTAGCCGACCTGGTCCATGCCGGCATGGTGGGACTTCTTCACCGCATCGTCGAACGCGTCGGTCTCCGCGGCATCGGCCAGGGAGAGGGGCAGGCCCACCTCGGCCAGCGCCTCTTCGATGGTGGACCTGTCCTTGGGCTTCTCCTCGAGGTGGAAACGGGTGCCGAGTGCGGTGTACAGCGGGAGCAGCACGTCAGGACCGAACTCCTGCTCGGCCGCGATGCACACCCGGACCGGGCCCCACGCCTCGGCCAGCAGCTTGCGGTAGTCGTCGGGGATGTCCTCTTTCTCCGAATTCAGGTAGGCGAGCGACATCACATGCCACTGCAGCTCGATGGGCCGAACCTCCGCCGCGTGGAGGATCCAGCGTGACGCGATCCACGCCCACGGGCACAGCGGATCGAACCAGAACTCCGCCAGTGCCTTGCCGTTCCCGCCCGTCCTCCCGACATCACCGGCCGTCACGTCCTCGGGCATAAGGTCATCCTCCAACTAGGCACACCTGTTCCAACGCGGGAAACGGGCGGTCTGTTCCCCCCGTCCTCCGGACGGGGGGAACCAGAGACCCTCCCGGAGAGCCGGGACCCGGCGCTGGAACGACCGAACCGAGGACGTTTCTGCCCATGAGGAGCCATCGATGAACCCGCCACGCGTCGAAGACGTCGCCCCCATCGACGACTGGAGCCACCTCCTCCAAGGGAGGGTCGCCGTGGTCACCGGCGCCGGGGCCGGCATCGGCGCGGCGATCGCCAGGCTCTTCGCCGAGCACGGAGCTCGGGTCGAGACGGCCGAGTCGGATCCGGACCGCGCCCGTGCCACCGGAGAGGCCATCACGGCGTCCGGCGGTTACGTCCGCGCCCACGTGGTCGACGTCACAGAGCCCGACGAGGTCGAGCGGCTCGCCGACGACGTGCTGGCTGAACACGGGCGGGTCGATGTGCTCGTCAACAACGTCGGGGACTACCGGCCGCTGGTCCGCTTCGAGGAGTCCTCCCCCGAATCGTGGCACGCCATGTACGACGTCAACCTCCTCCACGTCCTCAGCGTGACCCGAGCGTTTCTCGGCGCCATGGCCGACCGCGGCTCCGGCTCGATCATCAACGTGCACTCGGTGGAGGGAATGCGCGGCTACCCCGGCGACCCGGTCTACGCGGCGATGAAGGCGGCGGTCGCCCACTTCACCACCAGCCTCGCCGTGCGCGTCGGCCGCCGGGGGGTCCGGGTCAACGGCATCGGGCCCGACCTCACCCAGACCCCGCAGGTCGACTACCTCGCCGGCTCGGAGGACAACGACGACCTGTGGGCCTCCTGGGCTCCGGTGGGACGCCTCGGATGGCCCGAGGACCAGGCGAGGGTGGCCCTCTTCCTGGCTTCGGACCTCTCGGGCTTCGTCACCGGGCACAACATTCCCGTCGACGGCGGGACCAAGGCCGGTGGGGGCTGGTTCTACTCGCCGTCGTCCGGGCGCTTCGTCAACCGGCCCCGGGCCCTCTGAGCGGGCGCCATTGGTGTGGCGCGGGCAGACCACCGGCCCTGTCGCTGCTCGACGGCCACGGTGACACCGAACGCACAGGACACCGCCTCGGCGGTGAGGACCTCGGCGATCGGGCCGGCCGCCACCACCTGCGCACGCTGCATCAGGGCGGCGTGGGTGACCCCCGGCGGGATCTCCTCCACGTGGTGGGTCACCAGCACCATGGGAGGGACCAGCGGGTCGTCGGCCAACTCGGCCAGGCGCCCGAGCAGTCGCTCCCTCGCTCCGAGGTCGAGCCCGGCCGCCGGCTCGTCCATGAGGAGCAGATCGGGCCGGCCCATCAGCGCCCTGGCCAGGAGCACCTGTTGGCGCTCACCCTCCGACAGCAGTCCGAAGGGCCGCTCGGCGAACCCGGCCGTCCCGAACCCGGCGGCGGCCAGCAGCCCCCGTGCCTCGTCCCGATCGCTGGCGTCGTACTCGTTCCACCACGTCTCGAGGGCCGCATGGCGCCCCGTGAGCACCACGTCGAGGGCCGCCAGCCCCGGTCGCAGCGTGCGGCTCACCGACGCGCTGACCACGGCGATTCGCTTTCGGAGCTCGCGCATGTCGACCCGACCCAGTCGTTCGCCCACGATGTCCACGGTGCCCCGGGTGGGCCACAGCGAAGATCCGACCACCTTCAACAAGGTGGTCTTGCCCGAACCGTTCGGACCCAGGAGCGCCCAGCGCTCCCCCCGGCCCACCTCCCAGGAGACGTCGTCGAGGAGGGCGACCCCCTCGCGAACCACCGAGACGTGCTCGAGGCGGACGGCCGGGCCGGCGGGCCCTCCGGCCACCGGAGTCGTGTGGGGCGGTCGATCGGGGGGCATCGGGTCCGGAGTCATTAGGTGAGGATGCCCGGGGATCGGCCCCGTCGGAGGGGTGCCGATCAGTCGGTCGTGGACACGCCGCGAAGGCTACCCGGGCACCTCAAGGCTGCCACCAGCGGTGCTTCGGCCCATCGGATGTCTGGTCGACGGCACTGCTCGGCTTGGCCGACCTCTTGTGGATGACGAACCAGGCCCCGGTCGGGATGGCCAGGACTACGACCAACCCGACCGTCACGATCATCGACGCTGCCACCAGTGGCGTTTCGCCACCGGCTGAGCGTCAGTCCCCACCCCCGCACCACCCGCGGGCGGCGGACTCAGCGTCGTCGGTTCTTCGCCGGACAGCAGGGCGAGGATCCCCATCACCGACGTCGCCTGGGCGGGCTGCGCCGAGGACCGCGGTGGCGGCGGGAGGTCCTTCAACTCGGGTCGCACGTTCACCTGCTGTTGAGGGGCGGGACCCTGCCCGTTCTGCGCCGCCGGTCCCGGCGGTGCCGGCCGGGGACTGACCGGGGGGCCCTGATGCCCCGACACGCTGTCCGAACCGGGGTCGAATCGAGGTGGCTCCGGAGCGAGGGGCGGCGAGGCCGCCGGCTGGGCGAGAGGGGTCGGAGCAACCAGCGGCTGGGCAACCGCGGGGGCCACGGGCGCGGGCTGTGCGGCGAGTGGTTGGACAACCGTCGGTGCTGGTGCCACGGACACCGGGATCACCGGCTCTGTCCCAACCGGTTGGGCGGCCACGGGTTCTGGCGCCACGGACACCGGGACCCAGGGTTCTGGTGCAGGTTGTTGTGCGGCCACGGGCGCTGGTGCCGTCGGTTGGGCCGGCGCGGGCGTCACGGGCTCGGTCTCTGTCACCGGCGGTGTCGGCGCGAGTGTCACGGGGGCCGGGACCACCGGTTGAGGTGCCGTTGGTTGGGCGGCCACGGGTTCCGGCGCCACGGACACCGGGACGACGGGCGCAGGCGCCACCTCATCGACGGCCGTCACCGGCTCGACGGTCGCCACCGGCTCGACGACGACCGGCTGTGGTGCCGCCGCCTGGGCACCCGCATCCTCAGGTGCGACGGGAGGGGCCCCGCTCTCGCTGGATTGGGGCTCGGTCTCCACGACCACGGGCTCAGGTGGAGCGAGGGTGCCCGTGCTCACCGGGATGGGGGCGATTTCGGTTTCACCATGGGTCGAGGACCCGTTGGCCGCGTCCGCCGATCCGGACGGAACGGCCGCCGGCAGTGGACCCGTCTCGAAAGTGGCAGCGTCCTGGGGGATCGACGGCACGAGGTCGACCGGATCTCTCTCGGGTGCCGCGAAGTACTGTTGCGTCTCGAGCCACTCCACCTGCTCGCGAAGGGTGGCGATCTCGGCGGCCTGGGCGACGATCGTCTCGTCCTTGGCCCTGATGACGGCCTCCTTCTCCTCGAGCAGGCGGTCCCGCTCGTCGAGGACCGCCTCGGCCACGAGTGCCCGACGGGGCCACTCCTTCGACCCTTTCTTTCCCATCTTCTTCTTCGTCACCACCGTCCGCCTTCGATCGAGCGGAGCTGCCAGAGCGGCAGCCGTATCTCATGCAATTCCAATATCCTTACGCATCTGGCGACCTTCCTGCGTGTTTGACCGCCAATCCGGGCCCGGACCGCGCCGCGTGTGCCGGGCACCGGATGCATTTTACCTGCGTGTGCCACCCATTTCCCGAATCAGCCCGCCTCGGGGGCCTCCCCGCCACAGACCCCGCCGACCGGGACGCCGGCGTGATTCTCCCCGTCTCCCCGACTGGTCCCGGACACCGGACGATCGGCTGGGTCGCGGGCCCGGGACGGTGATCGGGTCCGATGAGAGCCCGCTGGTCACACGTTGAAGCGGAACTCCACGACGTCACCGTCCTGCATCACGTAGTCCTTTCCCTCCACGCGGGCCCGACCCGCGGCCCGGACGGCGGCGATGGACCCGGCGGCGGCCAGGTCCTCGTAGCTCGCGATCTCCGCCTTGATGAAGCCGCGCTCGAAGTCGCTGTGGATCGTCCCGGCCGCCTGGGGTGCGGTGTCGCCCCGGTGGATGGTCCAGGCCCGTGCCTCCTTGGGTCCCGCCGTGAGGAAGGTCTGCAGTCCGAGGGTGGAGAATCCCACATGCACCAGCTGGACCAGCCCGGACTCCTCCTGACCGTATTCGGCGAGGAGCTCGGCGGCATCGGCCGGATCGAGTGCGGCCACCTCGGCTTCGATCTGGGCGCACACCACGACCGACTCGGCCGGTGCCACCAGGGCGCGCAGCTCGTCGCGCACGTGCTCGTCGCCCAGCGCGCCCTCGTCGACGTTGAACACATAGATGAACGGTTTGGCGCTGAGGAGGTGGAGGTCCGCCAACGGCACCGGGTCGATCGCCCCGGCGGCCACGGCCGAGGCGATGGTCCGACCGCCGTCGAGAATGGTCCGGGCCTGTTCGGCCGCCCTCAGCACCGGGACCAGGGCGGGTTGCTTACGGGACTCCTTGGCCAGTTTCACGAGCCGGTTCTCGACGGTCTGGAGGTCGGCGAGGATCAGCTCCGTGTTGATCGTCTCGATGTCGTCGGCCGGGGCGATCCTGCCGTCCACGTGGATCACGTCGGAATCGGTGAACACCCGCACCACCTGGCAGACGGCGTCGGTCTCCCTGATGGCGGCCAGGAACTTGTTGCCCAGGCCCTCGCCCTCCGACGCCCCCTTCACGATTCCGGCGATGTCGACGAAGGTGACCGTCGCCGGGACGATCTCCTTGCTCTCGAACAGCTCGGCCAGCCGGTCGAGGCGCGGCATCAGGCACGGCCACCACGCCGATGTTGGGCTCGATGGTGGCGAACGGATAGTTGGCCGCCAGGGCGTCGTTGCGGGTCAGGGCGTTGAACAGGGTGGACTTCCCCACGTTGGGGAGGCCGACGATGCCGATGGACAGTCCCACGGGTGGTTCCTCCGAATCCGATACCGGCCGGGTCACTCGGGCGGCCGACGCACGAGCGTAGGTGATGAACGACGAGCCCAGTGCGGCCCCGAAGGGGCCCCGGGCGACCCTTCAACCCCGCTCGCCCCTCAGCCGACGGCCTTGATCAGATACTCGCTCATCGTCGAACTCCGCAGCCGACCCAGGTCGAGACAGGCACCGACACTGGCCAGCATCCGGGACACGTGGTCGTCGAGCTCCTCGGGTGAGCCGGCATTGAAGAACAGCAGGGGGTCGGCGACATGCCGCGGAGAGGGCCAGCCCTCCTCGACGATGCCGCCGATCTCCGGCGCATCCTCGGTGATCGGCCGCACCACCTCGTTGCGCACATAGCGGGTGCGCGGCTGCAACTCGGCGGAGACCGGGGACTGGGTGCCGTGCCAGCGGTCGATCCACTCCCGGTACCCGAGGTCCGCCGGGCGGTGGATCAGCGCCACCGTCAGCACGCCAGGCGACCGCTCACCGTCCTTCCACGTGCGGGGACCGGCGTAGGGGGTGGTGCCGTAGTCGTCGTAGAGCGACTCGACGACGAGATAGCCGGCGGTCCGGAGCCCCAGCGGGTCCAACGCGGCCTCGACCGCCGACCGCTCCTCGTAGGAGTCGAGCCAGACCGAAACCTCGGCGACGTGGGGTTCCTCGATGTCGGGCGCCGGGGCCGGGGACGGCGCCTCGGCCGCCTCGCTGTCGTGGACGTTGATCCCGAGGCCCTTCACCCCCGCGTCCAGGAGCGCCGGGGCCACCTCGCCGACCAGCCGGTCCCGCAGCGCGTCCCCCGACTCCGCCGAGCCGTCGGCCCACGCCAGATAGATCACCTTCTCCATCAGTGCACCGCTCCGTCGGGGCCGCGGCCGGCTCAGCGAGCGCCCGGCGGGACGCCGGGGACCGGGACGCGACAAGCCCCATCGATGTCGAACACCTGGTTGAACCGGCCGAGGGCCAGCCAGGATCCCACGCACAGGGCCAGATCGACCAGTTCGTCGTCGCTAAAGGCAACATGGAGTCGATCCCAGAACGACCGGTCCATCCCGAGGTGATCGGTGGCGTAGCGCCGAGCGAACTCGGCGGCCAGCCGCTCCCGGTCCGTCAGGTCCTCCCACCGACCGTCCCCGACGGCCTCGTAGAACGCCTCGGGGACCTCGGAAGGGTCGGATCCACGGCTGGGGACGTCGCGGGCCGTGCGCCAGCCGATGCAGATGGCGCACTGGTTGATGGCGGCCATCGTGATGCGGGCCGCCTCGAACTCGCGCAGCGACAACGACGATCTCTCGTAGACGGCGCTGCTGTAGGCCCCGGCCGCCGAGGTCAGCGGAGGGGCCAGCTCGGTCCACACGTAGACCAGCGGGTCCTTCCCGTCGGGAACGTCGACGTTCGGCATGGCCTCCCCTTCGTCTCCCGGCTCGGGTTCGGCCGGTGCTCTCGTCGGTCGCCCGGCCGGGTCCGGTCAGTCGACCCCGGCTGTCCCGGGCTTCGGAGAACCGGGTAGGCGCCGGAGGATCCTACCGGCTTGGCCCTCGATGAACTGGGCCCACTGACGCTCCCCCATCAGCCACAGCCACAACTCTCGCCGGTTGGCCATGAGGGCGGCGAAGAAGCCGACCCGGTCGAGCCCCTCGGGCTCGAGGGCCGGTCCCCACCGCTCCCAGAGCCACTGCCCGAGACAGAGGTCGTCATCCGGACCGTCGGGCCACCGCTGCCCGTCGAGCAGCGCCTCACGGAGGCCGTCGCGCAGGTGGACCGGTTCCTCCGGTCGCACCAGGGTGGGGGTGACGCCCTCGTCGTCGAAGAGGTCGGTGTGGTCGTCCTCGGGCATACCGGCCGGGCCGGCCACCGGACCGGGTCGTCCACCGTCGGACCTCACCGGTCGGTCACCCGCGGGGCCCGGTCGCTGTCCTGGTAGTCGGCCACATGGTCCGCATAGTCGATGAACAGCGGGGCGTCGGGGTCGAACGTCCGGCGGAGGCTGTCGAAGGCGATGCGCTTGTCGAAGTTGTCCAGCTTGACGAGCGCCTCGGGATTGTCGAGCTCGCGGAAGTCGAGACGGCCGCGGGCATTGTCCAGGGCCCGCCGCCCCCGCTCGGTGCGCACCAGTACGCTGGACCACCCGTCCATCGAGCCCACGCTCCCGATCGAGAGGTCGGCGCTCCTGCCGAGAAAGTCCGCGCACTCGTCGCAGCCCTTGAGGGCGGCACCGTGGAAATTCTTGATCGGCTCGTCGACCGCCAGCTCGCCGTCGCGGTACTCGACGATCATGCGGCCCCGGATCACATCCACCTTGCTCACCCGCTCGAGGTCGATGCCCCGGTCCTCGTTGAGCAGCCGGAGCATGAGTCCCTGGTAGTCGAAGCTCTTCGTGCACAGCAGTGCGATGGTGAGGACCACCGCGTCGATCCGGTGCGCCCCCGTCGGCCAGCGCCGGGACTGCATGGCCCGGATCCCCTGGATCTCGCACGGCGTGCCCACCACCGCGATGCGCGGTTTGGGTGGCAGGTCGTACCGGGAGAGGTCCAGCTCAGCCAGGGCCATGGTCTGGTTGTAGTAGCTGCCCGCCGCGTCGACGATCTCCTTGGCCGTGGTGGCCAGGTGGGCCACACCCTTCCACGGCTCGTCCCGGTCGGCGCTCGGACGCGTCACCAGCGCGCCGTCGATCTCCCCTCCGGCCAGGGCGGCCACCAACAGTGCGGTGACCACTCCGCCGTCCTGGGCGTCGTCGGGCCGCGCCCCGGCCCGGACCGCGAAGGAGTCCATCACCGCGCCGAGTCCGTCACCCGGAGGTCCCCCGGTGATCTTCCAGTAGGTGTCCGACGAGTCGGACCTAACCACCGCACCCGTGGGCGCGGGCTGCCCGTACCCCGGCGCGCCCGGTGGGAGGTCACCCACCATCTCGGTCGACGGTGGCCAGAGCGCCTCGTACCGGAGACCCCCCCTGGGGCAGAAGTCCCAGCACAGCGAACAGCCGGTGCACATCTTGACCAGCTCGGGCAGATCGGTGTCCTCGTCGACCCCGATCGAGTTGGACGGACATGCGGCCACACACGTCCCGCACTGGATGCACCTCCCGGCGTCGATCACGCCGGCCTGGAGCTCCCAGAACCACGTCTTACCCGGCGGCTCGGCGATGCCGTTCATCTCCTCGCGGATGCGATACGCCTTCATCGGTTCCCCTTGGGCGTCGCCACGTTCTTCGGTGCCCTTGCCGGGGCCTTCTTCTTGGCCGTCGCCGGGGCCTTCTTCTTGGCCGTCGCCCGATCGGTGGTCAGCGTCACCGGCACGCCGGTCCCCTCCTCGGCCAGCGTGGCGCGCAGTTCGTCGCCGGGGACGCGCCGGGCCCAGTTGTAGAAGGGCTCGTCCTCCCGCCGCTCCGACTGGTACCGCCGGACCACGCGCAGCAGGGCCTCGGGCACGTCGTTGACCGGCCGGGCGTGCTCGACCCAGTCGATGAACCCCGGAGCGGTGCCGAGCGAGCCGCCCAGGCCGATGTCGACCGCCTCGGCCAGATGGTTCCCGACATGGGCCACTTCGCCGCGGAAGCCGATGTCGGCGATCTGGGGCTGGGCGCAACTGGCCGAGCAGCCGGAGAAGTGCATCCGGATGACCCCGGCGTCGTCCTTGGGGCCCGAGCGTGCACCGGGCACCGGCGGAGCGCCGATCGGCTCACCGGCCAGTGCCTCGTCGAGGAAGCGGGCCCACTTGACCGCCCGCTCCTTGGTCTCCACGAGGGCGTACCGGCAGAACTCCGAACCGGTACACGCCACGACCCCACGGGTGAAGGGTCCCGGAAAGGGCGAATACTTCTGCAGGAGGTCCTCGGCGAGCAGGGCGTCGAGGCGCTCCTCGGGAACGCCGGTGAAGGTGATGTTCTGATCGGTGCCGATCCGAACGGTGCCGTCGCCGTACGTCTCGGCCAGCCGGGCCGCCTCGACCAACTCGAGGCCGACCATCCGGCCGACCGGCACCGAGCACCCCACGTAGACCAGGCCCGGCTGCTTCTGGGGGTGGACGCCCACGTGGTCGCCGCGGTACCGGCGGGTCAGGCTCTCTGCGGCCGGCACCAGCTCGAACCGGGCCCTCGTGGCCAGCTCGGCCCGGAACCCCTCGGGCCCCAGCTCCTGGACCAGGTAGCGCATGCGGGCCAGGCCGCGGTTCTCGCGGTTCCCCAACTCCCCGAAGAGCTGGGCGATGGCCCGAGTGAGCTCGAGGGCCTGGTCGGTCCTCACGAAGACGTCGATGTCCGAGGCCATGCGCTCGCCGTCGGACAGGCCACCGCCGGCCAGTAGGTTGAAGCCCAGGGTTCCGTCCTCACAACGCGCCGGCCACAGCCCGATGTCGTTGATCTCCGCCATGGCGCAGTCCTCCACGCAGCCGGTGACCGACATCTTGAACTTGCGGGGCAGATTGGCGTACTCGCGGTTACCGGTGAAGAAGTCCGAGACGGCACGGACGACGGGCGTCGCGTCGAAGGCCTCGTGGGCGTCGACTCCCGATACCGGACAGCTCACCACGTTGCGGGCCGAGTCCCCGCAGGCCTGGACCGTGGTGAGCCCGACCGCGGCAAAGCGGCGCCAGACCCGGGGGATGTCCTCGATCCGCAGCCAGTGGATCTGGATGGTCTGCCGGGTGGTCAGATCGGCGTACCGGGAGCCGAACACCCGGCTCTCGGTCCCGTCGGGACCCTCCCCGAAGGCGTCGGCGGCCACACCGATCTCACGGATCTGCGGCGCGGTCAGTAATCCACCCGGCACCTTGAGCCGCATCATGAAGGCGTCTCCGCCCTGCTTCTGGGGGTAGATCCCCGCCCACTTGAGGCGTTCCACCTCACCCGGCACCTTGGCGATACCCGCCGGGCCGTCCTTCGAGTAGGTGTCGATGATGGCATCCGCGATCTCCAACGGATGGCGCTCGAGCTTCCACTGTTCGATCTCGTTCAGCTCGCCCTTCGTCCGGTAGGGGTTGATGAAGGGCATAGGCCGATCGGTGCCGCGGATGTGGAGTCCGTAGAGCTCGTCCCGGTCCTTGGCCATGTCAGAGGTGCAATCCGCACTCAACCTTGTCCGAGTCGGACCAACGGCCGGCCCGGGGATCCTCGCCGATGGTCACCGGCCGGGTCGTCGGGGCACACCCGATGGAGAGGTAGCCCTCGTCCACCAGGGGGTGGCGTGGGAGGTCGTGGTCCAGGGCGTACCCGGCGACATCCGCTTCCGACCAGGTGGCCAGAGGGTTGACCTTGACCATGCCCCACGCCTCGTCGTACGCCACGATGGGGGCGTCGCGACGGGTCGGCGCGTCCACCCGCTTCAAACCCGTCATCCACGCGTCCCTGCCCGCCAGGGCCTGCTTCAGCGGCCGCACCTTGCGGAATTCGCAGCACTGGGAGGTCCCGCACGGCCACTGGTCGGCCCCCTCGACCGGTTGGGTCACGGTCAGGTTCAGGTCGTAACGGGAGCGGACGGCCTCCACGTACTCGAGCGTCTCGGGGAAGTGCGACTGGGTGTCGAGGAACACGACCTCGATCTTGGGGTCCACGGCGACCGCGATGTCGATCAGCACCGCGTCCTGGAACGAGGCGGCCATGGCCAGTCGCGGCCCGAAGCGGTCGACGGCCCACGCCACGACCAATCCGGCCGGGGCCGTCTCGAACGCCGCCGACTGCGCGGCCATCTCCTCGCCCAGCTCGGCCAATTCGGACTTACTCGCCACGATGCTCACCTTCGCAACCCTCTTCTCGTCCGTTCTCCGCCCCTCTCCGTCCACGCCCGCCAACCACGGAGCCGACAACGCCACCCCATGACCGGCCACGGTTCCTCCCGTACCCTGTGCCCCGGTCCATTCTCCTCAGGGCACCTCTCCTCGTGGAGCCGTCCTCACCAACCAACCGCAACCGGACCTTTCCCATTCCGCTCCCGGGCACCGCACGACCGATCGGCTTCCCGCACGGACCAGGATCCTTGTGCGTGGGCGCCGGACCAACCTCGGCCCTTCGCTCCGAACCACGCTCCGGGCACTATACATGACTAATCGGATCAGGATTAGTACATTTCCCACCGGAGTGGTGGGTTGGGGAGCGAGGCTCCATCCGGGAACACGAGGAGGGAGCACATGGTGACTGGACACGGGCGGCCGGCGCCGACGGGGCGCCGCACGGTCCCGGTCGTGGGCGCGGCGTGACCTCGCCCCAGGGAGCCCCGACGGGGGAACCCGGCGGCTACCCAGTGGTCCTCGATCTCGCCGGTCGGCGCTGCCTCGTCGTCGGGGGCGGCCCTGTCGCCGCCCGTCGGAGCGAAGGGCTGGTGGCGGCGGGGGCTCGGGTGACCGTCGTGGCCCCGGACACGGTCACGGCCATCGACGCCAACCGGTCGCTCCGGATAGAGCGCCGTGCCTACCGCCGAGGGGAGGCGTCCGAGTACTTCTTGGTGCTCACCGCTACCGGCGCGCCCGACGTCGACCGGGCGGTCGTCGCCGACGCCACGGCGGCCGGGGTCCTGGTCAACAGCGCGGACCAGGCCACGCCGGGATCGGTCCGGCTGCCGGCCGTCCACCGGGACGGACCGGTCACCGTCGCCGTCTCGACCGGAGGGGCGAGCCCGGCGCTAGCGGCGTGGGTGCGGCACCGGGTCGCGTCGGCCGTACCCGGGCAGGTCGGCACCATCGCCGACCTGCTCGAGGACGCCCGCCGGGCCCTCAAGGCCAAAGGCCGGCCGACGGAGTCGGTCGATTGGGACCGGCTGCTCGACGAGCAGGTCGTGCCCCTCGTCGAGTCCGGCCGGATCGACGAGGCGCGAGAACTGCTGGAGCGCCTGTGACACCCGGCGGTCTGCGGTGGTGGCCCCTCGCGCCCGGTCGGTAAGGTGCTCCCATGATCCCCGAACAATCGCTCACCCTCGATCAGATCGACCTGTCGGATCTCGAGTTCTGGGAGCGTCCGTGGTCCGAGCGCGAGGGCGCCTTCCAGCTGCTCCGCCGTGAGCGTCCCCTGGCCTTCTTCGAAGAGCCCGACGCCACCGAGACCTCGGCACTGGCCCCGCCGCCGGGCCCCGGGTACCGGGCGGTGACCCGCCACGCCGACATCTCCGAGATCAGCCGCCATCCCGAGCTCTACTGTTCCGGCCAGGGTGCGGTGAGCATCCTCGACCTCCCGCCCGAGATGGTGGAGTACTTCGCCGGCATGATCTCCACCGACAATCCGCGCCACGCCCGGCTCCGCCGGATCGTGTCGGCCGCGTTCAATCCCCGGCGCATCAAGAGCATCGAGGAGAACATCGAGGAGGTGGCCGACCGGGTCATCCAGCGGGCCGCCGGGCTCGGCGAGTGCGACTTCGTCACCGAGATCGCCGCACCGTTCCCGCTCGAGATCATCTGCGACATGATGGGCGTGCCCCCGTCCGAGTACGCCACCGTCTACCGGTGCTCCAACGTCATCCTGAGCAACGGCGACCCCGAGTACATCCCCGAGGGCACCGACCCGGTGCTGGCCTTCATCAACGCCGGCCAGGAGCTCACCGACCTCATGAACGAGCTGAGCGCCAACCGGATCGACCACCCCGACGACGACCTGACCACCGCACTGATCACCACCAACATCGACGGCGAGGCACTGACGTCGGGCGAGCTGGCCTCCTTTTTCATCCTGCTGCTCACCGCCGGCAACGAGACAACCCGCAACGCCATCACCCACGGTCTGCTCGCCCTCACCGAGCATCCCGACCAGCGGGAGCTGTGGAGGTCCGATCCGGCCGCCATCGGGGCGACCGGGGTCGACGAGATCGTCCGGTGGGCCTCGCCCGTGATCTGGATGCGCAGGACGGTCACCGAGGACACCGTCCTCTCCGGCGAGGAGCTCCACCCCGGGGACAAGGTGCTGCTCTTCTACAACTCGGCCAACCGGGACGAGGACGTGTTCGAGGACCCCTACCTCTTCGACGTCCGACGCGACCCCAACCCCCACTTCGGGTTCGGAGCCGCCGGCCCCCACTTCTGCCTGGGTGCCCATCTGGCCCGACGCGAGATCGACGTCATGCTGCGGGAGCTCTTCAAGCGGCTCCCCGACATCGAGGCGAGCGGTGAGCCGGACCGACTTCGCTCCAACTTCATCAACGGGATCAAGCACCTCCCCTGCCGCTACTCCATCGGCTGACGTCGGCCCCCACCTCCCGGGCCCGGGCCGGTGGGTGCGCGGGTGCTCCGGCGGGCGACTGCGTAGAGGGGAGGCCCTGGCTCACGGCTTCGCCACCATGACGGTGCAGGCGATGACCAGCACCACGAGACCGCCGGCGGCCATGGCGGCCACCCCGAGGCAACGGGTGCGTACGGCGTCGGCCGGAGCATGCTCGCCGACCAGGGTCTGGAGCATCCGCTCGGCCGGCCACAGCGCCATCTCGGCACCGAGGGCCACGACCGCCCACAAGAGGAACCCGGTCGTGACCCAGCCGTCCGAGAACGACCAGGCTCCCTTGCTGATCAGGACCAGGATGACGCCGAAGACCGGAACCAGGAACAGTACCCGTCCCGCCCAGTTCACCCCGGGGCGGTAGTACCGGGTGACGGCCTCGGACTCGGGGCCAGAACGGAGGAGGACCACGGCGAAGACCCCGGCCACCACCACGGCACCGAAGCCGATCAGCGCACTGAGGACGTGCGCCAGGAGGACGATGTCGTAGACGGCGTCATGGGCGGGCGGGCCCGTGGTGGCCAGCGGGAGGTGCGTGGGCATCGGGCCGATTCTGGCACCCGGTCCTGCCCGCTCCGGCTCACCTCCGCCGCTCGGTCGGCGGGCGGTGGGTCACGTCGCGCCCCTGTCCCCGCCTCGGGCCACGATATTGCTACGTTTACAGGTGGGGATATGACCGTCCCGGTATCCGTAAGACGGTGATGAGCGTCGAAGAGCGAGAATCGAGGTGGCGACCGACGTGTACTCGAAGAGTGGACAACGAGGCAGGAGTGTCGCCCGCTTCTGATGAACCAGCTCCGACTTGACCCGTTGACCGGACGCTGGGTGGTGGTGAGCACCGACCGGTCCACCCGCCCACAGGCTTTCGCCCCCCGGACGGCGCCCATCCAGGCGGACACGTCCCGGCCGTGTCCCTTCTGTCCCGGCAACGAGGAGAACGCCTCCCCCACCCTCGAGACCATCGGAGCCGACGGGAAGTGGCTCGTCCGCGTCGTCCCCAACCTCTACCCCGCGTTCGAGGGCAACGCCCCCTTCGTGGTCACCAACCGGGGGCCGGTCTTCACCCAGGCCTCGGCCGGGGGCAGCCACGAGGTGGTCATCTTGTCCCCCGACCACCAGAACTCGTGGTCGATGCTGAGCGATGAGCAGACCACGGCCGTGATGAACGCCATCGCCGACCGGATCGAGGTGCACTCGACGATCCCCGGACTCCGCTACAGCCAGGCCATCGTGAACTCGGGCCGCGAGGCCGGCGCGTCGATCGAGCACCCCCACGGCCAGCTGCTCGGCATGTCCTTCGTACCCCGGGAGCTCGTGGAGGAGCAGGCCGGGTTCGCCCGGTTCGCCGGGCGTTGCCTCTTGTGCACGACGATGGACGCCGAGGAGAACGTCAACCACCGCGTCGTCTATGCCGACGAGCGCGTGCTCGTGATCTGTCCCTTCTGGAGCGGTGCGCCCTACGAGATGCTGGTGATCCCCCGCGCCCACGGCCCCCACCTGCACCACTCCCCCCAGGTCGACCTGGTCGCCGTGGGCAAGGCGCTGAAGGCGGTGCTGGGCCGGCTCCGTGACGTCGTCGGCGACATCGCCTACAACCTGGTCTTCCACTCGGCCCCCTACCGGGCGCCCGAGCCCTACCACTGGCACGTCCACGTCGTGCCCAAGCTCACCACCGTGGCCGGGTTCGAGCTCGGCACCGGCGTGCTGATCAACATCGTCAACCCCGAGGAGGCCGCCGAGGAGCTGGGCGTTCGGGCACCCGTGGCCCGGGCCGGCTGAGCGGCGCCCTCACACCCTCCCCGGCCGTTCCGGCCACCGTCGCCTCGTCAGGCCAGCTCGAAGCACTGGGAGCCGTAGGGCGCCAGCGTCACGCGGTAGGGCTCGGTCCCGATGAGGGGGAAGGCCACCCGTCCGAGCAGTTCGATGGGCTGGCGTCCCACCCACCGCTCGACATGGAGCTCGGCCGGCTGGGCCAGGCGGCTCAGGTTGTGCACGCACAGCACGGGATTGACCGGTCCCCGCTCCGGCCGATCGGGCGCGAGCCGGACGAAGGCCAACACCGACGGGTTGGCCGAGGAGATCACGACGAGCTCGCCGGTCCCGAGCACGGGGAACTCCCGGCGGACCGCCAGGATGCGGCGCATCCAGTGCAGGAATGAGCTCGGATTGCGCTGCTCGGCCTCCACGTTGACCGCGGCGAACCCGTAGACGGGGTCCATCAGGGGTGGGAGGTAGAGCTGGGCGAAGTCGGCACGGCTGAAGCCGCCGTTGCGGTCCGGGGTCCACTGCATCGGCGTCCGCACCGAGTCGCGGTCGCCCAGGTAGAGGTTGTCCCCCATCTGGATCTCGTCCCCGTAGTAGAGGACCGGACTGCCGGGCAGGGTGAACAGGAGGTAGAAGAGCAACTCGGTGAGGCGGCGGTCCCGGTCGAGCAGAGGGGCGAGGCGGCGGCCGATCCCCATGTGGCGCTTCATGCGCGGGTCCTTGGCGTACTCGGAGAACAGGTAGTCGCGCTCCTCCTCGGTGACCATCTCGAGAGTCAGCTCGTCGTGGTTGCGCAGGAAGATGGCCCACTGGGACGTGCCGGGGGCCTCGGGGGTCTGGGCCAGGATCTCGGTGATCGGGAAGCTCTGCTCCCGTCTCACCGCCATGAAGAGCCGGGGCATCAGGGGGAAGTTGAAGCAGAGGTGGCATTCGTCGTCGTCGCCGAAGTAGTCGGCCACGTCGGCCGGCCACCCGTTGGCCTCGGCCAGGAGGATGCGCCCGGGATAGTTGGCATCGAGCTCGGCCCGGACCCTTCGGATGAAGGCGTGGGTCTCGGGGAGGTTCTCCCCTGCCGTCCCGTCCTTTTGGAAGAGGAACGGCACCGCATCGAGCCGGAACCCGTCGAGCCCGAGGTCGAGCCAGTAGCGGACCACGTTGAGCATGGCGTCGGCCACTTCGGGGTTCTCGTAGTTGAGGTCGGGCTGGTGGGAGTAGAAGCGGTGCCAGTAGTACTGGTTCCGCACCGGGTCGTAGGACCAGTTGGACCGCTCCACGTCGATGAAGACCACCCGCGCCTCGGGCCACCGCTGGTCGTCGTCGTTCCACACGTACCAGTCGGCCTTGGGATTGTCGCGGCTCTGGCGCGACTCGATGAACCAGGGGTTCTGGTCGCTGGTGTGGTTGATGACCAGGTCGGCGATGACCCGGATCCCCCGCAGGTGGGCCTCCTCGAGCAGCCGGCGCAGGTCGTCGACCGTGCCGCTCTCGGGATGGACCGAGTAGTAGTCGCTGATGTCGTAGCCGCCGTCGCGGAGCGGGGACGGATAGAAAGGGAGCAGCCACAGGCAGTCGACCCCCAGCCACTGGAGGTAGTCGAGCTTGGCGATCAGGCCGGGGATGTCCCCCACGCCGTCGTTGTTGCCGTCGAAGAAGCCGCGGATCAGGACCTCGTAGAAGACGGCCCGCTGGAACCAGAGCGGATCATCCTCGGGTGGGGGAAGCGGGTCGTGGTGGCTGCGCACGGCCCGCTGCAGCTCGCCGATGGACGCCACCGGTACCGGGCCGGCACTGATCAACTGGTTGGCCTCGTCGGTCACGTCCGCACGCTACCTGAGCCCCCATGCCCCGATGATGCATTCAAGGGCGGTCGGACGCCTCGCCACGATCGGCGAACAGAACGGCGAGCAGACGGTCGGCGGCCTCGTAGGGGTCGACGTCACCGTCCACCATGGCGTCGGTGATGGCGATGCACTGGTCGGTCCGCCGCACGTCGTCGATCTGCTGTTCCACCCGGGCGACGAGGATCTGTCGGAACTCGCGCAGGAGCCGCTGCCGGCGGTGGGCCTCCAGCGTCCCGAGGCTCAACTGATGGTCCCGGTGGCTGGCGACCGCCTCCCACAGGGACTCCACGCCCTCGCCCGTCGAGGCCACCGTCTCCACGATCGGGGGCCTCCACTCGCCGAGCTCGGTGAGGTCGAGCATCAGCTCGAGGTCCCGGCGGGTCTCGCGGACATTGGGCCGGTCGGCCTTGTTGATCACGAACAGATCGGCGATCTCGAGCAGGCCGGCCTTGTTGGCCTGGATGGCGTCTCCCCAGCCGGGATTGACCACGACCACGGTCGTGTCGGTGGCTGCGGCCACCTCGACCTCCTGCTGGCCGACCCCGACGGTCTCGAGCAGCACGACCGGCATCCCCACAGCGGAGAGCACACGCACCGCGTCGGGGACCGCCACCGCCAGCCCACCGAGGTGCCCCCGGGTGGCCATCGAGCGGATGAAGACGCCTCCGTCGAGGGCGTGGCTGGGCATGCGCACGCGGTCACCGAGAATGGCGCCCCCCGAGAACGGCGAGGAGGGATCGACGGCCAGGACGGCCACCGGGACGCCGTCGGCCCCTTGGGAACCGTCGGGGTCGCCGTCTGCCGGGACCTCGTCGAACCCACGCCTCCGGGCGATGGTGATCAACCGGTCGGTCAGGGTGGACTTGCCGGCACCCGGTGCTCCGGTGATCCCCACGGTGTAGGCGTCACCGGGCGACTTGTAGGCCAGGGCGGCCACCCGGCGGGACTGGTTCCCGCCCCGCTCGACCATCGACAGCAGCCGGGCAAGGGCCGCCTGGTCCCCGCTCCGGGCCGCCTCGAACAAGGAGGCGGGATCGGGCACGGGAGTGGCGGGCATGGAGTGACGAGCGTATCCGGGTGAGGCCCGGGCGTCAGCCCCGGGACACGTGGGCCCCGAGCGAGGCCAGCTTCCCGCCGAGGTCCTCGTAGCCGCGGTCGACGTGGTGCGCATCGGTGATCACCGTCTCGCCGTCGGCCACCAGGCCGGCCAGCACCAGGGCGGCACCCGCCCGCACGTCGAAGGCCCGGACCGGTGCGCCCGACAGCCGCTCCACACCGCGTACGACGGCGTGATGACCCTCGGTACGGATGTCCGCCCCCATCCGGCGCAGCTCCTCCACGTAGCGGAACCGGCCGAAGAACAGGTTCTCGGTGACGATCCCCACGCCGTCGGCCACGGTGAGCAGCGTGACCAGCAGGGGCTTGTAGTCGGTGGCGAACCCCGGGTACGGGAGGGTGGCCACGTCGACCGCCCGCAGCCGGTCGGCGCCGTCGTGGGCCGCCCGCAGCCCGTCGGGCTCCTGGGTGATCTCGATCCCGGTGGCCGTGAGCTTCCGGATGAGCATGTCCATGTGGTCGGGACGACCGTCCTCCACCACCACCTCCCCGCCGGCCAGGCCGGCGGCCACGAGGAAGGTGGCGACCACGAGGCGGTCCGGGATCACCGAGTGGGTGGCCGGACGGAGCTCCTCGACCCCCTCGACGACGATGTGCGAGGTTCCCGCCCCGCTCACCCGGGCCCCCATGGCGTTGAGGAAGTCGGCCAGGTCGGACACCTCGGGTTCGCGTGCCGCGTTCTCGATGACGGTGGTCCCCTTGGCCAGGACCGCGGCCATCAGCACGTTGTCGGTACCGGTGTGGCTCGGGTACTCGAGCACGACCCGGTTCCCGACCAGCGCGCGGCACCGAGGCCACCGAGGATTCGACCCGGCACTCGACGTAGCCGTGGGACGGGGTGAACGAGGCGCCCATCGACTCGAGCGCGTGCAGGTGCATGTCGATGGGCCGGGGACCGAAGTCGTCCCCGCCCGGCAGCGAGACCCGGGCCCGACCGCAGCGGGCCAGGAGGGGCCCGAGCACCACGACCGACGCCCGCATCTTCTCGACGAGCTCGTAGGGGGCCTCAGGAATGATGTCGGCCGGCGTGGTCACGACGAGCTCGTCGGGCGTCCGTCCCCGTCGCACGTCGACGCCCATGGCGCCGAGCAGCTCGCCCATGATGTCCACGTCGGTGATGCGGGGCACGTTGGTCAATACGTGCGTGCCCTCGGCGAGGAGACAGGCCGCCATCAATTTCGAGGACCGAGTTCTTGGCACCGCCGGCCCGGACGGTCCCCGAGAGCGGACCGTTGGGCGACACGAAGAACCGATCCACGCCACCAGTATGGCCCGGCCTGCGGGACGCCCTGTCGATACCCCTCCCGAGCCCGCCGGGGTCCGCACCGCACCCGATCCGGGGGACCATGACGCCGGGAAGCCCCTCAGATGACCGCCTGTTCCTCCCACCGGCCGAACACGCTGGCCAGCGTGCCCATCATCTCCCCCACCGAGGCATAGGAACGGACCGCCTCGAACACCGCCGGCATGAGGTTGCACTCGGCCCGTTCGGCGTCGGCGGCCAGACGGGCGAGGGAGGCGTCGACGGCGGGCTGCGAGCGGTGGAGCCTGACCTCGGACAACCGCTTGCGCTGGGCGTCCTCCACCTCGTGGCCGATCTGCAGGGTCGCCAGCTCCGATTCCTCGTTGCCGCCGGTGAACCCGTTGACCCCCACGATCACCATCCGCTCCGACGAGACCTTCCGCTGGAAGCGGTAGGCGGCATCGGCGATCTCGCCCTGGAACCAGTTGGACTCGATGCCGGCGATGACACCCTCGAGCATCGAGCCGTCGCCGAGCAGGTCCAGATGGGCGAAGACGGCCTCGGCCTGGGCCTCGAGCTCGTCGGTCAGCGCCTCGACGAACCACGAGCCCCCCAACGGGTCGGCCACGTTGGCCACGCCCGTCTCGTTGGCGATGACCTGCTGGGTCCGCAGGGCGATCCGTGCCGCCTTTTCGGTGGGCAGCGCCAGCACCTCGTCCATCGAATTGGTGTGGAGGCTCTGGGTGCCGCCCAGCACACCGGCCAGCGCCTCGATGGCCGTGCGCACGATGTTCAGCTCCGGCTGTTGTGCGGTCAGGGAAACCCCGGCCGTCTGGGTGTGGAACCGGCAGGTCAGCGAACGGGGGTCGGTGGCCCCGTACCGGTTTCGCATCCAGGTGGCCCAGATGCGCCGGGCCGCCCTGAACTTGGCGATCTCCTCGAAGAAGTCGATGTGCGAGTTGAAGAAGAAGGAGAGGCGCGGGGCGAACTCGTCGACCTCGAGACCGGCGAGGCGGGCCGCCTCCACGTAGGCGAACCCGTTGGCCAACGTGAACGCCAGCTCGTGGGCGGCCGTCGAGCCGGCCTCTCTGATGTGGTAGCCGGACACCGACACCGGATGGAACCGGGGCATCTCGGCGGCGCAGTAGCGGATGATGTCGGTCACCAGCCGGAGTGACGGCCGTGGCGGGAAGACGTACTCCTTTTGGGCCTGGTACTCCTTCAGCATGTCGTTCTGGAGCGTGCCCCCGAGACGCTTGCGCTCGGTGCCCGCCGATTCGGCCGCCGTCACGTACATGGCGAAGCACATGGCGGCGGGCGAGTTGATGGTCATCGACGTCGTGGTCGACCCGAGGTCGATGCCGGCGAACAGGTCCTCGGTGTCGGCCAGGGTGTCGACCGCCACCCCGCACCGGCCGACCTCGCCCTCCGAGAGGGGATCGTCCGAGTCCCGACCCATCAGGGTGGGGAGGTCGTAGGCCACCGACAGCCCGTCGCCCCCGGACCCAAGGATCTCGCGGAACCGTGCGTTGGTGTCCTCGGCCGTCCCGAAACCGGCGAACATGCGCATCGTCCAGAGCTTCGACCGGTACATCGACGCGTAGGGGCCTCGCGTATAGGGGTACACGCCCGGCCACGGCGCCGGGTCCCCCTCGGCTCGGGAAGGCCTCGCCTCGGCCCCCCCGTCGCCCGGGACGGTGCGGGGCCCGTAGGCCGCCTCGAGTGGGATCCCCGACATCGTCTCGAAGTCGGCGTCACGGAGGGCAGCGGTCGCCAGGGCCGCCCTCCACTCCTCGAATCCCTGCGGGGCACCGGCCCCCTCGGCCTTGCTCACCAGCCCAGCATACGAAACGACCGGGGTGGAGCGGGAGCCCGCCGCGGCGGCCCCGGGGGGCCCTCGTGCGGCCCCGGGTCCACCGACGCCGATTGAGCCTCCCGCCAGCCACTATCGTCGTGGGCCGTGACCACCACACCGCAGGCACCGGATCGCAACCTGGCCATGGAGCTCGTCCGGGTCACCGAGGCGGCGGCACTGGCCGCGTCTCGGTGGATGGGCCGGGGGGACAAGGAAGGGGCCGACGGGGCCGCCGTCAGCGCCATGCGGATCGTCCTGTCCAGCATCTCCATGGACGGGGTGGTGGTGATCGGCGAGGGCGAGAAGGACAACGCGCCGATGCTCTACAACGGGGAGCGGATCGGCGACGGGACGCCGCCCAAGGCCGACATCGCCGTCGACCCCATCGACGGCACCACGCCGACCGCCCTCGGACGCGGAGGGGCGCTGGCGGTGATCGCCGTGTCCGAGCAGGGCACGATGTTCAACCCCGGTCCCTGCGTCTACATGGAGAAGCTGGCCGTCGGCCCCCGGGCCGTGGGCACCATCGACATCACCAAGCCGATCGCCGAGAACCTTGAGGCGGTGGCCAAGGCCAAGGGGACCTCGGTGCGGGACCTGGCCGTCGCCATCCTCGACCGGCCCCGCCACGCCGAGCTCATCGCCGCCGTGCGGGCGACCGGGGCCCGCATCCGGCTCATCACCGACGGCGACGTGGCCGGCGCCATCGCCACCTCGTGGCCCGACACCGGGGTGGACCTCCTCGTGGGTGTGGGCGGGACACCCGAAGGGGTGATCGCCGCCGCCGCCCTCAAGTCGATGGGCGGCGAGATGCAGGGCCGGCTGTGGCCCCGCAACGACGAGGAGCGCCGGGCGGCCGTCGACGCCGGCTACGACCTCGACGCCGTGCTGACCACCGACGACCTGGTGCGGGGCGACAACTGCTTCTTCGCCGCCACCGGCATCACCGACGGTGAGCTGCTCCACGGGGTCCGCTACGACGAGTGGGGGGCGACGACCCAGTCCCTCGTGATGCGGTCGAAGTCGGGCACGGTCCGCCTCATCGACGCCCGCCATCCGCTGCACAAGCTGGCCGACTACAGCGCCATCGAGTTCAACTGACCAGGTCGCGGGGCCGGCCGCCCCACTCCCCGTCGAGCTGAACCACCGATCCGGCCGGTGCCGGTCGGAGGTCGGGAGCCGGCAGTGGTCGGGGCCGGAGGGTCAGGTACCGGGTGTGGTGCCGGACGTGGCCTCGACCGTCTCCAGACGGAGTTGGGCTCGGCCCAGCGCCGCCTCGGCCTCGACCAGCTGGAGGTCGGGCTGCTCGTCGTCGGTCCGGGAGGAACCGCCGCCCAGTTCTGCCACCCGGGCCTCGGCCGCCTCGAGCGCGGCCCGGGCCCGCTCGGTGTCGATCTCCTCGACCAGCTCGGCCACCCCGAGCAACATGGTCACCCTGGTCCCCGGGCCGGGCACCGGCTCGGCCGACGGTCCGTCCCCGGCCGCCACGTGCTGCTCCACCTGCACGAACCCGCCGTGCGCGGCCACACGCACCTCGTCGCCGTCCCCTCGGACGACCCGCAGCACCCCGGGCTCGATGGTGCCCACCAACGGGGCGTGCCCGGACAGGAAGGTGGTGTCGCCCTCGCCCGTCCGCAGGATCACCTCGGTGGCCGTGCCGTCGAGCAGGATGCGCTCGGGGGTGACCACCGTCATCTGGAACAGGCTCTCGTCGGCCATCGGTCGAGGGCCCCTCAGCCCTTCTCGAGGTCGCGGGCCTTGGCCAGTGCCGCCTCGGCCCCCCCGACGTTGAGGAAGGCCTGCTCGGGCACCTCGTCGAGGTCGCCGTTGACCAGGGCCTCGAACGACTCCACCGTCTCCTCGACCGGGACGGTCACCCCCTTCAGGCCGGTGAACACCTCACCGACGTTGAACGGCTGGGACAAGAAGCGCTGGATCTTACGGGCCCGGGTCACGGTCACCCGGTCCTCCTCGGACAGCTCGTCGAGGCCGAGGATGGCGATAATGTCCTGGAGCTCCTTGTAGCGCTGGAGGACACCCTGGACCCGCCGGGCCACGTTGTAGTGGCGGTCCCCCACGATCTCGGGGGCCAGAATGTTGGACGTGGACGACAGCGGGTCGACCGCTGGGTAGATCCCCAACGATGCGATGTCCCGGGAGAGCTCGGTGGTGGCGTCCAGGTGGGTGAAGGTGGTGAAGGGCGCGGGGTCGGTGTAGTCGTCCGCCGGCACGTAGACCGCCTGGAGCGAGGTGATCGAGCGACCCCGGGTGGAGGTGATGCGCTCCTGCAGCTGGCCCATCTCGTCGGCCAGTGTGGGCTGGTAGCCCACGGCGGAGGGCATCCGGCCGAGCAGGGTGGACACCTCCGAGCCGGCCTGGACGAACCGGAAGATGTTGTCCACGAACAACAGCACGTCCTGGTTCTTCACGTCCCGGAAGTACTCGGCCATGGTCAGGGCGGCCAGTGCCACCCGGAGCCGCACCCCCGGGGGCTCGTCCATCTGGCCGTAGACCAGGGCGGCCTTCTCGATGACGCCCGACTCCTGCATCTCGATCCAGAGGTCGGTGCCCTCACGGGTGCGCTCCCCGACCCCGGCGAACACCGACACACCGCCGTGGTTGATGGCCACCCGGTTGATCATCTCTTGGATGAGCACCGTCTTGCCCACGCCGGCCCCGCCGAACAGGCCGATCTTGCCACCCTGCACGTAGGGCTCGAGGAGGTCGATCACCTTGATGCCGGTCTCGAACATCACGGCACGGGGCTCGAGCGTGTCGAACGCCGGGGCGTTGCGGTGGATCTCCCAGTGGTCCTCGACCTCGCCGATCGAGTCGGTGTCGAGCGGCTCACCCAGCACGTTGAACACGTGCCCGAGGACGGCGTCACCGACCGGCACCTGCAGGCCGCGTCCGAGGTTGCGCACCTCGGCTCCCCGGGTCAGCCCGTCGGTGGCCTTCAGGCAGATGCACCGGACCCGGCCGTCGCCGATCTGCTGGGCCACCTCGGCGACGATCACGCTCTTGGTGCCCTCGAGCACCACGTCCACCTCGACCGCCCCGTTGATCTCGGGCAGGGCGTGGGGCGGGAACTCGACGTCGATGACGGGGCCGGCGATGGCCACGACCCGTCCCGAGGCGAGCGTCTCGGCTTTGGTCGGTTGGGGTGCAGTGGTGGTCATGGTCGTTTCGATTCCTTCGGTCGGTCAGGCGTTGCGAACAAACTCGGCCGCACGGGAGCCGTCCCGGGCGGGTGGGAATGGTGGCGGCGTCCGGTCACGGCTCAGACCCTGGCCTCGATGACGATGCCGCCCTCGTCGTCGCTGGTGCCGGCCCGGAGCGCCTCGGCACCGCCGACGATCTCCATGATCTCGGTGGTGATGGTGTCCTGGCGGGCGCGGTTCATGATCCTCGAGTACTTCTTGATGAGCTCGCCGGCGTTCTCGGTGGCGGCGGCCATGGCCCGTTGGCGGGCGGTCACCTCCGAGGCCGCCGCCTCGAGGAGGGCGCCGAAGATCTCGGTCTCCGCCGCCTGGGTGGCCAGGGTCTCCAGGAGGACCGCCGCGTCTGGCTCGAACTCGGTGTAGCCCTTCGGTCCTTCGGCGTCGTCCCGGCGGACGGCCTCGCCGCCCTCTTCACCCCCGGCCTCCTGGCGGGGATCGACGAGGGGGAGCAGCTGGCGGACCTCGACCTTCTGCGTGCCGGCGGAGATGAAGCGGGTGGAGACCACCACGACCAGGTCCACCTCGCCGTCGACGAACGGGGTCAGCACGGACGCGGCCACCTCGCGCGCGTCGACGAAGCTCGGACGCTCGCTCATCCCGGTGAACGCCCGCTCCACCGGTTCGCCCCGGTAGCGGAAGTAGCCCTGGGCCTTCTTCCCGACGGTGAACAGGCGGAACCCGGTGGCCGACGCCCGCTGCTCGTCGAGCAGTCGCTCGGTGGCGCGGAACACCATGGTGTTGTAGCCACCGCAGAGGCCGCGGTCGGACACGACGGCGAGCACGGCGATGTTGCGAACCGACTCGGGCGTGCCGAGCAGCCGGCCGGCGGCGGCGGGATCGCCGAGGGCGGTCTCGAGCACGATGCGGGCCATGCCCTTCTGGTAGGGGCGTGCGGCGGCGATGCGGCCCTGGGCGCGCACGATCTGGGACGCGGCGATCAGCTCCATCGCCTTGGTGATCTTCTTCGTCGACTGGATGCTCCTGATCCGCCGACGCAGGATGCGTTCCTGACCACCGGCCATCGCTCAGTCGCCCAGACCGGTGTCGAACGAGTCGGTGAAGGCGCGGAGCGCCGACTCCAACTTGTCGCCCTCGGGGAGCTTGCCCGTCTCGCGGATCCCGTCGAGCAGGTCGGCGTGGTGCGCCCGGAAGTAGCTGCGCACCTCGATCTCGTAGCGCTGGACCTCGGACACGGGCACCTCGTCCACGTAGCCCTCGGATCCGGCGAAGATCACCACGACCTGTTCCTCGACCGGGACCGGGGCGTTGAGGCCCTGCTTGAGCAGCTCGGTGAGGCGGTAGCCGCGGTCGAGCTGGGCTTGGGAGACCTTGTCGAGCTCGGAGCCGAAGGTGGCGAACGCCTCGAGCTCACGGAACTGGGCCAGGTCCAGCTTCAGGGTGCCCGACACCGCCTTCATGGCCTTGATCTGGGCGGCGCTGCCCACCCGGCTGACCGAGATGCCCACATTGATGGCCGGACGCACGCCGGCGTAGAAGAGCTCGCTCTCCAGAAAGACCTGGCCGTCGGTGATGGAGATGACGTTGGTCGGGATGTACGCCGACACGTCGCCCGCCTTGGTCTCGATGATGGGCAGGGCGGTCAGCGAGCCACCCCCCTCGGCGTCGGACAGCTTGGCGGCGCGCTCGAGCAGGCGGCTGTGCAGGTAGAAGACGTCGCCCGGGTAGGCCTCGCGCCCCGGCGGCCGGCGCAACAGGAGCGACATCTGCCGGTAGGCCTCCGCCTGCTTGGACAGGTCGTCGTAGACGATGAGGGCGTGCTCCCCGTTGTCCATCCAGTGCTGGCCCATGGCGCACCCGGCGTAGGGGGCCAGGTACTTGAACGGTGCAGGGTCGGCCGCGCCGGCCAGGACCACCACGGTGAACTCGAGGGCGCCGTAGCGCTCGAGGGTGGCCACCGTCTGGGCCACCGACGACTCCTTCTGGCCGATGGCCACGTAGATGCACTTCACCCCCAGGCCCTTCTGGTTGAGGATGGTGTCGACGGCGACGGTCGTCTTGCCGGTCTTGCGGTCACCGATGATCAGCTCGCGCTGGCCGCGGCCGATCGGGGTCATGGCGTCGATGGCCTTGATGCCCGTCTGCAATGGCTCGGAGACCGGCTGGCGACGCACGATGCCCGGGGCCTGGACCTCCAGCCGGCGGGTGGTGTCGGTGGCGATGGGCCCCTTGCCGTCGAGCGGCTCACCGAGGGCGTTCACCACGCGGCCGAGCAGCGCGTCGCCGACCCGCACCGAGAGGATGCGGCCGGTGGCCTTGACCAGCTGCTCCTCCTCGAGGCCGGTGTCCTCACCCAGGATGACCGCACCGATGGTCTCCTCGTCGAGGTTGAGGGCGAGGCCCTCGGTCCCGTCCTCGAACTCGAGGATCTCGTTGACCGCGGCGCCCGGGAGCCCGGTGACGCGGGCGATCCCGTCGCCCACCTCGACGATCCGGCCGACCTGCTCGGTGCCGACCTCGGGCGTGTAGTCGTCGACGTACTGCTTGAGGGCGGCGGTGATCTCGTCGGCGTTGATGGTCAACTCAGCCATCGGTTGGTTCCCTTCGTGTTGGGCGTTGCGGAATGCGGTAGGCCTCCTCGGAGGCGAGCAGGTGGTCCTTCAGTTCCTCGAGCCGGTGGCGGGTGCTCGAGTCGACCAGCAGGTCGCCGACCTGGACCACCACCCCACCGAGCAGGTGGGGGTCGAGGGTCACCTGGAGGTCGACGGGGTTGCCGGCCAGCCGGGCCAGGGCATCGGTGAGCCTCCCCCGCTGCTCGTCGCCGACCTGGTCGGCCGCCTGCACCCGGGCCACCCTCCAGCCGCGGGCCCGGGCCGCGTCCTCGACCAGGGCGTCGAGCGTGGCCACGATGTCGCGGGCCCGCCCGCCGCGGACGGCATAGGCGGCCAGCCGCCGGGTGGCAGGAAGCACCTTGTCCCCGAGCAGCTTGGCGATGACCTCCTGGCGGACGACGACCGGCAGGTCGCGGTCGCCCAGGGCACCGCGCAGGCGCCGGTTGGACTCGACGGTGCGGGCGAACCGGAACAGCTGGTCCTCGATGTCCTCGAGCTCGGGGACCGACACCGTCTCGAAAACCGCGGCCGCGTAGCCCGACACCCGGTTCCGGGACCCCATACGACCGAGGACCTCCTCGTCGAACGGCTCGGCCACTGTGGCCGGGCGCCGCTCGGCGACCAGAGCCACCCGGGAGGCCAGCCAGTGGAACGACGCGGTCAGATCCGAGGCGGGGACGACCGTCACCGCCTGGTGGACCAGACTCCGCACCTCGGGGCGCACCCTCCCCTCGAGCAGGTGGTCGAGCACGGCCCGGCGGGCGGCGACCGGCACCGCCCCGTCGTTGATGGCCAACGTCAGCTCGTTGCTCTGGTCGACGAGCTCGGCCACCGACCGGAGCTCGGCCGCGGCGTCACCCAGCGCGCCCACTTCCGCCAGGGACTCCTCCATGGCGGCCAGATAGCCCTGGAGGGCAGGGTTCACCGGGCGCCTCCGGTGGCGCCGGCTCCGGCCACTGCGCCGTCGGTCGGCTCCGTCGTAACGGCACGGACGGCGGCGATGGCCTCGTCGATGAGGTCCTGGTGATCGCGGGCCTCGATCTCCCGGCCGATCACCCGTTCGGCGGCCGCCAGCACGATCTCGCCGACGCGGGCCGTCACCTCCTCGATCGCCGCCTGGCGGGCGATGACCACCTCGGCGTCGGCCGACTGCACGATCCGGTCGTGGATCTCCTGGGCCTCGGACTCGGCCCGGAGCTTGAGCTGGTCGGCCGAGGCGCTGGCCTGGGAGATGATCTCCCGGGCATGGGCCCGCGCCTCTTCCAGGGCGGCCCGGCGTTCGGCGTCGGCGTCCTCGGCATCGGCCTTGGCCTTGTCGGCCGCCTCGAGCTCCCCCCGGATCTGGTTCTGCCGCTCGGTGAGCGCCTTGTCGATCGGTGGCAGCACGTACCTGGCGATGAAACCGAGGACCAGCAGGAACGCGATGAGCACCACGATGAAGGTTCCGTTGGGAACCAGGAAGTTGCTGGTTGCGAGGGGCATTGCCGTCATCCTTGGGTCGTCGATGGATCAGAGGCACTGTCGGCCCCGGCCGGAGCGGCGTGTGGCGACACGGCACCGCGCGGTCGGCCTGCCGACGTCATCGCCCTACTTCTTGTAGAGCGAGAAGATGAACAGTGCGGTGAAGGCCAGGTTGATGAAGTAGGCCGCCTCGCAGAGTCCGACGGTCAGGAACATGATCGTGGTCAAACGACCCTGGGCCTCCGGCTGGCGGGCCACACCGGCGATGGTCTGGCTGCCGGCGAGTCCGTCACCGATGGCCGCGCCGACCGCACCTCCGCCCAGGGCCAGGCCGCCGCCGACCATGGCGCCGGAAATTCGTACTGCATCCGCAATCGAGGCGTCTGCCATGAGTGCTTCTCCTTTGTTGTCATTGTCAGTGAGACTGTTGGATCCGGTGGTCCAGCCCGGGGGCTGCACGACCGGCTGGGGGGATCAGTGCTCCTCGGCCATCGCCGTGTCGAAGTACAAGATGGTGAGGAGGGCGAAGATGAAGGCCTGGATGGCCCCGATCGCCATGTCGAAGAGTTTCCAGATCAGGGTGAGCGGCACGGTGAGCAGCCCGCCGAGCGGCACGGGGCCGAGCTTCCAGATCGTGAGGGCGGCCAGCAGCGACAGCATGAGGCCCCCGGCCAGCAGGTTGCCGAACAGACGGAGGGTGAGGGTGATCGGCTTGATGATCTCGTCGACCAGGTTCATGAACAGGTTGAACGGCCACAACCACGGTGAGAACGGCTGGTTGACGAAGTGCTTGAGGTAGCCGAGGCCGCCCCGGTTCTTGATGGCGGCCGCCTCGACCAGCACGAACACGTAGAGCGCCATGGCCAGCGGCAGGTTGATGTCACTGGTCGGAGCGGGGAGGAACTCGTACCGGGACCCGATGCCGAGCACCTCGAAGAGGTTGCAGACGAAGATGAAGACGAACAGGGTGAGCGCCAGGGGGACGACCTTGGCTCCCCGGGGCCCGATCGACTCGTCGACCTGCCTCTGGACGGCCCCGACCCCCATCTCCCACACGAGCTGGAACTTCCCGGGCACGCCGCTGGTCGTCTTCGCCCGGAGGACGAGCCCGAGCACGACCACCACCAGACCGGCGATGACCGTGGCCCACACCGTGTCCACGTCGACGGTCAGGCCGAACCAGTTGGCCGTGGGGTGCTCGCCGACGGCGATGTCGGAGGCCAGCAGCGGCAGGCCGATGAGGTGCAGCATCGGTTCAGGCACCTCCTTCGTCGTCGGGACCGTCGGCGACCGGGGCGGGCCGGATGTTCTCGTCCACGACGTTGGCGTTGACGATGTCCTCCACCGAGGTCATCGGCCCGGCCTTGGCCATCGAGCGGGCCACGTTGGCCAGTAGCACCACCTGGAAGGCGGCCAGACCCCCGAGCACGCCGAATCCGAGGCTCGGCGAGACGAAGAGCAGCCCGATGGTGACCGCGGTGATGATGCTCATGCGGCCCAGCGTGTTGAGGGCCAGGGGGCGCCTCTTGTTGGCGTCCTCACGGACGCTGACCCGGGCCACCGAGTTGCCGATCATGCGGAAGTTGAACGTCCCGAGGGCCAGACCGATGCACGCGCCCAGGCCGACCAGGGCATGGTCGAAGGCCACAGAGGCCACCAGGGCGGCGACGCCGATCACGAGGGCGGTCGAGACCGTCCTGCGGGCCACGTCGGGGAGGTTGGGCAGCGAGAAGTGGGCGAACACAGTCAGGGCCGCTCGTCTCGCCGGTCGGTGGAGGGGTTGGGAGCGACGGTCACAGGTACTTGCGTACGCGGGTGACGGTCATCATGACGGCGGCCACGAGACCCAGCCCCAGCCCGATCAGCGTGAACAGTGGGCTGGTTCCCGCCCACTCGTCGACCAGATACCCGATTCCGGCCCCGGCGATCAGCGAGACCGCGGCAGCGATGCCCAAGGTGAGGAAGGCCACCGCCCCCGGCCCTAGGGCCCTGTCGGCCGAGGACCGGTCGCCCGACGCACCTGCCGCCCGCTGGGGTTCGCCCTGCTGAGATGGGATTTCTTCCATGGTCGGGCCGGGCCGCGTCAGGGGATGTGGGTTTTGAGGGCTTCAAGGGTGGTTCCTGGGTTCACGCAAGCATCCGGCGCTCGTCGCCGGTCATGCCGCCGGCCGGATCGATGCCCCGAGAAGGGTTGACCGGCCCGCAATTCACGGGATGCATCATCGCACCTCGCGCCCACCACGGCAAAACGCCGGAAACACTCCGTTCACAGTTTGCCGACCCGGCTGGCGGTGGTCGCCGGGACCGGCGGCTTGGCCGGGGGTTGGGCCGGGTTCGGGGACGGAGCAGGCGCCGGGGCCGGCGCGTCGGGGCCCACGGCCTCGGCACCCACCCCGGCCGTGTCGGGGCTGTCGTCCAGTCGGGGTCCCTCGGGGCGTTCGAGGGGCGCCTCCCCCTCCGGGCCCGGTTCGGTCTGCTTGCGGAGCGACGGGTGGAACAGCGTGTACAGGACCACGCCGAGGGCCAGCACCCCGAAGGGGATGATGGCGTTGACGCTCGAGATGTACAGCGGGAACAGGATGAATCCCGACAGGAGGACCGTCCACGCCCAGAGGATGAGGACACTGCGCCGGTGCCCGTGACCGAGCCGCAGGAGACGGTGGTGCAGGTGGTTCTTGTCCGGCGTGGCGAATCCGGTCCGGTTGGCCGTCCTGCGCACGAAGGCGAACGCCATGTCGAGGATGGGCACCCCGAGGATGAAGAACGGGATGAACAGGGGTGCAAAGAAGAAGTAGGTCTGCCCGGTGTGGGCGGCCACCCCGTTGACCGCGCCGGTCGTCACCGCCCGACCACCGATGAGCATGGTCGAGGCGGCCATCAACAGCCCGAGGAGCAGGGCCCCGGCGTCACCCATGAAGATCCGGGCCGGATGGAAGTTGTGGGGTAGGAAGCCGAGGCAGATCCCACACGTGATCACGGCGATCAGCGGTCCGATGTTGTCGGAGGGGAGCGTGCCCAGGTGCTGCAGGTGCAGCCCGTAGATGGCCAGGGTGCCCGAGGCGATGGCCACCACGCCGGCCGCCAGACCGTCCAGGCCGTCGATGAGGTTGACGGCGTTGGTGATGGCGATCACCCACAGGGCGGTCAGGAGCGGGGTCCACTCCGGCGACAGCTGGACCAGGCCGGCGAGCGGGATCTTGAACTGGAACCAGGTCACGCCCATGAAGTAGAGGATGGTGGCGGCCAGCACCTCGCCGGCCACCTTGGCCGGCGCCGACATGTCCCGCAGGTCGTCGATCATCCCGACCACGAAGATGACGCTGGCGCCGAGGATCAGGCCCAGGGGCTCCGAGGATCCCTGGAACAGCGGGGCCAGGGGCGGGATGGAAGCGGCCACCGCCCAGGCCACCAGCATGGCGAGGAACATGGCCACCCCTCCCGCCTGGGGGGTGACCGACCGGTGGACCTTGCGGTCGTCGGGTTGGGCCACGTAGCCGATCTGCAGGGCGATCCGCCGGACCGGGAACGTGAGGGCCCAGGCCGAGAGGGCGGACACCACGAGGAGCACGCCGTACCAGTTGAGGGGCACGACGCCGCTCACCGGGGGTCCCCCCGTCCACCGGCGCCCCGTGGCCTGCCGGTCAGGTCCCTCTTGTCGGCCACGGCGCGGCTTCGGGCCACGGTCTGCCCCCTGGCTGCACCGAGGGTGCCGGTCACGCCCCGCCCAGGGTCGGGTAGGGAGGGAAGGCCGAGCACAGCTCCCGCACCTCGGCCCGGATCCCCGCCAGGGCCTGGTCGTCGTCGCGGCTCCGCAGCGTCCGCCCGATGAGACTGCCGACGGCCTGCATCTCGGCCGGGCCCATCCCGGCGGTGGTCTGCGCGGCCGATCCCAGCCGGAGGCCCGACGTGATGAACGGCGAGCGGGGGTCGTCGGGGATGGTGTTCCGGTTGCAGGTGATGCCGGCCCGGTCCAGAGCCTCCTGGGCCACCTTGCCGGTCAACTCGGGGTCGAAGGTCCGGAGGTCGACCAGCACCTGGTGGTTCTCCGTGCCCCCCGAGACCAGGCGGAACCCCTCCCCGGCCAGCGAATCGGCGAGCACGGCGGCGTTGGCGACCACCTGGGCGGCGTAGTCCCCGAACTCGGGGCGGGCCGCCTCGGCGAAGGCGACCGCCTTGGCCGCGATCACGTGCTCGAGCGGTCCGCCCTGGAGACCGGGGAACACCGCACTGTCCACCACCTTGGCCAGCTCGGCGGTCGAGAGGATGGCGCCCCCTCGGGGACCGCGCAGCGTCTTGTGGGTGGTGAAGGTGACCACGTCGGCCACGCCGACGGGCGACGGGTGGACGCCCCCGGCGATGAGGCCGGCGGGATGGGCGGCGTCGAACATGAAGCGGGCACCGACCGAGTCGGCGATCTCGCGGAAGGGCAGAGGGTCGATGATCCGGGCGTAGGCCGTGGAGCCGGCCACGATCAGCCGGGGGCGCTCGCGGCGGGCCAGGTCGGCCACCTGGTCGAAGTCGATGATCTCCCCGGGCTTGTCCGGGTCGTCCGAGGCGGTCGACACGCCGTAGGAGACGAAGCGCCAGATCTTGGAGGTGATGCTGGCCGGCGAGCCGTGGGTGAGGTGGCCGCCGTGGTCGAGACGCATGGCCAGGATCGTGTCGCCCGGTTCCAGCAGGGCCTGGTAGACGGCGAGATTGGCGGTGGCGCCGGCGTGCGGTTGGACATTGGCGTGCTCGGCCCCGAACAGCGACTTCAGGCGCTCGCGGGCGAGGTCCTCCACCTCGTCGATGATCTGGTTGCCGCCGTAGTAGCGCCGGCCGGGATAGCCCTCGGCGTACTTGTTGGTGAGGACGGACCCGGAGGCGGCGAGGACGGCGGGTGACGTGAAGTTCTCCGAGGCGATGAGCTGCAGTGTCGTGGACTGACGCTCGGCCTCTTCGCCCAGGAGACGGCTGACCTCCGGATCGTCGATCAACCAGCTGTCGAAGGGTGAAGCGGCGTAGGGGTGAGGCATGGTCTCGGCTACTGCCTTTCTGTCGTTCCGGTCATGGTCCGCCGGTCGATTGGGGGACCGGGGAGCCTGCGACGGTGGCGCCGGCCGTCGCCTCGTACTCGGCGATGAGGTCCAGCCGGCGCTGATGGCGCCCTCCCTCGAATTCGGTGGAGAAGAACGTCTCGAGGGCGTCGATCGCTTCCGACATACCGGTGGTCCGTCCACCGAGGCAGATGACATTGGCGTCGTTGTGCCTCCGGGCCAACCCGGCGGTCGTCACATCGTGGACGAGCGCGGCCCTCACCCCCGCAACCTTGTTGGCGGCGATGCCGATGCCGATGCCGGTCCCACAGACACAGACCCCACGGTCGGCCCGACCTTCGGCGACCGCACGACCCACGGCGAGACCGAAGTCGGGATAGTCGACGGCCACGTCGGGCGAGTCCGTGCCGAGGTCGAGGATGGCGTGGCCCCCGTCGACCAGGTGCTTCGCCAGTGCGGCCTTCAGGTCGAACCCCGCATGATCCGAGCCGACGGCGATGCGCATGCACCGAGTGTACCGACGCGGATTGCCCGCCGGTGGCGCCGGGTAACCTCGGCAGCCTCATGAGGATCGACCCCACCACACCGGTCCTCGTCGGCGTCGGCCAGACCACCAACCGTCCCCGGACGGAGGGGGACGGGACCCTCTCCGACCGACCCGAGCCGATCGGGCTCATGGTCGAGGCGGTGCAGGCGGCCGTCGAGGACTGCGACGGCGCCCAGCCGGGAGGGACGGCCCGAGGTGGTCGTGCCCTTCTCGGACGGGTCCAGTCGCTGCGCGTGGCCAACCCCCTGAGCTGGCACTACGCCAACCCCGGTGAGGCCGTGGCGGCCGCGCTGGGGATCGAGCCCGACGAGACGGTGCTGACCACCACCGGGGGCAACAACCCCCAGAGCCTGGTCAACGCCACCGCTCTCGCCATCGGACGGGGGGAGCTGAACGCCGCCATCCTGGTGGGCGCCGACTGCGTCTACACCCGGACGGCGTCCCGACGGCACCCCGACCGGCCGGTCCTGCCCTGGACGGTGCAGCTGCCGGACACCCCGGCCCCCGTCCGTTTCGGCACCGACCGGCGAGGGACGACCGATGCAGAGGAGGAGCGCGGGCTCGACCTGCCGATCCACGTCTTCCCCCTCTTCGAGAACGCACTGCGGGCCCGGTCCGGGCGTGGTCTCGAGGAGCACCGTGGTTCCATCGGGGACCTGTGGTCGCGGTTCTCGAAGGTGGCAGCGGACAATCCCCATGCGTGGCTCCAGGAGTTCCGCACGGCCGACGAGGTGGTGACGGCGACGGACGACAACCGCATGATCGCCTATCCCTACACCAAGCTCCTCACGGCGAACATGCAGGTGGATCAGGGTGCGGCCCTCATGATCTGTTCGGTGGCCGCGGCCGAGGCCGCCGGGATCCCGAGCGACCGTTGGGTGTTCCCGTTGGCCGGGTCCGAGGCCAACGACCACTGGTTCCTCTCGCACCGGCAGGACTTCCACTCGTCACCGGCCATCCGGACGGCCGGTGCGGCGTCCCTCTCGCTCGCCGGTCTGAGCATCGAGGACGTCGCCCATCTCGACCTCTATTCCTGCTTCCCCTCGGCGGTGCAGATCGCCGCCGCCGAGCTGGGGCTTCCCGACGACGATCCGGCCCGGCCGCTGACCCTCACCGGGGGCCTCACCTTCGGGGGCGGCCCGGGAAACAACTATGGCACCCACGCCGTGGCATCGATGGTCGCGGCGCTGCGCGCCGACGAGGGCTCCTACGGCCTGGTCACCGGCCTCGGCTGGTACCTGACCAAGCACAGCGTGGGCATCTACGGCACCCGACCCCCCGAGACCCCACCGGCGGGTGGGCCCACGGTCCCGGAAGGATCGACTGTCGCCCGGGCCGGCGGGTTCGCCTGGGCCGACGCTCAGCCTGGCGTCCAGGCGCTGCCCCAGTGCGCGTCGGACGCCGATGCCGAGGGTGACGTGACCGTCGAGACCTACTCGGTGTCCTACGGCCGGGACGGCTCCCCGGAGCGGGCGGTCGTGGCGTGTCGCACCTCGGAAGGTCGGCGGGCGTGGGCCAATGTGTTCGACGCCGATGAACTGGGCCTGCTGGTCTCAGAGGAGGGGTGCGGCCGACGCGCCACCCTGCGGGACGACGGGCTGCTCCAACTGCGCTGACCCGGCTCCGGCCCGATAAGTCGGTGACCCCGGAGCTTGGGCGGCGGAACCCGGCTCGACGGGGTCACCTCGTCCATATTACTGGCCGGTAACACCCGGCCGACCGTCCTCGAACCCCATTGCCGACGCCGTTTGGCTCGCCGCCACCGCCTCTGCAGACGCCCCAGAAAGAATCCAAGAAAATTGCTCAAGGTCCGCGGCATACGTGCCGATAGAACCATCGGTCGACTGCGCCGGCGGTCCGGGCATGGGCGGTGTGGACCGCGGCGACCCGTGCGGCGGCGACCCGTCCGGCCCCGGACCGTCCTCGTGCCGAGCCCCGGGCCCGTAGAGGCGATCGTCAGCTCGGAGAGGCCTCGGCGGCCAACGATGGCGGGGTTCTCGGCTCGCGATAGCGGTGCTTGAAGACAAGGTAGGCGAACGGACCGGAGGCCAGCGGCAGCCAGTAGGAGGCCAAGCGGTAGGCCAAGGTGGCCAACACGGCCTGCACGCCGTCCAACCCGGCGAGCACGAGGAGACCGCTGAGGCTGGCCTCGACGATGCCCAGGCCACCGGGGGTGATGGGGACCAGACCGATGATGCCGGCCACCGCGTAGGCCAACAGGATGAGGGAGGGCCGAGGGTGGGCACCGACCGCCCTCACCGAGAACAGTAGGCAGAGGTAGTCGAACAGGAGCCGGCCGGCTGACAGCAGGGTGGCCTGCCACCACTTCTGGCCGAGCACCGAGAGGATGAGGTTGCGCTGCTCCAACAGGCGGTCGGCGAGCCCGGAGATCGGCTCCTTCTTCCGGAAGACGCGGTTGTACAACGCCTGGAACGCGTGGCCCGCCCATTCGAGGGGTGGGTCGGTGGCCATCACCACCGCGCCGAGCCCGACGAAGAGGACGAAGCCGATGGCGCCGATGATGGCAGCGTCCACGAGGCCCCGACTCACCGGGGCGCCGAACAGCACGGCGGGGAGGACGAACAGCGGGAGCGCCAAGAGGCCCCCGATGCCGAGGAACGAGAAGGCGGTGAGGCCGCCGACCGCATCCGTCGCATCCATGCCGCTGACCGCCAGCATCCTGAACTGCAGGGCGGCGCCGGCCGCCGCCCCTCCCGGCACGATCAGCGAGATGGCGTTGCCCGCCAACTGGGCGGTGATGACCGAGAACCACGCCTTGGTGCGCAGGGCGATGCGCTGGAGGGAGAAGGTGCAGGCGAAATGGGTCCCCTCGGCCACCAACGCCGGGATGAACCAGAGCAGGTTGAGATCCACCAGCCGGGGCCAGGCGTGGAACACGTCGATGAGCTCGGGGAGCACCAGGTACAGCGCAACGCCGGCCACTGTGACCACGATGGACCGCTTGACCAGGGCCTTCCACGGGAAGGGCGTGTTCTGCTGTTCCTCGAACTGGTACTCGAAGGAACGGGATCGCGCGTCCCGACCCGTGCTCGGGTCCCTGGTCCCGGCCGCATCCCGACCGCCGGGCACGTCTCGCTCCGTGCCAGGGCCCCTGGAGGCGGCTCCGTCCCTACCGCCGGGCGCGTCCCTGGCCTTACCCGGGTCCGGGGCCTTGCCCGGGTCCCGGCCTCCGCCCGGATTCGTGCCGGGGTGGGTCGAGCCGGTCATGCCGGACGACCCTCATGGACTGGCTCGCGGTCGTCCATCGGACCCGGCTCAGTCCCCCGCCACGGCCGCCGCCGCCGCCGCAAGCATGATGGTGGCCCCCCGGAAGTCACCCTGGAGGCCGCTGTCCATCCGGTTCATCACGTAGCAGACGGTCATCTGGGTCTCCTGGTCCATGACGACGAGCGAGCCTCCGTAGCCACCCCAGAAGCAGGCCCGCGGCCCGATGGGCATCACGTCGTTGCCCAGTCCATACCCCATTCCGAACCGGATGGGCAGTCCGAGCACGAGATCGGTGCCGTCGGCCTGCGCGTCGAAGATCGCGTCGCAGCCCGAACTCGACAGCAGGCGGACTCCTCGGGCCTCCCCCCGACCGGCGATGACCGACTGGACCGCGGCCACGGACCGGGCGTTGCCGTGACCGTTGGCTGCAGGGATCTCCGCCCGGCGCCACCACTCACAGGCCGCCCAGGCGGCGTCGAGGGGGGGATTGGCCAGGGTCCGTAGGGCGATCCTCGAGGGCGGCAGCTCGGCCGACTCGTCGGGGGGCGGGGGTATCACCAGCGAGACCCGGGCGTCCTCGGCGGCGGGCAGGCCGATGAAGAAGTCGGCGCCGAGGGGCCCGGCCACCTCGCTGGCGAACCAGTCCCCGATCGTCACCCCGGTGATCCTCCGGACCACCTCGCCGATCAGGTAACCCTGGGTCAACGCGTGGTAGCCCGAGGCGGTGCCCGGCTCCCACCACGGTTCCTGGGCCGCCAGCATGGACGTGCACCGGTCCCAGTCGGCCAGCTCCTCGGGCTGCAGCGGTTCGGACCAGCCCGACAACCCGGCGGTGTGGCCCATCAGGTGGCGGACCTCGACGGCCTCCTTCCCCGCCGCGGCGAACTCGGGCCAGTACCGCGCCACCGGTGCGGAGAAGTCGAGCTCGCCGCGGTCGGCGAGCATCAGCGCACAGAGGAAAGTCATGGTCTTGGTCGTCGACCAGACGTTGGTGATGGTGTCCCGCTCCCACGGCGCCGACCGGGGCTCGCCCAGATAGCCCCCCCAGACGTCGACGACGGGCTCGCCCCGCAGGAACACGGCGACCGAGGCGCCGACGTCGGTCCCCGCGTCGAGGCTCGAGGCCAGCGACTCGACCACCGTGTCGAACGGCGGCTCCCATGTCCCTTGGATGTCAGCCACCGCGACCACCTCCCCGATCGTTCCTCGCGCACTCGTCCGAGACGCCCTCGCTGGCCCGCGGCTGCCTGTGGCGACGCCGGCACGCTTCACCGATGTCCTATCGATCATTCCACGGGCTCCGCGACACCGGCACGTTGGGCCCTGATCGCACCGTCCGAACAAGGCCGTCCGCGCCGGGGAAGGGGGTGGCCGGGGACGGCCGGCCCGGATCCGGCCGCGGCGGACCGGGCGGGCGGCACGCAGGGATCAGGCGGCCTCGCGCCCTCGGCGGGCCAGCGAGTCGATGGTCACCGCGGCCAGCAGCACCAGGGCGGTCACCATGTACTGGTAGGAGGCGGCCAGTCCGAGGAGGCCCATGCCGTTGTAGATGGTGGCGATGACCAGTCCACCGAGCAGGGCGTAGACCATCTTGCCCCGCCCGCCGAACAGGCTGGCCCCACCGATGACCGCCGAGGCCACCGCGTAGAGGACGAGCGTCCCACCGTCGATGTTGTTGGAGATGGAGCCCAGCCGGGAGGCGTAGACGATGCCGGCCGCCCCGGCGGTGAGTCCGGTCAGGGTGAAGGCCCACAGCTTGTTCCACCCCAGGCTGATCCCGGCCCGCCGGGCGGCCTCGGCGTTGTTGCCGATGGCGTACAGGTAGCGCCCGAACCGGGTGCGGCTGAGGAGGAAGGTCCACACCGCCAGGAAGCCGAGGACGACGAGCACCACGTAGGGCACGCCCTGGAGAGGGACGAGCACGCCCCGGTTGGTGTTGCAGATCAGCACCAGGACGATGCCGGCGGCGGCCATCACCGCCACCTTGAGGAGGGTGACGGGCATCGGTGGCGCCACGAGGCCGCTCCGGCGGCGGTGGCTGTCACGAAGGAAGGTCACGACCCCGAAGAGGGCGACGGCCACCACCATCACGATCCAGCCCACCGTCGTGCTCAGGTTGCCGTTGGCGATGTCGAGGAGCACGGTGCTGTTGATGCGGATGGTCCCACCGGTGCCGTTGGTGTTGACCAGGTAGAGGAGGACCCCCTCCATGCCGAGGAGCCCGGCCAGGGTCACCACGAACGACGGCAACCGCAACCGGATGACCAGGGTCCCCCACACCGCGCCGATGGCGGCGGTGGCGAGCAACCCGCCGAGGATGGCCACCCACCACGGGAGATTGTGGGTGGTCGACAAGATGGCCGTGATGGTGCCGCCGATGCCGGCCACGTACCCGACCGACAGGTCGATCTCCCCGAGGACGAGGACCCAGATCTCCGCCATGCCGAGGAGCACGAACACCGAGCCCTGCACCAGCAGGTTGACCAGGTTCCCGGCGGACAGGAACACCGAGTCCTGGACCTGGAAGATGATGACCAGCAGGACGAGGCCGCCGAGCACGGGCAGCACGCCGCTCTCGCCGCTCCTGATCCGCTTGCCCCAGGCCCTGATGTAGCCGCCGAGCGAGTTGCTCAGCTCGGGGGCGGTGGCGGGGACGGCACCGTCGAGTGCTATCGGCGTGTCGCTGTCGGTCTCCGCCGAGGCCATACCCGGGATGTCCGTCAGAGGCGCCGGTTGACCGGAGGTGACGGGCCCGTCAGGTGGCATCGGATCAGCCCTTCGTGTCGGTGCTGGTTCGGGGTTCCGGGGTCGAAGGGCCCGACAGTCGACCGGTGGTGATGAGCTCGACCGCACGCTGCGGGTCGTAGTCGGCGATCGGCCCACTGCTGACCATGCGGCCGAGGTACAGGACGGCCAGGCGATCGGCGACGGTGAAGACGTCGTTGAGGTTGTGCGAGATCACGATGACGGTGATGCCCTTGGCCCCCAGGGTCTGGATGAGTTCGAGGACCTGGGCGGTCTGGGACACCCCGAGGGCGGCGGTGGGCTCGTCCATGATCACCAGCCTGGCGTCGCGCATGACGGCCCGGGCCACGGCCACCGACTGGCGTTGCCCGCCGGACAGCGACCCGACAGCCTGGCGTACCGAGCTCACCGTGGTCACCGACAGGTCGGCCAGAGTCTGCTTGGCGGTCAGCTCCATGCTCGTCTCGTCGAGCAGCCGGTGGGAGAGCTCCTCGTGGCCGAGGAACATGTTCTGGACGATGTCCAGGTTGTCGCAGAGGGCGAGGTCCTGGTAGACGGTGGCGATCCCCAGCTGGTCGGCCTCTTTCGGTGTCTTGATCGCCACCGCCTGGCCGTCCCAGATGATCTGCCCGGCGGTCGGGGTCCAGATGCCGGCGATCGTCTTGATGAGCGTGGACTTCCCGGCCCCGTTGTCGCCGACGAGGGCGGTGATCTGCCCGGTGGCTATGTCGAGGTCGACGTCGCTGAGAGCCTGCACGGCCCCAAAGTGCTTGGAGATGCCGCGCAGGCTCAGCAGCGGACGTTCAGATTGGTCGGGCGCACTCGTGCTGCCGGCCTCCGCGGTGATGCTCATCGCCGCGGAGGTCCGGCCGGATGGGTGGCTCCCACGCTTGTCAGCTTATGCCGTATGTCTTGCAGTCGGCTGCGTAGGCACCTGCGCAGAGCTGGGAGGCGGGGACGAATCCGTCGGCGATGACCGTCGACTCCATGTTGGTCGGAGTGACCCACTCAGGATGGAGCAGTGACGAAGGCACAGGCACGTTGGCCACGGTGTCCTTCACTGTTCCGTTGACCAACCCCGACGGTGGGACCTTGCCGGCCCGGAGGTACAGGGCGAGTGCCGCGGCCGCCTGGGCCTCGAGGTAGATCGGCTTGTAGGCCGTGCCGCACTGGTAGCCCGAGATGATGTTCTGGAGCCCGACCAGGGTGGCGTCCTGCCCGGTCACCGGGAACTTCTTGGCCGGGATGTTCAGGGTCTTGAGATACGAGATGATCGGTGCGGCGTTCTCGTCGTTGGGAACCAGCGCGGCGTTGATGTCCGGATGCGCCGTGTAGGCCTGCTGGAACTCGGTCAGCGCTGTGGGGGGGTCCCACGTGCCCGCCGGCGATGCCGCCAGCGTGTAGGCGCCGGTCTTGAACAGCGGCTTCAGGATGGCGTCGTAGCCCTGGGCGAAGAGCGTGGCGTTGTTGTCGGTGGGTGCCCCGACCATGACGGCCAGCGTCGGCTTCGGGACCTTCCAGGCGGCGATGCACGCCACCATGCCCTGGCCGATCAGCGTCCCGACCTTGACGTTGTCGAAGCTCACGTAGTACTTCCTGCTACCGCCGAGGACCAGGCGGTCGTAGTCGATCACCGGGACGCCGTGGGACTTGGCGTAGGTCTCGATCGAGGTGCCCACACCCGAGTCGAGCGGGTCGACCACCAGGACGCTGGCGCCCGAGGTGATGTCGGACTGGGCGTCGGTCAGCTGCGTCGAGTCGCTGCCCTGGGCGTTCTGGATGATGGTGTCCGAAGTGGGCAGCCCGGCGGTGGCGAAGGCCTTCGCCAGGTAGGGGGCGTCGAACTCCGTGTAGCGGGCCGAGGAGACGGTGTCGGGGAGGATGACGGCGATCTTGCCCTTGCCCGACGCGGCGATGCTCTTCAGATAGGCCATCGTCGTGAAGTTCTTGTTGAACGTCGTCACCGACACGGTGCCGGAGCTCGATGAACTGCTGGAGGAAGTGGTGGTCGTCGACGACGAGCTGCTGCTCCCGCACGCCGCCACCAGAAGTCCACTGGCCACGATCATCGTGGCCACTATCCGCTTGCGAGTGAGTCTCACGTGAATCCCCTTCTGCTCGGCCTGCGTTGGGCGCAGTCGGACCCGGATCCCCCTATCCGCAGCCGGATCCCCCGATCCGGATCTGACGTTACAACAAAATGAACTTTAGGTAACGGATTTGTTGCACCCTTTCTCCGGGGCCGAAACGGGCCGCGGACTCCGGGACCCCTCCCCACCGGCGAACGGCTCCGGCCGCCGGTCGTAGGCTGCGGGCATGGCGACCGACACCGCCCAGGACAGCACGGCAGAGACCTCGGGGACCCACCACCGGGTGGTCATCGTCGGTGCCGGGTTCGGGGGCATCGCCTTGGCCATCCGGCTCCAGAACGAAGGAGTGGATGACATCGTCATCCTGGAGAGGGAGGAGGACCTCGGGGGGACCTGGTACGTCAACACCTACCCGGGGTGTCAGTGCGACGTGCCGTCACTCCTCTACTCGCTCGAGTGCGCGCCCAACGCCGAGTGGACGAGGACCTTCGCCCCCCAACCGGAGATCGAGGAGTACCTGCGGGGGGTGGCCGACCGGTTCGACCTCAAGCGCCTGATTCGGCTCGGGACCGAGATGACCGGGGCGGAGTGGGACCCGGAGTCGAACCGGTGGATCATCGAGACCTCGGCCGAGCCCCTGTCGTCCGACATCCTCATCGTGGCGGCCGGGTTCCTGAGCGAGCCCTCACTCCCGGCCATCGACGGTCTCGACCGCTTCGAGGGGACCGTGTTCCACTCGGCCCGGTGGCGCCACGACCACGACCTGGCCGGCGAGCGCGTGGCGGTGGTCGGCACCGGCGCGTCGGCCATCCAGTTCGTGCCCGCCATCCAGCCCCAGGTCTCCCATCTCACGGTGTTCCAGCGGACCCCTCCATGGGTCACCCCCCGGCCCGACCGCCCCTTCAAGCCGTGGGAGCACCGGCTGCTCCGGCGCTCGCCTCTGGCAGCGCGCCTGGCCCGGGCCAGGGTCTACTGGTCCCGTGAGCTGTTGGTCCTGATGTTCGCCCGCTACCCCCGGCTGGCCAAACTCGCCGCCTCCGGTGCGGCAAAGCACCTCGAGGCGCAGGTCGAAGACCCCGGACTGCGGGCCAAGCTGACACCGGACTACGCACTCGGCTGCAAGCGCGTCCTGTTGTCCAACGACTACTTCCCCGCCCTGTGCCAACCCAACACCGAATTGGTGACCGAGCCGATCAGCCGGGTGCTCCCCCGCGCCGTCCTGACCTCCGACGGGGTGGAACACCCCGTCGACACCATCATTTTCGGCACGGGTTTCGAGGCCACCGAGCCCCCCATCGCCCGGCGGATCCGGGCCGCCGACGGGCGGACGATGCGCGAGCACTGGGGCGACGGCATGAGGTCCTATCTCGGCACCACCGTGGCCGAGTTCCCCAACCTCTTCCTCATCATCGGCCCCAACACCGGGCTCGGCCACTCCTCGATGGTCTTCATGATCGAGTCGCAGGCCAACTACGTGATCGACGCCCTGAAGACGATGGCGGCCCGGAACGTGGCCTCGGTCAGTGTCCGCCCCGAGGTCATGGACCGGTTCGACGACGAGATGCAGCGCAAGCTCGGCCGAACCGTGTGGAGCACCGGGTGCTCGAGCTGGTACCTCGACGCGTCCGGGCGGAACACCACCCTCTGGCCCGACTTCACCTGGCAGTACCGGCTGCGGACACGCCGGTTCGACCCCGACCGCTACCTCTGCACCAGGGCCACCTGAGCTCGGGGACCCGGGTGAGGCGCCCGGTGGTCCCCGGCGTTCTGAAGGGTGATTCCCAACCATTAGCCTGGTGGACCGTGAGCGACACCACCGACGCCCAGCTGACACGCGACACCTACGAGCGGCTCCAGGCGGAGCTGGAGGATCTGACCACTCGCGGGCGGGTGGAGATCGCCGCCGCCATCGAGTCGGCCCGCGCCCTCGGTGACCTGTCGGAGAACGGCGACTACCACGCGGCCAAAGACGCCCAGGGGAAGATGGAGTCGAGGATCCGCCAGCTCCAGCGGCTGTTGAAGACGGCCACCGTCGTGGAGCCCGACCGGACCTCGGACGGGCTCGTGGCACCGGGCACGGTCGTCACGCTTCGCTACGAGGGCGACGACGAGGACGACACCACCGACTTCTTCGTGGGGTCGATCGAGGAGCGGCAGGGTGACCTGACGGTGGTTTCCCCCGGCTCCCCTCTCGGCCAGGCGCTGCTGGGCCACGCCGCGGGGGACGCGGTGGAGTACGCCGCTCCCGGCGGTACCCTCAAAGTCGAAATTGTCAACGTAGGGACCTGACCCCCCATGGAAGCAGCAACCTCATGAGCCCGAGCCGTCGCCCCCGGACGCTGTCCGAGAAAGTCTGGGACAGCCACGTCGTCCACCACGGTGGGGACCTCGAGCCCGACGTGCTCTTCATCGACATGCACCTGGTCCATGAGGTCACCTCCCCGCAGGCGTTCGACGGCCTGCGCCTCGCCGGCCGGGGCGTCCACCGTCCCGACCTGACCATCGCCACCGCCGACCACAATGTCCCGACCATCGACATCGACAAGCCGGTGGCCGACCCCATCTCGGCCAGACAGCTGGAGGTCCTGGCATCCAACTGTGCGGAGTTCAGCATCACCTGCTACCCGATGGGGGACGCCAACCAGGGGATCGTCCACATCATCGGGCCCGAGCAGGGTCTGACCCAGCCGGGGATGACCATCGTGTGCGGGGACAGCCACACCTCCACCCACGGCGCATTCGGCGCCCTGGCCTTCGGTATCGGCACGAGCGAGGTGGAGCACGTCCTGGCCACCCAGACGCTCCCCCAGCAGCGGCCGGCCAGCATGGCCGTGACGGTGGAGGGCGAGCTCCCGGACGGGGTGACGGCCAAAGACCTGGTGCTGGCGGTCATCGGCCAGATCGGGACCGGCGGGGGCGCCGGCCACATCATCGAGTACCGGGGCGGGGCCATCCGCTCGCTGTCCATGGAGGGGAGGATGACCGTCTGCAACATGTCCATCGAGGCCGGGGCGCGGGCAGGGATGATCGCCCCGGACGACACCACGTTCGCCTACCTCGAGGGGCGCGACCACGCCCCCAAGGGTGCGGCCTGGGATGAGGCGCTGTCGGTCTGGCAGGCGCTGCCGACCGACGAAGAGGCCCGCTTCGACCGCGAGGTCACACTCGACGCGTCGGCACTCGCCCCGTTCGTCACCTGGGGGACCAATCCCGCCCAGGTGGTCCGGCTCGACGGCTCGGTGCCGAACCCGGCCGAACTGACAGGCGACGCCGAGCAGGACGCGGCCAACCGGGCCCTCGAGTACATGGGATTGGTGGCCGGCACCCCCCTGCGGGACGTCGACGTGGACACCGTGTTCATCGGGTCGTGCACCAACGGACGCATCGAGGACCTGCGGGCTGCGGCCGAGGTGTTGCGGGGAAGAACGGTGAGACCGGGTCTGCGGGCCATAGTCGTCCCGGGGTCGCACCGGGTGAAGGCCCAGGCCGAGTCCGAGGGCCTCGACGCCGTGTTCACCGGGGCCGGCTTCGACTGGCGGGAGCCCGGCTGTTCGATGTGCCTGGCCATGAACCCGGACAAGCTGGCACCCGGCGAGCGGGCGGCATCCACGTCCAACCGGAACTTCGAGGGTCGCCAGGGCCGGGGCGGTCGCACCCACCTCGTGTCGCCGGCCGTGGCCGCGGCCACGGCGGTGGCCGGCCACTTCGCCGCCCCGGGGGACCTCGACTGATGGGGGCCGCACGATGAAGGCCATGCAGCTGGTCAGCGGGAGGGCCGTCCCGCTTGACCGCTCCGACGTGGACACCGATCAGATCATCCCGTCGGACTGGCTGAAGCGGGTGGAGCGGACCGGGTTCGGGGCCGGGCTGTTCGCCGAATGGCGGGACGACCGGAATTTCGTCCTCAACCAGGAGGAGTTCGCCGGGGCCACCATCCTCGTGGCCGGCCCGAACTTCGGGACCGGCTCGTCGAGGGAGCACGCCGTCTGGGCCCTGCAGGACTACGGGTTCGAGGCGGTAGTCTCCCCGAAGTTCGGCGACATCTTCCGCAACAACTGCACCAAAGCCGGTCTGGTGCCGGTGCAGGTCGACGCCCCGACCGGCCGCCTGCTGCTCGATGCGGTCCTGGCCGAGCCGGCCATGCTCATCACCATCGACATCGAGCGCGGCACCCTGGAGGCACCGTCGGCGGGGATCGACGTCACCTTCCCGATGGACGAGTTCACCCGGGCCCGCCTACTCAACGGGTGGGACGACATAGGCCTCACGCTGAGGCACAGAGAAGAGATCGATACCTATGAGGCCCACCGGGCCTCGTGGCTTCCCACCACCCGCTGAGTCCGTCAGGACAGGCGGCCTGCAGAACCGCTGGCTGCCTCGGTGACCGGCTGGGATCAGTTGAGGGACTGAGAGCCCGCCGGGTCCCCGGCGCTGACTACCACGAGGGGCAGGGGGGCAGCCAACGTCGGGGGACCCGGTGGATCTTGAGTTGCGCGGCTCCCGTCGCCACACGCAACTTCGAACTTGACGCTCCCCAACCTTCGGGGAGTCTGAGCTATCACCGCACCACGTGCGACCTCCGCACCAAACGGTACACGAACAGGTGGGAGAACACGCGAATGATCAGTCCTCGAAGCACAAGGAGTGGTATTCACGATCGCACTCGCCCGGATCGGATCCGGCCACTGGTCATACCCCAACAAAGGCTCTCCCCGGGTGGTCCGCCTGCATTCCACTGCACCGCCGGTCTGGATGGCGGTCTACCGGTGTTCCGGCGTCATGGTAGGCGGGGTGGGCGACCCGGTCAAAGGGGAATTCCGGCCGGTCGTGACAGTGACGAAATACCCCTTCGACCAGCCACTGAGCGTGGTGCATCGTCAGTTGCGTCATCAATTTGGCAGGTCACGACGTCAATCCTCGGCCGAATCGCCGGAGGACGGACGCCCGACGCAGACGTGGACCCGGGTGCGGTGTCGGCGGAAGGCTCGCGCCACTCTGGCGAGCTATTCGACAACCTCCCGTCGGCGCCCACTAGCTCTCCGGGTTGGCGACCGTGGTGACAGAGGGCTCACGGTTGCCCGCAGTGCTCGAGCCGTCGAGGGCCGAAGCGCAGCTGGTGTTGATACTGCCTCCACTCACGTTGTCAGCACGGGTGTTGCCGCCGCTGGCCACCGCCCAGAGGTCGGTCAGGCGGATGAAGCCGAACGAGCCGATGGTGGTGGTCAACTCGGTGTCGAAGTTGATGCCAGTCGAGTTGTCGGCCCCCTTGGTGATCGCCGACTGCGAGTCGCACAGCCAGTTCGAGAACCCGGCGGTCGAAGCCCGGACTGTGTTGGTGTTGTAGATGTTGAACAGTGTCCTGGCCGTCGGGTAGAGGTTGTTGAGCACGTTGGCATTCGACGGGGTCTTCCCATTCAGGGTCAACTTGGATCCCGAGTACTGCTGTCCGTTGATGGTGGCCGAGTACGAGTACGGGCTTGTCGTGTAGACGCCGTTCGATTCGTAGTAGAGCGACGTCGCCACCTCAATGGCCTGGCGTAGTCACCCGGGACATCGCCGGTGGCAAAGTCACTTACGTTGGAGGCGTTGTTCTCCAACATGATGTGCGGACCGGCGTTCCCACCGATGGCCGTGCTTGAGTTGGGATCGCCGGGGGCGTCGGTGTTGACGTTGGAGGCGCTGTGGTGCCATTGGCCAGGTTGCCCGAGTTGGTCAGGTCGGTGACGGCCTGGCCCGAAGCGATGCTGGTGGGCAGCGACCCGGTGATGGTGGCCGTGTTGGACCCGCTGGTCAGCGTCACGTTGGGCACCGCCAGGTTCGGACCGAGATTGGTCAGCTGGCCCCAGTCGTCGATCTGCGTGGAGCCGGTGGCGCACCAGATGCGGTAGGCCGTGCTGTTCGCTGCCCCGCCGTTGTCGGCGTTGGAGATGTTGCTGAAGGCCGTGCCGGTGTAGGGACCGCCGGTCGGGTTACCCGGGAGCCATCCCTGGGCCACGTCACCGACGCTGCCGCCGTTAACCGAGGCGTAGGGGCTGGACGGCGCCGCCGTGCCGAAGTTGGCCGGGTTGATCGCGAACTCCTCGAGCGGAACGCTGTCCTTGGCGTAGCCGGTCTCCTCCAGGGTCGAGCACGCGGTGCCCGCGGGCTTGGACGAGCGGGAGAAGTCGACGGGAAGCGGCGTGGCCAGCACCGAGGCACCGCACAGCTGGCTCTGACCGGCGCCCGAGCCGACGTCGTCGACGCCCTCGGTGATCTCGGTGCGGTCCCAGTTGTCGGCGGTGTCCGTCGTGGTGATGTTGGCGCCCTTCTGGCAGTAGTAGTTGGCGTTGCTCGGCGCCGAGGTGAAGCCACTGTTGTAGAGCGACCCCTCGGTGCCGGCGTTCAACGTACAGCCGTAGAGACCGGCGCTGGTGTAGAGGTCACCGATCTTCTGCATCATGTAGAAGGTGGTGTCGGAGCCGGTGTTGCGGATGCCGCTCACCACGCCGTTGTCGAAGCTCGGATAGACGGGCGTCGCTCCCCCGGGAGGGTCGGCGGGGACGGCTCCGGCGACGCCGGCACCGATCCCCAGGGTTGCGATCAGGGCGGCGACCCCGACCGTTCCGGCTACCGCACGCCGTCCGAGATTCTTGGTCTTCATTGTGTTCGTCGTCTCGTGAGCCGGGTCGGGGTTGTGCAGCGTGCGTCGAGGAGTCTGCTCGCCGTTCGGATCGCCTAGAAGGCGACCGGATGGCCTTTCCTTTCAACACCAAGGCGAAGCATGGCGAATAGATGACTAAATAGGTACGCAATACCTGACGAATAGATGAACGCTGCGCTACATCGGCCTTCGGACCCTCGTCGTAGGGGCGTACCCGACCTTCGAGGGCCACCAGAGCGGCGAGTGAGGGCGCAACCGCGCCGCATCCATCCCCCCAGGAACCGCGACGATCGGATCCCATCAGGGACGGGCGGTGAGCAGATACCCAGGACCCGTGGTGACCGGATCCCACTAGGAACGGGCGGTCGCCGGTTCCCTAGTGCCCATATTGACTGGCCCTGACGGCCGAGGCACCCGACGGACGAGAATCCTTGCCGGGCTCCGTACTACTTACGCTCTTAACTACTTACGCTCTGAGTAGGTGGTCCTTGGCCGCCCTGAACTCGTCCGGAGTGAGGGCCCCGGAATTGCGAAGCGCAGCGAGCCTCTCCAGCTTCGAAACGAGATCGTCCTGCTCCTCGGATGCCGACTCCGGAGTCGAACCGACGATCGATTCGTCGTCGTGGTGAGCCCACCGTGAACCGTCCCAGTACCGGAGCCGGGTCGAGTCGTCAGGATCGAGGTACCAGTCCGCTTCGAGAGCGGGAGAAGAGTCGGTGTCGTGCGATTCCACGACCAGAGGTCGTTCGATGCCGGAAGGCTCCTGTCCAACGGGGCCGTCCGATTCGTCGAAGACCCGCCCGTTGCCGTCGCTCACATGGTTCGTCGGCACGCCGGAAGTGAACCATCGCAGTCGATGGCGCCCAAACGGATCAGGGTGCCAACCCTCTCGCTCTGCCGATGGCTCAGGAGCGATCGGCGGAGACGGTGTGCCGTTCGACTCGTACGACGCTTGATGCGGGCCGTCGGATTCACCGACCCGTTGTTCGGTCCAATCCCTTCCGTCCCAATATCTGACGTCGGAAGGATCTGATGCGCTGCGATACCACCCCGCGGGTCTCGCTGTTTGGTCCGAAGCAACCGAGGTCCCGAGGTCCGATGCCGAAGCATTGCCCGGACCCGAAGCTCGCTCCGGGGGCTGGATCGGCGGGCTTGCGGGGGCTGCCGGATCCTCGGACACCTGGCCGTCGTCGCTCACCCAGACCGTGGGCGCACCCTTGGCGTAGTACCTGAGTTCGTGTCGTCCCGTTTGGTCGGCGTGCCAGCCCTCGAGGTAGGCGACCGTGGCGGGGACGGAGGAATCCGTCCGAGATCCTTCGCCACCCATCGCTCCGAATGGTCCTGCTGCTGCGCCGGGTTCGCCACTTTCACCTCCGACGGCGACCGTCGGACGACCGCCTGGGAGGTCTTGATCCCAGTGCCGTCCAGACGGGTCCGAACTCCACCCTGTGGGCTCCTCCATGCGATCCTCTCCCGGCGCATCCGTCCCCAACATACAGACCTATCGCGCTGGGTGCCAACGCCAAAATGGGATGCTTACCAGCCACGACACTTGGTCTCGCAACATTCCGTCGTTCAATCGACAATGAGTGGTCGGGCGAGCGCACTTCGTGTCTGATTTGTCTCGTTCAGCTCAGCCGGGTCGCCCAACATGAACCTTGCGTGACGGCCGTTGACGGCGATCTGCCGGGCGGGAGACACTGAACGGTGCAAGGGCTTAAGCGGCGGGGGCCTTACTGGGCGTCGAGCAAAAAGTGCTCGGTACGCCGAAAAGTCGATGAACTGCATCGCGCGACGCGAACCAAGTCGACTCTCGTGAGCTGGAAGACCGCCAGAGCCAGAGGCAGCAGAGGAGCAGGCTGATCGGACGACCGGCACATCGCACCAGGCGCCAGATGTCTCGGCGAGCGGCGGAGTCTGGGAGCCTGCCACTTGCGTCAGGGCCCACCCCCACGCGGTCTCCGACAGAGTACGCGTCCTCGAGGCGGCGGCCGAGTCGTCGTTGGATGAGCCACCTGTTGCAATTACCTGCTGTGCTGGCAGCGTCGGCCATCCTGATTCTGAGTTTGACGGAGCACATCGCATCAGCGATGGCGGTCTCGGACACCCCCTACATCCAGGCGTCCGGAACCCAGCTCTACCTGAACGGGTCTCCTTACAGGTTCGTGGGCGTGAATGCCTACGAAGCCGCCTCCGAATGGACCATCAATGCCGGCTGTGGTGCCCAACTGAGCGAAGACCAACTCCTCCAGCTGTTCTCCTCGCTTCCTCCGAGTTCGCTCGTACGGATCTGGGCGTTCCAGGGATCGATGGCGACCAACGTCGACACCGGTCAACTCGGCTGGGGGCCGCTGGAACGAGTTTTCAACGCGGCGGCGGCCTATGGCCAGAAGCTCATCGTGGTCCTCACCGATCAAGGAGGCACCTGCGACAATGGCCATTGGCAGGATCCGTCCTGGTACGAATCCGGATTCAAAGATGTCATCAACAGTCCCGAGACGACAGATGGTCGAGGACTCACTCCTCTTTCCTATTGGACCTACCTGCAGGACATTGTCGAGCATTTCAAGAACTATCCGGCGCTGGGTATGTGGGAACCGATCTCCGAAGCGGAGGCCTCGACCTGTCCCGGGCAGTACCAGCCGAGTAACTGCAGCGGTCACCAGACCTGCCCCGATGAGGCCGCGGCCGCGGCGGCCCTCCGCCACTTCTTCGACATGGTCGGTGGCGAGATCCACGCGCTCGATCCCAACCACCTGGTCGAAAGCGGCCTTCTGGGTGGCGGACAGTGCGGCACGCAAGGGTCCGATTACGAGTACGTCTCGGCCAGCCCCGGCGTCGATGTCCTCTCCTACCACGACTACTGGGGGACTGCGCCGATTGGTGGGGGCGGCCAAGAGGGCATGCCCGTTCGGCTCGAGCAATCGGTGGCACTGGGAAAGCCGATCATTGCCGGAGAGGCAGGCCTGGTCGCAGGGTCCTCCCCCGGCTGCATGACTGATGCGGCTCGAAACTCGGCATTCAAAGCCAAGAAGCAGGCGCAGTTCAGCGCCGGGAGCAGTGGGCTTCTTGTCTGGAACTGGGTCCCGTCGCTCTCCACCGCCTGCAGCTACGACGTCGCACCGAGCGATCCTGTCATGCAAGCCGGCGGAGCGGTCGGGTGAAAGGCCGACACTCGGACTCGATGGCCGCTCCGACTGATCTACACGCGGCCTGGGTCACCCGATCCGTCGGGAACAGTCCATCCGCCCAGGGAGACGCGAATCGAAGAGGGCGGCCAGGGCTCTCCGGGCCGGCCGGATCTCTCGACTCCCGCAGAGGCTGTCTCTGGGCCGAAGGATGCGAAAGCCCGATCCGGGGGCTGGCAGCTCGCGATCGCCAACCACCATTCGGACGGCCGTCCGGGCGAGGTCGGAGTCCCGACTTAGAGCTACCGCGGATAGGTGGCTGGGTCAGACCGCCCAGCGATCTCGCCAGTCGATGAGCTTCGCCGTGATGAGCAGGGTGATGGCCAGCGCCAACTGAGCCAGCCGATGGGCGATCTTGCGGTCCGTACTGCGCCGGAGCTGTCCGAAGTTGGACAGCCAGGAGTTGGTCCGCTCGACGGGCCAGCGCATGCCCAGAGGACGGTGTCTGGGCGTTCGTTTCTTGCCCGGCTGTGATCCATCCCGTCGCTGTCGGGCGCAGAGGACATCGGCCAGACCGAGGCCCTGGCATGTGGACCGCACAGCCGTGGAGTCGTAGCCGCGGTCGAGATGGAGGGTTTCGATATCGGTCAGGAGTCCTCGCTGCACGGCCGGCACCAGTGTGGCGTCGAACAGGACGGTGTCGTGGCGGTTGGCGCCGTCGGTGGCCCAGGCGATGGGGATGCCAGAGCGGTCGGTGAGCAGAGACCACTTCCACCCTGATTTTCCCCGGTCAGTGGGGTTCGGGCCGGTTCCTTCACCACCCATCGGGGCCTTGTGCTGGGAGCCGTCGACGGCGGTCTCTGTGAGGTCCAGACCGACGATCTTGTCGTACGCGCTCAGGGCCTCGTCCACCAGCGTGTCGAACACCCCGGCCACCTCCCATTCGTCTCGGCGGGCCCGGAGGGTGGTGTCCGAGACCTTCCCTCCGATCAGGCGTTCGGCGTCCACCCACGAGCAGCCGGTGACCAGGCGGATGAGCATCGCTTCGAAGCACACCCGGTCGGGAATCCTCGGTCGGTGACAGCCCAGGGGGTGGGAGCGATCCGGGGCTGGGAGCAGGGGTTTCACTGCCGCCCACACGGCATCTACCACTTCGGGCTCGAGTGCGCGGATGATGTCACTGACCTCCACTTGGTCGTTGGTTTGGGACGCACCCAGAATCAAATCTGGGCCATCACAACGACCGGTGGATGGTCACCTATTCGCGCGGCCTCTTAGGCGCGAATTGCACGAAGTTGTACCCGATGCGACAGGAGCGCTACCGCCTGGTTATCCGAAGGTTATTTCTCCGCGTCTTCCCTGGTGATCGCTTGAAGGCACCGCCAGGAGATGGGAGAACTAGAGGGTCATGTCCGACACCGACCTCCTCTCCGTCTCGAACTCCCCCCGCGAGGCGACAAGTCCTTCCGGACCGTCTCAAGCACGCCCGGTGCTGGTGGAGCCGGTCACCGTGTCGGCCCCGCGGTCGTCCGAGGAAGTGGCCCTTGTAGAGATCGCCATTCCCGTCTACAACGAACAGGAGGTTCTCGAGTCGAACGTCCGGCGCCTCCGCTCCTACCTCGACCGATGCTTCCCGTTCTCCACCTCGATTGTCATCGTCGACAACGCCAGCGTGGACGGAACGTGGGAGGTCGCCACCAGACTCTGCGAGGAGCTGTCCGGCGTCGGGGCGATCCATCTCGACCAGAAAGGCCGTGGCCGGGCAATCCGGACCGCGTGGACGGCAAGCCGATCAGAGGTGGTCGCCTACATGGACGTCGACCTGTCGACCGACCTCGACGGCCTCCTGCCCCTGGTCGCTCCGCTCCTGTCCGGACACAGCCAGGTGGCGATCGGCTCTCGGATCGCCTCGGGCTCACGAGTGCTGCGAGGGGCCAAGCGGGAGTTCATCTCCCGCACATACAACCTGATCCTGCGGAGCGCGCTCCGGTGCCAGTTCTCAGACGCCCAATGCGGATTCAAGGCGATGCGGCGGGACGCGGTAGAGCCCCTCATGGACATGGTCGAGGACCAGGCCTGGTTCTTCGACACCGAGCTTCTCATCCAAGCCGAGTGGAATGGGCTGCGCATCCACGAGGTTTCGGTGGACTGGGTTGATGATCCTGACACTCGCGTCCACATTGCCAGCACCGCCCGAGAGGACCTTCGGGGTGTGTTGAGATTGGCCCGACAGCGACAGGAAGGTGGCGGATTCGGGCCCTTGAGCCGATCCGACACGGAGGAATCGTTCGAGTACCACCGTCAGATGGCCCGGTACGCCAGTGTCGGCATCCTCAGCACGGGGGCCTACCTGATTCTCTTCTTTTTCCTCCGGCAGCCCCTGGGGATATTCGCCGCCAATCTGGTTGCCGCAGCGTCCACCGCCGCTGTCAACACCTTCGCCCACGCCGGATACACATTCAGGACCCATCGCGCCGGCCAGGTGCGCCAGGCGGTGATGGTCGGTGCATTCTCGTTCGCCGTCGGCGTCGGACTCACCACGCTGGCCCTGACGGCCGCTTACACGATCGGGCGCACATCTTCGACAGCAGAGGGGATCGCCATCCTGGCCGGCATGTTGGTCGCCTCGGTCGTGCGGTTCGTTCTGTTGAGAGAGTGGGCTTACCGCAACCACACTCGGGCCCTCCTCTCGAAGGTCGGTGCAACCCGCGAACCATTCGGACAGGGAGACGCCCGCCAGTCGGCTGCCTGAAGGACCCGATGAGACAGAGCGACGTCGGCTGCGGACATGATCGTCCCTGGAATCGAGAAAGCGGAGCCAACCCATGGAGACAGCGGAGATCGAGAAGCTCGCCGCACTCGAGGATTCCCACTGGTGGTACCAGGAGAGACGGTTCGTACTGGACAAGCTTCTGAAACAGCTCGGCCCGCCGGGCCGGGCGCTCGACATCGGGGCGGCATGTGGCGGAAACACTCGCATACTCAGCCAGAACGGGTGGGCGGCCACGGCGCTCGATTACAGCGCCGCAGGGCCGGAGATCTGCCGCCGGCGAGGGGTGACCGCTATCCGCGGTGACGCCACCCGGCTCCCATTCTCGAGCAGTTCGCTCGATCTGGTCGTGGCGTATGACGTCCTCGAACACATCGACGAGGATGCCGCAGTCGTCCAGGAGGTCCGGCGTGTGCTCCGTCCCGGCGGTCATTTTCTCATCGCTGTCCCGGCCGACCCGGCCCTCTGGTCAGCTCACGACGACGCGGTCTACCATCGTCGCCGCTACACGCCCGAGTCGCTGAACCACGTGATCTCCGCCAACCGGTTTGAGATCAGCCGCATGTGGAACTGGAACGTGCTGATGAAGCCGGCGCTCAAGGCCCGACGTAACCGCATGGACGGCAGTGACCTTAACCTGGTGCCGCCCACGCTCAACGCCATGTTGACTCGGATCATTCGCCTGGAACGGTATCTGCCGGTGTCGAACCTTCCCGGTGTCTCTCTTTTCCTGCAGGCTCAGGCAGTCCCCGCTGTGAGGTCCTGAGGGTCGGGACGGTTTTCACTGAGATCGGACCGTCCCACTGTCGCGACCGGCGACGCCGGATGGATGCCGGAGACACGTTCAACCTGATCGGATCACTGCCGTCGCCAATCCGGCAGCATCTGGTCGTGACAGAGGCTGTGCCTCGACCCGCCGGGCTCAGGCGCTCAGCTGCCCAGATTCGGGTGTCTGGTAACACGGAAAAGTTTGAATGCAGGACATTCGCCCTTGGCAGGCCAGTGATAGACCTCGGTGGCGAACCCGGCCCCCGATTTCCACAATGCCGGGTAAAGGATGTTGATGGCGGTCAGCGAACCGTCTCCCTGGGGATCGACGTCGAGTATGTAGTGGGCGTGGAACGTGATGGGATCGGCCAATATCCGCTGGAAGTCCCGGTCGTTCGGGATGACGAAGATCTTGGGGTTGGGACTCATGAGAATGATCTGGGGAACACAGCCACTGAAGTTGTCGACCACGACCTGACCGTCGGCCAGGTGCTCGTCGGCAAGATGCTTGGTCACCGCCTCCATGGCGGGCCAGGTCGCTGGTGCCTGCTTGTCGTAGGCCGAACTGTGCTTGAGGAAGATGTACCCCAAGTGCTCGGTCTCCTCGTACCCGACGTTGGGGTTCTTCATTCCGAGGATCGTGGTATAGCCGGATGGCACCAGCAGGACGAGCACCCCGATGACGGCGAGCGCGCCAGCTGACCAGCGCCAGGCACGACCTCGCTCAGGACGAACCCGCCGGACCTTCCCGACGACAGCCGGGGCAGTGGCGAAGATGCATCCGACGAGCAGGACCTCCAACGGCACGGCAGCGAGGAAGTAGCGGAACCATTGCGCGATCGAGTTGGTCAGGTAGGCGAGTGCATCGAAGGCCAGGCCCCCTCCCACCACTGAGATAGGGGCGAGGACGCCGACGTCGCGCCTCCATCCGGCCGCGATCAGGGCGATGATGAGGATGAGAGGGAGGAGCGGTGCCAGGTAGTAGATGTCGTGGACGTCATGGAGGATGCGGGTGTGGAGCAGCGGTGGCGGCCCGCCGCCCTCCTCGCCGGACACCTTGAGCTGCGAAGCCGTACCGTACACCGACGTGAACTGCGCGAAGGGCTGCCCTGTAATGACATAACTGACGACAGCCCAACCGACGAATGAGGTGACGAAGGGGATCTCGAAGATGGCCAGGTCGGTCAGAGCCCCCCAGATCGGCCCCGACCGTGACGCTGAACGTTCCGAGGACGGGCTGACGGCTTCCACGGCCGGGCTGAGGGTTCGGCGGGCAGAGCTCACGACCAGCACCGCCAGGCCGGCTGCGGCAGCAGGCCCGGCGGCTTCGTTGCGTGTGATGTAGCACAGCCCGAGGGCGATGGCCGAGTACACCAACGAGGCGAGATCGTCGTCCCGCATCCATCGCAGGAGATACCGGCAGGTCGCTACCAGCGTCAACAGATAGAGGCCCTCGCTCATCCCATCGCCTGCGTAGTAGATGACCATGCCGTTCAGGGCGAGGATCGCCACCAGGACCAGGCGCGGTGCCCTCGCCACGCCCCATTCAGTCAGCGTGCATCGGACCTGGTAGACCATTCCGGCCATGCAGAATGCGCTGACGATGCTCGCAGCGAACGCGTGGGAGGCCAGGGCGGGCCAGAGGGGGTAAAAGAGCAGAGGGACGAGGTCGGCGATCGAGGTCCCCGGATTCCACACGAAGCCGATTGCGGCGAGGTGGGGGTCACGGGAGTAGAGCAAGTAAAACCCGTTGGCCAGGCGGGAGGTGGCGTCCCCGTTAAACGTCTTGAAGTGGAAATCGAGCAGGACGCCCACGAAGAGGTACAGCGAACAGCACACGATCCAAACGAGACCACCCTCGGAGAAGACCCTTCGCAGGACGGATCGGTGCTTGGTTCTCGAGCGGTTCCTAAGTGCATCATCCCCACTCGCCTGGAGGCTGCCAAATGGCGACGGGATCGGAGTCCCGGGCCGATCTGCGAGGATTGTCATGCGCTCGATTTGGGATTGGGCGCCTCGAACGGACGCCGGTTCAATGACGACATCGCTCCCACGGATTCAATGCTCACAATCACCCGATCCAGAAATGCATTGCAGTGATGACACTTCGCCATGAGAGCCCGAATTCCGTTTGCACGGTCAGTTCCGGAGCGGCTTTTGTTGATCTCTACCTCGCCCGCGGAAGTACATACAGCCGAATGTCTATCTCACATGGGGTTTTGTCAGCTATTCAGAAGCTGAAATGAACGTGAACATTCCGCAATTTCTGGGCAAACAGCGGGGATTTGAGGGTGCCAGGGCTTCGATGGACGTCGCTTGTTTGCTCCATGGGCGTGCTGACCACGACGATGACTCCATCGACACCGGGATCCCTGTTCACCGAACGTTTACTCACTGTACGCTGGGATTTCACCGCTGAGCGCGTGTTCGATTGCCGGCCCAGGCGGTACAGTGCATGGCGTGAGACTTCGTGAGACAAGAGGAGGTCGATTGCGGACCTCCGTCCCGCCCCGATTCCGAGGGGAAATCCTCTAATGGGGTTCGCGTTCGACGAGTCTGGGATGCCATTGTTGGCACCTCCCGAACCCTCAAATGGGACGCCCCAACCCTCAAATGGGACGCAGTACACTGCCACGCTTCAGTTGCCACTCGGTGTGGAGTCCTCCATAAAGGACCCCGTTCGCGAGGCCACCGCACCTCAGCCCGACGTCAAGATCGGCGAGGTTCTCGCGCAGGCCCAGCGGTTCGCCGACGAGAGCGCCGATCGGGCTCAGCGACAGGCGCAGGAGATTGTCGGTGCGGCCCGAGCCGAAGCTTCCCTCATCCTCGAACGCGCCCGCCAGGAAGCATCGACCGCCTCGTCGGCGTCGCCATCGGCAATCGCGCCCGAAGCCATCGCGACTTTGTGTGCGGCGATCGAAGAATTCGCCACATCGAACCGTTCGCTGGTCACGGAACTCGCGCAGCTCAGTCAGGCGCTCGTCGACATGAGCCCGGACGCACGTGTGCCGGCGCACCGCGTGAAGTCGTCGCCGCCGGTAGAGGCCCACTGGTTGCCTCTCGCCGGTACACCCGACGCCTGAGGCTGATCGGCGTCAGACGGCGGCTGGCAGGAAGCTGATGAGGGTCTCAAAGAGGGCGAGCAGGGCCGCTGCCCAGATCGGAACCAGGATGAGCCACCGTCCTTCATGACCGTAGACTTTGGTCATCCGACTGAAGGCCAGCCCGAGCGCAACCATGAGCCCGATCTCGAGGAAGAGGAGAGGGAGCAGCGAAAACTGCCATCCACTCGTCTGGCTGGGTGCGAGCAGGTAGGGGCGCCCTTGCCCCTTGGCGATGGGCGCCGGGTGAGTTGCACCGGGCGGTTGGTATGCGGCGACGACGATCAGGCGCTGCGCCGACGAAAACTCTGGATTGCAGGTGGTCAGCGTCAACCGGTTGTCGCCGAAGTAGTTGAGCACTGTCACATCGCTCGGTGAAACGGCGAACGGCGGCTCGGCGACAACGTACATAAGTCTCTGGCCGCTCAGAGTGGTGAGGTAGATCGCGTCTCCGGGTGCCAGTTCCCCGAGCCGGTTGAACGGAGCTCCATGGGTGGTCCGGTGACCCGCGATGGCGACGTTCCCGGCTTGACCTGGCATCGCCGTCCCGAGGTAATGACCGGGCCCAAGGGCCAGATCGGCGGTGTCGGTGCCCGAGACCACATACTCGTTCAGGCCTATGTGCGGGATCTGGAGGTGGGCCATCACGGAACCCTGCGGAGGATCGGGGATGTGTGTTGTCGCCGGAATGAGGGTGGACCGGGATTCGGGCAGGTCGATCGACGGACGGGCCTTGACCTCGAACTCGCTCTTCAGGACGGACTGGCTGTGGTGTTGAGCGATGGCTGTTCCCCACAGCTGCCAGCCTACGAAGAGGAGAGTGATGATCCCGATGTTGCGCACCCATGACGAGACGGTGAGCCACTTCTCCCTCTGGCGATCGTCAAGAGCAACGGTCTCAGACCTCTGGCGTCTCCCGCTTCGGGTCCGCCGTAGCCCGGTGAAGAACGAACTCCTCGCCCGCTGCTCCGGTTCCAGAGCTGGCTTCGGCTGTGTACCGAAGTCGGCTGGGATGGGGAGCATGTCGGCCAGTCCCTCGTCGGCCAACGGGAAGATGTGGACCAGGGCCGTGACCGGTGGTTCCGGGCTCACTCCGAACTCGGTCGTCTGGGCAGGGTTCGGCGGGCCGATGCCCGAGACGGGCACCCACCCACCTACGTCGTGGACGACTGGTGACCATTCGCCGTCGCTACGGAGGACTGGTAACCACGCACCCGCGTCGGCCGCTGGGCGAAGTGTCTTGGCAGCCGGTGCCGCCGTCAAGCCCCGGAGCCGCTGGGCCTCCAGGACCACCTGGGCAATCGCTTCCTCCTCGCTCCTGGCGCCTTGCGCCGAGCGCAAGAGGACCGCCCATTGCCCGTCATCGAGGGTACGAGGACTGGCATCAGCGGACCCAGTCAGTATCTGAGCCGCGAAACCTCGGACCGAATCCATGCCGAAGATGCGGTCCTGCAGTGAGCCCGAATCTGTTGCGGATCGGTGCGGACTGCGATCCCATTCGGTTGAATTCGATCGCCACGTCGTGGTCGCCATGCGTGAGCCTGCCGCTACCGCGACGACACGGCAAGGACCGAAGCCGCTGAAAGAGGAACCGACATGCCCCCCGAGAAGGGGGCCCGTCGAGGCGCCGGCCTTCGGTCCCTACTGATGACGGAAAATTCGGAATCCAGGGTCATGACGGTTCCACGACCACCTGCTGCTCGTGGTGCAAACCGTGAACGGTCTTCTCCCAGAAGTTCGGAGCTCCGACCAGCTGGCTCACTGCCTTGACGGCAGCCATCGACATCATGATCCAGTACAGAGGAACCAGCAGGGCGGGGAACAGAAGCTCCCCCCGTTTTGCGATCCGGCAGCTCATTACTGTGACGTAGACGAGCAGGAAGTTGCCGAATGCCCATGAGAGCAATCCCAGGTAATAGATCGGCGCGGGAAAGATCGCCTGGATAAATGAAGGATGGCCAACGAACCACAGCAGCGTCATCAGCCAGAAGATCGGGTTGATGATGGCGAGCACCGGAGTGCCACCCACGAATATCGTGAAATGCATCATGCCCTTCCACCCGAGCTCGCGGCGCACCTCCTTCGGCTCGCGCATGTGCACGGCGAAAGTCTGCAGATATCCCTTCAGCCAACGGGATCGCTGTTTCATCCAGTTCACGAAGTCGCTGTTCGCCTCCTCGAAGGTATTGGACTCCAGAACCCGAACGGAGTATCCCTCGCGATACATCCTGATCCCGAGATCAGCGTCCTCGGTGACGTTGTAGGGATCCCAGGCCCCGAGTTCCTGAAGTGCCACGCGCCGGAAATGGTTGGACGTGCCCCCGAGGGGGATCGGGGCATTCATCGACGCAAGACCGGGAAGGAAGAACGAGAACCACAGGGCGTACTCGATGGTGAACCACTTGGTGATCATGTTCTGCATGGGGTTGTGGTAGGTCAGCTTGGCCTGGATGCAGGCGATATCCGGACCCAATCGGCGCATGGCGACGGCGGCGCGGCGAAGCTGCAGCGGCTCTGGCTCATCCTCTGCGTCGTAGATGGCGACCAGTTCGCCTCGAGCCAATGTCAAGCCGTAGTTCAATGCCTTGGGTTTGGTCCGGGGGTCCGCAGGTGGCACCTTGACCAATTCGAACTGATCACCGGGCATTGAGGCCGCGATCGCCGCGATCGTCTCACGGTCATCAGCCTCGATAAGCAACTTCACGTCGAGGCGGTCAGGGGGGTACTCGAACTGGGTCACCCGCTGAATCAACTCGTTGATCACCTCCGGCTCACGGTAAGCCGGAATCATCACCGTGTAGACGGGAAGTTCCGAATCGGGAACGGCCCGAGCCTCTTCGTCGCTGATGACCTCGGTCGTATTCTCTTGGTTGGATGCCCTGAAGAGGATGAGCCGGTAGAAGATGGCCGCAATGTAGAAGATGGTGATGATGCTCACCGCAATCGATACAGTGACAACGAGATCCACGACGCAACCCAGCAGAATCAACGCGATCGCTGCCATACCCAGCTTGCGCTGACGGTCTGACAAGATCCGCAGCGCCGACACGTCGGGGGCGCGCTCCGCCAGTCCGGCAATACTCGCCTGGAGCCGGAGGTCCTCTTCCTCCTCTGGCATGACGGAGGTTCTCACCGACGCACGATAACATTTAGGCCTCGGATAGGGAGAGCGGGTCCTGATTTATTGATCAACATTCACCCAGAGTTCAGCTAGCGGATGCCACGGTTTACTCCAGGTTCATTTAACGTTTACCTCCATCTGGAACCAACCCAAATATCCGTCCTCTGTCACGGATATTTGGGTCCGGAGGGTCTAGGATCTCGACGTGATCACCGAATGAAAACGCCTGAGACGCAGGTGCAGAAGGTCACCGATCTCCTCAGGGCCTCGGCCGACCGCGGGAACATTCTGTCCGGGTTGGTCAGTTCGCTTCAACTCGCAGCGACGTCCGGCCAACCGAGCGATGCTCCGCCCTCCATTCCAAGTCCCAGCGACCTAGCGTCGGCGAACAACCGGATGAGACCATCTCCGTTCGCCGACCTCGTCGCCGCGTTGTCTGCCGAGCAGACGAACGAGCCTTGCCACTATTCGGCACCTCCTTCGCGGTTCATGGTGAGGGAGGTGAAGGTGGGGCGTGCCCCTCGGGCCACCAAACGGAATTACAACTACTTCCAGGAGCTCGAGGTCGCCCTCGCAAGGCAGCAGGCGGAACGGCTCCGCACCAAGGGAACGACCTGACCTCCGACCGAGGGAACGAGCTCACCGTCCGAGCAGACGAAAGCGTTCGACTCAGGTACCGGAGCCGGTTACCTTGACCGCCCACCTGCAGGCCGAAGCGGTCTCCACGATGACCTGTTGACTGCCCGTCGTGGTCAGCGGAGTCACCGAGTTGCCCGAGGCGGCCGAAGACGTCACCGCCGGCGTGGCGCCGGGAGCTGTTCCGCTGTTCACGACGAAGATCTGAAACGCGGGTGCGGCGGCAGGTGCAGGAACGCACTGGTAGGCCCAGCCAATATTCCAGGTCCCACCGGCGATGGTGAACGCGGGACTCGTCCAGTTTCCACTCTGCTGCGTTTCTGGAACGAGTACCGTCGCTGGCCCGAGGGCGGCGGTGGAGGATGGCGATCCGGCGGACGCCGCGGTTGTCGCTGTCGATCCACCGGCAGCAGTCGTGCTAGACGACGCGCCAGCAGCCGTGGTCGCGGTGGCGGCCGCCGCTCCCTTGGTCGCGGACTTCCCGGTCGCCGCTGATGCTCCAGCCGGCGTTGACGTAGACGACGCCGCCCCTGCTGCCGAGGCCGGCGGTAGCTTGTAGCCTCCACCGGACGAGGTGCTCGACGAGGCTGACCCGGCGTTGCCGTTGAACCACATGCCCACGAGCGCGGCGAGCGCGACAGCCGTGAGGAGCTGCCACGTCTTCCACGAGCGCCGCTCCTTGATCTTGAGCTCGCCCTTTTCCGGCTGATAGTCCGAGGCCAGAAGGGGATCCGTCTGCTGGTTCGGAGAGATCACGCCCGCACCGGGCGGCGCCTGAGCAGGTCCGTGGTCGGTCGCCTGCGCCTCGAGTGATGCGAACTGCTGGGTCGTGGCCGCCGCCGCACCCGCCGGCACCCCTGGCGCGGGCGGAACTGCGGGTGCAACAGGTGCTCGCGCCGGGATGGGCTGAGGACCGCTCGTATAGATGGGGGCATCGGTGTTCGGGTTGGAGTATGCGCTCGGATCGACATACACCCAGTGCTCCGCGGTCGCCGCCGGGTCGGTCGACGCACCGACGACCGGGTATGGCGCAGGAGCCGGTGTCCCGACCTGTGAGCCGTTCGACCCTGGCCCGGAGGGATATGCGGGCTGGACTGGTACCGGCGGGGTCCAGGCGTCGGCCGGTTGGACCGCCGGCTGGGCGGGGACCGGCGGGGTCCAGGCGTCGGCCGGTTGGACCGCCGGCTGGGCGGGGACCGGCGGGGTCCAGGCGTCGGCCGGTTGGACCGCCGGCTGGGCGGGGACCGGCGGGGACCAGGCGTCGGCCGGTTGGACCGCCGGCTCAGGGGCCCAGACCGGGGGCACAGGGATCCCTGGCGGAGGGGGGACCGGCGGGGGCCCGGGGGACCACATTGGTGACACAGGCACCCCCGCTGGTCCAGGGGCCTGTGCCGGCGGCGCCGATGCCCGCTGGGCCTCGGGGGACCATGCGGATTGTGTCGGCGACACTGGGACCGGCGGGGACCCGGGATGCCAAACCGGCGGAGCGAGGGCCTGGGGCGGCGCGGCAGGATAAGGAGCCCAAGGCGGTGAGCCGACCGGTTCACCTTGCAGCGGAGGTGGCGGGGGCCCTGCCGCTGAGTTCGGAGAAACGGAGGGCACCGGCGGAGAAGGGTTCGGCTGATCGGGTGGTGAGGCCGGAGCCCAACTCGCCAACGGGTCATCGTGGTCGTCGCCCGGCACGGTCATCGGAGGGTCGGGCTCCCACGGGCTGGTCACGCCCACAGCGTCGGACACCCCACGATCCGGGTCAAGCCAACTTCAGGTGAACGAAAGGTGAAATCGTGGGACACCGTCAGGAGCTTTCGGCTGTTTCGTTGGCCAAGGCCGGATCCAGGTGGTTGGCCCGGTACGACTGGGTGCTGATCAGGCTCTTGGCGTATGCCACCAGAAAGGTCCTGTTGTTGATGAGCGCCCGGCCCGAACCACTCGAGGGGCTGAGCGAACCGGCGAGGTTGTGGATCGAGCTCCCTTCGTTCAGGCCCGGGACCACCGCCCCTTGACCGGAATTCTGCACGTAGAGGACCACGCGCTCGTAGTTGGTTCCCGAACCCAACGGGGCTTTCACTGGGACGATCCAGTACACGATGGACCAGCTGCCGAACTGCTGTGAGGTGTAGGACATAGCCTGACCTGTGATGCCCCCCGCCAGCGACACTGTCGCCACATCCGCCAAGGCGTAACCGTGGAAGGTGTAGCAGTTCTCGACCCCATACGCGGAGAAGCTGGATAAGTCCGGAGTGTCGATGACGTCGGCCACGACCGGCACGTTGGTGCGCAGTGGGCCAGGTCCGGTGGCCCTCATCATGTACCGATTCCAGATCGACGTGTCGCCGAACAACGGCTTGGCCCACTCGTAACTGGTGTCGTACTGGGCCGTCCAACCCGGAGGGGCAGTCGGATACCTGACGAATGCCGACAGTTTGGCCTCGCCGGTGACACCGGCGACCAAGTTGTAGTCGCGGAGCCCGAAGTTGCTGATGCCCATCACGAGGGCAGCGACGACTGCCACGGTCAGCGCCATGTAGATCTTCGGCACGGCCAGCGTCACCTTGCTCTTGGCCGGGGGAGCCGGAGGTCCGTACAGCGAGGGCACGGGCAGCGGACCCTTCGGGGCGGCGCCCTGCGCAGGTCGATCCTCGCCGATGTTGATGTGCATTCCGAGTGGCTTGATCAGAAAGATCATCGTCAGCACGCCGAGGCTGAAGGTGACGAGACCGATGAACGGGTGGAAGACGTGGATGGCGACGCCTTCTCCCCACTCCTTTCCGGCGAAGAAGATGAAGGTGATGCGGCCGAGGTTGATCACCCAGAGCAGGGCCATGCCGCCGATGAGCCACAGCACCTTCCTCACGATGGGTCCGCGCACGATGGCGGCAAAGGCCGATCCGACCAGTAGGAAACCGACCACGCCGTTCACCCCGGAGCAGGCGGACACCACGCTGAGGGCGAACGTGGTCCCGTGGTGGTCGATCACGAAGAGGGTGTTGTCGAGGCTACCTGCCGGTTTGGCCAGCTTGGTCCAGATGGCGATCTTCTCCATGGCCAGCAATGTGAGGTTCGTGAAGCCATTGAGCACCCCGAGCAGGGTCTTCTCGTACGGGTAGGGCCAGGCCAGGAAGAGGAAGAGGATGGCCAGCTTCTGACGCCAGAGCACCCTGCTCCCGAAGATGATGGCCACGGCACCGGCCACGAAGATGGGGAGGGTGAACAGGTCGACGCGGTAGACCCAGAACATGGCGGACATGCGGGCGGGAAGCAGTTCGTTTATGGCCATGGCGGCAATGATCAGCGGTATACCGATCGTGTAGTCGACGTGCCGGTCGTAGATCTTCGGCTCCGGTTTGAGGGGGCGGGCCCGGATGGCGGCCAGGGCCAGGGCGATGGCCGGGACGAGGCTGATATAGGCCAGCGGTGTTTGCTGGTCGGCTGTCTGGAGCAGGGTGATGAGCGAGTAGTTGTAGGCGAAGAGGACCGCGACGAGCAGCACGCCGACTTGGATCCGGGTGCGGGTTTTCTGAGGTGCCTCGGTCCACCGGCTTCGCCAGTGCTCCCTCAGGTCGCGCACGGAGTCCATCCGGGAGCCCGGCGTGGGGACGGTCATCGCCTCGGTCACGGCGACACTCCGATCAGGGCTTTGCACCCCAGGCCAGGGCGACCAGCCCTCTCCACGTCGGTCATCCGAATCTCCCATGGACGTAGTCAGAGGTTCGGGGATCGCGGGGATTGTTGAACAGATCTGCGGTGGGTCCGGCCTCGACGATGTGGCCCGGCGCCCCCTCACCATCCACGAGGAAGAGAGCGCAGGTGTCCGATACCCGCTGAGCCTGCTGCATGTTGTGCGTTACGATCACGATGGTCAGCTCCTGGCACAACTCCCTGATCGTCTCCTCGATGACACTGGTCGAGATCGGGTCGAGCGCCGAACAGGGTTCGTCCATCAACAGAACCTTGGGCCGCACCGCCAATGCCCTGGCGATACAGAGTCGCTGCTGCTGTCCACCCGACAGGGCGGCTCCGGCCTCGTTCAGACGGTTCCTCGTCTCCTTCCACAGACCGGCCCGCTCCAGGCAGTTCTTGACCAGGGCATCCTGATTCCTGACCCTCGTACCGGACAGTCGAAGCCCGGCCAGGACGTTCTGGGCAATGGTCATCGACGGGAAGGGGTTGGGCCGCTGGAAGACCATGCCGACCCGTAGGCGAGTCTCGGTGACTCGGACGGTGGGCCCGTAGATGTTGACGTTGTCCAATTCCACCGAACCGGAGAGCGCGGCCGATGGGATCAGTTCGTGCATACGGTTGAGAATCCGGAGAAAGGTCGACTTGCCGCAACCGGAAGGGCCGATCAGAGCGGTCACCTTGCCCGGCTCCATGGTGAGGGTCACCCGTTCGAGCACTTTGTTGGAACCGAACCAGGCGCTGACATTCGTCGCCCGCAGACCGGAGCGTCCGGCCGTATCCGCAGCAAGGCTCGGAAGTGGCGCATAGTTGGTGGCCTGGGGGAGGCCTCCGCCGGGGTATTGCTGCACCGTGGTCATGATCCAACCTCCCGTCGCTTCAGCCTTCGCCGAAGGATCGTTCCCACCGCCAGCAGGATCGCGCCGACGCCGATCCAGTCACCGAGATGGGAGGAACCGGTGAAGGCCAGGCCTCCGGAGGAGTCCGCAGCCGCATTGGAGTCGTCTCCGGAGGCGGATCCCGTTCCCGAGGTCGCACCATTCGTTGCTGCTGCCGTGCCCGCGCTTCCCCCCGCCGCAGCTCCGGTAGCGGTAGTGCTGTTCGTTCCCGATGTGCCCGCCGACGCTGAGCTGGCCGCAGCGGCGGCGCTCAGTTCGGCGGCCACCTTGAGGCCGGAGGCCTGCTGGGCGGCGTCGGCCGGTGCCGACCCGAACGTCTCGATGTCCTGTTGACCCTCTGGACCGAGCGCGAAGCGGATCAGCTGTGCCAACGCGGTGGCCTTGTCGGCTGGCAGACCATTCGTGGGCACGACCAGATAGTCCTCCTCCATCAAGTAGTTGTTGTAGGCGGCTGCGTCCTGGGCATTGGAGTTGAACGTGACCAGATTGTTGCTCGTCGGATTTGAAGTGGCGGCCAACGTCGAGTCGGTCTCGGCGGCCTGCGCTGCCGTGAGGGTAGGACTGACGAAGGCTCCCTCTGCGTTTTGAATCGCCGCAGTGGGGAGATCCCACGGCACCCCCAGCGGCGCGCCGGTCCAAACGGACGAGATGGGAGCAATCGCCCCGAGCTGCCAGGTGCCTGCCTCGGTGCTCGGCGCATTGGTCTCGGAGTTGATGGCCAGCAGTTTGCCGATGAGGGGTTGATCACCGCCAGGGATGGTGTTCTGGGCATACGGCCACAGTTCGCTCGGGGTGGTGTCGGTGGTGAGGCTGCCGGCACCGGAAGGTCCGAGTCCCGCCTCGAAGTACCCAAGGGAAGTCGGATTGCTGTCGAGCAGCGACATCATCGCGTAGTTGGACATCGACGGGTCGAGATTGGCCCACACCGCGATGGGAAGACCGTCCGCCGTATCACTTCCTCCACCGGCCAGGGGGCAGTTGATCCGCGAGTCGTTCCAGGAGTGCAGGGGATCGGCCGCATCGAAGCCGAAGATCTGCCCCAGCAGCGTCGTTGTCAGCTGCATGCCCTGGCAGAAGCCCGAGGAGGTGATTTGCGTGTCCCCACTGAGGGCCCAGGTGTTGGTGGGCACGAGCGTGGCGACCGCCACCGGCGTCGCCGCGATCGGCACGTAGGCGAAAGTCCGGCCATTCGTCGCAGCTTCACCGGCCTCAGTGGACGTCAATGGGTCCTGGGTGACCGCGAAGTCCGCGGAGAACTGGTCCGGACCGGAGCCGACGAAGGCGGCGATACTCGACGTATCATTCGTGAGTTCGTATGCCCCGGCGATTGGACTCAGGTTGTTCGAATCGTCACTCAGCAGCTTGCTGATCACCGGCTCGAAGAAGGATCCCCCCTGACCCGACAGCGTCGTGGGGTCGGTGTCCGCTCCCGCGGGGGAGGATGGGATCGGACCTACCACGACGGCCAGCGAACCCGCCATCAACAAGACGACGAGCGTGAACTTTGGAATCAGCCGACTGGCGCCCTTCACTTGACGCTCTCCGATGTCCGGCGCCTGATCAACCGACGGCGCATGAACCAGGCTCCTACCACGAGGACTGAACCGATGACGACTAGGGGGAAGGGATCGCTACCGGTGAAGGCCATCCCGGAGCTTCCCGACAGGGAGACCGAGGGGTCCACACCGGCCCCTGAGCCCGATCCCGATCCCGAGCCGCCAGTGGCACCGCCGGATGAGCCGGCTGCACCGGCAGTGGCGTCGACGCCGTTGGCCGACCCTGCCACGTGACCGCCGTTTGCACCGGGAAGTGGAGCGGTCGCCAGCGTGACGCCGCAGGTAGGTGAGGTCTGTCCGGCCGCCACTTCCGACGGGGTCAGGTCTCCGCAGGCATAGGCCTTGTCCTCTGCGGCCGTAACGGCAACCGCCCCTGGGACATAGGCGAGAACGGCCTTGACCCCGTACTGCTCGAGCGAGAGCCCGAGCGATGCGTAACCGAAGCCGGGAGACGCTTCCTGCCCCAGGGTGAGGGCATAGTTGACATAGCCGCTCAACACCGCACCGGTGGCCGCCGACGAACCGGTCGTCTTGGCCAGGAGGTAGCTATAGGTGGAGGGGTTGTAGACGTTCGGTCCGACACCGTTGAAATCCAATTGGTGCGTACCGTTGGCCAGCTGGGTGGCGTAGGCGAGCGCGGACGCCACGTCGACCGACGTCGGCTGCGTGTACTTGCCGCTGGCGTTGAGCACCGAGGCAACGCCCTTCGCCGGGGTGTTCGGCCCGAAGCCGAGGTCCGTGGCGTATTGCACCTGCACGGCACCGATAGCGCCGGGATTGGTGGCGATGTTTCCCGCCACACCGCTGGTGCTCTGTTGGTCCAGACCGCCGGGAAGGCCTGGCCAGTTCGACTCCGGGGCGGTGGCGCTGATGGCAACGCCGTCCGCAGGGCCACCGGCCTGGTGGTTCTCCTGGTTGGCGAACGCGGCCCACAGCGCCGGCTGTTCGTCGATGCACCACTCCTCGAGCACATAGTTGGTACCGGCGGAGTCACTTTCGGTCACGGGCCGAACTGTCAGGTTGGGTAGCGTCACGCCCGGGTTGTTCTGGGCGATGCTCGAGTTGTCCCAGTTGGTGATGCCGCCGGTCAGGAGCGCGCAAGCCGTGTAGCTGGAGAGCTGGAGGGTCTTGGTCAGGCCGGGGATGTCGTACATGAACGCGATGCCACCGGCGGTGATGGGCACGTAGATGAAGGGAAAGTTCGGGGCTTGAGTGTCCGTACTCCCCAATCCATAGGCGATGTCACTTGCCCCGAAGTCGGTCGTCTGGTTGGAGAACTCGTAGCGACCGTCTCCCGAGCTCGTGCTCGAGTAGTTGACGTTCAGACTGTAGGGAGCCGGTCGCACCGAGTTGGCAAAATTCTCGAGGGCCGGCGCCGCGAACGAGGAGCCGGCGCCGTTCAGCTGTGTGCTGGCCTCAGCCACTGCACCCGCTCTCGGCGTCACGTCTGTCGAGTTCGTGGCCGCTGACCCAGAGGAGTCTGTTCCCGCCGGCCCGGATGCAACCGTCGTCGATGTGCTCGTCGTGGTGGTCGAGGCCGTCGCCGAGGGCACCAGCGGCGGAGCGGAGGTGGTGCTCGTGGCGCCGGCGCCAGTCGTCACCGTCGTCGTGGACGCCCAGGCCGCTGTCGTTGCCGATACCCCGAGCACTGGCAGCGCAGTGGCCAGCGCCACCAGCCAGGCAAGTCGTCTGCTGGGGCGGCGACGTTGCCGCTTGGGGCCCGTGGTTTGCATGGTGGCTCTCTCCTCGTTCGAGAATCGGGCGAATGACATGGGCGGTATTTGCTCCTTCACAGGGGTCTTCCTCGGATCAGGGGGCGGTTCGAGAGGGGTTTGTGAGCTCATAGGTCGACCTCGGTGTTCTGACGGCGACGACTTGACCAAGGGATGAAGCTTCGGCGTCCCGCGTTTGATCTCCCCAGCCTTCGGGCGATCAGGAAGAGGATCAGCACCACACAGACGAGCACGAAGGAGCAGCCCCAGGCGCTCTGCACGGCGACGAGCGACGGTTGGAAGATGTTCTCGAAGATCCGGAAAGGGAGATCGTCCTGCTGGCCGGAGAACGGGTTCCAGTTGTACGCCGTCGAACCGCCGGCGTTGAAGAGCACCGGGGCGGTCTCGCCGGCGATTCGGGCGATACCGAGGATGATGGCCGTCATGAGTCCGGCGCGGGCCGTCGGGAGCACGACCCGAAGGAGCACCCTCCACTCCGGTGCACCCAGGGCCAGTGCAGCTTCGCGAAGGGACCCCGGGACGATGGCCACGACCTCCTGGGCGGCCCTGGTGACGATGGGCAGCATCATGACGGCCAGGGCCAGGGCGGCGGCGAACCCGGACCTGCCGGATTCATGATGGGGAACGACCCACAACAGGTAGACGAAGAGTCCGGCGATGATGGCTGGCGCGCCGGTCATGGCGTCCACGACAGCGCTCACCATCCGGGCGAAGGGGCCGTCCGAGCCGACCAGGTAGGTGGCCGTCATGATTCCGAGCGGAACGGTGATGATGGTCGCGATACCGACCTGCTCGATCGTGCCCACGATGGCCGCACCCACTCCCAGCTGGGTGATCTTGGCATTGCCACCCAGCTGGGTCATGTCGGCCACGAGAAAATGGGGAAAGTCGTCGAAGACTGCGGATGCTCCCTTGAGGATCACGTAGCCGATCACCGCCCCGAGGGCGATGATGGCCACCACGGCGCCGGACCAGATCCCCAACGTGGCGATGCGGTCCTTGGCATTGAAGGACCCGTACAGCCTCCAGCACAGCACCCCGTAGATGGTGAAGAACAAAAGGAACCAGCTGACCAGCATGCCGAATGGGGCGGTGGTTCCGGTGATGGAGAAGGCGATCCACACCACGGCGAGAGCCGCCACCGCGGAGCCAAAACCCTCGAGCAGCATAGAACGGGTGACCTTCCGTTGGCGATGGGGACGATCGTCGACGGGGTCGGAGGCCGGTACACCCGGCGGTGGCGGTGGCGGTGCAGTCGATGTGAACTGTTCGGTGAAGGTCATATGTGACTCCCTTCGCCCCGCAGGACCACGGCCCGGGCAACGAGGTTGACCACAAGCACGGTGAGGAACAGCACCAGGCCGAGGAAGATGAGAGCGCTCTGGTCGATCGGCGATGCCGTCGGGAAGTCCTCGGTGATCTCCTTGGCAATCGAGCCGAGACCGTTCGGGCCGAAGATCGCCCAGGTCAGGTGGTTGGCCTTCGAGAGCACGAGGACCACGATCATCGTCTCGCCGACACCGCGTCCGAACCCGAGCAGGACGGCACCCACAATGCCGCTCCGAGAGAAGGGGAAGATGACGTCGGTGATCATGCCCCACCTGGTGCCACCGAGGCCCAAAGCGGCCTCGCAGGCATCACGTGGAGTCTGGGCCATCACCTCCCTACTGACCGAGGTGATGATCGGTACGAGGGTGGCCGCCGAGATCAGGCCGCAGGCGAAGATCGACTGAACAAACTCTCCGGGTGTCGGCGTTCGGATGAACGGAACGAATCCGAAGTGGGCCACCAGCCACTTCGCCGGCGCCGCCTGGAGGTTCGAGACGAGCGCCAATCCCCAGAACCCGTAAACGATGCTCGGGATGGTAGCCAGCATGTCCACTGCTCCAGTCAGGAAGTTACGCGCCCTGACCGGGGCGTATTCGTTGATCATCAGGGCGAGGGACAACGAGATCGGGGTGGCAATCAGCACTCCCACGATCCCGATGGCGATAGACCCCACCAGCAGGGACATGGCTCCGAAATGGCCGCTGTCCGGCGACCAGGTCGGGTCGGTGATGAAGTGGTAGCCGCCTGCCCGGAGCGCCCTCCACCCGTGCGCGGAGAGAAAGACCACAACGCCAACCAGGATGGCCAGCACCACCAGGCTGCTCGCGCCCAGCGCGAGCTGGAACACCTTGTCGGCACGCGTGACCGCCCGGTTGATGGTGATGGGAACGTCATCGACCGTCTGGGCCTCCGGTGTGACTGGCCGTGGCGCGATGATTGTCATTTCGCGCGCCTCTTCATGGTCCGCCGGCCCAAGATCCCGGCTCCGACCAGGGCCGCCCCGGAGGCGGCGAGCCACGGCGCACCACCGGGGGTGCCGGTGAAGGCGAGTGTCGCGGGCTCCAGCGACACAGAGGCCGACACCGAGGGAGACACCGGATCGGTGGGAGTCGTGGTTGCTGCCCGAGGGGCGAGGGTGGGGGCCGTCGACGTGAACGAGAACGGCGCCGAGAAGACCTTCGGCTGGGTGAAGTCATCCTGGTTCTCGCCGACGAAGAGCACGCATTTGTGCGTCTGATTGCACACCGGTTGCCAGTTGGCCTGCTCGCCCAGCGTGATATTGGGGATGGCATAGAGGGCGTAGTCCGACTCGGAGAAACTCCCATCGGACTGGACCAGCACGGTGTCGGACTGGACTGTGTTCTCGTCGCAGGTGCTGATACTGGTGGGGAGGCCGGCGGCGGTGCCCCCGGGGTCGGCGCACTCGAGGATGTTGACGCGGGAATGCGGTTGGAACAACGAGTTGGGCCCTACCGAGACCGACACCGTCTGTCCGTTCGCATAGGTCGCCGCAGCCGGCTTGACGACGACGCTCGGCGTGGCAGCCGCGGCCGAGCCCGGATGCCAGGCCATCGTGGTGATCACCAGCACGAAGGCCGTAACGGCCATTGCGGCGGTCCCTCGGCGGGCGACTCCCGAGACGAAGGCGCTCACGATGACCCCGTGGTCAAGGTGAACGGTTCGGAGAACACCTTTGGCTTGCTAAAGTCGTCCTGGTCCTCACCCACGAAGAGCACGCACTTGTGCGTCTGGTTGCAGACCGGCTGCCAGCTGGGTTGCTCACCCAGGACGGAATTCGGCAGGCTGTATACCGTGTACGCCTTCTGCGTGAAGCTCCCGTTGGCTTGCGGGATGAGCGAGTTGGGTTGCACCGTGTTCTCGTCGCAGGTATCGAGGTTGGTGGGCAGGTGGGATGTCGTTCCTCCGGGGTCGGCGCACTCGAGGATGTTGATCCGTATGAAAGGTTTGAAGATCTTGTTGGGCCCCATGGACACCGTGATGGTCTGTCCGTCGTGGAAGACCCACCCCTGGGAGACGTCGCTCACGGCGAGCGGGGAGCCGCTCGTTGCTGAGGAGGACGAGCACCCACTGAGCGAGGCCCCGAGGGCGACGACCACGGCCAACAGGGCGGAGAGGCCGAACCTGGCGGTTCGGGTCGGTGGGAGGGCGAGCTCTGTCATCTTGCAGCCGATCCATAGAACTTGGCGTTGCCCCCGAAGACCCCGCCGTCGGATGCACACAACCAGTAGCCGGAGCCGTCCGACGTTGCGGCCATGCCCACGATCGGCGCGTTCAGGTGCAGGGAACCGGTAGAGCCGTGGAAGCCAGCGTCTCCATAGGTGAAGATCCCACCGTCGGAGGCGACCAGCCAGTAGCCACCGCCGTCCGGTGTGGCGGCCATACCCACGACCGGTTTGTTGAGGTGCAAAGCACCGGCTGAGCCGTGGAATACGGCGTCGCCGTAGGAGAACACCCCGCCGTCGGAGGCGACCAGCCAGTATCCGCCGCCGTCCGGTGTGGCGGCCATACCCACGATGGGCGAGTTGAGCCGGATGTTCCCGGCCGAGCCGTGGAAGCCGGCGTCACCGTAGGTGAACACCCCGCCGTCGGAGGCGACCAGCCAGTAGCCGCCGCCGTTTGGTGTGGCGGCCATACCCACGATGGGCGAGTTGAGCCGGATGTTCCCGGCCGAGCCGTGGAAGCCGGCGTCGCCGTAGGTGAGCACGCCGCCGTCGGAGGCGACCAGCCAGTAACCCCCGCCGTCCGGTGTCGCGGCCATGCCCACCACCGGTTTGTTCAAATGCACGTCCCCTGCCGAACCATGGAAGCCAGCGTCGCCGTAGGAGAACACCCCGCCGTCGGAGCCGACCAGCCAGTAACCGCCGCCGTCGGTTGCGGCAGCCAGACCCACGATGGGCGAGTTGAGAGCCTTCGTCGACGAGGAATTCGCGGATGGGGTCGTGAAGGTTAACGTCACCGTTCCCGAGACCGCTACTTTGTCGGTGGCGTCCTCCGCCGAGTAGGTCACCGACTCGGGGGTCGAGTCGGTGACGTTGAAGGTCGCCACCCCGTCCTCGTTCGACACGGCCGCCGCCGGCGAGACCACCGATGATCCCCCCGAAGCGGTGAGATTCACCGTGCGCCCCGACACGGGAAGACCGTTGGCGTCGTAGAGGAGGGCGCTGATAGTCGCGGACGTGCTGCCGTCAGCGGGCACCGAGTTGTAGTCCGACACGATGACCGAATCGTCAGACGCGGGTAGGTCAGGAGGTGGCGTTCCGAAAGCCACCTGGGCGGTTCGGGAGAGGGCGAGGTTCTCGTCACTCGTCACCACCGCGGTGTAGTCAACGTTCTCGTTCGTGGAATCGGTGACGCTGAAGGTGGCGACGCCGTTGCTCCCCGTCGTCGCTGATGCCGGAGTGATGGACGAGTGCCCACTCCCCTGGTCCAGCGTCACCGTCTGTCCGGCCACCGGATTGTTGAAATGGTCCTCTAGGGTCACCGTAACCGTCGACACGGTCTTCCCGTCGGCCGCGCCGGCGTTCGGGCTGGCGGCGATGGTCGATGCGATTCCATCCACCGTTCCGGCTACGAAGGTCAGCGTGAGCGGAGTCGCGGGGGAGCCGGTGATGGTCACGTTGGGGCTGGCGGTCGTGTCGACGACCGCGAAGGTCACCGATTCGGCCGTCGTGTCCCGAACCTGGAACTCCGCTACCCCGTTGGAGTCTGTCGCCCCCTGGGTGTTGCTCCCCGGCGGAGTGTCGCTGGTCACCTCGGCCGTCGATCCGACCGTGGTCGACGTCAAGGTGACCAAGTCGCCGGCGACCGCCTGGTCGCCCACGTTCTTCACCGTCACGAACACATTGAAGGGAGTGGTGCCGTCGGCCGGCGTGCTCGTGGCCCCGGGGACCGAGTCGGCGAACGATATGGAGGACAGCGTCGGGGAAACGGTCGTTGCGGTGACGAACTGCACGGTCGCACTACCGACAGCCAGGGTGTTATCGGTCTGATCGGTGGCGTCGAAGGTCACGCTCTCCGGTGCTCTGTCGGTCACCTCGAACGAGGCCACGCCGGACTGATCGGTGGTCACCACTGTGGACGGTGCGATCACCGCCGTGGCGGAGCCCGTCTCCGTCAAGAGAACACTCTTGCCGGCCACGGGGGAGCCCCCCGGGCCGGTCAACAGGGTGACGGTGATCTTGGAGCCCAAACCGGCACCGACACTGGCGACCGGGGTGCCGGCGATCACGGTGGACGCGGTAGGTGAGACGGTGAGGCTTCCGAAGGTGATCGTGACGGTCTGAGTGAGGGTGACGCCGCCGGACGCGCCGGTGAAGGTCACCACCTCCGCCGATGAGTCACTCACCGTGAAGGTTGCCACCCCCGAGCTGTTGGTGGTCGACGGTGAGGTGGTGACGGTCGCACTGGTCCCGGAGTTGGCGGTGAGGGTCACGGCCTGATTGGCAATGGGCTGGGGATTTGCTCCCTGGTCCTGCAGGGTGACGGTCACGGCCGCCGATCCGCCGGTCGCAACGGTGTTGGACGAAGCCACCACCTTCGAGTTGGCCGCCGACACCGCGGGGGCGGCGAAGGTCACCTGGGCGGTCTGGGTGACGGTCACCCCGCCGGAGGAAGCCGTGTAGGTCACCGGCTCGACGGTGGAGTCGGACACGGTGAAGGTGGCCACCCCCGAGGGGTTGGTGGTCGACGGTGAAGTGGTGATCGTCGAGTGGGTGCCCGAGCTGGCGGTGAGGGTCACCGGTGCGCTGGGGATGGGGACGGTCGCCTTCGAGCTGTTCTGCCCGTTGAGGGTCACGGTGATGGTCGACGAGGAAGTGCCGTCGGCCACCGCCGTGGTGGGGTTGGCCGTGACCGTTGACAGGGAGGCCGAGGGGGCGGTGGCGGCGGTGGGGGCGCTGCCGTCACCGGGGTCGTCTCCGGTGTCACCGGCGGTGGGGTTGACGTAGAACCCCTGGGAGAAGAAGTGGGGCTGGGTGAAGTCTTCGACACTGTCGAAGATGCCGAGCACGCACTCGTTGGTCAGGTTGCAGTCCACCGGGCTGTCGGCGGTGTCGCCGATGAGGACGTCGGGCAGGGCGTACACCTGGTAGGCGTTGAAGGTGAACGAGCCGTCGGCGGCCGGGATGATGGTGTTCTGCGAAAAGGTGTTGCTGTCACACTCGGAGGGCAGGGTGGGGAGCACGCCCCCCGGGGCTGCGCACTCCTCGATGACCACGTTTATATCTGGGGTCAGCACGGTGTTGGTCGGCACCTGCACCTCGATGGTCTGCCCGCTGGAGAACGGGGTACCGGTGGTCACCGCCTGCCCCGACGTCGGGTCGGGGCTGATCGGGACGATGGCGTTGCTGATCTGGCTGCCGCTGGTCAGGGTGGCACCGGCCGTGCCGACCAGTCCCACGGTCACCGCCAGGGTCAGAACGAGTGTGGCGCCCACTAGGCGTACTGTCCGCTTGGATGCAGGCATCCACCGCCTCTTCGATGCCATGGAACCCGACCGTTCCTCGTTCACTGCTCTGTTCACCGTTGACCTTGCCTGATGCCTTGGGAATCACAAATCTGATCTTCGTTACCGCCGCCTATCACTGTCGAAGATTCACTCGATTTCCTGTCTCGTGCGGCTCCCCGGCTGGTCCGCCGTTGGAATCCCGAAACCCGGGGAGTCCGGCGATAACTCGTCGGACCCCCCGGGCCTGGGTGCTTTCACCGTGCCGGCTCATCACCGGTCGACGGCTGGGTACTCTCTTGCTGTTCTTACCTAGCTCTCTGGGTTGGCGACTGCCGTGACGGCAGGCTCACCGTTGCCCGCAGTGCTCGAGCCGTTGAGGCCCGAAGCGCAGCTGGTGTTGATACCGCCTCCGCTCACGTTGTCAGCAGGGGTGTTGCCATTGCTGGCCACCGCCGAGAGGTCGGTCAGGCGGATGAACCCGAACGAGCCAATATCAGTGGTCAACTCGGTGTCGAAGTTGATGCCGGTCGAGTTGTCTTTCTGCTTGGTGATGGCCGACTGCGAGTCGCACAGCCAGTTCAAGAACCCGGCGGTCGAAGCCCGGACTGTGTTGGTGTTGTAGATGTTGAACAGTGTCCTGGCCGTCGGGTAGAGGTTGTTGAGCACGTTGGCATTCGACGGGGTCTTCCCGTTCAACGTCAACTTGGATCCCGAGTACTGCTGTCCGTTGATGCTGACCGAGGACGAGTAGGGATTGGTGGTGTAGACCCCGTTCGAGATGAAGTAAAGGGTTGTCGCCACCTCGATGGCCTGGCTGGCGTAGTCACCCGGGAAGTCCGCGGCCGCATAGTCGCTGATCTGGGACGAGTTGTTCTCCAGGGCGATGTGCGGTCCGGTGTTGTCCCCGGTGGCCGTGCTCGAGTTGGGATCGCTGGGAGCGTTGGTATTGGTGGTGGAGGCGCAGCCGCCGCCCGACACGCCGCTTTCGGCGTAGCTGGCCCAGGTGGCCTCGGTTCCGGAGTTCGGGTTGACACCCATGGGGCGAACCAGGAGCCCGATGGGGCCTCCGGAGCCGACGGCCAACGTCGTGCCGATGTTGATCGACAGGTTGTCCGTGCCATTACCGGTGGCCGCCTGCGAGAGGGTCAGCACGTGGCCGCTGGCCGAGGACACTGTGGTGCCACTGGCCAGGTTGCCCGAGTTGGTCAGGTCGGTGACGGCCTGGCCCGAAGCGATGCTGGTGGGCAGCGACCCGGTGATGGTGGCCGTGTTGGACCCGCTGGTCAGCGTCACGTTGGGCACCGCCAGGTTCGGACCGAGATTGGTCAGCTGGCCCCAGTCGTCGATCTGCGTGGAGCCGGTGGCGCACCAGATGCGGTAGGCCGTGCTGTTCGCTGCCCCGCCGTTGTCGGCGTTGGAGATGTTGCTGAAGGCCGTGCCGGTGTAGGGACCGCCGGTCGGGTTACCCGGGAGCCATCCCTGGGCCACGTCACCGACGCTGCCGCCGTTAACCGAGGCGTAGGGGCTGGACGGCGCCGCCGTGCCGAAGTTGGCCGGGTTGATCGCGAACTCCTCGAGCGGAACGCTGTCCTTGGCGTAGCCGGTCTCCTCCAGGGTCGAGCACGCGGTGCCCGCGGGCTTGGACGAGCGGGAGAAGTCGACGGGAAGCGGCGTGGCCAGCACCGAGGCACCGCACAGCTGGCTCTGACCGGCGCCCGAGCCGACGTCGTCGACGCCCTCGGTGATCTCGGTGCGGTCCCAGTTGTCGGCGGTGTCCGTCGTGGTGATGTTGGCGCCCTTCTGGCAGTAGTAGTTGGCGTTGCTCGGCGCCGAGGTGAAGCCACTGTTGTAGAGCGACCCCTCGGTGCCGGCGTTCAACGTACAGCCGTAGAGACCGGCGCTGGTGTAGAGGTCACCGATCTTCTGCATCATGTAGAAGGTGGTGTCGGAGCCGGTGTTGCGGATGCCGCTCACCACGCCGTTGTCGAAGCTCGGATAGACGGGCGTCGCTCCCCCGGGAGGGTCGGCGGGGACGGCTCCGGCGACGCCGGCACCGATCCCCAGGGTTGCGATCAGGGCGGCGACCCCGACCGTTCCGGCTACCGCTAGGCGGCGCCTCAAGTTCATCGGTCTCATGGTGCTGGTTGTCTCCTTAGCTTGAGATGCTCTGGATGATTGGTGTCTGTGGGGACTTCGACCGGGCCCCACCCTGCCCCCGACGGCTACCAAGCTGTACCGTTGCGGGAGCTGGGTGGCGCCCAGCGGACTGGGTCAGGCGGCCGACCTGGCGGACCGGCGGCGGCGGAGCGTGATGCCACCGAAGATCCCAGCGGCGGCGAGGGGCAAGCCGACGGCCACGGGTACCTCGGGCGTACCATCTCCCGGTCCAGGGGTCGTCGCCTGGTCACGGGCGCTCGGGACGACGTAGAACGTCTGGGAGAAAAGGTGGGGTGCCGTGAAGCTCTCGGTGTCGTCGAACATTCCGATCACGCACTCGGTCGCCGGGCTGTCTCCACAGGTGACGGCGCTGTCGGCCGTGTCACCGATGAGGAGGTCGGGCAAGGCATACACCTGGTAGGCGTTGTAGGTGAACGCACCCGTGTTGGGTCCGGACGAGGTGGGAATGATGGTGTCCTGCGAGAACGTATTGCTGTCGCACTGCGAGGGAAGGGTCGGAAGCACGCCGTTGGGGGCCGCGCACTCCTCGAGGACTACGTTCGTATTAGGGGTGAGTACCGAGTTGGGCGGTACCTGTACCGAGATGGTCTGGCCGCTCGAGTACGGGGTACCTGGGGTCACGGTCAGGCCGGAGGTCGGATCGGGGCTGATCGGTAGGGCGGAATCGGGGACCTGGCTGCCGATGCTGAGGGCACCGGCAGTGCCCGCAAAGGCCAGTGCGGAAAGGGCGCTGACCGAAGCGATGGCCGCGACTGTTCCGAATCTCCTTGCGGTGTGGCGAGGCTTCATGTCGTTACTCCTTTGGGAACTCAGGCTCGATGCGGATCGGGAAATTGGCGGGGACGGTATTGGCACGACGACATGACGGTGCGGTCGTCGTCTGAGGGCAATCTCACACGGGACGAAGGGCCAGTCAATGCAAAACCCCTGGTGACACACAGAAATAACCTTGGGGTTACCTGGGCGCGACTCAAGCGTCACAGGGGCGTCGGACAAGGGAAACCCGCGCAGACGGCGCTTGGCGGTGGAGACGCCTTCTGCCCGACCGCGGACCCGCGATGAGTTCCGTGCGCGGCGACCTCCTGAACTGCATCTGTCACAAACCTTTCACTCTCATGTCACCCTCGCGTCACATGAGAGAGTGCAGGATCGTGCGATTGCGCCGATCGGTCGAGTGGCGTGAGATCCGCTGATTGAGTTTTTGAGGAGTTGTCCCGGTCCTCGACCCCGGAGAAGAGAGCAGACGTCGTCGCCAGCCGCCAGAGAGGCTTCATTCATGAACGGGCAGGGGAACAAGAGGCCGAGGCAGCGGGTCGCGTCGCTGTCAGTGGCGAAGGTCGTGATCACCGTACTGGTGACGATGTCGATCCTCGGAGCCGTTTCGGTCGTCCGAGTGTCGATCGCACGGGCGCCCACTGTTGGGCTGCCCCCGGCCGGAGCGGCCTCAGCCACCGGGTACTGATTGTGGCCATTACGACCATCTCGAGACCGACCCAGGGACGGCGCCCCCACACTGCCCGCCTTCGAAGCCCAGCGTGGTCTCGCTCGTCACGGACGCCCCTGACGGCCCGTTCTCGAGCGGCCAGTCTGTCACCGTCACGGTCGGACCCGATTCGGTGCTGTGACCGCACTCTCGCCTCTTCATCAAAGAGTGCGCGGGGGCGGCAGTACCCCCACCTCCGACCTGCGATGCGATCACCGGACCGCCCAGAGCGCTCCTCTCTACGCTGGCGACCGCGGAAACGTGGGCTACCAGGGATATCCGATCCATGCGCTCCCGGACAGAATTGTCCTGGGCGAGCGCTCGGCGCACACGCCGGTGTGCGATCTGACCCAGGCCTGCATCCTGGTGGTCGCTGAGGACGCGTCCGGCGCGGGAGACCCGGTCCGATCGCTTCCGTCTACGTGGACCCGAGTCCGAGCGATTCCGCTGCGGACCCGGGAAATGGCCTTCCGGAGGTCCCCTCCGTTCTGATGCTGCCGCTCGTCAGCCGCGGCGATCTTCGGCGACACAGTGCTCGTGAGGCGTCGACGTCCGGCATCGCACCCCAACTCCTGAAGCCTGAAACTCCCGTCTGACCAGCAATCGGCGGTTCATTGCCCGTTGTTGGGATGATCCCCTGCGTTCAAGCTGGGGTGCGTTGACGCCGACAGAAGCCAGATGGGCGCAGAGGACGGGGGCGGCCGGGCGGGCCAGCATCGGGGATGGCTCCGGCTCGGCCCGCAGCCGGGCGGTCGCAGCCTCCCGTACGGGCTCATCGCCAAAATGGCCATCGTCGCCGCAGTGGTCACCGCCGGTGTCGTCGCCTGGGCGCCTTCGTCACCCGTGGTCCACGGCTCGGAGGTGGCTGCGCGGGGGGAGCGCATCCCGGTCGACCGGCACGTCGACGACCACCACTTCCACAGTCTCCGCCGCAGTCTCGTTGCCACCGCCGCCGTCCCTCGCCACCCCGCCGGCGACCGCCCCTCCGGCGACGACACCCGCCCCGGCAAGCCCACCGACCACGTCGGCGCTTCCGAACAGCCCGATCATCCAGGTGGCTGGTACCCACCTCGTCTTAGACGGTTCGGTCTATCGGTTCACCGGGGTGGACGCCTACGAGGCGGCCACGGAGTGGGGAATCAACAACGGATGCGGAGCGGAGCTGAGTGATCAACAGCTCAACGACCTCTTCGCCTCACTGCCGCCCAACTCGCTCGTCCGGATCTGGGCGTTCCAGGGCACCATGGCCACGAACGTGGCCACCCATCAACTCGACTGGGCACCGCTGGACCGGGTCTTTGCTGCCGCCGTCTCCCACGGACAGCGGTTGATCGTGGCCATCACCGATCAAGGGGGAACCTGCGACGGGGGGCATTGGCAGGACCCGTCTTGGTACGAAGGAGGATTCCGCGATGTATTCAACAGTCCCTCGAACTCGAACGGATCGGGGTTGACTCCACTGTCCTATTGGACCTACCTCCAGGACATCGTCACCCGCTACGCCGGATCGCCCGCGCTCGGCATGTGGGAGCCGATCTCCGAGGCCGAGGCCTCCACCTGCCCGGCGCAGTACCAGCCGTCGAACTGCAGCGGCAATCAGACGTGTCCTGACGAGGCGGTGGCGGCTTCCGCCCTCCGTTACTTCTTCGACACCGTTGGGGCCGAGATCCACGCCCTCGACCCACGCCACCTCGTCGAGAGCGGACTGCTCGGAGGAGGACAGTGCGGGACAGAGGGGTCCGACTACCAGTACGTATCGGCCAGTCCGGGCATCGATGTCCTCTCGTACCACGACTACTGGGGGGAAACGCCTATCGGAGGCGGAGACCAACAAGGCATGCCCGTTCGCCTCGCTCAGGCCGCGGCATTGGATAAGCCCATCATCGCCGGAGAGGCGGGGCTGATTGCCGGCACCGGCCCGGGATGCCTGAGCGACGCCACCCGAAACGCGGCATTCATCGCCAAGGAGCAAGCGCAGTTCAGTGCCGGGAGCAGTGGGCTCCTCGTCTGGAACTGGGTCCCGTCGCTCACCACCGCCTGCAGTTACGACGTCGCACCGACCGATCCCATCATGCAGTCCGGCGGCGCCGTGGGTTGACGTGCCCCGAGGGCCATAGGATGACCGGATGACGACGCGCTTGGTCAGGTCGGCTCTCGCTGTAGCGGGCATTGTCTCCGCGGCGGCGGTCCTCCGGCGCACTCTGACCTCGAGGTCACGGGTCGGCCGTTCATCCCGGGATCTGCTTCCTGTGCCCGGCGGCGACACGTGGCCGCCCGTCCCGCTCAACCAGAACCGGCAGGGCTGATCCCCGACTCCCACGTGGACACGTGGACGCACTCGCCCACTTGCACGCTGTATTCGAGGTAGAACTCACGTCGACCTCGCTCCTGAGCAGCCCGGTGGCGGGGGTCTTCCCTCCATGCCCGCTGAGCGTCCGGTGATGCGAAGGTGACCAGGCTCACCCGCTCGCCGTCCTCGGCGGTGAAGGATTTGAAGTCCACGAACCCCGGCAAGCCACGCGCTGCACGCTCCATCTCCACCGCTAGCTGCTCGTAGGCCTCCTGAGCCTCGGAGCGACGCCTCGAGCGGAATATAGTCATCACCTGGCCCTCGGCAAAGGTCGGGCAGCTACCCACCCCCACGTCGGTCACTTGATGTGCCTGCCAGCCACCGGTCAGAGCTCGATGGTGTGCACGTCACTGATCCCGGCGGTGGCGCGCAGTCGCTGGAGTGCGTCGTCGGGCACCTTCTGGTCGGTGGAGAGCACCATGAGCGCTGTGTTGCCGGTGGCAGAAGGGCCCACGGCCATGGACGAGATGGAGACGTGGGCCTCGCCGATGATGGTACCCACGGCCCCGATCATGCCGGCGCTGTCGTCGTTGCGCACCACCACCATATGGGGGGCCGGCGGCACCTCGACGGTGTGGTCGTCCATCATCACCAGACGAGGCTCTGAGCGCGGCCCGCTCAGGGTCCCCGCCACCGAATGGTCCCCACTTCGAACCGTGATCAGGTTGACGTAGTCGTGGGCGGTCACCGTGGATGTCTCCCGCACCTCGAGGCCCCGTTCCTCGGCCAGCTGGGGCGCGTTCACGTAGCTCACCGGCTCCTCGGTCGCCGCACCGAACATCCCCTTCAACACCGACAGGGTGAGGATGCCGGTGCCGGCACCGGCCAGACCGCCCTGATACTCGATCTCCAGCGTGTCGGGCAGCCCGTCGTTGAGACCGGACAGGATCTTGCCCAACTGCTCGGCCAGTCCCATGAACGGCCGCACGGTCTCCGAGACGTCGGTCGCTGCCACGTTGACGGCGAACGGGACGAAGTCGCCGTTCAATGCCAGGATCACCTGCTCGGCGATGGTGACGCCCGCCTTGTCCTGGGCCTCGGCTGTCGACGCACCGAGATGTGGCGACACGACGACCGATGGCAACTCGAACAGTGGCGACTCGGTGGTCGGCTCCTTAGCGAAGACGTCGAGCCCGGCTCCTTGCACCCGGCCCGAGCGGATGGCCTCGGCCAGCGCCACCTCGTCCACGATGCCGCCCCGGGCGGTGTTGATGATTCGGAGGCCGGGCTTGGCCTTGGCCAGAAGGTCCTTACCGATCAGCCCAAGTGTCTCCGCATTCTTCGGCAGGTGAACGGTCACGAAGTCGGACACGGCCATCAGCTCGTCAAGGCCCATGAGCTGGACCCCCATGTGCTTGGCCCGATCGGCCGAGACGAAGGGGTCGTAGGCCACCAGCCGCATCCCGAAGGCCAGTGCCCGCTGGGCCACCAGGGCGCCGACCCGACCCAGGCCGACCACGCCGAGGGTCTTGCCGTGCAGCTCGACGCCCTCCCACTTGGAGCGCTCCCACTTGCCCGCCACCAGCGCAGCGTGGGCCTGTGGGATGTTGCGGGCCTGGGCCAGAAGCAGGGCCATCGCCTGCTCGGCGGCCGACAGGATGTTGGACTGGGGCGCGTTGACCACCATTACCCCGCGCTCGGTGGCCGCGGCCACGTCGACGTTGTCGAGCCCGATTCCGGCACGACCCACGACGATCAGATCGGTCCCCGCCGCCAGTACGTCGCCGGTCACCGTGGTGGCGGAACGGATGACGAGGGCGTGGGCGCCAACGACGGCCGCCACCAACTGCTCGGGCGACAGGCCGAGCTGCACATCGACCTCGTGCCCGGCTTCGGCCATCAGATCCAGGCCCGGCTGGGCCAGCTTCTCGGTGACGAGCACCCTACCCATGGTGTTCCTTTCTGAGGGAGATCAATGAACTTGCGGTTTCGAGCCTGTGCCCAGGCCGGTCGGCGCCTCTCGACATCAGCTGGCGTCGCCGAACAACTTGGCCAGGCGGGACACCCCTTCGACGAGGTCGTCGTCGCCCAGGGCGTAGGACATCCGGAAGTACCCCGGGGCGCCGAACGCCTCGCCCGGCACCACCGCCACCTTGGCCTCCTCGATGGCCACGTTGGCCAGCTCGGCGCTGGACGTCGAGCGCCGGCCGCGGATGTCGCGCCCGTAGAGCCCCACGACCGACGGGAAGGCATAGAACGCCCCCTCGGGTAGGAGGCAGTCGACACCTTCGATGTCGTTCAGCATGGAGTGGATGGTCTTCCGGCGCCGGTCGAACGCCCGGCGCATCTCCGCGGCCGCGCTCAGGTCCCCAGACACGGCGGCCAGGGCCGCCCGCTGAGAGACATTGGCCACGTTCGAGGTCTCGTGCGACTGCAGGTTGGTGGCAGCGGTGATGGCGTCGGTCGGCCCGATCATCCACCCGACCCGCCAGCCGGTCATGGCGTAGGTCTTCGCCACCCCGTTGACCACGATGCACCGTTCGGCCAACTCCGGCACGACGACCGGCATGGAGTGGTGCTCGGCATCGCCGTACACCAGGTGCTCGTAGATCTCGTCGGTCAGTACCCAGAGGCCGCGTGCGACGGCCCAGCGCCCGATGGCCTCGATCTCTTCCCGCGGGTACACCGCACCGGTGGGGTTCGAGGGCGACACGAACAGCAACACCTTGGTCCGGTCGGTGGTGGCCGCCTCCAGCTGCTCGACGGTGGCGCGGAAGCCGGTGCTGGCGTCCGTCGGGACGACCACGGGCACCCCTCCGGCCAGGGTGACCACCTCGGGGTAGGTGGTCCAGTACGGAGCCAGTACCAGCACCTCGTCGCCAGGGTCGCAGAGCACGGCGAACGAGTTGGCGATGGCCTGCTTGCCCCCATTTGTTACCAGAATCTGCGAAGCGGACACCTCGAGTCCGGAGTCCCGCCGGGTCTTGACGGCCAAGGCCTCGCGGAGCTCGGGCAAGCCGGCCGTCGGAGTGTACTTGTGCATGGCCGGGTCGCGGCAGGCTTCGACCGCGGCGGCCACGATGGCCTCGGGCGTCGGGAAGTCGGGCTCGCCCGCCCCGAAGCCGATGACGCTCTCCCCGCCCGCCTTCAGGGCCTTGGCCTTGGCGTCCACGGCCAGGGTCGCCGACGGGGAGACCGCGGCAGCCCGTGCGGAGATCCGACGATGGGTCATGGTTCCGGGCACGGACGGCGACCGGCCTCGGGGGGTCCGGTTTCGGGCTGCTCATGCATGGTGCCATGATTCCATACGTGACCGATACCCCTGACATCGCCATTCCCGCCAATTTGCTCCCGGCCGACGGCCGGTTCGGGTCCGGCCCGTCCAAGGTCCGCTCCGAGGCCGTAGAGGCCCTCGCTTCCGACGCCGGCCACTTCCTCGGGACCAGCCACCGCCAGAAGACCGTCAAGTCGGTGGTCGCCAGCCTGCGGAGCGGCCTAGCCGAGCTGTTCTCCCTGCCCGACGGTTACGAGGTGGCCCTGGGCAACGGCGGGACCACATGCTTCTGGGACGCAGCCACCTTCGGGCTCATCGAGCGGAAGAGCCAGCACCTCAGCTTCGGCGAGTTCTCCTCCAAGTTCGCCACGGCGGCATCCGACGCCCCCCACCTCGGTGAGCCCGAGATCATCTCGGCCCCGGTCGGGAGCCACCCCGACCCGGTGGCACGGGACGACGTCGACCTCTACGCCCTGACTCACAACGAGACCTCCACCGGGGTCATGATGCCGATCCTCCGTCCGTCGGGCGCGGCCGTGCCGGCCGAGGGCGGAGGCCTGGTGGCAGTGGACGCCACCTCGGGTGCCGGTGGGTTGCGGGTCGATCCCAGCCAGTTCGACGCATACTACTTCGCACCCCAGAAATGCTTCGGCTCCGACGGTGGGCTGTGGGTGGCACTTCTCTCCCCTGCCGCCCAGGACCGCATCGCCTCCATCGCCGCCGGCGGTCGGTGGGTGCCGGCATCGATGGACCTGACCATCGCCCTCGACAACTCGAAGCTCGACCAGACGTACAACACACCGGCACTCGCCACCCTCTACCTCTTCGACCACCAGGTGAAATGGTTCAACGACAACGGTGGGCTCGAGTTCTCGGCAGGCCGTTGCGACAAGTCGTCGGAGATCCTCTACACCTGGGCGGAGAACTCGGACTTCGCCACTCCGTTCGTGGAGCGGGAGCAGGACCGGAGCCGTGTGGTCGGCACCATCGACTTCGACGCCTCGATCGACGCCGCCACAGTGGCGGCGGTGCTGCGGGCCAACGGCGTCGTCGACACCGAGCCCTACCGAAAGCTGGGCCGCAACCAGTTGAGGATCGCCATGTTCCCGGCCATAGAGCCCGACGACGTCGCGTCGTTGTGCGCCTGCATCAACTACGTGGTCGGTGCTCTCGCCCCTTGATAAACGGTGAGGCGCTCCCGTCATGAGGGGCCCCATCCTTTCTCCAGCACCGGCGATCGAGGGAATGCCTCGGCTGTGGGTCAAGCGATCAAGACGATGCCCACCCATTCCGGAGCTGCACGGCCGGGCGGAAGCCGGACCGTCGAGGAGATGGTGGCACTTCCGGGGGCCTCGGCCGTATAGATCACCGTCCTCGTACCATCCCGATTGAACGCGTCAGAAAGGAGGTGGAGTCTTGCGGGAGGCGACACGGTGGGGGTTTCGATTCGGACGCCTTTGAACGGAGATACCGGGACGGTGACATCGATACAGCCGCCAAGCGGTATGTGCACGAGCGGCACTGGCTCATCGTGGCTGAGCAAGAGCTCGACGGTGGGCGAGTGACCTGGGCATCCGTCGCCTGTGACGGATTGCACGACGTTGGGTGATGCTGACGAGCACGCTGCGAGCCCAAGACTCAGTGCGCCACAGACCAGAAGCACGAGGCGCCGTGGCACCAGCGAAGCATACCGCTGCCCTTTCCCGTCGCCGGTCGGCTCGGCGAAGCCGTGTCGAACACAGGCCGGAAGGTGCGGTAGGGCATCGAGCGGATGCGGGCGGGTGTGGATCTCGTCGGGTAATCCGGAGGTCACATCGGGATGAACTCTTTGCAACAGGAGGCCCGCAGACCAGTTCGACCGGAATTCACCGCTACCGTGACGGCGTGAAGCGGCACCTAACCCTGGCGACAGGGATGTTGGTCGGGGCAGTCATACTCGTGGGGTGCGGAAGCTCATCCTCCGCGTCTTCGACGACGACGAGCGCGCCCCATTTCGATGGAACCGCACTGTCCTGGCTCACCAGCGAGCTGAGGCCCTTCAACCGGACCCTCAACAACGACCAGGCTGCAGTCGACGCGGCGAGCGCCACCACCTCCGAGTCCGATGCGAGCGCATTCTTCGGCCGCCTGGCCGGGGCGTGCACGCGGCTACGGGACGACGCCCGAAGGGCCGGGAACGTCGCCTCGGCGCCGGATCCTTCACTGGAGACAGCTTGGCAGGCGATGGTGACCAACACGGCGAATTATGCCGAGGACTGCCTGGCGTTGACCCGGACCAAGTCGAATGCCGCCCTCACCCGGTGGGACGACAGCATCAAGACGATGAACTCGGCCAACGGCGCCCTGAACGCCGCCGTGGCCGCCGTCCGCAGCGGCACAGCCGGCGCCACCGGTTGAACCAGGCGTTCGGATGACTGAACGATCCGAGGAGCGTCGGTCCGATCGGCGGTTCGAGGAGTACACAAGCTCCCAGTAGAGCTCCCGAAGGGCGGTTGGAAGGGTAACTCGATCCGACGAACGCGGTGATCACCGCGGCCGAGGAACCGGGCCCCGGCTCAGCCGAGCGGCCGGACCGGGCCCGCCTCGACTCAGACCCTCTGCTCAGGCCGCGGCGTGACGGCGCACGGGACGGCGACGCCGACTCCGAACCAGCACGTAACCACCTCCGACCGTCAGGGCCGCCCCGGGGAGCAGCAGTGTGGAAGGCACTTCGGGCGTGCTGGGGAACGGAGCCGCTGGCTGCCAGTCGGGCTGGCTGTTGGCCGAGGATCCGGCACCCAGCGTCAAGTCGGTCTCGCTGCCTTCCGGCGCACCGAAGGAGTCGAGTTCGTAGTTGATGACCTGGGTCCCGTTCTGGATGACCGGCTGCGTGTAGACGATCTGGGTACCGTCCGGTGAGAACACCGGCTGGGTGTCCGTGGTGGTCGTCGACCCGGCCAGGGTCGGCCATAGCGGCGCCACCGTGGGGTCGACCGATGTCGGGTTGTTGAAGTACCAGAGGCTGTGGCCGCCGTCGCGGGTCGAATCGAAGATGATTTTGGTGCCGTTCGGGTTCCAGTCGGGGTTGGCGTCCGCCTGGGTCGGGCCGAGCGTGTTGCCGGCGGCGAGGGTGGAGAGGTCGGTGTCGGTGATCCCCTGCTGGGTCGGGCACGGATCTCCTGCCGTGGGCACCTGCACGCCACTGAGCAGGTGTATCTGATTGTTGCCGCCGACGTAGACCAGCTTCATCGGGTCCGCGGGATCGAAGACGATCCTGCTGGCCGCCCCGTTGTCCGACGAGGCAGCCGCCAGGCCGCCCGGCGGGTTGTACAGGTCACAGACGGAGGTGACACCCGCGGAGAGGTACACGGAATAGATGCTCTGATTGTCGCGGTTGAAGACAACCGATTGTCCGTCGTCGCTGAACGAAGGCCCGTAGTCGTCGTGGGTCTCCTGACCCGACTGCTGCGAGATCTCCGTGGCGGGCGTCGCCTCGTTCTCGTCCGCCTGGCCGATCTCGTAGATGGCCCAGCGGCCCGTGCGGTTGCTCGAGAAGACCACCTCGGTGCCGTCGGGCGAGTAGAAGGGCTCGGCATCGATCGATCCGGCGGTGAGCGGCGTGGTGTTGGCGAGGTCTCCGGCCGACGTCCCGATGCCCGAACCGTCAGGGTTCACCTGCTGGATGTTGACGTTGTTGTTGCGCGTCGCGACGAAGGCGACGTCACCGTTGGTCCCCGGGAACGCCGCTCCGGCCACAGCGGGTACAACCAGGAGAAAACCCAGCGACACTGCCACCGCACTCACTGTCCGACGGAGGAAGAGGTGCGACGACGACGTCATTCTCCGAGTATCGGGGATCGAGGAGGTCACGGGAAGCCGATTCGGATGTACTGACGGTGAACTCTCGCTCACGGCATTGTGAACTTTCACACGGGCGTCACCGTCGACGGTGAATGACCGCTAGCAGCGTCACCGTGATCGCGCAGCGTGGCCCCGAGTGTGGACGACCTCGATTCGATCGGCCGTCGCCTTCGGAGAACGTTACGCATTCGGCAGTTCGGGACCTGTCGATCCGAGGGCGCCAACAGGTGTTTCACCTGCACCCGCCCTCGGGAGAGAATCTATGCAAGCATCTCGCCATGACCGAACCCAGGTACAGTCGCAGACAGCTGTTGGCAGGCGGTGTCGCCGGTGCGACCACTCTCGGACTGGCCAAGGTCGGACACGTCCGGTCGACCGGTCGGGACACCGTGCACCGGGCGCTGCAGACGAAGGCGGCAGGCTCGGACATCGGGGCCGTCGAGCACGTGGTGTTCCTGATGCAGGAGAACCGGTCGTTCGACCACTACTACGGGACGATGGCCGGCGTGAACGGCTACGGAGCCACGGCGGCCGAAAACAGCGGTGCCTTCACCCAGGACTGGCCGGGTGGGACCTATCCGACCCTGCTTCCCTTCCACATGAACACCAAGAAGCAGCTGTTCGAGTGCACCTACGATCTCGACCACTCGTGGGGAGCCGAGCACGCCTCGGTCAACGGCGGGGCCATGGACAGCTTCGTCTCCACCCACACCTCGGCGGCCTACGAGGGGGCGCTCGGTATCAACACCATGGGTTACTACACGAAGCCCGACCTTCCCTTCTACTACGACCTGATCAAGAAGTTCACCGTCTGTGACAACTACTTCTGCTCGGTGCAGGGGCCGACCCACCCCAACCGGCTGATGGCCATCAGCGGCACCATCGACCCGGCCGGCGTGGCCGGCGGTCCGATCCTCGTCACCGGATCGGACCAGACGACCCTGCAGGGCACCTGCTCGTGGACGACCATGCCCGAGGTCCTCCAGGACGCCGGCATCACCTGGAAGGCCTACAACCCCTACGGTCCCGTCTACCAGCCGGGATTCAGCACATTCGTCAGCAAGAACATGCTCTTGTACTTCGACCAGTACGTGTCGGACCGGACGTCGACGCTTTACCAGAACGCGTTCACCTACTACGGCCCCAATGTCGACGGCGGCCTCACCGAGAGCGGCAGCCCGAACGACTTCGCCTCCGACGTGGCCAACAACACCCTCCCCCAGGTGTCGTGGATCATCTCGCCGGACACCTACGACGAGCACCCCCCGGCCCCGCCCGCCCTCGGCGAGTGGTACACCCAGCAGATTCTGAACACGCTGCTGTCGAATCCCGAGGTGTGGGCGAAGACGGTCCTGTTCATCATGTACGACGAGAACGACGGCTTCTTCGACCATGTCCCCCCACCAGCGCCTCCGGCGGGGACCGACGGTGAGTTCCTGACCGTCAGCCCGCTCCCGACCTCGGCCGAGGGCGTCGCCGGCCCGGTGGGGTTCGGCGTCCGGGTTCCCATGATCGTGGTGTCCCCGTTCTCGGCGGGCGGCTACGTCTGTCACGACGTGCTCGACCACACCTCGCAGCTCCGCTTCCTCGAGACCCTGTTCGGGGTCACCGCGCCCAACATCTCGGCCTGGCGGCGTTCCGTGACCAGCGACCTCACCGGAGCGCTTCCGGTGATCGGTGCGCCGGTGACCAAGGCCCCGAAGCTCCCCCTCACCTCGGCCAGCACCTCGACGGCTCCTGTCGGACCGCTTTCTAGCAATCCGGTCCCTGACGGCACTTGCACGACGTCTGAACTCGTGGAATTGGGTGGGACGCAGACCCCGTTCGTCATCCCGAGGCACCAGAAGATCCCGGCGCAGACGGGCGGTCCGCTGAAGACGACGCCGGCCTGACACAATCGGGTGCGAGGCCGCCCATGCGAGCCGTCAGCCTCCAGGTCGGTCCTCCCCGTCCACCACCCACCTCGAGCGCAGGTCCGCCAGCCACTCCGGTAGCTCGATGTCGGGGTCGGGCAGGGGCCGGGCCCCCACACCGGCCAGCGCGTCGGTGAAAGCCTGGGGGTCGTCGCCCCACGATCGGGGGTCACCCATCATCACCTCGAACAGCACCGTCCCCTCGGGGCCGGCGACGAACGGCCCGAATGCGGCACCGAGCGGCAGCTCGATGTGCGTCCCGGCCGGACAGTGCCGGTCGCCGCACCACAGATCGCCGCTGATCACGAAGACGACATGGGGGCTGAAATGGCCGTGCCGGCGGACGACCATCCCCGGATCCCACCGGGCGTAGAGGGAGAGGTACTGCGGATCGGGTGAGAAGGCGAGCCACTTCTCCCACACAGACGCAGTGGTGCCGTCGGCGGTGCGGACCGACTTGACCCGCTGCCACCCGAGGTCGGGATCGTCGAGATGGCGGAAGGTGGGCTCGAGTCCCGGCACCTTCACCTCATCGGGCTCACCCACCGCGCCGGCCTCGGCCACGTACTCCTCCCCCACCGGTCGGGGCACCGGCGGCCCACTGGGCCGGCCGGTCCCGACTGCTCGCTCAGCCTCCGGACACGTCCTGGATCTTCTGTTTGCCGGCGGTAACGAAGGGCATCATGTCCCGCAGTTCGGCACCGACCTTCTCGATGGGGTGCTCCAACCCGGCCTGGCGCAGGGCCTTGTAATTGGGCCGGCCATTGGCGTTCTCTGCCACCCACTCCTTGGCGAAGGTCCCGTCCTGGATTTCGGTCAGGATGCGGCCCATCTCGTCGCGCACCGCCTGGTTGATGACCCGGGGGCCCCTGGTGAGGTCGCCGTACTCGGCCGTGTCGGAGATGGAGAACCGCATGCCGCTGATCCCCTGTTCGTACATGAGGTCGACGATCAACTTGAGCTCGTGCAGGCACTCGAAGTAGGCGGACTCGGGCTGGTAGCCGGCGCCGACCAGGGTCTCGTAGCCGGCCTGGACGAGGGCGGTCAGACCGCCGCACAGCACCACCTGCTCACCGAAGAGATCTGTCTCGGTCTCCTCGGCGAAGGTCGTGTCGAGCACACCGGCCCGGGTGGCCCCGATGGCGTGGGCGTAGGAGAGGGCGAGATCGTGGGCCTTCCCCGAGGGGTCGGCCGACACCGCCACCAGTGAGGGGACCCCGCCTCCCTCGGTGTAGGTGCGCCGGACCAGGTGGCCAGGTCCCTTGGGCGCCACCATGGCCACGTCGACGTCGGCCGGTGGGGAGATGAGCCCGAAGCGGATGTTGAACCCGTGGGCGAAGAAGATCGCATCGCCCGCCTTCAGGTGGGGGGCGATCTCGGCCTCGTAGACCGCGGCCTGCTCGGTGTCAGGCAGAAGGATCATGACGACATCCGCCTCGGCGGCGGCGTCGGCGACCGACAGCACCCGCAGTCCCGCCTCTTCCGCCTTCTGTCTGGACGAGGAACCCTCCCTCAGGCCGACGCGGACGTCCACACCGCTCTCCGACAGGTTGAGGGCATGGGCATGGCCCTGGGACCCGTACCCGATCACCGCCACCTTGCGGTTCCCGATGAGGCTCGGGTCGGCGTCCTTCTCGTAGTACAGCGTGGCCATCGTGATCAACCTGCCTTCTCTGTGTCGTGTCCGATCGTGGGTTCCGCCAGGTGGACCGGCGAGTTGTCGCCGGACCGGTCAAGCATAGGCAACGCCACCCGGCCGGTCCGCTGCATATCGACGATGCCGTAGTCACGGATGAGGTCCTCGAAGTCGTCCAGCTTCCTCGGCGCCCCCTCGAGCGCCACGGTGAGCCGGTCGTGGCCGACATCGACGATCTTGCCCTCGAACACGCCGACGAGCTGGATGACCTGGCCCCGGGTCTCGGGCCCGGCCTCGAGGGTGGCGAGCAGCAGCTCCCGCTCGCGGGCCTTGGCCGGGTCGAGCTCGATGATCGACACCACGGGGATGAGCTTGTCCAGCTGCTTGATGATCTGGTCCAGGGGCGCGGACTCCACGTCCACCACGATGGTGATCCGGCTGAACCGCTCGTTGTCGGACGGGGCGACGGCCAGGCTGTAGATGTTGTAGCCGCGCCGAGAGAACAACCCGGCCACGCGGGCCAGGACGCCGGCTTTGTTCTCCACCAGCACGGTGAGGGTGTGGTGGCGCTTGTCGGCGCCGAACACGCTCATGACCGGCCGTCCCGGGTCAACGACGGATCGACCACGATGTCGTCGTTGGAGGCACCGGCGGCCACCATCGGGAACACCTTCTCGAAGGCGTCCGTCCGGAAGTCGATCACCACGGGTCGGTCGTCGATGTCGTTGGCCTTGTCGATGGCCGGGCCCACCTCCTCGGTCGACTCGACCCGGATGCCCACACAGCCCATGGCCTCGGCCCAGCCCACGTAGTCGGGCAGGTCGGGTGAGAGGTAGACCTCCGAGTAACGCTCCCCGTAGAACATCTCCTGCCACTGGCGGACCATCCCCAGGTAGGCGTTGTTGAGGATGGCGATCTTGACGGGGATCCGTTCGGAGCTGGCGGTGACCAGCTCCTGGGCGGTCATCTGGAAGCAACCGTCACCGTCCACCGCCCACACCGTCTTGTCCGGTCGTCCGACCTTGGCCCCGATGGCAGCGGGCACGGCGAAGCCCATCGTGCCCAACCCTCCGGAGTTGACCCAGGTGTAGGGGTAGTCGAAGGTCCACCACTGGGAGGCGAACATCTGGTGCTGGCCCACCCCCGAGGCGACGATGGTGTCGTCGGGTGTGGCGTCGCGCAGCGTCTCGAGGACGAACTGGGGCTTGAGCGCCCCGGCACCGGGCTGCTGGTCGTAGACCAGAGGGTAGCGCTCCTGCCACTCGCTCAACTGGGCCCGCCATGGGATCAGCCGCTCGCGGGGGAATCCGCTGGCCACCGATCCCGGGTCGGCCGGGGCACCAGCCACGGCGTCGCTCGGCGCACCACGGGAGCCGCCGCGCGTGGCCTCGGAGTGCGGTAGGCCGAGGTCGGTGAGTGCGGTCAACAGCTCCTCGATCACCAATCGGCAGTCGCCGGCAATGGCTACGTCGGCGAACCGCACCTTGTGGAGCTCGGCCGGGTCGATGTCTACGTGGATCACCTTGGCCTCCGGCGCGAAGGCGTCGACCCGGCCGGTGACCCGGTCGTCGAACCGGCTGCCCAGGGCGATGAGCAGGTCCGAGCGCTGCATGGCGGTCACCGCCGTGTAGTTGCCGTGCATGCCGGGCATCCCGAGGCACAACGGATGGGAGTCGGGGAACGATCCCCGGGCCATCAGCGTGGTGACCACCGGGATCCCTGTCCGCTCGGCCAGCTCCCGCAGCACCTCGGCGGCCCGGGCCTTGAGGATCCCGCCCCCGGCGTAGATGACCGGTCGCTCGGCCGAGAGCAGCAGCTCGGCCGCGGTGCGGACCAGGGCCGGGTCCCCCTCGGTCACCGGGTGGTAGCCGGGGAGGTCGAGGTCGGACGGTTCGGGCCAGTACCACTCCATCCTGGTGTTGGCGATGTCCTTCGGGACGTCGATGAGCACGGGGCCGGGGCGGCCCGTCGTGGCGACGTGGAACGCCTCGGCCACCACCCGGGGGATGTCGTTGACGTCGGTGATCAGCCAATTGTGCTTGGTGATCCCCATGGTGATGCCGGTGATGTCGCTCTCCTGGAAGGCGTCGGTCCCGATGGCCGACGTGGCCACCTGCCCGGTCACCACCACGAGGGGGATGGAGTCCATGTAGGCGTCGGCAAGCGGCGTCACGATGTTGGTGGCGCCGGGCCCACTCGTGACGATGGCCACACCCGGACGTCCGGTGACCTGCGCGTACCCTTCGGCCATGTGGCCGGCGCCCTGCTCGTGACGCACCAGGATGTGTCGGATCGACGAGTCGATGATCGGGTCGTAGACGGGAAGGATGGCGCCGCCGGGCAGGCCGAACATGGCCTCCACCCGCTGCATCTCCAAGCTCTTGATGAGGGCCTGTGCTCCTGTCAGTTCCATCGGGTGCTCCCTTGTGCTCTTTCTATTCTGTTGCTCTTGTCCTGTGTGGCTGGTGCCGAGTTGATTCGGCTCTTCGGTCCTCCGCCCGCCCCGGTCGCTGCGATTTCGTAAGTGCGTACTCCTGCCGGGACATGAAAACGACCTCCCATCTGGGAGGTCGGAAAGCGCACACAGCGAGAGAGCGTCGCGTGCGCTACGAAACGAGTACCAGGATGATGCGTCGGGCCAGCGGGATCCTCGTCATGGTTTGTACAGTCTTACACGCCGGGACCACCGCCGACAAGGTCTGGCCGTCTGCCCCGGACAGATCGGTGCTCCGAAGGGCGTGTGGTCCGTCTGCCATGGGCTCGGCCACCGTGTCACGAAGAGTTCACACCGATGTCGCGCAACGGTCACCGGGGAGGGCCAGATCAGCGGATCAGACCGCTTCCTACCTGGTAATTTTTGGCCTCTGCCTGGGGCCAGGGGGCGGTTGAACCGTCGCCTGGTAAGTACCAGGCCCGTCGATCGAGAAGGGGACATGCCGGGACGAGCGACCGACTCACCACGGACCCGTCCCGGCGTTCTCACGCGGCGACGCCCATGGCGGTCCCGGACCACTGCCGTAGTCGTGGCCATGCTCTGCGCGGCCACCGGCATGCTCGCCGCGGCGTCGACGGCGGATGCCGGCGCCGTCGACACCTCTCCGCCCGTGCTGCGCTCACTCATCGTCGGTATCGCCGCCACCCCCGACGGGGGTGGCTACTGGCTCGTCGGCGCCGACGGCGGAGTGTTCACCTTCGGCGACGCCCGCTTCCACGGGTCGGCCGCGACGCTTCACCTCAACCAGCGAATCGTCGGCATGGCCGCCACCCCCGACGGGGGTGGCTACTGGCTGGTCGGTGCCGACGGCGGGGTGTTCACCGGAGGGGATGCCCGATTCCACGGATCGGCGGCGAGGGTCCGTCTCCACAAACGGATCGTGGGGATGGCCGCCACCCCCGACGGGGGTGGCTACTGGCTGGTCGGTGCCGACGGCGGGGTGTTCACCGGAGGGGATGCCCGATTCCACGGATCGGCGGTTGGTGAGCGTCTGGCCGGCCCGATCGTGGGCATGGCCGCCACCCCCGACGGGGGTGGCTACTGGCTGGTCGGCTCAGATGGCGGCGTGCTCAGCTTCGGGGACGCACGATTCCACGGCTCGATGGGGTCGACGCACCTCAACAAGCCGATCGTGGGCATGGCCGCCACCCCCGACGGGGGTGGCTACTGGCTGGTGGCGGCCGATGGCGGCGTGTTCTGCTTCGGGGACGCCCACTTCCACGGCTCGACCGCTCGGAGCGGCACCGGTCCACCGGTGGTGGGGCTCACGCCGGTGACCGACGGTGACGGGTATCTGCTGGCCAACGCGGTCGGCGCCATCTTCCGGGGCACCATGGACTCGACAGTGCCGCCCCCCACACTGCCGCCCCCGGCCGGCGGCACCGACCAGGACCCGGGCCAGAACCTCCCTGAGGTTCCCGACGCGTTGGCCCTGCCGGTGCTGGTACTCGCCCTTCTCGGCGCCTGGCTCGCTGTGAGGAGATGGCGAGCCCGTGGCGCCGCCGGCTCCGGGGTCCGCTGATCGCGCCTCGGTACGACGATGCCGACCCTCCAGGGCGCCATCCCCATGGCCTTGGGTTGGCTCGAGGGTGCTCGGGCGATCGGCACTCGAGCTACCCCGCCCTCAGGGCGCTCGCCAGGTCCGCACCTCGTGCCCTGATCCCTCGACCGCGAAGTAGGCCACCTCGGTCACATCGACGGTGAAGAGGTGGAAGTCGCCGTCGGGCCGCCAACCGATTCGCCGCTCGAGGGCCCGGCAGTACTGCTCCCGTCCTCCGGGGTCCTCGATCTCCTCGGCCCGGCCGTAGATCTTCACGTCCCCCTCCGTCCCCGTCTTGTCGTGGACGGTGCTGTGGACGACGCAGCGCGGGTCCCGTCGGAGGTCGAGCGCCTTGCGCGACTGCCACATCATCCCCAGACAGAGCCGGCCCTCCACGATCAGCGGTTCGACCGGGCTGATGCGCGGCCACCCGTTGGCCCGCAGGGTCCCGACCGCCACCAGCCCGTCGCGGTCGAGGCGCCCCTCGGCCAGTTCGGCCAGTGCGGGATCCGCGTCGTGGAACGCCGCCCAGGTGACCACCGGCGCTACCCCGCCGTGCTGTCGGGCCTAGGGCTCGGTAACCGCACCGCGCTCGGCTCCTGTCACCAACCGGGCGTACTTGGCCAGCACGCCGGTCGTGTAACGGGGGGCTGGGTGCTTCAGCCCGCTGCGACGGCGCTCGAGCTCCTCGGGCGGCACGATCAGGTCGATGGTGTGGTTGACGACGTCCACCACGATGCGGTCGCCGTCCGCCACCAGACCGATCGGGCCGCCGTCGACCGCCTCGGGCGCCACGTGGCCGATGCAGAACCCGTGGGTGCCCCCGGAGAACCGGCCGTCGGTCACGAGGGCACAGTCCCCTCCCCTCCCGACACCCTTCATGGCGCCGGTGACGGCCAGCATCTCGCGCATGCCCGGGCCGCCCTTGGGGCCCTCGTAGCGGATGACCACCACCGTGTTCGGTTCGATCGACCCGGCCAGGATGGCCTCCATGGCCAGGTCCTCGCCGTCGAACACCCGGGCCGTGCCGTCGAAGGTCAGCTGGTCGATGCCGGCCACCTTGACCACGGCGCCGTTGGGAGCGAGCGAGCCGGTCAGCACGGCGATCCCTCCCTGGGTGTGGATGGGATCGTCCATCCGGTGGACCACGTCGCCGTCGGGGGCCGGCGGGTCGAGGACGGCCAGGTTCTCGGCCACCGTCCGGCCGGTCGCCGTGAGGCAGTCGCCGTGCAGCAACCCGGCCTCCAGCAACTCGCGCATCACGACCGGGACCCCCCCGATGCGGTCGATGTCGGCCATGTGGTACTTCCCGTGGGGCTTGGTGTCGGCCAGGTGCGGGACCCGGGCAGCCACCTTGTTGAAGTCGTCGAGCTCCAGTTCGACCCGGGCCTCGTGGGCGATGGCCAAGAGGTGGAGCACGGCGTTGGTCGAGCCGCCGAGGGCCATGGTGACGGCGATGGCGTTCTCGAAGGCCTGCTTGGTCATCACCTGACGCGGGCGAATCCCGGCCCGGAGGAGCTCGACCACTGCCTGGCCCGTCCGGAAGGCGGCGTCGTCCCGCCGGCGGTCGACCGCCGGAGCCGAGGAGCTCCCCGGGAGAGCCATACCCAGGGCCTCGGCCACCGAGGCCATGGTGTTGGCGGTGAACATGCCAGCGCACGATCCCTCGGTGGGACATGCGTTGTGCTCGATGAGACTCAGCTCCTCGTCGGTCAGCGCATCGACGGCATGGGCACCGACCGCCTCGAACACCGAGGTGATGTCGAGCGCCCGGTCGCGGACCCGCCCCGGGAGGATCGAGCCCCCGTAGAGGAAGGCGCTGGGCAGGTTGAGCCGGGCTGCCGCCATCAACATCCCGGGGAGCGACTTGTCGCAACCGGCCAAGGTGACGAGGCCGTCGAACCGCTCGGCGTGCATCATCGTCTCGACGGAGTCGGCGATTACCTCACGGCTCACCAGCGAGGCACGCATCCCCTCGTGGCCCATGGAGATCCCGTCGGACACGGCGATGGTCACGAACTCGAGGGGGAAGCCCCCCGCCTCGCGCACCCCCTCCTTGGCCCGCTTGGCCAGGCGGTCGAGCGGCATGTTGCACGGTGTGACCTCGTTCCACGACGAGGCCACGCCGATCTGCGGTTTGTCCCAGTCGGCGTCGGTCATCCCGACCGCCCGGAGCATGGCCCGGGCGGGGGCCCGGGTGGGGCCGTCGGTCACCTCGAAGCTACGCGGCTTGATGCCGACCAGTGGCTCCTCGGACGGGTCGGTGCCCACGTCGTCGCTCATGCCCTGCATGGTACGGCGTCCGGCGATGGCCGGGTAACCGGTGGGGGCCGGCCCCAGGGCCCGCTGGCTGCCCGTGGCCGGCCGCCTACGATTGACCGCGGTGAGCACGGCGCCAGGTGAGGAGAGGGGGTCGGTCCGATGAGCCCCGACAGTGGTGCGTTCACCGCCGCCGAGCTGGATGAACTCGTGACCTTCTTCGACGTTCACGGGTACGCCACTCTCCGCGGTGCCATCGACGAACGTGAGCTGGCCCGGGCCGAGGCCGAACTGGTCGCCGCGCAGCGGGACCTGGCGGGCGGCGTGCTCGACCGGCGGCACGCCACCATGATCCTCGACGACCCGGACGCCACCATCGCCGGTCGGCACTTCGCCCACTACGTGTGCTTCGCCACCCAGGCCTCGCCACTCGCCGATGCCCTTGTCCACCGGCCGGAGCTGGCTGAGGTGATCAGGCGCCTGCTCGGGCCGGCGGCATGGCTCCTCGACTACGAGCAGTTCGGGGTGGTCTACCAGGATGCCCGGCCCGACCTCGGCTCGGCCTACTCGCGCATCGGTTGGCACACCGACCACCAGTCGGGACCCCACCTCGACGTCTGGCCGGGCGTCGCCTTCACCATCCACTTCGATCCCACCTCCCCGGCCAACGGATTCCTCCGGGTGCTGCCGGGGAGCCACCGAGGAGGGACCGACGGCATGCCGCCCGGGTTCGAACGGGTGCCGGGTGAGATCGCCGTCTACCAGGAGCGCGGCGACGTGCTCTTCCACCACGCCGACCTGTGGCACTCGGCCGCCCGAGCCACGGCCGACGGGGAGCCGGCGGTCCGCCGTCACCTGCGGGGCAGCTGGCACGCCGGGACCCGACTGGAGGTCGGGCACGGGACCGCAGACTTCGTCAAGAACGCGCAGCGCTGATCCGGCGACCTCCGGCCACAGCCCGGTGCGGCGCTCACCGCCGACCGGTGTCCTCGCCGATCAATTGGCAGCGGTAGTGTCAGCCGCCAGGGGCGTCCGGCCCCACGAGGAAGAGGTGGACCCACCCCATGCAGACGCTCCGCACCCCAGACGACCGCTTCGAGGGACTGCCCGGATACGGGTGGGCACCCCACTATGCGGAGGTCCCCGACCAGGACGGTGGCACCCTACGGATGCACTACCTGGACGAGGGGCCGAAGGACGGCCCGGTCGTCGTGCTGCTCCACGGTGAACCGTCCTGGAGCTTCCTCTACCGCCACATGGTCCCCGGCCTGACCGCCGCCGGTCTGCGCACCATCGCCCCCGACCTTGTCGGGTTCGGGCGCTCGGACAAGCCCACCCCCCGGGGCGAGTACACGTTCGCTCGCCACGTGGCGTGGACCAAGAGCCTGCTCTTCGACGAGCTCGACCTGTCCGGGGTCACGCTTGTCTGCCAGGACTGGGGCGGCCTGATCGGACTCCGCCTCGTCGGCGAGCATCCGGGGCGCTTCGCCCGGGTGGTGGCGGCCAACACCTTCCTCCCCACCGGCGACACGCCTCCGGGCGAGGCCTTCCACAACTGGCTCACCTTCTCCCAGGAGGTCGAGGACTTCCCGGCGGGCACCATCGTCAACTTCGGCTGTACGACCGACCTCAGCCCCGAGGTGGTCGCCGCCTACGACGCCCCGTTCCCCGACGAGTCATTCAAGGAGGGCGCCCGTCAGTTCCCGACGCTGGTGCCGATCTCTCCCGACGACCCGGCCGCCGCCGCCAACCGCGTGGCATGGAAGGTGCTCGAGACGTTCGACAAGCCGTTCCTGACCGCGTTCAGCGACGGTGACCCGATCACCGCCGGCTCCGATCGGGTCCTCCAGGCCCGTATACCCGGGGCCCGAGACCAGGACCACACCACCGTCATCGGCGGTGGCCATTTCCTCCAGGAGGACCGCGGCCCCGAACTCGCCGAGGTCATCGTCAGGTTCGTCCGCGCCACCTGAGCACCCGCACCGCCAGGCCCGGGAGGTGGCAGCCTCGGCCGCTATCGTTGGGCCATGCACCTGTACGCCGCATTCCTGGGTGGCCGGCCGTCCGAGGGCAGGATGGGTGAGGACCACGAACTGGTCCTGGTGGTGGCGGGCGACCTGGCGGAGGCCAAGACCCTGGCCAGGGCCAAGTGGAGCGGGACGGGCCGCGGGCACGTCGACGCCCTCCAACAGATCGACATGGTCGACGGCTACGAGATCAGCCTGGCCGAGGTGGGCACCGGCGACCGCCTGACACTGGACGACTACAACTGAGCCCGCCCCTGGACCCCCGCCAGACAGCCGGTCGCCCGGCTCCGTGGTGGCGACCCCTGGTGGCCGGGTGTGGGACGGTCACGGGGCGATGACCGACCGGAACGTCCTCGGCGGTGAGCTGGAGCCGTGCGGCACCGATCCCATGACCGGGTTCTTCCGAGACGGGTGCTGCACGACCGGGCCCCAGGACCAGGGCAGCCACACCATCTGCGCGGTGGTCACCGCCGAGTTCCTCGAGCACCAGCGCAGTATCGGCAACGACCTCAGCACCCCGGTCCCCCAGTACCGGTTCCCCGGGCTCGTGCCCGGCGACCGATGGTGCGTGACGGCCCGCAACTGGCTCCGGGCCTACCACGACGGTGCCGCCGCCTTCGTCGTGCTGGCATCGACCCATGAGCGCGCCCTCGATATCGTTCCGATCGGTGCATTGCGAGAGCACGCCGTCGACGTGCCGTCCGGGCCCGCCGACATGGACGGCTGAGCGTCAGCCGCTCCGCTTGCGGAGGGCCCGCTTCAGCACGGCGGCGTAGGTCTCGACGCCCTCGCGGTAGAGCCGGGCCTCCGGCCCCGAGGCGATCCCCACCCGCTCGGGGACGATCCCCCAGATCGGGACCTTCGACTCGGTCCACCAGCCGATGGCCTCGTCCAGGTCGTTGGTCCCGAGACGTGCCGCGGAGATCACGATGCCGAAGGGGATCTTGTCGCCGATCATGTCGATGGTGGCGACCACCCGGGAGTACTCGACCCCACCGGCCCGGGTCGGGATCACCACGGCGTCCGCCCGGTCGAGCGTGGCCCGGACGATCCGCTCGTCCCCGGGGGGCGTGTCGATCACGGCGAGGCCCTCATGCCCGTTCATGGCCCGCGCCACCGTCCGCTCGGACGGCGCCTCCACCAGGTCGACGCCCTCGAGCGGCCGTTCCTCCATCCACTCGGCCGACGAGGCCTGGCGGTCGGAGTCGATGAGCAGGACGGGATCCCAGCCCCGCTCCACGGCCGCGGCGGCCAGGTAGACCGCGGTGGTGGTCTTGCCGACGCCCCCTTTGACGTTGCTGACTACGACATTCATGGTGTTCCCGGGTGGTCGGCGGCGGCCCCTCTCGGGCACCAGCCGCATGGGTGGATAGAGGCTGACGATAGCCCACGGCGCCTGAACAGCGGCACGGGCCATTTGTCGTCACTGAACAGGCAGAACAAGGGTCCCCCAGACCGTGTGGGGCGCACCGCCGGACCTCCCTGGACCGCTGCAGGGCCAGCCGGTCAGGTCGTCAGCGGGGCGAGTGCGTCGATCTGGACCACCTCGTCCGGGGTGAGCTCCCACCCGACCGCGGCCACATTGGCCCGCACCTGGTCGACCTTGGTGGCACCGGCGATCACCGAGGCCACCACCGGCTTGGCCACCAACCAGGCGATGGCCAGATCGACGAGGCTGTGCCCCCGCGACCCGGCCCACCCGGTGAGGGCGTCCACGATGTCGAAGTTCTCGTCCGACAGCAGGCCCTCGCCCCGCTCGCCCCACCTGGCCAACCGGGTGCCCTTGGGCGGAGCCTGGCCGCGGGTGTACTTGCCGGTCAGCATCCCGCTGGCCAGCGGGAAGAACGGGAGGTAGGCGAGGCCCTCCCGCCGGCACTCGGGGATCACCTCGTACTCGTCCTGGCGGTGGAGCAGGTTGTACTGGTTCTGCACGCTAACGAACCGGGGCCGTCCGGCAGGCACGGCATCGGCGGCCTCCCGGAGCTGTACGGCAGAGAAGTTCGAACAGCCGATCTCCCGCACCTTCCCCTTGTCGACCAGCTCACCGAGCGTGCCGAGGGTGTCGGCGATCGGAGTGTCCGGATCGGGGCGGTGCAGCTGGTAGAGGTCGATCCGATCGGTGTCCAGCTTCTTCAGGCTGCGCTCCACCGCCGAGCGCACGTAGTCGGGACGCGCCCCTCCGACCGTCGCCCCACCCACCGGGCTCCCGAACTTGGTGGCGATCACCACCTCGTCGCGCCGCGTCCCGAGCGCCTCACCGAGGCGCTCCTCGCTGTCGCCGTAGGAGTCGGACGTGTCGAAGAAGTTGATCCCGGCCTCCAGGGCCGCGTCGACCACCGGGGGGACCTCGTCCGCACCCATGCTCATACCGAAGTTGTTGGTGCCGAGGCCCACCACCGACACCTCGAGCGACCCGATCCGTCTCGTCTCCATGGTCGCTGGTCTACCACCCGGTGGGCCCTCCAAACCGCCGTCTCCCGCAGCGGGCCGCCGGAGGTGGCACGCTGATGCCCTCCGGTGCCGGTCCGACGGCGGCCGAGCTCGACGATCGGGAGGGCACCCATGCCGACAGCACGAACCGTGGTGGCCACGGCGGTCGACATGGCGGGGTGGGGGGCGTGACGGTGGGACGGCTGGACGGCAAGGTGGCCATCGTGACCGGTGGCGCGGGGGGCATCGGCGGGGCCACGGCCCGGGCCCTGGCCCGGGAGGGAGCCTCGGTCGTGGTGGTCGACATCGACGAGGCCGGCGCCGTCGAGGTGGCGGCGGGCATCGAGGAGACGGGGGGCAGCGCGGGATGGGTGCGGGCCGACCTGTCCGAGGAGTCCGACGTGGTGGCGGCCGTCGGTGCCACCGTCGACCGATACGGGCGGCTCGACGTGCTGCACAACAACGCCGCCCTTACCGATTCGGACTTCCTGGCCCGCGACACCCGGGTGACCGAGCTGTCTCTGGAGGTCTACGAGCGGACCATGGCGGTCAACCTGCGCAGCCAGGTGCTCACCTGCAAGCACGCCATCCCCGCCATGGTGCGGGGAGGGGGCGGCTCCATCGTCAACATGTCGTCGGGGGCGTCGCTCAAAGGCGACCGCACCCGCACCTCCTACGGGGTGTCCAAGGCCGGCGTCAACGCCCTCACCATGTACGCGGCCACCGGGCACGGCAAGCAGGGGGTGCGGGTCAACACCGTCGTCCCCGGCCTCATCATCACCGACGCCGTCCGGGCCCACCTCAGCGAGGCGATGGTGGCCGGGCTCGGCCGGGCCACCCTCACACCGTTCGTGGGCCAACCCGAGGACGTCGCCAACCTGGTGGTCTTCCTGGCGTCGGAGGAGTCCCGCTACATCACCGGCCAGATGATCGCCATCGACGGGGGGATGTCCGCCCATGTGGGCACCCCCGGGGGCGACGACTGAGGGCGGTCAGGAGGGACCGAGCACGTAGGCGCCGTGCTCGGGATGGTGGTACCAACCGCTCGAGGCCTGGGTCCCACCGTCGACGTGGATGGTCTGCCCGGTGACGTAGCTCGAGAGCCGGCCGGCCAGGAACACGGCGGCCCCGGCCATCTCGTCGACGTGTCCGGCGCGCCCCATGGGCACGGTCAGACCGAACCGCTCCTCGGCGCCGGCAGGCGCCACCGAGGCCAGACCCTCGGTCAGGGTGATGTCGGGGGCCAGGGCGTTGACCCGGATCCCGTGGGGTGCGAGCTCGAGGGCCGCCGTCTTCGTGAAGTTGATCACCCCGGCCTTGGCGGCCGCGTAGGCGGCATATCCGGGCGCGGCCCGCACCCCCTCGATGGAGGTGACGTTGATGATGCTGCCCCCCGACCCCTCCTCCACCATCAGGCGGGCCACCCGCTGGGTACACAGGATGACATGGCGGAGGTTGGCCCGGTACAGGGCGTCCCACCCGTTCTCCGACGTGTCGAGGAGCGGGGAGAAGAACACGCCGCCGGCGTTGTTGACCAGGATGCCGACCGGGCCGAGCTCCTCGGTGGTGCGGGCCAGGGCGGCGTCGACGTCGGCCGACTCCCGCACGTCGGTGGTGATCCCGAGGCCGCCGACCTCCTCGGCCGCCGACGAGGCGGTGTCGGGATCCCGTTCCCAGACGGCCACCGAGGCCCCGAAGGACGCCAGGCCGCGGGCGATGCCGCGGCCGATGCCGGCGCCGCCGCCGGTGACGACGGCCACCTGTCCCGTGAGCAGCACCGACGAAGGATCCATGGACACGGGACGACCTGCCTTATAGGTTCGGATGGGAGAGAACGAACGTTACCGGCGCTGAGCGCCGGAGGGGGGAGCCGGAGATGCCCAGGATAGAGCCCATCCCACTGGAGGAGCTGGCCGAGGAGCCCCGGCGGATCATCGAGGACGGGGTGGCCAACGGCACCTACGCCACGCCGGTCCCCCTCCAGATCTTCGCCTACCGCACCGCCCAGATCCTCATGACCAACGCGGCCCGCGGGGCCTGGGGTCAACAGAGCCTCCTCGGTGGGCGGATCCTGGAGCTGATCCGCATCCGGAGCGCCCAGCTCGGCGAGTGCCAGCCCTGCATGCAGTCCCGCAAGCACGACTCGATCACCGACGAGGACGTCGCCTGTCTCGTGGCCCCGGGCCACTCGGACCTCACCGAGCAGGAGCGCCTGGCCGTCGAGTTCCTCGACCTGCTGTCGGCCGACCACCACGCCATCGACGACGAGACCTACCGCCGGCTCGGGACGGTGTTCACCGCGGCCCAGATCGTCGAGCTGGGCTTCACCTGCGCCAACGCCATGGGCCTCCACCGCTTCATCCACACCCTCGACGTCTTCGGGGACGGGGAGCCGGTCATCCCCTACTCCCCCGACCAGGTCGACACCGCCTACCCCGACGTCGAGGTCGCCGAGCAGAAGCCGGCATGAGCGAGACGGTCCTCGTCACCGGGGCGACCGGCCTGGCCGGCGCCAACATCTGCAAGCTCCTCGTCGAACGGGGGGACGGGGTGCGGGCGTTGGCCCGCGCCGGGGCCGACACCGATCCGTTGGCCGCCCTGGGGGTCGAGATCGTCACCGGCGACATCACCGACGCCGGCGACGTCCGGCGGGCCGCGGCCGGCAGCGACGCGGCCATCCACTGCGCGGCCCTGCTCGGCGGGGCCAGCCAGAACATGGACGACTTCCGGGCCGTGAACGTCGACGGCACCCGGAACCTCCTCGATGCCGCCGAACGCGTCGGGATGAGACGGGTCGTCGCCGTCAGTACCGGCACGTTCTTCGACACGTCCGGGGGCCTCGAACGGGAGGACGCGCCGGTGTCGAGGGAGCCGAGCTCCGATCCCTACACCGTCACGAAGATGGCGGCCTTCGAGGACGCCATGGCCCGCGCCGCCGCCGGGCAGGACGTGGTGAGCACCCACCCCGGCGCCATCTTCGGCCCGTCGCCGGTGGCCAGCAACGCACTCGGCCGGACCAGCTTCAACCGCGTGCTCGTCTCGGCCCTCCGCCAGCGTCTCTCCCAGTACCTGAAGTTCCCGGTGAGCTGGGTGTTCGCCGACGACATCGCACGGGGTTGCATCCTGGCGCTCGACCGGGGCGTGTCGGGTGAGCGCTACATGCTCGACGGCCGCCCTGAGGACGTGGTCAGCATCGCCGAGGCGTGCAGCCGCATCTGCGAGCTCGCCGGCCTCGACCACCGCGTGGCCGACATCGAGCCATCCGACGATCCCGAGCTGGCGAAGGTCTTCGGGCCGACGCTGGTCGCCATCGCCGCCAAGGCCGCGTCCGAGCGGCCGGTCCGCCGTCAGCTGACCGAGTCCAAGACCTACAAGCGGCTCGGCTACGACCCGATCACCCTCGACGAGGGGCTCACCCTCACCACCGGCTGGCTGCGCCGGATCGGCAAGGTCGACTGAGCAGGCCTCCCCGGTCGGCCGTCAGGTGGCGTCGACGTCGACGACCACCGGTGGGAGCTGCGTGCCGAGGGTCGTGGCCATGTGGAACGTCAGCACGTGGGTTCCCGGGGTGGTGGCCGCAATCGAGACCGGTTGCGTCGACGTCCGCCCACCGACCGCGAACCGCCCGCCGTCGGGGGTGACCGTCAGACCGGACCCGGTGGCCTCCCAGACCACGGTCGAGCGACCGGCCTCCGCCGGCTGGACACCGAGGTGCACGCTCACCGCGTGGCCCGACGCCACCGTCGTCGCCCCGCTCGGGACGGAGAACCCGACGGCCGGGATCCGCCCGGCGCCGTAGGACGGGGGACTGGCCGCCGGATTGGAGCCCCACGCCGTGTCGGGCGCACCGGACAGGCCGTAGGTGAGGGTTCCGCCACTCGTGAGGATGGAAGCCGGCAGCCACGGCTGGCACCACTCCTCCCCGCCGCCCGCCGGGCGGATCGGCCCACAACCGTGTCCTGCCTCGGGGAGAGTGGCCCCGGTCAGCGTGAGGGAGTGGACGTAGGGGGTGAATGCCGACGCCGCCGGCGCGTGCAGGACGAGGTGGCGCCCGTTCGCCAGGGTGAGCACCACATCGGGGAACAGGGGACTGGCCAGGGCCAGGTCGGCACTCCCGGGCGTCACCGGATACAGGCCGATCGCCGCCCACACGTACCACGAGGCGATGGCGCCCAGGTCGTCGTTGCCGGGCTCGTCGACCGGTGCGTCGGCGTAGAGGGTGTCGACGACGGAGCGCACGACGTCCTGGGTCCGCGACGGTGCGCCGAAGAAGTCGTACTCCCACGGTGTCCACAGGCTCGGCTCGTTGCCGGCCCAGTCGTAGGGCGCGTCCCTCGACGCGTTGAGCTCGGTGAAGAACACGTTCAGGGTGCGCACCGCGGCGGCGTCGCCGCCCAGCAGGTTGGCCAGGGCCGAGAGGTCCTGGGGCACCGTCCAGGTGTACTGCGCGGCATTGCCCTCCTCGAACCCGACCTCTCCCCCGGGCTCGAGGAGGGAGAGCTGGAAGGCGGGGCCGGGAGGGAAGCTCCCGTCTGCGTTGCGACCCTGGACCGAGGCCGTCGCCGGATTGAACAGGTACTCCCAGTTGTGGGCCCGCGCCATCATGGACTCCTCCAGGTCCCTGTTCCCGGTGGCCGACGCCATCCGGGCGATCGAGAAGTCGTCGATGGCGTACTCGAGCGTCGCCGAGGCCCCGAGGGAGTAGTCGATCGAGGTCAGGTCGAGGGCTCCGGCGTCGATGTAGTGCTCCGACAGGTACTGGGACAGGTACTGCCGCTCGACCTCGAGGCCGTGCCCGGACTCGGGTTGCGTCGCCCCCTTGACCATGGCCCGGACCGCCGCTCCCACGTCGAAGCCCCGCACACCGAAGGCGTAGGCGTCGGCGATGATCGGATCGGCCGAGTCACCGTTCATCTGGGACGCGTCCCCATCCACGATGGCCCAGTGGGGCAACCAACCCCCCTGCTCCGCGTCGTTCACGAGGGACTGGATCATGGCCCCGGCCCGGTCCGGGGCGAGCAGCGACACCAACTGGATCTCGCCGCGGTAGATGTCCCATTCGGAGAAATTGGCGTACTGGGCACCGCTCTCCGCCCGGTGCAGCCGACCGTCGGGGCCGTCGTACTCGCCGTTGTCGTCACTCACCACATTGGGCTCGAGCAGCGAGTGGTAGAGGGCGGTGTAGAAGGTCCGCCGCTCTGCCAAGGTGCCCCCTCCGACTGCGATTCGTGCGAGGAGCGTGTTCCACCGTCGCGTGGCGGCCGTCTCCACCCGGTCGAGGGACCAACCCGGATCCTCGACACGTAGGTTGTCGGCGGCATTGGCCTCGCTGACGAACGAAACACCGATCTTCATCAGAACCACCGGGTCCGACACGGTGTCAAAGGTTACGTACGCGCCGCAATCGACCCCCGAACAGGAGGGGTGACCGGGAGTGACGTCGGGGCCGTCCCAACTGCCCACCGAGGAGAACGGGCGATCGAAGCGGGCGGCGAAATACATCGTGTAGTTGGTGCCGGTGCCGCAGAACTGTCCACTGGTTACCTGCCCGGTGATCTCGTCGTCCCCGACGATCCGAACGCTCGAGCCCACCACCGGATTCGGGTTGTCGCCCACCTTGAAGAGGAGGTTCGACGCCTCCGACCGGGGGAACGTGAAACGGGACAGCCCCGTCCGGGTGGTGACGGCCAGTTCCGTGGTGACGGCGGGCGAGCCGAGCGTGACCCGGTACCGCCCCGGTGACGCCTGCTCGTCGGCATGGGAGAACGTGGCCAGGGTGCCGGCCGGGTCGGTCCCGACGGCGCCCACCGTGGGCAGGATGGGCACGTCCTGGTAGCTGGGACAGCCGGCCCCGCTGAGGTGACCGAAGCTGAATCCCGAGATCTGGTCGTCCCCCCATGAGTAGGCGCCTCCGGTGGCCGCGATGTCCGGGGACGTGTCGGGGCTCCACTGCACCATCCCGAAGGGAACGTCCGCCCCCGGGAACTCCCCGACCGCGCCCGGACTCACCGGGCCGGTGCCCGTCCCGTCGAACGGGTCGACCAGGGCGCTCGGGTCGTCCGTCGTGGTGGACGGTACGGCGGCGGCCGCCCGGGAGGGCGCGAGAACCGAGACCGGGCCCACACCGGTGCCCGCCGCGGCCAGCCATACCAGTCCGGCCAGCACCACGGCCGCCGGCCACCCCCGCCTCATCGGAGCACGCACTCCACGGCGACGACCGTAGCGGAGCGGGTCGACGGTCGTGTGGTCGGCGCGCCTCGCGTAGGATCGGGCCCATGTCCGACGGCCGGAGCGAGCGAGAGCCTCCGGTGGACGCGGGAGCGACGGTACCCCTCCGGGCGGACACGGTCGGACTGCTCGAGGGCATCTGCACCACACGGGCCATCCGCCGCTACCGTGACGAGCCGGTGCCCGAGGAGGTGCTGCGCGATGTCCTGTTCGCGGCGACCCGGGCCCCGAGCGGCTCCAACCGTCAGCCGTTCCGGTTCGTCGTGCTCACCGACGGACCGAGGGCAGCGGAGGCGAAGCGGCTGATCAAAGGGGCGGCGCTCCAGGCGTGGGGCACCAAGCGGACCACCGATCGCTACGACGAGGGCTCGGGAGCCGACCCGTCGTCTCCCAAGGCGTCCATGGCCCGGACCATGGACGCCTACGTCGAGGGCCTCGACCGGGTGCCGGTGCTGATCCTGCCGTGCATGATCCGCCACCGCGAGCCGAATCCCTACGACGGCGCCTCCATCTACCCCGCCTGCCAGAACCTGCTCCTGGCGGCCCGGGCCCTCGACTACGGAGGCGTGATGACCATCTGGAACGCCTTCGTCGACGCCGAGCTCCGCGACCTGCTCGACATCCCCGATGAGGCGTTCATCGCCGCCACCATCACCCTCGGGCGCCCCGAGGGGAGCCAGGGTCCGGTCCGTCGGCGTCCCATGGAGGAGCTGGTCTTTCTCGATGGATGGGAACGGCCGGCACCCTTCGCGCTTGATCCACCAGGCTCCCGGCACACGGCCGCCGGCCCCAGGACGAGCCGGTAGGTCCGACGGATGCCGCCAGGCGGCCCCGGTGGTGAGGCGCCCCCGGTGGCGGACCGACGGGATGGCCCAAGGGGACCGGCCCGGGCCGCCGACATCTCCGCCTCCGTCAAGGGCCACTGGTAGCGATGGCAGTCGGGCCGAGCGAGACTCGGGACATCGGTCCAGCAAGAACAGGGTTTTCCCCGCCTGGCCGCTGCCGGCTGCTCGGGCCCATTAGTCGACTGGGTCAGTCAACATTGTCCAGGAGTAAGCCAATGGAACTCTGCCTGGCCGATCGGTTACGGTTCGGTCTGGTGGTTGCGAGGCTCTCAAGCGTGGGCCTAGATCAGGGACGATCAGTCGCTCAGCAGACGCGACGGAAGCAGTCGAAAGGGAACGGCGATGAAGCGGAGCATCGGCGGCCGACGCGTGCGGGAAGGTGGGCCTGGCGTGCAGCTTCAGATGGGTGGCGAATCCTCCGACGGCGCCTCCGGGGATCCTCGATTCCCGGACGACGAACGCCAGCTGACTGACCATGGCGGTGACGACCTCGCTCGGCGATGTCCCACCGAGGCCGAGGCCACCACCAGGGCCGAGGTCAAGGCCGAGATCGTCGAGCGGATGCTCGGTCTCTCGCCGGACGAGGACCTCGCCGAGCTTCGGTCGCTCACCCGCGAGCTGATCCGTTACCGGGACAATCCCCAGATGGAGAAGCTCCGGTTCGAGGGAACGCGACTGCGGGGAGTCACGGGCTTCAGCAGCGACCTCCTCCCACGGTGGGAACGGGTGCTCGTGACCGGCGGCACGGGCTGTGTCGGGCACGTGGTGCTGAGCCATCTCGTCGACGACCTACCCGGGGCGCGATTGGTCTCGGTGGCCCGCAACCGCCCCGACGCGGAGCGGCGGGTGGACGGCGTCACCTATCTTGTCGGCGACGTCCGGAGCCGCGGGCAGATGGCGGAGGTCATGGAGGACCTCCGGCCCGATCTCGTCATCCATCTCGCCGCCCAGCGCAGTCCTGCCGTCGCCGAGCTCCGGGTGGCCGAAACCGTGTCCACGAACGTGGTCGGCACCCAGGTCGTCCTCGACACGGCGGCCGAGGCCGGGGTCGGAACCGTGGTGGTGGCCAGCACCGGCAAGGCGGTCCGGCTGTACACCCGGGACGTGTACGCGGCCACGAAGAAGCTCGTCGAGTACCAGTCCGCCGTCCGCGCCAAGAACTCCGACATGCGCGTGGCCTGCACCCGGTTCACCCACGTCGTGGACAACAGCATCGTCGGACAGAGGGTCCTCAGATGGATCGCCGCGGACGAGCCGATCCTGCTCCACTCGCCACTCGTGCTCTTCCCGGTGCAGTCGGCCCTGGAGTGCTACCAGCTCCTCATGACGGCCGCGGTCGTGGCCGAGCGCGACGAGCCCAAGGTGGTGGCGCTGCGGGACCTCGGTTGGCCACCGCTCGCCCTCCTCGACATGACGCTCGATTACCTGGCCGACCACCCCGATTCCCAGTCGCCCATCGTGTTCACCGGCTATCCACCGGGCTACGAGGCCGAGGTCTACCCCGGGACCTACGACCCCCTTTCGGCCGGCGACGTCAGCCCGCTGGTCAACTGCATCGAAGCGGGGCGCACCAGCCCGACGCCGGTGCTCGGGGACCTGGTCGATTACTTCGGGATGGTCGACGGATCGTGCGCCACCACCGACCGTGTGCTCGATCAGATCACGAGGGAGTGCGGATCGGAGGGCACGGGTGACCGTGGGCTTCGTGGGTTGCTGCAGGACGCATCGGTCTCGCTCCTGCAGCGAGACATCGCGCAGGCCAGCCCGGAACAGGTCCGGCGCATCCACCGGCTCGGTAGACGGCACGATCCGCTCATCGAGGACCACGCCCTCATCCATCGACGGCTCGAGGTGCTCCTGGACACCGAGCTCGCCCCGCTCGGCTAGTACCGCCTTCGATAGCTCTCCCCTTCGGAAGGCGGTGACGCGGGTCCAGCTTCCACTCGCCGGTGACAGATGCCGACCGGGTCCGGTGGGCCTGGGTAGGTTGGTCGGCGGCACGCCACCGCGGTCCACCGGTGGTGGCATCCGAGCCGATGGACACCCGATGATTCGAACCGCATGAGCCACCCGATCTTCGCCCGCATCTACTCCCGGCGGTCGGTGGCCGAGGCCCGCCTCCAGGAGGACTACCGCCGGGAGCTCCTCGCCGGCCTGTCCGGGCGCATCCTCGAGATCGGGTGCGGCAACGGGCTCAACTTCGCCCACTACCCACCCGAGGTCACCGAAGTGGTCGGCGTCGAGCCTGAGGAGTACCTGCGCCGGAAGGCCAGCCGCGTGGGGGCGCCCCCGCGCTTCACTGTCATCGGCTGTCGGGCCGAGGTCGTCGCCGACGCCGTGCAGGGCACGTTCGACGGTGCCGTGTTCTCGCTGGTGTTGTGCAGTGTCCCCGACCCGCAGGCGGTGCTGAGAGAGACCAAGAAGGTGCTCAACGAGGGGGCGGCGATCCGGATCTACGAGCACGTCCTGTCAGACGATGCGGGGACGGCGCGCAGCCAGCGGCTGTTCGCGCCGGTGTGGAGCAGGGTGGCGGGAGGGTGCCGACCCGACAGGGACACCCTGTCGTTGGTCCGCGAGGAGTTCGTGATCTCCGAGTCGAGAGGGTTCGACTTCTGCCCCGGACCCCGGGTCCCGCTCGGCATCGTCGCCCCGCACGTCCTCGCCCAAGGCGTCTTCCGCTCGGGCTGACCCGCAAATTCACCAAGGGTCCCCCCGACCCGGCTACCGCCCACGCGCTCGGTGGCGTGATCCACCCCATCCGGTCACGGCGCATCCATAGCAGTACTGCTGCAGCCGGCTCTCCAGCGGATGCCGCTGGCTTCGGACGATGACCCGTCCACAGCGACAGATGGCCTCGCGGGGGGTCAGCGGACGACGACGGTGCCCCGGGCGCCGACGGCCGTCGAGGCCCGACCGCGCAGGCGCCGACACGAGTCCACGCCGCCTCCCCGACCGACCGCCGCTCGGTCCGTCACGTCTCACTTGTGCACGGCTCCATCGACTCTCCCTTGGGACGGCCCCGCCCGGTGGAGATCTCCGTCGTCCTGGCGACCGGGGGATCGGGGATCGGGGATCGGGGATCGGGGATCGGGGATCGGGGATCGGGGATCGGGGATCGGGGATCGGGGATCGGGGATCGGGGATCGGAAAAACGGTAGTTGGCCCGCGACCGGCGCCGGCGGATGGTTGGAGGGCGCCGACAGGACACGGGCGGGGGCGGAGCATCGACCCCGAGGTCCGCCCGGAAGTGGCTCCCGTCGGGCACCGGTCCCGGGCTGCCCGGGTGCGTCGATGCTCCCTGCGTCCGTTCGAGGCGATACCTTCGGGTCCGAAAGGATGGTCATGACGACAATTCGCTGGATCTGCATCTCAGACCTCCACCTCGGCGCGCTCAACAGTGTGCTGACCAACGTCACCCCTGACGGCCAACACGTCGACCGCTCGACGGCCGCTCCCGTCCTCGGCGCTCTGGCCGACTGCCTCGGCTCCCTCCGCGGCCCGGGGACCGATCCGCCCGAGATGGTCGTGCTGGGCGATCTCTTCGAACTGGCGCTGACGTCACCCGAGGACGCGGCAGCAACGTTCTCCCACTTCATCAGCGCGCTCCGCCCCGGAACGGCGGACGGCGCCATCGCGCCGACCATCCGCTTCGTGCCGGGCAACCACGACCACCATCTCTGGTCGCGGGCGAGCGACGACCGTTACCTGCAGGTACTGGGGGACGACACCTCGGGCTTCCCCGATCCCCGGGATCGGCACGCCACGCACCTCCTGGTGAAGAACGACCAGGTGGTGGTCCGTGACCGGTTCGTCGAGACACTGGCGGCCCGCAACGGACCGGGTGCCTCGGTGACGGTGGAGCAGAGCTACCCGAACCTGGGCCTGGTCGACGGGTCGGGGACGCGGGCCGTCGTGCTCACCCACGGTCACTTCCTGGAGCCGCTCTACTGCGCCATGTCGATGCTCGACAAGGTGTTCTCCGCATCCCGTCCGGGGACGTCCGAGGCCTGGCAGCTCGAGGCTGACAACGGTGGATGGATCGACTTCTTCTGGTCGTCGATGGGAGCCAGTGGTGACATCATGAACGTCACCCGCTCCCTCTACGAGTCACTCCAGAGTCCCGAGACGATGCACGCCGAGGTCGGCGCCATCGAACGGGCCATCCGTTCGGCCGGACACTCCCGGGCCGAGGCCGATGCCGAAGCCCATGCCGTGTCCGGGCTCCTTCGCGCCGGCGTCGGAGGGGCGCTGCGTGAACGCCACCGTCCCGATGCGGTGCTGAGCCCCCACGCCGAGCACGGACTGGTCGACTACCTCGGTGGGCCCGTCGCCACACAGGTGAAGTCCGAGATCGGTGCCCCGGACGACGTCACCTTCATCTTCGGTCACACCCACAAGCCGTTCGTCGGCCGGCGCACGGTATCGGCCTTCCCGTCTCCGGTGGCCGTGGCCAACACCGGGGGGTGGGTCGTGGACACCCCGAAGCCCAACCCGATCAAGGGCGCCTCGATCCTGCTCATCGACGACGACCTCGACGTCGCCGCCCTGCGGATCTACACCGAGGGCGGCGACCCCTCCGCCTACCAGGTGACGGTCGAGCCGGTGACCGGTGGGACCTCCAATCCGCTGGTGGACGCGTTGCGGACCTCCATCGACCCCGGCTCCGAGCCGTGGTCGACCCTGGCCCGGACCATCGAGTCGACGGTGGGCGACCGGGGCCGCCAGCTGGCCGCTCGCCTGGCCGACGACGCCTCCACCCTGGACCAGCTCAACCAGGAGCCGGGCCATACCACCCGGGGTCGGCTCTTCCGTTCCGGCCATCATCCGGCCGAGCCGGCCGAGCCGGCCGGCGGGTGATCAGGTCGTGCTCGGCCCGGCCGCCACGCCCGCGTCGGGACCACCCGGCGCGGGCTGCACCTCCGCTGCGGGCGACGGGCCCGAGGTGATCCGCTTCCGGAACACGTAGAGGCTCCAGCCCTGGTAGGCGAGCACCACGGGGAAGAAGACGACAGCCACCACGGTCATGACCTTCAAGGTGTAGGACGGACTGGCGGTGTTGGCCACGGTCAGGTTGTAGGCGGTGCTGGTGGTCGACACCATCACCCGGGGGAAGAGGTCGAAGAAGATCGAGCCCACCACGCTGCCAATGGCCACGGCCCCGGACGTGAAGGCCCACCCCTCGGACCCGGCCTCGGCCAGCCAGGCGGCCGCCACCACCGCCACCAGGGCCAGGGCGTCGATCGGGCTGGGGACGAAGCCGACGCTCAGGCCCACGTGGCTCCAGGTCAGCCACCCGAAGGTGAGGACCGCGGCCCCCCAGCCGATCCGGCCCGAGAGCCGGGAGACCCGGTCGTGGAGCTCCCCCTCGGTCTTCAACGTGAGGTAGGCCGCCCCGAGGAACAGGCACAGCACGGTGAGGGTCACGCCGGTGTAGAGCCCGAAGGGGACGAGCAGCCCGAAGAAGTTGCCGGTGTAGTTATGGGACGAGTCGATGGGCAGCCCGTGGAGCAGGTCGCCGAGCGCGGTGCCGAGCAGCAGCGGGATGAGCGCACTCCCGATGGTGAGGGACCACCGCCACGTCGACCGCCACCGGGGGTCTTCGATCTTCCGGTAGAACTCGAAGGACACCCCACGGACGATCAGCGCCAGCAGGACGACCACCAGGGCCAGGTAGAAGGTGGAGAACATGGTGGCGTACCACCCGGGGAAGGCGGCGAAGATGGCCGCGCCCCCGACGATCAACCAGACCTCGTTGCCGTCCCAGATCGGCCCGATCGAGTTGACGGCGATGCGCCGCTCGACGTCGTCGTGCCCGATGAAGGAGTGCAGCATGCCCACGCCGAAGTCGAAGCCCTCGAGGACGAAGAACCCCACCCAGAAGACGGCGACTATCAGATACCAGATGTTGTTGAGATGGACCATCATGGCCTCCTAGTAGATGAGCGCCGGAACGCGGTCGGCATCGGCCTCGTCCGACGAGGCCCCCTCGTGGTCGCCCCCGGTGCCGCCGGTCGAGCCACCGTCGTCTTCGGGAGGCTCGCCGAGCTCCTTGCGGCCGTAGTGGATCATCAGGTAGGCGTCGGCCACCCCCAGGGCGACATACAACAGGACGAAGACGACCAGACTGATCCAGATGTCCGCCGAGGTCACCGACGGCGACGCGGCCTGGGACGTCTTCATCAGCCCCTGGACGATCCACGGCTGGCGACCGCTCTCGGTCAGCATCCAGCCGGCCGTGTTCATGAGGAACGGGGTGATCACGAACCACGGGGCGATGTACAGGAACCACTTGGCCTTGTCGAGCGTCTTGCGGCGGATGAGCCACAGGCCCCACAGGGCGAACAGGGCGATCAGGGCGGCCAGGTAGGCCATCACCCGCATCCCCCAGTACTGGATGAACACGTTGGGGATGTAGTTGCCGGGGCCGTACTCCTTCACGTACTGCGCCTGGAGGTTGTTCATGCCCTGGACGGTGCCGTCCAGGTGGTTGGTGGCCAGGATCGACAACAGGTCGGGGATCTCCAGGATCTGGGTGGGGGTCTCGTCGTTGTTCCCACCGCCGATCTGGAAGAGCGAGAAGGAGCAGTGCGACGGGCAGGTGGTCCACAGCGCCTCGGCGGCGGCGATCTTCATGGGTTGGTACCGGCCCTCGATGACCCCGAGCTCACTGCCGACGAACATGTTGAGGAAGACGGCGGGGGTGAGCACGGCGAGGGAGATGATGGCGGTGCGGCGGAACGCCGCGACGGCGCTCCCCCGCCTGAGGTGCCAGGCGGAGACGGCCAGCATGACCAGGGCGCCGGTGACGAGCGACGCCAGCAGCACGTGCGGGTAGGCCCACAGGAACACCGGGTTGGTGAACAGGGCCCAGATGTCGGTGAGCTGGGGCTGGTGCTGGGCGTTCATCACGTATCCGACCGGATGCTGCATCCACGAGTTGGCGGCCATGATGAACAGGGCCGACAGCATGGTGGCCGCGGCCACCAGCCAGATGCAGGCCAGGTGGAGCTTCTTCGACAGCCGGTCCCAGCCGAAGATCCAGACGCCGAGGAACGTGGACTCGAGAAAGAACGCCACCAGGCCCTCCATGGCCAGCGGCCCACCGAAGATGTTGCCGACGAACCGGGAGTAGTTCGACCAGTTCATGCCGAACTCGAACTCCTGCACCAGGCCGGTCACCACGCCCACCGCCACGTTGATGAGGAGCAGCGTGCCGAAGAACTTGGTGAGCCGCTTGAACGTCGGATTGTCGTTGCGGTACCAGCTCGTCTGCAGCAGCGCCACCAAGAAGGCGAGGCCGATGGTGACCGGCACGAAGAGGAAGTGGTAGATGCTGGTGGTGGCGAACTGCCAGCGGGCGAGATCGGTGCTCATGGCATTGGACTCCCGTCATTGAGGTCCCCACGGGGCGTGGCGACCGTCGGTAACTGCTGTCGTCGAAGGGTCATCGTGGTCTGGCTCGGCCAGGTCCTCGGCGAGTCGTAGCGCTCGGTGCGCATCTCCTCCCACCACAGCGACGAGTACCGGCCACCCGACGCGAGCAGCTCGTCGTGGGTGCCGCGCTCGATGACGCGTCCGGTGTCCATCACCAGGATCTCGTCGACCGACTCGAGGCCGCTCAGCCGATGGCTGATGAGCAGGAGCGACCGCCCGGCGGTGAGGGCCAAGAGATCGGCGGTGAGAGCGTCGGCCCCCAACGGGTCGAGGTGCTCGGCGGGCTCGTCCACCACGAGCAGCGGGAAGTCAGCCAGGAGGGCCCGGGCCACGGCGATCCGCTGGCGTTGACCTCCCGACAACCGGGCTCCGTGGGCACCCACCTCGGTGGCCAGGCCCATGGGCAGTCCTCGGATCCATTCGGTCAGTCCCACCCGCTCGAGGACGTCACCGAGCTGGTCGTCGGTCGCCTCACGGCGCCCGATGCGGAGGTTCTCGGCGATGGTGGTGTCGAACAGGTAGGCGTCCTGGCCGACCAGCCCGACCACGGTGCGGAGGTCGTCACCGGCCAGCCGGTCGAGCGGCACGCCGTTCAGCGCCACCGTCCCGGCCTCGACCGGGAGGAGGTCGAGGAGCACGCTGGCCAGGGTCGACTTCCCCGCTCCGCTCGGTCCCACCACGGCGACGCGACGCCCGGGGGCGAGCTCCAGGTCCACGCCTCTCAGCGCGGGCGCCGAGGCGCCCCGGTAGCCGGCCCAGACCGAGTGGGCCTCGAGCCGGTAGGGGCCAGCGGGCAGGGCGTTGGGCTCCTCGGGATCGACGACGGGCTCGGGCGCATCGGTGACCTCGAACACGCGGGCCGCCGCGTGCCGCACCCGCTCGAGGGCCTGGGTGGCGACGGGAAGCCCCACGACCAGCTCGAAGGCGGCCAGCGGGATGAGGGTGATGACCGCAAGTTCGGTGGCGCCGAGACGCCCCGACACCACCGTGGGGATGCCGACTACCAGGCAACCCCAGCAGGCGAGGCCGGCGAGGAGGGTGGTCAGGGCCAGACCGACACCGGCCGTCCCGGCCGACGCCGATGCGATGGCCGTGAGCTCCGCATCCTGCGCCCGCAGGGTGCCGATCTGGACGCCGGTGGCGCCGAAGGCCACCAACTCGGGCGCACCTTCGGTGAGGTCGACCATCGACGCGGCCAGATCGCCGCGGACTTGGGCGAAGCGCGATTCCCTCCGCCGGGACAGCGTGCCGGTGAGCCAGGGCACGACCGTGCCCGCCAGGAGCAGGGCCACGGCCAGGACGATCCCGGCGGCCGGGAGCATCCACCACAGGAGGACCACGGTCAGCCCACCGACCAGGGCGGCGGTGGCGAAGGGCGGGATGACCCGGATGACCAGATCCTGGAGGGCGTCGACGTCTTGCACCATGCGGGCCAGCAGGTCGCCCCTCCGGAACGCCGGCAGACCGGTGGGGGCCAACCGCTCCAGCCGCTCGTACACCTTGACCCTGAGGTCGGCCAGCAGCCGGAGGGCCGTGTCGTGACCGACCAGACGCTCCTCGTACCGGAAGAAACCGCGGGACAGGCCGAAGAACTGGACACCGACGATGGCGACGGCCAGCACCGACTCGTTCGGGTGCGCGGACGCCCTCGAGATGAGCCAGGCGGCGGTGCCGATGAGCCCGATGTCGGCAGCGATAGCACCCGCGGCCATGAGCACCGTGAGGACCAGGCGCCCCGAGGCCGTCCGGACCAGCTCGAGCGTGGGGCCCAGCGGGGCCACCGCCGGCTGCACGTCGCCCGTCTCCACGTCGGTCGTCATGACGCCACCACGGCCGGTGCCAGGTGGACGGTCCGGTCGGCGAGCGCCAACAGGGACGGGCGGTGGGCGGCCATGATCACGGTCCGACCACGGGCGAGTCGGCGAACGGCCTCCAGCACGGTCTCCTCGGTGCTGCCGTCGAGGTTGGCGGTGGGTTCGTCCAACAGGAGCAGGGGGGCGTCACGCAGGAACGCCCGGGCCAGCGCCACCCGCTGTCGCTCCCCGGTCGAAAGCCCGGCACCGTCGGTTCCGAGCTGCGTCTCCAGCCCTCCCGGGAGCCGGGCCACCACCTCGTCGAGCCCGGCGTCGGCGACGGCGACGCGCACCGCGTCCTCGGTGGCGTCGGGCCGGCCGAGCCGGACGTTGTCGCCGATCGACCGGGAGAACAGGTGCGGGCGCTGCGGCACCCATGCCACCCTCGCCCGCCACGCGTCGGGGTCGAGGTCAGCGAGGTTCGTCTCCCCCACTGTGACCGAGCCGGTCCATGTGGGCACCAGGCCGAGCAGGACGTTGAGCAGAGTCGACTTCCCCGAGCCGCTGGGGCCGGCGAGGGCGACCACCTCCCCCGGCTCGACGGCCAGGGACAGGCCCGAGACGGCGGGAAGCATGCGCCCGGGGTAGCAGACCTCGAGCCGGTCGATGTGGAGGGCCGAGCGGGACGGGTCGGGCACGTCCCGTCGGGTGCCGCGGGACACCGTGGGTCGCTCGAGGACGGTGAAGACGTCCTCCGCCGCCTTCATCCCCTCGGCACTGGCGTGGTAGTTGGTCCCGAGGAGGCGGAGCGGCAGATAGGCCTCGGGGGCGAGGATGAGCACGAACAGGGCGGTGGCGAAGCTCAGGTGGCCACCGAGGAGGCGCAGGCCCACGGCCACGGCGACCACGGCCACAGACACGGTGGCCAGCAGCTCGAGGATGAGCGAGGAGAGGAATGCCACCTTCAAGGTGGCCATGGTGGCCGAGCGGTACCGGTCGGTGACGTCACGGACCGCGGCGACCTGGGCCTTGGCCCGCCCGAAGACCTTGAGGGTCGGGAGGCCGGCGACCACGTCCAAGAAGTGGCCGGCCAGGTGCCGGAGGAGCCCGGCCTGGTGGGCCATCCGGCTCTTGGTGGACGCCCCCACGAGGGCCATGAACAACGGGATCAGCGGGACGGTGACCGCGATGATCACCGCCGAGATCCAGTCGGCGCCCAGCACGACGGCGATCACGGTGACCGGCACGATCACGGCCAGGAACAGCTGGGGCAGGTAGCGGGCGAAGTAGCTGTCGAGGGCGTCGATCCCGCTGGTGGCCAGCACCACCAGGCTTCCGGACGACTCACGGTCGATGCCGGCCGGCCCGAGGAGCGCCACCGCGCTCGACCAGCGCGGTCCGCAGGTCCGACTTGGCAGAGGCCGAGGCCCGGTCGGCCATCCGCTCCCCGAGCCACCCGACCGCGGCCCGACCGACGATCACCGCCAAGAGCGCCACCACCACCCAGCGCACGGTGGCCAGGCCCTGGTGGTGGGTGACGGCGTCGGAGACGGCGGTGGCGATGAGCCAGGCCTGGGCCAGCACCAGGCACGCGGTGACACCGCCCAGGCCTACGGTGCCCACCAGATAGCGGCGGGTGCCCCTGGCATAGTGCAACAGCCTCGGGTCGACCGTTCGGCCCAGTCCCCGATTGGCGGTGCCCGAAGGCGTGATTGTCGCCTCCGTCACGAACCAAGCCGTTCGACGAGGTGCTCACCCACACGGATGGCGTTGGCCATGGCCGTGAGGGCGGGGTTGACCGCGCCGATGCTCGGAAAGAAGCTGGTGTCCACCACGTAGAGGTTGTCGAGCTCGTGGGCCTTGCAGTTGACGTCCAGCACCGAGGTGGTGGGGTCGGTGCCGAACCGGCAGGTCCCGGCCTGGTGGGCGACGCCGGCCACCGGGATGTCCATGCTCATGTAGAAGTTCTTGCTCAACACGTGGTGGTCAGCCATTCCGACATGATTGAGGATGGTCCGGAGCTCCGAATAGAGTCTTTCGGCCTCATCATTGTTGGTCGCCGAGTAGCTGAGGTGGATGTTGTCCTCCGCGTCCAACGTCATTCGGTTCTCGGGCCTGGGCAGGTCCTCGGTGGTGAGCCACCAGTCCACCGCGTGGTGGGCGACGTCGGTCAGGGTCCACTTGGGTGCGAGCCGGGTGAGCTGGGGTTCCTCCCCCTTCATGGCACCGGCGTTCGACTTCCCCACCATCTGGATGTTGCCCAGCGGCCAGGGGCGGTCCGGTCCGGCGAGGTAGAAGTCGTTGATCCCCAGTGTCTTCTGGAAGACGGTCTCGTTGGGCTCCTTCCCGAGCGACACCACGGCTTTGCAGTTGTGGAACATGTAGTTGCGGCCGACCTGGTCCGAGCCGTTGGCCAGTCCGTTCGGATGGGCGTCGTTGGCCGAGCTCAGTAGGAGTTTGGCGCTGTTGGAGGCACCCGCCGCCACCACGACGATGTCCGCCTCGTAGACCTCGCGGCTCCCGCCGCGGTCCACCACCACCCCCGTGACGGTCCGGCCCGAGGGGTCGGTCTCGAGCCTGGTGACGGTGGCCCCGGTCAGCAAGGTGACATCCGGTGACTCGAGGCTGGGTCGGACGGCCATGACCTCGGCGTCGGCCTTGGCGTGGACCAGGCAGGGATAGCCGTCGCACCATGCGCACCGGATGCAGTCGCTCCGGTTGCGGTCGGACTCGTCGAGCAGGATCCCGCACGGTGCGTAGAACGGGTGGTACCCCTTGGATGTCAGAGCATCGGCGATCTCTTGCAGCCGTGGCTCATGGCTCACCGGCGGGGCCGGGTAGGGCTCGGAGAAGGGGCCTTCGGTCGGGTCCTCGCCGTGGCGCCCGTGCACCTGGTAGAGGCGCTCCGCCTTGGTGTACCACGGCTCGAACTCGGCATAGTCCACCGGCCACGCCGGTGAGAGTCCGTCGACGTGACGGATCTCGCCGAAATCCTCCGGCCGGAGCCGGTACAGCGCAGCGCCGTAGAGCTTGGTGGCACCGCCCACGAAGTAGTGGACCTGGGGCTGGAATTTGTGGCCGTCTTCGTCGTACCAAGTGTCCTCGGAGATGTACTTCCCGTGCACGAACACCTCGTCGGGGGACCAGTTGTCCATCTCTCTCGGTAGGAAGTCTCCCCGTTCGAGGAGGAGGATCCTCCGTCCCGACGAGCGCATGGTGTGGGCGAGCGTGCCCCCACCTGCCCCGGTACCGATGATGATGACGTCGTAGTGGTCGGGCATCAGCCTTCGTTTCGTTGAGGGGCGGACTTCATGGTGGAGACAACTTCACGGCGCCGGTGATGGTGCGACGTTCCGGCCCGGGTCCCGCTGCCGGTGGGCGGCCGGGATCGCGAGCAAGGCCATGACCGCGCAGAGCACGGCGGCGATGCGGAAGACCGACGAAAGCGAAACCTCGCCCTGGAGCGCCCCACCCCCGAAGGCGGCCAGTCCGTACCCCACCTGGTAGGCGGCGATGAGCCATCCGGCCGCCAACTCCACCAGATCGGGGAAGGTGGCCTCGCCGTAGCCCACCGTCATGGGGAAGATCCCCGAGCATGCGAACCCGCCGAAGGCGAACGCCAGGACCCCCGCTGGTGCCGACCGGGCCGTCGGCACCAGGGCCAGGGCCACCACCAGTGCCCACGGGAGCACGAGGTAGATAGTGGTGGAACGCACCCACTTGTTGCTGAGGGCGATGACCAGCCGACCGATGGTCACCGAGGCCCAGAACGCGGCCAGCGCGCTGTTGGCCGAGGTGGCCGGCACCCCGTGGCCGACGAGCAGGGTGGTCCCCCAGTTCCCGAACATGGTCTCCCCGATGCCGTAGAGCACGAGCACGACGGCGAACAACCAGAACAGTGCCGGAGGCCGACCGACGGCCCTCCTCGCCGGCGTCCCCGGGACGACCATGGGCTGCAACACGGTGACGACGATCAGCACCACCAGACCGACGGCGGCGATGAGGGGGAGATACCACCACGCACCGACATCGACGAAGACGGCGATCAACAACGGCGACAGCGCCGTCCCGAGGCCGAGCAGCACGTTGAGCGCGGTCAGGGCCACGTCCCGTCGGTCGGGCATGAAGGCACCGGCGTAGGTACTGATGGAGCTCAAGGTGAGCCCGAATCCCAGACCCAGTGAGGCGGTGGCGACGAGGAGCGTCGGATAGGCGATCGCACCGGTGCGCAGCGGCACACTGGCCACGAGCAGGCCCATGGCCACGGCGTCGGCGCCGACGCCGACGAGGAGGACATGTTTGAGACCGAACCGGCCGGCCAGGGCCGGAAGGGAGAGCGACCCGGCGATGGCCATGATCACCTGCGGGAGGAAGAGGATCCCATAGCGGCTCTTCGAGAGGTCGTAGCCGGTCGCAGAGGTGAGGATGGTGGCGGCGGCCGGGAAGGCGACCAGAGCCAGTCCCTGGAACAGTCCGATCGAGTACACGGTGACGATCTCACGGCGCCGCACCGGGCCCGGACCACCGGTGGCGCCCTCACCCAAACCCGACGGCCCGGGGGATCCAGCGTCCTCCCGGCCACTCATCAATCGCGATGAGGCAGTCGGTGGTCCCCGGACGCGTCCCGTTCGGGATCGCCGTCGCCGGGCTGCTCGGGAGAGTCGGTTGCCTCCACGACCGGGAAGAGGGTCGGCTCGACCTTCTGGCGGACCGCATCGGGAAGGCTGAGGTCGCCGCCGGTGTGGGCGGTGCTGAAGTCCCGCTCCGCCCGGCCGCGCCCGACCATCGAACGAGTCCACCTGATCATCGTGCCGAATCGGTTCCCGAAGCCGTTCAGGAAGGCCAGATGGACGAACATCCACACCACCCAGCCCGGGAACCCGCTGAGATGGAGACCTTTCACGCTGACAACAGCGTGGAAGCGACCGATGCTGGCCACGCTCCCGAGGTCCCGGTAGTGGAACGGCTTGACCGGCTCGTCCTTCAATCGACGGAGGATGCTGTTGGCGGCATGGAGACCACCCTGCATGGCGACCTCGGCCACACCGGGCAGATGGTCGAGGCTGGTCATGTCCCCGACGGTGAAGACCTCGGGGTGCCCGGGGAGGGTCAGATCGGGGAGGACCTCGATCCGGCCGGCGCGGTCGACCTCTGCACCGGAGGCCTTGGCCAACAGACCGGCCAGCGGGGAGGCCTGGACCCCGGCCGCCCAGATGGTGGTGCGGGCGTCGATCCTCGACCGACCCTCGGATCCCTCGATGTCGACCTCGACCCCTGTGGCATCGATCCCGACCACCTTGGCCCCCATGCGCAACTCGATCCCCAGGTGCTCGAGTTCTTTGGCCGCTCGTCCCGAGAGCTGGTCGCCGAACGTGGCCAGGGGCTCGTTGCCCCCGTCGACCAGCAGCACCCGGACGGTCGACGCATCGAAGCTGCGGAACTCCCCGCGGAGGCTCCGGGTGGCCAACTCCCGGATCTGGCCGGCCAGTTCGACACCGGTGGGACCGGCCCCGACCACCACAAAGGTCAGCCACCGCTGCTTCTCGATGGGGTCGGTGGTGAGCTCGGCGATCTCGAAGGCCCCGAGGATGCGCCGTCTCAGCTCGAATGCGTCGTCCAGGGTCTTCATGCCCGGGGCGAAGAAGGCGAACTCCTCGTGCCCGAAGTAGGACTGCGTGGCCCCGGCGGCCACGATCAAGCTGTCGTAGGGGTACTGGACGGGCGTGTGGCCGGCCACGGTTGCGTGCACGATCTTCCGCTCGAGGTCGAAACTCTCGACTTCGGCCAGCTGCACAGCCACGTTCATTTCCTTCCGGAGGACGTGCCGGAGGGCCGGGGCGATCTGACCCGGTGAGAGCATGCCCGTCGCCGTCTGGTAGAGGAGCGGCTGGAAGAGGTGGTGGTTGCGCCGGTCGACGAGCGTCACATCTACCGGCTTCCCCCCGAGGAGGCGGGCTGCCGGCAGGCCCCCGAAGCCGCCGCCCACGATGACGACGCGGTGACGGCGTGTGCTCGATCTCCCCGAATCACTCCCGATCGCCGTGGTGCTCACCGCACGCGCTCCCCCCTAGAGGCCCGGGCTGGACTGCATGATGCCGCCGTCGGCGAAGATGGTGGTGGCGGCCAGATAGCTCGCCCCGGGGCCGGCGAGAAAGGCGACCACGCTACCGATCTCCTCCGGCTTGGCCATGCGACCGATGGGGATGGCGGCGTCGAGCCTCTTCAGCGCGGCCGGGTCGTTCATGGTGGCCGTGTTGATCGGCGTCTCGACCGCACCCGGACCCACCCCGACCACCAGCACGTTGTGGGGAGCGAGCTCCACACCCGCCGTGCGTGTGAGCATCCGCATCCCCCCCTTCGAGAGGCAGTAGGCGGTGTTGCCGGGCATGGGCCAGTCCTCGTGCACCGAGGTCATGTTGATGATCCGTCCGCCTCCGCCCTGGGCGATCATCTGCTTGGCGGCCAGTTGGGTCCCGAAGAACGCGCTCTTCAGGTTGACGTCCAGGACTCGCTCGTACTGGTCCTCGGTGGTGTCGAGTACGGAGGTCCGGGTCTCGATGCCGGCATTGTTCACCATGATGTCCAGCCGGCCGAAGGTCTGCACCGCGGCGGCCACGAGCGTCTCGAGATCGGCGATCTTGCTCACGTCCGCCTCGACAGCGGTCACCTGATCCCCGAGCGCACGGACCTGGCGCTCGACGGCCTCTGTGGCATCGGGGTCGGCCACGTAGTCGATGACGATCGAGGCCCCCTCGGCGGCCAGCCCCAGGACCACCGCCTTGCCGATGCCGGTGTTCCCGCCGGTGACGATGGCCACCTTGCCTTGCAGGGTCATGATCTCCACCTTCCACCAGTAGGTGTCGGGGGCTACGGTAGCAACGGGCGGGCTCGGCGTCATCCCGCTCGGACCAAAACTGTGTTCGCGGACCGTTCACACTTGTGGCCATTCCCAACCAGCGGCTACACCTGTTGCGCAAGAAGCGGTTGCACGTCTTTAGTACTGCCGAACAAGGAGCACCGAATCATGAGTGACTTCCCTCCGATCGCCGACTACGCCTTTCTCTCCGACTGCGAGAACAGCTGCCTCATCGCCCCCGACGGATCAGTCGAGTGGCTGTCCCTGCCCCGGCCGGACTCGCCGAGCGTGTTCGGAACCCTGCTGGACCGAACAGCCGGGTCCTTCCGCTTCGGGCCTTCGAACACGTTGGTCCCCCACCACCGCCGCTACGTGCCCGGCACGATGGTGGTGGAGACGACCTGGCACACGGCCACGGGTTGGCTGATCGTCGATGACCTGTTCGTCATCCGCCACCTCGAGCCCGGGACGCGACGACCCGGGTACCGGCGGGCGCCGACGGACTCGGCTGCCGCCGGTGTGCTCCTCCGCACCGCACGGTGCATTTCCGGAAGGGTCGAGATCGAGCTCAACTGCGTGCCCATGTTCGACTACGGGTCCGCCATCGGCGAATGGGCCTACGCCGGTGAGGGATACGACTCCCTGAGCGTCCGGGCCCCGGCTGGCGACCTGACGCTGTCCCTGGAGAGCAGTCTCCGACTGGGGCTCGCCGGCGCCCGGAGCTACGGGCGCACCACACTCGCCGAGGGCGAACGGGCCTTCGTGGCCCTCACCTGGGGGTCCTCCGCCCCGACCACCGAGGACGAGGCCGACCGGGACGTTGCCTCGACGGTGGAGTTCTGGCGTAACTGGCTGTCCACCGGGACGTTCCCCGACCACCCGTGGCGCCAGTACATCGAACGGAGCGCACTGACCCTGAAAGGCCTCAGCTACGCACCGACCGGCGCGATCATGGCCGCGTCCACCACGTCACTTCCCGAGACCCCGGGGGGTGCCCGCAACTGGGACTACCGCTACACCTGGATCAGGGACACCGGGTTCATGCTTCGTGCGCTCTACCGCCTGGGATTCGACTGGGAGGCCCTCGAGTACTTCGCCTTCGTGCTCGAGAGCGTCAGCCAGGGGAAGCTCGATCAGCCCTTCGAGCTCCAGATCATGTACGGCATCGGCGGCGAGCGCGATCTCACCGAGCGGACCCTCGACCACCTCTCAGGCTACGACGGCGCCCGGCCGGTCCGCGTCGGGAACGGCGCATGGAATCAGCACCAGAACGACGTGTGGGGCATGTTGCTCGACGGAGTCGACCAGCACCTGAAGCGGGGGGCGGCCCAGATCGTCCCGCCCGTGTGGGAGGGCCTGGCGGGGCTGGTCGACCAGGCGCTCGCCGCCAGCGGGAACCCGGACCAGGGCATCTGGGAGATCCGTGGCGAACCCCAGCACTTCACCGCGTCCGCCGTCCTGTGCTGGGTGGCGGCCGACCGGGGGGCCCACATGGCGCACCGCCGGGGCGACACCGAACGGGCCGACCGGTGGCGCCAGGGTGCCGACGCCCTGAAGGAGGACATCCTGGCCAAGGGCGTCGACGACAAGGGCCGGTTCCGGCAGGCCTACGAGAACAACGAACTCGACGCGTCACTCCTCCTCATCCCCATCATGGGGTTCCTGCCCCCCGACGACGAGCGGGTGAAGGCGACGGTGCTCGCCATCGCCGACGAACTCACCGAGGACGGGCTGGTGCTCCGCTACAAGGTCGACACCACCGACACCGGCTTCGAGGGCAAAGAGGGGACCTTCACCATCTGTTCGTGGTGGTTGGTGTCAGCGCTGGCCATGATCGGCGAGGTCGAGCAGGCTCGCGCGCTCTGCAAGAAGCTGCTCTCCTTCGCCGGGCCGTTGCATCTCTACGGCGAGGAGATCGACGCCGCCACGGGGGAGCACCTCGGGAACTTCCCGCAGGCCTTCACCCACCTGGCCCTGATCGACGCCGTGTCCCAACTGATCGAAGCGGAGGCGGACGACTCCTGAACCCGATCGGCGGCGGAGGGTCCCTCCCCCACACGTAGCGCCGTCTCGGTCGGTCCGTCGTGCAAGGTCAGTCGGCCCGGTTCGGTCCGCTGTCCTTCATCTCGACCGTGAGGGTCCGAAAGTCGGTCGTGCCAACGTTCTCGAAGGTGTGAGGAGTCAGCGGAGCGCCCCACGAGGCGGTCCCGACAACCGGCGCCGAGCCGGAGACCCTGGTGTCCACCAGCACACCCCCGTCCGGATCCCGACGAACGAAGTCGCTGGAGCCGAGGATGTACAGGACGCCACCCCACCGGTGGGTGTGCACGGGCACGGTGGCGCCCGGTGGGACCCTCCCATCGAGGACGCGGACCCGGGCGTCCTCGAAGAGTACGGTGTGGAACCCTGGCGCCGCCACCACGGCGTCGAGGTCATCGGGCCAAGGCCATTCCGAGGCCGGTCGTCGATCAGCCATGATCGGATGATACGACCACCCGCGGCGACGGCGCCGATCACCGATGACGCCCTTCAGGTGTCCCTCGGGCGGCGATGCACCGCCCGAGGGTGAGCGATCCATCCGGGTCTGCGCACCCGCCACCCCACACGGCTACCATCTCGGAGCGGCGACACGGTTGCCAACAGGGTTGCGGTGGGCCTCGCTCGGCGGCCGGTGGGAAACCGATTCCTCACACGCCGGGTAGCTGTGGATTGTGATCCTGTTGTCCGGCAGTCGATGTCCGCACCGCGACGAGACCACCGAGAGGAGAACCGTGTACGTCCTGGGAGCCTTCATCTTCGCTGTGATGGCCATCGTCCTGGTCGTGGCCTTCGTACGCAAGTTCCGCCAGAGCAACGACTGAACACGAGCGAACGCCATGATCCTCGACCTGGTGCTCATCGGTCTCGCCATCACGCTCGAGCCCATACCGCTGACCGCATTCATCCTGATCCTCATGGCCGAGGGGGGCACCCGCAAAGGTGCCGCCTTCATCTTCGGCTGGCTCCTCTCCTTGGCCGTCGTGGTCTCCCTCACCATCCTCGCCACCGGGAACAAGCCACCCAAGCCGAGCACCGCTCCGTCGTTGGCGGCGCTGGCCGTGAAGATCCTGATCGGCGTGGTCCTGGTCGGCATCGCCATCCGACAGCGACGGAGAATGGGGAGGCCGAAGAAGCCGAAGAAGACCCCGAAGTGGCAGACAGGGCTCGACAACATGTCGCCCTGGTACGCCATCGGGTTGGGCCCGCTCACCCAGCCGTGGGGACTGGTGGCGGCCGGTGTCGCCACCATCGTCGAGGCAAAGCTCTCGTCATGGGAGGACTACGCGGCGATCGTCCTCTTCTGCATCATCGCCACGGGCGTGTACCTGGTCATGGAGATCTATGCCGGCTTCCGACCCGAACGGGCGAAGAAGGCCCTCGGCGCCACGCGGGTCTGGATCGACACCCACACCGATCAGGTCATCATCGTGGTGTCGCTGCTGCTCGGATTCTGGTTGATCGGCAAGAGCGTCTACCTGCTCGTGTCGTGACGGCGACCGACCGGCGCGACACGGCCTGACCCCGAACGTGACGGTTATCGTGGTGGCCGCCACACAGGGACAGGCCGGGTCGGCCGGCCACGCGTCGGTGGGGTACCGGATCCGGGGCCGCCCCGACCCCCGAGGACACAGGGACGGGAACCAGATGCCACCAACGACACCACGGCCCACGGCCCACATCGACAGGTCGACGTCCCAGGCGCGGCCTCCCGGCCCACCGTTGGTGCGCTCGAGGAGGACGCAGCCCTGGTACCGGGATGACGCACCTCCTCGGCACGCATGAACGCACGAGGCGGGGATCCGCCTGAGGGGGCGCACGGTGCCGAGCCCCCCGAGACGGACCACATGTCGGTGTGGATCGAGCTCTTCTACGACCTCGTCTTCGTCGCCGCCATCCTGATCTTCAGCGCCGGCGTCATCCACGTGCACTCCTCGGTGGGTGCGACGTGGATCATCCTGGTCGCCGCCGCATCGTGGTGGGTGTGGTTCTCGACCACGGTCTGCGCCAACCGGTTCCACATGACCGACATGGGGCACCGCCTCCTCCTGTTGGTCCAGATGCTCTTCGTCGTGCTCATGGCCATGGAGGCACGCGTCTCGGTCACCGGTGACTCCACCTACCTGGCCTTCGAATACGGGGTCCTGCTCCTCACCATCGCCCTCATGTACTTCCGGGCCGACCGGCGCGCCGGGACCGGCGGCGGATACCCGAGACGACTGGCCATCCTCAACCTGGCTGCCTCCCTCTGCTTCTTCGTGGCCCTGGTGCTCCCCGAGGCCGGACGCCTCGCCCTGGCCAGCGTGACCGTCGTGGTCCTCGTGGTCCCCTCGGTCATGATCCTCCACCGGATGGAGGACTTCTCCGTCGACGACGAGCGGCACATGGTCGAACGCATGGGCGCCTTCACCCTCATCGTCTTCGGAGAGTCGTTCGTCGAGGTGGCGGTCTCCCTCAGCCGCTCCACGATCACCAGGATCGACGTCGTGTCGCTGGTGTTCGAGTTCATCCTGGTCTTCGCCCTGTTCACCAGCTACTTCGAGGACATACCGGCAGCCGGGCTCAACCAGCACCGGTTCGGGTGGTGGGCCGGGTCCCATCTCGTCGCGCAGATCTGCATCGCCGGCACGGCCATCAGCGTGTCGAAACTGGTCGACGTGAACTCAGGCCACCATCTCCCCGACGGCGAGATCCTGCGTCTCACCGTGCCTTTGGCCGTGTTCTACGCGGCGCTGGCGGTGACGGGAGGGAGCACGAGGAGGCGACCGATCGCCCCGATGGCCATCGCCCGGCTCTCGACGTCCGCCATCATCCTGGTCGTCGGCGTCGTCGCCTGGGAGGTCCCATGGATCCACATCACCGCGGCACTCCCGCTGTTCGCCGGCGTGGCCATCATCCACGCCGCCTACCTGCTGCGGCTACGGGCAGGGACCCACGTGGTCACCGGGCCCTCTCTGGCCCGGTGACCACGTGGCGTCCTCAGAGGTGGCTGAAGCCGCCCGACTCCTCTTTGGTCATGGGAACGCTGACCGGGTGCTTGTCGAAGTGCTCGATCGACTTCTTGATGTCGGCCAGCAGGAGGAACCCAAGGTCGCGGCTGACCCCCTGGCGGACCAGGATCCGCTGGACCGAGACGTCCGCCACATTCCCGGTGAGCGGGTAGGCGGGTACCTGCCACCCCTCCACCCGCAGCCGGTCGGCCACGTCGTAGAGGGTGTAGCCGGGATCCTCGCCCTCGGCGATGCGCCAGGCCACCGAGGGGATACCCGTCAACGGGTTGCCGTCGCACAGCAGCTCGAAGGGGCCGAGTTTGGCGATCTCCCCGGCCAGACCCTTGGCCGTCTCGTAGCAGGCGTTGTGCACGTTCCGGTAGCCCTCCATCCCCAGCCGGACGAAGTTGTAGTACTGGGCCACGATCTGTCCGGCCGGCCGGGAGAAGTTGATCTGGAACACGGGCATGTCCCCGCCGAGGTACGACACGTGGAAGATGAGGTCGTCGGGCAGGTCGGCCTTGTCACGCCAGAGCACCCATCCCACACCGAGGGGGGCCAGGCCGAACTTGTGGCCCGAGGTGCTGATCGACTTCACCCGGGGGAGGCGGAAGTCCCAGATCACGTCGGGAGCGCAGAACGGGCCGAGGAAGGCACCGCTGGCCCCGTCCACGTGGATGTCGACGTCGAGCCCGGTGTCCGCCTGGAGCTGGTCCAGCGCGGCGGCCAGCTCGGCCACCGGCTCGTAGGAGCCGGTGTAGGTCACCCCGAAGGTGGGGACGACCATGATGGTGTTCTCGTCCACCTGGGCCAGCATCTGCTCGGCGTCCATGCAGTAGCGGCCGGGCGACATGGGGATCTCCCGGATCTCGATGTCCCAGTATCTGGCGAACTTGTGCCACACCACCTGGACCGGGCCGCAGACCATGTTGGGCTTGTCCGTGGGCTTGCCCTCCGCCTCCCGCCGGGCCCGCCACCGCCACTTGGCGGCCATGCCCCCGAGCATGCAGGCCTCCGACGAGCCGATGGCCGAGCACCCGACCGCCTCCCCCTCCTCGGGGGCGTTCCACAGGTCCGCCAGCATCTGGACGCACCGGCGCTCGATCTCGGCGGTCTGGGGGTACTCGTCCTTGTCGATCATGTTCTTGTTGATGGACAGGTCCATCAACTTGTGGACCTCGTCCTCCTCCCAGGTCTGGCAGAACGTGGCCAGGTTCTGGCGGGCGTTCCCGTCCAGCAGCAGCTCGTCGGAGATGGCCTGGTAGGCATCCTCGGGCCGCATCTCCCCGGAGGGAAAACGGTGCGACGGCAGCCTGGTGAGCAGGTCCTTGCCGGCGTAGACCGAGTCCAGTAGCTCGTCACGGACGGATTCGTGTTTGTGCAGGGGCATGGCTCAGGTCGCCTCGGTTCTCTGTGGTGATGCGGTCAGGACAGGTCTGGTAGCTCTCTGCTCACACCGCCCGCAGCTGACGGAACGGCACGCCGGTCGGGCCGGACGACACGATGGTAGGCCGGGCCACAAGGCAGCACCAGCGCATTTACGGATCACTGCGCCGTCGCCGGCCGGCGGACTCAGGGAGTGCCCCGGAGATCACCGATCCCGAGGCCCGCGCCGGCGGTGACCATCCGGGCCAGGGGGTTGGGCGTGGGCTGGGCGACGCGGATGAGGGTGTTGCGATCGGCGTGGGCGAAGGGCTCCTCACGGTCGGGGATGGCCAGGATCCCCTCCTCCTCGTAGGACCAGGTGTCGTCCCGATGGGCCTGCACCGTCATCCGGTAGCTGAGGGTCCGGAACGCCTGGTCGAGGAAGGGATTGGCCAGGATCCCGTAGACCTCGGACCCGACCGCGGCGCGCACCTCGAACTCGGTGGCCTCTGGCTCGGCGGTGCCCCCGGCCAGGAGCACCTGCCCCCGGGGGATGCCGAGGGTCAGGATGACGGCGTTGGTCGCCGGCTCCCAGAGCCAGTAGCCCACCTGGTCGTGGAACGTCTCGGTCTCGCCGGGTTTGACGATGTGGGTGTGGTAGCGCAGTCCGTAGAGGAGCTGGGGCCCGTTCGTCTGGGGGTCGATGGGCTGCAGCTCATGACGCTCGACGAAGCTGTTCCGCTCGCTGCCCCCGTCGGCCGGAGCCACCGGGTGCTCGTCGGTCCCTTCCCCCTGCCAGATCCCGGCCAGGGCCCGGAGAGGTCCGAGATTGGAGAGCGTGTCGGGGTCCCCGTCGGGCTCGGTGTAGATGTCTGGGCCGTAGGGTCCCGCCCCGGTGATGCTCACCGTCGATCGACCCGAGAGGTCGCCGAATTCGGAAACAGACCCATCAGGCCCCTGCGATGTTGGTGTCGAACCAGGCGAGCGTCCTCGTCCACGCCTCGTCGGCGGCGGTGGGGTTGAACACGTTCGGCCGGTCGTTGCAGTTGAAACCGTGGTCCGCTTCGGCGTACCGATAGATGGTGGTCTCCACCGGCGCTCGGTCCGCGGCCGCACGCAACGCCTCGACCTGATCGACGGGGATCCCCTGGTCGAGATCGCCGAAGTGCCCGAGCCACGGCGTGGCGAGCGTCGGGGCCAGCTCGACGAGTGGTGGGAACCCGAAGCGCCCCTCGAGCACGCCACCGCCGTAGTAGGTCACCGCAGCGCCCAACGGACGCTGAGTGGCGGCCACCAGTGCAACGCTGCCACCCATGCAGAACCCTACGATGCCGGCGCGGGGGGCGGGGTACCCCTCGGACTCCAGATGGGCGAACGAGGCGGTCAGGTCCCCGGAGATGCCCTCGGCGGTCAACGCGCCCATGACGGGCATCACCTTGTCGAACTCGGTGTAGCCCAGCACGGGCGACCCCTGGCGGTGGAACAAGGCCGGTGCGATGGCCAGCCAGCCGGCGGTGGCCAGCCGGCGGGTGACGTCCTCGATGTGGCTCGTGACCCCGAAGGCCTCCTGGATCACCACGATGGCACCCTTGGCCGTTCCCTCCGGAGCGGCGCGGTAGGCCGGCATGGGTCCGTCCGGTGTATCGATGGTCAGGTCCGACGTGGACATGGGCGGCGTCTCCTTCGTCTGTTCAGCGCTGGTCGGTCAGGATGGACTCGGCTCGCCATCGCTCCGGATCCCGCGGGATCAAGGCGGGAGGGGCCAGGATATCGAATAGCATCGGCGGGGCGACCGGGGGTGGACGCGACCGAGTTCTCCTCGACAGGAGGTACTTGTGATGGGATGGCAGAAGCCGGTGGGGGTTGAGGAAGTCTCCACTCGTCACCGCAGCCGGCCATGACCGATTCCCGCTTCAGCCGACGGCGCCTGCTCGGCGCGGCGGCCGTCGGGGCGCTCGGGGCCGGGATGACGGCGACAGGCGGCGCGGCATCCGCTGGGGCCGCCACCGGTCCGGTCACCGGAGCTGGTGCCCTCCTGCGCCCGGGATCCCTCCCGGACCCCTCGGTTCCCGCCGGCACCGACCTGGTACCCGAGATCGAGAACATCGTCGTGGTGATGATGGAGAACCATTCGTTCGACAACGTGCTCGGCATGCTGGGCCGCGGCGACTGTTTCCCCAGGGGTGCGAACGGACGGCCCACGGTCACCCTGCCCGACGGCCACGGCAATCTCGTCCGGGCATTCCACATGCCGAGCGAGTGCCAGACGAACGGCGTGGGCCAGAACTGGAACCTGGCCCACCACTCCCTGGTCGACGGGAACCGCGGATTCGTCGAGGGCTCGACGGGAGAGGCGGTCGGGTACTTCCTCGGCGAGGACCTGCCCTTCACCTGGGACATGGCCCGCACGTTCCCGATCGCCGACCGGTGGTTCGCGTCGGTGCTCGGCCAAACCGATCCGAACCGGCGGTATCTGATGGCCGGCACGTCCCTCGGCATTGTCGACGACGACCAACTCAACGACGAGCTCCCACCCAACGGCACGATCTTCGACCTGCTCAACCGCTACGACATCACCTGGAAGGACTACTACTCGGATGTCCCCTCGATCGCCGTGTGGGTGCCGTTGCTCACCGAGCCGACGATCACCTCCCACATCGAGACGATCGACCACTTCTACACGGATGCAGCCACAGGAGCGCTCCCGCAGTTCACCTTCCTGGAGCCGAACTACTCGGTCTCCTCCGAGGAGAACCCCCAGGACATCCAGTTCGGTGACCAGTTCCTCGGCGGTGTCGTCGACGCGGTGATGTCCGGGCCCCAGTGGTCGAGGTCCATGGTGATCTGGACCTACGACGAGTGGGGGGGATGGTACGACCACGTCACGCCGCCCGCCGCCGTCCCCCCCGACGACGTCCCGCCGAAACTTTCACCCAACCAGGTGCGGGCGGGGTTCGACCAGTACGGATTCCGTGTACCGGCCGGGGTGGTCTCGCCGTTCGCCAGGCGCGGTTTCGTCTCCCACACCGTCTACGACCACACGTCCGTACTCAGGACCCTCGAACAGAAATGGAATCTGCCGGCACTCACGAGACGGGACGCGAACGCCAACGACCTGTTCGGGATGGTGGACCTTCACTCACCCCCGGCCTTCGCCATCCCGCCGAGACTGAGGGCCCCGGCCAACCCCCTCCGCTCGGAAGGCTGCCTCTCCACCGGACCGGGGACCATCCCCCCGCGGGATGCCGTCGAGCCCGGGGCTGTGGCGAACACCCCGGTCATCACACCGTCGACCCTCCCGGCCGGCGTCATCGGGAAGCCCTACGAGGCCTCACTCTCGGCCACCCGGGTGGGACGAAAGGGACAATGGACCGTGCTCTCGGACGACCTGCCGGCCGGACTGGTGCTCGACAGGCGCACGGGAACGATCACCGGGGTGCCGACGTCGGCGGGAAGCACCGGTGTGACCATCGGCGTCAGCCGCGGCCGGGGGCCGGTGGGTGCACAGTCGTTCACGGTGGTCGTGACCGCCCCCTGACCGAGCCCATGGCCGACATCGCACCCGGAGGGCACCGTGGGTACTCTGGGGACGGCATGCGAAAGTACTTCACCTGGCGCTGTGTCCGTCTCCACGCCCTGGCGTTGGTGGTGGTCCCCGCCTGCTTGTTCCTGGGCAGGTGGCAGTACGACGCGGCGCGGGCCGGCAATACCCTGAGCTGGGCATACACCGTCGAATGGCCTCTGTTCGCCGTCTACGCGCTGTATGTATGGTGGCAGCTCATCCACGACCAGCGCACGGCGTTCGACCGGCTCTGGGCGGCCAAGGAGCGCTCGGCGACCGAGGCTTCGGGGAGGCCTCTGCAACAGATTCCCGGCTGGGCGCTCGACAAATCACTCTCCCAGGCTGTGGCCGAGGCCAGCCTCGGTCCCCCCACGGCACCGGTGCTGACGACGGGCATGCCGAGCCACGCCCCCGTTCGGCGGCAACTCGAGCTGGCCGATCCCGACGCGGAGGCCTCCGCCCCGGCCGACGACGGAGTCGTCGATGCCCGGGTCGTCAAGACGACCGTCGAGGTCGACGAGGAGCTGGCCGCCTACAACCGCTACCTCGCTGAGCTCAGTTGGAGCGATCCCCCCAAACGCTGGTGACATGGTGAAGCCCGCCCCTGTCGTCGGGTCGGGCTCCTGGCGACGACGGGTGGCCGATCGAGTACGCGACGAACGCGGCAACCTCCGCCGCTCCGTCGTCACCATGGGCCGTCACGGCCGTCGTGACACGACCGCGGATGGGTAGGATCCGTCCCGTGCCCCAGCCCCCGACGCGGCCCACGGCGAGCGGAACCGGTCTGCCGTGACGTCGCCGGACTTCGATGCCGTCGTCATCGGCGCCGGCCACAACGGGCTCACGGCGGCCACGGTCATGGCGCGCGGTGGCATGCGCGTCCTCTGCCTGGAGAAGAACCATTTCATCGGCGGGATGGCCACGACCACCGAGCTCGCCCGGGGCTACCGTTTCGAGCTCGCCGGATCGATCCAGTTCCCGATCCCGACGGAGATCTTCGACGAACTCGGCTTCGCCGCCTGCCCCATCTACGAGCCCGAGATCCAGTCAGCCAGTATCGGGACGTCGGGTGAGCCGCCCATCCTGTTGTACAGCGACCCCGAGCGGCTCCTCGATCACCTCAACGACGCCCTCGGACTCGACGCCGTGCTGGGCATGGCCGAGGTGGCGGCCTGGGCCGAGGCCCCGGCCCGGGCCATCGGGAGGCTGGACGTCCGCAAGCCACCGAAGTCGCTCGACGAGATGTGGGCCAGCGCCTCGAACGAACAGGAGCGCCAGGCGATCCGCACGGCAATGTTCGGCAGTGTGATGGACGTCGTCGACCGGTTCCTGCCCGATCCGGACAAGCACGCCCAGATCCGCAGCATGCTCGCCTTCCTGGCGGTCAACTCCACCTACCGCGGCCCGTACTCGCCCGGCAGCGCCCTCTGCCTCGCCTTTGCCCTGGCTTCGCCCGGGGACGTGACGATGTCCAAGGTGCGCGGTGGTATCGGTACCATGTCAGACCATCTCCTCGGCCTCTTCGAGCACGAAGGAGGCGAGATCCGTCGCCACGTGAAGGTGACGAGGATCGTCACGTCGGGCGAACAGGTCCAGGGGGTCGAGCTGGCCGACGGGGAGGTCGTGACGGCACCGGTCGTGGTGTCGAACCTGGATCCGACCGCCACGTTCACCCAACTGCTCGACGTCGAAGCGCTGCCGCAGGCATTCGCCCAGCGGGTGGGGGCCATCGACCACCGGGCGGCGTACTTCCAGGTCCATTTCGCCCTCGACGGCCTCCCCGAGTACGCCCCTCCCTACGACGTGCTGAACCAGGGCGATCTCCGACACAACGTGACGTTCTTCGGGAGGCCCGAGGAGATGCAGCGCGACTTCGAGGGGTCGGTCCGCGGTCTGGTACCGCACTCGCCGTCCTTCAATCTCTCCATCCCGACGCTGCGCGACCCGGGGCTCGCCCCCGACGGGAGACATGTCGCCAGCAGTTTCGCCTTCTACTCCCCTATCGGGGCGACCCACGCCGACCAGGCGCGTCTGCGTGACGAGATGGCCGAACGCATCGTGGCGAAGATCACGTCGATGGCACCCAACTTCCCCGACCTCGTCGATCGCCAGTTCAACTACCCCGCCTACACCTACGAGCGGATGTTCGGATGCACGGGCGGGGACTTCACCCACGGTCTGCTCCAGCCCGAGTTCATGGGGCCGTTCCGACCAGGGCCCCGGGGATGGCCCGACGCACCCGTGCCGTTCGAGGGCCTCTATCTCTGTGGTGCGGGGTGCCACGGTGGCCCGGGTGTCACGTTCATCCCCGGCTACAACTGCGGTCATGAGGTGCTGGACGCGGCGACTCGGTTGTAACGGATCTGCCTCTCGACAAAGGCCAGGTACAGCGCCACGGAGAAGGCCAGGCTGGTGAAGAGGCTGGCCACGAAGAAGATCCACGGGGTCCGGATGCCCCGTCTCCGTCCATCGGTGATCGACCAGAGCGGAAAGAGGACGAGGTTGACCATGATGTAGTCCTGCGCCGCCGAGTCGGACGCCCAATTCGAGAAGAGCGCCTTGGTGTAGTCGACGTAGCTGGACTCGTGTCCGTAGGCATGGACGTAGCGGACGTTGAAGTACCAGCCGAGACCGAGCGACACGAGACCCAGGCAGTAGTAAAGCCCCTCGAGCGCGCTCACCAGCCCGGCGCCACCGCCGGTGAACAGGCGCCGGTTGGCGAGAAACGCGAACAGCGTGCTGACGACGCCGAGGGCTCCGAAGAACAGGAGCGATTCGGTCATGGCCCTCCCTTGCGCGGCCCCCCTCCGGTGCGACGGAGAGCCAGTCTAAAGGTCGTCGTCGGCGATCAACGGGTGGTGTGTCCATCGAGCTCCGGATCTCCACCAAGGCGACTCCGTCGTGATGGTTGCCGTGGCACCAGACGACCCGGGTGAGCAATCACCGCTGCCCCGATTGTCCCATCGGACCGTCACCGAGCCACCTTGATCGTCCCGAGGTTCGCCGACGCCGACGGCAACGACATCGGACTGAGCCGGCCGGCGGCCGGCGCGCGCTGGCCCGGCCTGACCGAGGCCGTCACGGCCATCCCCTCGATCACGCGCCCTCGGGTTGCACCCCGTGGACCGCCGTGCCCGTTCAGGCGTTCTCGCCGGGCGGGTCGCCTTTCTTCGTACCGCGTCGCAGCGTCGGTCGGATCGGCGCGATGGGCGGGACGCCACCCCGGCGGGGACCTGACCACAGCGCGGGTGGAGCGTCGATGGTGTAGGCCAACGCATAGGCGGCGGCCTCGTAGTTGACTCGCCATCCCTTGAAATCCCGCCACGCATCCAACGTCGGGCGCTCGAGGGGAAAGTCCACCGCGGCGAGCCGATCGACGGCCTCGAGGAACTCCTCATAGGTGAGCGAGATGCCGTCGTCCGGGTCGGCTTCCTCGGGAACCGGGATGCGTAGCGCCCGGGCGATGGTCGTCAGGCAACTGAACCCGCCGCGCAGGCAGAGACGAGCCGAGACGGCGTCGGCGGGATTGGACAGAAGCGCCAGGTAGAGGGCGGCTGCGTCCAGTACTGCGAGTTGCGCGGTGATCCACGACGAAAGTGGACGCGGGGAACGGAAACGTATGAGCGTGATGTAGGTAGCGTGGCTCTCCGATACGTCTGCCGACCAACTCTCCCATTGGCTGAACAGCCCGGGCAGCTCCGACAGGGCCGACACGCCGGTCCCGAGTCCGTAGTGGGTACGGGCCAGCAACTCCGGCCCCCAGGAGGGGACGCCGGCCCGGGAGTCGAGCAGCGTGACGAGCGTCTCGCGGCGGTTGAACGACGCATAGAGCTGTGGCAGGTAACCGATCTGCAGGGCCACCGTACCGAGACCGACCAAGGCGGCCACGCTGACGATGGCCGCTTGACCTCCGGTCCTCGGCGACAGGAATCCCAATGTCACCAACGAAGAACCCGCCTCCTCGAGGGCGCCCCCCAAGCCGGCCGCTCCCACGAGCGGCCACAACAGGAGCCCGAACCCCAGCTCGAAGATGGCCAACCACACTCCCAGCTGCACAATCAGCTGCACAGGTGCCTGGGCGGCGAGAATGCGATCGCGCGTCTCGTACGAGCGAAATCTGTCGGTCAGCGCGTGAAAGACGGCGTTCAGTGTGACTCCTACGTACCGGCTGATCCGGTTGTGGACGCGCCGGGGCATGATGAGCGTTGCGATGACGCTCCAGCCAGCGGCCAGGACCAGCACCCCGCCGATGGCCGCGGCAATGTCACGACCGACCTCCATGCCTCATCATCGCGCAACCGACTGGATGACCGACCGCATCAACCGCTCGAGGTCGGCCTTCACCGCGGCCACGATCCGCAGCAGCGGTAGACCCCCAAGCCCATGAACGAGGAGCCTGCGGTGGCCGGAGCTCCCACCAATCAATAACGCTGCGGCACCACCGACACTGCGGATGATCGGAATTCGCCCAGTACCCCAGGGCGCTCGAATCCCGGCCGGCCCGACAGTACCCTCCGGGCATGAAGGATCACCCTGAATCCCCGGCTCGCGTCGCCGGCGTCGAGGATCTCGAAGCCGCCGGGGGACTCCTCTGCGACTTCAACCGCGAGTTCGACGAGCCCACACCTCCAGCTCCGGTCCTGACCGACCGTCTTCGTCAACTCATCGAATACGGGGACACCCTCGTCATCGTCGCCGGTGACGTTCCCGCAGCAGTCGCTGTCCTCCGCTTCCGACCCGCCCTCTGGAGCACCGCCCTCGAGTGCTACCTGGCCGAGCTGTACGTCAAGCCAGCCAGGCGGGGCCAGGGACTGGGCCGGGCGATGATGGAGACAGCCATCGACCGAGCCCGAGAACGGGGTGCCCAATCGATGGAGATCGGAGTCGACGAGCCGGACACCGCAGCCCGTCGCCTCTACGAGAGCCTGGGCTTCTCCAACCGGGTCGGAGGAGAAGGCGGGCCCGTCATGTTCGTCTACGAACGAGACCTCTGAACCGACGCATGTCCCAATGAGGCGTGTGCCGACTCCTGATCGCGGGCGGCCATCGCTGGTGCACGCCGTGGCTCGCCCTCACCCACTACCGTGGCCCCGTGGGCAAACCCCGAGTACCCGGTGGCGTGGTGCACAGTCTTCCGGAAGACCTACGCAAGGCACTCATGGCCAACCCCACGGCACTCGACGCCTGGGGGGACATCACCCCTCTCGCCCGGAACGAGTTCATCTGCTGGGTCGACGACGCCAAGCAGGACAAGACCAGAGAACGGCGCATTCGCCGGACCCAGGAGGAGCTGGAGGAAGGCCAGCGGAGGCCCTGCTGCTGGCCAGGGTGCAGGCACCGCGAGCGCACCGGTAGATAGCGGTCGGGTCACCTCAGCCGATCACGTGGTTCAGCATCGCCCACAGAGCCGCAGGGGTAAGCGTCGACGGCTGTGGCCCGGCCGGCGACGGCATTTCCATAGGGCACACCGCCCGCCCATACCTTCCGGCCCCACGACAGGGCCACGATGAGAAGGTCTGCGACCCCACCGAGCTCGGCGGAGATGGGAAATGGCGGTCGTCACCGGACGCCGATGCGAAGATGAGTCGATGGGATGGGATCGGCGGAGCCCCCGAAAGGTGACCGGGTGAGGCACCGTGCGCGATTGGTCATCGCGTTCGCGGTGTCCGGGGTGATCCTCCTCATGTCGGGGGCCAGTCCTTCGGTGGCCCAGGCAGCGGGCGCAACCCAGGACACCGCTCCGGTTGACCTGGCGACCCCGATCGACATGGGAGTGGGGATGGCCCACAGCTCGGCGATCGTTCACATCGGCGACGTGCGTGTCGAGGTCCTGACTCCGAGTCTGCTCCGCCTCGAGTACTCACCCTCTCAGCATTTCGCGAACAGTCCCACAGTGAACGCCCTGAACCGGCGGATGCCCGTCCCTCCGTACTCCGTCTCCACCTCGGGGGGCTGGCTCACCGTCCGCACCGCGAGCGCCACCCTGCGCTACAGGCTCGGATCAGGCCCCTTCACCCCGCTCAACACCTCCCTCCACCTTTCTGTCGGGGGCCGCACGTCCACGGTGGCGCCGACATGGGACTGGGAGTGCACCTTCGCACAGGTGTGCCAGGCCGGTGCAGCCTCCCTGGGCGGGGGGGCCACGCTCGGCCAGACCTTTCCCGGTTACCAGAGCACAGCGGGCTATGCGGCGTTCTTCATCAAACCGGGCGCCAGCGTCACCTGGCACGTCATCGGGTCCGAGTCCGGTCCGGCGGTCATCTCACTGCGTTACTACAACCACGCCAGTCCCCCGCTGACACCGACCCCCAGCACACTCGACGTGATTGTCAACGGCCACCTTCGCCAGGTGGTCGACGCCACTCCCACAACGGCGGTCGAACCGTGGGCGACGCTCACCACCACCGTTCCACTCGTGTCGGGGACCAACTCGATCAAGGTGGCCAGCACCACGCCGGACAACTTCGAACTGGGCATCGACACTCTGGCCATCGGTCCCGGTGATTCACCACCCCCCGTTTTGGCGTCGACCGGACCTCTCGGAGGATGGTTCCGGGGCTTCGACACCGACACCTACAACGATGAGCCGGCCTGCGGACCCGGACAGTCCGGTGCCACCTGCCAGGCCGGAATCCAGCCTCTCAACAGCGACGGGCTGCTGGACACCGCTGGTTGGCGATTGCTCGACGACACCCGGAGCGCGCTGTGGACCAAGAACGGATGGATCGAACCCCGACCCGCGAACGGCGATCTCGAGGACGGCTACCTCTTCGCATACGGAAACGACTACGCCGGCGCCTTGCACACCCTGGACCAGCTCACGGGACCCGCCCCCCTGCTTCCCCGCAACGTCTTCGGTGTCTGGTATTCCGACTACACGCCCTATTCGAGCAGCGCAATCGAGAATTCGGTCTATCCCGAGTTCGCCACCAACAGCGTCCCCCTCAGCACGCTGTCGCTCGACACCGACTGGAAGGCGCCCAACGATTGGAACGGCTGGGAATGGAACCGCGCCCTCTTCCCCTCTCCGTCATCGTTCCTCCGATGGGCGCGCTCCCACGGCATCGCGGTGACGCTGAACATCCACTCGAGTATCGACGACAACGACCCCGAGCTTCCGGACGCCGAACGAATCGCCGGAAACACCCTTGCCTCATCCAGCTGCACCAACGGGAGTTGCAAGGTGTGGGACTGGAGTTCGGTACCACAGGCTGAATCCAACTTCGCCCTCCAGCAGAGCCTTCAGCGTCAGGGGGTTTCCTTCTGGTGGCTCGACTGGTGCTGCGACGACTCGTTGGTTTCTTCGTCCGGCGTGACGCCCGATGCCTGGGTCGGCCATCTCTACGCCCAGGACATGGTCAACCTCGGCGAGCGTGGATTCGTCCTGGCCCGTATCGGAGGCTCCAATGCCGCTCCGCAGGAGGTGTACCCGGCAGGGCCGTGGTCGGACCACACCTCGGCTATCGCCTTCACGGGTGATGCCTGGGGAACCTGGAACACCCTCGCCGCCGAGGCCGCCTTGGTTCCCGACGAGGCCACGATCGGCGAGCCATACGTCAGCAGCGACATCGGAAGCTACCTCGGGCCACCTCCCACACAGTCGGGAGCCGATCCCCCCGACCTCTACGACCGTTGGGTACAACTCGGGACCTTCGAGCCGATCCTCCGGCTCCATTCCAACAACGAGAACCGTCTTCCCTGGCAGTACCCACAACCGGTACAGGGGATCACCGAGTCCTTCCTCCGGCTCCGCGGAGCACTGCTGCCCTACACCTACACCCTGGCCGCCGAGGCCAACCAGACGGGCCTGCCGATGGCACGCCCGCTCTACCTCGACTACCCCGAGGACTCGGCGGCCTACACCGATCCCACGGAATACCTCTACGGTCCGGACATGCTGGTGGCTCCGGTGACCACGCCAGGGCAAGTGGCGACGACCACAGTGTGGTTCCCCCCGGGCAAGTGGGTCGATTTCTTCACCGGCGCCACGTTCACGGGGCCGTCCACGGCCACCCTGGCGGAGCCGCTGGCCCGGATGCCGGTCTTCGTCCGTCAGGGTGGGATCATTCCCGAGCAGCCGTCCATGGCTGGAACCGGGCCTCCTCGCACGCTCACCACTCTCGTCTACCCGGGATCGCCGGGCTCATTCGATCTCTACGGCGACGCGGGAGCGGGCCTCGGCTACACCAAGGGCCAACGCACGGAGACCCTCATCACCACGTCGTCCGACTCACCAGCCGGCGGATCGCCCTCCGTCCGCGTCACGATCGGTGCCGCTCGGGGCGGTTACCCGGGCGAGCCCACCTCGGTATCCACCACGGTCGAGATGGTCGACGTCACGCGACCGCAGCAGGTCACCCTGGACGGTCGCAAGCTGAGCCATCTGAGCAGGTCCGGCCGAGGCTGGTCCTACAGGGCGTCCACGTCGACACTCACCGTCGAAATCGGGTCACGACCGGTCAGCCGGAATGCGCGAATCGTGGCGGTCGGCGCCACGCTGGTCGTTCACGGCGAGCCGACGCTGGTGCAGCCCGCTCCGTCATGAGAGGGACCGCCTTTTCGGATCCTTCGCCGACACCGGTAGGGATTCACCTGTTGACCTGCAAACGGGGATGTGGGCCACACGGGCTGTCGCCGGGTCGCTGATCCAGCGGCAGTTCTATCCCGCCGGTACCAGCTGGTGGGCCACCTCGGTGTGGAGAGAGTGGTCGGTGATGACGGCCTTGCACTCGGGGCAGACGCTCCAGCCGAACTGTGCAGGGTCTGCCGCCGGAGGCGTGACGCCGTCAGGCAGAGATGCCACATGGCCGTGCTTGAACGAGTGATGTGTCATATAGATGACGGGTCCAGTGGCCACCAAGATGGCCACGAGTACGAAGGGGATGGTCCCTGCATTCCACATAGTGCGCTCCTCAGCTCATCCGTCGGTTGTTGCTGATGTCAGTTTCAGCCACATCCCCATGGATGTCTGTCACGAAGGAGACAGAAATCCAAGGGCAGGTTCGATCTCTGACCGGGCGTCAAAGGGATCCCGCGACACCGGGGCGCGGAGTGGCCTCTGGTGTCCGGGGAGCCACGGCGTCCCCCCGGTGATCGACACTGCGACACTCTGACGATTTCAGCGGTAACGCTTGACTGGCGAGCGCATACGGAGCAGTATACTCTAGTTAGAGTACCCGTTTAGGAGCCCAGACAATGGCAGGACGCAACCGCTCGAATCCCTTGGCTCTCGCCGTGTTGCTCTGCCTGTACGAGCGACCGATGCACCCCTACGAGGTCGCCGGCACTCTCCGTCAGCGCAACAAGCACGAGAGCGTGCGCCTCAACTACGGCTCGCTCTACGCGGTGGTGGCCTCGCTCGAGCGCAGGGGTCTCATCTCTCCACTGGAGACGGCGCGCGATGGCCGGCTCCCCGAGCGAACCGTCTACCAACTCACCGACGCCGGACGGGTGGAGGCACACGACTGGCTCACCGATCTGCTCGCCACGCCGGTCAAGGAGTACCCCGCCTTCGAAGCCGCCCTGTCGTTCCTCCCGGCGCTCCCGCCGGACGCAGTCGTCGGCCTCCTGAGGGAGCGGGCGCTGCGGTTGGAGACGGAGATTGCCCAAGCCCGGGCATCCCAAGAGGTCGCCGACAAGATGGGCCTGCCGCGGATCTTCTCTCTGGAGGGTGAGTACCGGATCGCCCTGCTCGGAGCCGAGCTCGACTTCGCAGGCCGGCTCGCTACCGACATCGAGTCGGGAGCCCTCGACGGCGTCGACTGGTGGCGGAGTGTCCACGAGGCGGCCGGTGAGCCCATCGCCCTCCCCCCGTTCACGACAACGAACTGACCGACGGAGCAACCTGACAATCGATCCGAGGGAGCACATGAGCGACACATCTTCTGCCATCATCACGGACCAACTCTCCAAGAGCTTCCCGTCCCGCACCGGAACGGTCGACGCCGTGCGCGGGGTGAGCCTGCGGGTCGAATCGGGGGAGATCTTCGGGCTGCTCGGACCGAACGGGGCGGGCAAGACCACCACGATGCGGATGCTCACGACGCTGCTTCCCATCGATGCTGGCCGCGCCACAGTGGCCGGGTTCGATGTGGGCCGGAACCCCCAGCAGGTGCGCCAGCGCATCGGCTATGTCAGCCAGCTGGGAGGTGCCGACGAGCTGGCCACCGGCACCGAGAACCTGCTCCTTCAAGGGCGCCTCTACGGGGCGGGTCTCGCCGAACTGCGCCCGCGCATCGATGAACTCGCTTCGATCCTCTCCCTCTCGGGTTTCATGGACCGGCGGGTCAAGACCTATTCGGGTGGCCAGCGGCGTCGCCTCGACGTCGCACTTGGCATCGTCCACCAGCCGTCTGTGCTCTTCCTCGACGAGCCGACCACCGGACTCGACCCCCAGAACCGGGCGAGCCTCTGGGAGCACCTGCGGGCCCTACGCGACCAGGGGACCACCATCGTGCTGACCACCCACTACCTCGAGGAGGCCGACGTACTCTGCGACCGGTTGGTGATCGTGGATCACGGGCGCATCGTGATCGAGGGCACACCCCGCGCCCTCAAGCAGCGGGTGGCCGGCGACGCAATCGTGATCACCCTCAAGGACCAGGCCGATAGCGCGGCCCGTGGGATGGCCCTTCTCGAGACCGAGCCCTACGTCCGCGAGATCTCCTCCTCGGGCGACCAGATCCGGCTGTATGTCGAAGACGGCAGCGCAGCACTCCCCCAGCTGCTCCGGATCCTCGACCAGGGTCAGGTCGGCGTGCGATCGATGAACCTGTCCGAGCCCACGCTCGACGATGTCTTCCTGCGACAGACCGGCCGATCACTGCGCGACACCGCGCTCGAGCCGGAGACGCCCAGCGGAGCGGAGGTGGCGGCATGAAGCTCGTGCGCGACACAGGGCTGCTGTTCCATCGTTACACCATCCAGATGCTGCGCAACCCGGTGTGGCTGTTCGTCGGGTTCTCCACACCTTTGCTGTATCTGGTCCTGTTCACGCCACTCCTCAAGCACTTCTCCAGCCCCGAAGCGTCGTCGGCCAGCGTCATCGACCTGTTCCTTCCCGGCATCCTCGCCCTCCTGGCCTTCGCCAGCGGCATGTCCGGGGGCTTCGGGACGATCTTCGAGCTCCAGGCCGGTGTGATCGAACGCTTCCGGGTCACGCCGGCGAGTCGGTTCGCAATCCTCATGGGCCCGCTGCTCTCGGGGATGCTGATGATGTTCGTCTTCGACGCAGTGGTGGTGGCCGCGGCCACCGGCTTCGGGTTCTCGCTCAACTGGACCGGCCTCGGCGTCCTCGTCGTCCTGCTCGGCCTCCTCATGGTCACCATGTCGGCGTTCTCGGTGGCGACGGCCCTGGTGACCAAGGACATCAGCAGCTTCGCCGCCATCATCAACGGCCTGAATCTTCCGGTGCTCCTCCTGGCCGGTGTGCTGCTCCCGATCTCCCTCGGGCCCACCTGGATGCGGGTCCTGGCGCACTTCAACCCTCTCTACTACGCCGTCGAGGGGGCCAGGGCCCTATCCGCCGGCGCCTACAGCAATCCGGCGGTGTGGCAGGCGTTCGCCGTACTCGTGCCGCTGTGCATCGTGGTGGTCACCTGGGCAACTGGGGTGTTCCGACGGGCGGTGGCCTGATTTCGCGACGTACGACCGGTCACCGACCGAGCAGAATCGACCCCCTCGCGACGGACCGGGCCGATCACTCGGTGGCCGAGTCCAGACGGATGATGCCCGCCGAAGTTGGCACCAATCAGTTGGCACCAATCCACAAGGTCCGGAGGTGGAGGGTCCCGAGGCGATCCTCACCATCGACGTGGAGCCACTCGCATCCGGCTTTGCAATTGCAGGCCAACTCATCCTGCGGCGCCGGCTGTCTCCCGTTCGTTGGGCTCGCCCCTCCCCGTTCGGATCAGATTCCGCAGGCTCCCGTTGATGTAGAAGCTCCAGGCGCTCGAACAACCGTCGAAGCACTGGGCGTCGGGGTCCAGGCCGAGGTGGGTGAACCGGACCTCGGTCTTGCTACCCACCGGAGCGATGTCGAACCGGATGTCGGTGCCAGTCCACTCGCTCTTGTCCTCGACGAAGTCGAGGAAGCCCTCTTCGACGTGCCAGACCACGCTCTTCCCCGGGACCAGTTCGGTGATCCGCTGCCGAGAATAGTGAACGTCCTGGTAGCGGTACGTGAACTCGCCACCCAACACGTCGGTCCTCCCCCCGATCTCTCCCGACCACCATCCCCGGACGTCGGTGATGGCCTGGAACGCCTCGTCAGGGGTCTGGTCGACGGTGAAGGTGGCGGTGAAACTCTGATCGGACATCGGGCCTGCCTTTCCTGGGGACCGGGAGCCTTCTCCCGGTACTTGCATGACGCAAGTCACGATACCCAAGTAGCTTGCATGATGCAAGTGCGGGGGAGCTACACTGGACGGGTGCTCGGAAAGACCTACGACAACCAGGTGTGCTCGGCCGCCCGTGCCCTCGAGGTGGTGGGCGAGCGATGGAGCCTGCTGATCATCAGGGACGCGCTGTTCGCCGGCTCCACCCGATTCAACGACTGGCTGCGGCTCGGCATCGCCACGAACATCCTGCAACGGCGCCTCGACGGCCTCGTCGGAGTCGGCGTCATGGAACACCGCCTCACCTCGCGCAATCCGGACCACGGCGAGTACCTGCTGACCGCCAAGGGCCGCGACCTGGCACCGGTCCTCATCACCCTGACCGAGTGGGGCGACCGGTGGGCCGCCCCCGCTGGACCTCCGATCCTCTACACCCACTCCGTCTGCGGGGGTTCGATCACCCAGGAGACAATCTGTTCCGCCTGCGGACGGGTCGACGACCCGGCGGAGGTCACGGTCCGGCCCGGGCCGGGCATGCCCCCCGAGATCGCAGCCCGGATGGCCGGGAACCAGAAGGTGGAGGTGCCCCCGACGGCGACGTCGTGAGGTCAGGAGGAGGTCGCGAGCCTGTCGGATGGTGAGTCTCGAACGAAGGACGGCCTCCTTGCCTCGTCAAAACTGGAGCAGGGTCGCGGTGCCGGTCATTGTCCTCTGTTCCGTTCGTCTGGTGGCCGGCCGGCCGTCGGGGCCTACCTCGGGGGTACTGTTGAGCCATGCCGATGCCGAAGCGGACAAGCGTCGACGATTTCTTCGCCAAGCTCGAGGGCTTCCAGCGGCCACACCTGGAGGCACTCAGGCAGCTGAGCTTGACTGTCGACCCCGAGGCGCGGGAGGTCCTCAAGTGGAACCTCCCGACCTACGTCCGCGGAGACAATACGAACCTCTGGATGCTCCAGAACTTCAAGCACCACTGCTCGCTCCGGTTCTCTCCGCCGTTCTTCTCCACCCAGAAGGCCGCAGTCGAAGCCGCCGGTTACGAAGCCGGTGCGGGCTTCATCAAACTCCCCTACAACCGTGAACTGCCGACCGAACTGCTGGCGAAGCTCATGCGGGCACGGGTCCACGAGTACGAATCCGAACATCCGAGCTAGCGGGGCTGGGAGCCTTGTCCCGGCTGGACGACGACGACTGCAGCAGGCTCACTGGCCGCCCGGCACGGCCAACCGGCGTCGGGCACATCAGCGATCGGCAGGGCTCGACGCCTTCGAGAATTCCTCGACGAACGTCTTGCAGAAGGCGGGAAGATCCTCAGGCTTGCGGCTGGTGATCAGGGTGTTCGCTGTCCCGTCGCCGGCACACACCACTACCTCCTCGTCGATCCAACGTCCCCCGGCGTTGGTGATATCCGTCTTCAGGCTGGGCCACGAGGTGAGCGTGCGGTCACGGATGACATCGGCCTCGACGAGTGTCCAGGGACCGTGGCAGACGGCGGCAACTGGTTTGCCAGCCTCGACCATGGCTCGGACGAAGGCAACGGCCGGTCCGTCCGTTCGGAGTTGGTCGGGGTTGGCCACCCCGCCCGGGAGCACAGCTGCTACATAGTCGGCCGGATCGGCATCGCTCGTGGTGAGATCCACCCTGAAGGAATCCCCGGGGTCGAGATGGTTCACAGCCTCGGCCGTCCCCAGCTTCGGGGCGATGAGTTGGGGCTGACCACCGGCATCGAGCACCGCCTGCCACGGATCGGTCAATTCGACCTGCTCGATACCCTCGTTGGCCACCAGAAACGCCACACGGTTTTCGTTGAGTTCCTGTGCCATGGTGCTGCCCCCTTGTCACGAGTTGAACGGCTTCGAGGGGGCGATCTACCCGCGACCGTGTGGGCGAAACCCGGGTGGTGTGTTCCCGCGCCGGTAAGCGGACCGTCGAGGCGCCGGCAGGGGTGAGTCTCCCGACCTGGTGGTTGCGACTCACAGGCGGGCCCGCCGTCCCCATCGCTTCGAAGGCGCTGCCCCGTCAACTCGCCGCGGAATTCCGTTGGAGCTCGAGCAGAAACTCTGGGACCCCGTGGTCGGCGAGCGAACCGACGGCACCGAAACTCTGCGGACCCTCGATACTCCAGCGCGCGAATACAACGGGGATGGTGCCTGTCGCTTCGATCCGCGGACCATTCCGGCGGAGAGCCATGGCGAACGGCACCGCGTGGGAGATCCCGTGCCGGGTCAGGCGACCGACCGTGGCGAGCGTGACGGTTGCGCTTTGGGACGGACCCGGTAGGACCTTCAGAGCTGACGAACGCTTCTGGTTTCACGATCCCCGATCGCATCAGCAGTGATGCTTCCGTCAGGAGGCCTGGCCCACCATCCCCTAGGACGGAGGTGGATAGGCGGCCACGAGCAGCCGCATGAGCTTGGGGAACAGTGGGGTGAAGCGCCCCGTGCCCCATTCGAGATCGGGCTCGTTGGCGAATGCCTGGCTCAGGACCCCGATGATCAGTGTGGAAATTAGGAAGACGGCTTCATCGGACGCGGCACCAGGCCCGAGCTGGCCGGCTGTCACGGCGTCGACCAGTGCTGCGCGCTGGATGTCGACCATCTCCTGACTGATGGCCATCGCCCCCGCCGAGGGTTCGAACTTCGGGACAGGGCGCCAGAACAGCAGTTCGGCCACAGCGCGGTTGGCCAGCAACCAGCGCCCGCTCGCCTCGAGGCCGGCGATGAGCGCATCGAGTCCAGGATCGGCCGAGGCCATGGAGGTGCACATGACTTCGAGGTGCACGCGCTGGCCCCGCAGGAAGAGCTCGTCGTAGATGGCCATGAGCGAGGGGAAGTACTTGTAGATCGAGGGGGGCTGGACGCCGAGCCGCCTCGCCACCTCCGACAGGCTCAACCCGTTCACGCCCTCCTCGGACATGATGGCCACGGCGATGTCGAGGATCTCGTCGATGGTCTCCTGTCGTCGGCGGCCCCGGCGGTCCACCGGAGGCGCCGCGGTCGGTTCCGGGCTGGTCGTCCTCGCCATTTATCCAACTATAGCATATAGGAGTCTTGACAGCATTAGCTAAAGGTATTAGCTTACTTCCCATGAGGGGCTCACGGATCGACGGAGGACACATGGCCGAGACGAGCACACGGTGGTGGCTGACCCAGGACAGCACCGAGACGATCATCGACGCGCCGCCTGAGCGCATCTACGCACTCGTGGCCGACATGCCCCGGATGGGTGAGTGGAGCCCGGAGTGCCAGCGGGTGGAGTGGTTGGATGGCTCCACCGACCCTGTGGTGGGGGCGACGTTCATCGGGCACAACGAGGGGGGGCCGGCCAACCTGATGAAGTGGTCCCGAAGGGGCAGGGTGCTGGCCGCCGACCCGGATCGCGAGTTCGCCTTCGTCACCGAGGAAGGCGGGCGCGAGTCCACCGAGTGGCACTACCGGTTCGAGCCGGCCCGAGGCGGTACCCGGGTCGTCGAGTCCTACGTGGTGCGACGGATTCCTCTGTGGGCGCGGATCCTGGACGTCCCGACCAACCGGGCCCGCGAGCTGAGGGACGGTATGGAGCACACGCTCGGCCAACTCAAGGCGGCCGCCGAAGGGGCGACTGCACCAGAAGGGGCGTCATGACGACCGAGGTGGCACCCGCCGCCTTCCTGTTGGCCTCCGACGAGGGAGAGGGGGTCTGGTTCGCTGACAGCCTGCTCAGGTACAAAGTGAGGGGGGACGAGACGAACGGACAGCTCGCCCTGGCCGAGGTCCGTGCACCCCGTGGGTCGGGATCGCCCGTCCACACGCACTGCCACGAGGACGAGGCCTGGTACATCCTCGGGGGGGAGTTGACGTTCTGGCTGGGTGAGGAGTCTCGCGTGGCCACCACCGGCGATTTCGTCTTCGGGCCCCGGGGGGTTCGCCACCGGTTCCGCGTCGACTCCGAGGTAGCCCGCTTCCTCGTCCTCGTCACCCCGGCCGGGTTCGAGGAATTCACCCGGGCGTGCGGCTGGCCGGCGACGGCAGGGACCCTCCCACCCCCCGACCTGCCCCCCCACCGCGAAGAGGAGCTCGTCGCCGCGGCCCGACGGCACGGCATCGACTTCGCCTCGCCGTAGGGGCCGGTCCACCCGTCCAATCGGTCCCACGGGACCGACGCGGGCGAAGCCATGCCCGATGCACCAGGTCCAATCGAACGGCCATCAGATCATCCACCGCAAAGGAGCACATCATGATCACCACCTACAAGGCAGCACCGGACATCGACGTCCTGACGACGAACTTCCCCATTCCCGGTCTCGGCCAACTCGCCATCAACTCCTTCGTACTCCATGGGGACGTCCCCGTCCTGGTCGACACGGGTCCAGTCGTCGAGCGTGAGAGCTACCTCACCGCGCTCAGGTCGGTCATCGACCCGGGTGACCTCCGCTGGATCTGGCTCACCCACACCGACGGCGACCACATCGGCGCGCTAGGCCAGCTGCTCGCCGAGTACCCCGACGTCAAGGTCATCACCACATTCCTGGGCGTCGGCATCATGAGCGTGTCCGATCCGCTCCCGATGGACAGAGTCCACCTCGTCAATCCTGGGCAGAGCATTACGCTCGGCAGTCGGACCCTCACCGCATTCAGGCCACCGACCTTCGACAACCCATCGACCACCGGCTTCGTCGACACCAGCTCGGGCGTGCTCTTCCCGGCCGACTGTTTCGGGGCACTGCTGCAGGACGTACCGCAGAACGCTGCCGACCTCTCCGCAGGTGACCTGCGCGAAGGGCAGGTCACCTGGGCGACCATCGATTCGCCCTGGCTGCACGAGGTCGACCGGGGGAGGTTGGTCCACGGACTCGACGCCGTCGCCGAGTTGGAACCTTCGTTGATCCTGAGCAGCCACCTTCCTGCCGCCCCCGGCAGCATGATCGATCAGTTCCTTGCATCGTTGGCGGCGGTTCCGGATGTCGGCCCGTTCGTAGGACCCGACCAGTTGGCGCTCGAACAGATGCTGGCGCAGATGACTGCGCGGCCGTAGCCATGGTGGACGCGGCCGGGGATCGCTCGCCGGAGCACTCGGTCACCTGTCAGCTCGTGGGACGACTTCTCCCGACACCCTCCGTCTCAGATCACGCCCAAGGGGTGCGACGAGGGGAAGCCGCGGGTTTGGACATCGTCATTCGCCTTCGTCGGTGAGTGCCGACGGAATGCCGCCTTGACGTTGTGATTCCGACATCGGGTGGAGGTGAAGGGACTCGAACCCTCGGCCTCTACATTGCGAACGTAGCGCTCTACCAGCTGAGCTACACCCCCGAGTGCGAGTCGAGGATAGCTTCCCCGGCCGCACCGCCCGTTCCAGCTGGCCCGATGACTCCTCCCACCTTCGTCGTGGTCAGGGACCGGTCGTCGAGGTGGTGGACGTGGTCGATGTCGTGGTGGTCGATGTCGAGGTGGTGGAGGTGGAGGTCGATGTGGAGGTCGGGGTCGGAGGGGCGGCTGTCGGGGCACCACCTCCGGGATCGCCCGTGGCGGACGGGGGGACAAAGGTCCACATGGCGGTGGCGCAGTCCTCGGGCTGCGTGGCCAGTGCGACGTCCACACCGGGCAACGTGCTGAAGGTCCACACCTTGAGGGGTGGACCACTCTCGAGGCAGGCGAGAGCGGGGTCGTTGGTGGTGAACGAGCTCAGCGTCCCCTGGTAGACGGCGTTGCCATCCGTCGCCGGCGGGGTTATGGGGTTGAGCGGGTCGTTGGCCCCCTTCCAGACGCCACTCGTCGCGAACCCGGACCCGGCGGGACCGGTGGCGGTCGTGGTCGGCGACGGTGACGAGCTCGTCGCCGTGGGACCGCTCGAGAGGTCCTTCGTGGCCGGGGCGTTCCCCAACAGGGCGGCCAGCATGGCGGGGTTGTTGCCGTCCATCCCCAGCGCCCAGATGCCCAGACCGGCGATGTGGAACGAGTTCGCCAGCTGGGCCTTCATGGCCAGGGACGTCGGATCGTCGAAGTAGGTCTCGTGCCACTGGGAGCCGACCTGGTAGGACGTCCACGCCGTATCGGTGGACGGGTCCCAGTAGGTCGGCTCTCCCGACGCCTCGATGACTCCATCGCTGAGGGGAGCCTCCGGCCCCATGGCCTGAGCCCCGTATGTCCCGTTGGTGGTGGGCCAGTCGTACCCGTAGTACGGGACACCGAGGATGATCTTGGATGCCGGCACCACCGCGGTGAACTGCTGCAGCGCCTCGGTGTCGTTGAACCCTCCTCCGATCAGTGGCGCCGTGGCGCTGGGTGTCGACTGGTCGTTCATGTCGTAGGCCATGACGAAGAAACCGTCGAGGGCCGGCGCCAACCCGGCGATGTCGTAGAAGCCGCCGGAGTCCCCGGCGGCGCTCGCGTACGTGGCCATGGTCACCTGCCAGTGGGGGTTGGCAGCGTGCAGGGCGTTCGACACCTGGGTGATCAGGTGGGTGAGCCCGGCGCGGTCGGCACTCCCCTCGCCCTCGAAGTCGAAGTTGACGCCGTCGAGGTTCTTGGCCGAGACGGCGGCGATCAGCGCGGACGCCAGTCGGGCGGGCGCGTTCGGATCCGACGTGATGGCGTCGAGGGTGCTCTGGTCGAAGCAGGTCACCGTGAGCACGACCCGGGCCCCGGCGGCGTGGGACCGGTCGACCAGATTCACCAGATCCTGGCTCTCGTAGCCGTTCCAGCCGGGACCGCTCTCGTCGAGGGTCCCGTCGGCATTGGCGTCGACGCTGAAGTAGGCCAAGGTGGTCAGGTCCTGGACGTCGAAGCCCGACGACTGGGGCAACGTCCAGTACGGGGCGTAGCCGAACACCTCGTGGGGGGCGAGGGGGGCAGATCCCGCCAGCGACGGCGGTGCGGGCGCCGGGGCCGACGTGGCCGCGGCGAGACTGGGCGTCGTGTGGACGCTGGACGCCTCGTTCCGGTTGCCGGCGTCGGCGGCGGCATGCGGGTGCCCGGTCGCCCCGCTGACCGATGAGCCGAACGGCACGCTGGTGCTGCCGGCCAGCAGGACCAGCGCCATCAGTCCGACCATGACCGGTGCGATCCGGCCACGACCCAGACCGTGGCGCGGGTCACCCCCGGCGGGACGGAGGGACCTCACCCACCGCGAGGCGGACGCAGGGAGGACGGCCAGCCGCCCGATGCCCGCACCGACGGCGATGCCGAGGAACCGATACTCGTCGCGCCGAGCAACGGCCTTGCGTGCAGCCACCTCGTCGAGAAACGGTACCGCTTCGGCCTCTCGGACCTTGAGGTTCCACGCGTCGCCTCCGCCCAGCCACTCCGCGTCGGCCACCTCGAGGCAGAGCACGGGGCCCTCCGGGTCACCCTCGGGTCCCTCAGCCGCGGACACCTGGACGAGCGACCAGGGAACCAGGGACGGGACCGCGAGCTCTCGATTGTCGGTGTGCCCGATCACCAGTCCCGGTCCGGTGGGGACGAGATCGAGGCACTCCCCGGCACCCGGCCCGGTGGCCCCGGTCTCCGGGCCGGGTGCGAGGTCGCCGGCGGGCTGCCGCGCCTCGACGCCGCGGAGAGCTGTCTCTAGGCGTTGGCCTACGGAATGCTGTGATCTCGGGTGGGATCGCATGGGGACGGTTCTCAGAGATGGAGCGACCAGCAACGCGCGCTAGTTGACCGCTCAGAGTAGTGAGATTACCACTTTCTGCACTTTTGTGTCGTTGACATGGACATTGCTTGGGCAGATGGATCCAATCTAGACCAGGTTTCGTCAAATTCACCAGGCAATTACCCTAAAGATCATCGGCCCGTTTCCGACAATGAAAAGGGCGGACCCTTGTCACGTGGCGATAACCGAAGTGGACTGCCGATGAACCATCCGAACCGCAACACCGAACCCGGCAGCTGAGCCGTGCTCTTTGTCGAAGGCTTCCGCCTCCTCTTCGTCCTGGCCGGCTCGGTGGCCGGCTACGAGCTCGGCCACAGTGTCGGCGGCACCGCCCACGCCTCGCTGATCGGGATGCTCTTCGGGGCGGCCATCAGCTACGTGCTGGGGGGCGTGGCCGGCCGGCTGCTCGACAAGGGCCTGCAGAAGGCCGTGTTCCTCCTCCGCAACACCCCGCCGGGTGAGATCTTCGCCTCCTCGATGATCTCGACGTCGGGGATGCTGCTCGGCATGGTGGTCGGACTCCCCCTCCTCGTCATCTTCCGCTCGGGGGTCACCCTCCTCGTCACGGCCGGGCTGGTGTGGATACTCGCCTCACTGGGCTGGCGCATCGGTTCGGTCAAGGGACGCCAGATCCTCGAGGCGGTGGGACTGTCGCGGCATCTTGTCGCCACGGTCGGACTCGTCACAGAGTGACGCACTCCTGGTCGACACTTCGGCGGTGATGGACCGGCTTCTCCTGGTCCTCGGGCGGAGCGGGCTCCTGCCGGGTGGGCTCGTCGTCCCCCAATTCGTGATGGACCACCTGCGATCGATGGCCGAGGCTCCCGACCCGGTCAGCTCACGCCGGGCCCGACGTGGGCTGGAAGCGCTGGAGGCGCTCCGCGAGATGAACGTCCCCGTCCACCTGTGCGCCGACGAGGTCCCCGAGGTCGACGACCTCGACGGCAAGCTGCTCACCGTGGCCCGCCGGACGGGGCTGCGGGTGGGGACGTGCTCGACCTCGGTGGTCGAGCAGGCCGCCCGTTGGGAGCTGATCGCCGTGGACCTGCGGGAGGTGGCCAACGGCCTCGCCCCCGACCACACCCCGGGTGAGCGGCTGATCGTCGAACTGATCAAGGAGGGACGTCAACCTCGCCAGGCGGTCGGTTATCTGCCCGACGGCGACATGGTCGTGGTGAGCGACGCCCTCCATCTGATCGGCGGGGCGCCCGTCGAAGTCACCGTGCTCTCCACCCGACCGACCAGCCAGGGGATCATGGTCTTTGCCAAATTGAGCCCGGCCACCGGAGAGGTGCGGGGGGACGAGCGACCTCTCCTCGGGCGTCCGGCCGCACCGGGGGCGGGTGCCAGGGGGCTCAGGCGTTCTTGACGGCGGCGACCAGCTTGGTCAGCGTATCCTTGGCGTCCCCGAACAGCAGCGTCGTCTTGTCGTCGAACAGCAGCTCGTTGTCGATGCCGGCGAAGCCCGGGCGCATCGACCGCTTGAGGAACACGATGTTCTGGGCCTCGTCGGCGTGGATGATGGGCATCCCGTAGATCGGGCTCCCCGGAGTGTTCTTCGCCGCCGGGTTGACCGTGTCATTGGCCCCGACCACCAGCGCGACGTCGGCCGTGGCCATCTCGGGATTGGCCTCGTCCATCTCCTTCAGCTCGTCATAGGGGACATTGGCCTCGGCCAGCAGGACGTTCATGTGACCGGGCATGCGGCCGGCCACCGGGTGGATGGCGTAGAACACCTCCACTCCCCGCTCCATCAACAGGTCGGCCAGCTCGCGGGCGGTGTGCTGAGCCTGGGCGACCGCCAATCCGTAGCCCGGGATGATCACCACCTTCCGGGCGTAGGCCAGCAGCACACCGATGTCCTCGGGCGTGCCGCTCTTCACCGTCCGGGTCTCGGCGGAGCCGTCGGCACCACCTGCGGCCGTCACCACGGAACCGAAGGCGCTGAACAGCACGTTGGCCAACGACCGACCCATCGCCTTGCTCATCATCCGCGTGAGCAGGATGCCGGAGGCACCCACCAGCGTGCCGGCGATGATCAGGAGGTTGTTGTTGAGAGTGAAGCCCGAGGCGGCCACGGCCAGACCGGTGAACGAGTTGAGCAGTGAGATCAGCACGGGCACGTCGGCGCCGCCGATGGGGAGGACGAAGATCACGCCGAGGACCAACGACAGCCCGGCCATGGCGGCGAGCAGGGGAACACTACCGGTGAGCAGCGTGGCGATGGCCAGTCCGGCGATGGCCGCGGCCACGATGGCGTTGATCACCTGCTGTGCCGGATAGGTGACCGGACGCCCGGTCATCAGCTCCTGGAGCTTGGCGAACGCGATGGCGCTCCCGGAGAACGAGACACAGCCGACCAGCACTCCGAAGAGCACCTCGGCGATCCGGTACACCGCCGGCTTGCCCGGGGCCTCGATGAGGAACACGACGATCGAGATCAGGGCGGCGGCACCACCACCGACCCCGTTGAAGATGGCCACCATCTGGGGCATCGCCGTCATCTTCACCAGGCGGGCCGCCGGGACGGCGATGGCCGCGCCGATGGCCATGGCCACCAGCGTGAGGATCAGGTTGAGCGAGTGGGCCCGGACCTCGGGATAGGCGAACGTGAAGCCGACGGCCACGGCGGCCGCGGCTGCCGCGAGGAGGTTCCCGTTCCGGGCGTGCTTGGGTGAGCTCAGCCCCTTGAGGGCCAGGATGAACCCGATGGCGGCCAGGAGGTAGACCAGGTCGATCCCGGTGGTGAGCTTCACCGCTCACCACCTTTCGCGTCATCCCCTGCGCCCTTGCCGGCGCGGTCGGACGGCTTGGACTTGAACATCTCAAGCATCCGGTCGGTGACTACGAACCCACCCACGATGTTCAAGGTGGCGAGCAGCACAGCCAGGAATGCCAGCGTTATCTGCAGGGCTCCGCTGGCCTCTCCCATGATGAGGATGGTGCCGACGAGCACGATGCCGTGGATGGCGTTGCTCCCCGACATCAGTGGGGTGTGCAGAATGCTCGGGACGGCGTTTATCACCTCGATGCCCACGAATGCGGCCAGCACGAACACGGTGACGAACTCGAGGATGCCGGTGCTCATGATCCACTCTCCTTCGGTTCGGTCGGCTCCTCCTCGGTGCCGGCCGCCGTGGAGGGCTCGGCGGACGCCGGCTCGGCCGGAGCCGGAGCCTGAGGTGGCGGTGCCAGCCCGAGGGCTTCGGCGGTCGGGGCATGGACCACCTCGCCGTTCCTCACGACGCAGGTGCCAGCCACGATCTCGTCGTCGAAGTCCGGTGCCAGCTCGCCATCCTTCACGAGGAGGCCCAAGAAGTTGGCGATGTTCCTGGCGTAGAGGAAACTGGCGTGGGTGGGCATGGAGGCCGGCGGATTGGACAGCCCGACCACGGTCACACCATTGACCCGGACGTCCTCGCCGGGCACCGACAGCTCGCAGTTGCCCCCCGAGTCCGCGGCCATGTCCACGATGACGGCGCCGTCGGCCATCCCCTCGACCATCGCCGCCGTGACCAGGATCGGCGCCTTCCGGCCGGGGATCTGGGCTGTCGTGATCACCACGTCGGAGGCGGCCACCTCAGCGGCGAGAAGCTCCTGCTGCTTGGCCAGGTACTCGGCCGACTGCTCCTTGGCATACCCCCCTGAACCCTCTTGGGTCTCGAGGCCCAACTCGACGAACTTGGCACCCAGGCTCTCCACCTCCTCTTTGGCCGCGGCACGCACGTCATAGGCCCGCACCACCGCCCCCAGACGGCGGGCGGTGGCGATGGCCTGGAGCCCGGCCACACCGGCTCCCATCACGAGCACCTTGGCCGGGGGCACGGTGCCGGCCGCCGTCATGAACATCGGGAAGAACTTGGCCAGGTGCTCGGCGGCCGACAGCCCGGCGCGATAGCCGGCCACGGTGGCCTGGGAGGAGAGGGCGTCCATGGATTGCGCCCGGCTGATCCGGGGCAGGAGGTCGAGGCTATAGACGGTCGCCCCGCGAGCAGCGAGCGCGGCCACCGCCTCGGCCGAGGCGACCGGCTGCAAGAAGCTGATCACCGAGACACCCTTTGGCAGTTGGGCCACCTCGTCGAGCGTGGGGGGCTGCACGCGGGCGACCACATCGGCCCCGCTCAGTGCCGACGCCGCATCGGGTGCAACCGAGGCGCCGACGGCCAGGAAGTCCTCGTCGGGGAAGCGGGCAGCGGCGCCGGCTCCCGATTCCACCACGACCTCGACGCCGGTCCGGGCCAGCTTCTCGGCCACTTCGGGGACCACGGCCACCCGGTCCTCCCCGGGGCGCGACTCTCTGATCACCGCGAGTTTCACGGCCAGAGGTATACAGCATTTTGGGCGGGAGTCCCCTCAATGCGGCCGGCAACCGTCCGGCACCAGGGAATTACCCCTGGTCGTCGGACAATTCGGCGGAGTCCTCCCTGGCGGCGGGCCCCTTCGGGCCGTGCGAGTCGGCGGTCCGGTCCCCGCCGGTCCCACCATCGATGGTCGGCTCCTGTCGCGGTTCGTCGTCCCGTCCACCGGCATCGTCCCGGCGTGCGGCCCCCCGGTGCTCGACGACGGCTCCCCCGTCCTCGCCGGTTGCCTCGTCAACGGCGGCGACCTGGCCGGCACCGGGGTCCTGGCCGCCCGGACGGTCCTCGCTGGTCAGCGTGGCCGGACCGGCGTGGGGCTTGAGCAGCGTATTGGCCGTCGTGAGCGAGAACTGGGGCACGTCGGGGCCCGCGGCGAACGCGGCTGCGTCCTCACTCGACATGGGCTGGGCGAAGAAGTAACCCTGGGCGGCATCCGCCATGAAGGAACGGACGATGTCGACCTGGTTGAACGTCTCGACACTCTCGACGATCGCCGACATCCCGAGGGAGTGGGCCATGTGGATGACGGTCTCGACCACCAGGCGGTTGATCCCCTCGGACTGTTCCAGGCCCCTGATGAACGAGCCGTCGATCTTGAGCGTGCTGATGGAGTGGCGCTTGAGCGGCTCGAAGGACGACCAGTTGGTCCCGACGTTGTCCACCGAGAGCTGGACGCCCATCTGTGAGAGGGCCCGGAGCTCAGCCGAGGAGTCGGGGTCGACGATGGCGTCCTCGGTGACCTCGAGGGTCAGTTGGCCGCCCCGGAAGCCGGTCCGCTCCAACGCCTCGTTCACCGCCTTGGACACCTCGCCCCGGCGCAGTTGATGGACGGTGCAGTTCACGCCCAGCTGGATGCTCGGGGACCACCGGTTGGCCTGTTCGCAGGCCTCCATGAAGATCCACCGGGTCAGGGGGCCGATGTCCCCGCTGGCCTCGGCCCGGGGGATCAACTGGTCGGGCGGGATCCGGCCCTCGGTCGGATGTTGCCAGCGCACCAGGGCCTCCATGCCGAGCAGGCGCCCGCTCGACAGGTCGACCACCGGGAGGTAGTCGAGATAAGGGGTACCCACCAGCGTGAACGACGTCCGCGTGTCCGTCAGCATCGTCCGACCACGCGTTCGCCACACGGTTCACGAGTGCCCGGTCCACGGGCAGCCGACTGAGCTGGGGTCACCTAGGGAACATCGACCAGGTCGGAGGCCCACTTGAGCGGTTTCGAGCCCCTTGCCCCCTCGCCGGGGCACCGGCCTCCCTGTCGTGCGGGCACCCATCTCACCGACAGGCCGTGGGGAGGGCGGTCCTAGTGGCCCTTCCGCTCGGTGGCCTGGTCGACAGCGGACAGAAAGGGCGGTCGCTCCCCTCCCCCGTGGGCCACCAGATTGGCACCCGTCACGTACCCGGCCAGGGGTGATGCCAGGAACAGACACAGACCGGCCACGTCCTCGGGCGTGCCGAACCTCCCTAGGGGAATGGTGGCCGCCACGGCCGCCATCCCTCCCGGGCCTCCGTAGTGGTCGTCGGCGCCCTCGGTGGCCACCAGCCCGGCGCTGAGGCTGTTCACCCGCACCTTGGGCGCCCACTCGATGGCGAGCGACTGGGTGAGGTTGATCAGTCCCGCCTTGGCCGCCCCGTAGGCGGCGGTGCCCGGGGACGGCCGCAGCCCGCTCACCGAGCTGATGTTCACGATCGAGCCGCCTTCCGGCTGGGCCTGCATGAGGCGGTTGGCGGCCTGGGCACAGTAGAGGGGGGCGAGCAGGTTGAGGGCCACGATCGAGGCCAAGAACCGCGGCGACGCGTCGTCGGCATCCACCGCGGGCGAGCCCCCGGCATTGTTGACCAGCAAATCGAGCCGACCGAACCGTTCGGCGGCGGCGATGACAACCGACGCCGCCTGGTCCGCGTCGCGGATGTCGGCGGGCACGTGGACGGCACGACGGGTCGCACCCGAGCGATCGTCGGCCGCGGGCAGGTCGGCCTCGACCACGTCGGTTCGCCCGCACACCAGTACGTCCGCGCCGGCCGACAGGAATGCGACGGCGATGGCGCGCCCGATGCCCCTGGTTCCGCCGGTCACGATCACCGCGTGCCCGCCGAAGTCGAACGTGACCCTGGCGTGGTCGATCTCGGATTCCGTCACCTCTGCCTCCCGGTCTCGGACTGGTACTGTCCTGACGCTGTATCAGATCACGCCGAGCGTGTGCCCGCGCCTCCGGTCCACGATGCCCCGGCCCCGTGGACGGAACCGTGCGGTCCACGCCTCCAGGACCCGGAAGCAGGCCATGCCCATCTCGTCCCACCAGAAGGAGCCCGGGATCGCCGAGGTCGTCATCGACCATCCCCCGGTGAACGCTCTGGACGTCGCCGGCTGGTACAGCCTGGCCGACGCCGTGCTGGCCGCGGGGCGGGTGCCCGACAACCGGGTGGTGATCGTGCGGGCCGAGGGACGCGGGTTCTGCGCAGGGGTCGACATCAAAGAGATCCAGGCCAAGGGGGACGAGGCCCTCATCGGGGCCAACCGGGGCTGCTTCGCGGCGTTCGCCGCCGTCTACGAGTGCGAGGTTCCGGTCATCGCCGCCGTCCACGGGTTCTGCCTCGGGGGCGGTGTGGGCATCGCCGGGAACGCGGACATCGTCGTGGCCTCCCAGGATGCCACCTTCGGGCTGCCCGAGGTCGACCGCGGTGCGCTCGGCGCCGCCACCCACCTGTCACGTCTGGTCCCCCAGCACCGCATGCGCTCGATGGTCTACACCGCCAAGCCCGCCACCGCCGCCGAGCTCCACGGCTACGGGTCGGTCCTGCGTGTGGTCCCCCCCGACCAGCTCGTCGGGGCCGCCTACGATGTTGCCGCCGAGATCGCGGCGAAGAGCCCGACCATCATCCGGCGGGCCAAGGAGTCCCTCAACGGGATCGACCCGGTCGATGTGAGGCACAGCTACCGCTTCGAGCAGGGGTTCACCTACGAGCTGCACGTGTCGGGCGTCGCCGACGAGCAACGGCAGGCCTTCGTCGAGAAGCGCGACGCCGACACGTCCGGTTGAGGATGCGGACATGAGCGACAAGCGACTCACATTGGGCGAGATGGTCGGCGAACTGCGCAGTGGGATGGCCATCGGCATCGGGGGCTGGGGATCGAGACGCAAGCCGATGGCCGCCGTCCGGGCCATCCTCCGCTCCGACCTCACCGACCTCACCGTGGTGTCCTACGGCGGCCCCGACGTGGGCCTGCTGTGCGCCGCCGGCAAGGTGGCCAAGGTCGTCTACGGCTTCGTGACCCTCGATTCGATCCCGACCGATCCCCACTTCAAGGTGGCCAGGCAGACCGGCGCCGTCGAGAGCATGGAGATCGACGAGGGGATGTTCTACCTGGGGCTGCTCGCCGCCTCCCAGCGGGTGCCGTTCCTCCCCACCCGGGCCGGACTCGGCTCCGACGTGCTCAAGCTGAATCCCTCACTGCGCACCGTCGCCTCGCCCTACGACGACGGTGAGGAGCTGGTGGCCATGCCCGCGCTCCGGCTGGACGCCGCCGTGGTCCACGTCAACCGGGCCGACGCCCACGGGTCGGGGCAGATCCTCGGACCCGACCCCTTCTTCGACGAGCTCTTCCTCGGTGCCGCCGACCGGCGGTTCGTGACCACCGAGCGTCTCGTCGAGACCGAGCTGTTCACCACGGAAGGACCGCTGCAGACCATGTGCATCAGCCGCCTGCTCACCGACGGCGTGGTCGAGACGCCCGGCGGCGCGCACTTCACCGCGTGCGTCCCCGACTATCACCGGGACGAGGGGTTCCAGCGGGAGTACGTGGCCGCCGCCGGCGACCCCGACCGCTGGGCGGCGTTCTCCCGGCGGTTCCTCGACCAGGACGAGGACGGCTACCAGGCGGCCACGGTCGAGGCGGCGACCGAACGTCGCGCCCGGGCGGCCGAAAAGGAGGCGAACCGGTGAGCTCGATCCTGGGCGACTCGGGGGTCACCCGGGCCGAGTACTGCGCCGTCGCCTGTGCCGAAGTGTTCCGGGGGGACGGTGAGGTCATGGCCAGTGCCTTCGGGACGGCCCCCGCCCTCGGTGCCCGGCTGGCCCGTCTCACCTTCGCGCCGGACCTGGTCCTCACCGACGGCGATGCCGCGCTGGTCACCGGGGCCCCTCCCCTCGGGGCCCCGCCGTCGACGCTCGTCTACGAATCGCACATGCCCTATCGACGGGTGTTCGACGTGGTGTGGTCCGGGCGCCGCAACCTGATCATGATGGCGTCCCAGATCGACCGGACCGGCAATCAGAACATCAGCGCCATCGGCGACTGGTCCCGGCCGAAGGCCCAGTTGGTCGGCGTTCGGGGCGCACCGGGCAACACCGTCAACCACACCACCAGCTACTGGGTCCCCAACCATTCGCCCCGGTCCTTCGTCGAGCAGGTCGACGTCGTGTGCGGCGTCGGTTACCGGCGGGCCGGCGACGCCGGGCCCTCGGCCACCCGGTTCCACCAGATCCGCCATGTGGTCTCCAACCTCGGGGTGTTCGACTTCGAAACGCCCGACAAGGTGATGCGCGTGCGGTCGCGGCATCCCGGGGTGACCGTGGAGGAGATCGAGGAGGCCACCGGGTTCGACCTGGTGGTGCCCGGCACCGTTCCCGAGACCCGCCAGCCCACCCCCGAGGAGCTCGAGCTGATCCGCACGGTGCTCGACCCCCGATCGTCGAGGGACCGCGAGGTCCCGTCGTGAGCCACACACCCGACCAGCCGGCCCGGGTGCACCCGGCCCTCAACACCCCCTTTTGCCAGCTGGTCGGCGTCCGCTACCCGATCGTCCAGACCGGCATGGGCTGGGTGGCCGGGCCCCGCCTGGTCGCAGCCACGGCCGAGGCCGGTGGCCTCGGCATCCTGGCCTCGGCCACCATGACTCTCCACGACCTCACCTCGGCCGTCGCCGAGGTGAGGTCCCGCACCGACCGGCCGTTCGGCGTAAACCTGCGGACCGACGTGGCCGACATCGGCGACCGGGTGGCACTGATGATCGACAACGGCGTCAAGGTGGCCAGCTTCGCCCAGGCACCCAGCCCCGAGCTGGTGGGCCGGTGCCGTGACGCCGGGCTGGTCGTCATGCCCACCATCGGCGCCCGACGCCATGCCGAGAAGGTGGCCGGTTGGGGCGTCGACGCGGTGATCGCCCAGGGGGCCGAGGGCGGGGGCCACACCGGATCGGTGCCGACCTCACTCCTCACCCCGGCGGTGGTGGACGCGGTCGGCGACTCGGTGGCGGTCATCGCCGCCGGCGGATTCTTCGACGGTCGGGGGCTGGTGGCCGCGCTGGCCTACGGAGCCTCGGGCATCGCCATGGGCACCCGCTTCCTCCTCACCCGGGAGAGCCGGGTCCCCGACGCCGTCAAACGGCTCTACCTGGCGACACCGGTGACCGGCACCGTGGTGTCGACGGCCGTCGACGGCGCGCCCCAGCGGGTCGTGCGCACCGAGCTCGTCGACCACCTCGAGCGCTCCAGCTGGCTCAGGAACCTTCCGCCGCGCGCTGGCCAACGCCCACACCTTCCGGCGGGAGACCGACACGTCGCTCGTCGCCCTGGTCCGAGAGGGCCGGGCCATGAAACGCGGGAACGACCTGTCGTGGCCCCAGGTGGTGATGGCGGCCAACGCCCCCATGATGACCAAGGCCGCTCTGGTCGACGGCCGGACCGACGTGGGCGTGCTGCCAACGGGGCAGGTGGTCGGGGAGATCGAGGAGCTGCCCTCCGTCGCCGAGCTGATCGGGAGGGTGGTGGCCGAGGCGAGCTCGGTGTTGGACCGATTGGGATCGGTGCCGGTGGGCTAACGAGCTGAGTCATTGACCATTGGCGCCGCCGTGCGGATGGACTGATTGTCCTGACCGGAACCGGTGGATTCAGCGTGCTTCGGACATGGGGATAGACCGTTCGGCGAATGGTCCCGAGCGGTTCGAAGGCCGTGGCCAGGGGCGCAGTGGCCGCTGGGACCGTTGTGAATGGCCGCACCATTCGCGGGGGGCCGATTGCCCATTGTGCTGCCGTGCGGGTTGAGCGATAATCAAAGACCACCCAAGGCGCCTTTGTGTGTCTTGGCCAACCTGCCCAAGGTCAATGGGCCCCTGACGAGGGCCCGTCGATCCAGTGAATGAAATAGACCCCGAGGTGCTCTGATGTCGGACGCTGTGCAGCCTGCCTCGCGCTACTCCGATTCCCGGAGGAGAGGTCGGGACTTCCCGATGAACATCACCGGGGTCGGTGCGGTCACCGGCTACGGATGGGGTGCCAAGCACCTGTGGGACGGGTTCCTGATCGGCGAGAGCGCGGTGACGCTGACCACCGGTCTCGAGGGCTACGTGGAGGGCGGTCAGGCCTACCTCTCCCTGATCAGTGACGAGGGGGACCGGCACGACGGGCCGAGCCGGTTCATGAGGGCGGCGCGGTTCGCCGGGCGCGAGGCGGTGGCCGACGCCCGCGAGCGGGGGTGGGAGCCCGGTCCGGTGGTGGGGCTGGTCCATAGCATCGAGGCGGGCGACATCGAGTCGTGGAGCGAGTTCTACCGGTCCGGGGAGAGCAAGGTCCGACCGAAGCGGTGGGTCAACCTGCTGCCCTCGACGGTCATCTCGCAGTTCATGAAGGAACACGGCTTCCACGGTCCGACGATGTCCGTGTCGGCGATGTGCGCCACGGCGAACACGGCCATGATCACAGCCAAGTCGTGGCTCGACACCGGCGTGGCGTCGGACGTGATCCTTTTGTCCACCGACCTCTCCGGCATACCCCAGACCCTCCGGGGTTTCAGCGACCTCGGGGTGGCGGTGCTCAACCGGCCCCCCTTCGACGCGTGCCGGCCCTTCCAGGAGGGCAGCCGGGGCTTCGTCGGGGGCGAGGCCGCCGTGGCCATGGTCCTGTCGAGGAAGCCGGTCGGCTCCTACGCCGCGGTGCTCGGCGGCGGCATGACCATGGACGCCTACAACCTGGTGGGCGTGGCGCCTGACCTCGTGGAGATGACCCGCAGCTTCGAGCTCGCCATGGACGACGCCGGCGCCGAACCAGGAGAGGTCGCCTACCTCAACGCCCACGGCCCGGGCACGGGCATGTGCGACGCGGCCGAGGCGAAGATCCTCGAAGACCTGTTCCCCGACGCCCGGGGTGTCTTCTCGATCAAACCCCTTGTCGGCCACTGCCAATCGGCGGCGGCGGCCGTCGAGACCCTGGCCACCGTCTACTCGTTCCAGACCGGGTACATCCCGGCCCCCCCGCAGGTGGCCCCCGGCCATCCCAAGCTGCTCGACGGCCGGACCCCGCGGGTGCCCGGACTGGTGTTGAAGTCCTCCATCGGCATGGGCGGCTACAACACGGTCGTGGTGATCGACGAGCCCGAGGGCTGAGCAGGGGGCGGCCGGGAGCGGACCCGCCGCCCGGGCGTCCGGCCCCCCTTACGGTTCGATGCCCCACCGACCAGGGCAGACGCCGACCGTCGAGGCTAAAGGTGGCTTCCCTTCGCGTCGATATCTGGGGCCTATGACCACGACGAGCAGCTTTGGGGACCGGCGCTCCCGGGTCCAGTTCGACCGGATCGGGAACGACGGCTCGCCGATAGGCGACCGCGCCTTCGAGCTGTCCCAGGAGATCGACCTGGCCGGCAAGGACCTCCGGTCGGTCACCTGGGTCTACGACGTCTCCGCCGACTCGGTCATGTGGTCGTCGCCGATCGAGGAGCTGTTCGGTTTCGAGGAAGGCGTCCTCGGCTTCTCCGTCCTCCGCGACGACGCCGAGGAACCCACCGACGAAGCGACGACCCCCGAAGCGGAGGAGGCCGGTACCACCCCACCGGTGCCCGACGTGTTCGCCACCGACATCGGAGCGGAGCTGCTCGCGCCCATCCTCGCCCCCATCCGGCTCGGCGCCCCTCCGGCCCAGTTCGACCTCCGGTTGTTGGTCCGCTCCCCCGACGGGACCTCCCACAGCATGGTGGTACGGGCGTCCCCGATGCCGGTGGCACACCCCTCCGAGGTGGTCGATCAGGGCGGGGCGGTGTTCTACGTGGGCGTGGTGGTCGACGTGACACCCCAGCAGCGCTTCGAGCAGGAGGTCGGGGAGCTGGTCGACCGCTACCGACTGCTCACCGAGGTCTCGCCCGACGTGGTGTTCGTGCACCAGAACGGTTGTCTGGTCTACGGCAACCGCGCGCTGGCTCGCCTGGCCCTGGGCGCCGAAACCGACGAAGACTACGCCAAGGCATTCGATCAGTATTACGGGCACCCCATCACCGACTTCACGGACCCCGACGACATTCCCGAGGTGGCGGCGCGCATCGCCCAGCTCACCGAGCCCGGCCAGTTCTTCGAGCACGGCGAGGTGCGGTTCGTCCTTCCCACGGGCGACGTCAAGATGATGGAGGTCACCAGCATCCGCACCACCTGGGCCGGCGAGCCGGCCTACCAGGTCATCGCCCGCGACATGTCCGAACGCCGGGCGGCCGAGGCGGCCGACCGCTATCGGGCCAGCCTGGTCGCCCACGTCTCCGACGCCATCATCGGTATCGACGCCGAGGGGAGGATCGAGAGCTGGAACGAGGCGGCCGAGGCCATCTACGGGTGGACCGAACGCGACGTGGTGGGCCTGTCCATCAGCGCCGTGGTCACCGCCAACCGCACCGACAGCGCCGCCGTCCTCGAGCGGGGGCGGCGGGCCCACCGCCGCAAGGACGGCTCCCAGGTCGACGTGCTGGTGTCCATCGACCCCCTGATCGACGACTCCACCCAGCCGTCGGGGTGGGTGGTGGTGTGCACCGAGCTGACCGACGCCCGTCAGGCCGAAGCGGGCAGGCGGGCCGCCGAGGAGCGCTACGAGGCCGTGGTCGCCTCGCTCAGCGAGGGCATCGTCCTGTTCGACGAGTCGGGCAACGTGAGCGCCCACAACGAGGCCGCGGCCCGCATCCTGGGCGACCGGTTGAAGGCGAGCTCGGGCCACCAGATCTTCACCGGGTCGTCGATCGCCATCGAGGCCAACGGACACCCGCTGTCGGCCGACATGTTCCCGCACGCCAAGACGCTGGCCACCGGCGTGTCCGAGGACGACGTGGTCATCGGCGTCACCGACGGGAGCGGGCGCCGCCAGTGGCTGTCCCTCAGCTCACGGCTGCTCTCGGGCGCCGGCCAGGCCGACTCCCCCATGGTGGTGTGCTCGTTCACCGACGTGACCGACCGCAAGGCGGCCGAGGCCCAGCTGCACTGGCTCGCCTACCACGACTCGTTGACCGGTCTCGGCAACCGATCGCTGTTCAACGACGAGCTCGAGCGAGAGTTGCTGGTGTCGATGCAGCGGGGCACCAACCTGGCCGTGCTGTTCATCGACCTCGACCTGTTCAAGCACGTGAACGACTCGTTCGGCCACGCGGCCGGCGACGAGGTCCTGTTGGCGCTGGCCCAGCGGTTCAAGTCGGCGGTCCGCGGCGGTGACGTGGTCAGTCGCTTCTCCGGTGACGAGTTCGTGGTCCTGTGCCGCAACGTGCACGACGTGAGCGTGGCCGTCAGCCTGGCCACGGAGTACTCGCGGCTCCTCTCCGAGCCGGTGCAGCTGTCCACCGGACGCAACGTGGTGGTCACCTGCAGCGTCGGCGTCTCGTTCGTGATGCGGGGCCGCCAGTCCGCCCAGGACATCCTCCAGCAGGCCGACGTGGCCATGTTCCAGGCCAAGGACAAGGGCCGCTCACGGGTCGAGGTGTTCGACGAGTCCCTGCGGGCCAAGTCAGTGGCCCGCCTCGAGATCTACGACGACCTCCGCCACTCCATCGACCACGACGAGCTGGCCGTCCACTACCAGCCGATCGCCTCGGTCAAGGACGACAGGATCGTGGCCATGGAGGCGCTGGTCCGGTGGAACCACCCCTCACGCGGGTTGCTCGGCCCCATGGAGTTCATCCCCTTCGCCGAGGAGACCGACCTCATCTTCAAGCTCGGGCGCTGGGTCCTGCGGGAGGCCTGTCAGACCATGGCCCGGTGGAGGGCGGAACTGGCCGGGGCCGAGGACGCCTACGTGACGGTCAACCTCTCGGCCCACCAGCTGAGCGACCCCGAGCTGTTGGAGACCATCGCCGCCGCCCTCGCCGACTCCGGGCTGCCGCCCGAGGCGCTGGTCATGGAGGTCACCGAGAGCATGCTGATGAGCGACACCTCGGCGTCGATCGCCATGCTGGGCGGCATCCACGAGATGGGCGTCGGGCTGGCCATCGACGACTTCGGCACCGGCTACTCGTCGCTGGCCCAGCTGAAGCGCTTCCCGGTCAAGATCCTGAAGATCGACAAGTCCTTCGTCGACGGTCTCGGCTCGTTCGACAACGACGAGGCCATCGTGGCCGCCATCGTGCAGCTCAGCAAGGCCCTGGGGCTGGTCGTCCTGGCCGAGGGCGTGGAGACGCCGGTCCAGCTCCAGCGGGTGTCCGACCTCGGCTGCGACCTGTACCAGGGCTACCTGATGTCACGACCGACGAGGGCGGACAGCGTCGACTTCAACAAGCACGTGTCGACGAGGAGCTCCGTCTCCCAGTCCTGACGAAGGCCGACTACCCCAGCCGCTCGATGATGGTGGCGTTGGCCTGCCCGCCGCCCTCGCACATGGTCTGGAGCCCGTAGCGGGCCCCGGTCCGTTCCATCTCGTTGAGCAGCGTCGCCAGCAGCCGGGCCCCCGAGCCCCCGGTCGGATGGCCGATGGCGATGGCCCCCCCGTTGACGTTGACCGTGTCCATGTCCGGGTGGTGCTCCTTCTCCCAGGCCAGCACCACCGACGCGAACGCCTCGTTGATCTCGATGAGGTCGATGTCCTCCAACGAGAGCTTGGCCTTCTCCAGCACCAGGGTCGTGGCCGGGATGGGGGCGGTGAGCATGATCACGGGATCGTTGGCGGCCACGGCGAAGGTGTGGAACCGGGCCCGCGGGGTCAGCCCGAGCCGGCCGGCCCGTTCCTCGGACATGATCAGCACCGCCGCCGCCCCGTCGGAGATCTGGGACGAGGATGCTGCGGTGACGAGGCCCCCCTCCACGAAGGCGGGCGGGAGCGACGCCAGCTTCTCGTAGGTCGAACCGGCCCGCACCCCCTCGTCGAAGGCCAGTGGGCCCTCCCCCGCCGGATCGCCCTCGTCGGTCCCGGCCACCGCCACCTTGTCCAAGACGGTGGCCCTGCGGGTGGCCAGGGGGACGATCTCGTTCTCGAACCGGCCCTCGGCGATGGCCGCGGCCGCCCGGTCGTGGGACCGGAGCGCGAACCGGTCCATCTCCTCGCGGCCGATCCCCCACCGCCGGGCGATCTCCTCGGCACAAAGCCCCTGATGGATGAAGTCGAACCGTTCGTGGACCGTGGGGCCGTAGGCGTCACCCGGGCCGTGCTCGGTGGTCGAGCCGATGGGCACCCGGCTCATCGCCTCCACCCCACCGCCGATGACGATGTCCATGGCCCCGGCCAGGACCGCCTGGGCGGCGAAGTGCACCGCCTGCTGGGCCGAGCCGCACTGTCGGTCCACCGTCGTCCCCGGCACCGTGTCGGGGAAGCCGGCGGCCAGGGCGGCGTTGCGCCCGATGTTCATGGCCTGCTCCCCGACCGTCATGGTGCAGCCGTAGACCACGTCCTCCACCAGCGCCGGGTCGAGGTCGTTGCGCTCGACGAGCGCCCGCAAGGGCTGGGCGGCCAGGTCCACCGCATGCCAGCCCGACAGGCGGCCGTTCCTCCTGCCGACCGGTGTCCGGACCACGTCGACGATCACTGCGCTCGGCATTGGTTCATTGTTGCCGGAATTCTGGCGGTGTGTCAGATTTCACCCAGCACCACCCGGTGCCCCGCCTGACCCAGCGCCCGAGGACCTCACCATGGATACTCCGATGGACCTGCGGTACACGCCCGCCCAGCAGGCGTTCCGCCAGGAGGCCCGGGCATGGTTGTCGACCCATGCCCCGCCGAGGGGATCCCTCCCCTCGCTCGACACCGCCGGGGGGTTCGAGGCCCACCGCCGGTGGGAGCAGACCATGTTCGACGACCGCTGGTCGGTGGTGTCCTGGCCCGAGGAGTTCGGGGGTCGCGGCGTAGGGATCGTCGAGTGGTTGGTGTTCGAGGAGGAGTACTGGCGGGCGGGCGCCCCGCTCCGGGTGAGCCAGAACGGTGTGTTCCTGCTCGCCCCCACCCTGTTCGAGTTCGGCACCGAGGAGCAGAAGCGGCGCTTCCTTCCGGCCATGGCCTCCGGCCGGGAGATCTGGTGCCAGGGCTGGTCCGAGCCGGACGCCGGGAGCGACCTGGCCGGCATCCGGAGCCGGGCCGTGCGCTCGGAGGACGGGTGGCTGCTGTCGGGCCAGAAGACCTGGGCGTCCCGGGGGGCGTTCGCCGAATGGTGCTTCGGGCTGTTCCGGACCGACCCGGAGGCCGAGCGCCACCGGGGTCTCACCTATTTCCTCGTCGATCTGGGCTCGCCGGGGGTGACCGTGCGCCCCATCCCCCAGATCGACGGCGAGACCGGGTTCGCCGAGCTCTTCTTCGAGGACGTCTTCGTCCCCGACGACCAGGTCCTCGGGGGCGAGGGCCGGGGCTGGAACGTGGCCATGGCCACCGCCGGGTCCGAGCGGGGGCTGAGCCTGCGCAGCCCGGCCCGCTACACCGAGGCCGCCGACCGCCTGGTGGGGCTCTACGCCGAGCGGTCGGCCTCCGACCCGGCCCGGGCCGCCTCGTGCGCCGACGCGGTGGCCCGGGCGTGGATCGACGCCGAGGCCTACCGGCTCAACACCCTGTGGACCGCCACGCGCGTGCTCGACGGAGGATCGGTGGGCCCCGAGGCCAGTGCCAACAAGATCCACTGGTCGGAGACGGATCTGGCCATCCACCGTGCCGCGCTCAGCCTGCTCGGCCCGGAGGCGGAACTCCACGGGGACGGGACCGAGGCGCCGTGGCTGGACGGCTACCTCTTCGCCCTCGCCGGCCCCATCTACGCCGGGACCAACGAGATCCAGCGCAACGTGGTGGCCGAGCGCATGCTCGGCCTCCCCCGCGCCTGAGGAACGTCGTGCACTTCGCCTTCAGTGACCAACAGGTCGAGTTCCGCCAGGCGGTCCGCCAGGTGCTGGCCAACGAGTGCACCCCGGCAGACGTTCGGGCCGCCTACGAGCACCCGTCGGCCCGCAGTGGACGTTGGGCCACGTTGGCCGACCTCGGCGTGGTCGGACTGTCCGTCCCCGAGGCGCACGGGGGCCTCGGGCTCGGCATGGTCGACCTCGTGACCCTCTTGGAGGAGGCGGGGGCGGTCGCCCTACCCGAGCCCCTCACCGAGACGACGGCGCTGGCCGCCCCGCTGCTGGTCGAGCTCGAACGGGCCGGTGGGGACGGATCCTGGTCCGGGCGGGTGGCCTCGTGGCTGGACGGGATCGCCGCCGGCCACGTGGCCGCGGCGGCGGGCCCCTCCCCCAAGGGGACGGCCCTCGGAGCGGTCGCCGGCGCCGACGGCGCCGACCTGCTGGTGCTGTTCACCGCCGGTGACCACGTCGGCGCCGGATCGGGGCCCGAGGTCCATGTGGTCGACGCCGACACGGTCACCGTGCGGAGGGTCCCGTCGCTCGATCCCACCCGCCGTCTGGGCATCCCCCACTGGGCGCCCACGCCGGACACCGCGGTGGCCTCCGGCGAGGACGCCGCGGTGGTCATAGGGCGGCTGGTGGACCGGGCCGCCGTCGCCACGGGGGCCGAGCTCCTCGGGCTCACCGACCGGATGGTCACGCTCGCCGCCGAGTACGCCAAGGACCGGCGCCAGTTCGGTGCGCCGATCGGAAGCTTCCAGGCGGTCAAGCACCTGCTGGCCGGGGCCCGGGTGGCGCTGGAGTTCGCCCGACCGACGGTCTACGCCGCGGCCTGGTCGATCGACGAGGGGACCCCCGACGCCTCCCGGGCCGCGTCGGTGGCCAAGGCCTGCGCCTCCGAGGCGGCGGTCGAGGCCGCCCGGGTCTCGCTCCAGGTCCACGGGGCCATCGGCTACACGTGGGAGTGCGACCTGCACCTCTACCTCAAACGCGCCTGGGCGCTCGCCGAGGCCTGGGGGTCGGCCGCCGACCATCGGCGGCGGGTGCTCGCCTCACTGGCCGGATGACCCCGATCCACCGGGTGCCGTCCCGGTCCGCCGCCCCGGGACGGCAACGCCGACGCGGCTAGAACTGGGCGAAGGCGTAGACGGGGAATCCGTTGGAGGAGGCCGACTGGGACGGCAGGTACGGTCCGTTGACCACCACCGCCAACGATCCCGTCGGGGCCGGGCCGGCGTCTCCCTCGATGGTCACCACGGCCCCGTCCGGCCAGACCTGCATGACCAGGCCCGCGTGGACCGAGGTGGCAGCCGACGACGGTCCGGTCCCGTAGAGCACGATGTCGCCGGGCACCGGGGACGCGTTGGCCGGCAACACCCCGGTGTTCGCCGCCGCCCAGTCGTAGATGCTCCCGGTGAACGGGTACGAGGGGATGGGGATGCCGGCGTGCTGCCACACCCACGTGGCGAACAGGGCACACCACTCCTCGCAGGGCCCGTAGGGGTTGCAGAAGAACCCCCGGTCGGGATCGCTGTTCACCTGGCTGTTGGCGATGGACACGATGGCCGACGCCGTGGCCGACGGTGCCGGGCTCGGGGGGTTGGCGAACGAGTACGACCATCCGTCCGGTTCGAGTAGCCAGTAGCCCTGGGTGTCGGGGGTGAGGGCGATACCGGCCACGGGGGGCACGTCGTCGGGATTTCCCCCGTATCCTCCTCCGAGCGACCCGTAGAACGGTGCGTCACCGAACCCGAAGATGCCCCCGTCGGTGGCCACGAGCAGGTACCCCTTGCCGCTCGGGGTCGCCACCATGCCCACGACCGGGTCGTTCAGGACGATGCCGCCCGTCGAGCCGAGGAACGGTGCGTCGCCGAAGGTGAAGATCCCCCCGTCGGCCGCCACCAGCCAGTAGCCCTCGCCGTCGGGGGTGGCGGCCATGCCCACCACCGGCTGGTTGAGGACCCGGCCACCCTCGGACCCGTAGAACCGGGCGTCGCCGAAGGAGAAGATGCCGCCGTCGGCCGCCACCAGCCAGTAGCCCTTGCCGTCGGGGGTGGCGGCCATGCCCACCACCGGTTGGTTGAGGTGGACGCCGCCCATCGAGCCGTAGAAGTGGGCGTCCCCGAAGGAGAACACCCCGCCGTCCATGGCGACGAGCCAGTAGCCCTTGCCGTCCGGGGTGGCGGCCATGCCCACGACCGGACCCTGCAGGTGCAGCGCGCCCAACGAGCCGTAGAAGCCGGCGTTGCCCTCGGTGAACACGCCGCCGTCGGCGGCGGCCAGCCAGTACCCCTGGTTCGAGGCGGTGGCCGCCGGGTTGGCCGCCATCGCCACCATGACCGAGCTGAGCTGGCCACTCGGTGGCTGGTTCACCGGCTGGGCGTCACCGAACCCGATGACGCCGCCCCCCTGGTACACACGGGGCCGGGCCGCGGCGCCGGCCGTCGCCGGGCTCCCCACGGGCACCGTGGCCAGGAGCAGGCTGAGCGCGGCCACGACGATGGTCGAAGCGAGCATGGGGATGGGGGCACGGGCGCGTGCTTCGTTCATGGACGGACCACCTTTCGGCTCGGTGCGCTTCCTGTCCGCCCAGTCCCGCGCGAGGTCCCATGGTAGGCAGCGTCGCGCCATCCGACGACCACCCCGGATGACGATTCCGTGAAACCGGGAGGGTCGGGGACCATCCGGCCGGGGGCTGATCGGGCCCGAAGAAATCGTCGACGAGCAGGTGATAGTGGCAAAAAGTAGTGATATTGTGGTCATACAACTACAGACAGTGGTAATCGCACGTTGGAGGGGCAATCCATGGAAGCAAGCGAGCGGTGACCCCGCGACCCGGTCAACCCGAGCCGTTCATCCGGGGGGCCGCCTACCCCGCTGTGGGCGACGTGCCGTACCCCCGAGCCAACCCGACGGACACGGCCCGGCTCCCCGCCGACATCTGGCACGCCGCCACCATCCCGGTCGGCATCCGCCTGGAGGTGGTAGGCGACGCCCAGGCGATCGACGTGGCCTACCGGACCACCACGGGCAACCTCGGCTACCGCGGTGACGGGGCCGGCATCACGTTCTCGGTGTGGCGCGGCGGGCGCAAGGTCTGCGAGGAGGAGGCGGTCCTCGGCGACGGCCTGATCCGGCTCTCGCTGGGATCGGGAGCGCCGGACAAGCCGGCGATCATCTATCTGCCCGAGGGCATGCACCCGATCATCCAGTCCCTCACCGCCGTGAAGGGGGAGATCACCCCGGCACCCCAGCTACCCCGGTGGATCGCCTACGGAGACTGGACCACCCAGGGTTGGACGGCGTCGGGCCCCTCCCAGGGCTGGACGGCCATCGCCGCCCGCAAAGCAGGCCTCGATCTCGTGAACTTCGGGTACGCCGGAGCGGGTCGCGGGGAGATCGTCTCGGCCGAGCACATCGCCGCCCTCGAGGCCGGCGTCATCACCGTTGCCTACGGGGCGAGTTGTTGGACCCGGGTTCCCCACAGCGTCGGGCTGGTCACCGAGGGCTTCCGCGCTTTCCTCGACGTGGTCCGCCAGGGCCATCTGATGACGCCGCTCGTCGTGGTCAGCCCCATCGTGCGCCCTGACGCCGAGGACGTCCCCAACCGTCTCGGTGCGACGATGGCCGACATCCGCGACGCCATCGAGACGGTCACCCGTCAGCGGATCGTGGGTGGTGACACCACCCTGTCGCTGGTGGCCGGCGAGTCGGTCATCGGCGAGCAGCACCTGGCCGACGGGATCCACCCCGGCGACGAAGGACACAAGCGGATCGCTTCGGCCGTGGCCAAGGCACTCGGTGCCGCCATGCGAGCCGCCGAGGAGGCTCCGCCCACCGACATCCTGGCCGACGAAGGTCGACTCTTCGGAGGCCCGGGTGGGCTCAACCATCGCGACAAGAGGGCGCCGGCTGGCGCCGGGGACCTGGACGGCGAAGGCGTGCTGGACGGCGAAGGCGTGCTGGACGGCGAGGTGTTCGACGGTGAGGCTGCGTTCGACGGTGAGGCTGCGTTCGACGGTGAGGCTGCGTTCGATGGTGAGGCTGCGTTCGATGGTGAGGCTGCGTTCGACGATGGGGCCGTGCTCCATGGTGATGGAACGTTCGACGACGAGGCTCCATTCGACGATGAGGTGACCCCCGAGGCGTCCGACCCGGACGTCCTCGACGAGGACGGGCAGCCCTTCGACGACGAGATGGACGTCGCCGCCGGGTCCTCCCGCCACTGAACACCCTCCTGGCTCGGACGCATCCCTCGGGCGCGATCCCCTACTCTTCTCCCCCGACGGGCGACGACCCGTCCGGTAGCACACCTGCCCGCGACACCGACGAGGGAGACACCCGCCATGGAAGCCAGCACCCTCATCAACGCGTTCCGTGTCGACGGCAAGGTGGCGGTCGTCACCGGTGCCGGGAGCGGCATCGGCAAGGCCAGCGCCCTCGCCCTGGCCGGTGCCGGGGCCACCGTGGTGTGCGCCGACATCCACGGCGACACGGCACGGGCCACGGCCGAGGAGATCTCGGGGATGGGGGATCGGCGGAGGCGGTCGAGCTCGACGTGTCGGTGAGGACCGACGTCGATGCCCTGGCCGCGCGCGTGGCGACCGACCACGGGGGCATCCACATCTGGTGCAACATCGCCGGCATCATGCTCGGGGGTCCCTTCCTCGATGAGCCCGAGGAGGACCTCGACCGGATCATGGCCGTCAATCTGAAGGGGGTCTTCTTCGGCTGCCAGGCGGCGGGCCGGATCATGGTGAACCAGCCCGACGGCGGCAGCATCATCAACACCTCCTCGGCCGCCGCCGACACGCCGAGCCCCAATATCGTCAGCTACGCCATCTGCAAGGCCGCGGTGAACCAGATGACCAAGTCGCTCGCCGTGGAGGTCGGCAAGTTCCACGTAAGGGTCAACGCCGTGGCCCCGGGCTTCGTCATCACCGGGATGACCACCGGGTACTTCCAACTTCCCGACGGCAGCTACGACGAGACGATGCAGGACGCCCTCGTGGCCGCCATGCGCAAGGGCGCTCCGCTCCGCTCGGTCGGCGAGCCTGAGGACATCGCCGGTGCCGTCCTCTACCTCGCATCGGATGCCTCGCACTTCATGACCGGCCAGGTCCTGCGGCCCAACGGCGGCGTGGCCATGGTGTGACCCCCGGTCCCGGCGGGACCACCTGACGGACCGTCAGAACAGGGTTACACTCGGGTCATGGCCGACCTGCCCTGGATCATCTCCGTCGACGACCACGTGGTGGAGCCCGCCACCGTGTGGAGCGACCGCCTGCCCAAGAAGTACCACGAGCTGGGACCGCGTATCGTGCGGGCGCCGATGGGTGAGATCACCTTCATCGGAGGCAAGCTCACGGTCAAGCCGGGATCGGAGGGGCGACCCACCGACTGGTGGTACTACGAGGATCTCAAGCGGCCTCTGCTCCGGGTGGACTCGGCGGTGGGGGTCCCCCGTGACGAGGTCACGATGCACGGGATCACCTACGAGGACATGCGGCCGGGCTCCTACGAGGTGGCCCCCCGGCTCGAGGACATGGACCTCAATCACCTCGAAGCCTCCCTCTGTTTCCCCACGTTCCCCCGCTTCTGCGGCCAGACGTTCACCGAGGCCAAGGACAAAGAGCTCGCCCTGTTGTGTGTGAAGGCGTACAACGACTGGATGGTCGAGGAGTGGTGCGGGCCCGAGGCCAAGGGCCGGCTGATCCCGCTCACCCTCATCCCCCTGTGGGACGCCGAGCTCGCCGCCGAAGAGGTACGGCGCAACGCCGCCCGGGGGGTGCGGGCCGTCTGCTTCAGCGAGATCCCACCGTTCCTCGGACTGCCCTCCATCCACGACCCCTCCCACTACTGGGACCCGTTCTTCCGGGCCTGCTCCGACACCGGGACGGTCGTCAACATGCACATCGGTTCCTCGTCGAAGATGCCGTCCACGTCGGCCGACGCGCCGCCCGCCGTCGGTTCGACGCTCACCCACTCCAATGCCACCTACTCGATGGTTGACTACATGTTCTCGGGCGTGCTGGTGCGGTTCCCCGAGCTCAAGCTGGCCTACGCCGAGGGCCAGATCGGCTGGATCCCCTACATCCTCGAGCGCGCCGACAAGGTGTGGGAGGAGAACCGCGGATGGGGCGGTGTCGCCGACATCGTGCCCAAGCCCCCGTCCACCTACTTCCACCGCCAGATCTTCGGCTGCTTCTTCGACGACGCCTTCGGACTCAAGAACGTGGAGTCGGTCGGCGTGGACAACATCACCTACGAGTCCGACTACCCCCACTCCGACTCCACCTGGCCGCAGACCCGCCAGATCGCCGAGAAGCAGATGAAGGACCTCACCGACGAGCAGGTGTACAAGATCGTGCGCGGCAACGCCATCAAGCTCTACGGCCTCGACTTCAAATGACGCTCACGGCGTAGGCCGCGCCACCCTCCATGGATCTGCGATACACCGACGCCGAGCAGGCGTTCCGGGGCGAGCTGCGCCGGTGGCTGGCCACGACCGTGCCGGGGCTGCCGCCGAAGCCCTCCCCCACCGACTGGCCGGCGCGCCGGGCCTACGACACCCACTGGCAACGGCTGCTGTTCGAGGCCGGGTACGCCGGGGTGGACTGGCCCGCCGAGGGCGGTGGACGGGGCGCCTCGGCCGTCGAGGAACTCATCTTCAAAGAGGAGCTGGAGCGGGCCCACGCCCCCTACGTCGGCGTCAACTTCGTCGGCCTGCTCCATGCCGGGCCCACCATCATCGCCGAGGGCACGCCCGAACAGCGCCGAACGTTCCTCCCCCCCATCCTGCGGGGTGACGAGGTCTGGTGCCAGGGGTTCTCCGAGCCCGGGGCGGGCAGCGACCTCGCCTCCATGCGCACCCGGGCCACGAGGGACGGCGACGAGTACGTGGTCACCGGCTCGAAGATCTGGACCTCGCACGCCGAGGTGGCCGACTACTGCGAGCTACTCGTCCGCACCGGCGCCGAGGACAGTCGTCACCGCGGGATCTCGTGGCTGATCCTCCCGATGGACGCGCCCGGGTTGGAGATCCGGCCCCTTGTCACCATCGCCGGCTCGAGCGAGTTCGCCGAACTGTTCCTCGACGAGGTCAGGATCCCGGTGGCCAACCGGGTCGGCGAGGAGAACGACGGGTGGAGGGTGACCATGGTGACCCTCAGCTTCGAACGGGGCACCGCGTTCGTCGGCGACCTGCTCGAGGCCATCGAGGTACTGTCGGCGACCGTCGCCCTGGCCCGTCGCACCGGTGCCTGGTCCGACCCAGGCATCCGGCGTCAGGCCGGCCATCTCCGGGCCGAGCTGGACGCGCTGTCGGCGCTGACCAAACGGAACGTGTCCCAAGCGGCGCGGACCGGTGTCCCGGGCATCGGCGGCACGCTGTTCAAGCTGGCCTACACCGAGGCCCGCACCAAGCTCGGCGAGTTCTCCCTGTCCGTGCTCGGCCGAGCCGGTCTGGCCGCCGACGACCTGGACGGGGGCGACGGTGGCGGCCCCGTCCAGGCGGAGACCATGGTGGAGGACTGGTTGAGGGGCATCTCGCTCACCATCGCCGCCGGCACCTCGCAGATCCAACGCAACATCGTCGGCGAACGCATCCTCGGCCTGCCCAAGGAGCCGGCGGCGGCCAAGAACCCCAGCCCGGCGGCGTAGGGGGCACGGGTGGACTTCGAACTCAGTGAGTCCCAGTCCGATCTGGCCGAGGGCGTACGCCGGCTGTGCGAAGGTCAGTTCCCCCTCGATCGACTGCGCTCCCGCGAGCTGGCCGACCACGTGGTCGATCGCTCGGCGTGGCGGACCTTGGCCGAAGCCGGGGTCTTCAACCTGTGCCTGGCCGAGCAGGCCGGTGGCGTGGGCCTCGGCCTCGCCGAAGCGGCACTGGTCTTCGAGGAGCTGGGCCGGGCCCTGATCCCCGGACCGCTGGTCGCCACCCACCTGGCCGCCGGACTCGTCGACGGCGCGGACGACGGCTCGGCGGTGGTCGGCCTCATCGAGAGGGACGGCCACGGTCGCAGGGGATCCGTGATCCCCCACGTGATCGAGTGGCTCGACGACCTCGACGTCTTGTTGGTGGTATCGGACGAGGGCGTGGCCGCGGTCGAGCCGCGCTCCGTCGACGCCAAGCGGCTCTCGCGCCCGATGGACCCGCTGACGCCGGTCTGGTCGGCGCCCCGGCTACCGGAGGGAACGCCGGTGGCGGGCCCGGACATCGCCGAGTGGTGGAGGAGGGACGGCATGGTGCTCACCGCCGCCCTCCAGGTCGGATCGGCGGCCTGGACCACGGACCTGGCCGTCGAGTACGCCAAGCAACGGCGGCAGTTCGGGCGGGCGATCGGCGCATTCCAGGCCGTCAAGCACCTGTGCGCGGACATGGCGGTCCGCACGGAACTCGCCCGTTGCGCCGTGCAGGCGGCGGCCGTCACCGTCGATCAACCCGATGTCGGCGACGCCGGCGTGGCCTCGGCCGGCGCCAAGCTGCTCGCCGACGAAGCAGCGGTGGCCAACGGCCGCTCCTGCATCCAGGTCCACGGCGGCATGGGGTTCACCTGGGAGATCCCGGCCCACCTGGCCTACAAGCGGGCCCGGGTGTTGGCCACCCAGTTCGGCACGGCCGACCGGCTGGCCGAGTCGCTGGCGGATTCCCTCGCTGATCCGCCCGAACCGGCACCGGCCGGTGCACGGGGCGTACGTTGATCGGGTGAGCACGCCCCCGATCCCCCCGCCCGCCGACGTGGTGACCGTCCTGCCCGAGGGACGCACCGTCTTCGGGATGCAGCTTCCCGTCCAGTCGCAGTCCACCCTCTACGCCCAACCCTGGGAGTCGGCGGCCGGGCCGGACGAACTGGCCGCGGTGGCCCGGGCGTGCGAGGCGGCGGGCTTCTTCTACGTCGGGGTCTGCGACCACACGTTCATCCCCGAACGACTGGCCGGCGCCATGAGCACCGTGTGGTACGACACCATCGCCACGCTTGGGTGGCTGGCCGGGATCACCACCGAGATCCGGCTGCTCTCGCACATCTACGTGGTCGCGCTGCGCCATCCGCTGCGGGCGGCCAAGGAGTTCGCCACGGTGGACGCCCTGTCCCACGGCCGGGTCATCTGCGGGGTGGGTGCCGGCCACGTGATCGAGGAGTTCGACCAGATGGGCCCCGACTTCGACCACCGCGGGACGGCGACCGACGAGGCCATCGTCGGGCTCGCCGCCGGGCTGGCCGACGAATACCCCGTACTCCCCGGTCCGAGGTGGGAGGCCTCCGGCCTCGGGCTCCGGCCCCGGCCGGCGCAGTCGCCGCGTCCGCCGATCTGGGTCGGAGGCTCGTCTCCGGCCGCATTGCGGCGGGCCGCCAGGTTCGCCGACGGTTGGCTGCCGCAGTCGTTGGGGCCGAATGTGGAGCTGCTGGCCGAGTTGGGTGGGCTGCGGGAGCAGTACCGGGCCGGGGCCCCCCTCGACATCGGGGGGATCTCGGACTGCCTCTTCGTCGGCACCCCCCCGGCCGCCCTCGAGCTTCCCCCCGGGACGGTCGCCGGACCGGCCGAGCAGGTGGCCGAGTACCTGCGGGTGTTCAGCCGCGCCGGCGTGGGCCAGGTGCAGGTGCGCTTCCCTTCGCGTTCGGTCGGGGAGCTCTGCGACCAGGTCGCCGCCTTCGGGAGCGAGGTCATCCCGCTCGTCGACGGGTAGCGGCCTGACGCCCCGGCTCAGGGGGTGGCGGTCGACGAGGTGGCGCTGCGTCCCGGAGCGATGGTCGTGGTCGTCGTGCCCGAAGAACCGACCGTCCCCCTTGTTGTCGTGGTGGTGGTGCTCGGACCGCCCAGCGTCGTGGTCGTGGTCGACGGATAGGTGGTGCTGGCCGGGGGATAGGTGGTCGTCGTCGTGGTCGTGGGGGGGCGGGTGGTGGTGGTCGTCGTGGTCGTGGTCGTCGTGGCCGCAGCCGGGAGCTTGGTCGCCCCCGAAATCTCGTAGTCACCGCTCGGTGTGTGCAGGACCACGGTCGTCGTGCTGGCCGGGGGATTGAAGTACAGCAGGGTGGCGGACCCGAGGAAGGCCACCACCAGCAGGAGCGTCGACCTGCGGATCGGGAAGCGCGGGTGCACGGGCACCGACATGAATCCCGCGAGGGCGCGGTACCTCTCCTCGTCGGGCTCGGGAGCCACCCGACCGGGATCCCCGTCAGCGGCGCCGGCGGCGGTGGCGCCGGGGCCCAACTTCTCCGTTCTCTGCGCCGGTATCGCGGCCGTTTCCTCGGGGTCGTCGGTCATGGTCAGCCTTACGAGGCGGCGTCGCCGATCGAGGGCGACATCACACCGGCGCTCCGCAGGGCGGTGGCGGCGCGCAGCCTGATCTCGCGTGCCACCTCGAACTGGCGGCCGGGGAGGGTTCTGGCGATGAGCCGCAGCTGCACGTAGCCGACGTCGATGGTCTCGACACCGGCCACCACCGGGTCACCGAGGAGGAGACCGCTCCAGTGGGGATCGGCGGCCATCGTGGCGACCACGTCCTTCAACAGGTCGGTGACCATGGCCAGGTCCTCGGTCACCGACACCGGGATGTCGATGACCGCCTTCGACCAGTCCTTGGACAGGTTGGTCACCTGACGGAGGGCGCTGTTGGGCACGACCACCAGCTCCCCCTGCGAAGTGCGCAGCTTGGTGACCCGCAACGTGAGCTCCTCGACGGTGCCGGTGACGCCCACCTGCTGGCCCGGCATGGAGAGCTCGATGAGGTCGCCGAAGGCGAACTGGTGCTCGGTCAGCAGGAAGAACCCGGCGAGCAGGTCGCCGACCATCTGCTGGGCACCGAAGCCGAGCCCGATACCGATGACCGTGGCCGGTGCGACGAGGGTGGTCAAGGGGAGGCCCAGGCGATCAAGGGCCAGGATGGCGGCGATGAAGGAGGCGAGCGCCACCACCGCCCACTCGACCGCCTCGCTGACGGCGCGGGAGCGCTTGAGTCCCTCGGAGGCGAGGGCACCCGCCTCGATCTGTCGACGGATCTGACGGTCGATCCAGCTACGACGCCGCCCCCCGAACCAGTGGGCGAAGCGTACGAGAACACCCGCACCCAACAAGATGACGACGGCCGGCAGGAGATGGTTCTGGAACCAGTGGAGGTCGATGGTCGGAACCTACCATCGACCCCGGGGACCGAAACCACGGTTCGGGCGGGGCCACGACCGGGCCGGCGGCGGGGACGACGGTCGCCGGGTCACCCACCGCCGGTGCGCCCGAGCGGCCCCGTTCCCCGTGCCGTAAACTGACGGTCTGTCAGGTCCGCTCCGGGAGGGAACACCACCATGCTCGATTACGTGATCCGCAACGGCCTGGTCGTCGACGGAACCGGTGCCCCCGGGCGAATCGCCGACGTGGGCATCCGCGACGGCAGGATCGCCGTGGTCGGCACGGTGGACGAGGAGGGTGCCACCGAGCTCGACGCGGAGGGCCTCGTGGTGACACCGGGCATCATCGACCCCCACACCCACTACGACGCCCAGCTGTTCTGGGACCCGACGGCGTCGCCGTCCAACCTGCACGGGGTGACCACGGTGATCGGGGGCAACTGCGGGTTCACCCTGGCCCCGATCAAGTCGTCGGACCACGACTACATCCGCCGCATGATGGCCAAGGTCGAGGGCATGCCCCTGGTGGCTCTCGAGAACGGGATCGACTGGAACTGGACCACGTTCGCCGAGTACCTCGACCGGCTCGAGGGGAACCTCGGGGTCAACGCCGGCTTCCTCGTCGGCCACTGCGCCATCCGGCGGTGGGTGATGGGCTCCGACCGGGCCGCCGAGGTCGCCTCCGACGCGGAGTTGGCCGCCATGACCCGGCTGCTGGCCGAGTCCATCGAAGCCGGCGGTCTCGGTTTCTCCTCTTCACAGTCCCGGACCCACTCTGACGGCGACGGCAACCCCATCTCGTCGCGCCACGCCGACCGCCGCGAGATGCTGGCCTTCTGCGAGGTCGTCCGGGACCATCCCGGCACCACCCTCGAGTACATCACCAACGGCTGCCTCGACACCTTCACCGACGAGGAGATCGACCTGATGGTGGCCATGACCACCACCGCCCACCGGCCGCTCAACTGGAACCTGCTGACCGTCGACTCGCGGACGCCCGACAAGACGGCCCGCCAACTCGAAGCCTCGGACCGGGCCGCCGAGGAGGGCGGACGCATCGTGGCCCTGACCATGCCGACCCTGGTGCCTATGAACATGAGTTTCCGGACCCACTGCGCCCTCTTTTTGATCCCCGGCTGGGGAGACGTCATGGGCCTTCCCGTGGAGGAGCGCATCGAGAAGCTGCGCGACCCCGACGTGCGAGCGCACCTTGACGAGGTCGCCCACTCCGATCAGGCCGGGGTGTTCCGGCGCCTCTCGCACTGGGCCAACTACATCATCGGCGACACGTTCGCGCCGCAGAACGAAGGCCTGAGCTGGCGTGACGTCGGTTCGATCGCCGAGGAACAGGGCAAGGAGCCGTTCGACGCGCTCCTCGACCTGGTCATCGCCGACGAGCTGCGCACCGTGCTGTGGCCGAAGGCATCCGACGGCGACGACGCGTCGTGGCGGGCGCGGGTGGAGGTGTGGGACAACCCCGGGGCGATGGTCGGCGGCTCGGACGCCGGCGCCCATCTCGACCGCATGTGCGGATCGAACTATCCGACCTCCTTCCTCGGCGACTGCCTCCGCAAGCGCAAGCTGGTTCCCCTGGAGCGGGCGGTCCAGCTGATGACCGAGGCGCCTGCGGAGCTGTTCGGGCTGCGCGACCGGGGCCACGTGGCCGAGGGGCTGGCCGCCGACCTGTTCGTGTTCGACCCCGAGACCGTCGGCTCCGAACCGGCGACGCTGGTCAACGACCTCCCCGGGGGTAGCCCCCGCCTGGTCGCCGATGCCATCGGCGTCGTGCGGGTGCTGGTGAACGGGATCGAGACGATCGCCGACGGCAAGCCGACCGGCAACCTGCCGGGAAGCCTGCTCAAGTCCGGACGCGACACGGTGACCGTCGATCCCTCGCCGGTCGGCGCCTGAACGACCGGGCCCGCCGGCGGCCCGAGCGGCCCGCGTGCCGGGTGACGCGACGCCCCGCCCGTCGATCGCCCGGGTGCGGGCCGGTTCGATCTGCCGACCCGTGGGCGACGACCTACACTGCTGACGAATCGTCAGATCCGCCGCCCGCCGGTCAGGCGTTCACATGTTCCGCCGCCCGCCGGACCAGGGGCCGGGGGCCATCCACCATCGCGAAAGGGACCCACCATGGGAGATCAGGTCACCAAGGACGAGACTCAGCTGTTGATCGGCGGGAAGTGGGTCGACGCCGGCAACGGCACCTACGACATCATCAACCCGGCGACGGAGCAGCCGGTGGGCCAGGCGCCCAACGCGTCGACCGGCGACGCCGAGGCCGCCGCGGCCGCGGCCAGAGAGGCGTTCCCGGCCTGGGCGGCGACGCCCGTCGAGGAACGGTTGGCCCTCTTGAAGGCGGCCAGTGCGGCCATCCGGGCCAAGAACGACGAACTGGTGCCCCTGGTCATCGCCGAGACCGGGGCCACCGCCTCGGTGGGGTCCCGGATGCAGGTGCCGGTCTGCGCCGACCGGTTCGACCGCTTCTCGAGGGACATCCGCCACGTGCAGGAGTCGATGCTGCCCCCCATCGCCACGGCGGCCACGCCGCTGGCCCCCGGTGGGCTGGTCAGCGCCCTCGCCTACCGCCAGCCGGTCGGCGCGGTGGCGGCCATCGCCAGCTACAACTTCCCGTTGACCAACATGGCCGGCAAGGTGGCGCCCGCGCTGGCCATGGGTAACACGGTGATCATGAAGCCGGCCCCGCAGGACCCGCTGGCCATCGTGGAGCTGGCCCGGGTCCTCGAGGAGGTGGGCTTCCCCCCGGGGGTGGTGAACCTGGTCAACTCCGCCGACCCCGAGCCGGCGTCGGTCCTCACCACCTCCCCGGACGTCGACATGGTGTCCTTCACCGGATCGACCGCCGTGGGCCAACGGATCGCCGCGGCCGGCGCACCCACCATGAAACGGATGCTCATGGAGTTGGGCGGCAAGGGGGCGGCCGTCGTCTTCGACGACGCCGACATCAAGTCGGTGGTCACCGCCATCGGCTCGACGTGGGCCTTCCACTCGGGTCAGATCTGCACGGCCCCCACCCGGGCCGTGGTCCAGCGCAGCATCTTCGACCAGGTGGTGGCCGGCCTCTCACAGTTCGCCGGTCATCTGAAGGTGGGGGACCCCACCGCCAAGGAGACCATCGTCGGCCCGCTGATCTCCGGCGCCCAACGCCAACGGGTGCTCGACCACATCGAGACCGGTCGGCGCCAGGGCGAGATCGTGGTCGGTGGTGGCCGGCCCGAGGGTCTCGACACCGGCTACTACGTGGAGCCCACCCTGATCACCGGGTCCAACGACATAACCGTGTCGCGGGAGGAGATCTTCGGGCCCGTGGTCGTGGCCATCCCCTTCGACGACGAGGAGGAGGGCATCGCCATCGCCAACGACACGGAGTTCGGCCTGTACGACTACGTGTTCTCCGGCGACACGGCAAGAGCCTTCCGGGTGGCCAAGCTGCTGCGGGCCGGCCACGTCGGTATCAACACCGCCCAGCGCAACATGGACGCACCCTTCGGTGGGTTCAAGATGAGCGGCATCGGCCGTGACGGCGGCGACTACAGCCTGGAGGCCTATTCGGAGCTGCAGTCCATCATCTGGGCCGGTTAGTTCCGTCCGGATCCCGGTCGCTGCCCGACCGGTCAGCCGGCGCCGAAGAACGGCGAACCGAACGAGAAGACGCCGCCGTCAGAGGCCACCAACCAGTAGCCACCCGTCGCCGGGTCGGCGCTCATGCCCACCACCGGGGCGTTCAGGTGGATGGCGCCCGTGCTGCCGTGGAACTGGGCGTCGCCGAAGGTGAAGACGCCGCCGTCAGAGGCCACGAACCAGTACCCGGCGCCACTGGTCGTGGCGGCCATCCCATTGACCGGTTGGTTGAGGTGCATGGCCCCGGTGGACCCGAAGAACGGCGCACCGAACGAGAAGACGCCGCCGTCAGAGGCCACCAACCAGTAGCCACCCGTCGCCGGGTCGGCGCTCATACCCACCACCGGGGCGTTCAGGTGATGTCCGCCCATCGATCCCCGGAAGGCGGCATCCCCGAAGGCGAACACACCGCCGTCAGAGGCCACCAACCAGTAGCCGTTGCCGTCGGGGGTCGGTGCCAGGCCTACGACCGGCGCGTTGAGCGGCTTGCCGCCCATCGACCCGTAGAACCTCGCGTCACCGAACGTGAAGATGCCGCCGTCGGCGGCCACCTCCCAGTAGCCCTTGCCGTCGGGGGTGGCCACGACGTGGGTGACCGGGGCCACGAGCGGCTGGCCGGCCATCGAGCCGTAGTTGACGGCGTCGCCGTGGGTGGAGATCGCCCCGTCGGCACGGACCACCCAGTAACCGTTGCCGTCGGGGGTGGAGGCCATGCCCACCGCCGGTGAGAGTGCGGCACCGTTGGGCTCGCCGGGCACCGCCGGAACGCTGTAGGGATACGCGTACTGGCCGCCGGTGGCCGTGACCTCGTTGCCGGGACCGATGGTCTGGCCCGGGCAGTAGACCGGGTCGCCGGTCTCGGTGCCGGCCACCTTCGGGGTGGCGGCGACCGGCTGGCCGGCCAGGTCGTCCTGGGCCACCTGGCGGGCGTTGGCCGACGGGTAGTCGCTGTAGGCGTAGCCGAAGATCTCCACCGTCCACGCCTGGTTGCCGCTGCACGTCACCCCGACGCCGACGGAGGTGTACGCGGCGCCGAGCTCGTTCTGCCGGTGCGGTGCCGATTCCATGTAGGAGTTGTCCATCCCGTCGGAACCGTCACCGGGCCAGAATCCGTAGCCGCTGTCACCGGAGTTGGCGGCCAGCGGGCACACCACGGAGGGGTTGGCGCCGGTGCAGGCGGGAAGCGTCGGATCGGCGACGACCCCGGTTGCGGCGATCTGGGCCGACCACGCCTGGGCGTCGGCCTGGAGGCCGGCGTCCACTTGGAGTTGGGGGATCGGGGTGGCCGCCGAGTTCCGCGCCGCCCGCTCGGCATTGATCCGGGCCACGAGGTCCTGGGCGTAGAGGGACTGGACGCCGGCGACACTGGGAGCGGTGGCGGCGGTGGCCCGGCCCGTCGTCGTCACCGACACCGCGGTGACCACGCCGGCCGTCATCAACAGCGCGGCCAGGGCCGACGCCACCAGGGGGGCCACCCGACGGCCGTGGTGGCGCGGGCGCCGGGCACGGTCCTGGGCAACGGTTCCCGGCGCGGGGGTGAGTGTCGGGACGGGGATCGGACGGCCTCCGCTCAGCACGGAGTCATGCCCTGTTCGATCGTGGTGCACGGCGAATCGTTCCTTTGTGGTCAGGACGGCGTGTCGCTTCCCGAACCGGTTGGGTCACGGTCGGGTGTGAACCCCTCGGAGGAACTATCGGCACCGATCTCCGAAAACTGTTGCCCAATTGGGGTACAAAGGACCGGTGCCGGTGCCCCTCCCCCCGTCGATCCCCACGTCATTCGCCGAAATTGCTGCTCGCGTCGTCCAATTGGGGCCGGTGGGGGGCGGAGGACGAGCTGGGCACCCTCAACCTGATCGACGGGGCGGCGCGGCTCCGCGGCGCAGCTGCGGTCGAGGAGGGCGTCGCCTTCGGACTGAGCCTGCCGCTCTCGGCCGAAGAGGGGATCCAGGTCGGATTCGTGCCTGGGCGGGTGAACCCTGCCCGGACCATGATCGCCGTAAACGCCCCCCTCAGCCCCGACCCGCAGTGGATCGCCTCGTCGGAGGACGTGGTGACCCTCGCCCTGCAGTGCGCCACCCACTGGGACGGCCTGGCCCACGTGTCCTACGGTGCCGGACCGGACGGGGGGCGGCTCTACAACGGGTACCCGGCCGACTCGGTCACCGCCGAGGGCGCAGCGCGCCTCGGCATCCACCAGGTGCGCTCTCTCATCTCACGGGGCGTCCTGTTGGACCTGCCCCGGATGAAGGGGCTGGAGCTGCTCGAACCGGGCTACCCGATCACCCCGGGCGATCTCGACCACGCCTGTGCCTTCGGAGGGATCGCCGTCGAGCCGGGAGACGTCGTGCTCGTGCGTACCGGCCAGTCCGCCCACCTGGCACTGCCCGGACGTCCCGGCATCGGCGGGGCCGAGCCCAAACGCGACCTGGTGGCCTACACCTGGCCCTCGCCGGGGCTGACCGTGGCCACCGCCGCATGGTTCCACGACCACGACGTCGCCGCGGTGGCGACCGACACCATGGTGCTCGAGGTCTACCCGTGCGAGGACCCGGACCTCTATCTTCCCGTCCACCTGCTGCATCTGGTGGAGATGGGGATGACCCAGGGCCAGAACTGGTTCCTCGACGAGCTCGCCGACGCCTGCGCGTCCGACGGACGGTACGCGTTCCTGCTCGACGCCACGCCGTTGCCGTTCACCCGCGCACTCGGAGCCCCGGTCAGTCCGGTGGCGCTCCGCTGACCCCGGCGGTGGCCGACCCGTTCAGCCCCCGGGCCCGGCCTTCGGGAGGTTGGACTTCGCCGGGGGCGGTTTCAGCGTGGCGGTGCGGGCCGAGGCCGCTCCCCCGCCCACCACCGGCCCGGTGCGGGGTGGGGGGCCCTGCGAACCGGGCACACTGACCCCGGTCGGTGCCGGCCGGCCGGTCACCGCCCAGTGGAGGAGGCGCGCCTGGCTGTCCACCAGGGAGGCCGTCCGGATACCCCAGAACTCGAACCCGTAGCGGTGACCGGCCACCTGGGCGAGCATGGCCACCAGGGTCCCCGCCGCCGCCATGGGGTCGGCCCCGGCCGGGGACACGGCCCCGTTGCCCCCGCCGCTGGTGGCGATGACCCGGGCGAGCGTCACCGTGACGGCGTTGAGGGCACGGACCCGAAGACCCTGGAACCGCAGGTCTCCCTCGACCGTGGTGAGCTCCACCACCCGGAACACGGCCCGGTTCCGCTCCCAGTACTCCATGAACCCCTCGACCACGGCCACCGCGGTGTCCCAACTGGCCCCCTCCGACCAGTCACCGTCCACCAGTCCGGCCGGGATGCCCGCCCCATCGACCAGCTCCTCGGCCAGCACGGTAATGGCCGCCTCCACGTTCTCGAAGTACTGGTAGAACGTCGCCGGCGACGTACCGGCCTGCCGGGCGATGTCGATGACCTTGATCGATCGCCACGGCGTAGCCACCAACAGCTCGGCCGTGCACTCCAACAGTCGCTGGCGGGTGGCCATCCCCCGTCGGCCGGGCACGCGCCCGTCCGTGGTGGCGACCAGCTCCGGATCGTCGGACAGGGCCATGGCGGACCATCGTACCGACGGTAGGGATCGGGGGCCGTGTCGCTGCGGGCACCGCGGAGCAACCAGGGCGGTCCCGCGAGACGCCGGGCGGGCAACGCGCCGGAACCCGAGCGAGAAATCCCTGACGAGTAGGGTATTTGCCCATGGTGACCCGGCCGGTACCTCGGACCATGACCCGCGCCCAGCAGGCCCGTCGTCAGCGCGTGGTGGACGCCGCCATGTCCCTCGGCCTGGACGGGGGCTACGAGGCGGTCCAGATCCGCGATGTGGCCGCCCGCGCCGACGTGGCCATGGGCACCGTGTACCGGTATTTCACCAGCAAGGACCACCTCCTGGCCGCGGCGCTCGTCCACTGGGTCGAGCAACTCGACGCCCGCCTGGCCCAGCACCCGGCCCAGGGGGCCACGGCGGCCGAACGGGTCATCGACGCACTCGACCGGGCCCTGCGGGCCATGGGCCGCCAGCCCCAGCTGGTGGCCGCGGTGTTCACCGCCTTGGCCTCACCGGACCCGGCCGCCATCGAGTGCCAGCAGCAGGTCTCGGCGCTGATGGAGAGGATCATCACCCGGGCCATCGGGGATCCCCACCCTCCCGACCTGAGCGATCGGGCCCGGATCATCGGTCACGTCTGGTACTCCGCGCTGGTGGGTTGGGTGAACGGCTGGAGCAACATGGTCCGGGTGCACAACGAGCTGGTGGTGGCCATCGGGCTGCTCCTCCCCGCCGACATCTACGCCGAGGTCTAGCCGCCCGCTCTCCCAATGGCCCATGGTGCATGACCCATGGCGCGGTGCTGAGCGGGGTACCGTCTGGCATGCCATCGGCCATCGAGGTCAATGGCCTGTCGAAGCACTTCGGTGCCGTGCAGGCCGTCAACGACCTCAGCTTCGAGGTGGAAGAAGGCAGGGTCACCGGCTTCCTCGGCCCGAACGGCTCGGGGAAGACCACCACCCTGCGGATGCTGCTCGGCCTGGTGTCGGTCAGCGCCGGCACCGCGACCTTCGGCGGTCGGCGGTATGTCGAGTTGGACCACCCGATCCACCATGTCGGGGCCGTGCTCGAGGCGACCAGCTTCCACCCGTCCCGCCGGGCCGAGGACCACCTGAAGTCAGTGGCCATCGGAGCCGGCATCCCCCTTTCCCGGGTCGCCGAGACGCTCGACCTGGTCGGGCTGTCCGACGTGGCCCGCCGTCGGGTGGGCAAGTTCTCCTTGGGCATGCGCCAGCGCCTGCAGCTGGCCACCGCCCTGCTCGGGGAGCCGGAGATCCTCATCCTCGACGAGCCGTCCAACGGACTCGACCCCCAGGGCATCCAGTGGCTCCGCACCTTCATCAGGCATCAGGCCTCGCTGGGCCACGCCGTACTCGTCTCCTCCCATCTGCTGTCCGAGATGGAAGAGACCGTCGACGACGTGGTCATCGTCTCCCAGGGCAAGCTGGTTCTCCAGACGACACTGGCCGATCTGGCCACCCGGGCCGGGACGACCACCGGCATGCGCATCCGCACCCCCGAGATCGCCCGGCTGATCAGCGAGCTCGACGCCATCCCGGTGGCCCACCGCCAGATCGCCCCCGACACGCTCGTCATCGACGGTGCCACCCCGGAGTGGTTCGGACCCTTCGCCGCCCAGCACCAGATCGTCCTCTACGAGCTGACCTACGAACGGGGCTCGCTCGAGGAGGTCTTCCTCAGCCTGACCCAGGGATTCGACGCCGCCGACCTCAGCCAGTCGGCCAGCGGCCAGTCCGCGCCGTTCCACACGCCCGAGGGGTCCCCGTGATTGCCATCGTCCGGTCCGAGTGGCTCAAACTGCGCACCACGGCCATCCCGTGGGTCCTGGCCGGCATCGCCCTGGTCATCACCGGTCTGTTGATCCTCGTCTACTTCGTCAACCACGGGGACAACGGGGGCGGACAGGGCGGAGGCCCGGGTACCAACCGCGGATTCGGGCCGCCGAACCCCAGCGTGCCCCACACCGCCCAGCAGCTCCGCAACCTCATCGGGCGCGGAATCGAGGGCTACCTCTTCGCCCTCCTGCTCGGTGTGCTCATCATCACGGTGGAGTTCCGCCACAAGACGGTGACGACGTCGTTCCTCGTGACGCCCCGGCGTCCCCTGTTCGTGATCGGCAAACTGATCCTCGCCGCCCTGGCCGGAGCCGTGCTCGCCGTCATCCTGCTGGCGGCAACGGTCCTCGGCGGTGGGCTGGCCCTGTCCGCCAAGGGCGGCTCGTTCTCCGCGCTGACCAACCAGATCGGAGCGGTCGCCCCCGGCATGATCCTCGTGTTCGTCCTCTTCGCGCTCCTTGGCGTCGGGGTCGGCTCACTGATCACCAACCAGGTGGCGGCCCTGATCGTGTGCCTCGGCTGGTTCCTCATCGTGGAGAACATCATCGAGGGCATCTGGAACGGCACGACCAAGTGGCTCCCCTCGGGGGCCGCCGCCGCTGCCGCCAACGTGACGGCCGGTCGCAACGCCGACATCGGCCTGTTCTCGTGGTGGCAGGGCTCGCTCCTCATCCTGGCCTACGGGCTGGTCTTCGCCATCGTCGGCTCGGCGGTGCTCACCCGGCGCGACATCACATGAGTCGGGCGGCCCGGCTCCCGTAGGCTGGCCCGATGGTCGACGGGTTCCCCGATACGCGGCTCCCCGTCCACGGCTCCCCGGCCGGCGAGGTGCTCGACCGCATGGCCGAGCTCAGGGCCGACGACCGCGACTGGCGAGGTGGCCGGGTGTTCAGCCTCGTGTACTCGGCCGGCCACGAGGTGCACGAGCTCCTCGAGCGCGCCGCCGACCTCTACTCGGCGGAGAACGCCCTCAACACCGCGGTCTTCCCCAGCCTCGGGTGGATGCAGAACGACGTCGTGTCCATCACCGCCGGCCTGCTCGGCGCCGACGGTCTCCCCGCCGACGAGCGGGCCGAGGTCAGGGGTTACCTGACGTCGGGGGGGACCGAGTCGCTCCTCCAGGCGACCAAGACGGCCCGCGACTGGGGTCGGGCCGAGGGTCGCATCGAGCGGCCCAACATCGTGGTGGCCACCAGCGCGCACGCCGCCTTCGAGAAGGCCGCGCACTACTTCGACGTCGAGTCGCGGCGAGTGCCTGTTCGGGACGACTTCACCGCCGACGTGGACGCCATGGCCGACGCCGTCGACGACCACACGGTGATGATCGTGGGCTCGGCCCCGAGCTACCCCCAAGGGGTCATCGACCCGATCCCCGCCCTGGCGGCTGTGGCCGTGGACCGCGGCATCCTCTGCCACGTCGACGCCTGCCTCGGCGGCTTCATCCTCCCGTTCCTCGACCGGCTCGGTCATCTCGGGAAGCGATGGGACCTGACCGTTCCCGGCGTCACCTCGATCTCCGCCGACCTGCACAAGTACGGCTACGCCTCCAAGGGGATCTCGGTGATCGTCTACCGCTCGCGCGCGGCTGGCCCGGCTGCAGCCGTTCATCACCACGAACTGGCTGGGCGGACTCTACGGATCGCCGTCCATGGCCGGCACCCGCCCGGCCGGGCCGATCGCCGCGGGATGGGCGGTCCTCCACCACCTGGGCATGGACGGGTACCTCCGGCTGGCCGAGGCGTCGTACCGGGCGGCGGGCGTGCTCATCTCGACCGTCGCCTCCACCCCCGGCCTCGCCCTCCGCGGTACGCCCGACGCCACGGTGGTGGCGTTCGGCGGCGATCTCCGTGACGGCCAGATCGACGCCTTCGCCCTGGGGGACGCCCTGGCCGAACGGGGTGGCTGGTTCTTCGACCGCCAAAGCCCGCCCGACAGCCTCCATGCCACGGTGCACGCCGGCCACGCCGCCGTGATCGACGAGCTGGCCGCCGACCTCGGGGCGGTGGCCGGTGCCCTGCGCGCCTCGGGCGCCCGCTCGAAGGACCGCTCCACCACCTACGGGACGGCCTGAGACCGAGTCCCAGGGGGGCGTCCCTCGGGCCGCCGCCGGTGGGTGGGAGACAGCGGCCGTCTCGCCCCGATCCATTGCCGTTCCCGGCGTCCTCGTCTATACATTGGGGCGTCGGCCCCTGAGGCACTGCTTCACAACCGTCGGAGAGCCGCGGGAGACAGCACCGACGGGCACCGGCCAGCAACACCGCAGGACGTCGAGGACAGACCGGGGGATCGGGCCATGGACCGCAAGTGGTGGACGCTCACCGCAGTGTGCCTGGGCATCTTCATGCTGCTCTTGGACATCACCGTGGTCAACGTGGCACTGCCGGCCATCCAGCTCGATCTGCACTCGTCGTTCTCCGACCTGCAGTGGGTCATCGACGCCTACGCGCTGACGCTGGCCGCGTTCCTCCTCACCGCCGGGGTGATCGGCGACATGGTGGGTCGGCGGAGGATCTTCGCCGTGGGTCTCGTCGTCTTCATTGTCTCTTCCCTGACGTGTGGTGTGGCCGCCTCGTCCCTCATGCTCAACCTGGCGCGCGCCGCCCAGGGAATCGGCGCGGCCATCATGTTCGCCACGTCGCTGGCCCTCATCGCCCAGGCGTTCTCCGGTAAGGCACGAGGCACGGCCTTTGGGATCTACGGCGCGGTGATCGGCGGCGCCGTCGCCATCGGCCCGCTGGTCGGCGGGGCCATCACGAGCGGCATCGGATGGCGCTGGATCTTCTTCATCAACATCCCCGTCGGCGTGGTCGCCCTCGTCATCACCCTGGCCAGGGTGCAGGACACCGAGGAGCCCACCAACCGTCGCGTCGACCGGATCGGGTTCGTCACCTTCTCGGCCTCGCTCTTCATGCTCGTCTTCGCCCTGGTCCAGGGGAACGCCGAGGGCTGGGGCAGCCCGACCATCGTCGGTCTCCTCGTGGGATCGGGGGTCATGATGGCCGCCTTCCTCGTCGCCGAGTGGCGCCAGCGCGACCCGATGCTCGAGATCGCCCTGTTCAAACGACCGGCCATGGTGGGGGTCTCCCTCGCCGCGTTCACGGTGTCGGCGTCGATCTTCGCCATGTTCCTCTACCTGACCCTCTACCTTCAGGAGGTCCTCGGCTACGGACCGTTCGCCGCGGGACTCCGGTTCCTCCCCATCACCGTGCTGGCGTTCCTGGTGGCACCGTTGAGCGGCAAGCTGTCCGTGCTCGTCCAGTCGCGTTTCCTCATGAGCCTCGGCCTCGCCCTCATCGCCTTGGGCTGTGCGCTGTCCGACCACGTCCAGGCCGACTCGGCCTGGACGGTACTCCTGCCCGGGTTCGTACTCGTCGGCATCGGGCTCGGCATCCTCAACCCGGTGCTGGCCTCGGCCTCGGTGGCGGTGGTCCCCCCCGAGCGCAGCGGCATGGCCTCGGGCTCGTCGAACACCTTCCGCCAGGTGGGCATCGCCACCGGCATCGCCGGCCTCGGGGCGGTGTTCCTCAGCCAGATCCGCCCCAATACGGTGAACGCCCTGGCATCCACGGCCGCCGGTCGGGCCATCCTGGCCCACGGGGGCTCCGGTCTGTCTGCGGCGTTCGCCGGTGGCGACGTGCGAGCGGCGGCCGCCTCCCTTCCGGCGGGGGCGGTCCGCACCACCTTGATCAACGCCTACCAGGTCGGGTTCACCGCCACCTTCAACCACCTGATGGACATCGCCCTCGTCACCGCGCTTGTCGGCGCCGTCGGGAGCTTCTTCCTCGTCCGCCAGCGCGACTTCGTGCCGAGCTACGAACCGGGCCGAACCCCGGCGATCAGCGTGAGGAAGAAGACCCCGATGATGCGGCCGGCTGCCCATTCCCGAAGCCGCCGTCGCCGTCGCCCGGCACCGGTGCCGGCCCGCTCGGCGGTGGGAACGATCCCGACCGCGTCCGCATTTACGCCGGCCCCGCCGGTGCACTCGGAGTCCGCCTGGCCCGACGGCGGGCGCTGGCCCGATGGCAAGCGGTGAGGCCGGCCCGGGGCCCCGGGGCGACCCCCTCGCCGACCGGCCGCTCGACGAACCCCTGGCGTCGCGGCTCGGACCGGGTCACCCCCGGCGCAACGAGATCATCGACGCCCATCGTGCGGCCATGGCCGAGGGGGATCCCTGCTACCTCGACCCCACCACCGGACTGTTCGTCCTGACCGCCGTCTACCTCCGGGACCGGGGGACGTGCTGTGGGAGCGGGTGCCGGCACTGCCCCTACGACGTGTGACGAGCCTCCCGGACACGCCGGCCGGCGCCGGGCGTGCCGCGGCCCGGCCCCCGGGTGTCTAGGGTTCGCCCGGTAGCTCATCCGAGGAGGCAACGATGAAGACGAGGCTCACCGAGGTCCTGGGTATCGACCACCCGGTCATGCTCGCGGGCATGGGGGGCGTCTCCTACGCCCCCCTGGTCACCGCGGTGTCCGAGGCCGGCGGCTTCGGCTGCCTCGGTGCCTCCACCATGAGCACGGAACGGATGGTGACCGAGATCGCCGAAGTCAGGGCGGCGACGGCCAAGCCGTTCGGGGTCGACCTGCTCACCGCCATGCCGGGCGACCTGGTCGGCCAGGTTGAGCAGATCATCGAGGGGGGTGCCTCGGTGTTCGTGGCCGGCCTCGGTGTCCCGGCGGAGGTCGTCGACCTCTGCCACCGTCACGAGGTGCTGGTGGTCAACATGTGCGGGAAGGTCGACCACGCCCGCCGGGCCCTCGACGCCGGATGCGACATCGTCGTGGCCCAGGGGACCGAGGCGGGGGGCCACACCGGGCAGGTCGCCACCATGCCGCTGGTCCCCCAGATCGTGGACGCCGTGGGCACCCAGATACCGGTGGTGGCCGCCGGTGGGATCTTCGACGGCCGGGGCCTCGCCGCCGCCCTGGCCCTCGGAGCCGACGGGGTGTGGATCGGCACCCGCTTCATCGCCACACCCGAGGCCCGCGGCGTGGCCGGTTACAAGGACACGCTGATCCGGACCGGCGAGGACGGGACCATCATCAGCCGGGCCTACTCGGGCAAGACCATGCGCGTGGTGCGCAACCAGTACACGACCTTTTTCGAACAGCACCCCGACGAGTTGAGCCCGTTCCCAACCCAACTCGGTCGATCGATGGAGGACGGCGCCTTCCACCTCGGGGGCTCCGACGACACGCCGGGGATCGATCCCGACCGCGAGTGCTACCCCACCGGACAGGGAGTGGGTGCCATCCAGACCCTCATCCCCGCGGCCAGCCTGGTGGACCAGATCGTGGACCAGGCCGAGCAGGTCCTGGCGGCCATCGGGACGCTCGGGGGCCGGTGACCGGGGGACATCGCCCGAGCGGGCCGGCCGCTCAGCCCGTCCCGTCGGGCTGGAGCACCGAACGGTCACCGGCGCTGAGCCCGGAGATGATCCGTCGGTAGGTGCCCGCGGCGTCCGCGCCCAGCGAGTCCGTCTCCAGCCACCGGATGCCGCGGTCACCACGACTGCGATCGATGCCGTAGATGCCGAATCGGGGCTCGTAGGAGCCCCACTCGTAGTTGTCGACGAGCGACCAGTGCCAGTACCCGGTCACCGGGATGCCGGCGTCGACCGCACGCGCCACCGCGGCCAGGTTCTCCCTCAGATAGCGCCTCCGGTCCCAGCCGTCGGTCCGCGGCAGTCCCCGGCCGTTGCGGACCCGGTTGCACAGGCCGTTCTCCACCACCCAGATCGGGAGGTCCGGTGCCAGTGCGTGCTGGGCCTCGAGCCAACCGTCCAATGCCGTCGGGTCGGGGACGTCGTCCCACAGCTCTCGGGACGGCCGCCAGTTGCGCCCCCCGGCCGTGCGGTGGCCCGGAAGCCGGAAATGCCGGGCCACCACCGGGTCGTAGAAGTCGAGCCCGAGCACGTCGAGCGTGCGGTCGTGGGGACTGTCGTACACGGCCTCGACGGCCCGCCCGGGAACCCGCCGCAGGCGTCTCGGGGATCCGCCGGTGGCCCCGACGCCACGGGCCCCGTAGGGCGATCCCGCCGAGGTGGCCCGTCGGATCAGGAGCTCTGCGGCACTCCTGGCGGGGAACAGCGCGTCGTGCCGGCGCCTCCGCTCGGCGATCCATTCGTCGAGGTCACGGCGTTCCACCCCCGCACCCCGCGCCAGGAGGAGATCGGTGAGCATCCGGTCGTACTCGTACACGCTCAGGCAGCTGTTGTTCGTGGTCACAACGGCATCGGGGTGCGCACGGTGGATCACCTCGTAGCCCGCCACGTGGGCCGCCAGCAGATTGTCGGCGGCCATGGCCGCGTCGCCGAAGCTGAGGGCGCGCCCGGGCGGGAACATCCCGAGAAGCCACGAGCCGACGGCCAGGATGTTGATCTCGTTGATCGTGACCCAATGGCGCACCGTGGCCCCCAGCGTGTCGACCATCACCTCGGCCCAGGTCCGGTAGCGGCGGGGTGCGTCGGGTCGGAGCCAGAGCTCCTCGCCGAGCCAGGCCGGGTGGGTGAAGTGGTGCAGGGTGACGAGCGGTTCCAGACCGCGATCCACGCACGCACCGACGATGGCCGCGTACCGGGCCAGGGCCGCCCGGTCGGGGCGCTCCCCCTCGGGGAAGACGCGTGCCCACTCCACGCCCAGGCGGAAGCTGTTGCATCCGAGGCCGGCGGCGCGGTCGAGGGACTCCTCGGGCCGGTCCCAGAACCCGACGGCCCCGCCCGACGGCTCCACCCGACCCACCTGCTCCCAGGCCAGCCAGTTGTTCGCAGGCTCACCGGGCCCGTTGAACCCTCCCTCCACCTGGAATCCGGCGGTGGCCACCCCGAAGAGGAAGCCGTCCCCGAGGCCGCCGGTGCCCCGCACCACACCGTCCACTGGCTCTCCGTTCGAGGACAACGCACTGCCTTTCCGTGGGACACCGCCCACGCTCCGCCCCGGCGCCGGTCGGGTGCGGGGGCCTTCGCCTGACGCAAGGTGGCGATGGTAGCTTGCGCGACGAACCGAGACCGTGCTCACCTGCCCCCGATGACCATGACCATCCCCGATCCCGAGCGCACCCCGGTGGTCATCGCCTCGGGCCAATCCATCGAGCGCAGCGAGACCGTCACGGCGGTCGACCTGATGGAGCGGGCCGTCGAATGCGCCCTGGCCGACGTGGCCGGCCTGCGCGACAGGATCAGGAGGATCTCGGTGGTCAACGTCATGACCCCGACCGGCCCGGCCCCGGCCAGCGAGCTGGCCACCCGGATCGGCGTGACCGGCGCGGCCTGCGAGGTGACCACCGTCGGCGGCAACTCCCCCCAGTGGTTGGTGAACAGGGCGGCCAGCGAAATCGCCGCCGGTGCACTCGACGTCACCCTCATCGCCGGGGCGGAGGCCATCCGCTCCTACCGGGCCCGCCGTGCGGCCGGACTGCCCCGCGACCCCGGCGCCACCCATCTGCCCCCCGATCCCGTGGTGGGCGACGCCCTGCCGGGGGTGGGTCCGGCGGAGTCGGCCATCGGGCTGCTCCTGCCGGTACACGTCTACCCGATGGTCGAGAGTGTCGTGGCCTCCCGGGCCGGACACGACGCCGCCATGCACCGCGAGGCCATGGGCCGGTTGCTCGCTCCGTTCACCGACGTGGCCGCGGCCAACCCCTACGCCTGGTTCCCCGTTGTCAGGACGGCGGCGTCCATCGCCACGCCCAGGACGGACAACCGGGTGGTCAGCGAGCCCTACACCAAGTTGATGACGGCCTTCCTCGGATCGGATCAGGGGGGTGCCCTCGTGGTGTGCTCTCTGGCCGCCGCCCGCCGGGCGGGCGTGGCCGACCGGGCGGTGTTCGTCTGGTCCGGAGCCGAGGCGGTCGACGTCCGCTCCCCCACGGCCCGCCCCGACCCGGGTCGTTCGCCCGGCATCGAGGCCGCCGGACGGGCCGCCTTCGCGGCGGCGTCCGTGGCCGCCGGGCCTCTGGGCACCGTGGGCATCGACGACATGGCGCTCGTCGACCTGTACTCGTGCTTCCCCTCCGCCGTCGAGCTGGGCGCGGCGGCCCTCGGCGTGGAGATCGGCGACCGAAGAGGGCTCACCGCCACCGGCGGTCTCCCCTACTTCGGTGGCCCGGGCAACAACTACACGACACACGGCATCGCCGCCGTCACCGACCTCCTGAGGGCATCGTCGGGTGCCGGGGGCGGCGGGGGCGGCTCCGGGCCACGGCTGGGCCTGGCCACCGGGCTCGGGTGGTTCATCACCAAGCACGCGTTGGGGATCTACGGGGACGCCCCGCCTCCGGGGGGGTTCCACCGCGGCGACACCGCCGCCGACCAGCAGGCCATCGACGCCTCGGCTCTCGAGGTCGCCCTCGAGGTCGATCGGCCGACCCCGGCCACCGTGGTCTGTGCCACCGTCGCCCGGGACGGCGGGGGTGCTCCGGAGTCGGCACCGCTCATCGCCGACCTGGCGGACGGACGCCGCATGGCCCTCGCCGCGGCGGACGACGACACGCTCCGCTCCGTCGGTGGGACCGACATCCCCGGATTCGTCGGACACCGGATTGTCGTCCAGCCCGGCGTGGCGCGCTACCGTCTGGCGTCAGACTGACCGACCGCGGGAGACCACCATGTCCGAACTGCTTCGTGAACGCCAGGGTCACATCGAGATCCTGACCATCAACCGGCCCGAGGCCCGCAATGCGGTCAACGGTGCCGTTTCGCGGGCATTCGCCGCCGCCTTCGACGAGCTGGAGCTCGACGACGACTGCTGGGTGGTCATCGTGACCGGCGCCGGCGACAAGGCGTTCAGCGCAGGCATGGACCTGAAGGCCTTCGCCGCCGGCGAGGCCGGTGAGATCATGGGGGCGAAGGGCGGGTTCGGCGGCATCGCCCAGCGCGAGTTCGCCAAACCCATCATCGCCGCCGTCAACGGCTCGGCCCTCGCCGGGGGGTGCGAGATCATGCTCTCGTGCGACCTGGTGGTGGCCGTCGAGGAGGCCAAGTTCGGCATTCCCGAGGTCAAGCGGGGGCTCATCGCCGGAGCCGGCGGCCTCATCCGCCTGCCGAAGAGGATCCCGCCGGCCGTGGCCCTCGAGCTGGCGCTCACCGGGGATCCCATCGACGCGCAACGGGCCCTGCAGCTCGGCCTCATCAACCGGGTGGTCCCCGCCGCCAAGCTGATGGAAGAGGCGCTCGCCCTGGCCGGGACCATCGCCGAGAACGCCCCGCTGGCCGTGCGGGCGTCCAAGCGGGTCATGAAGACGGCCGGCGAGCTGCCCGACGCCGAGGGATGGGCCATCAACAACGCCGCGGTGCCCGAGGTGTTCGGTTCCGCCGACGCCATGGAGGGCCCGGTGGCCTTCGCAGAGAAGCGCAAGCCCAACTGGTCCGGCAAGTAGGTCCGGGTCCGGGGCGGAAGGACGACTCCGTGCACTACGTGAACCACGTGGCCGAGGCCAGCTCGAACGTCCCGACCCTGTCCGACGGTCTGGGCGGCTTCCGCCTGATCCTCCACGTCCTGGCCGCCACCATCTGGGTGGGTGGCCAGTTCACCGTGGCCGGCCTGCTCCCCACCATCCGTTCGCTGGGCGACGAGGCACCAAAGAAGGTGGCCCGGGCTCTCGCCCGCCTGCTGTGGCCCGCCTACGCCGTCCTGGTCGTCACCGGCTTCTGGAACATCGGGTCCCTCACCGTGGGCCAGGCCAGCACGGCGTGGAAGACGGTCCTCATCATCAAGATCGTGGTCGTGGCCATCGCCGGTGTGGCCGTCTACCTGCACCAGCGGGCCACCACCCGTCGTGGCCTCGCCATCTGGGGCTCGATCGGCGGGGTGGCCTCGGTGCTCGCCCTGTGCCTCGGGGTGTTCCTGGCCGGCTGAGGGAGGGGGATGGGTCCAGCTGGGCCCATCCGTTCCATGCCTGTGCATCGAACACATCACAGCGGTGCGAGCAGCGTGCCGGGACGGACACGTCTAACCTGGTGACCGCAGTCGAAAAAGGAGCTATCACCGTGCACTTCAGCTCAGCAGCAGAGATCTTCGGCGTAGACGGCATCATTATCCTGATCGTGGTGGTGTTGGTCCTGTTCGGGTCCACCCAGATCCCCAAGCTGGCCCGATCCCTGGGTTCAGCCCAAAAGGAGTTCAAGAAGGGCCTCGACGAAGGCGCCTCCGAGGACGGGACCACCACCCCGCCCGCTGTGCAGGCGTCGCCGGCACCACCGGCGGTGAGTCCTCCCGCCCAGACCACGGTCACCGTCGAGACGAACCGCGACGGCTCCACCGGCACCTCCTCGTAGCCGCCCGCCGGGCCGTCGATGAGCGATCGGGCAGGGGCGGGGGCGGTCACACCCCCCACGCCGGGGCACGGGCGCCGCTGGCTCCCGTTCTGGGTGATCCAGGCCACCGAGATCGGGGTGGCCGTGGTCCTGGCCGACGTGTCCATCCACGTGAGCCGGGGCGGAGTCCTGGTCGCGGGTGCCTTCGTCTTCTTCGCCCTCGCCGTCACCGCCGACGGTCCCCTCGGGTTGGTCCGGGTCTGTAGGCAACGCCTCCACCTGGTACTCGTGGTGGTCGCCGCCGTGGTCCTGTGCGTCGTCTCGCTCCTCCCGACGGTGAGGCCCGACATCGAGGGCCTCATCGTCATCGGGTTCGTCGCTGTCGGGCTCATCCGTCTGGCCACCCTCACCCAGACCGGGCCGGCTGCGGTGGGGACCCGGCTGGTCCGGCGATCACGGCCCGGAGTGACGGTGATCGACACCACCGCCACCGTGGCCGAGACCCCGCCTCCGGCGGACCCGACGGGCGGTGGCGGCCCGGCTCCGGCCCGAGAGGTGTCCTCCTCCGACCTGGCGGCGCGCTGGGCCGGACGGGCCACCAGTTCGGCGGCGGCCACCGGCAAGCGGGCGGCCGCCAAATACGGCCCTGTGGCCGGGACGCACCTCCGACGGACCATCCGGGCCGCCGGACGCGCCGTCGGCTCGGCTACGTCCTCACCCACCGAACCGAAGGATCCCCCGCCGGGCACCCCGTGAACCAGTCGTCGCACCGGCCGGTCCCCGGGCCGATCGGTTCCCCCCGGCCCATTGGCCATCGGATGTCGTTCCCGCGTTCGACGGGGCGGCCTCCGGTGCCTCGCCCGGTGCCCCCGCGGGCTCCCGCCTGGGCCCCGCCTCGGCCCGGATGGCGATGGAGCGGGCCAAGCCCACAGCGAGCGTCCGCGAGGCAGCGTTTGCACCTCGCTGAACTGGGGTTTCGTCCCACCGGATCGGGCCGATTTCTCAACTTCTAATTCTGGTGCGGCGCCCACTAGTGTCATCGCCGTGAACGCATTCACAACCCGCCCGACCCGACCGCCCCGGCGCGTCGGGCTGTCTGAAAACGACCCGGCCGGTGGAGCGTCCTCGGCAAAGGTGGCTCGTCCCGCACGCTGGCGTCGCGGTGCTGTGGGGCTGGCGATCCTGGCTCCCCTGGCTCTGGCCGGATGCAACTTCTACCCCTCCTACGGTGCCAGCCGGGGAGCCACCTCCCAGGGTCAGGACACCTTCAAGCTGTATTCAGGGATGATGACGACCGGCATCATCGTCGGGGGCTTCGTGTTCCTGCTCATCTTGTTCACGGTGCTGCGCTACCGCCGACGCAGCGACGAGATGCCCAAGCAGTTCCACGAGAACATCCTGATCGAGGTCCTCTACACGGTGGTCCCCATCCTGATCGTGGCCGGGCTGTTCACCTTCACCGTGATCACAGAGAACAAGGTCGACGCCACCGTTCCGGTCAATGCCACCGTGACCTCGACCGGTACCCCGGTGGTGAACATCAGGGTCACCGCCTTCCAGTGGGGGTGGCGCTTCGACTACCCGAAGCTCAACGTGGGCGTCGCCGGCGAGACCACCAACGGCCCGAACAACCACGGCCCCCAGATGGTTGTGCCGGTGGGCCAGACGGTCCAGATCACCCTGGTCTCCGACGACGTCATCCACGGGTTCTACGTGCGGGACTTCAACTTCAGCCGGTACGCCTTGCCCGGGGTGACGAACTTCTTCGACCTCGATGTGCTGCACACCGGGACCTACAACGGGCAGTGCACCCAGATCTGCGGTCTGTACCACTCGGAGATGCTCTTCAGCGTGCGGGCGGTGACACCCGCCGCATTCCGGCTGTGGGCGGCGAGCCAGGTCGCAGCAGGCAACACGCTGAAGCGCGGGGGCGTCGGTGCCCAGGACATCCCGCCCGTCTACACCCGGCCCTACAGCTCCTGATCCAGCCATGCCAACGGTAAAGGGACCCGCATGACGACGACGATTGAACCGCCCGACCTGATCCAGCCCGAGCAACCCGACGGGCCGGACGGGCATGTCCCCGTCCCTCACCACGGGGAGGCCGACCACGGACACCACGAGGGGCCCTCGGGGATCCTCAACTGGCTGACCTCGACCGACCACAAGGTCATCGGGAAGAGCTACATGATCACCTCGCTGATCCTGTTCTTCATCGCCGGAATCATGGCCCTGGTGATCCGGGGCCAGCTGGCTCAGCCCACCTCGTCGTTGGTCTCGTTCCAGACCTACAACGAGCTGTTCACCATGCACGGCAGCCTCATGCTCTACCTGTTCGCCGGTCCCTTCGCCTTCGGCGGTCTGGCCAACTACATCGTCCCCCTCCAGGTGGGGGCGCCGGACATGGCCTACCCGCGCCTGAACGCCCTCTCCTACTGGCTGTACCTCGGTGGCTCGATCACCATGATGTCCAGCTTCCTGGTCGCCGGTGGCGCCGCCAGCTTCGGGTGGGTCGCCTACGCCCCCCTCTCCAACGCCACCAACTCGCCGGGGGCCGGGGCCGACCTCTGGCTGATGTCACTGGCGCTCACCGGGTTCTCGGCCATCTTCACCGGCGTCAACCTCTGCGCCACGATCTTCTACCTGCGTGCCCCGGGCATGACCATGTTCCGGGTCCCCATCTTCTCGTGGAACATGCTGGTGACCGCCATCCTCATCCTCATCGCCTTCCCCGTGCTGTTCGGGGCGGTGGTCATGCTGTTCTGCGACCGACACTTCGGCACCCACATCTACAGCGTGCAGGGGGGCGGCGTGCCGGTGCTGTGGCAGAACCTGTTCTGGTTCTTCGGGCACCCGGAGGTGTACATCCTGGCCTTGCCCTATTTCGGGATGGTGACCGACATCTTCCCGGTGTTCTCCCGCAAGCCACTGTTCGGGTACAAGGGGATGGTCTTCGCCACCATGACCATCGCCGCCCTGTCCACCGGCGTGTGGGCCCACCACATGTTCACGACCGGGGTGGTGCTCCTCCCGTTCTTCTCCCTGCTCTCCTTCCTCATCGCCGTTCCCACCGGGATCAAGTTCTTCAACTGGATCGGCACCATGTGGGGAGGCCAGCTCTCCTTCAAGACCCCCATGCTGTTCTCCGTGGGTTTCCTGTTCGCGTTCCTGATGGGAGGGGTCACCGGCGTGTTACTGGCTTCCCCCCCCGTCGACTTCATGACCCACGACACCTACTTCGTCGTGGCCCACTTCCACCAGGTGCTCATCGGCACGGCGGTCTTCGCCGGGTTCGCCGGGTTCTACTTCTGGTATCCGAAGATGTTCGGACGGATGCTGCGCGAGAGCCTGGGCAAGCTCCATTTCTGGTTCTTGTTCGTCGGGTTCTGGGTCACCTTCATGCCGCAGTACCTGCTGGGTCTGAAAGGGATGCCCCGCCGTGTGGCCGCCTACCTGCCCACCAACGGGTGGACGGGTTTGAACGTGATCTCGACCATAGGGGCCTTCGTCCTCGGATTCTCGTTCATCTTCTTCCTGATCAACCTGTGGGTGTCGTGGCGCAGCCCGATCCCGGCAGGGGACAACCCCTGGGACGGCGGGGCGCTCGAGTGGTTCACGTCCTCACCACCTCCCCACCACAACTACACCCACCTTCCGCCCATCCGGTCAGAGCGGCCGACCTGGGACTACAACCATCCCGAGCACTCCAAGGTCCATTCACCGGGGGCCCACCCGCTGCCGGACAAGGAAACCGTCGAGGTCGGGTCGTGAAGGTCTACGGGCTGTTCCTGGCCGGGATCGGCGTGTTCTTCGGGATCATCGGCATCATCTACTGGTTCTTCAGCTACGAGGACGGCGGCTTCGCCATGCTGATCGGCTCCGCACTGCTTGGCCTGCTCCCGGGTTCGTACTACCTGTGGTGGGCCAAGCACCAAAAGCCCCAGGCCGACGACGACCCGGATGCGGAGATCGCCGAGGGGGCCGGCGCCGTCGAGGCCTTCCCCAGTTCGAGCATCTGGCCCTTCCTCTTGGGCATGGGGGCGATGTTCACGGTGCTCACCTTCGTGTTCGGCCTGTGGCTGGCCCCGATCGGGGGCGCTCTCATCCTGTCGGGCGCGATCGGTGGCACCGTCGAGAGCCGGCGCGGTGGGATCGCCGAGCGCCAGCACCACGAAGCTGTCTGAACCGGGAGCAGCGCGCCGCGATCGCCGGCCGTCCGACGGCGGCCCTGTCGAGTCGCCCGGTCGCTCTCGAGCCCGGCCGGATGCGCGGCTGCGCATGGCCCTGGACGGTTGCATCCCGCGGTGACGTAGCTGCAACCGCTCCTGAAACCGGAAGTCGACCAACTCGGTGCCTCCGACCACTGACGGTCTCCTTCCCAGTTGGAGGGAGCCGCTCTCCTCCGAGAGGACCTCACAGCGCTCCTCGGTCTCATTGCTAAGGTCGAACCGAGTCGGAGTACCGTGTCCCAGTGCCGCAGATGCCGAGTCCCGCCTGGTCCGTGGCGACCCGGTACCTGCAGGCACTTGCCCGCCAGGATTGGGACGAAGTCACCGCATGCCTCGCTCGCCACGTGGTCAGGCGCGGACCCTTTGGAGACGACTTCCGAGGTGTCACCACGTATGTGTCCTTCCTCAAGCGCACGATGCCGTCACTACCCGGATACCGGATGGACGTCGACCGGGTCACCGCACTCGGCGATCAACGGGTCATGGTTGAGCTTCGCGAAACCATCGATGTGGATCGAGGCCCACTGGTCACCTACGAATGTCTCGTCTTCGAAGTCGGCTCCAGCGGGCTGGTGGAGGGGATCAGCGTCTACATCCGTCAGGCGTCTGCCGACGGTTAGCGATCTGCTCGACGAACTCAATGTTCGCCAGTCAGGCTGGTGTTGCATTGACCGCCTGGGGACACACCGGTTCCGTGTCATCGTCAGCTCGTTATCGGTACTGGACGTCGAGGGCGTAGCGAAGCGCTTGATCGAGAGCGGCGCGCTTTTCCAACCGCAAGCGGCCGACAGCGTCCTCAGCCAGCATCGCTTTGGGCAACGAGATGACGTTGTCACACGTAATCACACTCGCACCCGGAAGCCCCTCATCTGCTCCCACAGCGATCTCGGAGCGAATCCTGCGGGTGACGGGTGCACAGGTGACAGCGGAGAGAACCTCGATCGCCGCGTCACGGGTCAAGACGCAAACTGGGCGCCGGCCCGCAGGGGCGCAGCCTCCACTGGGTACCTGCTACCGGGCAGGCCGAGAATAGTGTCGACGCTGTCGATTCAGCAGCGTGACGGGCCTGGCCCCGCGCCTCGGACGAGGGCCTCCAGCTCATCGAGTGATGTCTGAAGACCACCCTCCATCCCCGAGGCGAGAGCCGCGTCGCGGTGGTCCTTGCTCGGATAGCGGCCCAGGATCCTGAGTGTGGTCACACCGTTGGTCTCCTCGAAAGTAACGGTACTGACGCCTCCGGCGTCGGGGAACATCTCGAACACCTCCGTCCTGACCAGCCGGCGCGGGCGGTCGATCTCCAGGAACTCGCCGCTGAAGGCCACCTCGAAGCCGCCGTTGGCGGTCATGACCCACCGCCAGCGCCCGCCGACCCGCAGATCGATGTGGGCTTCGGTCACCACACCTCGATCACCCGCCCACCAACGCTTGACGAGCTCGGGCGTGGTCCAGGCCCCGAAGACGAGGTCTGCCGGAGCGTCGAAGTCCCGGGTGACCAGGATCTCGTCGTCGGTGGGCAACGTGAGGACGGCCGAACCATGCCGGCTGCCGAGTGTCTCGTTCATGTCAGCTTCTCCTTCGTCTGGAGCTCGACGAGCACATCGTCGAGCCGGTCTAGTCGGTTGTTCCAAGTGGACTCGAAGCTGGCGGCCCACTCATAGACGGGTCGCAACGCGGGCCCATTGACCCGGTACCACCGACGCCGGCCATCCACTCGGACGGACACCAACCCGACCGCCCGCAACACCGCGAGGTGCTTCGAGACCTGGGGTTGGCTCATCCCCAGGCGGTCGACGAGGTCGCCGACACTGGCCTCCTCGGTACCGAGGGCGTCGAGGAGGCCACGGCGGCTGCTTTCGGCGACGGCGTTGAAGGCATCTGTCGTCGTCGGAGTGCGGGCCACCCCTCCATCATATTCCTATATCGGTATGTGTCAATACCGTCGGCCAGGCAGACGCCCGCGGGGAGCGGTCGGTGGCGTGGGCGCACCAGAGGCGGCACTCAAGACGCCCCCTCGGCTCTCACGAGTACCGGGAGTGAGGGTCCAATCGGGGCAGAGGTGATGCGACGAAGGAGCGAGGCCTCCGCTCCCCGTGAAGGGTCCACGCTCACGATCAGGACGTGTGGGCGGAGGCTGGAGGCGGGACTGGTTTACCGACCGGTGCCGTCGGGTCGGTAAACCCAGGTCCTCCTCAGTCCACCGCCCGGTCCTCAGCGGTGGGTCAGCGCATCACCCGTCGCACACCCTCGCCGGTGGCCAGTTCGGGCGGGACCAGATCGATGAACGTGGGCACCGGGATCGCTTCCAGCTCCTCGTGCGCCTCGCCCGGGTGGGGACCGGTGACGACCGTCGAGTACTCGCCCGACACCGAGCGCTCGATGACCACGGCCCGCTTGCGCTTGCCGACGCCCTCGGCGGCCCGCATCTCCTGGCAGATCTTGTAGGTCACGAAGTAGGCGATGATCGGCGCCAGCACGACGGCGAACCGGAAGAACCACAGCACTGCCTTGAGCGGAAGGTTGAAGAAGTTGGCCATCACGTCGGTCGAGGACGCGAAGAAGACCATGCCCAGAAGGGTGAGCATGGCGGCCCCCGCCGCCGTCCGCTTGGGGCGGTCGCGGGGACGGTCCAAGAGGTTGTGGTAGGCGAGGTCCTTGGTGTGGTGCGACTCGATGAACGGCCACATGAGCAGGATGGTGAAGATCAGACCCGGGAAGATCACCGCGGGTAGGAACACTTCGAGCGGGAGGGTGTGGCCCCAACCGACCCACTCCCAACTGGGCATGATGCGCAACGCCCCGTCCAGCCAACCCATGTACCAGTCGGGCTGCACGGCGTAGGAGATCTGGTACGGCTCGTACTGCCCGAACTGCCAGATGGGGTTGATCTGGGCGAAGCCCCCGAGGAGGAAGATCACCGCGGTCACCATGAACAGGAACCCGGTGGTCTTGGCCATGAAGGTCGGGAACATGGGCGAGCCGACGACGTTCTTCTCCGTCTTCCCCTTGCCCGGGAACTGCGTGTGCTTCTGTTTCACCAGCAGGCCCAGGTGGGCACCGAGGAGCCCCATGATGATCAACGGCACGATGAGCACGTGGATGATGAAGAACCGGGGGATGATCACCCCGCTGCCCGGGTAGTTGCCCCCGAACACGAAGAAGGCCAGGTAGCTACCGACCAGCGGGATCGATTCGATGATCGAGTACGCGATCCGGATGCCGGTGCCCGAGACCAGGTCGTCGGGGAGCGAATACCCGAGGAAGCCGTTGACGATGCCCAGGATGAGCATGGTGACGCCGACGATCCAGTTGAACTCGCGGGGCTTGCGGAAGGCGCCGGTGAAGAACACCCGCGCCATGTGCACGGCGATCGAGCCGAGGAAGATGTCGGCGGCCCAGTGGTGGGCCTGGCGCATGAGGAGGCCCGACCGGACGTCGAAGGACAGGCCCACGGACGAGGCGTAGGCCTCGGACACCCGCTGGCCGTCGAGGGGCCGATATGAGCCGTGGTAGACGATCTCGTGGGCCGAGGGTACGTAGTAGAGCGACAAGAATACGCCCGTGGCCAGGAGGACGACGAACGAATAGAGGGCGATCTCGCCCAGCATGAACGACCAGTGGTCGGGGAAGATCTTGTCGAGGAAGGTGCGGCCGCCCTTGGCGATCCCCAGGCGGTCGTCGACCCATCCGAGTGCGCTGTCGATCATGGCCGCTCCCAGAATCCCGGTCCAACTGCTTGGTCGAAGGTTCCGTTGGCCCGAAGATAGCCCTGGCTGTCCACGGTGATGGGCAACTGGGGCAGCGGGCGGGGGGCCGGCCCGAATTCGGGTACCGCACCGGCCAGCACGTTGAAGATGGACTGGTGGCACGGGCAGACCAGCTGCTGGGTCTGCTCCTGGTAGAGCCCGACCGGACAGCCCAGATGGGTGCACATCTTTGAGTAGGCCACATAGCCGGCCACGCCCCAGCTCGTCCGGCCCGGCGGTGTGAGCGGCTGGAGGGTATCGGCCAGCCGGATCAGGATGACCTGGTCCGGGGAGACGCCCTCTGAGCCCTTGGGGAACACGGTGAGCACGCCGCCCACCTCGAGGTCGTCGACGGAGATCTCGCGGCCTTCCACCGACACCAGCTTCGAACCCTTCTTCCAGTTGGTCTCGAAGAGCGTGGTGCCCGGCTTGGGGCCGAGCGACCGGAGGAGCGGGAAGAGCAACACGATGCCCATGGCGGTCGACCCGAGGGCGAACAGGCCGCCGAGGACCTTGCGCCGCTTGACCTCCAGGCCGCCGCGCTCGGTGATGGCAGCCGTCATGGCGGCCCGCTCGGCCTCCGTCGAGTGGAAGTCGTGGCGCTCCTCGACGAAGGGGCCCTGGGGCATCAGGTACTTGCCCCAGGCGGTGACCCCGAAGCCCAGGCCGAACAGTCCGATGCCCAGCGTCGCCGCCTCCCACTGGGTGCTGGCCGCCACCCAGTAGGCCACGCCGAACGCGATGAACCCGAGGAACCCGATCACCATGGCGATGGCCGCCACGGCCTGGGCCCGCCCGGGGTGCCTGGCGTAGGGCTGCAGGTGGGGGTCGTCGAGGGCGGCCGGGGGCAGAGGCCCTTCCAGGCTGGGGGACTCGTCGCTCACGTGCGGTCTCCGATCCAGAAGCAGACGAGCATGAGCACCCCTACACCGAGCAGAAGGCCGACGAAGCCTTCGCCGACCGGGCCGATACCGCCCAGCCCGACGCCGCCGGGGTCGGAGGGATGCTGGATGACGCCGTGCACGTAGGCGGCGATATCACGCGCCTCGGTGTCGGTGATGTTCCCCGGGCCGAAGTGGGGCATGTTGCCCGGACCGGAACGGATCGCCTCGACGATCTGGGTGGTCGTGGCCAGGTGCAGGCTGGGGGCGTAGGCACCGTCCATGAGGGCGTCGCCCGCGCCGGTGATGGTGTGGCAGGCGGCGCAGTTGAGCGTGAACAGGCTGTTCCCGGCCTCGAGGTCGGCCTCATTGGTATTGACCACGGGGACCGGGAGGCCTTCACCCGGCGTGAGGGACTGCACCCACGCGGCGATCTCGAGGGTCTGGAGGCGGTCGAACCGGGGGGGTTTGCGGGTGGCCTGCACGCTCGAGTTGGCAAGGGGCATCCTGCCGGTTGACACCCAGAAGTCGACCGTGCCGGAGCCCAGGCCCTGCAGGTTCGGTGCCCGGTCCGTGCCCAGGGCCTCGGGCCCGTGGCAGCTCGAGCAGTTGGCGGCGAAAAGCTCCTGGCCAGGGGCTATATACGCCTTGGGCAGGGTGACGTAGAAGATCCCGGACTGGTTGGGCTTCGATTGGTACTTGAGCGCGCTCGAGGCACTCGGGGCCGACCTGGTACCGATCGGGGTCGTCGTGGTGGTGGTCCGAACCGTCGCCAGGGTGGTGGGCGGTGCGCTGATCGGGGTCGGAGTGGCACTGATCGGGGTGGCCGTGGCGCCCTGGGCGGCAGCGGGCGAGAAGGCGAGCAGCCCCACGATGGCCACGGCCCCCACCAGGGCGGCGGGTACCGCGTAACTGGCCCTGACCACGGTGCGGAGATCGCGTCGCATCTACTTGAGGAGGAAGAGGCAGGCGTAGAGGCCGATCCAGACCACGTCCACGAAGTGCCAGTAGTAGCTGACGCCCTGGAACACGGCCGTCTCCCCCGGATCTCCCTTCGGACCCTTCAGGCGGCCGAGGAGGAAGATCATGGCCACCAGGCCCAGAGTGACGTGGAGCCCGTGCAGTCCGGACATGATGTAGAAGAGCGAGCCGAAGGCGGTGTGGGTGGGGTCAGTCGCCGGGTTGTGGGACAGGGTGACCCACTCGTAGAACTGGTTGGCCACGAACATGGCCCCGAGGACCAAGGTGGCCCCGACCCAGATCTTGGCGCTCCGCCGGTCACCCTTCTCCTGGTCCCAGACGGCCTTCTGCATGGTGAAGCTGGAAGACACCAGGATGGCGGTGAAGATGCCGGCCCGGATGGTGTCGAGGTGCGTCCCCGGGGGCGGCCACACCGAGGCGTGGGCTCGGATGGTGAAGAAGGCGGCGAACAGGGAGCTGAAGAACATCACCTCGGAGCCCAACCAGATGATGACGCCCACGGCCAGCATGGACGGCCTGTCGGGCCGGTGGCGAACGTTCGAGGTAACCGCCGAATCCGCGGCGAGGGCCTGGGTCACGCCGCATTTTTAGCCGATACCTAGCTCAGAGGGCCAACTCATCCCCGGGGGTGCGTCGTGCCTGCATGTGGGGGGTCGAACCGGTACCCGGCCCCGGTGCGGTCGACCTGCCCGCCCGTCAGGAGAGGGCCTGAACGGGCTCCTCGTGTGACGACCGGTCGGTCCCGTCGAGGGCGGCGGGCGGAGGAGCCAGGTGGACCACCGTGAGATGGCGGGTGGGCCGGGTGAGGGCCACGTACAGCGTGCGCAACCCCCGCGCCGTCTCGCCGGCGATCAGCCCGGGCTCCACCACGATCGCCGAGTCGAACTCCAGCCCGTTGGCTGCATCGGCGGCCAGGAGCACGAGCGGCTCGGACAAGCCGCCCTTGCGCATGTCCCGGGCGTCGACCACCGGCAGGCCGATGGCGGCCAGGGCGTCCGACAGGGCGGGGAGGAGGGACGGCGGCGAAAGGATGGCCACACGGCCGGGCCTGATCGCCACCACTTCGTCGCCGGCCACCTCGGCGACCCGGCGGGCCAGGTCGGCGACGGTCACGCCCTCGAGGCCGCCGTCGTCGTCGCGCACGGCGATCATTCTCGGCTCCTCACCGGTGCGACGCACTGGTCGGGGCGGGGCGAGGTCTGGCGCGGCCACGGCCAGCACACGGCTGGCCACGGCCAGCACCTCGGCCGGCGTCCGGTAGCTCACGGTCAGCTCGACCGTGCGGACCGGCCGTCGGCGCGGCAGGTGCTCGGTGATGTCCGCCCACGACGCGGGGGCCCACGGCGCGGTGGCCTGGGCGATGTCACCGACGACCGTCATCGAGCCCGACAGGGATCGCCGGGTGAGCATCCGCAATTGCATCGGCGACAGGTCCTGCACCTCGTCCACCACGATGTGGCCGTACTTGCGGACCCCGTCCTCGTTGCCGCCGTTCCTCGGTCCCAGCAGATGGCGGGCCTCGTCGACCAGGGCGGCATCGGCCGGGGTCCATTCGACCTCGTCGAACGACGACGAACGGGGCCGCCGGAGGAGCACCTGCTCCTCGGCCGAGAGCAGCCCCTTGGCGGCCGCGGCGATCAGCGGGGGGGCACCGAACAGGTCATGGAGGAGTTCGTGGGGTGACAGCCGGGGCCACATCCGGTCCAACGCTTCGGCCAACTCGGGAACCCGGCGCACCTTGCGGGAGAAGTCCTCGAGGTCGAACTCGTCGTCGTCCAGCTCTGACGGGTCCTCGTATCCGGGGAAGGCGGAGACCGACGACGGCGGTCCGACGCCGAGGGTCTGTTGGCTCTGGCGCGCCCGTTCGGCCAGCAATTGGGCCACCGACTGCTCGACCAGTCGGCGGCGGGCGTTGTGGGTGCCCGGTCGGCGGCGCACCGTATCGACGATCCGCCTGCTGTCCTCGGCCGAGAGCCTCAGCACCAGTGCGCCGTAGGGGATGGCGACGTCGGCGGGGAGGGCCCGCTGGCGCGATCGCACGGCGCGGGCCACGAAGGTCGCCATCCGCGCGTCGCCCTTCAGGCGGGCCACGTCGGCACTGCCGTCCCCGACGATGCTGATCTCGGGGACCAGGCCCGACACCGTCGACAAGGTCACACCGGTCTCCCCGAGGGAGGGGAGGACCTGCTCGATATAGCGGAGGAAGAGCGGATTGGGGCCCACGACGAGGACCCCCTGGCGCTCGAGGGGGAAGCGGTGGGTGTAGAGGAGGTACGCCGCCCGGTGGAGCGCGACCGCCGTCTTGCCCGTCCCGGGTCCGCCCTGCACGACGAGGACACCGCTCAGCGGGGCCCGGATGATCTCGTCCTGCTCGCGCTGGATCGTCGAGACGATGTCGGTCATCCGACCGGACCGGGCGCGGTCGAGGGCGGCGAGGAGAGCGGCCGGCCCCCCGATGGGGAGATCCCCCACGATCAGCTCGCCCCCGGTCCCGCCGTCCCCGGTCGACCCCTCGTCCGGCGGGGTGTCGCCCCGTCGGGTCCCGGTGAAGCGCTCGTCCTCGAGGCCGACCACCCGACGGCCCTCGAGGGCGAGGTGGCGCCGGAGCACGAGGCCCTGGGGATCGCGTCCGGTGGCCCGGTAGAAGGGCTCGGCGATCGGTGCCCTCCAGTCGACCACCAGTGGGTCGTGATCGGCGCTGTGGATGGCCAGGCGGCCGATGTGGAACGTCTCGGTCTCCGGGGTGCCGCCCCGAGCGCCGTCCACCGCCTCACGGTGGCCGTTCGACACCTGCTCGACGTGAGACGGGACGGCGGGGTCGTCGACCAGCCGATCGATCCGACCGAAGGTGAGGGCCTGGTCCCCGATGTCGAGCTGCTCGAGCCGGGCCAGGCTGGTCCGCACGATCACGTCGCGCTCGGTGCGGGACTGGAACGTCCCGCCCTTTCCGAGGTCGAGAACCCCCTCCATCATGGAGGTGGCGTCACTCCGCATGGCGTCGAGACGGGCGTACGCCATGTCGACGAACTGCTGCTCAGCCTGGCGCTCTTCTTCCACCGTCACCTCCGATCCGGTGCCCCCGCCTGCTCAGGGGAACCCTTGATTGTATGCGTCCGCCCGTCGGGACGTGACCGGGAGGCCGGCATTCGGGGGTCGGCCGGCTCTCGTAGACTCTGGCCATGCCCGAACCCGCTGGAGCTGGATCGCCGGGCGACGCGGCACCGGTCCGGCCCGTGTCGGCGCACGGCTGAGGCCGCCGATGGCTCGCGACGTGGGCGCACCCATCCCCTCACCCGCCCCCGCACCCGGGCCCTTCGACGATGGACCGTTCCTGCGGGCCTGCCGTGGCCTCGACGTGACCCACGTGCCCGTCTGGTTCATGCGGCAGGCCGGTCGGTCGCTCCCCGAATACCGGGCGGCCCGAGGGAGCGGAAGCATCCTCGATGCCATCGCCCAACCGGAGCTGGCGGCCCAGCTGACTCGCCAGCCAGTCGACCGGTACGGGACCGATGCCGCCATCCTCTTCTCCGACATCGTGGTGCCGGCTGCGGCCATCGGCTTCGGGGTAGACGTCGCTCCCGGCACCGGGCCGGTGGTGGCCGACCCGTTCCGTCGCAAGGAGGACCTCGAGCGCCTCCGGCCCCTCGAGCCCGAGATCGACACGCCCTACGTCATAGAGGCGGTGCGCATCCTGGCCGGACAGCTGGAGGTCCCGCTCATCGGCTTCGCCGGCGGCCCGTTCACCGTGGCCAGCTACCTGGTGGAGGGTGGTCCCTCCAAGAACTTCACCCGGGTGAAGGCCTTGATGCACGGCGACCCGGCGGTCTGGCACCTGCTCGTCGAACGGCTGGGTGAACTGGCCCTCGCCTCCCTGCGGTCGCAACTCGACGCCGGTGCGACCGCCGTCCAGGTGTTCGACAGCTGGGCCGGGATCCTCGCCCCCCGCCACTACGAGGCACTGGTCCTCCCGGCCACCCGGCGGGTCTTCGAGGGTCTGGCCGAGTCGCACCCCGGCGTGCCGACCATCCTCTTCGGGGTGGGGACGGGAGAGCTGCTCCCGTTGATGGCCACCGCCGGCAGCCAGGTGGTAGGCATCGACTGGCGCGTCCCTCTCGACGAGGCCAGGCGCCGGGTCGGGTCGGGGCTGGCGGTCCAGGGGAACCTCGACCCCGCGCTGTGCGTCACCAACTGGAGCGTGGTGGAGACGGAGACCCGTGACGTGCTGGCCCGCGCCGGTGCCGCGCCAGGACACATCTTCAACCTGGGACACGGCGTCCTCCCCGAGACGGACCCCGCCATCCTCGAGCGGGTCGTCGAGCTGGTCCACGCCGAGGGCCGTGCCGGCGTGGCGGTCGGCTGATGGGTTCCGGAGCGGAGCGCGACCGGCAACCCGTCGGCGTGCTGGTGATGGCCCACGGCACGCCGGCCACGCCCGAGGACATCGAGCCCTTCTACACCACCATCCGTCGCGGCAACCCTCCCCCGCCCGAGCTCCTCGACGAACTGGTCGGTCGCTACGGGGCCATTGGTGGCACGTCGCCCCTCACCGAGCGGACCCGGGCCCAGGTGGAGGGATTGGCCGGCGCCCTCGAGGCGGCGGCGCCCGGTACGTACGTGGTCCGCTACGGCGCCAAGTACGTGGCGCCGAGCATCGAGGAGGCCGTGGCCGAACTGGCCGGGGCCGGCGTCGGCCGCGTGGTGGGCATCGTCCTCACCCCCCACCAGTCGTCGCTCGGCTCGGGTGAGTACCTCCGCCGGGCCGAGCAGGCCTCGGCCGCGGCCACACCACCCCTCAGCTTCACCGCAGTCAAGTCGTGGCACCGGGCGCCCGGCATGGCCGAGCTCCTGGCCGACCGCACCCGCACCGCACTGGCATCGTGCCGGCCGAACCGGGGCCGGACCGCCGTCTTCTTCACCGCCCACAGCCTTCCTCTCCGGGTGGTGGCCGAGGGCGATCCCTATCCCGACCAGGTGGCCGAGTCGGCGGCCGACATCGCCGCGCTGGTGGACCTGGACGACGACCCCGACCTGAGCTGGGGGGTGGCCTGGCAGAGTGCCGGACGCACGGCCGACCCGTGGATCGGCCCCGACCTGCTCCTCGAGATCCGGAGGGTGGCGGCCGAAGGCGCTTCGTCGGTGCTGGTGTGCCCGGTCGGGTTCGTCTCGGACCACCTCGAGGTCCTCTACGACCTCGACATCGAGGCCCGCCAACTGGCCGGGTCGTTGGGTATCGCCTTCGCCCGCACCCCGTCCCTCAACGACGACGCCCGCTTCGTCTCCCTGCTGGCCGACGTGGTGCGTACCGCGGCGGCCGTGGGCACGACGCCGGTTCCCCCCGGCGGTTCGCCGGCATGACCGCACCCTCCCGACCGGTCGTGGCCGTGGTCGGCGGCGGCATCGCCGGGCTCGCCGCGGCCTGGGAGCTCGTGACCGGCACGGAGGGCGCCGACGGTTCGAGCCCCGGTCCGGTCGAGGTCCACGTCTTCGAGTCGTCGGACCGAATCGGGGGGAAGATGCGGGCCACCGAGTTCGCCGGACGCCGGGTCGACCTCGCGGCCGACGGGTTCCTGGCCCGACGCCCCGAGGCCACCGATCTGTGCACCGAGCTCGGCCTCGGGGACGACCTGGTACCGGTCGGGGCCCTCGGCGCCTCGGTGTGGGCCCGCGATGGCCTCCGCATGATGCCCGATGGCCTCAATCTGGGCGTGCCCACCAAGTGGTGGCCTCTCTACCGGTCGGGGATCCTGAGCCCGGTGGAGTCGATCAGAGTGGCGAAGGACCTGGTCAAACCCCATCTTCGGACCGGCATGGCCTTCGGCGACCGCTCGGTGGGCGAGATCGTCGGCAGTCGGCTGGGTCGTCCCGTGGTTGAGCGGCTCGTCGACCCTCTGGTCGGCGGGATCCAGGCCGGGGGCGTCGACGACCTCAGCGCCGCCGCGACCTTCCCCGTCCTCATCGCCGCATCCGACCAGCCCGGCAGCCTCATGAGGCGGATGGGCCTGGTGATGCGCCGAGCCGCCGCGGCCACCAAGGACGCGCCGCCCTCCCCGGCGTTCTGGTCCCTCCCGCAGGGAACCGCCAGCCTGGCCGAGCTCCTCCGCGCCGAGCTCGAGCGGCGCGGGGTGACCGTGCACACCTCAGTGGCGGTCGAGGCCATCGGGAGGCGCGGGCCCCGGGCTGGCGCCACCGCCCCCTGGCGGCTCACCCTCGGCCCGTCCCGCTCCGTCGACGGGAACGGGAGCGGTCCCGCTGCGAACGACGGCGTGGAGGAGGCGGACGGCGTGGTGGTGGCCGTCCCGGCACGCGAGGCGGCCGTGCTGCTCGCGCCCCACGCCCCGGTCGCCGCCGGCATGCTCAGCACCATCCGCTACGCCGCCGTCTCGGTGGTCACCCTGGCCTTCCCCGAGGGGGCCGTCCGCACGCCGCTGCGGGGAACCGGGTTCCTCGTCCCCCGGACCTCGACGATCGACGGCCGGCCCGCCCTCATCACCGGGGCGACGTATCTGGGCAGGAAGTGGCCGCACCTGGCCCGCCCGGGCGACGAGCTGGTCCGGGCGTCGGTGGGAAGATACGGGGACGAGCGCCACGCGCTCATGGACGACGCCGAGCTGGTCGCTTCGGTACTCGGTGAGCTCGACCGACTGCTCGACGTGCGCCAACCGCCCCTCCACACCCTGGTGACCCGATGGGAGGACGCCCTCCCCCAGTACGAGGTCGGCCACCTGCTGCGGGTAGGGAGGATCGACCAGGACCTCTCCGGCCTCGACGCCGTCGCCGTCGCCGGGGCGGCCCTCAGGGGGGTGGGGATCCCGGCGTGCATCGGGAGCGGGCGGGCCGCCGGGCGAAAGGTACTGGCCTCGCTCGGGCTGGGGTCCGGGACCGCTGCGGGTGCCGCCCTCGACCGATGACCCCACCCGCTCGATGACCGGGGAACAGCCGGTGTCGACGGCTGTCGACCCCCCGTCGCTCGGGGGGTCGGACCGGCCGCCGTGGCGACCGTCGCGGGTCACCATGACCCATCGACGGGACGGCCCGGTCACCCCGGGCCGGGGGATGGTGGCGCTGCCTTCGTTGGCCGCCGGGGTGGGACTGGCCCTGTCCCTGCCCCCCTGGGGGTGGTGGATCATCGCCTTCCCGGCGGCCGGGCTGCTCTGGTGGCGCATCGGCGGTCTGCGACCGCGTGACCGGCTCTGGGCCGGCTGGGTGGCCGGCCTCGGCCTGTACGTGCCCGGGCTGCTGTGGGTCCGGTCGTTCACCCTGGCCGGGGCCGTCGTGCTGATCGCCCTCGAGGCGGGGTTCGTGGCCATCGCCTGCCTCGCCGTCCCCGCCGGACCGACCGTGGCCCGGGCACTGGCCTTCCCCGCCGCCCTCACCCTGGCCGAATCTGTCCGAGCCACCTGGCCCTTCGGCGGGCTCCCCATCGGCGGGGTGTTCCTCGGGCAGGCTGACGGCCCCTTGCTCGGGGTGGCCCGGCTCGGTGGCCCACTCGGGCTCAACGCCGCGGTGTTCGTCGGCGGGGTGGGCCTCGCCGCCCTGGTCGAGTCCGTCGTCTCGGCCGTGCGCGACGGGCGGCGGGCCCGCGCCTTCGCCCGGGCCGACATGGCGTTTGCGCCGGGGACGGCGTCGGAGCGACCCGGCCTCGTGGCCGCCGCGTTCGCCGGGTTGGGACCCCTCGTCGCCGTGGCCGTGGTGGCCTGCGGCGGCCTGGCTGCGGTGGCCCTGGCGGCCGATCACGCGCCGGACGGTGGCCCCTCGATCGGCACCGTTTCGACCGCAGCCGTCCAGGGCGGTGGCGCCCGGGGTTTCCGAAAGTCCCAGATCAACCCCAGCGTGGTGCTCGCCGCCCAGATGAGGGCCACCCGTCTCATGCAGGCACTGGATCACAATGACACTCCGGAGCTGGTGCTGTGGCCCGAGGACGTCGTGTCGCTTCCCACCCCGCTTTCGGACTCGCCCGAGGAGGCGGTCCTCTCACAACTGGCGGTCACACTCCACACCACCCTCGTGGTCGGGGTGACCGAGACCGTCTCGTCCACCGCCTTCCGCAACGAGGTCGTGGCCTGGGGCCCGGACGGGACCCTGGTGGCGCGCTACGAGAAGGTCCACCGGGTTCCCTTCGGTGAGTACGTGCCGTATCGCAGCTTCTTCGCCCACCTGGGCAACCTGTCGGCCGTGCCCCTCGACGCCGTCCCCGGGCACGGCTCGGGCCTCCTGCCCACGCCGGCCGGCCCGCTCGGGGCGATGATCTCCTACGAGGTGTTCTACGCCGACCGCGGCCGGTCGGCCGTGCGGGCGGGCGCCCAGTTGCTCGTCGTCCCGACCAACACCTCGTCCTACGCCACCGCCCAGGTGCCGACCCAGGAGATCGCCGCCTCGGAGGTCCAGGCCGTCCAGCAGGGTCGGGACCTGCTGCAGTCGGCGCCCACCGGCTACAGCGCGGCGGTCACCAACCGGGGCGTGCTGCTGGCCCGTTCCCGGCTCGGTGCCACCCAGGTGGTGTTCGCCACCCTGGCGCGCCGTTCGGGCACGACCGTGTACGTGCGGTTCGGCGACACGCCGGTACTCGCCCTTTCCGCGCTGGCCCTGGCCGCCGGGTGGTGGGTCAGCGCACGACGCCGCTCGCGCCCCGGCCGTCAGTCGTAGTAGCCGGAGTGGATGTACACGCAGGGGATCCCCTCGGCGTGGAACATGGCGAAGTTGTTGGGGTCGTCCTCGAAGGCCAGCCTGAGATCGAACCCGTAGGCCCGGAGCTCGTCGACGCTGTCCCGCTTGAACCAGGTCACCTGGGAGTAGTCCCCCCGTGACCGCATGACCAGCAGGTCCCAGCGGAGGCCGTACCGTTCCAGCCAGGCGAGCGTCTGGGGCTGGACCCTCATCGGGCGCCCGGTGAGCAGGATCACCTGCAGGCGCGGATCGAGCAGCTCGAGCACCCGCGCCAGTTCGCCGATGACCGGGTCGTCACCGCACGCGTTGAAGAACGCCTCCCAGTCGCGACGGCCCCGGTCGATGAAGTGCTGGCGCCCCACCGCGTCCGACAGCACACCGTCGACGTCGAACACGACCGCCGGGCCCGGGGATTCGAGCGGTCCGTCGTGCCATGCCCAGTTCGACGGACCGGCCTGCGGGCTCACTCGTCGCTCGGCGAGGCTTCCGACAATCGCCGGATCTCGTCCACGACGGCAGGGTCGGCGAGGGTGGTCGTGTCCCCCAGCACCCGGCCCTCGGCGACGTCGCGGAGCAGCCGCCGCATGATCTTCCCGCTACGGGTCTTCGGCAGCTCGTCGGTGAAGATGACCGTCTTCGGCCGGGCGATGGGCCCGATCTTGTCGGCCACGTGGGCCCGCAGCTCCTGACCCCGTTCCTCGTTGGCCGGTCCGGCGTCGGCCACCAGGGTGACGAAGGCCACGATCGACTGCCCCGTGGTGGGGTCGATCGCCCCGACCACGGCCGACTCGGCCACGAGGTGGTGGTCGACCAGCGCGGATTCCACCTCGGTGGTGGAGATGCGGTGCCCCGACACGTTCATCACGTCGTCCACCCGGCCGAGCAGCCAGAGGTAGCCCTCCTCGTCGAGCTTGGCGCCGTCTCCGGCGAAGTAGCGGCCCGGGAACCGGCTCCAGTAGGTGTCGCGGTAGCGGTCGGGGTCACCGTAGATGCCCCGGAGCATCGAGGGCCACGGCCGGGTGAGCGTGAGATAGCCGCCCCCCTTCTCCACGTGCCCGCCCTCCTCGTCCACCACCTCGACGCCTATCCCCGGGAGGGGGAAGGTGGCCGAGCCCGGCTTGGTGGTGGTGATCCCCGGGAGCGGCGCGATCATGATGCCGCCCGTCTCGGTCTGCCACCAGGTGTCGACGACCGGGCAGTTCCCGCCGCCGATGGTGGTGGCGTACCACATCCACGCCTCGGGGTTGATGGGCTCGCCCACCGAACCGAGGACCCGCAGGGAGGTGAGATCATGGCGCCCGGGGTACTCGGTGCCCCATTTCATGAACGTGCGGATGGCCGTGGGGGCGGCATAGAGGATGCTCACCCGGTAACGCTCGACGATGGACCACCAGCGGTCGCGGTCGGGGAAGTCGGGGGTCCCCTCGTACATCACCGAGGTGGCACCGTTGGCCAGGGGTCCGTAGACGATGTAGCTGTGTCCGGTCACCCAGCCGATGTCGGCGGCGCACCAGTAGACGTCGCGTTCGGGGTGGAGGTCGAACACGACCCGGTGGGTGTAGGAGACCTGGGTCAGATACCCGCCGGTGGTGTGCATGATGCCCTTGGGGGCCGCTGTCGTGCCGGAGGTGTAGAGGATGAACAACAGGTCCTCGGCGCCCATGTGCTCGGGATCGCACCGGTCCGAGGGGACGCCCCCCGCCGCTGCGTCCTCGCCGCTCAGCAGCTCGTGCCACCAGTGGTCCCGGCCGGCGACCATGCCCGCGCCCGGGCCACCGCCCTCGTCGCCGATGCGGCGGACCACGACGACATGGTCGACGCACGGTGACTCCGACACCGCCACGTCCACGTTGGCCTTGAGGCCCACCGGCGACCCGCGCCGCCAACCCCCGTCGGCGGTGACCACGACGGCGGCCTGCGCGTCGAGGATGCGGTCGCGGAGGGAGTCGGAGGAGAAGCCACCGAACACCACGGAGTGCACGGCGCCGATCCTCGTGCAAGCCAGCATGGCCACCGCCAGCTCGGGGATCATCGGCATGTAGACCGCCACCCGGTCGCCCCGTCGGACGCCCAGGCCCTTCAAGACGTTGGCGAAGCGGGACACCTCGGTGAGCAGCTGGGCGTAGGTGATGGCCCGGATGTCGCCGGGCTCACCCTCCCAGTGGAAGGCCACCTTGTCGCCGCGGCCCGCCTCGACGTGGCGGTCGAGGCAGTTGTAGGAGACGTTGAGGGTGCCGCCGTCGAACCACCGGGCGAAGGGCAGGTCCCACTCGAGCACCGAGTCCCAGGGGCGGAACCAGTCGAGCGAGCGGGCCTGCTCAGCCCAGAATCCGGGCCAGTCGGCCTCGGCCCGCTCGTAGACGCCGGCATCGGTGAGCACCGCCTGACTCACGAATTCCGGGGTGGGCGGGAACCGGCGTTCCTCGGAGAAGTAGTCCTCGATGGTGGCGTCGGGCGGCCCGGGCGCCCCGGTGGCCCGTCGGTTCGTTCCTTCGTCCGTCATGGCTCCCCTCCTGGTCCGGCCCGGTGGCGATGCCGTTCGGCCACGGCGCCCCAGCCTACCGGCGGTGGACCTCTACGATGGGGGGCCGTGACTGCGACCACCCATCCAGTCGCCGGGGGCCCCCTAGACGCACCGGTTGCCGCCACCGGCCCGGTCTCGTTCTCACCGGAACCCGGTGCCACCCGGATCGAGGTACCGCTCGGCCGGCGGGTCATGGTGGTGAGCGACCTCCTCTTGACCCCCGAGGCCACGCCGTCGACGTCGGCGACTACCTCGGAGCTGGCCCGGGCCCTCGACACCTGGGACGGACCAGGGATCCTCATCATCGCCGGGAACCTGTTCGACCTCTCGGCCACCGGCTCCCCCCTGGCCGAGAGCCAGCGGGCCATGGACGCCCACCCCGAGCTGGCGCGGGCACTGACCCGGTTCCTGGCCGTCGATGAGCGGCGGGTCGTCCGCCAGACCGGTACCCACGAGCCCGGCTACGACACCGATCCCGAGACCATCGCCGCCATCGCCGCCCGGGGGGTCGAACAGCACGGGCCCGTCGACCTGTACCTCCACGCCTCCACCGGCGTGCGGGTGGTACGGGTGGAGCCCGGCGAACACGCCTACGCGTCGGGGTGCAGCGGTCCCGAGACCGAGTTCGACCCGGCCGCCGACGCCAAACCGGGAGCCGTCGGTCAGTCACCGGCCGGCCGCGGGTGGCGTGCGCTCGCCGCCCAGTCCGATCGGGACGCGCCCTGGCTTGTGGGGTTGAGCCGGTTGAGTGACCCGTCGGCCCTGTCCCGCTTTGTCGTGTCCCGGACCCTCTACCGGCGCCTGGGTCGCTACGCCTGGTGGCTGCTGGTCCCCTTCGTCGTGGCCGCACTGCTGCGGGTGGCGGTCACCCCGTGGGTACTGGACCACCTCGGGTCGGGGCTCCCCGCCCGGGCCATCCGCCACGCCCATCAGGCCGACCTCGGGGACCAGATCGTCGTAGCCGCCGCCGTCGCCGTCGCCGTGCTGGCCGCACTGGCCCTGGTGCTGGGCCTGCTGAGCCGGCGCATGTGGTCGATCCTCGGAGGTGGGGCCCTGGAGGGCGTGCGCTCCGAGGCCGGTGCCAACGACGCGGCGCGTGACGCCGCACGACGGCTGACCGGTCGCGGTTACGCCGGCCTCATCACCGCCGCCACCTTCCAGTCGGAGCTCACCGATCTCGGGGTCGGCTTCTACGCCAACGTGGGGGCCACCGGCGAGGTGGTGGAGGAGCACCGCGGCCGTTTCGGGCTCCCCCCGGTGTTCCTGCACACCCAGCGGCTGAGCTGGGTGGAACTGGAAACGGGTGCCGAGCTCCACGCCCGCATGCTCCTCGGGCACCACGAGCTGCGGTCGCCGAGCGCGCTCGAGCGGGTCGTCACCCGGGACCGCGGGCCGAGGAGCCTCCATCCGAATCTGGTGGCCTCCTACCCGATGGGCCCGTCGTGGCCACCCGCGCCCGACCTCCGACAGGCCCACCGCCACACCCGGCGGGTCAGGCGCTGGTCCGCCGCCGCCATCCTCCTCGCCGGCATCATCGACCTGCTCGACGCCATAACCCCCCCGCTGAGGGGTCGGCTGCACCTGGTGCTCGAATACCTCCCCCTTCGGGCCAGCGAGGCCGCCGGAGCCCTGATCGCCATGGCCGGTCTGGCCCTCGTGGCCCTGGGCCGCGGCATCCTGCGGGGCCAGCGCAGGGCCTGGCGGGTGGCCGTGGTGCTGCTGGCCGCCACCATCGTCCTGCACCTCGTGGCCGGAGCCGACTTCGAGGAGTCGCTGGTCGCCCTGGCGGTGCTGATCCTGCTGCTCACCCACCGCCGCGACTTCCAGGCCGCCTCGGACTGGTCGTCGCTCCGATCCGCCGTCATCGCCCTCGTCGCCGGGGCGGTCGGCATCACCCTCCTCACCACCGCCTCCATCGAGATCTTCCTGCGCATCGGGCACCGGCACCACACGCACATCCCCTGGTGGACGGCGCTGTCCGCCGTGTCCGAGCGCCTGGTCGGCGTGGACACCATCGCCCTTCCCCACCGGGCCGACCGCTTCTTGGCACCGGCGCTCCTGGCCATCGGCCTGACCCTGGTGGCCATCGCCCTGTTCCTGTTCACCCGGCCGGTGGTCGACCGCCGTCTCAGCTCGGGGCGGGCCGCCGAGTTCCGGGCCCGTGACATCGTGCGGCGGCACGGGACGTCGACCCTCGACTACTTCGCACTCCGCTCCGACAAGAAGTGGTTCTTCCACCACGACAGCCTGGTGGCCTACGCCGTCTACGGCGGGGTGTGCCTCATCTCCCCGGACCCCATCGGGCCGCGCAGCGAGCGCGAGCAGGCCTGGGCCGCCTTCCGCCGCTTCGCCGACAACCACGGCTGGGTCACCTCGGTGATGGGTGCGGGCGAGGACTGGCTCCCCATCTACCGCGACTCGGGAATGCACCACATCTACCTCGGTGACGAGGCCGTCGTGAAGGTCCAGGACTTCACGCTGTCCGGGGGCGACATGAAGGGACTCCGCCAGGCCCACAACCGCATCAAGAAGTACGGCTACACCGTGACCTTCCACGATCCGGCCCACCTCGATCCGTCCCTGGCGAAGGAGCTCACCGAGCTGATGAGCCTGAGCCGGCAGGGCGAGCACGAGCGGGGCTTCTCCATGATGCTCGGGCGGGTTTTCGACCCCAGGGACACCGGGCTGCTCCTGACCGTGGTCCGGGCACCCGACCAGTCGGCGGCGGCCATGTGCCAGTTCGTGCCCGCCACGGGGATCAACGGCTTCTCCCTCGACCTCATGCGCCGGGATCCGGCCGACCACCCCAACGGCTTGCTCGACTTCGCCCTGTGCTCCACCATCGAGTACCTCGCCGCCCGCGGCTACGACGGGCTCAGCCTCAATTTCGCCGCCCTGCGGTCGACCCTCTCGGGCGACAAGGGGGACGGGACGGTACAACGGGCGGAGCGGTGGTTCCTCAAGCGGCTGTCCAACTTCGCGCAGATCGAGTCGCTGTGGCGGTTCAACGCCAAGTACGACCCGGAGTGGCTGCCGCGCTACGTGGTGTTCGACGCCGCCGAGCACCTCGTGCCGGTAACCATGGCCATCGTTCGGGCCGAGTCGCTCTGGGAGATCCCGGTGCTCGGCAAGCTGCTGGCCGCCGGGGCCGAGAAGCGGACCCAGGCCGCGCAGCGGGAGGCCGAGGAGTTCCTGGCCTCGCTCGGGCAGTGGAGCGGGGACGACGGCCCCGCCGAGCTCGACGTTCCCGCCGATGCCGTGCCCGGGGCACCGGCTCGGTCGACCGGGCCTCCGGGGTCGTCCACCTGACGTCGTCCGTTCGGGCGCTTAGCGGATCAATCCCGGTCGGGTTCGGGCAGGCCGATCGGGTTCGGGAAGGGCAGGACGCCCCGATCAGTCACCGCACGCGCCACCCGGCCCAGCCCGGCGGCCAACACCCGGAGCTCGTCGCCGCCGAGCACGGCCAACGGGACGCCGGCGAGCCGGTCCGTCGTCTGCTCGATGGTGGCGCGCAATTCCGATCCGGCCCGGCTCAGGCCGCCGCCCTCGTCGAGCAGCCCGCGGCCCGAAAGGGCCAGGCGCGCCGTCTCCCAGTCATCGGGTGACCACCCCCGGTTGTCGCGCAGCACCTCCTCGGGGATACCCTGCGCCGCGGCGAAGCTCACCAACGCCTCACAGCCGTCGAGGCCGTGGGTCACCGAGCGCGGCGACATGGCCGTCCCCGCGGTGTTCGCGCAGCGACGTGCACCCCTGCCACAAGGCCTCGACGGGATCGGGCACCGGCTCGAGCGCCCGGTTGGCGCTGAACAGGGGGCGACCCGATCCATCGGCGCCCGCCACCACGCGGTCGATGAGCCCGACGATCGGGAGGGCCGCTTCCTCCACCGACGGCAGGACCCGGCGCAACGTCGCGGCCGCGCCCTCACGCCTCGCCCGGAGGACGGCCGGCGGGTCGACCAGCTCCCAGGCATCGGGGAGAGCCCGCCCGACCATCGACGCGTGGAAGTTGTAGAAGGTCGCCGAGACCACCGCCGGCCCCACCGGGCCGAGGGGGGCGGCCCGGGATGCGAAGTACCCCATCCAGAACCCGCGCAGTCCGGCTGTGGACAGCCGCTCGCGGCACTCCGGTGCGAAGTAGGTCACGGCGTGGACCGACTCGAACGACCTCCACAGCCCCCTGGGTGAGGGCCCGTCGGCCCGGGGGGCCGATGGGGACCCAGCCATCAGCCGGGTTCGGCGTCCCCGTCGCCCACGGGCGCATCGGCCTGCCGGGGTCGTCGTCCGCCCAGGAGTCCGACCACGGCGACACAGGCCAGGGTGACGAGCACGACGATCACCGCCACCAGCGCGGTGGGCTTGTTCCATACGACCAGGACGAGAAGTCCGATGACGAGAATCGCCCACTGCAGCCCCCGCCGGTGCCGGGCGAGGAAGTCGTGGAGCGGACCGCCCGTCACGATTCTCCGGTCGGTCACCAACCTCCGGACGGCCGGGATGCCGGCCAGGAGGGCCACGATGGCGACGACGGCGGCCACGACAAGGACGGTGCGGACCGTGTCCTGCAAGGGGGCGGCCACCGTGTCGATCACCGCGGCGCTGGCCGGCTTGGATTGGGACGGGCCCAGGGACGAAAGGTACTGGTTCCGCGCCACGGAGACCACCACCAGCACGAGCCCCATCGAAAGGACGAGGCCGGTGGCCGCCCGGAGCAACCCGCGCCGACGGTTGCGGGTCAGGACGACTCCGCCGGCGAAGGCCAGCAGCGAGAGGACGGGCAGGAGCACGGCCACTCTGTCCAGCAGGCGGACCAGCGTCTGGACCTTGACCAGGTCGTCGGACTGGAACAGCACGAAGTCGAGGCCCTTGACCGCGGGCACCTTGTTGAACACGGTGATCCCCTTGGCGTCCAGCGTCTGTTTCACCTGGACCTCGACCTCACTGAGGTCGACGGTCACCTTGCCGTTCTTCGTCGACACCGACCCCTCCGACGATCCGGTCAACACCGCCACCAACTGCTTGTGCGAAGCCCGGTTGGCCACCACCCAGAGCTTCTCGAACCGGTGGGACTCGACCGCCTTCAGCGCGATGTCGTAGGTGGCCCCCCTCACCTCAGAGGTCAGCGGGTCGACCAGGAAGGACGCCTTCTCCGGGAGGGCACGCTCGATCCGCTCGGACAGGTCCGTCCTGGCGATCAGCCGGTCGCTCACCTTGGTGGCCACCGCGGCCTGGACGGCCGGATTGCTGGCGAGCGGCGTCACCGTGCTCACATAGGTGTCGGTGTTCAAGAGTTCGTTCCGGGTGAAGACGACGAGCACCGACACGATGGCCAGCAGGCAGGCGAGGACGACGAGCACCCACGAGAACACCGCTCGGACCCTGCCGTGGCCCCTGCGCCCCGCTCCGGACGCACCCGACGCGCCGTCCCCGTCGCCGACCTGGGCAGGATCGGCAGACCCTTCGGGACCACCAGGTTCATCGGCCGCCACGACGACACTGTAACTGGGCGGCCCCGGGGCGGCGGGGACGGTTCCCACCGGCGACGGGGACGACGATGACCGCCCCCCGTCGGTGGGGAACGGTCATCGTCGGCCTACGTGGTCACCGTCGCCCGGTCGCCAGGGCCGGGTCGGGGGGTCAGCTGAGCAGCTTGGCCTTCTGGGCCTCGAACTCGGCGTCGGTGATGACACCCTTGGACTTGAGGTCGGCCAGCTTGGCCAGCTCGTCGGCGCTGCCGCCGGACGTGCCCGCCGTCTGCTTCACGTAATTGTCGAACGCCTTCTGCTGGGCCTGGGCCTGCTTCTCGGCTCGCTCGTGCATGCTGCCACCCCGGGCGATGAGGTAGACGAGGACCCCGAGGAACGGGAGGATGATCAGGAAGAGGACCCACAGCGCCTTTGCGAATCCACCGAGGTCATGACTGCGGAAGATGTCGATGAAGATGAACACGAGCAGCCAGATCCAAAGGACGAAGACGAAGACCTCCAAAATCGTCCAGAAAATGTCCAGCAAGGGATACGTCTCTGCAAGCATGGTCGGTGGTGCTCCTTAGTCGGGGACGGTCAACCACCATAGTTGCCCGGCCGCCGGCAGTCCGGCGATGGGAGGCGGAGCCAACGGTCGGACCCGAGGATGCCGGGCCGGTCACCGACCACCTATTGTCACGGCACGGACTTCAGACGACGGAAGGGGATCCGTGTTCACCGACCGAGGTGTCGAGCAGAGATGGCGTGGCCACCGCGCTGGTGACGGTGGACCCGGGCCGGTAAGGATGCGGGGGAATGACTGAACCGCCGGGGCCGCCATCGACCCCGCCCACGGGCCCGGCAGGCTCGGGCTCGGCCCCCACCCCGCCCGCTCCGGGCCCGGGTGCCGGCGCCGCTCCGGCGGGGGCCGCAGCAGCCGCCGACCCGATGGCCATGCTCCGGTCGAGGAGCTACGTGCAGCTGTTGGTGCTCGCCGCCATCATCGGCGTCCCGGTGTCGGCCATCGCCTACGGCTACCTCAAGCTGGTCGCCGTCCTACAGAACTGGTTCTTCGACTCGCTCCCGAAACAGCTCGGGTTCGCCGGGACTCCGGCCTGGTGGCCGCTCCCGCTGCTGGCCGTGGCCGGCGTGCTCGTGGCCGCCACCATCACCTACCTGCCCGGCTCCGCCGGGCACAAGCCGGCCGAGGGGTTCAAGGCGGGCGGTGCACCCACCCCCATCGAGCTCCCCGGCGTCTTCCTGGCCTCCCTGGCCACGCTCAGTCTCGGGGTCGTCCTCGGACCCGAGGCGCCGCTGATCGCCATCGGCGGCGGATTGGGCGTGCTGGCCGTCCACCTGGCCAAGAAGGACGCCCCTCCCACCGCGGCCGTCGTGATCGCCGCGGCCGGGAGCTTCGCCGCCATCAGCACCCTGCTCGGTTCCCCCATCCTCGGTGCCTTCTTGTTGATGGAGGCGTCCGGGCTGGGTGGGCCGGTCCTCGGCCTGATCCTCGTGCCGGGCCTGCTGGCCGCCGGTGTGGGCACGCTCATCTTCGTGGGACTCGACTCGCTGACCGGCTTTGGGACCTTCTCACTCTCCATCCCCGGACTTCCCCCCTTCAGCCATCCGAACGGGGTGATGTTCCTCTGGGCCATCGTCATCGGCCTGGCCGCATCGTTGCTCGGCACCGGCATCCGCCTGATCGGCCTGGCGCTCCAGCCCGTCGTCGAGCGCCGCATGCTCCTGTTGATGCCGGTGATGGGCCTCGGGGTGGCCACACTGGCCATCATCTTCGCCGAGTCGACGGGGCGGAGCTACACCGAGGTGCTCTTCTCGGGGCAGTCGGCGTTGCCCGGCCTCGTCCTCCATGCCAGCACGTGGACGGTGGGGGCCCTCGTGGTGCTGGTGGTGTGCAAGTCGATCGCCTACGGGCTCTCGCTGTCCAGCTTCCGGGGCGGTCCGGTCTTCCCCTCCATGTTCATCGGTGGCGCCGCCGGGATAGCGATCTCCCACCTGCCCGGCATGTCGCTCGTGCCCGGCGTGGCCATCGGCATCGGTGCCATGGCCACGGTGATGCTGAAACTGCCGATGACCTCGACGCTGCTGGCCACGCTCCTGCTGTCGAGCGACGGACTGTCGGTCGTCCCCCTCGTCATCGTGGCCGTCGTGGTCGCCTACGTGGCCGCCGCCTGGCTTCCCCAGACCCCGGGGGAGCTCCGCCGACACGGTGCCGCCACCCCGGCGGCAACCGGCGGACCACCCGCCCAGGCGACGCCCGCGCCGGGCGCCACCGCGGCGGACCGATGACCTATCGCCGTCGGCCGGCCCCCGATGGCCCCACGAGGCGTGCGGGCGCCCCCGTCCGGCGACGGGGTACGCCGTGATCCTCGGGCACATCGTCGCTGTCGTCTTCGGCGTGGTGTTGGTCATGTCGGTCCTCATCTCCGCCCTCGAGACCGTGGTCCTCCCCCGCAACGGCTTCACCTCCATCGCCCGGTGCGTGTTCTCCGTGTCCGACCGCGTGTTGGTGCACCGGTGGAGGAGCCAGGCCCGCCGGGCCAACCTGCGGGCCCTCTACGCCCCGATCGCCCTGGTCAGCCTGCCGCTGGTGTGGATGCTGTCGGTGACGGTCGGCTTCTCGTTCATCTTCTGGGGCATCAAGACCGGCTCGACGACCCACTCCTTCGAGGTCAGCGGCTCCTCGCTGTTCACGCTGGGCTTCGCCGAGCCGGAAGGAGGCGCCCGGATCTGGCTCACCTTCGTCGAGGCCACTATCGGCCTCGGGCTCGTGGCCCTCCTGATCAGCTATCTCCCCACCATCTACGCCGCCCACCACGAACGGGAGAAGGGGATCAGCGTCCTCCGCCCGTTCGCCGGGACACCACCCTCCCCCGTCGAGATGCTCCGCAACCTGCAGCGGCTGGGGACCCTCGACAACCCGGACCTGTGGCGGACGGCCTCGGCGTGGATGCTGGAGCTCGACCAGACCCACACGGCGTTCCCCGCCCTCAGCTACTTCCCCGAGTCCTCGCCCGACCAGTCGTGGGTGGCCTCGGTGGGCGCCTTCCTCGATTCCGCCGCCCTCTACCTGTCGGCGTCGGACTTCAGCACCGAGGCGGACGCCAGCGAAGAGGTCAAGGGGCCGGTGATGGCCCTCGCCTACGGCATGCCCTCGTTCGTCAGGATCGGCCGGGCGGCCGGACTGCCCATCGACCCGCCGGTGCTGCTGATGGAGTTGGTGACCCGGGGCTCCGAGCCTCCGCCGGCCATCTCCATCCGGAGGGACGAGTACATCTCGGCCCTCGACCGGCTCCATCCCCTCCTGCCCGTTCCCGAGGGCGATCGCGACCAGTGCTGGCGGCGCTTCGCCTGGGTCCGGTCCGGCTACGACGACGCCATGCGCGGCATGGCCGGGCTCACCATGGCTCCCCCGGCGGAGTGGACCACCGATCGTCCGGCCACCGTCGGCCGGCCCCACATCTTCTCCTCCCGCCCGATCAAGATCGACTGGGGCCTGCCCGGGCCCCGGTGAGGCGCTCGTGGCCGCGACACCGTGCCCGGCCATGCCGGGCGGTCGGCCCGGCCATGATCAGATGCCGCTGATGGCATGGACCTTGTTGGTGGCGATGGCCCGCACGAGCGCAGCGAAGTCCTTCTCGTTCTGGTCGGCGTAGGCCGACGCGAACTCCCACATGGCCCGGTCGAACCGGTCACTGGCTCCGAGGTAGGAGCCGATGGCGATGGCATCACCCGAGCGGGCGTGGGCCCGGGCGAGTGTCCATCCGCACATCTGCGCGTAGACGCCGAGCCCCTCGGGCACCATGGTGTCGATGTCGGCCGACAGCTTCCAGTCCCACAGCTGGCGGAGATAGAAGTGACGGCCGATGCCGTCCTCACCGGCCACCTCGTCCCATCCGAGGAAGATGTCGCTGGCGCTCTGCATGAGCCGTTGTCCCTCGACCACCCGCTGTCCCTGATGGTCGTACTCGCTCTTGCCGAGGAAGGGTTCGCCCACGGCGCGCTCGGCCTCTTTCACCTGCAGGACCAACGGGTCTCCGTGGTCGCGTCCCACGAAGAGGGCGACCCAGCAGCGGGTACCCACACTCCCCACACCGACCACCTTGCGGGCCAGGTCGACGAAGTCGTAGCGCTCGAGCAGGTGCTGGCGCTCACCGGAGAGGGTCTGGCGGTAGTCGGACAGGCCATGGAACAGGCTGGTGACCACCTCGACGGAGTGCGGCTCGTTGAAGACCTCGTCGGCCGGGGTCATGAGCGGTGGGTTGGACACGAACCGCAGCCGGCCGTCCTTCACCTCGGTCAGCTTGGCCAGGGCGGCCAGGTGGTCCTTGGCGCGCGCCTTGGCCACCCGTTTCCGGAAGTTCTCGATCACCGATCGGCTGGCCGCGTCCCCCACCTGGCCAACAGCCCCGGGCCGTCCAGCTTGGCGTACCAGATCTGCAGATTCGACATGCCGGCGAACTCCCTGATGGCCTGGCGGTAGCCACGGGCGCTCTGGGCGACCAGGGACCGGCGGAGGGTGTCGTCGAAACCGCGGCTGCGGGCCGCCACCTCCAGGCTGGCGGCCAACCGCTTCAGGTCCCACTCGAAGGGCCCACGGATGGTCTCGTCGAAGTCGTTGACGTCGAAGACCATCTCCCGTTCCGGTGACGCGAACCCGCCGAAGTTGGAGAGGTGGGCGTCCCCGCAGAGCTGGACGTCTAGATGGGTGTGCTCCTCGTGGGCGAGGTCGGCGGCCATCACCGCCGCCGCGCCCGCGGAAGTGGGCGAACGCCGACGCCGACATGCGGCCGTAGCGGATGGGGACCAGATCGGGGACGCGGGTGACGGCCTGGAGGGCCAGGATCTCGAGCGGATCGGTGCGGTCGGCCCCGGGCTGCCACTCACCGTGCCGCGAACGGGGGACCTTGGCCCGGTTGTCACGCCCGATGGCGGCCCGTTCGGCGGGGGTCAACGTGGTCACCCCACAATCATCCCACCACCGCCGCGCCCCCCGCCTCCCGGGTCGGCCCGACGTGGCCCACCCGGCCCCGGCGGGGACTACCGCTGCGAGGCCGCCCTCTTCCGGCGTCGCTGGCCGAGCAGGATGACCAGTCGGTCGACCAGGGCACCGAGGAACGCGGCGATCAGCAGGACCCAGACCAGGCTGATCCGGGTGCTGAAGAACACGAAACCCACCCTCACGCTGGCGCTGTTGTCGATCACGAAGGCGATCAGGAGCACGAGGGCCACCACCGCCACGATGATGCGGACCAGTTCACGCACATCGCGTTTTCTCGCCGGCGGTCGGCCCGACGTATTCGGGGACGGCGTCCCTGCACTGTTGGCCATGACTCGCTCCTTGTCGTCGGGCGGGCGGTGCGCCCGGGGCCGACAGTACCCCTGGCGTCACGCCCGGACCGCGGATCGTCCCCCCACCGGGTCGCGGCCGGACGGGGTGGGCAGGTGCCGGGTCGGTCCGACCCGCAACCCACTGTGCTCCTGGACTCAGGTGAACAGGAGCGTGGCCTGGTGGGCGAAGGCGAGGATGGGCCCGGGCACGATCCCGAAGACCACGGTGAACGCCACGGTCAGCCCGATGGCCACCCAGGTCAGTGCGGGCACGTCGACGGCACCCCGCTCGAGCACCCACGCGGAGGGCGGGGCGTCGGTGAGGACCTGCAGACTGGCCATCCCGTCGCTCGAGCCGGTGGCCGGGACGCGGTCCCCCGTCGTCGCGGTGACGGCGGCCTCGGCCCCCGCCTCGTCGCCGTCCTCGTCGGCCACCGGGTCGGCCACCGCGCCCACCGGTGAGTACATCGTCACCGTCACCCGCAGGTAGAAGAAGGCGGCGACGGCCGCCGACACCATGGCCACGGTGGCGAGCACGTAGGAATGGGTCGCCACCGAGGCCCCCACGACACCGAATTTGGCGAGGAATCCTGTGGTGAAGGGCACACCGGCCTGGCCGAGGAGGAGCACGGCGAAGCACAGGGCCAGGAGCGGTTGGCGCTTGGCCAGTCCCCGGTAGTCGGTGATCTGGTGGCCCGTGTCGCCGTCACGGGCCACCACGGTGATGACGGCGAACGTGCCGATGGTGAGGAACATGTAGGCGAAGAGGTAGTACAGCGAGGCCGACACCCCCTGGGTGGTGGCCGCCTCCACGCCGAGGAGGATGAAGCCGACGTGGTTGATGGAGGAGTAGGCCATCATCCGCTTGATGTCCTTTTGCACCAGGGCGACGAAGGCCCCGAGGAGGAGGCTGACGAAGGCGAGCGCCCATACCACGGGCTGCCAGTCGGCCCGCACCGTGCCGAGCGAGGAGACGAACACCCGTAGCAGGGCGGCGAAGGCCCCGGCCTTGGCCACCGCGGCCATGAATCCGGTGATCGGGGACGGTGACCCCTGGTAGACGTCGGGCGACCACATGTGGAAGGGCACGGCGGCGATCTTGAATCCGAAGCCGATCAGCAGCAGGGCCAGGCCCCCGAGCAGGACGCCGTTGGAGGCGACCACGTTCTTCGACAGGTAGTCGGCGATCTCGGGAAGGTTCGAAGAGCCGGTGGCGCCGTAGGTGAGGGCGATCCCGTAGACGAAGATGGCCGAGGAGAATGCCCCCAGTACGAAGTACTTGAGGGCGGCCTCACCGGACTCGGCCCTCTTGTGGTTGAAGGCGGCCAGGACGTAGAGGGCGATGGAGAGGATCTCCAGTCCGAGGAAGATCACGATGAGGTCGTTGGCCGCACCCATCATCATGGCCCCCGAGGCGGACATCATGGCCAGGACGTGGAACTCGGGGCCCTCGATCCCCTCGCGCCGGAGGTAGCCGTCCCCGATGAGGGCGGTGAGCAGCATGGCGATGGACACCACGATCTGGACGAACACGTCGAACCCGTCGAAGGCAATGGCGCCGGCGATGGTCACCTGGGGCCCGTGGGTGACCACGTGGTCCCACTGGAACAGCGCGGCGACGAGCGCGGCCAGCGAGGTCAGAGCGGCGACGGCCGTCCCCGCGCCGACGCCCAGGATCTTGCGGAGGAGCGACGACACGACCATCAGGGCGACCGCGCCGCCCGCCATGATGGCCATCGGCAGGATGCTCAGGTAGTCGACGTGCGGCGTGTGGAAGGTCGCCGTGGTGGTGGCCAGGGCGAGGGGTGTGATCATCGGGCTCCTCCCGGCTGGGACTGGGCCGGGTGGGCGGCCGCGCTCGCGGCGGCGGGCGGTGCCGACCCCGCCGCCGTGCCGGCGGGGATCGGGGTGTGCGTCGCCCGGTCGACGTGGATCACCAACTGGTTGACCGAGGGTGTGATCCGGTCGAGCACCGGCTTCGGGAAGACGCCCAGGGCCACGATGAGGATGATCAGCGGGGCGATGATGAGCCGCTCGCTCCAGCCGAGGTCCCGGGTCCTCGCCGTGTCCTCCCCGGTGGGCTCGCCCTGGAAGACCTGCTGGTAGGCCCACAGCAGATAGATGGCGGCCACGATGATGCCCACGATGCCGACCACCGCCCACCACCGGTGGGCCAGGAACGTCCCGATGAGGACCAGGAACTCACCCACGAACCCGTTGAGCCCGGGCACGCCGATCGAGGCCATCATGGCCACGGTGAAGCAGCCGGCCAGGATCGGGGCCGGGTGCTGGATCCCCCGCAGGCCCGACACCTGCCAAGTCCTGCGGCGCTCGTAGATCCAGCCCACCAGGATGAACAGCGCGGCGATGATCAGCCCGTGGTTGACCATCTGGAGGACGCCTCCGGTCAGGCCCTGGCTGTTGAGCGCGAAGGTCCCGAGGACGATGAAACCGATCTGGGCCAGCGACGAGTAGGCGAGCAGCCGCTTGAGGTCACGCTGGGCGCAGGCCACGAGCGCGCCGTAGATGATGCCGATCACGGCCAGCGTCAACAGGAGCGGGGCCAGCGTCCGGGTGGCCTGGGGGAACAGGTTGAGATCGAACCGGATGATGCCGTAGGTGCCCAGCTTGGCCATCACCGCGGCCAACAGGACGGCGCCGGCCGTTGGGGCCTCGGCGTAGGCGTCCGGCGACCAGGTGTGGAACGGGAAGACCGGTGCCTTGACGGCGAAGGCGGCGGTGAAGGCCAGGAACAACAGGACCCCTTCGGTGCCCGACAGATGGGTGTGGATGAGGGCGGGCAGCTCGAAGGTCAGGACTTTCGTCTGGGACTGGTGGATGAAGGCGATGGCCAGGATGCCCACCAGCAGGAAGGCCGAACCGGCGAACGTGTAGATGAAGAACTTGATGGCGGCGTAGCCGCGCCGGGCGTAGCCCCAGCCACCGATGATGAAGTAGGCGGGCACCAGGGTGAGCTCGAAGAAGAGGAAGAAGAGCACCAGGTCGAGGGAGACGAAGCTGCCGAGGCACGCCGCCTCCATGACCAGGAGCCACGCCACGAACGAGCGGGGGTCCCGGCGAACCCGCGCTCCGAGCATGGTCAACGGGAAGAGCAGGGCGGTCATCACCACGAGGAATAACGAGATGCCGTCGATGCCCAACGACCAGCGGATGCCCAGGTCCTTGGCCCAGATGTGGTCGGAGACCATCTGGAAGCCGCCGTACCCGGTCTTGAACCGGATGGCGATGGTGACGGCCAGCGCCAGGGTGGCCACCGTCACGGCCAACCCGGCCAGCTCGTGGAACCACCGACCCGCGGCCTCGGTGGGGACGAGGGCGATCACCGCCGCGCCGACCACGGGCAGGAGGATCAGGACGGTGAGGAAGGGGAAGGGTCCCGAGTTCATCAGTTCCACCACAGCCGCGTGAGCATGAAGGCCAGGACCAGCACCGTGCCCAGGGTGATACCGAGCACGTAGTTACGCAGGTAGCCGGTCTGGGTGCGGCGCACCAACGATCCCGACTTGCGGGCCAGGGTGGCCAGCCCGTTCACCCCACCGTCGATGACCTTGCCGTCGATGGTCGTGGCGCTGAAGGCGGCGAGTCGCTCGGACGGCCGGCCGAGCACGGTGTCGTAGAGCTCGTTGATGTACCACGAGTGGCGGAGGAACGCACCCTCGAGCGACGGTCGCTCGGCCTTGGCCATCCACAGCCGGAGGCCGATCGTGACCCCGACGATGGCGATGATCGCATCGGTGATGGCGAGCACCCATTCGGTGGCCAGGGTGAGGTTGGCCTGGAACAGGTTCGACCCGAACACCGGGTCCAGCCAGTTGGACAGCGAGAAGTGGTCGTTCGGCAGGGCCAGCAGGCCGGCCAGGGCGGCGAAGAACGCCAGGATCCACAGCGGCACGGTCATGATCCAGGGCGACTCGTGCGGTTCGGTGATCGCCCCCTCGGCGTGGTGGGCGTCGGGCATGTCGGTGGCGGCGTCGACGGGGGTGGCATCCGACCACCGGTCCCGGCCGAAGAACGCCAGTCCGGTCAGCCGGCTCATGTAGTACGCGGTGAGCAGCGCGGTCACGATTCCGACCACCCACAGCGCGGGGTGCGCGGCCCAGGTGTTGTCGAGGACCTCGCCCTTGGCCCAGAAGCCCGACAGCGGGGGCACCGCGGCGATGCACAGCCACCCGATGCCGAAGGTGATGAAGGTGATCGGCAGGTACGCCCTCAGGTTGCCCATCCGCTTGAGGTCCTGCTCGTCGTGGAGCCCGTGGATCACCGAGCCGGCACCGAGGAAGAGCAGTCCCTTGAAGAAGGCGTGGGCGATCATCAAGAAGATGGCGGCGACGTAGGCCCCACACCCGATGGCGAGGAACATGTAGCCGAGCTGGGACACCGTCGAGTAGGCCAGCACCTTCTTGATGTCCTGCTGGGCACAGGCGATGGTGGCCGCCACGAATGCGGTGGCCGCCCCCACGATGGCCACGGTCAGCGATGCCGCCGACGAGGCGTGCAGGAGGGGGTTGACCCGGCACAGGAGGTACACCCCGGCGGTGACCATGGTGGCGGCGTGGATGAGGGCGGAGACCGGGGTCGGGCCCTCCATGGCGTCGGCCAGCCAGGGGAAGAGCGGGATCTGGGCCGACTTGCCCATGACCCCGACCAGCAGCAGGAGGCAGATGGCGGTGATGTTGGCCGAGCCGATCCTGCCCAGGTTGGCGAAGATGGTCTGGTACTCGAGCGAGTGGACGCGCTCGAAGGTCAAGAAGATGGCCAGCAGGAACCCCACGTCGCCGATCCGGTTGTAGACGAAGGCCTTCTTGCCGGCGCTCGCCGCCGAGTCACGGGTGAACCAGAACGAGACGAGCCAGTAGGAGCAGGCACCGACACCCTCCCAGCCCACGAAGGTGACGAGCATGTTGCTGCCCAGGACGAGAATGAGCATCGACGCCACGAACAGGTTCATGTAGAGGAAGAACTTGGGATAGTCCCTGTCCCCTTTCATGTAGCCGATGGAGTACAGGTGGATGAGGGTGCTGATGCCGGTCACGAACAGCACCATGGTCATGGAGAGGGGGTCGACGAACAGGCGGGCGTGGACCTGCAGGCCGCCCACGGGGATCCACGTCCACAGGTTCTGGGTGTAGGTGCGCACCGACCCTTGGACACCGAGCAGGTCGAAATAGACGCCCACGCCCACCACGAACGAGGCCCCGACGAACGCGGTGGCCAGCCAGCCCGCCAGCGGGTCGCCGAGACGACGCCCCCCGAAGGCGAGGACGGCGAACCCGAGCAGGGGCAGGGCGATGATCAGCCAGGTCACTGCGAGCATGGTCCGGTCAGCCCTTCATCAGGTGGAGGTCGTCGGCGGTGGCGTTGGCACGTCGGCGGAAGATGGCGACCACGATGCCCAGGCCGACCACGACCTCGGCCGCCGCCACCACGAGGACGAAGAACACCAGCACCTGTCCCCCGATGTCATGCAGCATGCGGGCGAACGTCACGAAACTCAGGTTGGCCGCGTTGAGCATGAGCTCCACGCACATGAACATCACCAGCACGTTGCGCCGGACCAGCACCCCGAGGGCCCCGATGGCGAACAGCACGACGCTGAGCGACAGATACCAGTCGGGGTTGATGGTCATGACCGCACCTCTTCTTCCGCCTCTTGGGCCTCCACGGTCCCCGTCGCGGCCGCGGACCGTTCGTCGGCGTCGCTCCCGTCGGGGTCGGCGGCGCCGTCGGGCGCCGCGTCGTCGCCGTCCGCCTCGGCGGCCGTGCCCCCGGGCGTGGGGTCGTCGGTGCCCACCGCGTCGACGTCGTCCGCATCGGCGCGCTCGGGGTTGCTGGTCACCGGTGGCCTCCGGGCGAGGACGACGGCGCCGACCACGGCGATGATCAGCAGCGCGGCCGTGGCCTCGAAGGGGAAGAGGTACGTCGTGTAGACCGACTTGCCCAGTAGGTTCACGTTGGGCGCCCCGGTGTCGGTGCCGGCCACGTGCGGTGCCCCCGTCGTCCAGTGGGAGACCTGGCCCAACAACAAGAGGCCGGTGGTCCCGAGGGCGATCAGTCCGATGGCCAGGGGGCGCTGGCCCCGCAACGGCTCGGCGGCGATGTTCTCCTCCCGGTCGACGCCAAGGAACATGATGACGAACAAGAAGAGCACCACGATGGCGCCGGCATAGACGATCACCTGCACCGCAGCGAGGAAGCTCGCCCCCTGGATGACGAACAGGACGGCGATGCCGAACAGGGTCATCACCAGCATCAGCGCCGAGTGGACGGGGTTGCGGGCCACCACCACCCCGATGGCCCCGGCTAGCACGATGGCGGCGGCGACGGCGAAGGTACCCACATCCACCCACGAGGCATGGGTGGATGTGGAGGCCGCGACCAGCAGTGCGCTCACCGTCCCGACCATCAGCTGCCGGCCGTTCCGGGACCCGGGGCGACGTCATCGGGGCCGGATGCCCGCCCACCGGTCCCCGGCTCCCCCCGCTCGGCGTTGCCGGCCACGACGGCGGCCGCGTAGTCGGAGTCGGCCTTCTCCTTGTGCTTCTTGCCGGCGCCCGGCGCGAAGCGCTCGGCCTTCTCCAGCATCCGGCCGATGGCCCCGCGCGGCCCGCGCTTGGCGGCCGGCAGGTCGCTCGGGCGCAGGTGCCGCTCGAGGGTGTCGCGCAGTTGGCGGCTCCCGGTGCTGGCGTCGTCCCGACGGTTGGACTGGCCGCCCTCGGGGGCACGGACGCCGAAGCCGAGCTCACCGGACCACTGCACCTGGCCCTCGAACTCGGCGGCGCCGGCCGGCGACGTCGCCCGCATCCAGCCCGAGGTGTGGAGGTCGTCCCCCTCCCGCCAGTCCTCCCAGGGGAGGTGGCGGGGTTTGCCCTCGTCGTCGACCAGGAGCTCGTCCTTGCCGTAGATGGCGTCGTTGCGGTTGGTGAAGGAGAACTCCATCAGCTTCGACTCGGTGATGGCCTCGGTCGGGCACGCTTCCACACACAGGTCGCAGTGGATGCACCGCAGGAAATTGATCTCGTAGACGTAGCCGTAGCGCTCCCCCGGAGACACCGGGTGGTCGGGGGGGTTGTCGAGGCCGCGCACATAGATGCAGTCGGCCGGGCACACACCGGCACACAGCTCGCAGCCGATGCACTTCTCCATGCCGTCCTCGTAGCGGTTGAGGACGTGGCGCCCGTGCTGGCGCGGCTGCTTGGGCCTCTTCTCCTCGGGGTACTGGCGGGTGACCGGCAGGCGCCCTATGTGCTCGAGGGTCAGTTTGAAACCGCCGAGGAAGTTCTGGCGTTGGCGCGGTGGTTCGGGGACAGCCATCAGCCGTCACCCCCTTCGGTCGATGGCGAGACGGACGGCCGGGTCGACGGGTCGGGCACCTCGCTCGGACGGGACCAGAGCCGGACGCCCACCTCGGGGATGATGGCCCTCGTCTCCTGACGATCGGCCCCGACGGAGAAGGCCCTGGTGATCACCACACCGGCCACGACCACCGCGGCGGCCATGCCGATCCCCCACCACCCGTCGACCACGAATCCGGCCACGATGAGCAGCCAGCCCAGGGCCAGGGGGATCAGCCGCTTCCATCCCAGGTCCATGAGCTGGTCGTAGCGGAGCCGGGGCAGCGCCGCCCGGAGCCAGACGAACACGAACAAGAAGATGATCGTCTTGCCGAGGAACCACAGGATGGGCCAGAGCCAGTAGAGGTGGGGGATGTGCGGGATCGGCCCGTCCGGACCTCCGAAGAACAACGTCACCGTGATGGCCGACATGGTGATGGTGTTCATGAACTCGGCCAGGAAGAACAGGGCGAAGCGGATCGACGAGTACTCGGTGACGAACCCGCCGACCAGCTCGGAGTCGGCCTCGACCAGGTCGAAAGGCGGCCGGTTCGTCTCGGCCACGATGGCGACGAAGAAGATGATGAACGGCACCACACCTAGCCGGATGGCGTTCCACTGCCAGAGGTGGCCGGCCTGGGCGTCGACGATGGTCCGGGTGGACAGGGCGCCGGTGATCAGCACGACGGTGACGACGGTCATGCCGAGGGCCGCCTCGTAGGAGATCATCTGGGCGGACGCCCGCACCGATCCGAGCAGCGGGTACTTCGATCCCGACGACCAGCCCGCCAGCATGATGCCGTAGACGCCGATGGAGGACATGGCCAACAGGAACAGGATGCCCATGGGCGGATCGGCGAGCTGCAGTTCGAAGGTGTGGCCGGCGATGGTCACCTCGCCGCCGATGGGCACGATGGCGAAGCTCAAAAAGGCCGGGATGATGGTCAGGTAGGGGGCCAGCTTGAACACGAACCGGTCGGCCTGGTCGGGCATCAGGTCCTCTTTGAAGAAGAGCTTGATCCCGTCGGCCAGGGTCTGGGCGATGCCGAAGGGGCCCGCCCGGTTGGGGCCGATCCGACTCTGCATGTCCGAGATCACCTTGCGCTCGAACCAGATCATCAACATGACCGCCACCATGAGGGCGCCGAAGACCACCAATACCTTGATGAGGACGATGAGGAAGACGACCCAGCCGACACCGTGGTCGTAGAGCGGGTCGACGGCGAGGAGGGGATGGAGGAGGGCGGCGGGGTTCATGGCGTCTCCATCCGCAGTTCGACCACCGGATGGCCCGAGTCGATGAGGTCGGCGACCGTCCCCTCGTCGAGGGGGACGTTGAAGTCGGCGGCCACCACCTTGCGCGGCAACGAGGCGTCGCGGACCACGGCGACCACCGCCGACGCCGAAGCCGTCCGCAGCCGCACCGACTCACCCGCCGACACGCCCAGCTCGTCCAGGTCCAGCGGATTGGCCCGCACCGGTGCCACGCCCACCAGCCCGGACAGGGCGGGAACGGCGCCCACCGCCGCCCCGTCGTCATAGAGGGACCGGCCGGCGACCAGGCGGAGCGAGTACGCGTCGTTGGGTGCCACGTGGGGCACGTCCAGCTGCACCGGGCCGGCCAGGACCGCTGGCCTCTTGGGCTCGTCGCCGGGGCCGGCGATCGCATCGGCCGCGTCGGCTGCCGTGCCGGCGGTGGGCGACTCGGCGAGGCCGGCGCGCGGCGGAGCCCCCTGGCGTTCGACCGACTCCACCCCCGGGACGGCGATGGGGTCGAGGGGCGCGGCCGGCGTCCCCCGTCGCGAGACGGAGACCGCATCGGCCCTGAGGGGAGCCACCACCCCGTCGCCGGTGCCCGGGGCGTCGAGGACCGACCGGGTGATGCCGCGGTAGGCCGGCGCCAGCCGCTCGACCTCGTCCCAGACGTCGCCGACCGAGTCGAGGCCCAGCTCCCCACCGAGGTGGACGGCGAGCTCACTGGCGATCATCCAGTCGGGCCAGGCCTGGCCGGGCGGGACCAACTTCTGGCCGAGCCGGCTCACCCGGCCCTCGGCGTTGGTCGTGGTGCCGGGGCGCTCGTGGGCCTCGGCCGCAGGCAGGACGACGTCGGCCAGGTCGGCGGCCCGGCCCGGGGCCGTGGCCACCGCGACCACGAACTCGGCGCCGGCGAGCGCTCGCTCGGCCAGTCGCCGGTCGGGAAAGTCGCCGAGCGGGTCGCTCCCGAGCAGCACCAGCGCCCTGACGCGGGCGCCACCGGCCGGATCCGCGGTCGGTTCGTCGGCTGGGTCGGCGGACGGCTCGGCTGGGTCGGCTGGGTCGGCGGCGGAACGGAGAATGGCCTCGGTGTCGCGACCCTTGGCGTCGGGGACCGAGCCCCAGGCGTGGGTGAACCAGCTGCGGGCGCCGTCGAGGGTCACCCGGCCGGGGAGGATGCCCGGGGCCAGGCCCATGTCGAGGGCACCGTGCACGTTGCCACGACGGAGCGCGGGCAGGAAGCGGGCACCAGGCAGGCCCCCGGCCAGCACCTGGACCGCCTCGGCCACCAGGAGGCCGTCCTCGGCCAGCGAGGGTCGGCCGGCCACGACCACCACGTTGCCGGTCCCGACCAGCCGCCTGGCCTCGTCCAGGTCCGCCGGTGGGACGGTCTCCGGCCCTGACAGGTCGGGATCGACCACGGCCCGGGCCAGGGCGGCGGCGTCACCGGGCCCGTAGCGCAGGGACACGGCGGCGAGGGGGGTGAGGGCCGTGGCCTGGGGGGACAGCTCCACCAGCCGCAGGCCCCCGTCGACCACGGCGGACCGGAGCCGGAGGAACACGATGGGGAGTTCCTCCCTCAGGTCGCCGGACAGCAGGATGACCGTGTCGGCCGCGGCGGCCTGGTCGATGGTGGCGCGGGGAAGGCCGAGGACCACCTCGGCGGGCAGTCCGTCGCCCATCTGGGCGTCGACCGAGTCGGTGCCCACGATCCCCTTGGCCAGCTTGGCCCAGGCGTAGGCCCCTTCGTTGGTGAGCCTGGCCCCCCCGACCACCGCGACCGCCTCGGCGCCGTCGACCGAGGACGCCTTCTTCACCCCCACGGCCACCGCCTCGAGCGCCTCGTGCCAGGACGCGGGGGTCAGCACGCCATCCTTGCGGACGAGCGGCTCGGTCAGCCGGTCCTCGCTGTTGACCGAGTCGAAGGCGAAGCGTCCCTTGTCGCACAGCCAGCCGTGGTTCACCGGATCGGCGTCGATGCCGAGCAGCCTGGTCACCCGGTTGGAGGACGACTGGACGGCCACCCGGCATCCCACCGAACAGGTCGTGCACGTGGACTCGACCTGGTCGAGATCCCAGGGCGCGCCCGCGAACCGGTACGGGGCGGCGGTGAGTGCGCCCACCGGGCAGATCTGCACGGTGTTCCCCGAGAAGTAGGACGAGAACGGGAGTTCGGGGAAGGTGTTGACCTCGAGCCTCTCCCCCCGGCCGATGAAGTCGATCTGGGCCTCGCCCGCCACCTCGTCGGCGAACCGGGTGCACCGGCTGCACTGGATGCACCGCTCGCGGTCGAGCAGGACCAGCTCGGAGATGGGGATGGGCTTCTCGAAGTGACGCTTCTCCTCCACGAATCGGGACTCGCCCGGCCCGTAGGCGAGGGTCTGGTCCTGGAGGGGGCACTCGCCCCCTTTGTCGCACACCGGGCAGTCGAGGGGATGGTTGATCAACAGGAACTCGAGGACCCCGTCCTGGGCCTTTTTCACCTTGTCGGAGGTGGTGGTCACCTCCGAACCCGCCTGCACCTCCACGAAGCAGCTGGGCTGGAGGGTCGCGCCCCGCGGACCACTGACCTCGACGAGGCACATCCGGCACACCCCGACCGACTTCATGCGGGGGTGGTAGCAGAAACGGGGGATGAAGGTGCCGGCGCGCTCGGCGGCGGCGATGAGCATCTCGCCCTTGGTGGCGGTGACCTCGCGCCCGTCCAGGGTGAAGGTCACCGTCTCGACGGGCGGCTCGGCCGCGGGGGTCTCCACCGAGAGGTCGGCGCTGACGTTCTCCCGGGTGGTGCTCCCCTCGGTGGGGGTCGCTCGCTCACTCATACGGGCAACCTCCTTCCTTCACGTGGACCAGGAACTCGTCACGGAACATCTGGATGGCCGAGCCGATCGAGGACGGGATGGACGGTCCCAGCACGCAGATGGTCGTCTGCTGGGGTGGCCAGGTCAGGCCCGGCGCGATGTTGTCGCACGCGTCGAGCAGGAGATCGAGGTCCTGTTCCCGGCCGTGGCCGGTCTCGATGCGCTCCATGATCTTCTCGAGCCACCCCGACCCCTCCCGGCAGGGGGTGCACTGGCCGCACGACTCCCGCGAGAAGAACTTGGTGATCCGCCAGGCGGCCCGCACCGCGCAGGTGTGGTCGTCCATCACCACGATCGAACCCGATCCGAGCATCGATCCGGCCGCGGCCACCTCGTCTTGTCCCAGGGGGAGGTCGATCTGGTCGGGTCCGAACCACGGGGCCGACACGCCACCGGGGATGAACGCCTTCAGCTGGCGGCCGTGGGGGATGCCGCCACCGAGCACCGGGGCGTTGATCAGGTCGTTGAAGGTCGTCTTGACCATCTCCAACTCGTACACGCCGGGCTTGTTGACGTGTCCGGCCAGGGCGAACAGGCGCGTCCCCGCCGACCGGCCGCCGCCGAGGGCGGCGAAGGCGGCTCCTCCGTTGAGGACGATCCAGGGGAGGTTGGACATGGTCTCCACGTTGTTGACCACCGTGGGCTCGCCGTAGAGGCCGATGGCGGCCGGGAAGAAGGGGGGCTTGATGCGGGGGAACCCGCGCTTGCCCTCGAGCGATTCGAGCAGAGCGGTCTCCTCGCCGCAGATGTACGCACCGGCGCCCGGGTGCACCACGACGTCCACCGAGAACCCCGATCCGAAGATGTCGGGACCAACGGCGCCGTGCGCGTAGGCGTCGTTGAGCGCAGCCTGCACCCGCTCGAGGCCGAGGGCGAACTCCCCCCGGACGAAGATGAACACCTGGGTCACCTGCAGGGCGTAGGCGGCGATCAGCACGCCCTCGACCAGTTGGTGGGGGTCTCGTTCGATGAGCAGATGGTCCTTGAAGGTGGCCGGCTCACTCTCGTCCCCGTTGACCACCAGGTAGGTCACGGGGTTCTTCCGGAGCATGGCCCACTTGCGGCCGGCGGGGAACCCGGCACCGCCACGGCCCAGCAGGCTGGCCGTATCGACTTCGTGGGCCACCTCCTCGGGGGTCATGGTGAGCGCCTTGCGCAGCCCCTCGTACCCACCGGTGGCCAGATAGCGCTCCAGGGTGTGGGAGTCCTCGTAGCCCAACCGGGAGGTGACGATCTTGGGCGGGTCGGTGATGGCCACTACGACCCCCCCGCCGTGCCGGCTGCACCGGCCGGCTTGGCCGCGGTGCCGGCGCTGGTGGCCGTCTTGGCCGCTTCCGCCGCCTCGGCCCTGTCCGCCTGGGCCCGGGCCATGGCCGCCCGCTCGGCGGCCACCCGGTCGGGGTCCACCTCGAGCCCGGTGGACCGACGGACCCGGTTCAGCGTCCCGTGGGGAGGGATCTCCCCGGTGCGGGCGCCCGAGCGCAGATCGGCGACCAGTCGGTCGAAACTCTCGGGGCTCTGGGCGCCCACGAAGCGGTGGTTCACCTGCACACACGGTGGACGGTCGCAGTCGGCCAGGCATTCGGCCTCCTCGAGGGTGATCGCACCGTCGGGGGTGGTGCCGCCGGCGTTCACCCCGAGCGACTGCTCGGCGTGCTCCAGGAGCTGTGCCGCACCGCCGAGGAGGCAGGCGATGTTGGTGCACACCGCCACCACGTGCGTGCCGACCGGCTCGGTGTGCAGCATGTCGTAGAACGAGGCGGTGCCGAGCACCTCGGTCGGGGTCACCCCGACCAGGACAGCAATGTCCTCCATGGCCGGCGGGGTGAGCCAGCCGTCCTGCTCCTGGGCCAGATGGCACAGGGGGATCAGGGCGGAACGCGGCTCGGGATAGAGCGAGATCAGCTGGCGGGCCCGTTCGAGGTTGGCCGCGGAGAGGTGGCTCGGGGTCGCCGGACCCGGGCCCGCGGGCCGGTGGCGGATGTCGATCGGCGTCGGTGGCTCGCTCACCGGTCCACCTCCCCCATCACCGGGTCGATCGTGGAGCAGACGGCCACGGCGTCGGCCAGCAGGCCCCCGCGCATCATGAGGGGGAGCCCCTGGAGGTTGACGAAGCTCGGGCCCCGGATGTGCATCCGGTAGGCCTTGGGGGATCCGTCGGAGACCAAGTAGCAGCCGAGCTCGCCCCGCGGCGACTCGACGGCCACATAGACCTCGCCCTCGGGGACCCTGAACCCCTCGGTGAACACCTTGAAGTGGTGGATGAGCGCCTCCATCGACTCGTCGATCCGGCCGCGGGGAGGAGGGGTGACCTTCTTGTCCTGCACCCGGTAGTCGCCGGACGGCATCTTCTCGACGATCTGTCTGATGATCTTCACCGACTCACGGATCTCGTTGAGCCGGATCGAGTAGCGATCGAAATTGTCGCCGTAGGTGCCGACGATGACATCGAAGTCCACTTCGTCGTAGCGGAGGTAGGGCATGGACCGCCGGAGGTCCCAGGGCACACCGGTGGAGCGCAGCACCGGACCGGTCAGGCTGAGGGCCAGGGCCTCTTCGGCCGACAGGGTGCCGATCCCCTCGGACCGCTGGCGGAACAGCGGCTGGCCGGTGAGGAGCTCGTCGTACTCGTCCGTCCGGGCCATGACCGTGTCGCAGATGACCGTCACGTCGTCCTCCCATCCGTCGGGGAGGTCGGCGGCCGTTCCACCGGGCCGGATGAAGTTGTGGTTCATCCTGAGCCCCGTCGTCTTCTCGAAGAAGGCAAGGACCATCTCGCGCTCTCGGAAGCCGTAGATCATCATGGAGGTGGACCCGAGGTCCATGCCGTTGGTGGCCATCCACATGAGATGGGACGACACCCGGTTGAGCTCGACCAACAGCATGCGGATCCAGTCCGAACGGGGCGGCATCTCCACGCCGAGCAGGGCCTCGACGGCGAGCGACAGTACGAGCTCGTTGTGGAGGGGGGCCAGGTAGTCCATGCGGGTGACGTTGGTCGATCCCTGGACGTAGGTCAGCTCCTCACCCGTCTTCTCCATACCGGTGTGGAGGTAGCCGATGACCGGCTTCGTGCGCAGGACCGTCTCCCCGTCGAGTTCGAGCATCAGACGGAGCACCCCGTGGGTCGAGGGATGCTGCGGGCCCATGTTGATGATCATGGTCTCGTCGTCGGTCTGTTCGATGTCGATGTCCGAGGGATCGACGGCCACACCCTCGGGCAGGCGGAGGACGGCACCCACCTCCCGGCGCAGCTCCGACGGATCGGTCTGGTCGCGCCGGGTCAGTTCCTGGGTGCCCTCCGAGGTCTCGGCCACGAGGCCCTGGGGCAGGTCAAATTGGCCGTCCTCCAGGAACTCGTCCCCCGAGGGCGGCGGGTCCAGCACCGTGTCGGGATGGGCTTCCCCGGCGTCATCCACCGCTCCGCCCGCGTCGACGTCGCTCATCGCGGGCCCGGTGCTCCCTTGAACTGGACGGGCACCCGGCCGACTCCGTAGTCCTTGCGCAGGGGATGGCCCTCCCAGTCCTCGGGCAGGAGGATACGCGTCATGTCGGGATGGCCGACGAACACGATGCCGAAGAGGTCGAAGGCCTCCCGCTCCATCGCCTCGGTGCCCGGGTACACCTCGAAAAGGGACGGCGCGGTGGCGTCCGTTTCGGGGACCTGCAACCGGACCCGCACCCGCCGGGCCTGGCTCAGCGACAGCAGGTTGACCACCACCTCGAACCGCTCGGGGGACACGCCCTCGGGCAGGGAGCGCCCGGGGTGGGTGAGGTAGTCCACCCCGCACAGATCGGAACACATCTCGAAGCCGTTGTCGCGGTACTCGCGCACGATGCCTGGGTACTGGGCCCGGGTGGGAAAGACCACCTCCTGGCGGGGACGACCCGGGGAACGCGACGAGCCCCCGCCCGACTCGCTGGCCCCGGAGGGCTCCTCGACGACCTGCGGTCCGTCGACCACCGTCACAGGGGCTCACCCACGCTCCGGGCGATCACCGGGTTGCGCTTCGGAGTCCCGAGGTGGACGGCGTCGGGCCGGTCCGGAGTCCAACCCGAGGTCGTCTCGTCGGCGTGGGTACGACCGTCGTCGGTGTCCTCACCTTCGTCCTGGGCGAGCGTCGCGCCCTGCGGCCCGTCCGCGACGCCGGTGGCGGCCGCCGGGGTCCGATGGGTGATGTCGTTGGTCCGCACCTTCTCGTGCAACGTGAGGATGGCGTGCATGAGCGTCTCGGGGGTCGGCGGGCAGCCCGGCGCATAGACGTCGACCGGCACGATCTGGTCGACCCCCTGGACGATGGCGTAGTTGTTGAACATGCCGCCGGTGCTGGCGCACACGCCCATCGACAGCACCCACTTGGGCTCCATCATCTGGTCGTAGACCTGACGGAGCACGGGGGCCATCTTCTGGGACACGCGGCCGGCCACGATCATGAGGTCGGCCTGGCGGGGGGATGCCCGGAAGACCTCCATCCCGAAGCGGGCCAGGTCGAAGTCGGCCGCCCCCACCGACATCATCTCGATGGCGCAGCAGGCGAGGCCGAAGGTGGCGGGCCACATCGAATAGGTCCGCGCCCACTTGACGAGGTCCTCCAGTCGGCCGGTGAGGAAATTGTGCTGGAGGTCTTCGAGACCCATCTGGTCCGCCCTCCCGTACTACGCGGCCCGACCGGGTCCGCTCGGCGAAGTGGCCGGCTCTCCGGTCGTCGGGGCGTCTGGGTCGGTTGGGGCGGACGAAGGACGGTCGGCGGGCTCGGGGCCCCCGGCCCGCCGCGGCGAGGTTCGGCCGGGACCCCCCGGGCCGGCCGAGATGCGGGCGATGGTCGACTCGGAGGTGCGCGCCGGCATGGCGCCCACCAGGCGCTTGGCCGGTCCCCAGCTGAGGGCGCCGTTGCTCACCAGGAAGAGGAACGAGATGAATACGACGACGGCGAAGACGACCACCTCCACCAGCCCGAAGGAACCCAACTGGCGGAAGATCACCGCCCACGGGTAGAGGAAGACGATCTCGATGTCGAAGATGATGAAGATCATGGCGATCAGGTAGAAGCGCACCGGGAAACGGGTCGGTGGGTCGATGCCGGGGACGATCCCGCACTCGTAGGGCGCGATCTTCGCCGCGGTGGGTCGCTTGCCCGGGGCCAGTAGGGAAGAGGCCACGAACGACAGGGCTGCGAACAGGAACCCGAGGATGAGGAGGATGAGGATCGGCAGATAATCGTCCACAGGAAGTTGTTTTTACCACGTGCCTGTTCGGGCAAGCACATCGGCGGGACGGTGGGATATCGGCAGTTCACCGGGTCCCCGGTGTGCCGCGCCCCCACGACTCCCCCTACGATCAAGGATCGTGAACGCACCGATGACCTCGCCCCCGGACGGCCCCGGCCACGTCCACGACGTGCTGGTGGTCGGGGGCGGCCCCTCGGGCTCGGCCTGCGCCTACTGGCTGGCCGAGGCCGGCTGGGACGTGGCCGTCGTGGAGAAGAAGGTCTTCCCCCGCGAGAAGACCTGCGGCGACGGCCTGACCCCGCGCTCGGTGCGCCAGATCGCCGACATGGGGATCGAGGGCTCCCTCACCGGCGCCCACCGGTACGGGGGCCTGAGGGCCCACGCCTACGGCAAGGTCCTCGACCTGCCATGGCCGGAGCACCCGAGCTTCCCCTCCTACGGGTACGTGATCACCCGGCACGACCTCGACGCCATCGTCAACGAGCGCGCCGCCAAGGCCGGGGCCACCGTGTGGCAGGGCACCGAGGCGGTGGAGCCCATCCTCGAGTCGGACCCGGCGACCCCGGGTGGCACCCGTAGCGGGCCGGCTCCGGCACGAGGGCTGCCCACGTGTGTGGGCGCCGTGGTCAAGGACAAGTCAACCGGCACGGTACGCAACGTGCAGGCCCGGTACGTGGTGGTGGCCGACGGCGCCAACTCGAGATTCGGCCGCTCCCTCGGCACCGCCCGCGATCGCAGCCAGCCCATGGGGATGGCGCTCCGGGGCTACTACACCTCGCCCGGGCACGATCAGACCTTCATCGAATCGCACCTCGACATCCGCGACGGTGACGGCAAGGTGGTGCCCGGGTACGGGTGGATCTTCCCGCTGGGGGACGGTCGGGTGAACGTCGGCGTCGGCCTCTTGTCCACCGACCGGAGGTGGAAGGGTGTCAACACCTCGACGCTGATGGACCACTTCGTGGCGTACGCCCCGAAGGAGTGGGAGCTGTCGCCCTCGACCAGCCTCGGCCCCCCCACCGGAGGGAAGCTCCCGATGGGCCTGGCCGTGGGCCCGAGGGTCGGTGCCACCACACTGGTGGTGGGCGATGCGGCCGGCGCGATCAACCCCTTCAATGGGGAGGGGATCGCCTACGGCTACGAGACCGGTCGACTGGCCGCTGCCTCCCTGGGAGAGGCGCTGTCGGGCGGCGGTCACGAGGCGCTCGACCGTTACGAAACGCGGCTCGATGAGGCCTACGGGCTCTATTACCGGGTGGCCAGGGCCTTCATCCGGGTCATCAGCCGGCCCGAGCTCATGCAGCTGTGCGTCGGCACCGGCATGTACTCCGAGTCGCTGATGACCTGGATCCTGCGCATCATGTCCAACCTGCTCCGGCCGGACGAGACCGGGGTGGCCGAAGCGGCCTACCGGGCGCTGGCCCTGATCGCCCGGTTGGCCCCCGAAGGGGCCTGACGAGCAGCCGGGGCGACCGCCGGCTCCGGTCCTCTCAGCGGGCGGCCGCCTGGGCCACGCGTCCGACGATGGCGTTGTAGGGCGGATTGAAGTCGCTCGACGGGATGGCCGGTCCGTTGGTGGAGGGCTCGAGAACGGTCACCGTCCGACCACCGAAGATGAAGGCCTGCCCGACCACCTCGGTGCCCTGCCCCGGGAGGGTGAAGGTGGTCACGTAGCCGAACGACCGGACGCCCGCGGGTGCGGTGAGGGTGACTTCCTGGAGCTGGGCTGTGGAACCGGGCACGGCGGCGGACGCCAACGACGTCTGGTATTGGCCGTAGCACGCCGCGAAGTTGGCGGCACCGAACGGCGCGGCCAACGCCTGTGCCTGCGCGTCCGTGGCCATGGTCCGCGTCACCGAGTGCATCACGATTCCCGGGTCCGATCCGCTGACGAAGATCGGCGAGGCGGCCAGGGCCAGCTGGCCGGCCGCCGTGGCGCCGAACGCCCCGGAGACGACGCTCACCGGCTGGGTGAGACATGTCGCGAGGGCCTGGGTGGCGGTGGCGACTGCGGTGGCCGGGGCGGCCGGCGGCCGCGGGGCGGTTGCCGCCGGCGTCGTGGCGCGGGTCCATCCGGCCGGAAGGTCGGTGAGTCGCAGGTTGATGGACTGCGCCAGCGTGTAGGCCGCAGCCTGGCCCGACGGGAGGACCGGCGCCACGGTCGGCGTGGTGGTGCTGGCGTTGTTGTTCTTGTGGACGAAGTAGTAGGCACCGCCGGCGACCACCAGGGCGAGCAGGGCGACCAACAGGATCACGGTCGTCCGGTTGTTCCGGTTGCTCTTGTCCGACCTCGCCGTGTGCCCGTCCGCGGTCGGCGGCACGGACCCGTCGCCGGGTGCGGGAGGGGGGACCACCGTGCCGTAGGGGTCACCGGGGGCTGTGGACCAGGCACCCTGGGTCTCCTGGAGGCCGGGTGCGCCGGCTGGTGGGACGACGCCCTGCCCGCTGTCGAGCCGCGCTCGCCCCGACGGTGCCGGCGGCCACGCCGGCCGCACCGGCCGCGGCACCGGCCTTGGCACCGCGCCTCCATCGGGACCGCTTGGGTGCGGCCTCCGTGGGCGCGATGAACTCGGGGCTCTGGTTCGTGGTGTCCCACACCGCCTCCCCGGTGACCGGATCGACCGGCGGCCTCCACACCGTCGGGTCCTGTGAGCCGGCCGGCGATCCGTACTCGGTCGGCGGCGGCGGCAGGACGCCCGGGCTTATCACCACGGGATTCGGGGGCGGCCCGGTGGGAGGCAGGGGCTGGCCGTAGGAGCCGGGCGCCAGGGGCGTCGTCTCGGCGTCCTGACGGCCCTTTCGCCACGACCTGGTCTTCTTCGGCGGAGGGAGGACGTCGCCGGCCGGCACCTGGCCGAGCGGCGGGTCCTGCCACGTCCCGCCCGGAGCCACGGGCGGGGCGGGGTTGGTCAGCCCCTCCCAGCCCCCGGCCGCACCGGTTGCGGCCGCGGCAGCGACAGCGGGTCCCGGTGGGCCAGCGGTGGGTGGCGGAGGAGGGGGTGGAGGGGGTGCCGACGCCGGGGACGAAACGGCCGGCGAGGGCTCGGAACCCGACGGCGTCACCGCATAAGGAGCCGCACCTGCCCCCGCCGCTCCGGCTGATGCGGGGCCGGCGTTCTCCGCACCGGCGGTTGCCGGTGCGGTGGCACGGGCCGCCGCAGGCGGGGGCGGAGGCGCGGTGGCATAGGTCTCGGGTGTTCCACCGCCGGGAGCGTTGCCCGTCCCGTTGGTCGCGGCCGCGACCCCCGCCCCGGCCACGGCACCGGCCGCCGCGGCCGGGGCGACGGTCGAGCCGGTCGTCGCGGGCTGGGAGGGTGATGCGGCGGGGGTGACCGACCCGGGCGCTCCCTTGTACCGGGCCAGCCAGGCGGGCAGGGCCTGATCGAGGTAGGCGGCCTGACCCGGGGTGACCGTCTCGGTGGGCAGCAGGAATCGGATCGACTGGCCGCCGGACGTCAGCTCCATCACGGCCGCGCTCCGACCGTCGTTGAGCGAGATCTTCTCCCGGCAGGTGGCGGTGTCGAGGCCGGACCACACCAGCAACCGCTCGATCTGGGGCTGGGGACCCTGCACGGTGATGCCCGCCGTGGTGAACAGCAGGCTCAGACCCTCCGTCGTCTTCGTCCCCCGATCGGCGTCACCGGCGAGGGCGACTCCGCCGAGTTGCATGCCCTCGGGAGGAAGTTCCGTGATTCCGACCGTCATGTACCACTCCTCGATCGCCGGGGACGAGCCCCGGAACTGTCCATCGGCTCAGTCAACTGCATGGGAACACTCGATGCTGTGCGGCCAACGGTACTGCGTTGCCGATGAGGGCCGGCCCCGTCCGGACTCTTCGTCCGTCCGCCGGCCTCACGCGGGAGGCTGACTGGGGATCGACCGGCACTCGTGGCGCGCCGCGGCTTTTGCACTCCCCCATCTTGACGCAGCGGGAGGCAATTTCAGTCGGATCCACCACCGAAAAGACAAAATTTTCCATCGGTGCCCGCCTTCGCGGGCCTCGGAGCTGCCTACCCTCCCCCGGGCGGCCTCCCGTTCCCCGTACGCCCGACCGGGACGTGCGCGCGACAGCCGGGCTCTGTTCGTCGTCGCCGAACGCCTCGAGACCGGCCTCCGTCGTCCCGCTCCCGCCACTCGACGAGGCCGGTGGGACCGACCGGCGCCACGCGTCGTCTACACCGAGCCGGAGCCTGATGCGGGGCGGTCGCCGCGCACTCGGACACGGCGGGGCGATCGCCGCGCACTCGGACACGGCGGGGCGGTCACGCGCGACCGCACGGTGGTCGCGGCCGCCCGGATCGCGGTCCACGGGACGGTGCCGACGACAGAGGGGTTCAACGTCGCCGGGTGTTCAACGTCGCCGGCGCCCATTCCTCCGGAGCGGTGGGGTCGGAGCCGGCGCGGTGGGAAGGGGAGCGGACGCGGTGGTGGTAGAGGTGGGGTCGACCAGCGGTGACCACCAGCCGAGGCAGTGCTCGAGGGCGTCGAGGACCACGGATCGCTCACGGTCCTCGCCCAGCAGCAGCCGGATCGCCACCCCGGACGCCTCCGCGACGAAGGACGTCGTCGTCTCCCCGGTCGCACCGTCCAGCCGGTCCTCGAGCCGGGCACGGTGCACGTTGCCCCACAGGACGGTGTGGTGCTCGCCGGGCTGCTCACCGATCAGCTCGAACCCCCGGTTGCTGAACACGACGGAGAGTCCGGGGTGCCCGGCGGGGACCTGTGCGGGGCCTTCGACCATCTCGACGCCCGTGAAGACGAGCGACCTCGACTCGGGCACCGTCGAGGGCCCGAGCGCCTCTGGGGGGTGGGAGAGCGCGCCACTCGCCCCCGTCTCGTCGGTCACTAGACAGTGAGCGGCAGTCCCCGACCAGGGCTCACGTCGTCGCTCCGAGGTCGAGGATGGCCTCGGCGGCGACATCGACGGTGTGATCCAGCTCGCGGTCCCCGTGGGCCATCGAGGGGAACGCCACCTCGTAGGGTCCCGGTGCGAGCGCCACCCCCCGGGCCAGCATGGACCGGAAGAACCGCGGTAGAGGCCGTTCGCCGCCGACGATGCCGCCCCGTCGTAGTCGTGGACGGCCCCGGTGCCCTCCGGCAGGAAGAAGACGCCTAGGAGGGACCCGACCCTTTGGACCCGCGCCTCGAACCCGCGGCCGTCCCCGTCCACCACGCCCGCCTTCGCCAGACCGGCGTTGAGCACCTCGTCCAGGCCGCCGGCGAACCGGCCGACCCGTTCGGTGAGTGCGGCGTAGGAATCGGCGTCGAGCTCCTCGAGCACGGCCAGGCCCGCCGCAGTGGCCAGGGGATTGCCGGACAGGGTGCCTGCCTGGTACACCGGCCCCTCGGGGGCCAGCACGCCCAACACGTCGGCGCGCCCTCCGAACGCGCCCACGGGCAGCCCGCCGCCAATGACCTTGCCGAAGCACCACAGGTCGGGCGTCACTCCGGACCACGCCGACGCACCACCTTCGCCCAACCGGAAGCCGGTGATGACCTCGTCGAACACCAGCAGCGCCCCCACCCGGTCGCACGCCGTGCGCAACCCCGCGAGGAAGCCGGGTTCCGGGGGGACCAGCCCCATGTTGGCGGCCACCGCCTCGACGATGACGCAGGCCACCTGCTCATCGAGCTCGGGCACCAGGTTGTACGGGGCGACGACGGTCTCGGCTACCGCGGCCAGTGGCACGCCGGCGGAGTCGGGGAGGCCGAGCGTGGCCACACCGCTCCCCCCTCCGGCCAGCAGGCCGTCGGAGTGGCCGTGGTAGCAGCCGGCGAACTTGACGATGCGGGGACGGCCCGTGAATCCCCGGGCGACCCGCACCGCGCTCATGGCGGCCTCGGTGCCCGACGACACGAGGCGCACCTGGTCGCAGCCGTCCACGCGGCGGCAGATCGCTTCGGCCAGCAGGACCTCACCCTCCGTCGGGGCGCCGAAGGTGGTGCCCAGCGAGGCGGCGCGGTCGATGGCCGCCACCACCGAGGGGTGGGCGTGGCCGAGGATGGACGCCCCGTAGGACTGGACGAAGTCGAGGAGCCGGTTCCCGTCGGCGTCCCACACGTAGGCGCCCTCGCCGCGTGCCACGAAGTAGGGATGGCCACCGACCGACCGGAACGAGCGCACCGGCGAGTTGACCCCGCCGGGGATGACCCGACCGGCCCGCTCGAACAGGTCGGCCGAGGCGACCTGGTCAGCCACCGAGCACCTCGGCCAGTTGGCCGGCGAAGTAGGTGAGCACGAAGTCGGCGCCGGCCCGCTTCACCGCGGTCAGTTGCTCGATGGCGACGGCGCGTCCGTCGATCCAGCCCCGTTCCGCCGCCGCCACGACCATGGCGTACTCGCCGCTCACGTGATAGGCGGCCACCGGAACATCGACCGTCGCCCGCACGTCGGCGATCACGTCGAGGGAGGTGAGTGCAGGCTTGACCATCACCATGTCCGCCCCCTCGGCCACGTCCATGGCCACCTCCACCAGGGCCTCGCGCCGGTTGGCCGGGTCCTGTTGGTAGCCCCGGCGATCGCCTCCGTCGGCGATGGTCACCGCCGCGGCCTCGCGGAACGGACCGTACAGCGCCGAGGCGTACTTGGCCGCGTAAGCGAGGACGGCGGTGCTGTGGAAGCCGCTCGCCTCCAGCGCCTCCCGGATGGCCCCCACCTGGCCGTCCATCATGCCGCTGGGTGCGACGACGTCGGCGCCCGCCGCCGCCTGGGCCAGGGCCAGCTCGGCGTACAGGGGGAGGGTGGCGTCGTTGTCGACCTCTCCCGTGGTCGGGTCCACCACGCCACAGTGACCGTGGTCGGTGAACTCGTCGAGACAGCAGTCGGCCATGAGCACCACGGAGTCACCCACGGCGTCCCGCACCGAAGCCAGTGCGCGCTGAGTGATGCCGTCCGGACGGGATGCCTGCGTGCCGAGGGGGTCCTTGTCCTCGGCCCGGGGCACGCCGAACAGGATCACCCCTGGGATCCCGAGGCTGCTGAGCCGCTTCACCTCGGCGGACAACGAGTCGACCGTGTGCTGGACGACACCGGGCAGCGAGGTGATGGGGCGGGGTTGATCGATCCCGTCGGCGACGAACAGGGGTGCCACAAGGTCGTCGACGGAGAGCCGGGCCTCGGCCACCAGCCGCCGCAGCGCGGGACTTTGCCGCAGGCGGCGTGGGCGGCCCGCGGGGAACTGCGGCCGGGGCGACGAATCGGACCGTCGGGATTGGTGTTCGGGCACTCAGGCCAGCCTACGGCAGGACGATCGGCGTGGCGCCAGATGGCCGGCCTCCGGTCCAGCCGGAACCCGGCGGTCCGAGCCGGATCACTGCTGTGGTTGGTGGCCCAGGGAGCGACGGTCGCCGTCGTCACCGGTGAGCGCCGCCAGCACGGCGTCCACGAGCCCGTCGAGGGTGTGGGGGTCGGCCTCGACGGCCACGCGGAGGCCGGAACCCCGGGCGGAGTCGGACGTCGTCGGCCCGATGGTGACGACCAACGGCGGGAGCCCGTCGGCTCCCAGCAGGTCGAGCGAGCGGGCCACCGTCGACGAGGAGGTGAAGGCGATGGCCTCGCACCGCCGGGCCGACTCGACGACGGCCGGGTCAGGATCACCGGCGACGGTCCGGTAGGCGACGACCTCGTCGACGGTCCATCCCTTGTCCCTCAGCCCGGCGGCCAGCGCACCGCGGACGATCTGGGCCCGGGGGAACAGCACGGCGCCGGCTCCCTCCGCTCCCGGGAACGCATCGGCCAGTGCCTCGGAGACCGAGCGGTCCGGGACGAGGTCCGCACGTAGCCCTCCCCGCTCGAGTGCACGGGCGGTGCCGGCACCCACCGCCGCCCAGCGCACCGAGGGCGGGACGCTCCGATCGTCAAGGGCGGCGAGGAGCCTCCCGACGGCGTTGGCGGAGGTCACAGCCACCCAGTCGTAGGTTCCCGCGCACAGCCGGTCGGCCGCCAGCGCCAGGCCGGCACCTCCGTCGGGGGCATCGGCGACGGCGATCACCGGGAGCTCCACCACCGTCGCACCCAGGGCGCACAGCCGTTCCACCAGCACCGACGACTGGGCCCGCGCCCTCGTCACCACCACGCTGCGCCCGGCGAGGACGGCACCGTTCATCGGGCGGGCCGGTCCCCCGCAGTTGCAGCCACGTCCAGTGCGGCCACCGCGCCCACCACGATGGTGGCCGGTGCGGGCAGGTCGATCGACGCGAGCTCGCCCAGTGTTCCCCGCACGACCTGCTGGCGGGAGGTCGTGCCCCAGTGCACGACGGCGACCGGCGTGTCGGCCGGACGCCCGCCGGCCAGGAGACCGGCCGCGATCGTCCCGCGCTCGGACATGCCCATGAGGATGATCAGGGTCCCGCCCACCCTGCCGAGCTGCTCCCAGTCCACCACGTCCGAGCCGGACGTCTCACCCACCCGGGCGGTCACGACGCTGACCGAGGTGGCGAACCCCCGGTGCGTCACCGGGATGCCCGCCGCGGCCGGGACGGCGAACGCCGAGCTCACGCCGGGCACCACCTCGTAGTCGACCTCGGCCCGGCGGAGCGCCTCGGCCTCCTCGCCCCCGCGTCCGAAGACGAACGGGTCACCGCCCTTCAGCCTGACCACCCGGCGACCGGCCCGGCCGTGCTCGATGAGCAGGGCGTTGATCTCCGACTGGCGGTCGGAGGTCCCCGGCGCCTTGCCGACGTCAATCAGCTCGGCGTCGTCGGGGGCCAGGTCGAGCAGCTCGGTGACCACGAGCCGGTCGTAGACGACGACATCGGCCCGGGCGAGGAGCTCGGCCCCCCGCAGCGTCAAGAGCCCGGGGTCACCGGGGCCGGCACCGACCAGCGAGACGGTCACAGACTTCCGCCTCCCGTGGACGCCGACCACTCACCGAGATCCCGGCCGCCGGCGTCGTCGAGGAGGAACCGCGCCACGGACCGTCCGAGCTCCCCGGGTTCGTCCCCCTCGGCCGCGTGCCGGAGCACAACGATCCCGTCGGGGCTCCCGAGCATGGCGACCAGCGACAGGTGGCCCGAGATCGGGCCCGGTCCTGGGCCCAATCCTGTGTCTGGTCCGGGACCCGGGACCGGCTCCACGCCCTCGGCCTGCCGGCCTGGGCGCCAGCAGGCGTTGGCGCCCACCGGCAGTGTGCATCCACCGCCGAGTTCGGCCAGGAAGGCCCGTTCGGCCGTCACCAGGGGGGCGACGCCCGGCGCGTCGATCGCCGCCAGCGCCTCCCGGGTCACCGCATCATCGTCGCGGCACTCGACGGCCAGCGCGCCCTGGCCGACCTGGGGCACCATCACCCGGGGTGACAGCACCTCGATGTCCACCCCCTCGGGGGGCGACCACCCCAAGCGGTCGACGGCCGCCTTGGCCACGACGACGGCGTCCGCCGCTCCGGTTCCGGCCACGGCCAGCCGTGTCGCCAGGTTCCCCCTCAGGCCGGTGAAGGTGAGGTCGGGACGGAGGTTGGCCAGTTGCACCCGGCGCCGGGCCGAACCGGTAGCCACGGTGGCCCCGGTGCGGATGGTGTCGAGGCGGGCGCCCACGAGGAGGTCCCGGGTGTCGATCCGTTCGGGGTAGCCGGCCAGGACCAGGCCGGGGGCGGCCAAGGCCGCGGCGGCCGGCAGGTCCTTGGCGGAGTGGACCGCGGCGTCGGCGTCACCCCGCGTCACGGCGGCCTGCACCTCTTTGACGAAGACCCCCTGGCCGCCGAGCCGGTCGAGCGGGACGTCGCTGCGCCGATCCCCGACCGTCTCGACCACCAGGACCGACGTCGGAACGCCCAGGCGCTCCAGGAGCCCGGCCACCCGTTCGGCCTGCCACAGGGCGAGGGGTGATCCCCGCGTGGCCAACCGGAGTGCCGGCCGCTCAGTCACGCCACCGACCGGTCGGACACCGGCTACACGTCGAAGAGGGTTCGGAGCGCCTCGGCCAAGCGCTCGCCCCGAGGTGTGCCCGCTGCGTCCTTCAGGGTCACGGTCGGCTGGTGCAGGAGCTTGGCCACCATCGCCCGCGTCACGGCATCGACCTGGTCCCACTGGGCTTCGCTCAGCTCGGAGTGCTTCGTCCGCTGCCGATCGAATTCGACCTTCCGGGCCTCTTCCACCCGGGCCCTCAGCGCCGACACCATCGGTGCGGCGTCACGGGCCCGCGTAGCCACCCGGTACCGCTCCACCTCGTCGGTGACGATGTGGCTGGCGGCGGCCACTTCGTCCTGGCGGCCGGACAGGGCGTCGGCGACGGCCGAGCGCAGCACCTCCATGTCGAGCAGCACCACACCGTCGAGGCCCGCAGCGGACGGCTCCACGTTGCGCGGCACACCCAGATCGACGATGAGCAGCGGATCGTCCCGATCCTCCACCGTGGCGGCCGCCTCGACCATCGGGCGTTCGATGAGCGGGTGGGTGGTGCCCACCGACGTGAACACCACGTCGGCCGCGGCCATGAGGGCGGCGATGTCGTCGAGACCCTCGGTCCGGGCGCGCTCGGCGAGAGGCGCCGGCAGGTCGGCAACCAGTTCCCGGGCACGGTCGGCGGTCCGGTTCGCCACCACCAGGCCGTCGATCCCCAGTCCGTCGAGTGCCTGGACGACACCCTCTCCCATCTCCCCGGCGCCCACCATGAGGACCCGGGCCCCTTCGAGACCGTTGGGGCGACGCCCGGCGGCGAGGGCCACCGCCCCGTGCGACAACGAGGTGATCCCGCGGGCGATGGAGGTCTCCGAACGGACCCGCTTGCCGGCCTCGACGGCATGGCGGAACAGCGCTCCGAGCACCGGGCCGCACACCTTCTCGGTCTGCGCCCGCTCCCAGGCCCGCCGCACCTGACCCAGCACCTCGGACTCACCCAGCACGGCGGAGTCGAGACCGGCGGCCACCGTGAACAGGTGGTTGGTCACATCGTCGTCGAACCGGACCGTGAAATGGTCGGCCAGCGCGTCGAGCGGGCTCCCGCTGGTGGTGGCCAGGAACTCCTGGAGATCGTCCACACCCTCGTGGAACCGCTCGACCACCGCATAGACCTCCGTGCGGAGGCAGGTGGACAGGATGACGACCTCAGCGAGATTCGAGCGGTCACGGAGGCGACCCAGCGCCTTGGGCAATTCGACCTCGGTGACGGCGACGCGCTCGAGCAGGTCGAGCGGCGAGTGGCGTTGCTCGAGGCCGACCACGATCACGGACACGGCGGCACCCCCGTCATCACCACGTGACTCACCAGGCGCATCACTCGCTCACAGCCTCGATCGGGGATCATGGTCGGACAGGCCCACCCCCCAATCGTAGGGCGGCGAGGGCAGCATCCTTACGGCGGTGCCGTCCGGCCAGCTTCGCGGACCCGGGCGGCCACCGCCACTCGCGGTCGGTCCGGTCCGGTCAGCCCGACGGTCGGGTCGGGGCCCCGACGGACCGGATGGCCGGCATGGTGGCCACCTCGGGGCTCTCCTCGGCACGGGACTGATAGAAGCTCATGACCTGCAGTTCGATGCTCAGATCGACGTAGCGGAGGAGGACCTCGGGCGGCACCTCGAGGACCTGGGGGGCGAAATTGAGGATCGAGCGCACGCCGGCTCCCACCATGGTGTCGGCCACCCGCTGCGCCACCGACGCCGGTGTGGTGATCACGCCGATCGACAACGGCACCTCGGCCGCCAGGAACGGGAGCTCGTCGGGATGGTGGACGACGACGCCGTCCACCGTCTCGCCGATGATCGCCGGATCGTTGTCGATGAGGGCGGCCACCCGGAAGTTGCGGGCGGCGAATCCCTGGGATCGGGCCAGTGCGCGGCCGAGGTTGCCGATTCCTGCGATTACCACGGTCCAGACCCGATCGAGACCGAGCTGGCGGTCGATCTGCTCGATGAGGAAGGCGGCGTCGTAACCGGCCCCCCTCGTCCCGAACGACCCGAGCAGGGACAGGTCCTTGCGCACCTTCGCGGCGTTGACCCGGGCGGCGGAGGCGAGCACCTCGGAGGAGACCGTGGTGGTGCCCGACCGCAGCAACTCCTCGAGGATGCGCTGGTAGACGGGAAGCCGGGCCACCGTCGCCTCGGGGATCCGCCGCGGGCCGGCTCCGCCGGGACCCTGGTGCGACGGCGACGGGGAGGAGGGGTCTCCTGGCACGGGTGGGATCGTAGGCCGGGCCGGCGTGACGCGGAAAACGGGCCGGCGCCGGTGGCCCGGTCGGGGCCCACGGCCCGTTCAGCGCGGCTACTCGACCCAGAGCTCGACCGGTGCTCCCGCTTCCGGGGACCCGAGCCGTTGTGCGGCGGACGCCCGGTCGAGCACCAGGGCGATCAACCCGTTGGCATCGGTCATGAGGCCGAGCTCGCCGGGCGACAGCTCGGCGAAGGATCCCACCCAGCGGGCCGGCACCGGACGCGGTGGGCGGTGGCCGGGCGCGCCCTCCCCGTCTGCCCGGCCGCGGGCGTCGGCGCCCACCGAGCTGAGGTTGACGACGACTCCGACCGAGGCACCCGGGACCAGTCCTGAGCCGGCCAGCTCGGACGGGCTGAGCGTCAGCTGCACATTGCCGAAGTGGTCGACCCAGCCGACCGTCGTGACCAGTGGGCCCGCCCCACCCGCCGGCCGCCCGCCGTCGACCGGCCCGCCACCGGCTTGGATCGCGGGGGCCAGGCTGGCGGGGTCGCGTTCAGACCCGAGCAGCGAGGGGTCGCCCCCCGTCACCAAGTGGGCCACCGCCGGGGCGAAGACGTCCCGTCCGTCGAACGTCGCCCCGCGCCGAGGCGCTCCGTCAGCCGTCTTGCCGGCGACGTGCCCGCCGCCGAGGGGAACTGCGGTGATCTCGACGAGCCGGACGGCGCCACCGAGGGCGTCGGCCGCCGGGACGAGCAGCCCGTTGTCCGGGCCGACCAGCCACGCCGGGCCGTCACCGACCGCCGGGCCGTCCTCCCGCCGTCGCGCCACCGAGGCAGGGGTGCCGACGGCCACTGCCCGCCGGTCGGTGCCCACGCCCGGGTCGACCACGGCGAGCACCACGCCGGGCCCCAGATGGGGGACACTCCGGGCCAGCAACGCACCGCCGGCCCCCACGTCGAACGGGGGGATCCCGTGGGCGAGGTCGATGACCCTCACCGACGGCGCCAGGCGGTGCACTACGGCGTGCACGACGCCGACGAACTCGTCGGCGGTGCCGTAGTCGGAGAGGAAATAGACCGCGGGCGGAGGAGGATCAGCGGACATCGCCGCCGCCTTCCCCGGGACCGGTCGGGACGACCGGGCAGGCGGCCGGTGGCCGCGCCCTCATCTGCCCAACTGCCTCGATCGCTCGGTTGCCGCGGCCACCGCCTCGATGAACGCGGACCGGACCGCTTTGAACTCTAGGGTGCGCAACCCGGCGGCCGTGGTGCCCCCGGGCGAGGTCACCGCCTCCCTGAGCTCGGCGGGACCTTCACCCGTCTCCGCCATCAGGCGGGCGGAACCGAGGATCGTTCCGATGGCGAGGTCCTGGCTCACCCCACGCGGCAGTCCGGCCATCACCCCACCCTCGATCATCGCTTCGGCCACCAGGAAGACGTAGGCCGGACCCGATCCCGAAAGACCGGTGACGGCGTCGAGGTGGCGCTCGGGCAGCCGGGTCACTGTGCCCACGGCGGCGAGCACGCCCTCCGCCCAGTCCAGATCGGCACCGGTTGCGACACTGCCACCCGACATGGCGGCCGCTCCGGCTCCGATCAGCGCCGGGGTGTTGGGCATGGCCCGGATGACGACGGTCCCGGGGCTGAGGACCGCCTCCAGCCGGGCGGTCGAGACGCCGGCCACGATCGAGAGCACCCGGCTGGCCCCCGACGGGGCCAAGGTCCGCAGGACGGCCTCGGCCACATCGGGCTTGACGGCGAGTACCACATCGTCGGCCCCGATGGGCCCTTCCACCACCTGGACCCCGGGGTGGACGTCGGCCAGGTGACGGCGTCGGTCCGGATCGGGTTCGCTCACCGCCAGCTCCCCCGCCGGTGCCCACCCCGAGGAGATCAGGCCGGCGAGCAGGGCGGCGCCCATCCGTCCGCCCCCGACGACCAGAAGCTTCGGTGCCATGCGCCGAGACGCTAGCAGCGCACCCCATCGGCTCCCCGTGGCCCCGACGGCGTGTCCGCCCCCTCACCGGGGACCGATCAGGGGCGGGTCTCCTGGATGGCGGGCAGCCGCTGGGACGGGGGTCGGCGGCGGTACCGTCCCTCGTAGCCGATGCCCATGGCGGTCGGGAAGCACTCGTCGGTGTACGCCAGGGACGCGCCCAGGATGCGGTCGAGCTCGTCCTCGTCGACCCGTTCGACCGGGACCCGGCCGACCAGGTAGACGGCGTCCTCGGGCCCGAGGGCGAAACACATCCCCAGCAACTCGGCGTTCTTCTTCAGGAGGTACTCCCATGTGCCCTCGACGTTGGTCTCCGGGCCCGGCATGAATTGCGTCTCGTGGTGCAAGGTGCGCTGGCGGAGGGTCAACCACACGGTCACGAACTCCTTCTCCTCACCGCGGAGGCGCAGATACCAGCGGGGAGCACCGGACACCGGGTCCCCGCCGGCCTGACGGTCGACGGCCACCAGCGCCCCGCCTGTGGCCAGCTCGCGCTCAGCCCACCGGTCGATGACCGCGCACACCGCTTCCCGCTCGCTCGCCCCGAGCAGACCGCTCCAACGCTCGGTCACCGGCGGTCCGTGATCACGAGCACTCGACCAGTCGGCCGTCCGTCAACTCGGTGTAGATCTCACGGAGCAGGTCGGCGGCCCGGGCCCAGGTGTAGCGACGGGCCCGGAGCACGGCTCCCGTGCTCAGCCGCTCGGCGAGCAGCGGCTCGGCCAGGATCTGTCTGGCCCACGCGGCGAAGGCCCCGGGGCTCGGGTCGTCGACCAGATAACCGGTCCGCCCATGGTCGATGAGGCTGCGCAGTCCGCCGACGTCCGATGCCACGACAGGGGTCCCGCAGGCGGCAGCCTCCAGGGCCACCAGGCCGAACGACTCGGACCGGCTCGGCACCAGGCAGAGGTCGGCCGCCCGGTAGTAGGTGGAGAGCAGCTCGTGGGGCCGGGGTGGCACGAACACGACCCGGTCCTCCAGCCTCAACTCTTCGACCAGGGAGACCGTCCGGGCCACCTCATCGTCCCCGTGGGGTCCGCTCGGGCCACCCACCACGACCAGGTGGGCGCCGGGATGATCGGCCGACAGGGCATCCAGGGTCCGGACGGCAACGGACAGGCGCTTCAACGGCTGGATCCGGCCGACGAACAACAAGAGCGGTCCCTGTTGGGGGAGGGCCAGGGCCCGCCGGGCCTGGTGTCGGTCGCCGGGGCCGAAGAACGCATGGTCGACGCCAGGGGCCACGATCCGGGTCCGGGCGGGGTCGGCCCCGTAGAGGTCGGAGAGCTGGGCCGCCTCGACCGAGCAGGAGGCCAGGACGGTGTCCGAACAGCGGATGATGGCCGCCTCGGCCTCAGCCCGCCGATGGGGCGCGTCCGCCTCGACCTCCTCCGGGCTGGCCTCGGCCTTGACCCGGTCGAGGGTGTGGAAGGTACAGACGAGCGGAAGGTTCAGCCGGTGCTTCACGATGTGGCCGGCCATCCCGCTCAGCCAGTAGTTGGCGTGCACGGCATCGAAAGGGAGGCCCTCGTCGGGACCGAAGTTCTCCGCGCTCTGCATCCGCTTGAGGACCCCGTCGGCGAACTCGTCGACGACGCGGGGAAGCTCCTCTTTCGCCACGGGCACCGGGGGGCCGGCCGACACGTGGTGGACCCGCAACCCGGGCTCGACGTCCACGGTGGCCGGCAGGTCGTCGGCCCAGGCCCGCGTGAACACGTCACACACCACTCCGGCCCGGGCCAGCGCCGCACAGAGCTCGCGCACGTAGACGTTCATGCCCCCACCGTCCCCGGTCCCGGGCTGGGCCAGAGGGGAGGTGTGTAGAGAAAGGACCGCGAGGCGCCTCATGCGGAATCGAGCCTACCCGGGGGGCCTGGTCAGCCGGTTAGCGCACTGCCACCTGGGCCGGTGGCACCGGCGCCGGCCCGCCCCACCGGGACCCCTCCACGGGTGACGGTCGTGGCGGGCCTCGATCCGGGAGACGCGTTGGCCTGCGGTGCGTGCGCCTCGTCCGGATCGTCCGACCCGGCCGTGTCGTCGGCCCCTCGCGACCGGTCCGTTGCGGCCAGGTCGTCGTTCTCATGGCGGAACGAGAGGTAGATCCGCATCATTGCCTGCCGCTGTTCTTCGGTGAGATGGTGATCGGCGAAGATGTGGCGGGACAGGTCGGTGTCTCCGTCCGGCTTCTCGAGGATGCCGGCCTGGACGTAGAGGGTCTCGGCGGAGATGCGCAACGCCTTGGCGATCTGCTGGAGGATCTCGGCGGACGGACGCCGCAGCCCACGTTCTATCTGACTGAGATAGGGATTGGAGATCCCCGCCAGCTCGGAGAGGCGCCGCAAGGAGAGCCGGGCCGAGCTCCGCTGCTCCCGGATGAACGATCCGAGCTCGTTGAACTTCTCGGGGATCTCCTTCACGAGGTGGGCCCCGTCGCCCAGGTGGTGGTCCGTCACGAAAGGAGACCGTCGACCGTCGCCCGTCCCGTTTTGTGGCGCTCGACCAGCTCGGCCTGCAGCGTGTCGATCCGCTCGTGCAGGGCCCGGCGGTCGGCGGACACCCGCGTCTCGATGACCTCGAGGCGGCCGGCAAGGCTGTTCAACCGATCGACGTCGAGGTCGGCCAGCGTGCCGATCTCGTCGGCCCCGAGGATGGCGTCGAGCTCGGCGGTGAGGTCCGCCTCCTCGGTGTCCGGGGACAGCAGCTGGGGCAGGTGGGCAGGTCCGGGCGGCCGCCCACGCCCCGAGGACAGGATCGTCGGCAGGTCGTCGACCAGCGAGCCCAGGTCGCGTCCGCCGTCGGATCCCTCGTGCTCGAGGTAGGTGTGCACGATGTCGAGGCGCCCCTGTATCAGGCGGCGGAGGTAGGACAGGGCCACCTCGGCCTCCTGGCACTCGGCGCGCATCGAGCGGATGTCGGCGAGTGACCGGTCAGCCAGTCCGTCGAGGTAGGTGCTGGACAGAATGCGGTCGAGGTCGTCTTTGTGACTGGGCATCAGCCACGATGGTACTCCCCCTGCCGGGCCAGAGGCCCTCTGCGGTGCGGCGGGGCGTATCGGTAGACTGCCCGGCCGACGACCGAGGTCACCGGCACAGGCCCGAATGTGCGGCTGTCGGTACTGGCACCAGCGGCATCACCCTCCACCTCGAGGGTCCCGCGGTCCCAATCGACCGTGCGGACCCGCTTGACGAGGGTGCGACCGGGCCGGCGGGGGTCCCGGAGCACGACGACCTGTCCGGGCCGGGGCCGGCGGGCCCGGACGAGGGGAACTCCGACGACCATCAGGCGATCGGTGGCGAGGAGCGCGGGCTCCATCGACGACCCGACGACCTCGACCCGCCGGACGGATCGCCGGAGGATCGCGACAACCACGAGGAGGGTCGCGACGACAGCGCCCCAGGCGGCCGCGCCGGCCCTGCTCATCGGATCACCGTGCCCAGGAGATTCCGTCCCGGCATCGTGGGTAAGGTGAAGCCATCGGGCGCCATCGCCCAAGTCTGTACCAGCTGACGGCGGACGTCACGAGTCCGCTCGACCACCCACCAAGGAGAACCGCCCATGCGCATCGCAGACCACTTGTTCGCCGCCGTCGATCGCCTGTCGCCACCCGAAGCGGTCCATGCCCACTGCGATCTGCCTTGCGGTGTCTACGATCCGGCGCAGGCCCGTATCGAGGCTGAGTCCATCAAGGGCGTCCTCGTGAAGTACAACGACTCGGACGACGTGGACTTCAAGACCCGGGCCATCCTGATCAAAGAGGAGCGCGCCGAGTTGGTCAAGCACCACCTGTGGGTGCTGTGGACCGACTACTTCAAGCCTGAGCATCTCGAGAAGTACCCCAACCTGCACGACCTGTTCTGGAAGGCCACGAAGAAGGCGGGCGACACCAAGAAGTCCACCGACGTGGCGGTGGCCGACGACCTGCTGGCCCAGATCGCCGAGATCGATCGGATCTTCTGGGAGACCAAGAAGGCCTAGCCCCTGGGTGCTCAGCGCGCCGCGGCCGCAGCGCGAGAGGCCCGGGCCAGGAGCAGATCGCGTTCGCGTTCGTTACGCGTGAGGGACGCCGCCCTTCGGAATTCGGCGCTCCCCTCCTCCCACCGACCCAGGCGCTCCAACAGGTCCCCCCTGACGCTTGGAAGCCAGTGGTACTCCTGGAGCGCCGGTTCCTCGGCCAGCGCGTCCACCAGCCGCAGGCCCTCGGAAGGGCCCTCGGCCATGGCCACCGCCACGGCCCAGTTGAGCGCCACCACGGGGGACGGGGTCAGCGCCATCAGTCGGGCATAGAGCCCGGCGATGGCCGCCCAGTCGGTGTCCTCGTAGCGGACGGCACGGGCGTGGCAAGCGGCGATGGCGGCCTGCACGGAGTAGGGGCCCTCGCCCGCTCGGTCGAGCGCGGCCATGCCGCGACGGATGAGCAGCCGGTTCCACCTGGTGCGGTCCTGGTCGGCGAGGAGTACCGGCTCCCCGTCGGGCCCGGTGCGGGCGGCGATGCGGGACGCCTGCAGCTCGAGCAGCGCCGCGAGACCGTGGACCTCGGGTTCTTTGGGCATCAGGCCCTCGAGGACCCGAGCCAGGCGGAGCGAGTCCTCGCACAGCGCCGGCCGCACCAGGTCGCCGCCGGCCGTGGCCGAGTAGCCCTCGTTGAAGATCAGGTAGACCACCTCGAGGACCGACGAGAGCCGGGCGGACCGCTCCGGGCCGAAGGGGACCTCGAAGGGGACGCCGGCCTTGGCCAGCAACCGTTTGGCGCGGACGATCCGCTGGGCCACCGTGGGTTCCGACACCAGATACGCACGGGCGATCTCGCAGGTGGTCAGGCCGCCCAGCAGGCGGAGGGTGAGGGCGATCCGCGCCTCGGGCGCCAGCAGCGGATGGCACGCGGTGAAGATCAGCCGCAGGAGATCGTCGTCGATGTCGTCGACGCCGGGCGGGTCGGGGGGCGTCACGTCCGCCAGGCTCCGGCCGACGTCGTCCAGCTTCTGTCGATAGGTCTCCTTGCGCCGCACGAGATCGATGGCGCGATGCCGGGCGGTGGCCATGAGCCAGGCCCCCGGATTGTCGGGGACGCCCGACTCCGGCCACGCCTGCAGCGCCGCGACCACCGCGTCCTGGGCGAGCTCCTCGGCGATGCCGACATCCCGCACGATGCGGGTGACCCCGGCGACGATGCGGGGGTATTCGATCCTGACCACCGTGTCGAGCGCAGCGTGCTCCCTCGATACCGTCACCGCCGACCATCAGACCAGTCGGGTCGGGGTCGGGGCAACCGGATCGGGCTCAGGGGCCGACGATTTCACGCACCTCGCAGGTCACCGTCCAGTCCTCGTCGTGGAGCTGGAGGAACCGCTTCGTCCACTCGAGGGCCTCTGCCTTGTCCTTGACCTGGAGGATGGCGTATCCGCCCACGACCTCCTTGGTCTCGGTGAAGGGCCCGTCGGTGTAGCTGAACTTGCCGCCGGACCAGGTGACCCGGGTACCTTCGGACGTCGGGGTGAGCCCGGCCGTGTCCAACATGATCCCGGCCTTGGTGATCTCCTCGAACAGCGCTCCCATGCGCTGCTGGAACTCGGGGCTGGGGCCCCCGGGGGGCACACTCTGCTCGTCGACACGGACCAGGGAGAGGTAGCGCGGCATGCTGACTCCTCGTTCGAGTGGGCAGGGACTTTCCCTCCTCACAGAAGATGCGTCGAACGGGGTGCGCCCATTTCGACACGGAAACCGAAATTCCTCGGGCGGCGCGTTGGGAGCGGGACCTCAGCTGCCCTGGGGAACGCTCGATCCGACTGGCCCATGGGGCGCGGCCACCGGTCCGGTGGGCGACGTGCCGTTCTCGACCTCGCTGCAGTCCCGACAGTGCAGCGCCGTCGGCTCCTCGGCCAGTCTGGCGTCACCGATGGGGGCGCCGCACGCCGCACACCGCCCGTAGGTACCGTCGTCCAGCCGGGACAGTGCCCGTTCCACCTCGTCGAGCAGCTTGTCGATACCGTCGATGGACGAATCCGGCGCACCGGCCGCCGACGGTTCCTCCGCGGCGCCGGGTCGTGGTGCCGCCACCTCCATCTGGCCTCCGGGTTCCCCGGTCCGGAAGGCCCGGGCGTCGGCCTCCACCTCGTCTGGCACTTCTCGCTCCATGGGGTCGAGCGTACCCGCCGCTCCCTGTCGGGGGCGGCCTGCTCGGGAGGGGCGGGGCGACGCGCCCGCTGCTGTAGCCCCGAACCTCTACCATCAGCGGATGCCCAGCCGCCGACGGGTGCCGTTCCCGATGACTACCCTCGGTCTGGCGGTCCTGGCTGTCGCAGTTCCGGCCGCGCTCTTCAGCGGATGCGGCTCGGGGTCGGCGGCGGCCACGCCCACGACCCCGACGGCCTACGTGGCCACGGGGGCCGGAATCCCCAATCCCGGCGACAAGGTCGCGGTGGTGGACACGGTGGCCTCGAGGGTCCAGCCGTCGATCACGACCGGAACCCTTCCGGCGGCGCTGGCCGTGACCCCCGACGGGAAGGACGTGCTCGTGGCCAACAAGGGCGACGACACGGTCAGCGAGGTCGACGTGGCGTCGGGCGTGGTCGTCGGCCACGCCGACGTCGGGCTGGAGCCGGATGCCGTGGCTGTGGCTCCTGGCGGCACACTCGCCCTCGTCGCCAACTTCGGCGATGACACCGTGACCCCCCTCTCCCTCCCGTCACTGCGGCCGGGCCGGCCCGTCGCCGTCGGCCGGCAGCCGGTGGCTGTCTCCTTCTCGCCGACCGGCAAAGTGGCCCTGGTCGCCAACTACGAGGACGGGACAGTCGACCCGATCTCGGTGCCCTCGCTGACGGTGGGCCCGCCGGTTGCGGCCGGTGCGGAGCCCACCGCCGTCCTCGTCGCCCCCGGCGGTACGACGGCCTTGGTCACCGACTTCCAGACCGACTCGGTGACCCCTGTCTCCCTGACCTCGATGGCGCCAGGAGCGGCCATAGCCGTGGCCGGCAATCCGACGGACATCGCCGCCCTGCCCGCATCCACCTCGGCCTACGTCAGCGGTGGTGACACCGTGACCCCCATCGACCTCCGAACCGATACGGCCGGGTCGCCCGTACCCGTGGGCACACCGGCCGAAGGACTAGCGATCGCCCCCGGTGGCACCACCGCCTGGGTGAGTGGCCTCGACGGAACCCTGGTGCACGTGGATCTGCGCACTCGGACGGTCATCGGTCGCGTGACCGTGGGTGGAGTTCCGGCGGCGGTGGTCATCGCCGGGGCGCGGGCCTAGGGCCGGCAACGCTAGGGGAAGGGCCGTCGGCGCCGGGCGCCCGCAACAGGACGAATTCGGGTCGGCGGCGCGTGAGGAAACCCATCGACTCGTAGAGGCGGATGGCGTCGGTGTTGGTGGCGGCAGCGTGGAGGAACGGCGTCTCATCTCGCTCGATGATGGCGGCCGCCACTGCCCCGACCAGGCGCCCCGCCAGCCCCTGGCGCCGATGGGACGGGGCCGTCGCCACCGCGCTCACCTCCGCATAGCCGGCGGGCCGCAACCGCTCGCCCGCCATCGCCACCAGGCGGCCCTCACTCCTGACGCCGAGGTAGCCCCCGAACTCGACGGTCCGCACCAGGAACGGGCCGGGCCGCGCCACAGCGACCAGGGCCAGCATGTCGGCGACATCATCGGCGCCCAGGGGTTGTGGCGTCGGGTCGGATGCGACCCGGGGGTCCGACCCCGGTGACGGACCGCGCCCTGACGCGACCCGGTCGCCCACCATCTGGACCCCGCGCAGCTGCCACTCCACGGTCCATCCGGTTCCCAGGCGAAGGTCACGGCCTTCTGGGTTGATCAGCGCCACCATGCCGCCGGGGCCGGCGAGCGTCGACAGATCCTCCCAGTGGGCCTCCGTCGGCTCGTCGGACAGTGCCCCGAACGGCGACACCTCCGGGTCGAACCGGGCGGCGAACGGCCCGGTCGTGCCCAGGTGGCGCTGGGTTCCGGTCAGCGCCCACCAAACGGGGTTGTCGAGTTCGGGGTGGGAAGATCGCTCCATAGGTGCCAATTCAACGTCCGGCCGGCCACGCACCGAGCACCATCGCCGGTAAGCCGTCCTTCCGGGTCCGGGGCACCGCATGCCCGACGGACTGCAGTGGCCGTCGAAGCGGGGGAAACAGAGCCGATACGCTCCACGGCGGGCCGTTAGCTCATCCGGTAGAGCAGGGGACTTTTAATCCCAAGGTGGCGAGATCGAGACTCGCACGGCCCACTGAAATCCCAGTTCAGAGGCACGTTCTGTCCAATAGCTATTGGCTTGACTTCCGTTCGTGACTACATTTTCGAATCCACCTCATCAGTTCGCCCGTTCACTCGTGCATTCCAAGTACGATTGACTACTTAGATTACTGGATATCTAGTAGTTTTTAGTACTACTCTAAGGACAGTCTAAGTAGCAAATACTACTACTGAGGAGCCGGGATGAAGAGCCCCCGTCGTACCGCGAGAAGGCATCTGGACCAGCGACTCGTTGGCCTCGACCTTGGTCAGAGGCCGCCCCGCGGCTGGGTCCGGGCCATAAGGGAGGCCTTGGGCATGACCACGGCCGAGCTCGGCCAACGCATGGGGCTCACCCAGTCCCGGGTCAGCCAGATCGAACGGTCCGAGGAGCTCGGCTCCATCCGCCTCGACACCCTGGAGCGCGCAGCCCAGGCGCTCAACTGCCGGGTTCGCTACGTCTTTGTGCCAAACGAGCCACTGGAGGAGATGGTTCAACGCCAGGCTCGCCTGCGGGCGCAGGCCGAGGTCGATGCCGTCACCCACACCATGGCCCTCGAGGATCAGGTTCCTGAGCCCGGTGTGCTCGACTCCCTGGTGAAGGAGATGGCCGAGCGATTCGTCGACGAGCGCCACTTGTGGGAGCAGCCCAATGCCCCGGCTCCTCGATGACCACCCCTGGCGATCCACTGCTTCCGCTCGGTGACGGCCACACCCCACTCGATGGCGATGACCGCGAGGGGTTGGAGCTGACCTACATCACCACCCGTAGCGAACTGAATGAGGCCGAACAGGAGAACATCCTGAGGGCCCGTCATGGCAGGCGACATCCGACGTTGCAAGCGCTCCTGGACGACAAATATCTGCGCGATCTTCACCGCGCGATGTTCGGCGATGTCTGGACTTGGGCCGGCTCCTATCGGCGGCTCGAGACATCGATCGGCATCGATCCTGCCCGGATTGCCGTTGGCGTTCGAGACCTTGTGGAGGACACCAAGATCTGGGCCGAGCACGAGGAGCCTCTGTGCGTCGCCGTCCGGTTTCACCACTGCCTCGTGTCCATCCACCCGTTTCCCAACGGCAACGGACGGCATGGTCGTCAGGCTGCTGACTACCTGATGGAGGCACTGAAACAGCCGCCGTTCACGTGGGGGGCAGTTGGCGGCCGGGGTGACGTCGAGGGAACCCGGCGGCGGTACCTTGTCGCCCTCCGTGAGGCGGACAATGGCGATGTTGCCCCGCTCGAGCACTTCGTAGTCAGCTGAAATCGCTCGTAAGGCATTGGTGTCTCCCGCAGGGCAGTGCACTTGTCCTTCTTGCCAAGGAGCTCTTTGGCGCTGGGCACGGTGAAGATGCTCGTCAAGCCCGTATTCCAGGTGGTGGAAATCGACCCGGCAACGGTGGTGCCGCCTCCACCGGTGGCCTGCGTGTCGGTGCAGCCGGAATAGATCGCTCCACCCACGACGTCCCCGGACAAGGTGGTGCACGTCGCGACCGTTGGTCTGGTTGTACCGGCGAACGCCTGACCCCGGGAACAGGCCCGATCGCCAGGGACGATCCGCCAAGAACGCCACAGAGTGCGAGCCGAGTCGCCAGTTGGTAACCCATGAACACCTCCGCCTAACGGGTGAGAGCAATCCCTCTCCCATCGCCGTCCACTGTCTCTGACCCAAGGCGCCCTGATCACTCAGGGACGTCCGATCGCTCAGGAATGTCTGCGACCGAGGCGGACACGCACATCGGGCGACGGAGATCCAATTGGGGGAACCGAGAACCTCCGACCCGCCGTGTCGTGCGCCGGGTGGCGCGCACCCGGGAAAGTTGGACACCGAATAGAGAGGAGCCAAGATGGCTCTCATGACGGTGAACGACGAGGGAACGGCTGACGCCCGGTCGAACAATCGGTGGTCAGCGAGCAAGAAGCTGGATGTGGTCCTCCGCCTGCTGCGAGGGGAGAAGCTCGAGGAGGTCAGCCGGGAGGTCGGGGTGGAGGCCCACCGGCTTGCTGCCTGGCGAGATGAGTTCCTCGACGCCGGCAAGGAGGGCCTGAAGGGCAAGCGGGCCACCACCGAGGAGGATCGAAGACTCCGAGACGCCGAGCGCAAAATCGGCGAGCTGACCATGGAGAACGAGATCTGGAAGAAGGTGGCCGAAAAAAGGGGGCTCCAGATGCCGCCGCAGAAGCGGCCGAGGTGAGTGGGGAGATGGCGATTCCCCTGGCCACCGTCTGTCGGGTTACCGGGGCTCCCCGGTCGACGATCTATCACCGCCGGTCCCGAGGGGATGCCCTCGGATGTCGGCCAGGTCCGAAGACCGAGGTCTCAGACGAAGTCCTCACCGAGCGGATCCGACAGGTGATCACCACCAGCTCGTTCTCCGGCGAGGGTCACCGCAAGGTCCGGGCCCACCTGCGTCGTGAACACCAGCTCCATGTGGGCAAGAACCGGGTGCTGCGGCTGATGCGGAAGGCCGCCCTGCTCGCCCCCCAGCGGGTGGCCAGACGGCGGCGGCCTCGGGTTCATGACGGCCGGATCATCACCGATGCCCCCAATGTCCGCTGGGGGACGGATGCCACCATGGCCTGGACCAGGAACGACGGTTGGGTCTGGGTCTTCGCCCTCCTCGACCACTACACCAACGAAGCCTGGGCCCACGTGGCCAAGGTGGGGAATCGCTTCGCCGCTCTCCAGCCCGTCTACGACGCCGTGATCGATCGCTTCGGCCAGCTCAGACCCGATGTGGCCCGGGGCATCAAGCTGCGCCACGACTGGGGCAGCCAATACCGCGCCCACCACTTCCAGGGCTCGCTCAACTGGCTGGGCATCGAGGACGATGCTGCCTTCGTCGGCGAGCCCCAGGGCAACGGCGTGGCCGAACGCTTCATGCGGACCATCAAGGAGCAGTGCCTCTGGTCTCGGCTCTTCGAGGACACGGACGACCTCCGCCAAGGAGTCGCCACCTTCATCCAGACCTACAACGACGAGTGGCTCATCGAACGCCTGGGCCACCGGACACCACGAGAGGCGTTCAACGAAGCGACAGCTCAGGTTGCCGCGTGATAGTCAGGGAATCTGTCCAACGAACCGGGGCCTCAACACGGGTCAACATCCTGGGTCGACACCGCCGCGGCCTACCCGTGCTCGACAGCTTCCGCCCGTATCACCTTGACGCCCGCGAAGTCCGGGTCCCGGCGCCAGCGTTCCAGGTAGCCGACATAGTCGAGGAGACTCCCTGAATAGGTGAGATTCCGGGCCGCCCGGGCGTCGATCGCCTGCTGCTCGCTGTTGTAGAAGCTGGGCGTGCAGCTCTGGAAGTAGCGGGCGTTAGCGGCCCCAGTGCGGTGGAGCACCGAGAGCCACTCGTCCTCAGCGGCCTCCTCGGGCTCGATGACGACGATCCCCTGGTCGACACAGGCCTCCACGATGTGGGCCACGTGCTTGGCCGACTCGGAGAGCAGGTGAGAGAAATTGGTGCCGAACCCACCTTGGACGAGACTGATGAGGAGGAGGTTGGGGAACCCACTGGCCAGCACCCCGTGCAGTGTGTGGGCTCCCTTGGCCCACCGCTCCGAGAGCGTGACGCCGCCGCGGCCCTTCGGATCGAAACCGAGTCGCTGGTGCAGATCTGTCGTGACCTCGAAGCCGGAGGCGTAGATGAGCAGATCCACCGGGTACTCCACACCGTTCACCACGGGTCCGCGGGAGGTGATGGCGTCGACCCCTCGCCCGTCGGTATCCACCAGGTGCACGTTGGGCAGGTTGAACGCCGGCAGGTAGTCGTCGTGGAAGCAGATCCGCTTGCAGTGCTTTCCCCAGTACGGCTTCAGCTTCTCTGCCGTCCGGGGGTCCTCCACGATCTCGTCGACCCGCCGCCGAATGGCCTCCATGGTCTCGAAGTCGGAGCGCTCGAGGGCCTCGGCCTCCTCCTCTGATTCCGGAGCACCCTGGGTGTCGACCCACATCACTTCGGTCCAGCCGTCGTGCACCAGGTCCACGTCGGGCTGGGCCCCGGTCACCGCCTGGGTGAAGTTGACGATCCGTTCCCTCTGCCAACCGGGTTCCAGGCTCTGGAACCACTCGACGTCGGTGGGTTGCTGGTTGCGGACGCCGACCGCCCCCGGAGTGCGTTGGAAGACGTAGAGCTCCTTTGCCACCCGGGCGATCTGAGGCACCACCTGCACGGCGGTGGCCCCGGTCCCGATGATGCCGACGCGTGTGTCGGCCAGTCTGTCCATCGGCTCGGTGGGGCTCCCGCCGGTGTAGGAGTAGTCCCAGCGGCTGGTGTGGAAGGCCTTGCCCCCGAAGTCCTCGATCCCGGGGATCCCTGGCAGCTTGGCCTTGTGGAGGATGCCGCCCGCCAACACCAGGTAACGCGCCGAGAGCCGGTCGGCGCGGCTGGTGGTGACCTGCCAGCGCCGAGTCTTCTCGTCCCACTCGGCACCGGTCACGTCGGTCTGAAAGAGGGCATGGGGATACAGATCGAACGTGCGGGCCAGCAGCTTGGAGTACTCGAAGATCTCCGTTGCACTGGCGTAGCGCTCGGACGGCATGAATCCGGTCTCCTCGAGGAGCGGGAGGTACGTGTAGGACTCCACATCGCACATGCAGCCCGGGTACCGGTTCCAGTACCAGGTGCCGCCGAAGTCGCCCGCTTTCTCGACGATCCGGATGTCGGTGATCCCGTGCTTTCCGAGGTGGATCGCCGTGAGCATTCCGGCAAAGCCGCCACCCACGATCACGACCGTCGTCTCCTCGACCACCGGCTCACGGGTGAAACCCGGTTCGACGAATGGGTCCCGGTCCAACTCCTCGAACTGGTCCTTCAGCTCCCGCCACTGGGCCATGCCATCGGGCCGCAGGCGCTTCTGCTGTTCCCGCCGGTACCGTTGGCGCAGCTCTTCGATCGGCAGGCCCTCGTCACTGTTGTCATGGTCCATTGCCGTCACCATTCCTCGGTGGAGCGCACCGGTCAATTCGGCGAGCCCCCGGACGATGACGATCCCCGGACGGCTCTGCGACCACGACGTGACGACGACTCGGGGCGGACGCGGGCTGACGATTCGGCCCCAGCCATGAAAACCCAGGTGGAGACGGCGTTTGGTGGCCACGGTCGGACCAGGGGCGGGCCGGCGCACGACGTTCGATCCCAGCGTGGCAGGAGCGAGGCTTTCCACGCCCACCAGGTCGGGTCCCAACCGGGCAGATCCCTCCCGGCGGGTCGCGGCCCGGGACCGACACATCGAGGTCCCCGGCTGTGCACCGCTGATCAATGCTCCCCGGCCCGACCACGCGCGGCGCCGACCTCGGCTATCGGTTGGCTCCGACAAAGTCCGAAGCGACCAGCTACCGTCCACCGATAGCCTCCGCTGATGTGGCTGCCCAGACGGGCAACCATGGAGACCGAGGCGGTTCAGTCTTCTGCAACAGGGGGGAGCGGTTGCTCGTGGCCACGTCGGTCGAGGACGGAGCTCTCACCCGATCCGGCGATGAATCGGGAACCGCGCCAGGCGACCGCCCCTTCCGTCCCGACATCGAGGGACTACGCGCCGTGGCCGTGCTGCTCGTCGTCTTCTACCACGCCGGGCTCCACGGCCTGAGCGGTGGATATGTCGGGGTCGATGTCTTCTTCGTGATCTCGGGCTTCGTGATCACCGGGCTGCTGCTGAGGGAACGGGCCAGCTCAAACAGGACTTCGCTCGTCGGCTTCTATGCCCGCCGGAGCCGACGAATCATCCCCGCGGCCACTGCGGTCATCTCCGTCACCGTCATCGTCACCTATCTCGTTCTCGGCTCCATCTCCGGCGACCAAACGGCAGTCGACGCCCGCTGGACCGCGGTGTTCTTGGCCAACGTTCATTTTGCCCAGATCGGTACGAACTACCTCACCGCACAACAGCCCCCCTCGCCATTGCTCAACTTCTGGTCCCTGGCTGTCGAGGAGCAGTTCTACCTGGTCTACCCCGCGCTCTTCCTCGTTATCGCCTCCATTCGCACCCGATGGAGTCTGCGGGCCAAACTGGCCGTGGGGCTGTGCGGGGTGATCGCCGTCTCGTTCGTCATTTCGGTGCTGCAAACGGCATCCGATCCGACCGTGGCCTACTTCTCGCCCCTCACACGCGCCTGGGAACTGGCGCTCGGTGCTCTCGTGGCCGTGGGAACCGAATGGTTCCTCAGGATCCCCCACCCGGTCGGCGCGGCCATGACGTGGGTGGGGCTGACAGCAATCGCATTCGGCGCCGTCGAATTCAACGCCACTACCCCCTATCCGGGCTCGCTGGTGGCCATCCCGGTCATGGGGGCATGCCTGTTCATCGCCGGGGGAACGAACACACCGCGATGGGCCGCCGAATCAGTACTGGGTGCCGCTCCGGCCCGTTGGGTGGGAAGGCTGTCATACTCGATCTACCTCTGGCACTGGCCAATTCTCATGATCGCCGCCGAGGCAGCCGACAAGTCCAGCCTGCCGTTCAGCCGCAACGTCGTGTGGCTGCTGGTGGCCATGGGCGCTGCTGTCGCTTCGTTCTATCTGATCGAAAGACCGGTCCGTCACGCTTCTCTGGGGCACTCCAACCGTTCCGCCACGTGGGCACCCATAGGTCTCGGCGTGCTCCTGATCGCCGTCTCGCTCGGCGTGGCCACCTTCCAACTCGATACCCACCGCGGACAGGTCTCTGCCCACTCGAACAGGCAACCGGCCCAGTTCGATCCCCTGGATGTTCCCGCCCCGGCCCCCTCGGAGTCAGCGGTGAAGGCTGCGGTCGATGCGTCGACACGCATCACGTCCATCCCGGCCGACATGACGCCCCCACTGAACGACGTCTCCGACGATTGGGGTGGCCCGGGAGGCCCCTGCTGGCCGGCCACCGCGGCGACGAGTGTGCCGTCTTGCGTGTTCGGCGATCCTCAGGGCACGCACACCATGGTCCTCTACGGAGACTCTCACGCGGCGATGTGGTTCTATCCCGTCGACCTGATCGCCGCCCTCTTTCACTGGAGGTTGATCCTCCTGAGCAAGGGTTGGTGTCCGCCCAACATGCTCCCCTATGGCAATCCTCCCGGTGTCGGCAATCCCCAAGGTGAGTTCGTCCAGTGCGACCAGTGGCACCAATTCGCCCTTCAACGCATCCGTCAGCTCCGACCGGACCTGGTCATCGTCACCCAGGAGCTCTCCAGCAAACCGGACGGTGGCGGATACACGCCCGGGCAGTGGGGCAAAGGCATGGCCAAGACGCTCCAACAGATCGCCGTTCCGGCCAGCAGGATCGTCGTGCTCGGAAACATTCCCAGTCTCCCCGTCAGTCCGCCACTCTGTCTGTCACACCACCTCACAGACGTCCAAGCCTGCTCATCACCGCTGGCTGATCGCCTGGTCGAGACCAACGCGGCCGAAAAGGCAGCGGCAACCCGTGTGGGAGCGAGGTATCTCAACGTCATCCCATGGTTCTGTTCCACGACCTGCACCGCGGTGATCGACAGGTACGAGGTGTATTTCGACGACTACCACATCACTCTGGCCTACGCCGCCTACCTGACGGGGGTCCTGGGTTCAGCGCTCGCGCTCCCCACCTACCCCTGACCACACCGCGGCGCGGCCGCCGGCGACCTCCTGCCGCAAAGCGCATAGCACCTGGCGATCGCCATGTCGCGGTCGCCGGGGACCTTGTCGCGCCTCACACCAGAAGACCGTCTCCGAGTGGGGGCCCGGTCCGTGTCGAACAGAGCGTCGGCCGCCAACAGCGCACCCCGGCGGTGGACCCGGACCCGGCCGGCGAGCCCGAGTGCCCGCCAGACAGTACCGCCGAGGCAGAGGGCACCGAGCGCGGCCACGTCCACCGCGAGATCGGCCGGGTCATCGGTCGGCGTGGCAACGTCCGATGAGACCCGGTACCGAACGAGTTGGCGGGCAGGAGACCGTCGTTGACCGCCACGACCAGTTCGCCACCGTCACGGTAGCGACGGGCAGCCAACGCGGCGCGAACGTCGACGATCCGCGGCCAGGTCTCGTCGTGGTGGCCGTCGATCACGACCGCCCGGGGATTGGTGGGGAGCTCGGGGAGCGGATCGTCGACTGGTGCGGAGAGAGACGATTCGGTCCACCACGTCGAGCGCGAGCAGACGCCGCACCAGGCCCGCGTGGGCGGCGTCCGTGCGGGCGACGAAGTCGACGACCACCACCGTCCGGTCCCGGCTGTGGAACCACTCGGCGGTGTCCACCGGGTCGTACCGAACGAACTCGACCTCTTCGCCCTCGGCGCCGTGCAACGCGACGTAGTGGGTGCGGCGGGTGTCGGTGAGACCTGGGAACGCCACCAGTAGTCGGGACGCTCGATCGCCCCCGGCCTGCGACCCGCCCTTCGGTGGCTGGCCGGCCTCGACGTGCGGGAGCCCACGTCGAGGGGCGACGACAGTTCGGCCGGACAGGAGGGGCTCGGGCCGAGAAGCGGGAGAGCGGCCGAGAGGTCCGACGACCGTGGCCCGACCGTTGTCGGTCCGTCGGATGCGGTCCGTGGTCGCCCAAGGTGTCGTCCGGTGTTTCACAGCTGCGGCCGTGGGTAGGGGGTCCGCGCCTCGAATGCCCGGGGCATGACCGACAGAAAGGGTGGGCCCATGGCAGGACACACAGCAGTCAGGAAACCCTCGGCACGGACCTCGGGCGGCTCCGATGCCGTCGCCTACCTGAAGGCGCAGCATCGCGAGGTCGAGAGCCTGTTCAAGAGGTTCTCCCAGACCGGCGAGCGGGCGTACAAGACCCGGCGCCGTCTCGTCGACCAGATGATCGTGGCCCTGTCCCACCATGCCTTCATCGAAGAGCACGTCCTGTACCCCGCGGCCCGAGACGAGGTGGACTCGGCACACGAGGAGGTTCTCGAGGCCCTGGAGGAGCACCACATCGTCAAATGGCAGTTGAAAGAGCTCGACGGCTTGGACCCCGCCGACGAGCGCTTCGGCGCCAAAGTCAACGTGATGATGGAGAACGTGCGTCATCACGTCCGCGAGGAGGAGGGCGAGCTGTTCCCCCTTCTGCGGACCGTCCTCGGCCGCAGACGCCTCATGGAGCTGGGCGATGAGCTCCGGGCAGTCCAGTCCGACGCCCCCGACAAGCCGCATCCCCGCTGGCCGGACGAGCCACTCGATCGTCTGGCACCCGACCACCTGGTGCCCGACGCCGTGTCGGGCACCCTCGACCGGGCTCGCGACATGGTCAAATCGGTGAGACGATCGGCATAGCGCGAGCCGGGCCGTGGTGGGGCATCATGTGCCGGTGGAGCACCGCCCGGACGCCGCGGGCGAGAGCCTTGCGGCCTCCCGAGAGTCGCGGTCCGTCGCTGCGGCCATGGACGCGTTCACCGATCGCGTCGACTACCCGCTGATGGTGGTCACGGTGGTGGCCGACGACGGCGAGACGAGCGGGTGCCTGGCCGGGTTCGTCAGCCAGTGCAGCATCCAGCCGCCACGCTTCGGGGTCTGCGTCTCCAAGGTGAACCACACCTATTTCGTGAGTGAGCGGTCACGGTGGCTCGCCCTTCACCTCCTCGGCCGAGACCAGGTGGAGCTGGCCTCGTTGTTCGGGGAGACCTCGGGGGACACCACCGACAAATTCGGCGCCTGCGACTGGCATCCCGGTTCGACCGGAGTTCCCGTACTCGACCACTGCGCGGCCTGGCTGGAGGGGGAGATCCTGAGTCGCTCCAGCGTCGGAGACCACGAACTGTTGGTGGTGCGGCCGATGTCGGGGGGTGGCGGGGACCGCGAGGGTCTCCTGACCCACAAGAGCCAGCCTGGGCTGCACGCTGCCCATCCCGCCGTGCCCTGAGTCGACACCACGCCTCGATGAGAACCCTTGGGGGCGAGCTCTCGATGCAGGAGGGGTCAGGTGGACACCGGTTGGTCCTGCCGGGCGTCGCTGGCGGCCTCGGCCGCCGCCTCTGCACCGAAGCCCACACCGATGCGTTGATCGGGGCGCCGGAGCTCCTGGTGGGCGACGGCGCGCAGCACCCGGTCGTCGGCATCGGTGCGGTCGGCGCTGACCAGGCTCCGGGGCCAGAGGCGACGAGCCAACACGGGATTCAGCTCGGCGGCGTAGAGCGAGATCTTGGCCAGCAGGAACAAGAAGCCGACGAGGCCGATGACCACCCCGAACTGCCCGTAGGTGGCCGAACTGTTCCTCACCTGGTGTTGGACCAGCCCGGATCCGACCGTGATCAACAGCGTGAAGCCGAGGGAGCCCACGACGGCCCCGGGTACCAGCCGGCGCGTGTCCACCCCGTGGGGGGTGAGAACCCGGAACGCGGCGACATAGAGCGCCACGTTGACGGCCACCATGGCGGCGAGCACCACGATCCGGACCGCCCAGGGGGTCCCGGTCGCGGTGGCGTAGGTGGCCACGGCGGCGTTGAGGACGAAGGATCCGCCGATGACGACCAGCGCCACGAGACTGCGTCCCAACCTCGGCATGAACCCCGGGAGGGCGCGTCGAGGCACGTTCCACACCTGGGCCATGGCCCCCTGGGCGGACTGGGTCACGCCCTGGGCCCCGTAGACCAGCCCGACCAAGCCCACCGCGAGTCCGAGGACGCTCCCGTGCAGACTGCTCGACGCGTGGGCCGGGTTGAACTCAGCGCCCACCACGGGGAACTGGTGCAGTGTGGACACCAGCCGATGCCCGAGCGACGCCGCCCCGAGGTAGCCGAAGACGGTGACCACCACGAGCAGGAGCGGGAAGATGGCGACGAACCCGTACCAACCGAGCGCGACCACGTACTGGTTGGCCCGGTCGTCCCCGAACTTCTTGATGACGCCGTAGGCCAACCCGACTGCCCGGTTCCCGCGCTGGAAGGCGTCGATCCGGGACAGCGCACGCTTGAGGTAACTCACCGCGCGGGCCTCGCCGGCGCGGCCCGTGCCCAGGGCGGTCCTCCGGCAGCCTCCGCACGCCCCGGCCTCGTCCACGCCGTCACGACGACGACGGAGGGGTCGGCGCTATCGGCCAATTCCCGCGTCCCCCCGGTCGCCCGGCCCTCCCCGAGCGGGCGCGCCGACCCCGGCCGGGCCTCCCGGGGTGGCGCCGTTGGCGGCGTCCCGCAGCGAGCGGCGCGCCTCCTCGGTCACCGTCGCCGAGGTCAGCCCGAACTCGGCGTACAGCCTGCGGTAGTCGGCCGACGCCCCGAAGTGCTCGAGGCTCACGATCCGGCCGGCGTCCCCGACCACCTCTCGCCATCCCTGGCCGACGCCGGCTTCGACGCTGACTCGGGCTGCCACCCCCGGAGGAAGGACGGCGTCCCGGTACGACCGGGGTTGGGCGGCAAACCACTCACGGCACGGCATGGAGACCACCCTGGTGGCGATGCCGGCTTCCTCCAGTAGGTCCCGGGCCTCGACGGCGATGGACACCTCCGATCCGGTGGCGACCACCACCAGCTCGGGATGACCACGACCGGCCTCGAGCAGCACGTACCCACCGCGCGCCGCGCCGTCAGCCGACAGGCAGGCCCCGGCCCGTCGGTCGAGCACGGGGACCCTCTGTCGGGACAGGACCAGCCCGGCTGGTCGATCCCCGTGCTCGATGATGGTCCGCCAGCAGACAGCGGTCTCGTTGGCGTCCGCCGGACGGACGACGTCCAAACCGGGGATGGCACGCAGTGAGGCCAGGTGCTCCACGGGCTGGTGGGTGGGCCCGTCCTCACCGAGGCCGATCGAGTCGTGGGTCCACACGAAGGTGGCCGGTAGCTGCATCAGCGCGGCCAGGCGGACCGCGGGCCGCATGTAGTCGCTGAAGACCAGGAATGTCCCGCCGTAGGGCCGGGTCAAACTGGACAGGGCGATGCCGTTCATGATCGATCCCATGGCGTGCTCCCGGATGCCGAAATGGAGGGTGCGACCGAACGGACCGCCCTTCCATCCAGCCGTCTGGCGGTCGACCGGGAGGAAGGACGGCTCCCCGTCCATGGTGGTGTTGGTGCTCGAGGCGAGATCGGCCGACCCTCCCCACAGCTCGGGGAGGACAGGCGCGAGGGCATCGAGCACCTGTCCGGACGCGGCGCGGGTGGCCACCCCGACAGGGTCGGCGTCGAAGGTGGGGATCGCCTCCTGCCATCCGACCGGAAGCCTGTGCATGGTCAGGCGGTCCAACAGCCGCGCCCGGCCGGGGTGGTCCGACCGCCAGGCCTCGTAGGAGGGCCTCCAGTCATCGTGGGCCCGCCGACCCCGGTCCCGGACCTCCCGGGCACGGGCCAGCACGTCGGGCTCGACGACGAAGGCCTGGTCGGGATCGAAGCCGAGCAGGCGCTTCGTGGCCGCCACCTCGTCGGCGCCCAGCGCGCTGCCGTGCGCGGCGCCGGTGTTCTGCTTGGTCGGGGCCGGCCACCCGATGATGGTGCGCAACACGATCAATGACGGCCGGGAACGGTCGTCCTCCGCGGCCCGGATCGCCGCGTGGAGCGCGTCGACGTCCTCGACGTAGGTGCCGCCCTCGGTCCAGTCCACGTGCTGGACGTGCCATCCATAGGCCTCGTACCTGAGGCCGACGTCCTCGCTGAACGAGACGTCGGTGTCGTCCTCGATGGAGATCCGGTTCTGGTCGTAGAGGACGATGAGACCGTCGAGCTCCTGATGGCCGGCCAGGGACGACGCCTCCGAGGTGACCCCCTCCATCATGTCCCCGTCCGAGGCGATGACGTAGACGCGGTGGTCGAAGGGGCTGGTCCCGTCCGGGGCCTCGGGGTCCAACAGCCCCCGCTCCCGACGGGCCGCCATGGCCATGCCGACCGCACCGGCCAGCCCCTGCCCGAGTGGGCCGGTCGTGATCTCCACCCCCCGGGTGTGGTGGTACTCGGGGTGGCCGGGAGTCCGGGAACCCCACGTCCGCAGGGCGCGCAGGTCGTCGAGCTCGAGGCCGTAGCCAGTGAGGTAAAGCTGAATGTAGAGGGTCAGGCTGGAGTGGCCGCACGAGAGGACGAAGCGGTCACGACCCAGCCACTGATCGTCGGCGGGGTCGTGGCGGAGCACGTCCCGGAACAGGAGATAGGCCACCGGAGCCAGGCTCATGGCCGTGCCGGGGTGCCCGCTCCCCGCCCGCTCGACCGCGTCCGCGGCGAGGAGCCGGATGGTGTCCACGGCCCGGGCGTCCCGCTCGTCCCACCCGACCGAATCGGCCCGGAGGCTGCCTGTACCGATTTCCGTGCGCAGGCTCATGGCCTCGTTCTCCCTCGGTCCTCCGCGGGCCAGAAACTGTCGCTGGCGGCCGCGAGAGTGGACCCCTACCCACAACGCCGGACGGGCAAACGGGGGGGCCCGCCGGCGCCGGTGGGATCAGGGACCCGGCGGTCGCGGGTCCGACCCGAAGGGCACCAGTCCCGGTTCCGGGGTCCATCTGATGCGCCCGAGCACCGGAATCACAAGCCACAAGAGGGTGAAGACACCGGCGGTGATGGCCGCCAGGACCGAGGTCGCCTCGGGTACGACCACGCTCGACACGAGCCACACCGCAGCGGTGATGGAGAGGCCGACCGTCACCAAACCACTCAGCGCCATGACATCGGCCGCCCGCACCAGCCGTTCCTTCCTGTGCTTGCGGAACACCACGCGGTGAAAGGCCACCGGTCCGGTCAACAGGGCGGTGGACAGGGCGGCGAGGAGCAGGGTCGCCACATAGAGGTGCCGCTGTCCCGCATCGAGGCGGTCGAAGCGATTGGTGAACGGCAAGGACAACAAGAACCCGAACAGGACCTGCACCCCGAGCCCGGCCACACGCAGCTCCTGGAGCAGCTCGATGACATTCCGGTCCTCGCGCTGTTCGATCGACTCGTTCCGCCCAGGGTCGCCGGGGGCCCGATCGACGCCCGGTGGCACCGGGGGTCCACCGGCATGGCGTAGCGCCGTCAGCTCCATTCCGGGCTCACCGGCCCAGCCGGGGCTGCATCTCCCGCCGGTAGAAGTCGAGGAAACCGGGCCAGTCGGTGCCGATCTGGTTGACATAGACCTCGTCGAACCCGGCATCGAGGAACTGTCGGACCGCAGCGACGTGGCGCTCGGGGTCGGGGCCACAGGAGACCATCTCCGCCACCATGTCCTCGGTCACGATGGCGGCCGCCTGTTCGAAATGGGCGGGCATGGGAAGCTCCTGACTGAGCTGGCCAGGGAGCGCCTCGGTCGGCCACAGGTCGTGGACCAACTTCCGGGCCCGGGCCTCGTCGCTGTCCCAGCACACCTTCAGCACTCCGATGGTTGGACCGGCACCGCCCTGGCGGCGGTAGGAGCGCACCATGTCGGCGTCGGGATCGGTGGTGATGAACCCGTCCCCGATGCGGGCGGCCACGGCCAGGGACTCGGGGCCGAAGGCGGACACAGCGATGGGAGGTGTGGTGTCCGGGAGCGAGTAGATGCGGGCGTTGTCGACGCAGTAGTGCCGGCCGTCGTGCCGCACCACCCCACCCGCCCACAACTCCCGGATGACCCCGACCGCCTCCTCGAGCATCTCGAGCCTGGTGGCCACCGACGGCCAGCGGGCCCCGAGGATGTGCTCGTTCAGCGCCTCACCCGAGCCGACACCGAAGACGAACCGCCCGTCGAGGAGCAGCTGGGCGGTGGCTGCCGCCTGGGCCAGGATGGCCGGATGGATGCGTGACGTGGGACAGGTCACCCCGGTGGTGACCTTGAGGTCGGTGGTGGCGCTGATCGCGCCGATGACCGACCAGACGAAGGGGCTCTCACCCTGCCGGTCGATCCACGGGTGGAAGTGGTCGGAGATGAACACAGACCGAAACCCGGCCCGCTCGGCCAGGGTGGCCTGGCTCACCAGGGACCCGGGCCCGTGCTCCTCGCTCGAGAGAAAGACCCCGATCTCAGCCATGATCACACTCCGTGCTCGCCTGGTCGTCCCGTGCTGCAGGCACCTATTCCCAGCCGGGCAGGCAGGAAACCCGTCTCACGCGCAGCGATCCCCACCGAAGGGCCGTGTCGGACGCAACCCACACTTTCCCAGAGCGCGCCCCTCACCTACGATGTGGCGCAGAAAGGCGGGAGGGCAGCGATGTCGGTCACCGAGAACATCACGGTGCTGTTCACCGACCTCGTCGGCTCCACTGAACTGGCCGCGTCACTCACTCCGAAGGCGGGTGACGAGATCCGCCGGGGACACTTCTCGGTGCTCCGCCAGGCCGTCGCCGGATCGGGCGGGACCGAGATCAAGAACCTCGGGGACGGGATCATGGTCGTCTTCCCGACGGCCTCGGCCGCCCTGGCCTGTGCCGTCGCCATGCAACAGGGTGTGGACCGGGACAATCGGGGCCTGCCGCGACCGTTGGGGCTGCGGGTGGGGCTCAGCGCCGGCGACGTGGCCCGGGAGGCTGACGACTACTTCGGCGACCCGGTGGTGGAAGCGGCCCGGCTCTGTGCCGAGGCCAAGGGTGGCCAGATCCTCGCCGCGGAACTGGTGAGGGCCCTGGCTGGACGCCGCAACCGTCACGAGTGCCGACCCCTCGGCCGGTTGGCCCTCAAGGGTCTCCCCGATCCGATGGAGACCGTCGAGGTGATCTGGGAGCCGCTCGCCGCCGACACGACGGACCGCCCCGTCCCCCTTCCCAATCGTTTGGCCGTCCGACGGGGCCCGGGTGTGGTGGGCCGGGAGACCGAACTGGGATTGTTGGCCGAAGCGGCCCGTCGTGTCACCGACGGCGGCGGGCGTCAGGTGCTGCTCGTCTCGGGTGAGGCCGGCCTGGGCAAGACCACCCTGGTGGCCGAGGCATCACGATCGGAGTTCGAACGGGGCGCCGTCGTCCTGTTCGGCCATTGCGAGGAGGACCTCGCCACCCCCTACCAACTCTTCGCCGAGGCCCTCGACCACTACGTCACTCACGCTCCCGAGGACGAGATCCTGGACCATGTCGCCGTCCACGGTTCGGAGCTGGCCAAGCTGGTCCCCGCTCTCACCCGCCGCATCGCCGACCTCCCCCCGTCCAGGGCCACGGACTCCGACACCGAGCGGTTCCTCCTCTTCTCCGCGGTGGTCGGGCTGCTGGCCCAGGCGTCCGCATCCCGGCCCGTGGTCCTGGTGCTCGACGACATGCAGTGGGCCGACGAGGCGAGCCTTTCGCTCTTCCGATACCTGGCCGCCTCCGACCCGGCCACGGGGGTACTCGTCCTTGGGACCTACCGGGACGACGAGCTGTCCCCGGGCCATGCCCTGAATGACGCCCTGGCCGCCCTCCACCGGCTGAACGGGATCACCCGCGTCAGCCTCACGGGACTCGACGACGCCGGCGTCGTGGCGCTGATGGAGGCGGTCGCCGGCTACACCCTGGACGAGGACGGCGTCGTCCTGGCCCATGCCGTCACCCGCGAAACCGACGGCAACCCGTTCTTCGTGACCGAGATCCTCCGCCACCTGGCCGAGACCGGTGCCATCTATCAGGACGCCACCGGCCACTGGGTGGCCGAGGGCGGCCTCGAGCAGATGGCACTGCCCGACAGTCTGCGGGTCGTGATCGGCTCGAGGGTCGGGCGGCTCGGGGACCGTGCCGCCAAGGTGCTGTCCACCGCCGCGGTGATCGGGCGGGACTTCGACCTCGACGTCGTCGCACGGGCGACGGCGACCGAGGAGGACGACCTCTTGGACATCCTCGATGCGGCGACCGCCGTGTCCCTGGTGCGTGAGCCCTCCGACGCCTCCGGCCGCTACAGCTTCGCCCATGCCCTCATCCAGCACACCCTGGCCGAGGACCTCGGCCCCAACCGCAGAGCGAGGGCCCACCGTCGGATCGCCGAGGCGCTGGAAGAGCTGTGTGGGGACCGGCCGGGGGCCCGGGTCGGCGAGCTGGCCCGCCACTGGCTGAACGCCTCCCAGCCCGTCGACATCCGGAAGGCACTCGACTACAGCCGACAGGCCGGCGATGCGGCCCTGGCCGCGCTCGCCCCGGCCGACGCCCTGCGGCACTACGCCCAGGCGCTCCAGCACTACCCCGAGACCACCGATCCCGATCCCGCGCTGGCCCTCGATCTCAGCATCGGCCTCGGCACCGCCCAGCGCCAGACCGGGGAGCCGGCATTCCGTGGGACCCTGCTCAAGGCCGCCCACAAGGCGGCCGAACTCGGCGACACCGACCGGCTGGTAGCCGCCGCACTGGCCAACAGCCGGGGGTTCTACAGCTCGGTGGGCGCCACCGACAAGGAGAAGGTCGAGATCCTGGAGAAGGCACTCGAGCGGCTGCCCGCCTCCCACCCGGACCGGGCCCTGGTGCTGGCCACCTTGTGCTCCGAACTCGCGCACGGCAGCCCACTCGATCGCCGCCAGGCCCTGGCCGAGGAGGCCATCGCCATCGCCGAGGCATCCCAAGACGACACTGTCGTCCTCCGGGTCCTCAATCATGTGCACATCTCGCTCCAGGTTCCGTCCATGCTCGAGACCACCCACGCCCGGGCATCGGACGGGCTGCTCCGTGCCGAGAGAATCGGAGATCCCGTGCTGTTGTTCTTCGCCGCCCAGTGGCGGGCCGAGTCGGCCGCACGCACCGGCGACCTGGAGGAGATGGACCGGTGCATCGCCATCCACGGAGCCATGGCCGAACAGCTCAACCAGCCGGTGTTCCTCTGGGGGCACGCGTTCGTACGATCGATGCGGGCGCAGATCGCCGGGGACGTCGAGCTGGCGGAGGAGTACGCCACCGAGGCATTGCGCATCGGCACCGAGGGGGGGCAGCCCGACGCCGGCACCTTCTTCGGCGGACAGTTCAACATCATCTGCGGTCAGCGGGGCACCCAGAGCGAGCTGGCCCCGCTCATCGAGAAGATGGCCTCGGAGACCCCGGACATCCCGCGCCGGTTCTTCGTCTCCCTCCTGGCCAAGGCGCACGTCGAGGGGGACCGGATCGATGTGGCCACCGGGCTGCTCGAGGAGTCCGCGGCCGAGGGGTTCGAGCTGCCCCAGGACCAGTGGTGGCTCACCGGCATGGTCGACTTCGCCGAGGCCGCCATCGAGTGCCACGACCCGGTCTACGCGGAGCCGCTCGTGGCGAAGCTCGAGCCCTGGGCCGGGCAGCTTCCGGCCACCGGCGGGTCGGCCCTGGGCCCGGTCAGCCACTACCTCGGCGGCCTCGCCACCGTACTCGGGCGCTATGAGGAGGCAGACGCCTATTTCGCCCAGTCGGCCGAGATGAGCCGACGCATGGGTGCGAAATTCTTCGCCGCCCGGACCGATCTCCTCTGGGGCAGGATGCTCGCCGAGCGAGGCGGGCCCGGTGACGCCGAGCGGGCACACGACCTCCTCGTCGAGGCCCGCCGGGCGGCCGTCGAGCACGGGTACGGCAATGTGGAGCGGCGGGCGGGCGAGATGCTGGAGCGGCTGGGCGGCTGACGGAGGCCGGAGCAGCGGTCCGGAGGACGGGGCTCTCCGACGAAGGGGGGCGGTCGAGATTCGCACGGCGTGCCGGGTCGGAGCATCATGGTGGCCGAACAGGAACCTCGCGCCCCGCGCACCTCAGCTGGGTGTCCCTCGTCGAGGCTGGCAGCAGAGGAGAGAACCGCGGTGACGGGCACGACCACGACAGCACGACCCGGAGCGGCACCGAGGACGGGAACAGTCCTGCGGACCGCCCTGTCGGTGGCGTTCGTGGTGGCCCTGGCCGCCGCGGGCCTCGCCGGCTGCTCCTCCTCCGACTCCGCCGCGACACCGACGACGTCGGCTGCGACCCCGTCCACATCGTCGGGGACATGCGAGCCCCCAGGCGGCTGGCAGAAGACCAAGGCCACGCCCGTGGCCGGGGACTCGTCAGATTTCGAGCTGACGTCGTTCGATGGAACGAAGATCCGGATCCACTGGTTCCCCGCCCCGTCGGCGGACGGACAGACCCATCCGACCGTCCTGATGGGGCCGGGGTGGGGGCAGTCCGGCGACACCGACACGTCGCAGACCGGGATCCAGGGGGCGCTGAGCATCGCGCAGCTCTGGCAGGGTGGCTTCAACGTGCTGACCTGGGATCCGCGCGGATTCGGGAAGTCGGGCGGCGAGGCCGAGGTCGACAGCCCGGACTACGAGGGCAGGGACGTCTCGTCGATGATCGACTGGGTGGCGCGCCAGCCTGGCGTCACCCTCGACCGACCCGGCGTGCCCCGGATTGGCATGGTGGGTGAGTCCTATGGCGGTGGCATCCAGTTCGCCGCGGCCGAGCAGGACTGCCGGATCGATGCCATCGCCCCGACGATCGCCTGGCACTCGCTGAGCACGAGCCTCGACAAGAGCCGGACGCCGAAGGAGGGGTGGAGCACCATTCTGGCGAGCGTCGCTTCGGCGGCCCACCTGGATCCGGAGATCACCGCGGCGGACAAGCAGATGGACACTTCGGGGGTCATCGACCCCAAGGCCGTCGCGTTCTTCACCGCCCGCGGGCCGGCCCAGTTCCTGTCCAGGGTCAAGGTCCCGACCCTCATCCTGCAGGGCACGGTCGACGACCTGTTCACGCTCGACGAGGGGATCGCCAACTACGAGGCGCTCAAGAAGCAGGGCACGACGGTGTCGATGGCCTGGTTCTGCGGCGGCCACGGGGTCTGCCTGACCGACCCGGGTACCGCCATCGACGTGGGCCGGCTCTCCCTGGCCTGGATGCAGCACTACGTGGCGCGGGATTCGTCGGTCAGCGCGCTGAAGGGCTTCGCCTTCGTCGATCAGGATGGAACCTCCTATTCGGCGCCGGCATATCCACTCCCCGGTGCGGGCCCCATCGTGGGCACTGGGTCGGGGACACTGGCCCTACGGGCCGGAGGGGGATCCGGTCCGCCGACGGTCCCGGCCAACGCCCAAGCTGCGAACGCCGTCGACGCCGTGGCGTACGCGGTGACTCCTGCTCCGGCGACCAACTCGGTGGATGTCACCGTGCCCGTGACCCGCGATGCCGTGGTCGTCGGGCCGCCAAGACTGTCCCTCACCTATTCGGGCACCGTCCCCGGGGGCACCCGTCCGACCCGGGTGTTCGCCCAACTCGTCGACCCGGCCACGGGGATCGTGGTCAACAACCAGATCACGCCCATCCCGGTCACCCTGGACGGGAAGACCCACACGCTCGTGATTCCGATGGAGACTGTCGGCTACGCGGCCAGGGCCGGAACCAGCCTCGAGCTGCAGCTGGTGGCGACAACGGTCGCCTACATCACCCCACGTCTCGGTGGCCCGGTGACGTTCTCCCACATCGGGGTGTCGCTGCCGACCGTGCAGGGCCTCACCGTCCTGCAGCCGGGCTGAGCCACCGGGCCCGACGTCGGGATCGATCGATGATCAGGATCATCGTGGCCATCGACCAGTCACGCGGCCTGGCCGACGACCGGGGAATCCCCTGGCAGGGGAGGATCCCCACCGATGCCCGCTATTTCCGCGAACAGACGAGGACGGGCACCGTCCTCATGGGGTTTCGCACCTACGAGGAGTTCGACCGGCCGCTGAACGGCCGCGAGAATTTCGTTCTGGCGCGACCCGGGGGAACCCTCCGTCCCGGGTTCGCGGCCGTGCCCGATCTGTCCGCCTTCCTCGATGAGCACGGCGACGGGCTGGTGTGGGTCATCGGAGGCTCGGCGCTCTTCGAGCGGTCCCTGCCGTCAACCGACGAGCTGTACCTCACCCGCCTCGACGCCGAGTTCGCATGCACCAAATTCTTCCCGGAGTTCGAACCCGAGTTCGAGCTCGCATCGAGATCGACCCAGCACGTCGAGGACCACATCCCCTTCCGATTCGAAGTGTGGAGGCGGTCACCGGCCCCCGGCCGGCGGAACCCGGGTCACCGGTTGCCGTAGGTCCGCGTCACGCTGACCAGCACGGCCGTGCGCCGCTGCTCGGCCATCGTCCGGTCATAGGCGTCCCAATCGTCGTGCGTACCTCCGGCGGCCCTGAAGACGGCCCGCAACAGGAGGCGGACCCCCTCGTCGTCTATCGCCGGGTACCGGTCATCGGGACCAATCAGCTCGGCGCGTCCCTCCACCGTCGCCCACTCCCACCCGGCACGGAAGGTCAGGCTGACCTGGGGCCGGGCGCGCAGATTGGCCAGCTTGGTCCTCCCGTAGGTGACGAACCCCACGACCTCGGCTCCGCTCGACGGATGGGCCAAGACCCCGGCATTGACCACCGAGGACTGGATCGTGAGGTCGGACCGCAGCGTCGAGACGACAGCCAGGTTCCCGTCCCTGCGCCCGATGTCGGTCACATCACCGAGTGTCGTCATCGCTCTTCGCTCCCCGTGTCGCCGGCGGCGCCGGTCCTCCGGGCCGAGGTTACCGGTCCCCGTCGGACGGTCCCCCGGGACCCCATGGGCCGTCGCCGACCGGATTCACAGCTGGCCCTACGGAAGCGTAGGGCTGGCGTTAGGACGCCAGTCGTACCGTCGGGGTGAAGGGGGTGAGTGGCCCTCCCCGATCCACTGCTCGACAGGACATGCACAGCGACACCTCCACGAAGCAGAGCCCGGGACCACCGGGCACCTCGAGCAAGGCCTGTCGGCCGCAACGGTGCGGCTGTGGGCAGGTGATCATCCGCAGCCAGTTGTTCCCACTGGAGAGCCGCCTCGAGTGCCTCTGCTTCCGCTGCGCCTCCGCCGAGGGGGCCCGGACCGCAGGCGAACCCCGGCGCACGACCGCAGAGGAACCGGCCCGGTGATCGCTGCCGCCGGTGATCGACCCGGCGACGGCGCGGGTTACGCGCCGGCCCTGCGATAGAGGTTCAGCGACACCACGAAGAACACCACCAGGATCGAGGCACACCACGCCACGGCCTGCCAGAGCTGGGGAGCGAGGGGACCCCCCTCGAAGAGGGCCCGGACGGAGTCGATGACCACCGTTGCGGGTTGATTCGCGCGCGAAGGGCTGGAGCCAGCCCGGCATGCTGTTGACCGGGACAAGTGCCGAGCTGGCGAAAAAGAGGATGAACATGGGGAGGATGGAGGCCATCTGGGCCGTCTGGGGATCCTTGACCGCAAGCCCCACCGAGGCGTACACCCAGGTGAAGGCGTAGCCGAACAAGACGATCAGGGCGACGCCGCCCACGCAGGCGCCGAAGGTGTTGTGGAACCGGAAGCCGACGAGCAGCCCGAGGCCGATGATGAAGGCCAGGGCCAGCAGGCTCCGGCAGAGATCGGCCAACGTGCGGCCGGCGAGGAAGGCCGACCGGGCCATCGGAAGGCTCCGGAACCGGTCGATCATCCCCCCCTGTAAGTCCTGGGCCAGGGCCAGTGCGGTGGTCATACCCCCGATCAGCACCGCCTCGAGGAAGATGCCCGGCACGATGTAGTCCACGTAGTCGACCCCAGGGATCTTGATCGAGCCGCCGAGCACGTAGCGGAAGAGCAGGAGGATGATGGTCGGCTGGACGATGGACATGAACAGGAGCTGGGGGGTCCGGACGATCCTGAGGAGGTTGCGCTTGGTCACCCCTTTGATGTCCCGGACGTAGAGCCTCGGGGTCATGGGGACGCTCTTGGCCGCCAGGCGCTGCGTCGCCAGGCGCTCGGTGGCCAGGCGCTCGGTGGCCGGGCGTTCGGAGGCCAGGTCGGTCATGACGGGTCCTCCCCCGGAGGGCCGTCCTCGTGCCCGCCCTCGCCCTCGGCCGCGTGCCCGGTCAGCGACAGGAACACGTCGTCGAGCGTCGGTCGCCTGATCCCCAGGTCCTCGAGCCCGATGCCGTTGTCGTCGAGCACCCTTCCCGCAGCGATGAGGACCCGGGGACCCTCCCCGACGGGCAGCCTCACCTCCCTCAGGTCGGGATCGATCCGGGGAGCCGAGCTTCCGAAGGCGGCCACCAGCTCGACGGCGCGGCCGAGGTCGTCGGCGTTCGAGACCCGGAACTCCAACACGTTGCCGCCCAGTTGGTCCTTCAGCTCGTCGGCCGTCCCCGCCGCCACGATGCGCCCGGTGTCGATGACGACGATCCCGTCGGCCAGATGCTCCGCCTCGTCCATGTACTGCGTGGTGAGCAGGACCGAGGTGCCGCCGGCCACGAGGTCCTGGATGAAGGCCCACAGGTCGTTGCGGGTCCGGGGATCGAGCCCGGTCGTCGGCTCGTCGAGAAACAGGACCGGTGGCTCCCCGATCAGACTGGCCGCCAGATCGAGGCGTCGGCGCATGCCACCCGAGTAGGTCTTGACCGGCTTGTCCCCGGCGTCGGTGAGCGTCATGCGACTGAGGGCCTCATGGGCCCGCCGTCGGTACTCCGACTTGGCCAGGTGGTACAGGAGTCCGACCAGCTCGAGGTTCTCGCGGCCGGTGAGGAGCTCGTCGACGGCCGCGTACTGCCCGGCGAGTCCGATCATCGACCGGATGGCTCTGGCGTCGGACCGCACGTCGAGCCCCGCCACCCGGGCACGGCCTTCGTCGGGCGCGAGCAGGGTGGTGAGGACCCGGATCAGTGTGGTCTTGCCCGCGCCGTTGGGCCCGAGGAGTGCCAACACGTTCCCCGCCCCGACGGTGAGGGAGACCTCGTCCAACGCCAGTGTGGTCCCGAACCGCTTGGTGACGCTCTCGACTTCGACCGCTGCGCCCACGACGTCCGATCCACCGGGGAACGAGCCCGTAGCCCCAGGCTAACCCAAGCCCGATGCGGCCCCGGCCGTCCGTGGCCGGCCCCACCCGCCCGGTGGGGGGATCGGTGCAACGCTCCGCATGTGCCCTTCGGCCCTAGGTGGGCCGGGGTCGACGGGTCGATCGCGCTCGACCGGAGTGCCGGCGGCGTCCGGGGTCATGGTGACCATCGGCCCTACCGCCCTGGTGGGTCGGACGCGACACTTCCTGCATGGGCAATGATGAGAGCGGCGAGACGGCCGGAAGGGGAGAAGCCACGGTGGCGAGTACGACGGATTCGAAGCAGAAGGTCGACGCCAAGCACCGGGTCGTCGTCGGCACCGACGGATCGGTGAGCGCGGACAAGGCTGTGGCCTGGGCCGCCGCCCAGGCGTTGCGCACGGGCAGCGTCCTCGAGCTGGTCACCGGCTTCGGCTCGGGATACGTGATCACCAAGCCGAGCGACGCCAAACGGGCCATGACCCAGGTGCTCGACGCGGCCGAGGACCTGGCCAAGGCGGCCGCCCCCGGCGTCGTGGTGAAGCGGAAGAGCTACCACGGCTCGCCCGAGACGGTGTTGATCGAAGAGGCAGGGGGCGCGGACCTGCTCGTGGTCGGGTCGCGGGGCCTCGGCGGGTTCAAGGGTCGCCTGCTCGGCTCGGTCAGCCGGCGCTGTGTGCACCGCGCCCCTTGTCCCGTGGTCGTGTTCAGAGGGCCACGGGAGGAGTCGGAGGGGCCGGCGCCCGACGGTGGCGCCGAGGAGACCGGCCCAGCTGCGGACGAGCGATCAGACGAGCGCGGCCGGATCGTCGTCGGCATCGATGCCTCACCGTCCTCGATCGCCGCTGTGGCGTGGGCCGCCCGCCAGGCCGAGCTGACCGGCGCGCTGCTCGAGGTGCTGATGGTCTGGGAGCTGCCGACCAGCTATGGCATGTCCCTGCCCATCCCTTCGGACTGGGATCCGGCCCACGACAGCGAGATCCTCCTCGAGAAGTCGCTCGCGCCGATCAGGAGCGCCCACCCCGAGCTCGAGATCCAGGCCACGGTGATCGAGGGCCACCCCTCACTCGTCCTCGAGAAGGCATCGAACGGGGCCGATCTCCTCGTGGTCGGCAGTCGGGGTCACGGCGAGCTGAGCGGGATGCTCCTCGGATCCGTCAGTGAGCACTGTGTCGTCCACGCCCGCTGCCCGGTGCTCGTGCTGCGCGACGGGAACGAGGAGTCCGAGGCAACACCCGCCCCCGGCCCTGAGGACCGCTAGCCGTCCCGGCGATCAGTCCCGGTCGGCCGACGCCGCCTGCTCGCCCGGATTGATGACCTCGGACCTGACGATGAAGTGGGCGTCTTCGCCGGCAGGCAGCGAGAACCCCTCGGGTGATCCCGTCCCCACGTCGAGGATGAGCCGGGTGTGCTTCCACACCTCGTACTGGCGTCCGTCGATATAGAACGGAGCACCGCCGACGGAGCCGAGCAGCACGTCCCGGTCGCCGATCACCAGTTCTCCGTCATCGAAGCACATGGGGAGGCTTCCGTCGCAGCACCCGCCCGACTGGAAGAACATCAGCGGCCCCCGCTCGGACTCCAGTCGGGCGATCGCCCCGAGGGCGGCACGCGTCGCGGTGACCCGCACCACGGCGTCGTCGCCTGGGGGGAGGGTCCCCCCGCTCAGAAGAATCCCATCGGCTTGGTGCTGTAGCTCACCAGCAGGTTCTTGGTCTGCGAGTAGTGCTCGAGCATCATCTGGTGGTTCTCCCGACCCACACCCGAGATCTTGTAGCCCCCGAACGCGGCCCCGGCCGGATACAGGTGGTAGCAGTTGGTCCACACCCTCCCGGCCTTGATGGCCCGGCCCATGCGATAGGCGAGGTTGCCGTTGCGCGTCCACACCCCGGCCCCCAGGCCGTAGAGGGTGTCGTTGGCGATGGCCACGGCGTCGGCTTCGTCCTTGAAGGTGGTGACGGCGAGCACCGGCCCGAAGATCTCCTCCTGGAAGATGCGCATGGCGTTGTGTCCCTTGAGCACGGTGGGCTCGTAGTAGTAGCCACCCTCGAGCTCGCCGCCGACGGCGGTGCGCTCTCCCCCGATGAGGCACTCGGCCCCTTCCTGGCGCCCGATGTCCACGTAGGAGGCGATCTTCTCGATCTGCTGCACGGAGACCTGCGGACCGATCATGGTCGCCGGATCGAGCGGGTTACCCTGGGTGATCAGCTTGATCCGCGCCAGGCAGCGATCGATGAACCGGTCGTAGATGGATTCATGGATCAGGGCTCGCGAGGGGCAGGTGCACACCTCCCCCTTGTTGAACGCGTAGAGCACCAGACCCTCGATCGCCTTGTCGAGGAAGTCGTCGTCCTCGTCCATCACGTCGGCAAAGAAGATGTTCGGCGACTTGCCACCGAGCTCGACCGTGGAGGGGATCAGGTTCTGCGCCGCGTACTGCATGATCAGCCGGCCCGTCGTCGTCTCGCCGGTGAAGCCGACCTTGGCGATGCGTGGACTCGAGGCGAGGGCCTTGCCGATCTCGCCTCCCGGCCCGGTCACGATGTTGAGGACCCCGGGGGGGACGATGTCCTCGATCACCTCGGCCAGCTTGAGGATCGACCACGGAGTGGGCGATGCCGGCTTGACCACGGTGCAGTTGCCGGCCGCCAGTGCCGGGGCGATCTTCCACGCCGCCATCAGCAGCGGGAAGTTGAACGGGATGATCTGGGCGACCACGCCGAGAGGCTCATGGAAGTGGTAGGCGACCGTGTCCTTGTCGATCTCGGTCGACCGGCCCTCGAGTGACCGGGTGGCCCCGGCGAAGTACCGGAAATGGTCCACGGCGAGCGGTAGGTCGGCGGCGAGCGTCTCGCGGACCGGCTTCCCGTTCTCCCAACTCTCGGCGACGGCGAGCATCTCCAGGTTGGCCTCGATGGCATCGGCGATCCGGTTGAGGACGGCTGCCCGCTCGGTGAGCGAGGCCTCACCCCATGCGTCCTTGGCCGCGTGGGCCGCGTCCAGGGCCAACTCGACGTCCGCGGCCGTCGATCGGGCCACCTCGCAGAAGGGCTTGCCGTTGACCGGACTGACATTGGCCATGTACTGGCCTTCCGCCGGGGCGACCCACCTGCCTCCGATGAAGTTCTCGTAACGGGGCTTCACCTCGACGATGCTGCCCGGACGGCCCGGTGCCACATAGGGCACCACCACCGGCGGATTCTCGGCTGCCTCTGCTTCTGCGGTCACGGTCATGGGATCCTCCATCCGCTCACACGCGCCAACTGGCCCAGGTCGATCGGGATCCCCCACGAACCCGGTGCCCACACTCGGCACGCTGCCTCTCGATGCCACCGTAGGGAACGCGCCGGGACCCGAGGTAGGGCCGAAGGTCACAACACCGGGAGTTGGTCGCCCGGGTGGACGTCGACGCCCCGACGGGGGCGACCGGGCGGCCCGCTCTGCCTGGATTCCCCCGAAGCGCCACCGGAGGCGGACCGGCCTCCACCGCGCTCGGGTGGCACCATGGTGTGATGACGTCCATCAACGGGTTCCATCACGTCCGCATCCCCGTCAGCGATCTGGACGTCAGCACGGACTGGTACGTCTCGGTGCTGGGTTTCGAGCTCGACCTCTACGTCGAAGAGGAGGACGGACCGATCGGCGCACTCCTGCATCACCCGGCTGGGGCGGTGCTCGGACTCCATCTCGACGCCTCGATGGCGACGGCACTCCAGGGCTTCAGCGTTGTCGGGCTCGCTGTCGGCGGCACCACCGGCCTCGAGGAGTGGTCGCGCCGCCTCGACGAGATCGGTTCCACCCACGGCACCGTCACGAAGGGTCACCTCGGCTGGTTCCTCGAGGTGACCGACCCGGACGGGATCGTGGTCCAGTTGCACACTGCGGAGCAGCCCGACGCAGAAGAGGTCTGACGACCGGGGGCGGCACGGCCGTCAGTCCGGACCGTCGTCCCTCACCACAACGCTCGGGCAGTGGGCATGGACGGCGAGATGGTGGCCCACCGATCCGAGGAGCAGCCCGGAGAACGCGCCGAGGCCCCGCGACCCGACGACCAGGAGGTCCGCAGTGCGGCTGGCCTCGACCAGGGCGACCGCGGGCGGATCGTCGCTCGTCGACCCGTGTACCGCCACGCCGGGGGCGAGGCTGGCGATCCGGGCCATCGCAGCATCGACCACGAGCCGGGCCCGCTCGGGGATGCCGACATCGACGCTGTACACGAAGCCCGACGTGCCTGGGAAGACGAGGGAGCCGAGGACGTCGATCCGGGCCCCGCTCCGGCGGGCCTCGTCGATGGCCCAGTCGAGTGCCCGGTCCGAACCGTGCGACCCGTCGACGCCGACCACGATGTGGCGGACGGCAGCGTCGGGACTGGACGACGGGCCCTCTGGAGGCCGGATGATCGCCACGGAGCACGGGGCATGGGTCAGGCAGTGCTGCCCGACCGAACCCAGGAGCAGGCCGCGGAAGCCTCCGAACCCCCGGGAGCCGAGTACGAGGAGATCGGCTTCCCGGCTCGCCTCGATGAGGGCGTACGACGCCGGCTGGTCACTCACAACGTGGTCGACGGTCACGTCCGGATACAGGCCGGCCAGCCTGGCCTCGGCTTCCGCCACAATGCTGTCGGCGTGGTCCTTTTTGACCAGGGCACCGGTGATACCTCCGAAGGACCAGGCCACGACCACCGTGAGGTGGGCGTTGGCCCGCTCCGACTCCGCGGCGGCCCAGTCGAGCGCCGATCCCGCCCCCGGCGATCCGTCCACGCCGACCACGATCTGCCCCAAGGACCCACGACGTTCCGATCCCTCACCTGCCATGACCAAACCTCGCTCTCCGTCGTGGCGCCCCGGGCCGGTCCGGCGCCAACCACCATTGTCAGGGGGGCCAGCCGCCCACGGCAGGGCCGAAGGTCCATCCCGGCCCGGGCCCGCCACCGGGTGGAGCGTCGGTTGGGGCCGTCGCGCTTGGGCCGCCGGTCGCCGGGGTCCGGCCGTCTGCCGGTCGTCAGGACGTTCGGCCCTACCGCACCGGTCTCCGGTGCCCCACCCTTGAGTCAGACGGCTCTCGAACAAGGAGGCACGATGCCCGGGACCCAGACGGACGACGCCGGCGGCAGCCGGTCGGATGGACAGGAGAACCTGGACCTTCTCCAGCAACTGGGAAAGGCGCTCGACGCCTGGAGGACGAAGATCGACGAGCTGCGGGTGCAGCTGGATCTTGCCGACCTCGACGTGCGCGACGAGGTCCGCAAGCGCCTCGACGTGGCGCAGAACGCCTATCTCGCGGCCCGATCCCGGTTGTCCGACGCGCGCAGCGACGCCGGCGCGAACCTGAACACGGTTCGACAGGGGATCGATCAACTGCTGAAGGACCTGCGCGAGGCGTACGACAGCGCCGAGGCCGTAGTGCGGCGGGCCCGTACCCGCTGAGCGGTCCGGCCCTCGCGGACCTTCGGCCCTAGTCGGCCCGGCGTCCGGGAGCCACCATGAAGACGTGTGAGCGTCCGAGAGGAGGACATCATGAAGGCCAGCGTGGGTGATCGCATCGTGATCCACGGGCATCGCCAAGGGGAACCGGACCGTGACGGCGAGATACTCGAGGTGCAGGGCGACGACGGTGGGCCTCCTTTTGTCGTGCGCTGGGGTGACAGCGGCCACGAGGCCGTCTTCTTCCCCGGGTCGGATGCCACCGTGGAGCACTTCGAGCACCGACAGGGCGAGAACGAGGGACCACGGCAATGAACCGACCGTTCTCAGACCGAGGCGGTCCATGCGGACCATAGAGGCGCTCAGGCGCTCGGCAGTGAGCGTCGAACCGGGGCGGACGATCCGCGGCTGCGCGGGCGTCATGGAGCGGAGCGGAGTGGGTGCATTGGGAGTCGTGGACGATGACCGGCTGGTGGGGATCGTCACCGATCGCGACCTGGTGAGGCGGGCCCTGGCTCAGGGCCTGCCCCTTTCGGCGACGGTCAACTGCGTCATGAGCGCCCCGGTCGTCACCATCGATGCCTACGCTGACGTCGATGCAGCGTTCGGGCTGTTCCGCTCGTACGCCGTCCGCCGGTTGGCCGTCACCCGAGACCAACGGTTCGTCGGCATGATCACCGTCGACGACCTCATCGTGGACCTGGCTGCGGATCTCCGGGACCTGAGTTGGCCGATCAGGAGCGAGCTGCTCATGCCCCAGCACGACCACCCGGTTCCGTCCTGAGCAGCCGCTCCTTCGCCGAGTTCGTGCCCACCGATCAGCCATCACCGAACGCGCCCCCCGGCGATCGCATCGACGGGGTGATCTTCGACATGGACGGCGTCGTGACGGACACGGCGTCGCTCCATGCCCGTTGCTGGAAACTGGCGTTCGACGGCTTCCTCCGGGGTCGCGCCGACCGAGGGCCGGCGGCGGCCCTGCGACCCTTCAGCGACGACGACTATCTCCGCTTCGTGGACGGCAAACCGCGCTACGACGGCGTGGAGAGCTTCCTCGCCTCCCGCCACCTGCGCCTACCCCACGGGTCGCCCTCCGACGCACCGGGCCACGACACCGTCTGCGCGCTCGGGAACCTCAAGGATCACGAGTTCGAACGACTGGTGGCGCGAGACGGTGTCCCCGTCTTCGACTCGACCGCCGGCTTCATCCGATCCCTCCGGGAACACCGGATCCTCACCGCCCTCATCTCGTCGAGCCGCCATGCCCGGGTGATGCTGGCCTCGGCCTCGATCACCGATCTCTTCGATGCCATCGTGGACGGGGTGGACGCGGAGGCCCTCGGGCTCCCCGGCAAGCCGGACCCCGCCATCTTCCTCACCGCGGCGCGAGCCCTGTCGGTCTCACCCTCACGGGCCGCCGTTGTGGAGGACGCCATCGCCGGCGTCCAAGCCGGTCGCCGGGGGGAGTTCGCCTTCGTCATCGGCATCAATCGGGCCCACCATGCCGCCGAGCTCCGGGAGGAGGGGGCCGACGTCGTCGTCGACGACCTCTCCGCACTCAACTGGCCCTTTCCCGCCCCGGAAGGTCGGCGGTGAGCGAATCCGCGGGGCCCGCGGACGCCGACCGGGTGGTGGTGGACGAGTGGGTGCTCCGGTACAACCGGGCCGACCCGGTCAGCGAGGGCCTTCGCGAATCCCTCTGCACGCTGGGCAACGGCTACTTCGCCACCCGGGGGGCGGCGCCCGAGGCCGTCGACGACGGCGTCCACTACCCCGGCACCTATGTCGGTGGCCTCTACAACCGATTGACGACCACGGTCGCCGGTCGGGAGGTGGAGAACGAGAGCAACGTCAATCTTCCCAACTGGCTCGTTCTCAGCTTCCGTATCGACGGCGGACCCTGGTTCGACCTGGCCCAGCTCGAGGTCCTCGACTTCCGCCAGGAACTCGATCTCAGGCGAGCCGTATTGAGCCGGTGGGTCCGCGTCCGTGACGACGGCGGCCGGGTCACCCAGGTGGAGCAGCGACGCTTCGTCAGCATGCACGACCCCCACCTGGCCGCGCTGGAGACGATCCTCACCCCGGAAAACTGGGCGGGTCGCCTGACCGTCCGGTCCGGCATCGACGGCACGGTGGTCAACGGAGGCGTGGCCCGCTACCGCAACCTCGACAGCGTCCACCTGGCCGACGTGACCACCGAGGCCGTGGACGCGGAGACCTTGACCCTGGTCGCTCGGACCAGCCAGTCGAACATCCGGATCGCCGAGGCGGCGAGGACCCGCATGACCAGCGGCGGCACGCCGGTCGCCACCAGCCGGGCGGTCGTGGACGAGCAGGACTTCATCGCCTTTGACCTGGCGCTCGACGTCGAGGCCTCCGACACCGTCACCGTCGAGAAGGTGGTGGCCCTGTACACCTCGGCCGACCGCTCGATCAGCGAACCCCTGCTCGAGGCGCGGACCAAGACCTTTCGGGTGGGTGGCTTCGAGGAGCTCCTCCAGGATCACGTCGAAGCGTGGGACGACCTGTGGAGTCGCTTCGCCCTGCAGTTGGAGGGGGACGGGAGCGCCACCCAGCTGACACTCCATCTCCACACCTTCCACCTGCTCCAGACGACGTCGCGCAACACCATCGACCTGGACGTCGGCGTTCCGGCCCGGGGGCTCCACGGTGAGGCCTACCGGGGCCATGTGTTCTGGGACGAGCTCTTCATCCTGCCCTTTCTGACAATGCGGCTTCCCGAGCTGGTCCGTTCGCTGCTCCTCTACCGGTTCCGGCGACTGCCCGAGGCGCGCTGGGCCGCCGCGGAGGCCGGGGTCTCGGGCGCCATGTTCCCGTGGCAGAGCGCCAGTAGCGGTCGCGAGGAGACCCAGACGCTGCACCTCAATCCCCTGTCGGGGCGGTGGCTGCCTGATGCATCCCACCTCCAGCGGCACATCAACTCGGCGGTCGCCTACAACATCTGGCACTACTACCAGGCCACGGCCGACACCGAGTTCATGATCTCCTACGGAGCGGAGATGATCTTCGAGATCAGCCGGTTCTGGGCGAGCATGGCCCGGTACAACCCGGACCTGGACCGCTACGAGATCAAGGGTGTGATGGGTCCCGACGAGTACCACGACGGCTACCCCGGGGCGGCCGCACCCGGCCTGGACAACAATTCGTACACCAACGTGATGGCGGTCTGGGTCTTGTGCCGTGCCCTCGATTTGATCGCGGACCTGCCCGACCCGCGCCGATCCGAGCTTCGCCGGGAGCTCTCACTCGACGACGCCGAACTGGCACGCTGGGACGACGTGAGCCGCAAGATGCGGGTCGTCCTCCACGAGGACGGGGTGATCAGCCAATTCGAGGGGTACGAGGATCTCGCCGAGCTGGACTGGCAGCACTACCACGATCGCTACGGCGACATCTCCCGGTTGGACCGTATCCTCGAGGAGGAGCACGACAGCCCCAACGCCTACAAGGCATCGAAGCAGGCCGATGTGCTGATGCTCTTCTACCTCCTGTCGGCCGACGAACTGCAGGCGCTCTTCCACCGGCTCGGCTACTCCTTCGACGACGAGTCGATCCCACGGAACATCGACTACTACCTGCGGCGGACCTGCCACGGTTCCACGCTCAGCCGGGTGGTCCACGCCTGGGTGATGGCCCGATCCGATCGTGAGCGCTCCTGGGAGTTCTTCGAGGACGCCCTGCGGAGCGACCTCGACGACACCCAGGGTGGGACCACCGCCGAAGGGGTGCACCTCGGCGCCATGGCCGGCACCCTGGATCTGCTCCAGCGGTGCTATCTGGGCATAGAGACCAGAGAGGACGCCATCTGGTTCAATCCGCTGCTCCCGGCGGAGGTGCGAAGCCTGAAGCTCGGCATCCGCTACCGCCGCCAGTGGCTGAGCGTCACCGCCGAGAAGGGTGTGTTCTCCGTCGAGCTCGGAGACTGGGGACAGGGGACGGTTCTCGTCGGCATGGACGGCGACGTGGCCGAGCTCGGACGGGGGGACCGGCGTCAGCTGGAGCTCTGAGTGGGGACAGGGCCCGCCACCACCTGGTCGGTCGTGGGCTGGCGGTCTTCAACCGCAGGTGAGGCCTTAGGTCCCTACTGGACGGGCCCACCTCGGAGGACAATGGCAGGACCCGATGTCACAGAGAGGCCAGCACACAAAGCGATGCAGGGACACCGGGTTGGAACGGTAGGGCGGGTGGGACCGGTAGAGGTGAGCGCGCCCGAGGGGATGCCGTGACATTCGTCGGGCTCATCCTGCGCAACCTCTGGTCGAAGAAGGCCCGATCTTTGGGGCTCGCCTCCGCCGTCGCCATCGCGGTGATGGCCGTCGTCACGCTGGACGTGACCAGCAGTGGGCTCGAGCAGTCGGCGGCAGCGATCGTCTCGGTGGGTAAAGCCGATTTCACGGTGTCCCAAAAAGGTGCCTCCGACCTCCTTTCGAGCACGATCGACCACGCGGAGCTCGCCCGCCTCCAGCAGACGCCGGGCGTGGCCGAGCGCGGTGGGCGTCCTGGTCGAGACCCAGGACATCAACGCCAACAATCCCGTCTTCATCGAGATCGGCATCAATCCGGGCGACCTCGCGGCGTTCGGGGTGAAGTTGGTGGCCGGCCGGGCGTACACGGCCACGGCCCCCAACGAGGTGATGTTGGGGTGGAGGGCGGCGGCCAACCTCGGCCTCGGGGTCGGGGACCGGTTCAAAGCCAACGGCACCACGAACACCGTGGTCGGCGTGTACTCCACCGGGAACTCGTTCGGCGACTCCGGCGCGATGTTCCCTCTGCCGGCCATCCAGGGGTACAACAGGGTCGACGGGATCGTCACCCTGGCGTTCGTGAAGGTGGAGCCCGGTGCCAACATCGCCGCTGTGGCCAAGCACATCGACTACGCCCAGCCCGAGCTGACGACCATCAGGACCGCCTCCCAGTTCGGACGGGCCGACACGAATCTGGTCTACCTGCAGGCGGCGGTGAACGGGAGCACGATCCTCGCCATCCTCATCGGTGCCGTCATCGTGGGGAACACCATGCTGTTGTCCCTGTTCGAGAGGACGCGGGAGTTCGGTCTGCTGCGGGCGATCGGGTGGACCCGGAAACGGACGGTGGGCCTCCTGCTCGGGGAGAGCCTCATCCTGGCCTTCCTCGGAGCCGCCCTCGGCGTCGGGCTCTCGTTCCTGGTGGCCGCCGCGCTCTCGCGGGCCCCCGAGCTGCGTGGGGTCCTCCACCCGAACTTCACCGAAGGAGCCTTCTGGAGGGCCCTGTTCACTGCCCTCGTCATGACACTGGTCGGGGCGCTGTACCCGACGACCAGAGCGGCCATGCTCTCGCCCCTCAAGGCCCTCAGCTATGAGTGAGAGGCCATCCTCGGTCCGGAGTGACCGTGGTCCGGAGGGTCCCACGACGCCCGAACTCGCCGTCGACGTCCGTCAGGCGCGCCGGGTCTACCCGGGTCATGTGCAGGCGCTGGCCGGCGTCGACCTCCGCGTGGAATACGGGGAATCGCTGGCCATCACCGGGCCTTCGGGGTGCGGGAAGTCGACACTCCTCCACCTGCTGGCCGCCATCGACTCACCGACGTCCGGCACCGTTACCGTCGCCGGGCACGATCTCGCCGCCCTGCACGACCCGAGCGGGTACCGGCGCAGCGAAGTCGGCCTGGTGTTCCAGTTCCACAACCTGCTGCCCCAGCTGTCGGCCCTCGCCAACGTCGAGCTGCCCATGTTCGGCACCCACCGCTCGGGCCGCCAGCGCGCCGAACGCGCCCGGGCGCTCCTCGGCGACGTCGACCTCGGTGGCCGCGAGGACCGGTTGCCGACCGAGCTGTCCGGTGGTGAGCGACAGCGGGTGGCCATCGCCCGCGCCCTGGCCAACCAGCCGAGGATCCTCCTGGCCGACGAGCCGACCGGCAGCCTCGATTCGGCGTCGACCGCCCACTTCCTCGACCTGCTCGGGCGCCTCGGCAAGGAGGGGATGACGATCATCATGGTCACCCACGACCCAGAGGTCGCCGCTCATGCCCACCGCATCGTCGAGATGCGGGACGGGACCATCGTGGAGGAAACCGCGACGAGTCGGGGGGCCGAACTCCGGGGCCCGACCTGAGGGGGACGGCTCCGGGAGGCCACGAGCTCGGCCCGGTCAGGTGCCCGGAGTGCAGTCAGGCGGCGTTCGGGGTGCGGGCGACGACGACGGCGCAGTGGGCATGGCGAGCGCACTGGTGGGCCACCGAACCGAGCCGGGCGTCCCGGAAGCCACCGTGGCCCTCCGAGCCCACCACCAGGAGGTCCGAGTCACGGCACGCCTCGAGCAGGGCCGGGACGGTCGCACTGACCGCGGTGTGGACCTCGAAGGGGACCGTGGGCGCCAACTGCTCGGCGTGCTCGGCGGCGGCGTCGATGATCTCCTTGGCCACCACGTCGTATCCCTGGCCGGAGCCGGTGGCGATGGCGTGGATCGGCGGCGCCTGCCACGCGAAGACCGCCTCCACGGAGGCCGAGCGCACCTGGGCCTCATCGAGGGCCCAGCGCAGGGCGCGCGACGATCCGAGCGAGCCGTCGATGCCGACGACGATGCGTGGACGGATCGACAGGTACATCGGATCATCGGTATCCGAGTGGACGACGGCCACCGGGCACTCGGCGTACTGGATGCACTGATCGCTCACCGAGCCGAGGAGGAGCTCGTCGAAGCCGCCCCGGCCACGGGAGCCGACAACGAGCAGCTCGGCGGACCGGCTGGCACTGGTGAGCATCATGGCCGCCGGCCACTTGACGACCTCTCCCCGCGCCATGACCGACGGGTGCCTGGTGACCACCAGCCCTACCGCCTCGTCGATGACCGCCTCGCCCGCGGACAGACCGCTCTCGCCGGGGCTGTACCAATGGGGCGGGTTCTCGACATCGTCGACCTCGGCGAACATGATCCTGAGAAGTGATCCCCGCCGCTTGGCCTCGTCGGCCGCCCACTTGAGCGCGAGCCTCGAATGGTTTGAGCCATCGACGCCGACCACGACGGCGCGCTCCTCCCGTGGCGGTCGTCCGCGCCGATCGTGCTGCGACATGGCGGGCCCTTCCTCGGTCATCGGCACCCCGTCAACGGGTCCCGACGATCTCCGGACCGCTGATTCGGGCGACCTCCAACTCTGCAGGGGTCATACCCACGTCCTCGAGCAGGTACGGACTCAGCGCGGGGCTGCTCGCAGGGCGGCTGCTGGTCTGCCGATGGCGGCCATGCCTCGGATTCGTCATGTCTGCCTCCTCGGTTCCCGGAGCACACGCGTGCCAACCCCCATTGGACGTCAGATCGCCGGGACGGCATAGGGCCATTGGTCCCCCAATGTGTGGCATCCGGATAGGAGACGCCCGGGGTGTCGGGGCGTCAGGTGCCGGTCGCGTCCGTTCGACGTTCCAGCTCCGAGCGCTCCTCGAGACGGGCGGCGTACGTGGCCGCCTGGGTGCGGCGCTCCATGCCCAACTTGGCCAGAAGGTTGGACACGTAGTTCTTCACGGTCTTCTCCGCCAGGAACAATGTGTTGGCGATCTGCCGGTTGGTCCGTCCCTCGGCGATCAGATCGAGGATCCGCCGTTCCTGCGGGGTCAGGCTGGCCAACAGCGGGTCCTGGTCCACACCCTTGCGTATCCCCGAGAGGACACTCGCGGTGAGCTCGGGGTCGAGCAGCGACTCGCCGGCCGCCACACGCCGGATGTCGCTGACCAGGTCGGTGGTCGCCACCTGCTTCAACACGTACCCGGCCGCCCCCGCCATGATGGCGGCGATGAGCGCCTCGTCGTCGGCATAGGACGTGAGCATGACGCAGGCGATCTCGGGCCAGTTCGAGCGGATCTCACGGCAGACCTCGATGCCGCTGCCGTCGGGCAGTCTGACATCCAGGATGGCCACATGAGGCCTGGTCGGGGGAATCCGGTCCAGGGCCTCGGCCACGGTCCCGGCCTCGCCCACCACGGCCAGGTCGTCCGCCGCCGAGATGAGCGACCGGAGGCCGGTGCGGACTATCTCGTGGTCATCCAGGAGGAATACCCCGATCGTCACGTACGTGCCCTCATGCTCGGGTCCCTCGGTCTCCGCACCCCACATCCCACCGGTCCACTTTCGTCACCCCGAAGAAAGCTGACCCGTACCCGGCTTGTCGCAGGAGGGCTAGTCTTTGGCGAGGGTGACCTGGTAGATCCTAGTTGCTCTCGGCGGTGGAGGACCTCTTGCCATATCGATCCATCGAAGATCCGGTCAAACTCCGTCGAGTACTGGAAGCGAGCCTGCTGCTCGAAGCCGACCTGGACCTGCCCACCCTTCTCCGTCACATCGTCGAAGAGGCGTGCTCGATGACCAATGCCCGCTTCGGGGCGCTCGGCGTCCTCGACAGCGAGCACACCGCCCTGTCGGAGTTCATAACCGTCGGGCTCACCCCCGACGCGGAGGACCGTATCGGTCCCCGGCCGACCGGCAGAGGGGTGCTGGGGCTCCTGATCACCGATCCGAAGCCCCTCCGCCTGGCCAGCCTGGGTTCTCACCCGGAGAGCTTCGGCTTCCCCCCGGGCCATCCCCCCATGACGTCCTTCCTGGGAGTACCGATCAAGATCAGGGACGAGATCTACGGCAACCTCTACCTGACGGACAAGCTCGGCTGGTCCGAGTTCACCGCCGACGACGAAGCGCTCGTCGGAGCGTTGGCGGTGGCGGCCGGGATCGCCATCCAGAACGCCCGGCTGCACCAGCGCGCCCAGGAGGTCGCCATCTACGAGGAGCGGGACCGTCTGGCCCGGGACCTGCACGACACGGTGATCCAGCGGCTGTTCGCCATCGGCCTGTCCATCCAGAGCATGGCCGCCAATCCGGCGGCTGCCGCGCTGCTGGACCGGTTGAACGCCACGATCACCGATGTGGACGACACCATCCGCCAGGTCCGCACTAGCATCTTCGAGCTGGGCACCGACGATCTCCATCGGGGCGTCCGGGCCAACGTCCTGACCCTGGTTCACGAGCTGAGTGACGTCGTCGGGTTCGACGTCAGGGTCACGTTCGAAGGCCCGGTCGACACGGCCATCAGTGACCAGATCACCGACCACCTCCTGGCCACGATCCGCGAAGCGGTGACCAACGTCGGCCGACACGCCGGAGCCACCGAGGCGACGGTCTCCCTGAGTGTCGACGGCCGGCGCTGCCGCCTCCAGGTCACCGACAACGGCCGCGGGTTCGGACAGGGCGACCACGAGTCCGGTGGGCTGGGGCTGGTCAACCTGAAGCGCCGTGCCGAGAAGCTCGACGGCACGTTCACCGTCGAGAGCCCCGAGTCCGGTGGAGCGCTCCTCGTGTGGCAGGTGCCCATCAAGCGGTAGCCGGCCGCCGCGGCTCAGGATTCCTTCACGACCGCGTACCAGATGCGATGGGCGACTCCGACAATGGCGTCACCCATCCGGGCGCACCGCCGGTACAGCTCACGCTTCCCGGCCACCTCTCGGAGGTCACCGACCTCGAGGAGCGCCGACATCGCTCTCCGGTAGACGTGCTCGAGGGCGCGCTGTTGACGGACTGCCGCGTCGGCGAGCTCCGTGGCCCGGTCGGGTCCCGTCCCCAGCTCGGGGAACGCTCGCACCAGATCCCGTACCCCCAGGGCGATGAGATCGCTCATCTCGGCCATCGGGGCGTCGGGTTCCATGCCCAGCACCTCCGCCTCACGGATCAGGTTCGAGGCGGCATTGAGCACCCCGTCGAGCCGCTCGGAGAGCTCGTAGATGTCCTCGGGACTGATGGGCGTCACGAACGCGTCCTTCACGGCGACCAACACCTGGCGGCCGGCGCGATCACCCTCGTGCTCGAGATCACGGAGGAGGTCCCCTTGGGAGGCGTCACCCTTCGACCATGCACAGAGCGCATCCATTCCCTTGACGGTGACGTCACCCTGGCGAGCCAGGAGCCCGAGAAGATCGGGTGACGCGGGCAGGAACCACCGCCTCATCCCAACCACCTCCAGAGCACGAGAAACAAGGCCCCCAGTATGGCGCTCACTGGCAGGGTGACCAGCCACGCCAACCCGATCTCCCCCACGACGGACCAGCGAACGTGGCGCCACCGCTCGCCGCTCCCCACACCGACCACGGCCGGCGCCACGACGTCGGTCGTGCTCACCGGGGCACCGGCCACCGAGGCGGCGAAGACGATCACGCCCGACGCCCCCTGGCTGACCAATCCGTCCAGGGCCCGCAGGCGGTAGATCCGCCTGCCCAGCGTGCGCACCACCCTCCATCCTCCGAGCAGGGTTCCAAAGGTCAGCAACAGGGCGGAGACCAACGCCACCCAGAACGGCACGTCGAAGTGCGAGAGACGCCCACCGGCAACGAGCGCCGCCGTGATCAGGCCCATGGTCTTCTGCGCATCGTTGGACCCGTGGGCGAACGCCAACCCTGCCGAGGTCACTACCTCCCCGTTCCGGACGGGACCCTCCATGGCCCGCGAGGCACGTCGGAGGGTCCGACGGGCGGCGCGGATGCCCATCATCGCCACCGGCACCGCGAGGGCCGACGAGAAGAGGAGCCAGAGGAGTGAGCCGAAGACGCCCTCGGGGCGGAGACCGTCGAGTCCGCCCCAGTGCACGGCGTCCACGCCACCCCGGGCGAAGGCCGCGCCGGCCAGGGCGCCGACCAGGCAGTGTCCGGAGCTGCACGGCAGGCCCCACCACAGGGTGACCAGGTTCCACACCAGCGCACCCAGGACGGCGGCACCCAGCACCTCGAGCATCTGATCCTCGGGGACCCGGATGATCCCGGCGATCGTGGCGGCAACGGCAGTGCCCAACACCAGGGCGCCGACCACGTGGAAGACGGCGGCGAGCACCACGGCCGGGCCGGGACGCAACGCACCGGTCACGACCGGGGCGGCGACGGCGTTGCCGGCGTCGTGGATGCCGTTCACGATCCCGAAAGCGGCAGCGAGCACTAGCACGACCCAGAGCACGGCCCGATCATCCCATGGCGCTCCGGACCCACGGCGCTGCCCGGACGCCCAGACCCGATGACTTTCGGCCCTAGTGGTCGACAGGCCCGAGCACGGAAACTTGGGGCGAGGGATGGATATCGGCGTTCGCACCGCACGGGAGGGCCCGGCGGGCAGGAGAGGAGCAAGCACCGTGCGGACAGGCTCGAACGGAACCGTGTGCCGGCCTTGGTGAGCACCACGCATCCGACCGGTGGCGCTCCTGCCCGGGAGCTCCCGATCGGGTGAGGCACGTTTCTGAGCGGGCACTGGCAGACGAACTGGCCGCGCTGCCCGGTAGTGAGCCGCGTATCGTGGTGTCAGGGAACTTCGCCAGTCCGATGGTCCTCCTCGATGCCCTCGGGACGGCCCGCGAGCATTGCCGGCTCTTCACCATCAACGCGCAACCCGATTGGCCGCGGCACCCCGGGTTCATCAACGAGACCCCGTTCGTCGGGCCGGGCATGCGTCACGACCCGGAGCTCGACTACCTCCCGATGAGGTTGTCACTCGTTCCCCGTCTGTTCGACACCACCCGACCCGTCGACGCCGTCCTCGTCCACACGTCGGTGCCCAGGGACGGCAAGGTGTCGTTGGGGATCGAGGTCAACCTCCTCCCGGCGGCCATCGAGCGGGCGCGATCGCGGGGCGGACTCATCGTGGCCCAGATGAACCCCAACATGCCCTACACCTTCGGCGACGGTGAGGTACCGGTCGAGTGGGTCGATCTCGCCGTCGAGGTCGACGAACCCCTGAAGGTGGCGAGCCCCCATGTTGCCGGTGCGGCCGAGCGCGCCATCGGATCCCAGGTCGCACGCTTCGCCGACGACGGGGCGACCGTGCAGTTGGGCATCGGGGAGATCCCCGAGGTCGCCGCGGCCGAGCTGATCCCGCGCCGGAATCTCGGCATATGGTCCGAAATGATCAGCGACAGCGCCATGAGGCTCGAGCAGGCCGGCGCGCTCGATGCCGACCGGTCCATCAGGGCCTCGTTCCTCTTCGGTTCACCCGAGCTCTACGACTGGGCCCATCTCAACCCCCGCCTGCAGATGGGACGGACCGAGATCATCAACAGCCCCGACCGGATCGCCGCCCACCCCGGCATGCTCTCGGTCAACACCGCCCTGCAGGTCGACCTGTTCGCCCAGGCCAACGCCATGTTCATCCAGGGTGCCATCTACTCGGGATTCGGCGGTCAGCCGGACTTCGTCGCCGGGGCGCTTCACTCGTCGGGCGGGCACGCCCTCGTGGCCCTGCGTTCGTGGCACGACAAGACCGACACGTCGGCCGTCGTACCACTCCTCAGCAACCCGGTGTCCTCCTTCCAGCACACGGCGATGATCAGCGAGCACGGGTGTGCCGAGCTCTTCGGCCGGTCCGAACGGGCCCAGACCCGATTGATCATCGAGCGGGTCGCCGATCCCCGGGCCCGTGACCATCTGGCCGACGCAGCCCGTACCCTGGGGCTCCTCCGCGGACCCCGCGGTACCGACGATCGATTCAGGAGGGAACCGGCATGACCATGCGGATCGGGCTGCTCACTGGGGGCGGGGACTGCCCCGGTCTCAATGCGGCAATTCGAGCCGTCGTGAGGGTGGCGGCCACCGACGGTGACGAGGTGGTGGGGTTCCGCCACGGATGGCGGGGGGTCGTCGAGCGCGAGGCGTGGCCGCTCACGGCGGACGAGACGAAAGGGATCCTCCAGCAGGGGGGCACCATCCTCGGCACCGCCCGGTACCATCCCGACCTCCACGAGGGCGGACTGTCGGCGGCTACCGCCACGCTCGAGGAGTTGCGCATCGATGCCCTGATCGTCCTCGGGGGCGACGGGACCCTCGGCGCCGCCCTCAAGCTCGCCGAACTCGGCGTGCCGGTCATCGGCATCCCCAAGACGATCGACAACGACGTGAGTGGCACCAAGCGGTGCATCGGCTTCGACACCGCGATGGCCACCGTGTCCGAAGCGATCGACCGCGTCCACACCACGGGCGAGAGCCACGACCGGCTCATGGTCGTCGAGGTGATGGGCCGCACCACGGGATGGCTGGCGATCTCGGCCGGACTGGCCGCCGGCGCCGACGCCATGTGCCTTCCCGAGGAACCGATCGATCTCGACGAGCTGGCCGAGGCCATCAGGCGACGCCACAATCAGGGGTCCTCGTCGTCGGTGGTGGTGGTCGCCGAAGGGGCCCGCTTCCTGCACACCGCGGCGACCGGTGACCGATCACCGGGCATGCTGGCATCGGACGGGCTGGCCGAACTGACCGGCTACGAGACCCGGCTCACCGTGCTGGGGCACACCCAACGCGGCGGTCCCCCCATCGCCTCCGATCGGCTGCTGGCCACGCGGTTTGGAGTCGCCGCTGTCGAGGCCGCCCGCAAAGGATCGTTCCGGCGTCTGGTCTCCGCGGCCTCCGAGGACGTGAGCCTCGTCCCACTCGACGAGGTGGCGGCCGGACCCCGCCCGGTGCCTGCCGCCCTGCTCGCCGTGGCTCGGCAGTTGACCGTGGGCTGATTGCGACCGTGGCCTGACCGCACCGTAACCAGCCGGCCTGGCCAACCCCGTCGCCGGTCTTCCAGCGCCCATCTCGGACCCGAGTGCTGCCGACAGGGGACGTTTGGCCCTACCCACACGGACCGGCGGGACCCACGATGGAGGCAAGGGGTCACCAGGACCGCACGAGAAGGGAGCACCGATGGCCGTACGGGTGGCAATCAATGGGTTCGGGAGGACCGGGCGTTCGCTCCTACGTGCGGCACTCGCCGGCTCGAGCGGTCTCGAAGTGGTGGCCATCAACGACCTGGGCGCCCCCGAGGCACTGGCCCGTCTGTTCGCCCGCGACTCGGTCCACGGGCGGTACCCCGAACCGGTGGGCGTCGAGGGCGACACGATGGTGGTCGGCGGGCACCGGATCGCCATGCTGGCCGAGCCCCAGCCCAAAGCACTCCCCTGGGACGAGCTGGGTATCGACGTCGTCGTCGAGTCGACCGGAAGGAACCGTACCCGGGCCAAGGCCTCGGGCCATCTGGAGGCCGGCGCAAAACGCGTGGTGATCTCGGCACCGGCCGAGGACCCCGATGCCACCTTCGTCGTCGGGATCAACGAGGACGAGTTCGACCCGGCCACGGATTTCGTCATCTCGAACGCATCGTGCACGACCAACTGCCTGGCGGTGATGGTCAAGGTCCTCGACGACGGCTTCGGCCTGGAGGACGGGTTCATGACGACCGTCCACGCGTACACGGGCGACCAGCCGGTCGTCGACTCCCTCCACAAGGACCCGCGTCGGTCACGGGGTGCCGCCATCAACATCATTCCCACCACCACCGGTGCGGCCCGGGCCACGGGCCTCGTGATCCCGGGCGTCGCCGGCTCCCTGGACGGCCTGGCCCTGCGGGTGCCCGTCCCGGATGCGTCCATCGTGGATCTCGTGGCCAACGTCGGCACCGAGGTGACCGTGGCCGACATCAACGGGGCCTTCCGCGCCGCGTCCGAGCGCGGACGGTTGGCCGGTCTCCTCGAGTACTCCGAAGATCCGCTGGTGTCCTCGGACATCGTCGGTTCACCGGCGTCCTGCACGTTCGACTCGGAGCTCACCATGGCCCACGGCCACCTCGTGAAGGTGCTCGGTTGGTACGACAACGAGACCGGCTACTCCAGCCGCCTCGCCGATCTGGCGGCCATCGTCGGCGCCACGGCGACCCGCTAGCTCCGTCCACGCGTCAGTGGCCACCACCATGTTCCAGATCCGGATCCACGGCCGAGGCGGGCAAGGGGTGGTCACCGCCGCGGAGCTCCTGGCCGTGGCCGCCTTCGACCAGGGTCGCTATGCCCAGGCCTTCCCGAGTTTCGGCTCCGAGCGCATGGGGGCGCCGGTGGTCTCCTACTGCCGCATCGACGAGAAGCCCATCCGGACGCGGGAACCGGTGATGGAGCCCGATGCCCTGATCGTCCAGGACGTCAGCCTGATCCACCAGGTCGACCTGTTCTCGGGGATCTCACCGGCGGGTTACCTCCTGGTCAACACGTCCCGCACCTTCGAGGAGCTGGGCCTCGGTTCGGTGAGCGGCCGCCTGCCGGCTGCCCACCTGGCCAACTGCCCGGCGACCGACATCGCCCTCGAGCAGCTCGGCCGGCCCGTTCCGAACGCGGCGCTGATCGCCGGCTTCGCTGCCCTCACCGGGTTGCTCAGCCTCGACTCGGTCGACCAGGCCATCCGTCAGCGGTTCCCCGGTGCCGTCGGCGAGCGCAACGTCGCCGCGGCGACTGCAGCATTCCGGTACGTGACCAACGCCATCCTCGAGAACGCCAGTGCTGCGCCAGATTGAGGGGTCGCGCGCGGTGGCCGAGACGGTGGCCCATTGCCGGCCCGAGGTGGTCTGCGCCTACCCGATCTCCCCTCAGACCCACATCATCGAGGCCATCGGCGGCATGGTGAAGACCGGGACGCTGGCACCGTGCGAGTTCATCAACGTTGAGTCCGAGTTCGCCGCCATGTCCGTGTCCATCGGCGCCTCGGCGGCGGGGGCACGTGCCTACACGGCTACCGCCAGCCAGGGTCTGTTGTTCATGATCGAAGCGGTCTACAACGCGGCGGGCCTCGGCCTGCCGGTGGTCATGACCCTGGCCAACCGGGCGATCGGGGCGCCGATCAACATCTGGAACGACCACAGTGACGCCATGGCGGTGCGCGACGCCGGCTGGATCCAACTGTTCGCCGAGACCAATCAGGAGGCCGCCGACCTGCACGTCCAGGCCTTCCGCCTGGCCGAACAGCTGTCCCTCCCGGTGATGGTGTGCATGGACGGCTTCATCCTGACCCATGCGGTCGAAGCGGTCGACGTTCCCGACCAGGCCTCGGTCGATTCGTACCTGCCGCCCTACGAGCCCCGCCAGGTTGTCGACCCCGACGACCCCGTGTCGATCGGGGCGATGGTGGGACCCGAGGCGTTCGAGGAGGTCCGGTACCTCGCCCACCTCCGTCAGCTCGACGCGCTCGAGCTGATCCCCGATCTCGCCTCCGAGTTCGAGGAAGCCTTCGGACGAAGGAGTGGTGGCCTGCTCCACTCCTACCGCACCGACGACGCCGACACGGTGGTCGTGGCCCTCGGATCCGTTCTCGGGACGATCAAAGACGCCGTCGATGCCCGGCGGGACTCGGGCGATCGCATCGGGGTCGTCGGGATCACGTCGTTCCGTCCATTCCCGAAGGACGCCGTGCGCGACGCCCTGGCCGGGGCCCGCCGGGTCGTCGTCGTCGAGAAGGCGTTCAGCATCGGCTTCGGCGGGGTGCTCTCGACCGACGTGGCCATGGCCACCCACGATGCCGACTGCACCCTGCGCACGGTCGTGGCCGGCCTCGGGGGCCGCTCCATCACCCAGCGGTCGCTGGAGGGGATGTTGGCCGAAGCCTGCCGGGACGAGCTCGCGCACCTCACCTTCCTCGATCTCGACCACGACATCGTCGACAGGGAGCGGGCGCACATGGCCGCCACCTGGCGCTCGGGGCCGTCGGCCGAGCACATCCTGCGGGACTTGGGCGCCGGGGCCGGTCGACCCGGGGGTCCTCGCCCATGAGATCCCAGCCGGTTCGCTTCTACCAGACCGGGAGCTTCGCAGTCGGGAACCGCCTCGTCGACGAGCACGACCGAACCGTCCAGTCCGATCCGGGCCGGAGCAACTCCCTCGACTCGGGCCACCGGGCCTGCCAGGGGTGCGGCGAGGCCCTGGGCGCCCGCTACGCCCTCGACGCGGCGATGCGGGCCACCGGCGGCAAGCTCATCGCCGTCAATGCCACCGGTTGCCTCGAGGTGTTCTCCACCCCTTACCCCGAGACCTCCTGGCGGATCGCCTGGCTGCACTCGCTGTTCGGGAACGCACCGGCGGTGGCCACCGGGGTCGCCGCGGCGATGCGGGTCAAGGGTCGGGGCGAGGTGCGGGTGGTCGGACAGGCCGGGGACGGTGGAACCGTCGACATCGGCTTCGGATGCCTGTCGGGGATGTTCGAGCGCAATGACGACGTGCTCTTCATCTGTTACGACAACGAGGCGTACATGAACACCGGGGTACAACGGTCCGGGGCGACCCCCCCGGCGGCGCGCACGGCGACGACCGAGGCGGTGGGTCCCCATCCGGGCAACACCTTCGGCCAGGGCAAGGACCTCCCTCGGATCGCCATGGCCCACGACATCCCCTACGTGGCCACGGCCACCGTGGCCGACCTGCACGACCTCGAGGCCAAGGTGGAGCGGGCGATGGAGCTCCACGGTGCCCGCTACCTGCACGTGCTCGTACCCTGCCCGCTCGGGTGGGGCAGCGCGTCGTCCGACACGGTCCGGGTGGCCCGGCTGGCCGTGGAGAGCGGGCTCTTCCCCGTCTTCGAGGCCGAGGGCGGGACCGTCACCGCCGTGTCCGCCATCCGACACCGAGTGCCTGTCGAGGACTACCTCTCGATCCAAGGGCGCTACGCCCACCTCTTCGGTGATCCACCGGACGTCGAGGTCATCGCCCGCATCCAGGCCATCGCCGATCGGAACATCGCCAAGTACGGACTCCTCGGCCCACCGGCCGACGACGTCGGGACGCCCACGAGCGAGGCCTGATGGAGCTCCCGTTCGCCATCACCCTCGACGTCGGCTCGAGCCACGCCAACCACACCGGCTCCTGGCGCGCCAACCGGCCGGTCTACGTCGAGCGGCTCCCCCCGTGCAACAACGCCTGCCCGGCGGGCGAGGACATCCAGGGTTGGCTCTACCAGGCGGAGTCCGGCGAGTACGAGACGGCGTGGCGGCGGTTGGTGGAGGACAACCCGTTCCCCGCCGTGATGGGGCGCATCTGCTATCACCCCTGTGAGACGGCGTGCAACCGGGGCCAGCTCGACGAGGCGGTCGGGATCAACGCCGTCGAGCGGTTCCTCGGTGACCTGGCCATCGAGCGGGGCTGGGCGTTGCCGTCCCCCCCGGCCGACAGCACCAAGCGCGTCCTGGTGGTGGGGGGAGGGCCGGCCGGGCTCGGTGCCACCTACCATCTCCGGCGACTCGGCCATCACGTCACCCTGGTGGATTCCGCTCCGGCCCTCGGAGGGATGATGCGGTACGGCATCCCCGCCTACCGGCTTCCCCGTCCTGTCCTCGACGCGGAGATCGGGCGCATCGTCGCGCTCGACGTGGAGGTGAGGGCCGACCACACGGTCCGGGACATCGAGCGCGAGCAGGAGGAGGGATCCTTCGACGCCGTCTTCCTGGCGGTCGGTGCCCAGCTGGCCCGCCGGATCGACATCCCCTCGGGTGACTCGGCACGGGTGCTCGACGCCATCAACCTCCTCCATCACGTCGCCGAGGGCGACCCGCCGCGGCTCGGACGGCGCGTCGCCGTCTACGGGGGCGGTGACACTGCCATCGACGCCGCCCGGACCGCCCGACGGCTGGGTGCCACCGAGGCGACCGTCGTGTACCGGCGGAACCGCGACCGCATGCCGGCCCACGCCGAGGAGCTCGACGAGGCCCTGGCCGAGGGCGTCACCGTGCGGTGGCTCTCGACCGTCGACCGGTTCGAGGGAGACCGGCTCATGGTCGAGAAGATGAGGCTCGACGACGAGGGTCGACCCGTGCCGTCCGGCGAGTTCGAGGAGCTCGGCGCCGACTCGTTGGTCCTCGCACTCGGGCAGGCCACCGATCTCTCCCTGCTCGAGGGAGCGGGCGACGTCACGGTCGAGGACGGGCTCGTCCAGGTGGGCCCGACCATGATGACCGAACGGCCCGGGGTGTTCGCGGGCGGCGACTCGGTCCCATCCCAGCGCACGGCGACGATGGCGATCGGCCACGGTCGGCGGGCCGCGGCGAGCATCCACGCGTTCCTGTCCGGCACCGAGCCGGCCACCGAGGACGGTCGCGCCCTGGCCACATTCGACCGGTTGAACACCTGGTACTACGCGGACGCCCCCCGGGCCGAGCGCCCGGAGCTGGAGCGGGCGAGGCGGGCCGACACCTTCGACGAGGTGGTCGGGGCGCTGACGGAGGCCAACGCGCTCTTCGAGGCCCGACGCTGCCTCTCGTGCGGGAACTGCTTCGACTGCGACAACTGCTTCGGGGTCTGTCCGGACAACGCGGTCATCAAGCTGGGCGGGCCGCGCGGCTATGCCTTCGACTACGACTTCTGCAAGGGGTGCGGTCTTTGCGTGGCGGAATGCCCGTGCGGGGCGATCGACCTGGTCCCCGAGGAGACCTGAACCCTCCTCTGCTCAGCGGTCGGCGGCGTCGGGGGTGGGATGGTCGGCCTGGGGGTCGGGGTCGGCCGCCACACGGAACCCCGCATTGCCCGTCGAGCTGTCGGGCTCGCTCCCGAACCGTGCCGACACCCGGTATCTCCGGCAGTACGACGCATGGCACAGGTACGAGCCGCCCCGCTGCACTCGGAACTCCCCAGACGGCGGCCCGGTGGGGGCGTCGAGGGGAGCCCGCTCGTAGAAGGTGGTGTCCAGCCAGTCCCCACACCACTCCCACACGTTCCCGGTGGCGTTGTACAGGCCGTACCCGTTCGGGTCGAAGGCGTCCACGGGGGCCGTCCCGAGGTAGCCGTCCGCCGCGGTGTTGTCGGTCGGGAACCGGCCCTGGAAGACGTTCATCCGGTGCCGGCCCTCCGGCTCGAGGAGGTCCCCCCAGGGGAACGGCCGGCCATCGAGTCCTCCCCGGGCCGCCACCTCCCATTCGGCCTCGGTGGGCAGACGGGTTCCCGACCAGGAACAGAACCCCTGGGCGTCGTTCCACGAGACGTGGACGACCGGATGGTCGCTGCGCCCCGTCGTGTCCGAGCGCGGACCCTCGGGATGCCGCCAGTCCGCTCCTTCGACCTGGCGCCACCACGGCGCACCCTGGACGCCCCGGGTCGGCGGGAACTCGTCGGGCAGCAGCCCGGCGAAGACGAAGGACCAGCCGTAGCGCTCGGCGTCGGTCCGCCAGCCGGTGGCGGCCACGAACTCGTCGAACTGGCGGTTGGTGACGGCGTAGCGGTCGATCCGGAACGTCGCCAGCACCGCGTCGTGGACCGGGCCCTCGCCGTCACCGGCGTACGCCCACTCGGACATGTCACCGAGGCGGAACCGCCCGCCCGGCACGGTGACCAGCGTGGTCGGGGCCGTGCCCCCCGGGCCGAACGGACCCTGCTCCCCGGGACGCCGGCCTGACTGCGCCCGGCTCGGGGCACAGCAGGCGTCGGACATGGACGCCACAGTACCGCCGGCACCGCGACGTCCGGCCCGGCCGGAGCGGCGCGGGCGCCGCGGTCAGAGCTCGTCTTGGAACTCCGGCTCGCTGGTCTGGGTGTATGCGCCCACCTTGTCCGCCACCGGGAGCTTCTTGTTGCGCAACCGGCGGGGACGCTCGTCCGGTGACCCGTGCAGATTCCGGTGCTCGGAGCGGGTCATGAGCACGATCGGCACCATCACCACGGCGATGGCGAGGATGGCGATGACGATGAAGAACGGCACGTTCATGGTGGCACGGGCACGGTCGACGCATCAGGGCGAAACCTGGGTGCCCCCTCCTGATCCCTTCCCTACCCTGACCCGGTCAGGGCAAACCCGGCGGGGGGACGGCGGAGTCACCCGACCGGTCCGCATTCTTCACCCGAAGCCGGCCGCCGACGGGTGACGAGGAACACGGCCAGTCGCCAGCCGAGCAGCTCCATGCCGAGGAACGCCAGCGCCACGGCGACGAAGGCCACCGCTGTCCCCTGGCCGGCGACGACGCGCAGGGCCATTCCCACCACGACGCAGGACAGCCAGATGACCACCCCGGTCGGCACGACCTCGATCGGCCGCCTCCACCCGCGGGCGACCACCCAGCCGAAGCCGGCACCGGCCAGGAATGGCCAGGACGTGGAGACCATGCCCGACACAGTGACGCCGACGTCGTGGGCCGAACGGCCGATGGCCACGAACACCAGGATGCAGGCAACGTCGAGGCCCGCCGACCCGAGCGGCCGACGCCATCCCGGGGCCACCGGATGGCCCCGTGCCTCAGCGACCGAGCGCGGGATGGTACCGGGCCACCAGCGGCACCAGCAGTCGGCGCGGGGTGAGCCATGCGGCGCCGGCCGTCACCCGGTTGGCCGCCCCCGGGACGACCACCGCCTTGTTGGCGTCCATGCCGGCGATGGCGGCTTTGGCCACCTCGGCCACCGGCACCACCATCACCTTCGGGACGTTGCCGGTGAACTCTTCGTCCGAGAATCCGGCCGCCTGGGCGAACCCGGTCTCGACCGGCCCGGGGCACAGGGCGGTGGCCGTCACCCCGGTCGGGCGGAGCTCGCCCCGGATGGCGTGGGTGTAGGTGAGCACGAAGGCCTTGGACGCTGCGTAGCCCGCCTGTCCGGGGATGGGCTGGTAGGCGGCCGTCGACGCCACGTTGAGGACGGCTCCGCTCCGGCGTTCGACCATGCCGGGCAGGAGGAGCGTGCACAGGTGCACCACCGCCTCCACGTCCGTGCGTACCATGGCCAGCTCGGCGGCGGGATCGGCCCGGTAGACCGGCCCTGTCGTGGAGAAGCCGGCGTTGTTGACCAGGACGTTGACGGCGAGGGACCGGGAGTCGAGCTCGGCGACGATCTGCGCCCGCGAGCCCTCATCGGTGAGATCGGCCACGATGACCTCGGTCCGGACCCCGTGCCTCGTTGAGAGTTCGTCGGCCAGGGCACGGAGCTTCGCCTCGCTGCGGGCCACCAGCGTCACCCCGAGGCCGCGCCCGGCCAGGAGCCGGGCTATCTCGGCCCCGATGCCCGACGAGGCTCCGGTCACGAGGCAGGTCCGGTCGGGATTCGGGGCGGGAAGCGTCATGCCCGCATGGTACGCCCCCCGGGGAGCCCTCTCTCAGGCCCGGCGTGGGTCGCCGGGGGGTTCGTCCGCCGTCCGGGCCGGCGCCGGGCCCGGCGCGTCCCGACCGTCGACCGCCGTGGCGTAGACGGCACGCGCCCGATAGCGGAGCGGCCGCTCCCCCAACTCCTCGAGGTAGTGGGCCGTCCACCCGGCCATCCGGGCCACCGTGAACAACGTGCGCCCGAAGTCGGGGGGGATCCCGGTGGCCCAGGCCAACGCGCCGAGGGCGAGGTCGACGTTGGGCGGAGGGATGTCGTGGTCGCCGGTCAGCGCGATCAGCGAGGACACCAGCGCCCACTGGGCCAGGGTCACCAGGGGCTCGAGCAGGTCGAACAGCAGGTCGAACCGGGCATCTCCCTCCTTGTAGACCGAGTGCCCGAAGCCGGGCAGGACCCCCTGCCACCGCAGGGTGTCGTCGACCGCCCGCTCCACCCCGAAACGCTGGGCGTCGGTCAGCAGCCCGTAGACCTGCTGACTGGCCCCGCCGTGAAGCGGTCCGGCGATGGTCCCCAATCCGGCCAGCACCGCGTCATACAGGTCGGCTCGGGTGGAGGCGGCCACCCGGACCGCCAGCGTCGAAGTGGCCAGTTCGTGGTCGGCCATGAGCACCAGCGCGGCGTTGACCCACCGGACCACAGCCGCCGTCGGATCCGCCATGATCGTCGATGCCAGCCGGTCGGCCACGGACCCGCCGTCCCCGCCTCCGTGCCGCCCCGGACCCGGCAGGACCGCGAGCATGGTGGCCGTCGAGTCGGGCCGCCCGCTGCTGCACGGCCTCGGCACGCAGGTCGGCACGGAGCGGGTCCAGGGCTCCGGCCATGACCGTCGCCCACCGCATCCGGTCCGAGGGTCCGATGGGGGGCGGTGCGCCCACCTCGACGGGCAGCCAGCGTGTGGGGACGTCCGCCCGTTGCCACAGCCAGGCCGCCACCTCCTCGAAGGAGGCCGTGGTGGCCAGGTCGACCGCCCGGCGGCCCCGGTAGACCGGGCCCTCGTCGGTCAGCTGGGTCACGCCCGTCGTGATGGAGGCCATCCGGGTCTCGACGGTCCGGCCCCCACGGGAGCGACGGGCCAGGCGCTCCACCTCGTTCATCTCGAACAGGCTCCGCCGCCGGCCCGACGGAGCCGGATGCGAGGCGAGCAGCCCCCGGCTGACATAGGCGTAGAGGGTCGTCACCTTGACACCCAGCCGGCGTGCCGCCTCCTCGCTCTCCAGCATTCGCGCCATGGACGTCAGCCTATCTACATTGACTTGATCAATGTTTACAATCCGATGGGCCACCGTCACACTGGAGAGGAGCGCGGAACGGACGAAGGCCCGACGGACCGCCGGTTCGGCGCTCGGCCCGTCGATACCGAGGAGAAGGCCATGACCACCGTCGTCCACGATCTCATGTCGTCGCCCCCGGTCACCTGCACGGCAGGGGCCACCCTCCTCGAGGCCACCTCACTGATGGACAGCCGTCAGATCGGCTCCCTGGTCGTCACCGAGGGCCCTTCGGTCCTGGGCATCCTGACCGAACGCGATCTGCTGCGGGCCGCCGCGGCCGGGGTCGAACCCTCGGTCGAGCCCGTCCGGCGGTGGATGACCCCCGATCCGGACGTCGTCGCACTCGACGACGGGGTGGCTGCGGCCTGGGCCGGACTCTCCCATCACCGGTATCGCCACCTCCCCGTCGTCGACCGGGGCTCTCTCGTGGGCGTCGTGTCCATCCGTGACCTGCTGGACGTCGCCGAGATGCGCCAGGGCGGCGAGGACGGCACCGAGGTGCCCCGGGGCCTCGAGGGGGTCGTGGTCGCCCAGACCTCGATCGGCGATGTGCGTGGGCACCAGGGGTTCTTCCACTACCGGCAGTACTCGGCCACCGACCTGGCCGCCCAGCGCCCGCTGGAGGACGTCTGGCAGTTGTTGTTCGACGGCTCGCTCCCCGATGCTCAGGCCGGCTCACGGTTCCGCCACGAGGTGGCGGGCCAGAGGGCGTTGCCCCCGGCCGTCACCGCCCTGCTCCCCCACGTCGCGGCGGCGGGCGCGCCGCTCGATGCGCTCCGCACGGCCGTCTCACTGCTCGGGTCGGAGCTCGCATGGCGCCCGGTCCACGACATAGACCACGACGAGCTGCGGGCCCAGACGCTCCGGTTGTGTGCCGCCGTGCCCACCATCCTGGCCGCCGTCCACCGTCTGGCACGCGGCGAGAAGCCCGTGGCACCCCGTGACGATCTCTCCCACGCGGCCAACTACCTGTGGATGCTGTCCGGTGAGGAGGCGCCGGCGGCCATGGTCCGGGCGATCGAGCAGTACCTGGTGCTCACCCTGGACCACGGGTTCAACGCCTCCACTTTCACCGCCCGGGTGATCGCCTCCACCGGCGCCGACCTCGCCGCGTCCATCGTCGGCGCCATCGGCGCCCTGTCGGGTCCGCTGCACGGCGGGGCCCCGAGCCGGGCGCTCGACATGGTGGACGCCATCGGCACCCCCGACCGGGCTGACGCATGGCTCCGGGCCGCCGTGGGGCGCGGCGACCGCATCATGGGGTTCGGCCACCGCGTCTACAAGACCGACGATCCCCGGGCGGTGTTCCTCCGCCGGGTGGCCCGGGAACTGGGGGGTGACCTGGTCGCCACCGCCGAGCAGATCGAGCGCGCCACGGTCGCGGTCCTCGCCGACCTCAAGCCCGGACGCGAGCTGTACACCAACGTGGAGTTCTACGCCGGGGTGGTCATGGCCACCTGCGGTATCCCACGGTCCATGTTCACCCCGACCTTCGCCGCCGGTCGCACCATCGGATGGTGTGCCCATGTGATGGAACAGGCGGCCGACAACCGTCTGATCCGGCCGGCGGCTCGTTATGTGGGCCCCCAGCCACCCCAGCCCGTCCCGCCAGCCTGAGCACCTGCGTCAGCGCACCGCCCGCGAACCCCTCACCTCGGGGGTCCGACCCGGACGACGTCGTGCTCCTCGACCCACTGGAGATGGAGCACCCGCCGGGCGATCCTCCATCCCCGGGACGTGCGCACGTACTCGTCGCCGTAGCGGATGAACCACACCGAGTCGATCGCCTCCCGTCTGCGGCCGCCCGCAGCCCGGGCGGCACCGTCGGTCCGGGAGAGATGGTGGGCGGTGCAGCGGACGTCGCCCGTGGCCCGGTCCCCGTCGACGGTGGACCAGGTGGCGGTCACCTCGTGCAGGGTCCGCTCGAACCGACGAAGGCCTTCGGGGACGGCGCGGAGTGCCTCGGCGCCCTGACGGGTCACGACCGGCTCCATCACCTCGGGGAACCGCGGGACCACCAAGACCCCGTCGACCAGGAACAGTCCGGCCAACCGCGGACCGTCCCGATCGTCGACCGCCGCCGCATAGGCGAACGAGAGATCCCGGAGTTCGGCCTCATCGGCCCGTCGATCCCGGTCGTCCGGGGACCGGCCGACCATCAGCCGCCCCCGCTCCGCAGGCCGAACCGGTCGGCGAAGGCGGACAGTTCGTCGGCGATGGTGTCGAGATCTGGGGACATGGACGTGGACAGCACCAGCCGGGCCGCCCCCGAAGAGGCCGCCTCGCCGACGGACTCCTCGGTGGCCGTCGGGAGGTACCCCGACAGGGAGAGCTCGATGGTCGACGGATCGCGACCCACCGCCTCGGCCGAGGCCCGCAGCTGGTCCAGCCGGGCGGCCAGGAGCGGGGGATCGAGACCGAGCGGCTGGAAGCCGTCGCCGACGCGCCCGGCCCTGCGGGCGGCGGCGGCGCTGTGGCCGCCGATGTGGATGGGGACACCCTCCGGCCTCACGGGCTTGGGGAACGAATGGGCGTGGTGGAAGGAGACGAACTCGCCGTCGAAAGTGGCGCCGTCGGGCCCCGAGTCGGACCACAGCAGACGCATGGCGGCGATGGTCTCGTCGGTGCGTCGGCCGCGCGTGCGCGGGTCCGCACCGGTGGCGCGCAGTTCCTCGTCCATCCAACCCACCCCGAGGCACAGCCGGACCCGTCCCCGCGACAGGGCGTCGGCGGTGGCGATGCGCTTGGCCAGGACCACGGCCTGGTGGTTGGGAGCGACCAGGACGCCGGTAGCGAGGGTGATGGTGTCGGTGACCGCCGCCAGGTAGGACAGCAGCTCGAGGGGGTCGGGGATCCGGCAGTCGTCGGGGAGCGGCATCCTGCCCGACGCCGCGTAGGGGTAGACGCTCTCGTAGCCCGAAACCACCACCGCGTGCTCGACGAGCACCACCGACTCGAAGCCACAGGACTCGGCGTGCTGGGCGAACGCCGTCATCCATGCCGGGTCGGCGGTGACCCCGGTGCGGACCGGTGGGATGATGCCGAACTGCATCGGGCGCTCTCTTTCGTCGGCCGGGCCTGTCGGCACCACTGGGCGGCTGGGCCCTGGCCGGGGCCCCATCGAGCGTAAGGGCGAACCGGCGGCTGCGCCAGCACCAGCCGGGCGGCCCGCCGGCAGGTGACCTCATGATCGGCGCCCGGGGCCGGTGCATGGGAGAATCGTCGGGGCCGTTCCAACCCGATCGGCGACTCGACCATGTCAGAAGACCCAAAAGACCCAGAAGGCAGCTCGGGCCCGGAGGGGCAGACTGGCGAGCCAGCTGCGCAGCGGGGCCGGCGCGCCAAGGGCGCGCATTCGCAGCCGCGGCGGATCAACAGGCGTCGGTTCATCGGCTGGACGGCCGCCGGAGGGGCAGCGGTCGCCGCGGCGGCCTTCGGCATCGTCGAGACCACCGACGATGAGTCCCCGGCCCGGCGTGCCGTCACCGGTCGCAGGTCCGCCGGCGATCCTCCGACCGGTGGTTCCCCCGACGCCATCGGCATCGTCGAGCCCCACAACAAGTTGTTCGAGGGGCCGGCCCTGCCCATCTCGCCGGTGATCATCGCCGAGAACGCCAAGACCGGGCACGCCTGGTGGGTCACGACGCCCCAGCAGGCCGGGGACATCGAGGGATTCGCCAGCCAGGTCAGTGCCGTCGTCGGCGACACGATCCAGCTGTACGTCAGCACCAGGGCCACCTCGTTCCACGTCGAGGCGTACCGCATGGGTTACTACCAGGGCATCGGCGCCCGGCGGATCTGGACGTCGCCGGAACTGCCCGGCTCGGTCCAGAGCACACCGGTCCTGGTCCAGCCGACCAACACCATCGAGTGCCAGTGGAACCCCACCCTGGCCGTGGCCATCGACGACGGATGGCCCCCGGGTGCCTACCTGCTCAAACTCGTGGGAGCCACCGGCGAGCAGCAGTTCGTCCCCCTCTGCGTGCGCGACGACGCCTCCGAGGCGGCCATCGTGATCCAGCACAGCGTGACCACCTGGCAGGCCTACAACCGGTGGGGCGGCTACAGCCTCTACTACGGCAACCGGGACGGCGCCCTCTCCTATACGCACGACCCGGCGGGTGCGACCTTCGAGAACCGGGCACGGGTCGTCTCGTTCGACCGACCCTACGACCACGACTGGGCATCGGGGGCCGCCGACTTCGTCGGCAACGAGTTCCCTGTGCTCTACCAGGCCGAACAGATGGGCCTCGATGTCACCTACTGGACCGACATCGATCTTCACGCCCAACCGCAACTGCTCACCAACCACCGGGCGCTGATCAGCCTCGGGCACGACGAGTACTGGTCCCAGCCCATGAGGGACGGTGCCTCGACCGCGCTCGCCGCCGGGGTGAACCTGGCGTTCCTCGGCGCCAATGCCTGCTACCGGCAGATCCGGCTCGAACCGTCCTCGGTGGGCCCCAACCGGCTGCAGGTCTGCTACAAGTCGGCCACTGAGGATCCGATGACCCCGGTCAACCCAGCGCTGGTCACCGTCAACTGGCCGGACGCCCCGGTGTCACGGCCGGAATGCGAGCTCATCGGTTCCACGTACCAGGACGTCGAGGCCCAGGCGGACATGGTGATCGTCGACCCCACGTCATGGCTGTTCAAGTACGTCGACCTTCCCGCCGGCCTTCGGCTGGCCAACGTCGTCCAGGGGGAATTCGACCGCTACGTGCCGGGAGGGACGGGGCCCACCAACCTGGACGTGATCGCCCACTCCGTGGTGCCCAACAGGGGCGACAACTATTCCGACGTCACCTGGTACACGGTGCCCGGCGGCGGCGGCGTGTTCGCCACCGGCAATGCGAGTTGGGTCGGGGGGCTGTCCAACAGCACGCTGATCCCTCCCAATGTGGTGCCGGACGCCAGCCCCGGGGTCACCGACACCCTGCTGGCCGTGATGGGCAATCTCTACGCCGTGATCGGGTCGGGCCCGGCGTCGCTGATCCACCCGTCCCAGGGCAACTGGAGGAGCGTCTACGGTTCCGGAGCGGGATCGGGGCCCACTTCGGCGAACGACGAGACAGCCTGAAACCGGGCACTCCCGTCCGATGACGGGATCACTGGGTCGAATCCTCCGCCAGAACGCAGCGGCCCGGGACGCAACGATCTGCGTCCCGGGCCGGCGAACCCGTGGAACCTACCCGGCCTCGTCGGCCTCAAACGGGTCGGCCTGTAGCGTTTTCTCGAGGTGTCCGGGGGCCCGGACGGGCGATCATTCGCTGAGTGTGATGGGTTGGTCGTCGAGGGAGAGGCCGTCTCCGTTGTCGGGCAGCGCGGCAGAGGCCTCTTCGGCCTCCACCGCGTTCTGCGCAGCGAGGTGCTCGCGGATGCGCTCATCGATCTCGGCCATGAGCTGCGGGTTCTCGGTCAGGAACGTCTTGACGTTCTCGCGACCCTGACCCAACTGCTCGCCCTCATAGGTGAACCAGGCTCCCGACTTCTTGATGAACCCGAGTTCCACGCCGACATCGAGGAGCGAGCCCTCACGACTGATGCCCCTTCCGAACGTGATGTCGAACTCGGCCTGCTTGAACGGTGGCGAGCACTTGTTCTTGACCACCTTGACCCGGGTCCGGTTACCGACCTGGTCGGCTCCGTCCTTGATCGTCTCGATCCGACGGATGTCGAGGCGCACCGAAGAGTAGAACTTGAGGGCCCGGCCACCCGGGGTGACCTCTGGCGATCCGTACATCACCCCGATCTTCTCCCTCAGCTGGTTGATGAAGATGGCGATGGTCCGCGACTTCGAGAGCGTGCCGGTCAGCTTGCGCAACGCCTGGGACATCAGTCGGGCCTGGAGGCCGACGTGCGAGTCCCCCATCTCGCCCTCGATCTCCGCTCGGGGGGTCAAGGCGGCCACCGAGTCGATGACCAGGACATCGAGCGCCCCTGACCGGATGAGCATGTCGGCGATCTCCAACGCCTGTTCGCCCGTGTCGGGCTGCGAGATGAGCAGGTCGTCGATGTTGACCCCGATCGCCTTGGCGTAGACGGGGTCCATGGCGTGTTCGGCGTCCACATAGGCACAGATCCCACCGTTCCGCTGGGCCTCGGCCACCACGTGCATGGCCAAGGTCGACTTCCCCGAAGACTCTGGCCCGAAGATCTCGACGATCCGTCCCCGGGGAAGGCCTCCGATGCCGAGGGCGAGGTCGAGGGCCAGCGCGCCGGTGGGGATGGCCTCGATGTTCATGTGGAGGTTCTCCCCCATGCGCATGATGGACCCCTTGCCGAACTGCTTCTCGATCTGACCCAGGGCCATGTCGAGTGCCTTGTCACGTTCCATGTCTTCTACTCTCCTCGATGCTGTCGCTCACTTGACCGTGCCAACCCTATGGACGAGGTGTGACACTCGATTGGTGGATCCGGACGCTGATCCGGCGCCGATCACTGCTCTGCACGACGAGGTCACTCTAGACCCGAACGCATGTTCGATCATGGACCCTCCGTCCCCCTCCGTCAAGGACCGAACGGAACCGTCCCGGGGCCCGTTCGGGTCCGCGAGTTCCCGGGTGCCGCGGGGTAGCCTCGGCCCCCAATGCCCGACCACCGATCATCGTCCGGAGCACGGTCGGGAAAGCCCGGGCACCGCGCCTCGCGCACCTGGTGGTACGTGCTCGGCGCGGTGGCGATCGTCGTCATCGGCGTGGTGGTGGCCGCGCTGGTCACCACCGGCCACAAGAACACACCGGCCAAGGCGGCTTCCGCGCCCGTGGCCGGAGCCGCCCCCGTCGCCACGTGCCCGCTGACCGGAGTGCCGGCCCCTGGGGCGCGGTGCCGAACCGACCGGCCCTCGGGATCAAGATCGGCAACTACACGGGTGACCGCCCGTCGGCCGGACTCAACCAGGCCGACATCGTGTTCGAGGAACCGGTGGAAGGCGCCATCACACGGCTGGTCGCCGTGTTCCAGTGCCAGGGCGCGTCCCTCGTCGGCGACATCCGTTCGGCGCGCGAGCCGGATGCGGGCATCCTCTCCCAGCTCTCTGATCCTCTCTTCGTGCACGCCGGTGGGATAGATCCGGTGATCAACCTGCTCGCCGCGTCCCCCCTCATCGACAAGAACCTGTATTCGGGCGGGAACGGTTCGGCCATCATCCTGCAGTCCGGTCGGGTCGCTCCCTATTCCACCTTCGTGAACACGGCGACGGTCTGGGCCCTCGACCCGACCGACACGACGCCTCCGACGCCGATCTTCCAGTACTCCGCCACGCCCCCAACGGGATCGGTGGCCGGCTCGGGGACGAGCGTCCACATCCCTTTCTCCTCGACCTCGGACGTGACCTGGCAGTGGAGCGCCTCAGCCGGCAAGTATCTGCGGTACTACTCCGGGTCGCCTGACACCCTGCTCGGCGGCGGGCAGACCGCGGCCACCAATGTCGTGGTCATGACCGTGCACACCTCCGACGGACCGTGGGTCGAGAACAGTGAGGGGGGCCTCGAGGTCTTCGTGACCCAGACCGGCACCGGCCCGGTGGTGGTCATGCGCAACGGCAGGGCCATCGACGGCACCTGGACCAGGTCCACGCTCACCCAGCCCGCGACGCTCACCGCTTCCAACGGTTCGCCCATCACCCTCCAGCCGGGCAACACCTGGGTCGAGTTGGCGCCGGTGGGCATCCCGGTCACACCCGCCGGGTCAGCACCGACCACCACCGCCCCATAGCGGTCATCCCGGAGCGGGTGACGGCGCGGGCTGTCGTGGGGCCTATCCGTTGACCGGATCGCCGACCTGGCGGCGGAGAAGGTCGAGTGCGGCGATCGTGGCGTACTGACGCACCCGGTCGCGGTCACCGGGCACCGTGAAGGAGAACGCCTGCGTCTCCCGCCCGGACCGGGACAGCCCCACGAACACCGTGCCCGGTGGCTGATCGTCCTGCGCGGTCGGCCCGGCCACCCCGGTGATGGACAGACCGAGGTCGGACCCGAGCACCCGGCGGGCACCCTCGGCCATCGCCTTGGCCGCAGGTTCCGACACGACGGGGCCGTCCGGGACGCCCAGCAGATCGAACTTGACCTCCGAAGCGTACGACACCACCGACCCGCGGAACCATCCACTGGCTCCGGGCACGTTGACCAGCCGCGGACGCGGCTAACCCCCCGGTCAGCGACTCGGCCAGCCCGAGGGAGAGTCCGCGTGCGGTGAGCTCTCTGGCCACGGCGTCCTCGATGGCCTCATCGTCGATACCGAACACGACATCACCGGCGGCATCGGTGAGGATGCGACGGATCTCCTTCTCCTGGTCGTCGAGGAGGGCGGCCGCCGCCCGCTCGTCGCCGGCCCTGACGGTCACCCGCACCTTAATCCCCTCGATACCACTGGCCAGGAAGGCCACCGTCGCCGTGGTGGAGGCCGGGCCGCCGTCGGCGGCAGCCAGGGCATCCAACCCGGTGATGTGGTCGCTCAGGGTCTCGGCCAGCCCCGACTCGCTCATCCCCCACGTCCGGATCACCCGGCTGAGGATGACCCCGGACAGCTCACCCCGCTCGGCCATGCGGTGGCGGAGGTCGGGCAGAATGCCCCGCTCGAACATGTCGGCCATCTCGTAGGGCACGCCGGGCACGGCGTAGACCACCTTGTGCCCCACCGGACAGACGAGTCCTGGAGCGGTGCCCTTGGTCTGGGGGATGGTCGCGGCGCCCTCGGGCACATCGGCCTGTCGGAGGTTGCTCTCGGGCATCACGCGGCCCCGACTCGAGAACAGGGCCCGCATCGCCTCGACGGCGACCGGATCCCGATGCAGGCCCACGTTCATCACCTCGGCGATCGCCTCGCGGGTGATGTCGTCGTGAGTGGGTCCCAGTCCCCCGCACACGATGATCCCGTCGCTGCGGGCTAACCCCGTCCGCAGGGCCAACACGATTCGGTCGTGGTTGTCCCCCACCGCCTGGTGGAAATGGGAGGAGACGCCGGCGGCGGCCAGATGCTCACCCAGCCACATGGAGTTGGTGTCGGCTATCTGGCCGAGCAGGAGCTCGGTGCCCACTGCCACGATCTCGATCCTCATGGCCGTCAGGCCGCCGAACTGGCGCCGTCCACCGGACCGGCCTTGGACGATGCCGCGTCGCCGTCGTTGAGGTGGGACATGCGGCGGCCGTCGAGCAGGTACTGGCCGCCGGTGAACACGGTCATCGCCGTGGCCACCCAGATCGCCGCCGAAAGGACCGCCTTGTGGCCGGCCAGCGGTGGCGCCAGGCACAGACCGATGGCCAGGTCCTGGAGAAGCGTCTTCACCTTGGCCGTGTTCCGCGCCGGGATGGAGACCCCGTGGCGTCCCACCACCGACCGGTAGACGCTCATGGCCACCTCGCGCACGGCGATGATGGCCACCGGCAGCCACCAGACGATCCCCTTGGCCACCAGGGCGACCAGGGCACCGAGGACCACCACCTTGTCGGCGAGCGGGTCGAGGAAGGCCCCCGAGCGGGTCGTGCCCTGCTTGCGGGCCAGCCAGCCGTCGACGCCGTCCGACAGGGCCAGCAGGCCGCCGAACACGAACGTGAACCAACTCGCCCCCCACAGCATGATGAGGGCGATCAGGACCGGGGTGGCCAGCAGTCGCAGGACGGTGATCCCGTTGGCCGGGGTCAGCACCGCTGACGGTCCGAACGTGGTCGGCCCGGTGACCGATACGTTGGCCACCGGCGTGCCCGCCGCGGGGCGAACGACGCCGTCGCTCACGGGGTCGTCCCCGCGGCGACGACTGCCCCGTCGCCCACCGGCTCGGCGACCAGGTCAGGGCCATCGGCTCCGGTGACCACCACGTCGACGAACGAACCGACGGGCGTCCCGAGAGGGACCGCCACGATCCCGTCGATCTCGGGCGCCTCGCGGTAGCTCCGGGCTTCCCCGGGCGAGTCGACCAGGACCTCCACCGTCGAGCCGATGAGCTGCTCCCGCCGTGCGGCCGTGATGGCGTCCTGCAGGGCGGTGCACTCGCCCAGGCGCTCAGCCATCAGCCCGGCGGAGACCTGGTCGGGCAGCCCGGAGGCGAAGGTGCCGTCTTCGTTGCTGAACGGGAAGAATCCGACCCAGTCGAGTTGCGCTTCCCCGATCCATTCGAGCAGTCGGTCGTGATCGGCCTCTGTCTCCCCCGGATAGCCGATGATGAACGACGACCGGAACGCGGCTGTCGGCTCCGAGGCGCGGATCGACCGGATCCGCTCGAGGAACCGGTCGCCCTCGCCCCACCTCCTCATCCGCTTCAGCAGAGGTCGCGAGACGTGCTGGAGGGAGAGGTCGAAGTAGGGAACACCGGTGTCGAGGACGGTCTCGACCAGTGCGTCGTCGAGCGTCGAGGGATACAGGTACAAGAGCCGCGTCCACCGCACCCGGGCCGAGACCGCGGCCACCAGATCGACGATCGGGCGGGCGCCCGATGCCGGGCCGTCGAGCCTCGGCTCGGTCCTTCCGGTCGAACGGTCGAGCGCGAACGACGAGAGGTCCTGGGCCACCAGCACGACCTCTCGCAGCGCTCCGATCGCCCCGAGCTGATCGACCTCGGCGAGGATCGAGTCAGCGGTCCGCGACCGCTGCTTGCCCCGGAACGACGGGATGGCGCAGAAGCCGCAGTTGCGGTCACAGCCCTCCGCCACCTTGACGTAGGCCCACGGGGCCGCCGCGGCAGGACGAGGGAGGTTCAACAGGTCGAAGGTGGGAACGTGCGCCGGGCGGGACAGACCGGGCTTCGGGCCCAGGGCGATCGGGGTGCGGGCGAACGAGGAGGTCGGGTCGGACCCCCTCGGAGCGGTGAGCGAGGTCCCGAAGGGTGCCACCAGGTCAACCTCGGGAAGGGCGTCGGCCAACTCCTCGCCGTACCGTTCGGCCATGCACCCCGTGACCACCAGTCGAGCGCCGGGCCGTCGTACGTCCGCCAGGGCGAGCACCGCGTCGATGGACTCCTGCCGGGCGGCTTCGATGAACGCGCAGGTGTTGACCACCACCAGGTCGGCCTCACCCGGTGCCTCCGCCGCCTCGAAACCGTCCGTGGCCAGGGTTCCGACCAGTTTGTCCGAATCGACCTGATTCTTCGGGCAGCCCAATGTCTCGATCCAGTACCGCTCGGCCACCTGGACAATCTACCGGGGAGTGGGGGCCCGACATCGATCGGGGCCCGGGTGGCCCTCTTGGAACTCCCGGCGGAACCTTGGCCCGGCCCCATCGGTCCCGGTGGCCAACGCCGTCCGCCTCGCCGGAAATCGCCGGGTCACGGGCGCATGGCCCGTCGACCCTGTGAGCGGAGAGGGAGGGATTTGAACCCTCGGACCCAGTTACCCAGGTCAACTCATTAGCAGTGAGTCCGATTCGGCCGCTCTCGCACCTCTCCTAGCAGGGTTTATGCCTTTATTCGCATGGTTCATAGGGGGCGCTCTGTCCTATAAGTCCCATACAAGTAACATGTCCCTTGCAAGGCAGCAGCGTACTTCAGAGGTATTGGGCATGGTCAAAGGACAACGCGACAAGACGGTGACGACGCGAAGTGCGCGAGGTGGCGGCTCGGTCAAAGAACGATCACCTGGTGTCTGGCGCCTGCGTTACATCTCTGATGGTCGACAAGTGCAGTCGACGTTCCACGGAAGTAAGGCGAAGGCGACCGCAGAGCTACGACGCTTGATCGTGCTCGGTGGCGGACGACCCCTCGAAGCGGAGAAACCTGATCCACAAGCTGATCGAATAGTCGGCGACATTCTCGACGCGTGGCTCGAGCATCAGAGAGCGCCAGCACTGGAGCGTTCGCCGCGAACAATCGACGCTGCTCGACTGTCAATCGAAGGCCGACTGCGACCAGCCTTCGGGGACATCCTCGCCGATCACCTCGGGGCCGAACACCTGGACGCCGCCTATCGGAAGTGGGCGACGAACGACGGACTGAGCGGCGGGAGCATCCGACGCCACCACGCCGTGCTGTCCGCTGCACTCCGGTTCGGCGTGCGTCGGCGCTGGCTGGCTCACAACGTGGCCGCAGACGCCGATCCGCCGAGCGCTCGAGTCAACCGGAAGATCGTCACGCCGACCGTCAAGGACGTCGGCAAGCTGATCCGCGCCGCCGAGAAAAGGGATGATCCGGTCATGGCTGCGGCCATCGCCCTGGCCTACGTCACTGGCGCACGGCGAGGTGAGCTGTCGGCCCTGATGTGGTCCGATGTCGACCTCAAGCTGGGCAGGGTTCGAATCGAGCGGTCGCTCGTCCTGGCTGGTGGTGAGTGGGTCGAGAAGGGCACGAAGACCGGCCGTGGCCGGATCATCTCGATCGATCCTCGAGCTGTTCAGATCCTGAAGGCGCTGAAGGAGCGGGCTGGCGACAGCGCCCGGGTAATCCCGCTGGACCCGAACATCATCACCGACCGATTCGCCGCCGCTCGCAAAGCCGTTGGGCTCGATGCTGTCCGATTCCACGACCTGCGCCACGCTTCGGCTACCGAACAGATCGGCCGTGGTATCCCAATCACGACTGTGTCAGCTCGCCTGGGACACTCCACCAGTCGCACCGCGCTCGAACGCTACGCACACGCTCTGCCGAGCGGCGATGTAGCAGGAGCAGAGGTCATGGGTGGTTTGCTGCCCGCATAATGCACCACTCTCTCCCGACAGCGCCCGAATCGTCGCAGTAGTACGCCTAGGTGCTCTGCGAAATGCCGAGTTAGTCCCAGGACGCGTGTGGAGCATTGTCCTAACAGGAGCAATGAGTCAAGAGGGCAATTTCGGGGGGTTTGGGCGCGTCTGATCAGGATGCCCTCGAAGGGCACGAGTGCATAGAATTCGGTGGGTCCGGGAGTGACCTCGCCGAAGAGCCGGCCGCCAGGGTGCAGAGCCGACCACGCAGGCTAGGAGTCGTTCCCGCTTGTCCTCCCGGGCCCCTGGTTCTGTGCGTCGATGAGGAGCCGTCCATAGACGGCGTTGCTGACCTGGCGCTTGAGCGCCCGGATGGCTTCCCGCTTGGTCTTGCCGTGGGCCACCTTCTTCTCGAAGTAGATCCTGCCCTAGGAGTCCTTCTGGCGGATCGTGGTTCAGCTGGCGGTTACCCCGGCGACTGAGGCGGTGGAAGGTCCTGCCCCCAGAGGAGTGCTCGACGGGAGCTACTCCTCCATAGGAGGCGAACTGGTCCCGGTTGGTGAAGCGTCGCACATCACCGGTGTAGCCGATCAGCTCGCAGGCCAGAATGGGACCGACGCCATAGAGCTCCGTCAGTGAGGTTCCCGATGCCCTCACCGCCGTCTTGATCCGCTGATGGGACTCCTTCAGCTGCACGTCGAGGCGCTCCACGTCGTCCAGCAGCTCGTGGGCCAGGTCATAGCGGGTCCGTTCCACCGGGGTGATCGGTTCGAAGTCATTGAGCAGGCGCACAGCGTCAGAAGCGTTGAGTTCCTTGGAAATTCCACCCGGTGAGAGTTGGCCAGAGCGGCATGGAGACGGGAGACCACGATGTTGCGGAGCCGCCCAATCTCGTGATTCCGCTTGGCCAGGAGACGGAGCACCTCCCGATGGTCGGCAGGCTCGACCGATCGGAGCCCCGGCGAACGGAGGGCAGCGATGGCCACGGACAGGGCGTCGCTGGGGTCGTTCTTGCTGGACTTCCCGGTGCCGAGCACCCGCACCCTCGAGGCCAGGGTCGCCGGCACATCGAGAACCCGCTCCCCGGCGCCCACCAGCTGCTGGGACAGCAGGTAGCCGAGCCCTCCGGCGGACTCGACAGCCCAAGGGAGCTCACCAAGAGGCTCCGCCCAGGCAACAGCCTCGCTGTCTGCTGGCAGGTGGCCCGGACTCTCACCTCGGCCAGCCTCCGTTCGTCACCGCCGATGGCCACTGCCGTGTGGGATGCCTTGTGCGGGTCGATCCCGATAATCACTGTCATCAGTTCCTCCTTCGTCGCTGAATAGGGACGCGGGGGCACTCCTGGTTTGGATCTCGTGCACGTTCCTCTTTCGAGCCACCCGCGGCAAGGTCCAGACAAGAAGCTGCTCGTTAAGAAGCCAGTCGACCGGAGCCGACGGCAGGCGCATCGAGAGCTACCCCGTCTGGACCTCTAAACGCTACGAACGAGTCGCGGCATCTGCCATAAGTCTCAACCAGGCACATCGGGGATGGTGCCCTATTGGCGATCCGAGAACCGGCTGACAAACGCAGAACTGCTTGCTGCAGTCGGTATAGGTGATCCCAAGGACATCAATTTGAGCGGTCCGTCACGACTAAGGTCAATACTATTGTGGTCGGAGACCTGGAGTCCTCGGCTCGGGGCAGCCCAACTCAGATACGGCCGGCGGCGCATCGATGGGCGGCTGTTCTTGCCGCGTTTGTGTTCTTGGTGCCGATCATCGCATACCTTTGGCTCATTCACCGCTATAGCGTGAACTTGATTCATGGAGATCAGTGGAGCGACGTAAAGATCATCGGCGACTCTTACTCGGGAAAACTCAGTCTTAGTGCGTTGTGGGCACTGCACAACGAGAACAGAATCTTCTTCCCAAACCTGATTGTACTTCTGCTAAGCCGAACGACGAATTTCAATATCGTCTTCGAGGAGTATGTCAGTAGCATGCTGCTCATTGTCTCGATTGGACTGCTGATCTTCGCCCACAGGCGTCGAGCCGGTCCGATTCCTTGGGTGTACTACTGCCCCGTAGCTTTCCTCATGCTCTCGTTCGTTCAGTATCAAAACACGCTCGGCGGATTCCAGATGGCCTGGTATCTGGTTCTCTTCAGTGTGGTCGTAGCCCTCCTCCTGTTGGACCGGCGCACCCTTACATGGTGGGTACTAGCCCTAGCGATCGCCTCGGCGGTGGTGGCAAGCTTCTCGTCATTGCAGGGCTTGATTATTTGGCCTGTGGGGCTACTACTTCTGTACTATCGACGTCGTCGCAAGGTATTCACGGTCTTCTGGATCACCGCCGCAGTGGCGACCGTTGTGGTCTACTTCGTCAACGACCCAAACGCGGCAGGCTCCACCGACTACATTCTCCAACATCCCATTACCACCATAGAGTTCTACTTGGTCGCAATCGGTGACACAGTGGGCGCAAACGTGGCCAGTACAAATGCGACCGGCATTGCGGTGGCTGTCTTGGGGCTGATCATCGTGTTGGCATCGATCTGGGTACTGATCATCTACTGCCGCGGCCACGACGAATTCAGCGGAACACCGATCGCTGCCGCTTTGATCTGCTTTGGCCTGTTGTTTGCTGCCATGGTCACTGATGGCCGCGTTACAGGAGGACTACCGGCCGCCAGCCAATCGCGCTACAGGACGTTTGATCTGCTCATCGTGGTCGGGATTTACATGGCTCTTCTCGAACAGTGGACCTTGCGATGGAGGACAAAGGAGGAAGCTGTCATCGGAAAGGCCGAAGAAAGCGAATCCAGTGAGTTCCCTCGTACGGCCTCCTCACTTGGCCACTCGATGCAGCGAGCGTTTCCTCTACTCGCCATCATTGTCATCGTCATCGTCATGCTGCAAGTTGCTGTCGGTGTGCAAACGGGACTTGCCGGTGCCAGGTCCGACTTTACTGGCGGAGTGCTGGGTGCCCGCGTCGTCGTGAACATCAATAGGTATCCCGACGGCTTCGTTGTCGGCACTTTGGGTGAATTCGAGTCAGCCGACTTCATCAGGCAGATGGCGCAAATTGCCAAAGTGCACCATCTCAGTCTGTTCGCGACGGATGCTGCCGCTGAGTACAAAGCTGAAGGTCTGATCGTGGTTGGACCTCCTATCGTCAATATTACAGTTCCCAAAAACGGTGCCAACTTGAAGCAAGTTGAGATCCTTAGTGCGACCGCGTCTGACGCCTTCGGAGTGAGCAAGGTGGAGTTTGAAGTCACCGGAGACGGACTACGGGATGCGCTCGTCGGCAGGGGCAAGCTGTATCCATTCGGGTGGGCCGCTGTTTGGCGCACCACAACAGTGCCCGATGGCAAGTACACATTGGAATGTGTCGCCTACGATGCCGCTGGGAGGGAATCTCACAGCCCTGGCGTCGCTGTGGTGATCAAGAACTAGTGACACCGAGGAGCGAAGTATGACTCCAAGCCAGTTTGTCGATCATCCATAGCCCACGTTCGGAAAAGGAAATTCGGGGCGCTGCCCCCTGCCACCGGGCGAGGGTCGCGTTATCTGGTTTGGTACGTGGGAACTGCTCGCGATCAGCTAACCGCCCATGATCGGCACATTGGGGCGGGTGGATAACCGTCTACGGATTGACGGTCAACGTGAGTTCCTGCGTCACTACGGTCTTGAACGGATGGGCGGTCGACTCCAGACACTTGACGATGAACGTGTAGGTGCCCGACCTCCTCGGCGTCCCTGAGATGAGGCCGCTCTTCGACAGGTGGAGCCAGATCGGCAGGACCCCTCGACCCCTCGGCCCGTACTTGTTCCAGGTGTAGGGCGGGGTCCCCCCGGTGGCCTGGAGCTGGAACGAGTAGGGCTGGCCGACCGTGGCATCGGGGAGCGACGTGGTCGTGATCTGCAGCGGACCGTTGGCGACGGCGATCTCGGTCACGGTGTCGTCGACAGCGTTCGCCACCCAGACGTGGGTGCCGTCGGAGGAGACACCGTTGGGATAGCTGGCCACACCGATGGTCTGGACGACCGCTCCGGTCGAGGCGTCCAGCTCGGTCACCGTGTTGTCGTTGCCGTTCGTCACCCAGACGTGGGTGCCGTCGGAGGAGACACCGAAGGGAAGGTTGCCCACACCGATGGTCCCGACGACCGATCCGGTCGAGGCGTCCAGCTCAGTTACCGTGTTGCCGCCCTGGTTCGCCACCCAGACGTGGGTGCCGTCTCACGAGATACCCATGGGTTGTCTGCCTACTCCGATGGTCTGGAGGACAGATCCAGTCGAGGCAGCGATCTCCGTGACCGTGCTGTCATTGGTGTTCGCCACCCAGACGTGGGTGCCGTCTGACGAGATGGCTCGGGGCAGGCTGCCCACGCCGATGGTCTGGTCCACCGCCCCGGTCGAGGCGGCGAGCTCGGTCACCGTGTTGCCGGTGTAGTTGGCCACCCAGACGTGGGTGCCGTCCGATGAGACGGCGCCGGGCTCGCTACCCACGCCGATTGTCTGGATGACGGTGCCAGCTGACGCAGGCGGCGCACCGGCGAGCACCGCAACGGTGAGCGCGCCGCCGAGCAGTAACGACCCAGCCAGCACCGTCCCCAGTGCGTTCCGACAACGGGTACCCACGATTCGACACCTCCCGTCCCAGGGTGCCGATCAACCACCGCCCGGAGATGTAGGCAACAGATTCGGGCGGTGCTGACAACCGACATTGCTTACAGGGAACTTCTGAGTCATGTGGGTGGTCGTCCGTCAGACCAGGCGAGGGCCGAAGGTGCCTCACACGCCGGGACTGAGTCACTCCGATCGAACGGCGTATCGGACCATTGTCCAGGACGATCCGTGCTTCTCGACAGGGACGAAGCCCACTGACTCATAGAGGCGGCGCGCTGGATTCGCCTCTCTCACGCTGAGACTCACCGCTGCATAGCCCTGGCTATGACTGGCGCCGATGAGGTCGACCAGGAGCCGACGACCAATCCCTTCGCGCCGACGCGATGCGATGACAGCGATCGACAGTTCGGGGATTCCTTCGGCGACAAAGCCGTGGCCATGGCTCGCCTCGGTGTACGTCCGATACCAAGCCGCGCCCAAGGGCTGGTCTCGTTCTGCAATCAGCCCATAATCGCCCGGCCTCGGCCATCCAGCGAGATACATCGAATAGCGCGGATCGGCGATCACCTGGTCAGCTGTCGGCGTTGGCTTGTCAGGGCGCCAGACTGCTGCCTCGCCAAGCATCGTCGCCAGAAAGGTGAAGTCCTCGGGCCCTGCCGAGCGATACTGAACGTCATTCATGTTCAGCAGTTCAGCAGTTCAGCAGACCGTTTGCCCGTGGCAAGGCCGTGTCAGGGCCGTCCGGGATGTGCCAACACTTGCCAGATCCAGACTGCCTCACAACACTGGGAGCGGGGCGGTTATTACGATGCCACCAACCGGCTCGTCTGGGGTGCCCCTCTTCTCAAGTCATGCGACCCGCCACTAGGGATTCTTCCCGCCATTGGGCCCGGTCACATTTTGGACGCCTCGTGCGTCAATAGAGTGTGGCCAGGATGGGAGAGACAGAATTCGACGCCGAGCGGCCCCGGTTGATCGCTATCGCCGCCCGGATACTCGGATCGGAGGCCGATGCGGACGACGTCCTTCAGGAAGCATGGCTCCGGCTCTCCCGCACAGATCCCGTCGATGACCTCCCCGCCTGGCTCACAACCGTCGTTACTCGGCTCTGTCTTGACCAGCTACGCAAGCGGCGAACCAGGTCAGAGGTCGAAGCCGTGGTGCCCGACGATCGTGCCCCGGTTGATCCTGAGGCTGACGCATTGCTCGCCGAGATGACGGGTGACGCGATGCAGGTCGTCCTCGATTCCTTAGCGCCAGCCGAGCGGGCTGCGTTCGTCCTGCACGATGTATTCGGCTATCCGTTCGACGAGGTGAGCGCCGTCATGGGGCGCTCGGGCACCGCTGTCCGCCAGTTGGCCAGCCGGGCGCGGCGCAAGGTTCAGGGCCAGCCCGGGCCGGCTGTGTCGCAGACAACACGCGACGAGAACCGTCGGGTCGTCGACGCGTTCCTCAGCGCCGCTCGTGGCGGGGATCTTGCCACCTTGTTGTCGCTGCTCGCACCCGATGCAGTGATGCATGCCGACCTGGTTGGCCAGTCCATGGGAACAGAACCCACGTATGAAGGGGCACAGGCCGTGGCTGCTCGCTTCAACGGCTCCCAAGGAGCGATGCCGGTCGTCATCGATGGCGAGCTGGGGGCGGCTTGGATCCAAGCCGGATCGACCAAGGTTGCATTTGTATTCCATCTCGACGAAGTGGGCCTCGTGCACGAGGTCGAGCTGATCGCTGACCCAGACGTTCTAGCGACCATGAACATCGTCCGTGTTCGACGGAAACAGAGTGGATAATGAGAGCCAACCGAGCCGGCAAGCCGATGGGAGACCACATGAGGGGATGTGACGATCATGAAGACCATGACCTGTGAGCAACTGGGTGGACCGTGCAACAGTCCACACCAGGGCACGACTGCAGATGAGGTGATCAAGGCACAAGATCGACATCTCAAGGAGATGGTCGGCAACGGCGACACTGAGCACCAAGCTGCCTTGAAAGACATGAAGGGCCGGTGGAAGAACCCGATAAAAGGTATGGGTTGGTACCGGCAGGCCAAGCGTGATTTTGCCGCACTTCCCGAAGGATGAACCGCCCGTGAGCTACTCCGTAGATTTCATCAACGTGTCCACCGTCGGCCTGGAGTCGTCGCCCGTGGTGGAAGCGCTCGCCGGCCTGCGAGCGAATGAGGCTCGCTACTTCAAGAACAAGTACGACCACGTCTTTACGGTCGTACCTGCTGCCAAGGCCACGAAGGAGATCGCCTTGGCGCACCGCATCCTCAAGGAAGAGAAGAGCATCGTCATCGAGTCGCCCCCGCTCGAGGCCACGACGTTCCAGGTCGAGAACATCCGTTGGACATACGTGTTCTACGAGTCCGGGCTGTCGATCAACGTGCTCTACACCCTCGATGGACCGAGTCCAAAGCGGGCGGTCGGGTTCAAGCTATCCGAAGGTATGGACATCCCCACCGAGTTGGAGTCCTTCAAGTTTGCACGCCAGAAATCGAAGCTGGCCGGGACGATCCGGGGCTCGTACTTCGTGATCAAGGGCGAGTACTGAGCCCTTACGGCAGGGGATCGGCCCGCCGGCGGCCATAGTTCAACTTAACCGTGGAATCCAACGTCCGTGCCCCACAACACGGGCTTGGCGGCGGTTATTGAGCGGGGTGTGCTTACCCGCCGCTAACCGCCCATGAATGGCGCGAATGGGACGAAACTTCACATCCTTAGCTCGCGCATTTTTGGGACACGCAGTGGAAAGTCCGCAGCAGTCAAGGAAGGACTCACCTACTCGAATTCGGCATCAGCTCGCGCAGCCGGACCCTGCCGCCAGTTCTGAGCACGGCGGTCCGATCGACGCGGGCCCCCACTCGCGCCACCAGCACCGTGCACACGACGCTCACCGCTACGGAGAGCAGGAACTGCCACCACCTTACGTCCCCGAATCCGACCAAGGTCGGCATGGCAAATGGAGCCGTGGGCGGCAGGTAGGCGAAAACTTTGACAAGCAGGGAGGCGCTACCCGAGCTGACTCCGATGAGTGACACGATGTAGCCCAAGATGAGCGGCACGCTCAGTGGCAACACCAGGCTCTGCACTTGGTCCTGGCGTTCGGCCATCGAGCCAGCCGCCGCGTACACCCAGCTGTAGAAGGCGTAGCCGAGGACCAGCCAGACGAGAACGGCCCCCACCACAACAGGCGCCGTTCCGTGCACGAGGTTCGCCCCGACCACTTTGCCCAGTACCAAGGCGAAGACGACCAGCGACACCGCTTGCAATAGGGCAGCCGCACCGATGCCGATCACCTTGCCAGCCAGCAGCTGGCCGGGGCGGACCGTGGCGAGGAGGACCTCGATGACGCGGCTGGCCTTCTCCTCCATGACGCCCATCAAGATCCAAGACAGGTACTGGTTGAGGACGATGAAGATGGAGAATTACTGCCGAGCAGCGCCGTCGCCTCTGCGGTGGTCGTGGATCCCTTACCCGGATGGACGCTGTCGATCGGCCACGGTCTAGCCTCTGCCACGGTGCCCACCTGCTCGGGGGTCAGACCGGCCCGGGCGAAGGCATTCTGAGCTCCGAGGGTGGTCGCCACGGCCCGCAGGTACCGGGCGCCGGCGGAGGTGTCGCTCTCCGCAACGGGGTTCTCGACGAGGATCGTCCCCCTCTCCACCACCATGTCGAGCTGGCCGGCGGTCAGTGCGGCGCGCGCCGTACCCGGATCGGGCTCGGGCACAACCTCCACGCCCAGCCCGACGGTCGAAGCGAGCTTCTGCAGTTCCCCGTCGAGAACCGGCGAACCCGCCACGACTCCCACCTTTTGGCGGGTGGTCGCCCCCGTGTGGATGGTCGGGATGATGACGGCGGCTGCGACGACCGCGAAGAGGATCAGGGTGACCGCTCGGAACCACGCGGCCCCGGACCCGCTCGCGGATTTCGCGTCCGGCCACGATCCCGGTATCCCCGAGGAGCTTCCAGTCGCGCTGTCCAGGTGCATCTTCCCTGACCGCCGGCAGCCGATTTTTGCGCCTGTTGCGCAGGCCGAGGCGAACGAGCAGGACCACCGCAGCGGCAGCGACTACGAGAGGGAGGACCTTCACTGTCCCACGGCCTCACGGAAGACCTCAGACAGGCGACGGCGCTCGAAGGTGAACGACGAGACCCGCCCAGCGGCCCGCGCCGCATCCAGCACAACGTCGCTGTCCGTGGAGTCATCGAGGACGAGCCTTACCTCACCCCCGTCAATCTCTGACACGGTCACGCCTGGCAGTCGCTGTGCCCAGAGCCCTTGTCGGTCTCCCTCCACGCGCACTGCGAGGGGCCTTCCACCGCTCGTCGCCAGCTCGTCGACGGTCCCCTTGGCCACCAGCCGACCACGATCGATGATGGCCACCGACTCGCACAGATCCTCGACGAGGTCGAGTTGGTGGCTCGAAAACAGCACGCACCGGCCAGAGTGCGCCTGCTCAACGAGCACTTGGCCAATGGCGTCGATGCCGGTGGGATCCAGTCCAGACAGCGGCTCGTCGAGCACCAGCAAGTCGGGGTCGTGCACCAGTGCCGCCGCCAGCTGCACGCGCTGCTGATTCCCGTGGGAGAGAGTCTCAACCTTGCTGTCAGAGCGGTCGGCTACGTCCAAGCGCTCGAGCCACCGGTGGGTGGCAATCGCTGCGCTCTGGGAGTCCATGCCGTGCAGCCGTCCGAGATACTCAAGCTGGTCGGCAACGAGCATGTTCGGGTAGAGGCCGCGCTCTTCAGGCATGTAACCGAAGCGACGGCGCTGGGCTGATCCGATCGGGTCCCCGTTCCACCGAACCGAGCCCGAGTCGAGGTCGGTCAACCCGAAGACGGCTCGCATGGTGGTGGTTTTGCCGGCACCGTTTGGACCTAGGAAACCCACGACCTCGCCCGAAGGAACCGAGAAACTCAAATCGTCGAGAGCCGTGACCGGACCGAATCGGCGGCTCAGGCCGTCGAACTCCAGTATTCCGGCCACCCGCGCATACTAAGCCCGATGCAAGAGACCACCAGGCCATAGGAAGGCTGTTCCTAAGAAACGGACCGCACTGCGAGCCCAGCATGCGAGGGGCAATGTTCCACAACCCGCGTCGGGTCGATGGCCTCGGGGGTGACCCTGAACTCGCACCGGGACGTGGCAGCCTCGTCGAAGCGTTCTGGATACTGCCCGTATCATCGGGCCTGTGCCTCGGACAGACACTTACTGCCGGATGATCGCGGCCCCAATCTCCGAGGTCTACGCAGCTCTGGTCGATCCAGAAGCTCTGTCTGCTTGGGTTCCGCCGGGGGACATGACCGGGACAATCGAACGATTCGAGCCCCGTCCAGGGGGTTCTTATCGCATGGAGTTGAGGTATCCCGATTCCTATCCGTCCCAGGGCAAGACGACGTCAGATACTGATGTGGTCGAGGCACGCTTCATTGACCTCGTTCCCAACAAGAGGGTCGTGTATTCGGTGGATTTTGTGTCCGACGATCCCGACTACAGCGGACCGATGACCATGATGTGGGAGGTCGCCGAAACAGATGGGGGCACTCTCGTCAAGATCACAGCCGAAAACGTCCCAGACGCAGTCTCGGCACGGGACCATGCAGCAGGGTTGAAGTCCTCATTGGAGAAGCTCGCTGACTACGTCGCCGAGTAGGACCCTCGGTTGTCCCTGATCACCGGGAAGGTGGCAAAGGATGGCATGATCCGAGGACCCCGATCACGGACTGGAACTACGGGATGATGAGTCGGGCAGAGCCGAAGGCGATCCGGGCGACGGCCCAAGCCCCATCTCCACTCTCGGCCACGATCACGCAGAGCTGCAGGCATGGATTCAGAACTGTCGATATCAGAGGTTCCGAAGGTGCCTTTGAGCGAACGGAGTAGTCCATGGCACCGGACCTCTGGGCATTGGTCACCACGAAGGGCTGAGCTGCAAGCTGTGAGCCACAGCCGAGGTAGTTGGCGTCCTCAGCGTGGTCGCACTCTGAGATGAATGCCTTGCTGCCGGCGCCGAACCCAGTGACGGCAACCCGGACCACCTGTCCGTCATGCAGTCCAGTATCCGGAGTTACCGTAACCATCGGATTATCAACGATCGATGCGGCAGCGCGAGGAGGGGGCGCGCACGGCCATAGCACGCCAAGATCCTCTGGAACGGTGGCCGAAGTGGTGAGAAGTATCTGGTAGCCCCGTTCCTCGCCCGGTCGGAACATGTGGAGTGAGGTAGGAATCGAGACGCCATCGCCGTCGGTGGTGAAGGTGCCGATGGCGTAGCCGCGGACGGTGTTGTTGAGCCAGTTGATCAAGACGAATGTCTTGGCAGGGAGACCATGGACTGCCAGGTCCATCGAAACCTCGCCGGAGCTGCTGTCGTAGCGGATCTCTCCAGCCAGTGGCCGCTGCGCACAGAAGTACTCCAGACCGCCAAAGCCCGTTTGAAGGGGCGTCGTCGCAGCAGCAGGAGTGGTGACGACTGAGGTTGCCTGCTTTGCCCGTGGAATCGAGCTGCACGAAGTTATCAAGAGCGCCAGGGCCAGTAGTGGGGCTGCCGCTCTTAGGAGGCCAACATGACGATCCACATACTGAAGCTATCGCCGGTGGGTCAGCACTGTCGGCGCTTGCGAGCCTTCGGGATTCAACGATTGAAGGTGCCCCACATCGCCGGGAGCGGGCGCACAATTCGGGGCCGGTGGTTGCCACCAGCTAACTGACCTGGACCGGCACTTCGAGGCGTGTGGATAACCCGTGTAGCAATGCCTCGTCGGGACGACATTGGACGCGCCGGGATCGGGCAAACTTGGCGGTATGTTGCTACGGGGACTCGTGACTGGAGGCATCGGCGGCCACGCCCATTGGATGATCGCTCACGCCGATCTGTACGAAACGAAGACCGGCGTTCGCTTATACCCAGGGAGCCTCAACGTCGTCCTCGACCAGCCCTGGCATGTGGGCAGCCAGCGGGTCCGGCTGGAACCGCCCGATTATGGAGTCGGGCTGAGCATTGTGCCGTGCACTATCCAGGGCCTTGACGCATTCATCCTCCGCACGGACAAGAACGACCGAGGCGACGGAGACCATCCACCGAACATTGTGGAAGTCGCAGCAGCCGTTCGTCTGCGGGACGCCCTTCAACTCCAGGATGGGGACGAGGTCCAAATCAGCGTTGCTGACCAGGTCAGTGGCTGACGATGCGCTTGGACTTAGTCACCTTGGTCGTGGATGACTATGACAGCGCCATTGAGTTCTTCATCAACGTGCTTGGATTCGACCTGGTGGAGGACTCACTATCTCAGAACGAACGTGGGCAGCCCAAGAGGTGGGTTGTCGTACTGCCAGCAGGTGCTCAAACGGGCGTCGTCCTGGCCCGTGCGGACGACCCGAAGCAGATAGCGGTTGTCGGGAACCAAGCTGGTGGACGGGTCGCTTTCTTCCTCCAGGTCGATGACTTTGATGCAGCATACGAGCGGATCGTTTCGGCCGGAGTTCGAATCGTTCGAGAGCAACGATCGGAGTCCTATGGGCGGGTGGCGGTCTTCCTCGACTGCATGGGCAACTCCTGGGACCTACTCGGGCCTCCATAGACGTCCTGGAAGTGCCGATCCCGAGCGAGTCCAGGTGTCCCCGACCGCCGGGAGCGGGGCGATTATCGACCTGGTGGCGTGTAACTCCCAGGTTCGGGGGAGGCTGGACCATATCGGGCTCGGCGTATAGGTCCTGCTGGTCAGCATTACTCGGAAGATCCCCAGACATCCCGTGGTGTGCATGAGACGGCCTAAGAGCTACCGCGGATAGGTGGCTGGGTCAGACCGCCCAGCGATCTCGCCAGTCGATGAGCTTCGCCGTGATGAGCAGGGTGATGGCCAGCGCCAACTGAGCCAGCCGATGGGCGATCTTGCGGTCCGTACTGCGCCGGAGCTGTCCGAAGTTGGACAGCCAGGAGTTGGTCCGCTCGACGGGCCAGCGCATGCCCAGAGGACGGTGTCTGGGCGTTCGTTTCTTGCCCGGCTGTGATCCATCCCGTCGCTGTCGGGCGCAGAGGACATCGGCCAGACCGAGGCCCTGGCATGTGGACCGCACAGCCGTGGAGTCGTAGCCGCGGTCGAGATGGAGGGTTTCGATATCGGTCAGGAGTCCTCGCTGCACGGCCGGCACCAGTGTGGCGTCGAACAGGACGGTGTCGTGGCGGTTGGCGCCGTCGGTGGCCCAGGCGATGGGGATGCCAGAGCGGTCGGTGAGCAGAGACCACTTCCACCCTGATTTTCCCCGGTCAGTGGGGTTCGGGCCGGTTCCTTCACCACCCATCGGGGCCTTGTGCTGGGAGCTGTCGACGGCGGTCTCTGTGAGGTCCAGACCGACGATCTTGTCGTACGCGCTCAGGGCCTCGTCCACCAGCGTGTCGAACACCCCGGCCACCTCCCATTCGTCTCGGCGGGCCCGGAGGGTGGTGTCCGAGACCTTCCCTCCGATCAGGCGTTCGGCGTCCACCCACGAGCAGCCGGTGACCAGGCGGATGAGCATCGCTTCGAAGCACACCCGGTCGGGAATCCTCGGTCGGTGACAGCCCAGGGGGTGGGAGCGATCCGGGGCTGGGAGCAGGGGTTTCACTGCCGCCCACAAGGCATCTACCACTTCGGTCTCGAGTGCGCGCATGATGTCACTGACCTCCACTTGGTCGTTGGTTTGGGACGCACCCAGAATCAAATCTGGGCCATCACAACGACCGGTGGATGGTCACCTATTCGCGCGGCCTCTAAGTCCTTGTCCACGTCGACGTGGCCAGAGATCCGCCCTCCCGCCTTCACCGTGGTCGTGGCCAGGACGAGCGTGGTTAACAGTAGTGACGAAAGGGGTCGGGACGAATGAGGCCGGGTCATGCGTGCCGAACTGCATGAGGCAAAGAGGATTACGACCGCTAGGACAGGCGCGAGCGTCCTCCAACTAACCATCTCAGACCACTTCCTGCCTACCGCGCTCGCACTCTCGCGCCTGTGGTCCACCGTCCGGATGGCTCGAGTAGTCGTGGCTACGCTGGCTCCTGATCGCCACGTGAGGTGGGTTCGACACGACGGGAGCGCCCTGCGCAGGCACGCATCGCCCCAGACAAGGAGCACACCATGGGAACACTCATCGTGACCGAGTTCGTGACGCTCGACGGAGTGGCACAGGCGCCTGGAGGGCCTGACGAGGACCGCGACGGCGGATTCGCGCACGGTGGGTGGCAGGCACCAGTGGCCGACCAGGAGTCGGGCGAGGTCATCTTCGAGCAAGCGAGAAGCATGGACGCCCTGCTCCTCGGGCGGAGGACCTACGAGATCTTTGCTGATTTCTGGCCGAGCGCTCCGCCGGAGATCCCGTTCACCGCGCTGCTCAATGGCGTCCCCAAGTACGTTGCCAGCCGCACACTCACTGGCTCTCTCGCCTGGCAGGGGTCTTCGCTCGTCGCCGACGACCTCGCCGAGAACATCAGCGCCCTCAAGGATCGCCACGACGAAATCCACGTCATCGGCAGTCTCAATCTGCTGCAGTCTCTGCTGCGCTTCGGCCTCGTCAACCGGATGAACCTGTGGCTGTACCCGGTGCTGCTCGGCAGCGGCAAGCAGGTGTTCGCCGACGGGACCGTGCCCACCGCGCTGCGCCTCACCGAATCTGCCACCTACCCGAGCGGTACGCTCCACCTCTCCTACGAGACCGCCGGCGTGCCCACCTACGGCAGCATGGCCGGGGAGGCGTAGGACGCAATCGGTCCCGTGCACGGTGTCGGCTGGCCCGGGGACGGGATGCCGGGACCGGTCAGGTGGGAATTGCGGCCGGTCGCGGCAACCCTTCGCTGTGAGCGTGCTCAGGGCACGCTCACAGCGGGCCGACCTGCAGGCATCGGCCCCCGGCGGCGCGGGTCAGGTCGGACGAGGGAACGAATCGCAGGGGCGACTACGGCGGATCAGTCGCTCGACCCACCCGGGCCGCCTTCCAGCTGGTTCCGCTTGGCGTCGTGCTCCCGGCGACCGTCCCTATGAGGAGATCCTGGTTCTCCGACCTGCATCCACAGTCTGGTGAGGTCGATGCTGCAGAATGGGAGCAACCATGATGCTCCTAAAGCTGCGCTGCACTCGGGTCGATTCCTGACTCGATGAGAAACCTCGCCGAGAATCGATACGAGGAGTTGGGCGCTCCCAACCGTGCGGTGGTCGATGTCGAGGTGCGCCGACTCCGTACCGAAGCGCGTAGTTCGGGCATCCTCACCGATCATCACCTGCGGATGATCACCGCGGGTCTGGATGTGGGTGCCTTGCACCTCATGGTGATGTCCACCAGTGCTCCCAGGCGGCTGACCATCGGCCATGGTGCGATCGATCCCGTGATCGGGCTGACGTCAGCCACTGCAAGGGCGGGCATCCAGATCCTTGCGTGGGAGCAGCTCGTGGGGACGCACCACAGCCGGGTGCGCATCATCAATCCCGACGACTTCAGTGCCGCGACGAATGTCGACCACGACCTCTCGAGGTCCTTTGCCGAAGCGGCGAAAACGTGGGACGACATGGCAGCCGACCGAGGCGGCAATCTCGCTGCTTCCCGGCTCGACTGGCAGTTCTGGAACCTGTACAGGACAAGGGTGCAAGGGAGAGCGCCGAGGGACTTCGAATTCGGTGAGGCTCTGGAGGTTTCGTCGCTCCTCATGACACAGGACCGATTGTCGTCTCGATACTTCGTCGCGCTCATCAACGGGCCTCCGACGGACGAGCAGCGCGAGCATCTCGACTTCCTCGATCAGTACAACCTGTTCTGCCGGGCGGGCGAATCCGTTCGTTGAGCCTCTGGGCGCATGGGCGATCCCATCGGGCCGACCGGTCAGGGCTGGGCCACCAGATTGCCCAGGAGGCTCGAGCTCATGGGGCGGCCGAAATAGAAGCCCTGGCAAAGATCGGACTTGAGCCCCACCAGGGCCTCGTGTTGCTCCTTTGTCTCGATGCCTTCGCACACCACAGGGAGGTCGAGCAGGTGGGCCAGTTCGATCGTCTTTGACACGATGGCGTGGCTCGATTTGTCACGGACCACATCCTTGACAAATGTCTGGTCGATCTTGACCATGTCCACCGGGAACTGTTTGAGATAGCTCAACGACGAATAGCCGGTCCCGAAGTCGTCGAGAGCGAGAAGGACGCCCAGCGCCTTCAGCTGGTCGAGGACGATGTGAGCCCGCTGCGTGTCGCGCACCAGCGCGCCTTCGGTGATCTCGAAAGTTACGACACGGGGATCGGTCTCAGTGTCGGAGAGGATGGTGGCGACCATGGCCACGAAGTCGGCCGACATCAGTTGATGGGCCGAGACGTTGACGGAGAGAATCAGCGCATCCGAACGGTGCCGGAGCTTTCGATCGAGGCAGGCCTGTTCGAGTACCCACCGGCCGAGTTCGACAATGAGCCCCGACTGCTCGGCCAGCGGTATGACCGTGCTCGGCGATATGGCCCCCCGGACCGGATGATCCCAGCGCAACAACGCCTCCACTCCCTGGAGCTTCTGGCTGTCGGTCCGGACGATGGGCTGGTACGCCAGCCGAAGCTCTCCTCGCTCCTCTGCCTTGCCGAGGGCGACACGAAGGTCCATGTGCTCCTCGGTGCGGTCGTGGGGCCGCAGATCGACAACCTGGTGGTTGCCGCCGCCACTGCACTTCACTTCTCGCATGGCGATGCCGGCAGCATGGAGCAGTCTCTCGGGATCATGGTTGGTCTGACAGGCGAATGCGATCCCCACGCTTCCTGCAACCGTGACTCGAGCCTCACCGAGGACGAACGGCTCGCTCATCGCGTCGACGACACGGGAAGCGATCGCTGCAACCTGCTTCTCCCAATCGAGTTCTTCGCACAAGATGACGAACTGGTCCCCCGCGAGGCGCGCCACGGTGTCCCCAGGTCGGAGGAGACCTACGAGTCGCTCAGCAACGGCCATCAACAGTTCGTCACCGACCCGATGACCGTGGCGATCATTGATCTCCTCGAAGTGGTCGAGATCCACGAGCAGAGCCGCCACCAGTTTCCTCGATCGGCCGCTCCGTACGATGGCGTGCTCGATCCGTTCGATGAGAAGGACCCGGTTGGGCAGCCCTGTGAGCGCGTCGTGCACCGACCGTTGATGAGAGCGGTCTGAGGCTTCCTGGAGGTCTGCCCGAGCCTGGGCATTGACCAGGTATGCCGCGGTCACATCGGCAAGGGTCTGCGCTGCTCTGAGATCGGTGGTGGAGAGTCCGCCCGGCACGTCACGGTAGAGATCGAGCGCGCCCAAGCTCTGGCTTCCCCGGCGTAGCGGGAATGCGAACACCGCCGCAAGACCAATGCGCAGGGCCTTCGGCCCAAACACGGGGAACCGGGGGTCATGGAGGAGGTCCGGTACGAGGACCGGCGAGACGCTCTGGTAGGCGGACAGACACGGACCCTCGCAGAGTTCACTCTGGAGCTCCTCGAAATAGAAGGCCGACGTATCGGAAGCTGCCGCGTACTCAGGTCGCAGCGACGGTGTGATCAAGGTGACCCCGGCACCCGTGATCGGCAGAACATAGACGATGCGCTGAACCAGGTGGTCCAGTATCGCCTGGATGGGGAAGTCGGTAAGCATCGTGCGCGCGAACTCGCTGAGCACACTCGAGAGATCCCCCTCGACTTCGGCTGCCTCTGGTTCTATCAGGGACAACTCACCACAGGAGGGACGCGCATCGCTCGGCATGACAAGGGCCTCCACCCCTCGTCGTCATGACCCTCGCTGTAGAAGGCTCCCTCCACAGTAACGCTGGCGCTCCCGAATGGGAATGAGGGAGCACCCCATCGGAAAGGAGGGACGGCCCTACCCCACTCACGCCGTCCGGGGCAACGGCCTTCGCTGGAATTCGGAGAGTCCGTCCTCGGCCCGGACCCGGGTGGATAGCGGTGTTCAGGTGCCACGGGGGAATGCAAGACCGGGCGAACTCCGTGGGCCCCTGGCGATCCGGTTGCGGACGTCGACGAACCGATCGACCTCCTCGCTGGTGTTGTACATGGCCAATGAGGCCCTCACCGTGGTTTCGTGACCGAAACGCCGGAGGATGGACACCTCCTTCGAAGTCAGCTGTCGTCAGGTCTACCGGGCATCTTGTGGGGCGGCCATCTGTGGACGCGCCCCAGGGACGTGCGGGACGAACGAGGCCCATGGGACTCCAGGCGGCTGCGGGCCAGCCCGTCCGGCGGTTCGGATGAGTCTTTTGACCCTATTCCGGAGCGGGAAATGGTCAGAGGATGGGTGGATGCTCGACAGTGTGCTCGATGTGTTCCGGGTCCGTCAGTACTTCAACGTCATCACCAGGACGAGGGAGCTGGCGGAGGGTGTCCGCCAGGACGCAGGATTGCTCGAGGACATGCGGCGTGCGCTGGTCACGCTGCCATTCGAGTCGGACCGCCTGCCCGAGCTCGACCCGTTCCCCCCGGTCCGACGCCTCCCGGCCGCAGGGCTCGAGGGACGCACGGTCGCCCTGATGGCCACCGGGGGCAGCGGTGCCCTCGCTTCGGTGGTCGGCGCCGCGAGAGCACTGGAGGAGGCGAACATCCGGCCCTCGGTCATCTCCCTCTGCTCCGGATCCGCCCTCTTCGGATTCCCGATCGCCGCCGGCATCCCGGCGGCTGAAGTGGCGGCCTTCACGCTCGGGGTGAGCCCCGATGAGTACGTGGATGTGGACTGGCGCCTGCTGGCCTCGGCCCTCCCCCGGATGGGCAGGGGATTCGGCGGTGTGATCCGAGGTGAGCGCATCGAGTCGCGCTACCGGCGGTTGGTGGGCGACATGACCCTCGGGGAGATGCCCATCCCGGCCTACGCCCCCATCTGGAACATCGAGGAGAACCGGCTCGAGTTCATCGGTCCCCATACCTACCCCGACCTGCCGGTGGCGCGTGCCATCCACATGTCGATTGCCCTTCCGCTGTTCATCGAACCGGTCCGACTCGGCGAGGGCTACTGGTGCGACGGGGGGATCGTCGACATCTTCCCTGTCCGGCCGGTCCTCGACCTCGAGGAGCCACCGGACGTCGCACTGGCGATCAACGGGTTCTATCCTCCCCGGTTCACCGGGGAGGATGCCTCGGGGTGGCAGGACCGGAGGAACAGCATCCTCGCCATCGCCAGTCAGGTCCGCACCTGCCAGCAGGTGGAGCTGGCGAGGACGAACCTGGCCCGGCTCGAGGCCGAGGTCGAGGTCATGATGATCGAGCCCGTCTCCTACGCCAAGGTCAGGGGCGCCGGGTTCTACCGCCAGTTCCTCAACACCCGAGACTGGCCGGAATTCATGCCGCGCCGGTCGGACGGAGGCCCGACGAGTCATCGCCTCCCAGCAGCTCAAGCTCAAGACGACTGCGTGATCAACGTGACGGCGGCTTGGTGACGCCGCGGCCCGTCGGGGACACCGGGCCTCCCTCGGCGCCGACGGCCGATGGGTAAGGATTGGGAGATGGGCACCGACCTCGGACCCGAGGGCCATCGCACGACCAGCTGGCATGACCCGCAGCAGGTCGAGGGCTACCTCGATCGCATCGAACGCCTCGAAGCGAGAGCCGATGGCGAACAGGTCCTGCGCTCGCTCCTCCCTCCGGCACCCCGGTCCGTACTCGACCTGGGATGCGGCGACGGGAGGCTTGCCGCCCTGGTCATCGGCGCGCGTCCCGACATCGAACGGGCGGTCGCTGTGGATTCGTCCCCCGCCATGCTCGATCACGCCCGGGCCCGGTTCGGCGGGGACCCCCGGGTGGAGGTCCGCCGGTGGGACCTGGCCGACCCACTGGCTCCGCTGGGGACCTTCGACGTCGTCGTCTCCGGATTCGCCGTCCATCACCTCGACGACAAGCGGAAGCGGTCGTTGATCACAGAGGTCACCACCATGCTCGAGGCGGGCGGACTGTTCGCCAACCTCGAGGTCGTCACCTCCGCCACCCCCGAGCAACACCGCGAATTCCTGGAGCTGATCGGGCGTCCCCACGACGATCCCGAGGACCGCCTGACCGACGTCGAGTCCCAGCTCCGATGGATGCGCGAGGCCGGGATGACGGCCGTCGATTGCTACTGGCGGTGGCGCGGGTTCGCCCTCCTGGCGGGCACTGTCCCCGTCGGCGGTCCCCCACGTGCGGCTGGTGGAGGCTGAACCCGACGCCGGCAGCTAGTTCGACCGGTGGCGGAGCACGGCCCGGCGGATGTCCTGGACCGCTCCGTCCAGCTCCTCGGTGACCCGATGGAGATCGGCGGTGAGGTCGCCGCCCAGATGGGACCGCCCCCGCATCCCGGAGACGGATAGCCCGCACGCGAACAGGCGGCGCACGACCCGGTCGAGATCGGCGATCATCCGTTGAGCCCGATCCTCCAGACCGGGGAGCCGGTCGGCCGGCGAAGCGGGGTCCACCTCGGACAGGTCGGTCACCACGATCACCGTTCCCGCCCCGCGGCTCAGTGCCACTGACCCGAGCTCGACCCCGAGCTGGAGAGCAGATCCGTCGGCGCGCACGCCCGACACGCACGGTCCCCACTCCAGCCATGGTGCCGGCCGGGGGTCCGAATCGAAGGGCGGCACCCGGCCAGCGGGCGGCAAGGGTCCCGGCAGCAGTCGCTCCACGGATGCGCCAACGAGGGTGTCGCGCCCATACCGGAACATTTCCTCGGCCCGGCGACTGGCACCCACGATCAAGCCTTCATCGTCGACCACCAGGATGCCGGACGGCACAAGATCGAGCACCACCTGGGCGAAGCCATCGCCCAGCCGCTCGGAGAGGTCGGCGTGCCCGGAACTCGCCAGTCGAGCGACGTCGTGGGGATCCCGGTACGAAGGCGGACCGGGAGGTCGGTCGAGCGGAGGGGGCGTGGCCAGTGCCAGGGTGAAGGTGACGGTTGCACCGAGGCAACGCCCATCGTCGTCGAGGCGGGAGGACACCAACGTATCGAACCAACGGGAGAGGTGCTGGCTGTGACAGGGGACCTCCACATGTTCGGGAGCGGGAAGCTCGCCCCGCAATGCGGCCCGGATGGCCCCGGCGACACGGTCGGCACTCCGGTTCCCCTCTGAGGCGGCACAGATGTCCAGATAAGAGACGCCGACCCCCGCCCGGTTCGGGTCACCCCCGTTGGCCTGACAGAAACCCTGCCACGCCTGGTTGACTCCGACGATGACACCGTGCCGGTCGAGCAGCGCCAGCTCGACAGAGTTCTCGGTGAGCAAGGGTCCGGTCAGCTGATCGCCGTCACCTCCGAGCGGTGCCGGTGCCATCAGGAGTGGTCCATGCCGTTCATGACCGGGGCCCGGCATGAGCGCCGCCCTGCGGATCGATGACGTCCTGTGGGCATCCGTTGCTGCGGGGACGGGACCCTCGAACATCCATGCGGCGATCTGATCGCACCGGATTCGAGTGGACCATCGGTTGGCCAAGGTACCACGGTGGATCCGGGCACCCCGCCCCGTCGGGCCCAGGTACACCACCGGAGAGAGGGCCGAGGGTTGACGGGGCCCTCCCTGCCAGTCACTCGCCGGCAACCGGGGGGAGCAGACCCAGTTCACGGGCCCTCACGAGCGCCCCAGCCCGTGAGGCGCCGCCGACCTTGCGATAGATGCTCCGCAATTGGGTCTTGACGGTGTTGACCGATACAAACTGTGACTCGGCGATCAACCGCCGAGAGCTGGTCCCGTCCAGCGCCTCGAGGACGGACTGCTCGCGCCGACTCAGTCGGACGACCACCGGTCGAACGGGGTGGATCTGGCCCCGACCGGCCTCGGTATCCGGCGCGCCGTCGGACTGACGATCGGCGGTGGATGTCTGCTCGAGATCGTCGCGCATCCCCAGGTGGGTCAGGCACTCGGTGACGACGACGGTCAGCTCGCTGGTCGATACCGTTCCCCAGCGTCCCTCGGCCAGCCGAAGACAGACCTCACCGAACGCCCCAGCCGTTGTCCGCCGACTACCTCCTCCAGGGTCGGGCGCACTCATCGGTGCGGTGCCGTGGGACGCCGGACGGGAAGGTCCGCGACCGGGCGCGGGGTAGCCGGTCGATCGCGGGGTGACCGGATCGGCCGGACTCCGGTGTAGTGGGGCTCCCGTTGGCATTGGCACCCCTCCTCGACTGAGACGCCGGTACCAACCTTCGTATCGACGTACGGGCTGGCCACCGAGGAGGGAGTGGGCCATATATCCATAGGGGGGTATGTCCCATTTCGTGCCTGGGCTCCATCGGAGCAGCCGAGCCCGTTCGCCGATCCGGTGCGGACAGGAATAGGGTGAAAACAGGCGGCGGCACGGGCGTCTGCATCGCCCGCCGATGCAGACGGTGCAGTCGGGCAGGAGGACACAATGGTGGTCCCCGGACACAGACCGACTTCGGTGGTGGTAGCCACCTCGAGCAGGCTCATCGGAGACGGGCTCGTTTCGCTCTTGGCGGACGTGGACGACGTCGACGTGGTCGGGAGGACCGTCGACTGCACGGGATTGCTCGGATTGGTCGACGAGTCACACCCCGACGCGGCGATCGTGAGCGTGCGCTATCCGGACGCCGCGACCTCCGGCACCATCTCGGTCGTCTGCCAGCTCCGGGCCGAGCACCCGCGGCTCGGGATCGTCATCATCTCTGACCACCACGAAGGCGACGCGTTCGAGGCACTAAGGGGAGGGGCCTCGGGAGTCGCCTACCTCTTGGATCAGCACGTGTTGAACGTGGGCATCGTGCTCGAGGCCCTCCGCGAGGTGTGCACCGGTCAGTCAGTGCTCGACGTGACAGTGGTTGACACGCTGGTCAGTCACTACGAAGGCGTTCCCGCCGGCAGGCTCGCGCACCGCGAGCCCGAGGTGCTGGCGTTGATGGCCTCAGGGTTCTCCAATCGGGCGATCGCCACTGAGCTGAACATCTCGATCAAGGCGATCGAGAAGGACATCACCGCCATCTTCAGAAAGCTGGGACTGGGCGACCGGACCCTGGTCGACCGCCGGGTGACGGCTGCCCTGTGGTTCCTGCGCGGTCAGGCCGATCCCTTCGGCCCGGTACCGCTGCCCGCCCCTGTGGTCAGCGCTCCTCGCCGGCCACTCGGGTGGTGATCCCCTCTACGGTGCCGGCGACGTCGTCGGGGGCCATGTCCATCTCGTGTGGAAGACGCCGACCGGTGGTCCCGGCCGGTGGTCGGCCGCTGCCCAGCGGGCCACCACGCGAGAAGTACCAACCCTCACCGAGTGTGGCTCCGAGGGCGATCGCCCGCTCGAGGTGCTCCTCGGTCCCGATGCCGTCGGCGAGCACCGCGGCGCCGGTGCGCTCCGCATAGGAGGTGACGCCGACGGTGACGATCGCGTTGCCAGGCACTGGTTCCCCCACCGTCGAGATGTCGAGTTTGATGACGTCCGGTCGGATGGAGCGGAGCAAGGCAGCGTCGACGGATGCCCCGGTGTCCTCGAGGGCGATCGCGCAGCCCGAATCCCTCAGTTGGCCCACGGCGCGGAGGAGCGGGGCCCACCGGCCCGGGCCGCCCCACCCGACGATCTCGACGACGAGACCGGCACGATCGATGACACGGTCGCGCAGGCGGCTCGCCGTGTCCGGACCGATCACCGACGGTTGGAGACCCACGAAGAGGAGCAGACGTGCATCGAGGCCGCGGGCGATGGCCTCGTCGATCGCCGCTTCTCGACATGCAGCATCGAGTTCCGCCAACCGGCCCTGAGCCGAGGCCCACTGGTAGGCCGGCCCGGGCAGGATGCCGAGCTCCGGCCACCGGGCCATCGCCTCGGCACCGACCGGGGTACCGGTGACGAGATCGACGATCGGCTCGTACCGGAGCTGAAGGAATCGCCGGTCCAACAGATCCTCGAATGCCCAGCGTGACGCCTCGGGCATCGGCCGGACCGCCTTGCGGGGGGTGACTCTCGACGTGACGTGCCCCAGATGGTTCACTTGGCACTCCCAGGTGGACGACGTGGGATGACCTTCGACCGCTGGCACCGCCCTCTCCCAGCGGTCGAGGCGGTGCCTCATCCCCGATGCCTGCCAGCTGCGCACCCGCCGGATCTCGGCGCGTTGGTCCACCTATCGACCGGGGCGGGCACCCGGTGGAGGGGGGGACGCCCGAAAAAGCTGAGCGGGGCGGCTCCCCCCCCCCGGTCAGCCCTGGGGGAGCAAGTTGTTCGTGTAGTCGTCCGAAGCGGGCGGCGGGGTGGTGCCCTTGAACAGACCGCCCTGGTCCATGATCTGGGTGATGCCGGCGAAGCTGGCATCGGAGAGTGACCCCCACTGCCCGGCTGCGTTGAGGAATGTCGGGGCCGTGGCGTTCCCGGTGGCGACGATGATGTTCTCGCTGTGGGCCAGAGCCGTCTTGTTGCTCTGGATCAGGTCCTGCTCGGCCTGCGCCGGGTGGTGCGCGGCGAAGATGTAGCCCTCCGACAACGCGGCCAAGCCGTGCCGCAGCAGTGCAGGGTCGTGGGTGATCTCCGCGTCGCTGGCCGCCAGCGAGTCGTCGGGGAAGCTGGCCGCCGACCCCAGGTAGTCGCGGATCGGGAACAGCCGTAATTGGGCACCCTGGAGTTCAGCGGTGACATCATCGATGCCTCCGAACATGGTGGTGTAGGCCACCCGCTTGGCCGCCAGGGCCTGGTAGGCCGATCCGTTGAGGACGACCTCCCGGTAGACCGGGTCGGCGACACCGGCCTTCTTGAAGATCGTCTTGATGATGGGAGGGTCGCTCGGGACCCCGAAGCCACCGTAGAGTTTGCCGCTCAGTTGGGCGGGCGTGTCGTACGGCGACGACTGGAGGACGGCGAGCTCGATGGTGTTGACCTGCGTGAGCCCGGCGACGGCCCGGTACTTGAGGCCGGACGCCCGGTAGGCCGGGATGTTCGGTGGATAGGTGAAGGCCAGGTCGGTCTTTCCCGCACTGATGAGGGTCTCACCCGCTGTCCCGGAATACGGGATGATCACCGGCTTGATGCCCTCTGCCTTGAAGTAACCATTGTCGATCGCCGCGTAGATGCCGAGGAAGTCGACGTTGGGCGTCCAGTCGAGCGCGATGCGCAGGGTCCGCAGGCCACCCGAGTCAGCCCCGGTCGACGAGGAGACCTTGGCGTCCGCGCTGTTGGAGCCACAGGCGGCAGCGGTGGCCCCGAGCACGAGGGTCAGCAACAGGGCGAGTGCGGAACGGAGGAGGCTTCTCGGCATCGTGGGCGTCCAATCGGTAGCTACGACGGGTCGGCGAGGGCACGGACCGACGGCCCAAGCTTAGGAGGCGCCCGTCTGTGGACGATGGGCGTGGCATCGCGGTATGCGGGCGGTCCGAAAAAGTCGACCCCCCAGGTCGAGTTTAGAAAGGCATGCTCTACGATGGGCGGCGCATGACGTCGCTCACCAGACCCGAAGGAGCCACCCACGACGGAAGGCCCTCCCCCCTCCCTCCAGAGGGGCCCCAAGGGCCCGACCGACCGCCCCGGCCGGGCCGCTACCGACGCCGGCTGTGGACCGTCCTGCCGCCGTTGGCCGTGGTCGCCGCGTGCCTGGTGGCTTGGCAACTGTTCGTCTCCTTGCACCATGTCGACCCCCAACTCCTCCCGGGACCCGATCTCATCATCCACTCCACCTGGAACGACCGGGTCGACATCTGGCCGGCGATCGTCGTCACCACAGTGGAGGCGGTGCTCGGGATGCTCCTCGCCGTCGCCGTGGGCGTTGTGACCGCGGTGGCCATCGACACGTTCCGGCCGGTCCGGGGGGGTTTGTACCCGATCATCGTGGCCTCCCAGACGGTCCCCATCATCGCCCTCGCGCCGTTGGTGCTGGTCTGGTGGGGCTTCGGACTGTTCCCCAAGATCATCCTGGTCGCGCTGTTCAGCTTCTTCCCCATCTCCGTCGGGCTCGTGCAGGGTCTGGCGTCGACCGACCCCGACGCCATGAACCTCCTCCGCACCATGCGGGCCGGTCGGTTCCAGCTGCTCCGTCGGGTCCGGCTTCCCAGTGCGCTCCCCCAGTTCTTCACCGGGCTCAAGATCTCGGTGACCTATGCCTACAGTGCCGCCATCGTGGCGGAGTTCGTCGGGGCCCAACAAGGTCTCGGCGTCTACATGACCACCGCCATCAGGGCCGCCCCGATCCGGACCGATCTGGTATTGGGCGCCGTGTTCGTCATTGCCCTACTGACCATCACCCTCTTCGGCCTGGTCGGTCTCATCGAGCGGTTGGCGATGCCGTGGCGGCCCAGACGATGAGCGCCACCGAGCCGACCCTCGAGCTGGTCGGTGTGTCCAAACGCTATTCGGCGAACGACGGTGGTGTCCTGGCTGTCGACGGGGTGGACCTCGTCGCCGCGGACGGCGAGTTCGTGTCGCTCATCGGACCGAGCGGCTGCGGGAAGAGCACGCTGTTCAACATCGTCGCCGGGCTCGACGACACCACGGGCGGACGGGTCATGATCAACGGTGAAGCTCTGGACGACCGCCTGGGTGTGTGCGGCTACATGCCGCAGCACGACGCGCTGCTCGACTGGCGGCGCGTCATCGACAACGTCGCCCTGTCGCTCGAGCTCGAGGGGGTCGGGCGACGGGAGGCTCGCCGGAGGGCCCTCCCGCTCCTCGAACGGTTCGGGTTGGGCCAGTTCGCCCGGGCGTGGCCGTGGCAGCTCTCCGGCGGCATGCGCCAGCGGGTTGCCTTCCTGCGTACCGTGATCGCCGATCGCAAGCTGCTCCTCCTCGACGAGCCGTTCGGTGCCCTCGACGGCATCACCCGGGTCGACCTGCAGCAATGGCTGAGCGGTGTGTGGAGCGAGGTGGGCTCCACCGTCCTGCTCGTCACCCATGACATCGGTGAGGCGGTGACCCTCTCGGATCGCATCTACGTCATGAGCCCTCGCCCCGGTCGCATCACTGCGGTCATCGACGTGGATCTCCCGAGGCCGAGGACGGTCGCCCTCCAGGGACAGGAGACCTTCGTGGCCATCGAGCAACGGCTCCGCAGCGAGCTTCATTCGGCGATGGTTCGCTGGGGCGAGTTCTCACCTGACGGGCGCTGACCCCGCGGCATCGGGGCCCTGGCCGCGGCTCACCCGCCCCCCAACAGTCCCGACGTGGATGCCGCTCCGACGACGAACCGGTCCCCCCACGCGTCCATGGCGCCGTCCTCGCCGTTGTCAACGACGAGATCGGCTCTGGCCACTGTTTGAGCCCCGGACCGCAACACCGCCTCCTGGGCCCTCCATCGCTCGAAGTTCGGGGAGTACGCATCCCAGTCGTCCCGTACCCGGAGGCGGCGCCGACGCTCGACCTCCGGAGCATCCAGCCAGATCAGGAAGGACAGCCGCCCGACGACCGGTGGCACACCGACGCAGCAGCCCTCGACGACGAGCACGTCGACGAACGGGACACCGATCCACTCGGCCGCCCGCTGCCCCACCCAGTCGTACCGGCGCCAACGGCCCGGTGCGCCGCGGGCCAGGGGTTCGAGGATCCCGTCGGCCACCATGTCGAGCGAGGCGCCGAGTCCGTCCCAACCGGGTGTGAGCTCGTCGGTGCTGAGGCACGGCGCGGCGAGTTCGGTGGCGAGGCGCCGGGCGAAGCTGGTCTTGCCGGCCCCTGACCAACCGTCCACCCCGATCACGAAGCACGCGTCGTGCCCCCGACGGCGTTGTCGGATCCGATCGGCCAGGCCGGTGAACTCCATCGTCTCCACCACCCCATCATGGAGCGTGGAGACGACGGCTGCTCCCGCGTCCGGGTGGTCGTGGTTCCATCCGGTAGGGCGTTCCCCACGACGTGATGAGGGTGTACCCCCTTGTCGGTCCCGATGGCGTTACCAGCACGAATTGCCGGTCCCGGCGACAATATGATGAACCGGACCCCGGAGAACTTCTGGCAGATCGCCTGGCTTCGAGGCCTCAGGAGCAGTCGGTCGTCCGCCGTCGACTGCAGGGAGACCAGCCATGACCCAGGGCCAGGATCAAGAACCCATCACCGTTCTGATCGCTTCGGACAGCTTCCTCATCGGGGACGGACTCGCCGCTCTCCTCGCCGGTGTACCCGACATCGACGTGGTCGGTCGGGCCCGCAATCACGCCGAACTCCTCACGTTGACTGACGAGCTCGCTCCCGAGGTGGTCCTCATCAGCATCCGCAGCCCGGTCATCTCGACCATGGAGACGATCAAGATCGCCCGTCACCTCCGGGCGGACCACCCGGAGCTGGGCATCGTGGTCATCTCCGAACGGGCCAACGGGTTCGCGCTCGAACTGCTGCGGGGCGGGGCATCGCGGATCGCCTTCCTCCTCGACGAATCTCTGCCGAACACCGAGACGGTGATCGGCGCCCTCCGCGAGCTGCGCGAGGGCCAGTCCGTGCTGGACCCGAGCGTCGTCGACTCCCTCGTCGGTCACTACGATGCCGCCGCTTTAGACGAGCTCACACCACGCGAAGTCGACGTGCTGGAACAGATCGCCCACGGACTGTCCAACCGCGCCGTGGCCGATGCGCTGAACATCTCGGTCAAGGCGGTCGAGAAGTACGTGACGATCATCTTTCGCAAGCTCGGGCTCTTCGACCACAGTCAGGTCGACCGCCGGGTGAACGCGGCGCTCATCTTCTTGCGTTCGCAGTCGAATCCCTTCAATCCACTCCTCGACCCCCAGCATCGGGAACCGCACATCGTGGTGCCCCACGACGTGGACGAACTGATGTCCGCCCGTCGTGCCGAGACGGAGCCGCCGCGCTGAGGACGGGACTCCGCAGTCCTTGATGACGTCAGGTCGTGGCCAACAGGGCGGCGAGCATCCCGTCCTCGAATTGGGCGTACTGATCGCCCCCGAGGTCCTTGGCGCGGTACATGGCGAGATCGGCGTTGCATAGAAGCTGGTCGCCGGAGAGTCCGGGGGCGTCGAAGGTGACGCCGATGCTCGCCGTCGCCGCGATGGTCTGGCCGACCACGGCGAGCGGCCGGCGGATGGCCGACAGGAGCTGGTCGGCCAACCCGACGGCCTCGGTCGGGTGCTTGATCTCCTCGACGAGGATGCCGAACTCGTCCCCACCCAGCCGGGCCACGGTGTCGAAGCTCCGCAGGCAACCCTGCAGCACGTCGGCCACGGCCCGCAGCAAGGCATCGCCCGCTGAGTGCCCGAGGGTGTCGTTCACGACCTTCAGGTTGTCGAGATCGACGTAGAGGACAGCGAGATGGTGCCGGGTGCGCTCGATCCGGGCCACGGCATGCTCCAGGCGATCCTGGAACAGGGCCCGGTTGGCCAGGCCGGTCAACGGATCGTGGAAGGCCTGGAACGACAGCCGCTCCTCGAGTCGCTTCCGGTCGGTGATGTCCCGGAAGCTCCACACCCTGCCGACGATGGTGCCGTCGACGGTCTGGGGCTTGGACACCCGCTCGAACACCCGACCGTCCTTGAACTCGAGCACGTCGTTGCTCTCGGCCTCGAGATCCTCGTAGACCTGCTCGACCTTGGTCACGAACTCAGACGGCCTCACGAGCTGGTCGCGCACGTAGGCGGTCACGGCGGTGCGGTCGGCCCCCTCCAGGATGCTCTCGGGGACCTGCCACATCTCGGCGAGACGCCGGTTGAAACTGACCACCCGCCCATCGGTGGCCACCACGAGGATGCCATCGGCGGTGGCGTCCAACGTCGCCCTCTGGAGGGACAGGGCGGTACGGAGTTCGAGATCGGCCATCCGCCGCTCCGTGATGTCATGGCCCGTGACGACGTAGCCGCGCACCGTCGGGTCGTCGACCAGATTGACGAAGGACAGCTCGAAGGGGAGGGTCTCCTTGCCGCCGTGGCGGACGAGGGGGAGGGTCACCGCCACCGGTCCGGCCACCGATGCTCCCCGCGAGGCCCTCTCGAAGGCCTCCTCGAGGACCGACCGGCTGGCCTCGGGCACCAGCTGGGAGAGCGGCTGACCCTCGACGAACTCCGGGTCGAGGCCGAGTTGTCTGGTGATGGCACCGGACACGGACTCGACGCAGCCGTCGGCCGACACCAGCATGGTGATGGCCGCCGAGTTCTGGACGAGGGATCGCAGGCGGGCGTCGTGGTCGTGCACGAGCTCGAAGCGCCGACGCTGGGTGAGGTCCCGGATGGTGAGGAGGATGGCGCCGTCCCCGAGCCAGGGGACCGGAGCACCGACCATCTCGGTCAGGCGCCAGCCGGACTTCGACCTGAGCCGGATCTCGATGGGCGCCCCGACGTCCTTGCCCTGCACGCTGGCGAGCGATCGGAGTACGAACTCCAGGTCGTCGGGATGGACGAGGTCGAGGCCGCTCGCTCCCGGCAACTCGCTCACCGACCGCGGGAACATCTCCACGGCCTTCCGGTTGGCCCACTGCAGGCGACCCTGGGCGTCGATGACGATGGCGGCGTCGGGCAGCTCCTCGACGAGGCGGGCTCGGGCGTGCTCGCTCCCGACGGCCGGGCCTGTCGCAGCGGGATCGCCGAGTTCGGGCATGGTTAGGCATCGGCCGGTCGGACGACCCGCTTGAGCAGGGGTAGACAACCGTCGGTGCGGGTTTGGAGCGCGACCGGGTGCCCCGAGTGCTTGCCGGCGACCTGCGGATGGGGTTGGATGCGACGGGTCGGAGAACCGAAGCCGGACGAGGATGGTCGATGTCGGCCCGTGTGACATTCCTGGGACACAGTGAGTGGGACGTCGCTGGGACCCTAGGCGACAACGCCCGCCAACTGGGCTTTTCGGTGAGCTCCCGGCGAGCCGACCGGCTGTCCGCCGGCCTGCCGCCACCGGGGAGCTTCGACCTGCTGGTCGTCATGGGGTCGGTCGAGTCGGTGACCGACCCAACTCTCGAGTGGATCGGTGCCGAGCGCCGGTTGGTCGAAGGGGCCGTCAGGGACGGGGTCCCCGTCCTCGGCGTGTGCTTCGGGGCCCAGCTGTTGGCCCAGGTGCTCGGCGGCGAGGTGGAGCGGGCCCCGGCGCCCGAGATCGGATGGCGCCTGGTCGCGACCGACGACCCCGGCCGGATCCCCCCTGGTCCGTGGGTGAGCTGGCACGAGGACCGGTTCACCGCGCCCCCCGGGGCCGAGGCGGTGGCCCGCACCGACGTCTCCCTCCAGGCCTTCGTGCTCGGGCCCTTCACCGGCGTGCAATTCCATCCCGAGGTCGACCGGGAGATCGTGCACCACTGGATCCTCGAGGCCCGTGCCGACGGTTCACTCGGGTCGGACACCGAAGATGAGCTCCTCGGCGGGTTCCGCCCGGACGGGAAGGGGCCCGAGGACCAGGCATCGAGGCTCTTCTGCGGCTTCGTCGAACGAGCGGGAATCCCGGGGTCCTGAGCAGGGAGAAGCGGGTGCGAGGGCCCGGGTTTCCAGCCGCCGGCCGCCCCGGTCGGCCCGGTCGGGGGCCCGGCGCGTAGGCCGGCGCGGGGGTGGGTCCGGCCTGGGCCGCGGTTGCGCACCAGGCCGAGACGTGGTTTGCTATTAGCACTCGACAGTGCAGAGTGCTAACCCACGGAGGAACACCAGATGGCCAAGTTGATCACGTTCGACGAGGAGGCCCGCCGGTCCCTCGAGAGCGGCATGAACAAGCTCGCCGACGCGGTACGCGTCACCCTCGGGCCCAAGGGGCGCAACGTCGTCCTCGACAAGAAGTGGGGCGCGCCCACCATCACCAACGACGGCGTGTCCATCGCCAAGGACATCGAGCTGGAGGACCCGTTCGAGCGGATCGGCGCCGAGCTCGTGAAAGAGGTCGCCAAGAAGACCGACGACGTCGCTGGCGACGGCACGACGACGGCAACCGTCCTGGCCTGGGCCATGGTCCACGAGGGCCTGCGCAACGTGGCCGCCGGCGCCAACCCCATGTCCCTCAAGAAGGGGATCGAGGCCGGCGTGGAGGCCGCGGTCACCTCGCTGCGGGGCATCGCCCGCGATACCGACTCCAAGGGCCAGATCGCCCAGGTGGCGTCCATCTCGGCCGCCGACCCGGAGATCGGGGAGATGATCTCGGAGGCCATCGACAAGGTGGGCAAGGACGGGGTCATCACCGTCGAGGAGTCCCAGACCTTCGGCATGGACATGGACCTCGTCGAGGGAATGCGCTTCGACAAGGGCTACATCTCCCCCTACTTCGTGACCGATCCCGAGCGCATGGAGGCGGTCCTCGAAGATGCCTACGTGCTGTTGGTGGGATCGAAGATCACCGCCGTACGCGACCTGCTGCCGCTCCTGGAGAAGGTCATGCAGGGTGGCAAGCCGCTGGTGATCGTCGCCGAGGACCTCGAGGGCGAGGCGCTCGCCACCCTCGTGGTCAACAAGATCCGCGGCACGTTCCGCAGTGTGGCCGTCAAGGCCCCCGGATTCGGCGAGCGTCGTAAGGCGATGCTCCAGGACATCGCCATCCTCACCGGTGGCCAGGTGGTCACCGAGGAGGTCGGCCTCAAGCTGGAGAACGTCGGACTCGACCTATTGGGCACCGCTCGCAAGATCGTGGTGACCAAGGACGAGACCACGATCGTCGAGGGCGGCGGCTCGGACGACGACATCAAGGGCCGCATCAACCAGATCAAGGCCGAGATCGACAACACCGATTCCGACTACGACCGCGAGAAGCTCCAAGAACGCCTGGCCAAGCTGTCGGGCGGCGTGGCCGTCATCAAGGTTGGGGCCGCCACCGAGGTCGAGCTGAAGGAGAAGAAGCACCGGATCGAGGACGCCGTCTCGACGACCAAGGCCGCCATCGAGGAGGGCGTGGTCCCCGGCGGCGGGGTGGCCCTGCTCAGGGCCCAGGCCGCCGTGCTCGACACCGCGGAGAAGCTGGAGGGCGACGAAGCCACCGGTGCCCGCATCGTGGCCCGGGCCGTCGAGGAGCCTCTCAAGCAGATCGCCGTCAATGCCGGTCTCGAGGGTGGCGTCATCGTCGACAAGGTACGCAACCTGAAGAAGGCCACCGAGGGGCTCAATGCCGCGACGGGCGAGTACCTGGACCTGTTCGACGCCGGTGTCATCGACGCCGTCAAGGTGACCCGTTCCGCCCTGCAGAACGCCGCCTCGATCGCCGCGTTGTTCCTGACCACCGAGGCGGTCATCGTGGACAAGCCGGAAGAGAACGCCGCGGCCCTCCCCGGCGGAGGGATGGACGACTTCTAGCCCACGGCCCCGGATCGGGGTACAACGGGAACGAAGGGCGCCCCGGTGGGGCGCCCTTCGTTCATTCCCTACACTGGGAACCGTGACCCAACCCCTCGTTCCATCAACCGGCTGGGGCGTGCTCCACCTGTTCTGCCGGCGACCCGACGCACGGTCCCGTCCCGGTGACCGGGCCTTCGACGCCGAGGCGGTCACCCAGGCGGTCAAGAGCGCCGAGGCCGACGATGTCCAGGTGGTGACGGTGGCCATGCTGGGCCACAAGGCCGACCTGGGATTCATGGCGCTCGGGGCCGACCTGTGGCGGCTGCGGCGGCTGCAGTCCGATCTCCAATCGGCCGGCCTCGTCGTGGTCGACTCCTACGTGTCACTGACCGAGGTGTCCGAGTATGCCGAGGGGATCCCCGACGAGATGAAGCAGGCGAGGTTGTATCCCCGGCTCCCTCCCGAGGGCATGACCGCGTTCTGCTTCTACCCGATGTCCAAGCGCCGCGGCGACACCGAGGACTCCAACTGGTTCACCATGCCCTTCGAGGACCGCAAGGCCATGATGTACGGCCACGGTGCGGCCGGCCGGGCGTTCAAAGGCCGCATTGTGCAGGTGATCACCGGGTCCACCGGCATCGACGACTGGGAATGGGGCGTCACTCTGTTCGGCGTCCACCCCGACGACCTGAAGGACTGCGTCTACACGATGCGCTTCGACGAGGGGTCGGCCCGGTTCGCCGAGTTCGGACCCTTCCTCACCGGCATGGTGGCCCCGGTTGAGGTCGTCCTCGCCCAGGTGGCCGTGGATGAGTGACCTCGCTCCCGGGGGCGGGCTCGGGGGTCTGCGGACCGTGCTCACGGGCATCGGGCCGATGGTGGTGGCATTCAGCGGTGGCGCGGATTCGGCCTTCCTGGCCTGGGTGGCCACCGACACGCTCGGGACCCGGGACGTCCGCTGCGTCACCGCGGTATCTCCTTCGCTCGCTCCCGAGGAGTTGGCCGACTGTCGCGACCTGGCCGACGAGTGGGGGCTCAGCCACGACGAGGTCGCGACCGACGAGCTGGCTGATCCGGCCTACTCGGCCAACGACGGCTCGCGGTGCTTCCACTGCAAGACGTCCCTCATGGAGGCCCTCGAACCCATCGCCGCCGGCGTGCGACCGGCCACGGTCGTGCTCGGGGTCAACCTCGACGACCTGAACGACCACCGGCCGGGCCAGCGGGCCGCCGTCGAGGGCGGGGCCCGGTTCCCTCTGGTCGAGGCCGGGTTCACCAAGTCCGACGTCAGGACATGGTCCCGGAGGCTGGGCCTGCGGACGTGGGACAAGCCCGCGGCCGCCTGCCTGGCGTCGCGGGTGCCCTACGGCACCCCGGTGACGCTGGGCACGCTCGAGTCGGTCACCCGGGCCGAGTCGGGCCTCCGGGCGTTGGGCATAAGCCAGCTGCGGGTTCGCCACTACGGAGACACCGCACGCATCGAGGTCCGTCCCGAAGAGATGGCCACCGTCTTGGCCCGGCGTGAGGAGGTGGTCCGTGCGGTGCACGATGCCGGGTACCGCTACGTCACGCTCGATCTGGACGGGTTCCGCTCGGGCAACCTCAACGATGCCCTGGCCGCGTCGGGGACAGTACCGTGATCGGGGTGAGGGTGAAGCTGACCTTCCCCGAGGAACTGGTGAGGGAGCCGGTCATTGCCCGGATGGTCCAGGAGTTCGACATCGTCCCCAACATCCGGCGGGCCGACGTCGGTGAGGACAGCGGCTGGATCATCTGCGAACTCGACGGTGATGCCGGAACCGTCGATCGGGCTGTGGTGTGGCTCCAGGACAAGGGCGTCCAGGTGGACCTCCTGGGTGACGTCGTCGAGAGTTGACGGCAGCCGGGGCCACCGGGCCGGTGGTCAGGACTCGTCGGGCATCCGGATCGTCCAGCCAGCTCCGGACACCTTGCGGGGCTCATAGAAGAGGCAGCCCTCCGGGCAGGCGAAGGGGATCTGTTGGTTCGCGCCCACCCGGCACCGCTCAAGCTTCTCCTCGTGGGCGGTCGTCTGCATGATGTAATGGCGACAATCCTCGTTCACGGCCACACACCATTGTGCCCGATGGACGCGACGTGGCGTTGGCAGGGGTAGCGTCGGGTGTGTGGATCCGGCTCCCTCCACCAAACAGCTCCTGCGCTGGAGCGAGGCGCTCGCCGGCATAGCGCGGACCGGCTTGGGCTTCACCGAGTCGCTCTACGAGCAGGAGCGCTTCGAGGAGATCCTCCGGGTGGCCGCCGACATTCGGGTGGCCGCCGACCGCGGACCCGAGGGGGCCGAAGACGCCGAGGGCCTGGTGGAGGAGTGGCTCAGCCTGGTGGGCAAGGGCGTGCCCGGCTACGTGACCCCCAAAGTGGCGGTGGGGGCGGCCGTCGGCAACGACAGGGGCGAGATCCTCCTCGTCCAGCGCGCCGACTCCGGCGTCTGGCTCTACCCGACCGGCTGGGCGGACATCGGCTATTCCGCGGCGGAGGTCGTCGTCAAAGAGGTGGAGGAGGAGACCGGCATCGACGTCGAGGTCGTCAGGCTCATCGCCGTGCTCGACGGCCTACGGATCGGCATCAGCCGCATCCCCCTCTATTCACTCGTCTTCCAGTGCCGTGCCGTCGGCGGCGAGCTGAAGGCCCACCCGCTCGAGTGCTCAGACGTCGGGTGGTTCGCCCTCGACAAACTCCCGTACCCCCTGGCCGGCGCCGAGCGTTGGGGCGAGCACGTCTTCGCCGCCCTCCGCGGCGAAGACGTGGAGGTGCTCTACGACTCGGTCCGGTCGCCGATCTGGCGGGGCGACCCCGAACGGAGCTGACCACCGTCGCCTGCGGACCACACGGGCCGGGCGCCAGGTCACGATGGGACGGCGTCCCCCTGACTACACTCGCCCCTCGTGAGCACGCCGGGGTCTGACGCCGTGGAGGGGACAGGCCACCGGGCGCCGATGGAGTCCTCTGGCGTGGTGGTCCGTGAGGTCACCGAGGTGGACGCCGGGCTCGTGGAGGCGTTCGCCGGGCTCATCCCCCAACTCTCGTCGTCCTCGCCCCCGCCGGGACACGCCCACCTGGCCGACATCGTGGCCTCGGAGGCCTCGATCCTCTTCGTGGCCCAGGGAGCCGACGGCCACATCGTCGGCTCCCTCACCCTGGCCGTGTTCCGGGTGCCGACCGGTGTCCTGTCATGGATCGAGGACGTGGTGGTCGACGTGGAGGCACGCGGCGCCGGCGCCGGCGAGGCACTGGTACTCGCCGCCCTCGACCGGGCGAGAGAGGCCGGCGCCAAGTCGGTCGACCTCACCTCACGTCCGAGCCGCGAGGCGGCCAACCGGCTCTACCAACGCCTGGGATTCGAGTCCCGCTCGACCAACGTCTACCGCTTTTCGTTGGAAGCCTGAGCCGGGCTCGACCCGGGCCATACAGCAACGGTCGCTCCATCGGAAGACGGCCAGGATCGAGGCATGTGCTTCCGGTGGGAGAGCGCTCGCCTCCAAGCAGCTGATCGAACGGCCGACCCGGGATTACGCAACATCGCTGGGACTCGCACGGGTCGAGTACTCGCTCCTTGGCGACCTCGCTACAGCTGAGCGGCAGTGAACTCCCGGTCCTGGAGGTCAGCGCCTCGGGATCACCGCGCCGTACCGTTGGCGGGCCGCCTCCCCCGACGTGCCCAGCATCGCCCCGATGGCCGACCAGCTCTGCCCGTCGGACCTGGCCGCCTCCACCGCTACGAAGAGGTCCGACTCCGCCCGGGCGCGCCCGAGGAATGCCTCACGGACCTGTCGCAGGGTGTCTGCCGACCTCAGACACGAACCGTCGGGGACATGGTCCTCGAAGCGCTGCGCCAGCGCATCGGCCTGGTCGATGATCTCCTTCGTGCTCCTCGGCATGGTCCTCACCTCAGGTACTTCGCTCGGGCGTCCATGGCATGGACGACCACCGGTCCGTCGAGCCCTCCGACGATCCCGATCTCGAGCAACCGTCCCGTGGCGTCGGGTCCGATCACCATGAAGAGCTCGTCGTCGAGGCCCTCGATCCTCATCGGGTGGTCGAAGGCGTGGCGGATGTCCGTGTTGTCGATGCCATGCCTCTCGGCGCTCGCAGCGATTGTCGGTTCGCCATCCACTGTAGCAAGATAACTTGTTGATCTCACAGACCCGGGGGCACTGATCGGGCAGGCCGACAGGGATGCACACTCGCTGACGGAGACCGGAGCTGCCCTGGGACACGCCCCCAGGCCGCTGGACGACCGGACGGAAGCATGGGTGGGTGTGAAAGACGCGCGGATACCGACGGTCAACCCGGCCACCCCTGACCTCCGAAGCCGGCCTTCGGCTGACGGCTCCCCCTCCTGCAGTCGTAAGCCGGCTACGCCCGCTGCGGGGCTCTGGCGGGCGTCAGGTACGGGGCGACCGCGGCCTCCAGGGCCACCGGCCAGGGTGTCGGCACGAGGCCGAGCTTCTCCCGCGTCTCGCTGTCGTCGATGACGAAGGGGGACTCGAACTGGTAGAGCGTCTTGGGCATCTCGCGGAGGACCGGACTGAAGAGGCCGAGCGCCCGGAGGGCCGGCTTCGGAATCGACGACACCTTCACCGGCGGCACGTGGGCGGCATCGCACAGCCCCTCGACCACCTGTCGGGACGACCGTGGATCGTTGGTCGGGACGTGCCAAGGGCGGCCCCAGGTCGCCGGGTCCAACGCGCAGGCGATCAGGGTGTGGGCCACGTCCCCGATGAACGTCCAGCTGTGCGGGGCGTCGGGATCCCCGAGGACCTGGACCGGCCTGCCCCGCACCAGGCGCGGCACGGCGCGGGAGAACTGGCTCTGGGTCGTTGCCCCGATGAAGTCCGAGGCGCGGACCTCGACGGCGTGGAGCCGGCCGGCGTCGTGCGCCTCGAGCGCGTCCCTCCACATGGCCGCCCTCACCTGGGCCTTGGGCAGGGTCGAGGTCAGGGGGTCATGGGGCGACATCGGCCGCGTCGGCGGCCCGTAGGCATAGAGGTTGCCCAGGATGACGAGGGTCGCACCGGAGCGCTCTGCCGCGGTGAGCAGGGACCGTGCGATGGGGGGCCAGTCGGTGAGCCAACGGTGGTACTGCGGGTTCGCGCAGTTGAACAGCCCGTCCGCCCCCTGGGTGATGCCGGTCAGGAACGAAGCGTCCGACGCATCACCCGCCCGGCGGGTGATGCCATCGACCTCGGGTCCCGAACCGTGCCGGGAGACGACGGTGACCTCATGGCCCATCCCGGCCAGTTCCTCGGCGGTGCGACTCCCCGTCGCCCCGGCCCCGACCACTACGAACTTCGCCATGTCGCCTCCTTGATTTGCGAGAGCACCGCTCTCTCTTATGAGCATGACCCATCGGTCCCGAAAAAGCAAGAGCAGTGCTCTCTGAACCCGGAGAAGTGCGATACTGGGGCGATGGACCAGTCCTCACCACGGGCGATCGCCCGCGCCAACCAGATCGCCGCGATCAAGGCCACCGCGCGCCGCCTGCTGGCTGAGCGGGGGGCGGCCGGGCTGTCCCTCCGCGAGGTCGCCCGCGAGATGGGTCAGACCTCTTCGGCCCTCTACCGTTATTTCGCCAGCCGCGACGAGCTCCTGACCGAGCTCATCCTCGATGCCTACGGTGAGCTCGGCGCGGCTACCGAGCGGGCCGAGGGCCGCGTCCCCCGTTCGGCGGTCCGCGATCGCTGGTTCGCGGCCGGCAGGGCCGTGCGGAGGTGGGCCGTCGCCCATCCCCACGAGTACGCCCTGATCTTCGGCTCACCGATTCCCGGTTATCACGCGCCCGAAGCGACGGTTGCCGCGGCCACCCGCGTCACCACCGTCGTCGCCAGGATCGTCAACGACGCCTGCGCCGCCGCATCCCTCCCGCTGGACCGACGGGACGACGCCCGGGTGGACCGGCTCCTCGAGGTCGGGAACCTTCGCGAGGTGATGCCCGATGTCCCCGCCGACGTCCTCGCCAGGAGCATCATGGTTTGGACGCAATTGTTCGGGTTCATCAACTTCGAGCTCTTCGGCCATTACCGGCAAAGCGTGCGCAGCGCACCGGCGTTCTTCGACGAGACGCTCGCCTCGATGGGTTCCTTCGTCGGCCTCGACGGCTGAGAGGGCCATCCCTCGCCGGCAGATGGCCCTGGACCCCGGGGGCACGATTGGCCGTGGCCGATCGGGCATCATGTTCTCCTATGCCACCCTCCGAACAGGCCGGTGGCCGCACGAGAGCACTAGAGGGCCTGACGGCCGGTCCGGTGCCGTGGGGGTTCGCCGGAGTCGGGATGACGGCCGTCGTGGCCGCCCTGTGCCTCGATCGTGGCGACGCGACGGCTGCCGCCTCCCAGGTGTGGTCCCCATTCGTCCTGGTGACGGGCCTCATCCTCGTGGGGACGGTCGCCGATCGGGACGGGCTGTTCGAGGCGGCCGGCCACCGCCTCGCCGCACTGGCCCCGAACGGCGAGGTGCTCTTCGCCGGGGCGGTTGTCATGGTCGCCGTCGTCACCGCGTTGCTCAACCTGGACACCTCGGTCATCTTCCTCACCCCGGTCCTGATGCACGCCGCCAGGTCCCGCGGCCAGCGTGAGACCGCACTCCTCGTCGGCTGTTTGCTCCTGTCCAACGCCGCAAGCCTGCTCCTGCCCGGCTCCAACCTGACAAACCTGATCGTCCTCGGCCACCTCGGTCTCACCGGCGGACAGTTCTTCACCCACATGGCACTGCCCTGGCTCGCTTCGGTCGTGATCACCGGAGTGGTCATCGGTGTCTGTGAACGGCGATCGCTCCGAGGCGGGCTCGCCGTACCCGATGCAGCGCCGACTGTGCACTGGGGCCTGGGCGCCCTGGCCGTGACGGTGGTGACCGTCCTGGTGGTGGTGCTCCGTTCGCCGGCCCTGCCGGTGGCGGGGGTGGGAGTTGTTGTCGTGGCCTTCCGGCTGGTGACCGGGAGGGAGGGGGTCGACCACGTGCGTGGTGCATTGGGCGTCCCCGTCCTGATCGGCCTGTTCGGCATCGCCACGGCCCTCGGGACGCTGGGGCGGGCGTGGGCCGGCCCCGCCTCGCTGCTCTCACACCTGGACGGCGTCGGCACCGCCGTGGTGGCCGCCGGATCGTCGGTGGTGCTCAACAACCTGCCGGCCGCCGCCCTCCTGGCAGCGCGCCAGCCTCCCCACCCCTACGCCCTCCTGGTGGGCCTCGATGTCGGGCCCAACCTGTTCGCCACCGGGTCGCTGGCCTGGATCCTGTGGTGGCGGACGGGGATCTCCGCCGGATCGTCCCCGCCGGTCACCCGTGCCGTGGTGCTCGGCGTGGTCTCGGTGCCGCTGGCCATGGCGGCCGCCCTGGGCATGCTGGCCCTCACCGGATCGCTCTGAGCGAGCCGATGCCGGTCGAGGCATCTGGGACCGGGCGACCCGCCCGCGCGAGGCTCAGGCGATCTTTAGAAGGTCGATGATGAAGACCAGGGTGTCGTTGGCCGCCACGCCGGCGCCGGGCGACTGGTCGCCGTACCCGAGGCTCGGTGGGATGATCAGCTCGCGCCGGCCACCCACCTGCATGCCCACCACACCTTTGTCCCACCCCGGGATCACCTGTTCCGGTTGGGCGTCGAGCGTGAAGGTGAAGGGTTGGCTGGTCCAGGACGACTGGACCTCCTTGTCGGCGGAGTAGGTGGCCAGCACGTACTGCACGGTGACCACGTCCCCCGGCACCGCTTTCCGGCCGGTGCCAACGATCAGGTCGGCGCTCTCCAGTTGGGTCGGCGCCGTACCGGGGGGGACGACGATCGCCGGCTGGGTACCGGACTTGCCGGCCGGCGAGCGGTCGGCGAGCGGGATCGTGGCCACCGGCGCGGTCGTCGTCGAGGACGCGCTCGACGAGGACCCGCCACACCCGGCCAGAGCGAGGGCGGCGACGGCCACGACGGCGATCGACCACGTTCGGGTACTGCGCATGGGGGTTCCTTTCGTCAGCGGACGGCCGGAAGGGGGGGCCAGACCGATCAGCCTTGCAGCCCAGACGGTAGCCGGGCACACCCGGCCTGGGGGTGCCACCCGCGGCGGTCCTCGGGCCGAAGAACCGCCGATCCCACCGGGGGGTGATCGCCAGACCGGGCCTCAGGCGGGTTCGTCGCCGTCGGTGTCCGGGTCGATGTCCGACGGGGAGACGAGGACCGTCGGCGGATGAAGATCGTACGGCCCTCCCCGGTACGCAAGCGGATCGGCCACGGCGGTCGGCGGTCGCCCCGAGCGTTGCTCGCGCCACATCGCCTCGGCGCGGGAGGCCACCTCACGCAGCGGCAGGCCGGATCGCCGGGAGGCTCGGGCGACGTCTTCGTATTCGGCCTTCACCCGTCCCGCGCTCACCTTGAGTCGGACCAGTTGGGCGTCGACCCACACCGACTCAACCGTGCGGGCCGCCGGCCAGCGCTCCCCTGCCGACATCCTGACCCCGAGCGACCCCGTGGCATCCCGGAGCACGTCACGGACGACAGCGGCCAGGGACGGGTCACACAGCACGTGCACCACCGTGCCGGGTCGCCCCTTTTTCATCACGACCGGGGACAGCCAGGCGTCGTGGGCGCCGGCTTCGAGCAGGAGCCCCACGGCGTGCGCCAGTTGCTCGCCGGTCGCGTCATCCACGTTGGCCTCGAGGTGCGCGACGGGCTGCCCGGCGTCCGCGTCAGCGTCGGCGAACACGCCGGTTTCGTGACCGGTCAGGCGGTCGACCCTCTGTCCGGTCACCACCTGGGTGCAGTTCGGCAGTTCGTCGAGGTCCCGCGAGCCGGCCCCGAAACCCTGCCCGGTGATCCTCATCGGTGGCAGGGGGCCGAACCCCGACGAGAGCGCGGCGAGCAGGGCCGCTCCGGTCGGTGTCGTCAGCTCCACCGGCACGTTCCGACCCCAGGTGGGGACCCCTTCGAGCAGCGCCACGACCGCCGGAGCCGGGTTGGGCAGCAATCCGTGGGCGGCCCTGACCATGCCGAGCCCGGTGGCCACCGGGCTGGCCCGGACCTCGTCGATGGCGAGCACCTCGAGCGCTGCCGCCGTCCCGACCACGTCGATGATCGTGTCGTGGCCACCCACCTCGTGGAAGTGGACCTGGTCGGTCGGCCGGCGGTGCAGCCGCCCCTCCGCCTCGGCGAGGACGGCGAACGTCGACAGGGCCCGGTGGGCCACCCGGTCTGGCAGCCGGGCCTCCTCGATGAGGCCGACGATGTGGGCGTGGGTGCGGACCACCACATCGTCGTCCACGGTCACCACCGCACGTGACGCGGCGATCCCGCCCCGCAGGACCGGTTCGACCTCTAATCCCCACCCCGACAGTGGCAGCCGTTCCAGCAGGGTCACCACCTCGGGGATGTCCGCCCCGGCATCCACCAGGCTCCCGAGGGCCATGTCACCGGCGATGCCGGCAAAGCAGTGGAACCAGGCGACGGTAGCCAGGCCCGGAACACGCGATGCTGACGTGGTCGGCCCACTCGTGGCCGCCCCGGGCGTCACGCCAGAATCCGGGCGATCGCGCATGCCGCCCCGAAACCGTTGTCGATCCCGACGACGGTGATCCCCGCCGCGCACGAGGCATGCATGGCCAGCAACGCGGTGACGCCCTCCAGCGCCGCTCCGTAGCCGGTGCTCGTCGGGACGGCCACCACCGGCGCCGGGGTGATGCCCCCCACGAGACTGGCGAGCGCGCCCTCCATGCCGGCCACGACGACAATGGCGTCGGCCTCGGCCAGCTCGTCGGCCGAGGCCAGGAGGCGGTGCACCCCGGCCACCCCGCAGTCGGCCAGGAGCCTGGGCCTCAGTCCGAGGGCCGACAACGTGGCCTCGCATTCGCGGGCCACCGGGAGGTCGGACGTGCCGGCGGTGATCACCAGTGTCCGGACCGGGCGCGTCGGCAACGGCCGCCACACCACGGTGGAAAGCTCGCCGCGCACCTGGTCGGCTCCGGTCGCGGTCCCGGTCACCGTGCGGGTCCCGCCGGGGTGGTGCTCAAGCACCGAGGTCACCTGGGTGTGATCGGCCCGCGTCAGGATCACCGGGGCACGGCCGGATGCCTCCTCGGCTGGGTTCCGGCCGTCCCCGGGGCCGGCGATCCCCCCGAGAAGCTCACCGACGATCGCCGTGCTCTGCTCGGGTGTCTTGCCCTGGCCGTACACCGCCTCGGGGAGACCCTGTCGGAGCCCACGGTGATGGTCGACCTTGGCAAAGCCCAGGTCGACGAAGGGAAGACGCCGGAGCAGGTGCACCGCCTCGTCGGGCGTGCGGGCCCCGGATCGGACATCGGCGAGCAGGCGCAGCAGTAGGGGTTCATCCATGATGTTCACTATCCTGCCTGGGTATGGCGCCAGACGCATCCTCCGAGCCTGCACCCGGTGCGCCACCACGCATCGGGTTCCTCGGGCCCGAGGGCACATTCACCGAGGAGGCCCTCCTCGGCCAGGCCGAGTACGCGGAGGCCAGGATCACCCCGTACGGCTCGCTCTTCGAGGTGCTGGACTCGGTGCGCACCGGGCACGAGGATCTCGGGTTCGTCCCGCTGGAGAACGCCATCGAGGGCACGGTCCGAGACATCGTGGACAGTCTGGTGTTCGACTTCGACCTTCGCATCCAGCGGGAGGTCGTGCTCGACATCCACCTCCACCTGATGGCCCCGCCGGGGACCGAGCTCGCCGAGGTCGAACGGGTTGCCTCCATCCCCATGGCCACCGCGCAGTGCAGGAACTTCCTCACCAGACAGATTCCCGGGGCGGAGGTCCTGGCCACCAACTCGACCGCCGATGCGGCGAGGCTGCTGGGCGAGGGGGACCCGGCGATGACGTCACGGCCCACTGCGGCGATCGCGCCCCGCCTGGCCGCCAAGCTCTACGGACTCGAGATCCTGGTCGAGGACGTGGAGGACCATCCCGACAACCAGACCCGCTTCGTGGCGCTGGCACGCCGTGGCATCCCCGCTCCCACCGGACACGACCGCACCAGCATCGCCTGCTTCCAGAGCGCAGACCACCCCGGAAGCCTGTACGCCATCCTCGGTCATTTCGCCGCCCGCAACATCAACTTGTGCAAGCTCGAGTCCCGACCGACGAAAAAGGCGCTGGGCGACTACTGCTTCATCATCGACTTCGACGGCCATGTCGCCGACGCGGTCATCGCCGACTGCCTGCGTGATCTCCACGCCGAACTGGCCGACGTCAAGTTCCTCGGTTCCTACCCGGCGGCCGGGGCCGGTGGTCCGGCCATCCGGCGGGAAGCCGCGTCGTCGATGCGCGAGGCGACGACATGGCTCACCGCTCTCACGACGGAGATCGAGCCGGGTGGAATCCGCTGAACCTCGCCCGCCGGCCCACCCGGCGAGTACCCTGGCTGTCGCTCGGAGGGATGGCAGAGCGGACAAATGCGCGGCTCTTGAAAAGCCGTGAGGTGCAAGCCTCCGTGGGTTCGAATCCCACTCCCTCCGCCAACTCCCTCTCCCACGCGTTGCTAATCATTAACGCCAGCTGTGTGCGGGCCGGGGCCGGGCCGCGCCCAACCACCACCGCGTGCCACACGGTAGATTCTGGCCACGGAACCTGACCTCACGAGATCGCCCCGATGACAACCGACAGCGAAGTCCAAGCCGAAGCTCCCAGTACCGAGGAAGCGCTGTGGCGGTTGGTGGCCGCTCTCTCGGACTGCAAGTCGCGTCTCGAGGTGGCAGAGGCCCTCGCCCAGGTGGGTGGCGCGGCCGCCGGAGGGACCTTCTCCAACATGGCACTGCTGACAGAAGGCTCGACCACCGTGCAGGTGGCCCACAACGGCGGCGCCGACCAGCACTCGACTCCGCGCTGGGACGCTTTCGACCTGGACAGCGATGTCCCCGCGTGCGACGCCATCCGCACCGGTCTGCCCGTCCTGCTGGGCTCGCCGGACGAGATCCGTGCCCGGTATCCGACTGCCGCAGTCGACATCGAACAGGCCGGCCTGAACGCCCGCGCGTCGGTTCCGCTGCAGACGGCGAGCGGAGAGACGTTGGGGGCCATCGGATTTGGTTGGGCCACCCCTCAAAGCTTCCCTGCTGCCCAGCTGCGGCGCCTCGACCTGATCGCACAGCTCTCGGGACTGGCGCTGCAGCGTTCACTCGGGTTGGAGTCGGAATCGCTGGCCGAGCGGCAGGGGCAGGTGCTCGAGACGATGCCGAACGCCTTGATCTCACTGGATCCCGACTCGAGAATCACCTACGTCAACACTGAAGCCCAGCGACTCCTCAGACTCGGACGTGGGTCCCTGGTCGGCCGCCATCTGACGGACATCTTCCCGGAGACAGCACACGGCCAATTCCCGAAACACCGGTCGAAGGCGCTCGAATCTCGTCGACCCGTGACCTACGTCGAGCATCTCGCCCCCATGGACGGATGGTTCGAGGTCCACCTGTGGCCCGACGAGCAGGGCTTGAACATCTACTTCTCGGACTGGACGGACCAACAGGCACAGGGTCAGCAGACGCTGGCACTCGACGAGGCAGGGCGCGTCAATGCGCGGCTCGTCTTCCTCACCGAACTCAACGCGGCATTGACGGGCGTGACAACTCGGTCCCAGATCTTCGAGCGACTCGGCCGACTGGTGGCCAGCCATATCTGCGACTGGTGCACCGTCGTCGTTCCGGTGGGTGAGGAGCTGGTGCGGGTGGCTGCGGCCCACCGCTCACCGGACCTGGACGGTCTGGCCAAGAGACTCATCGGAAGCTATCCCCATCCGTTCGATGGGCCGTCGCCCGGAGTCGTCGTATTCAAGAGCGGCCAACCGCTGCAGCTACGTCGCCTGGCCGAGGAGATCATCGACGACCTGGATGAGAGCTCCGCCAGCGCCGCATACGGACGCACCCTGGTCCTGTTGGGTGACGGTCCCGGGTACATCATGCCGATCTACTCGGAAGGCAGCGTGGCGGCCGTCCTCACGATGGTCAGATCTGGTTCCGAGGCTGGCTCTGTCGGGTTCGATGATCAGGACATCGAGATCCTCGAGCAAGTGGCACACCGGGTGTCGCTGAGTCTCGACGATGCTCTCAAGGCCGACAGCCTGCGGGAGACCGCCGCGGCTCTCCAGGATGCAGCGCTCCCGAAGACGCTGCCCCGAGCACCGGGTCTCGACCTGGCGGCCGGCTACCGGCCGGCGAGCGAAGGCACCCAGGTGGGCGGTGACTGGTACGACGCCTTCGAGCTCTCCTCGGGCGCCGTCGCGCTGGTGGTGGGGGACGCAGCTGGCCATGGCATCCAGGCCGCTTCGCTCATGGCCCAGATGCGCAACATCCTGCGCGCCCACCTCTTCGAGCTGATCGGCCCGGCGGAGTCGCTGACGCGCCTGAGCGGACTGCTCGCCACCCAGGAGCCAGACGCGTTCGCCACGGTGATCTGCATGGAGATAGACCCGGCAACTGGCTCTGTCACCTGGTCCTCGGCCGGCCATCCTGTCCCGATCCTGTTAACGGGGAAGGGGACCTCCGTGCAGATGCCGGGAAGGATCGGACCTCCGGTGGGCAACGCCGAGCACCTGTCGGGGCGGGCCCGCCCCGAGGAGCGGTTCACGCTCGGACCGGACGATCGGTTGGTCCTGTTCACGGACGGTCTCATCGAGCGCCGCGGCACGGATATCGATATCGGGCTTGCCCACCTGATGCTCACCGTCGAGCAGACCCGCCACAATGCGAGCACAAGTGCTGCTTGTGACATGATCCTCGAACGGATGCTCCACCAGGGCCACGATGACGACGTCTGCCTTCTGATCGCCGACGTTCCCCCCGTCCGGCTCTGACCGGCCCCGAGCCGGGGATAGTCCGGACTCGGGGTCCCAGACCATGCGGCGGTGTCACGGTGCCAACCGAGGCCGCTCGGTGGCACCGGGCCTACCGGCAACGCCCCGCGGCCCGGGACGCCCGACGGGGGGCGCCGGCCCGACCTTGTTCACTCCGGCGCGCCGGTGGGGGTCCTTTCCATGGTGATGAGCTCCTCGAGGAGGGCTTCCCAGGGTGCATGGTCCCATCCGTCCTCCTCGCCGATTCTCTGGGCGACGGCGACGGCGTCCTCCACCCACAGGATGTGGGTGTCCTCCCGCGGAGTGGCCTTCGCACCCTGGGGAGTGATCGTCCCCATCGCCAGGCCGAACCAGGCGTCACGCCACTCCTTGTGGAGTTCTTTCACCTGTTTCCACCTCGGGTGTGACTGGCTCTTGTCGTCGGCCAACTCCATGGCCCATTCGGCGCAGCGTCGGGCCCGATGGCCATCAGCCTTGGACGTGGTCCCGGCGATGGCCCCCTCGAAGCGCTGCAGCTTGTCCCGCTCATCGGCCGGGAACTGCTCCTTGGCGTTCCTCACGAAGCACTCGATCATCGGAGAAGGTGAAACGGTATGGCTCATGGGCAACTCTAACCTGCAGGCTCCGTCAACGATTTCGGCCCCCTCCCATTGGTGCCTTCCACCGACAGGGAAACCCGTCACCCTGACTCGGACGAAGCAGCCTCCGAGCGGCACACCGCCGTGCCGGACGCCCAGTGGATCGGCGACGGGGGCGATCTCCCGGCCTCCAGCTGAGTGCCACCGGCCGCACAATGCGAAAGCGCCCGTCCCACAGATCGGCGGGGATCGGGCGCTTTCTTAACTTGTACCCCGAAGGTGGGAAACAAAGGGAAATGGCCACCAGTGGAACTTCGTTGTTCCTAAGCCTTGCAACGCTCACACTTCGAGCCGCTTGCCTTCTGTCTGCCTGGGCCGACGGTCAACCGCCCCGTCCATTCCCTCGTCGCTCACTCTCAGGCTGAGCCACCTCTGCTCCATCGCATAAGCGCCTCCTTCGGAACCCCTGTCGCTCCCGGCTCCCACCGGTTGGGTCCCTCACTTGCATGGTAACAACGGATGGCCCCGGAAAAAAGGGGCGAAGGTCCCTTGGCCGGGGTGGCCCGATTCGCTCGGCCACGTCCGAAACGGCCAGCCGGTCGTCCGGCCGGACCTCAGGTGCGACGACCCCAGGCGGTGATGAGCGGGGGCTGGACGATGTCCAACGACCCGTCCGTCACCGCCTGGCAGTGAAGCTCGACCTCCTCGATCGTGGCGATGCCCGCCTGGATCAGTTGATCTCGGATGATGGAGATCGTGGCGAGTTCCAAGGTCACACACGCAGGGTTCGAGACCGGGAAGAATGCGTCGGCCCGGACATCGTTCAATCCGGCCCGGCGTAGAAGGGTAGCCAGCCTACGACCGAAGGCGAGATCCACCCCCCGTTCCGCCATGAGGGAGCGAAATCCGCTCCGTATGCGGTTGGCCAGGAGCTCCTGCTCGGTCCGGGCGTCGAGACAGCTCAGAGGCTGCAGCGCAGGATCGGCGTCTTCGAGGACGAGCCACCCCCCGGGTCGGAGCGCCGAGATCATGTTGTCGAGGGCCCGTTCACGTTCGGTCACATGTACCAGCACCAGACGGGCATGGACGAGATCGAAGTCCGTCCCCGGAGGCTCATCGACAGCAACGTCGCCTTCCAGCACGCGCACGTTCGACAGGCTCGCGGCACTGGCCCAACGAACGTCGATGTCTGTCGCCAGGATGGTGCCGTCGGGCCCGACCCTCTCGGAGAGCCCGGTGATGACCGAGGAACCACCCGCCCCCACCTCCCAGCACTTCCAGCCGGGACCGAGGCCGACCGCGTCCAAGTGGGCAAACGTCCAGGGGTCGAAGAGGTCGGCCAATGCCGCCAGACGACTTCCCGCAGCGGCCGCAGAGTTCTCCAGCAGGTATCCGGATTCGTCAGCCGTCACGCGTGTGAGGCTACCGCTGCATCCGGTGGGTGTTGCCCACCACCTGACGATCGGTGAGGATGACACGGGTGGAGCGTCGACCGGGTGCCCGGGCCTTCGATGTGGCGGCGTTCTTTGCCGCCGTCGATGATCGTCGACGACGCGAAGGCCTGAGCTGGTCGAAGTTGGCGGCGCAGATCTGGGAGATGTCCGCGGATCTCAACGCCAGGCGCGCCGATCACCCGATCGCTGCCTCCACCATCTCCACCATGGGGCGACGCCGTGCCATCTCGTGCCAGCACGCCCTTTTCGTACTGCGCTGGCTGGGGCAGCCACCGGAGGACTTCATCGCCGACCCTCGTCCCTCGACGGTCGGAGTCCCGCTACCCGACGCCGACAGCGCACATCGCCTGCGCTGGGACCTCTCCGCCCTCTACGAAGCGCTCAACACTGCACGTCTGGAGCGCGGGGCCGGCTGGATTCAGGTGGCGGGAAGGCTGCACTGCTCGACGCATCAGCTGACCGGCCTACGCACGGCCAAGTTCGCGACCGGGATGGGCCTGGCCATGCGCATCTGTCAGGCCCTGCGCCGGCCTTCCGCGGAGTTCATCTATGCCGCCACCTGGTGAGTGGGGAGCCGGGGACCCCTCTGCAATGCGCTCTCGGAGGCGAACCAGCTCCTGTCCAGCGCCCGAACGCCAGGAGCTGCGGGACGCACCTCTCGGGCGCGACCGGCGCAGTCGGGTTGACCCCCCGAATTGGACCCCATAGGGTTTCGCCGGTCGGAGAACTCACCGGGGGTCATGCGATGCGGGACCACCCGCAGCTGTTCATTGGCGGAGAGTGGTGCGACCCTTCGACCGGGGACCGGGGACGTCGTGGAGGCCCACTCGGAGCAGGTCATCGGTCGCGTACCCGGTGCCGGTCCGGGACGTGGACCGTGCTTTCGCCGCCGCCCGGCAGCCCTTCGACGGAAGGGGTGGCGAGACTGCCGGTCGATGACCGGATCGACACGGTGCGGATCATCGACGCTCTGTCAAGACGGACCGAGGAGATGGCGCAGACCATCAGTTCGGAGAACGGGTCACCCATCGGCTTTTCCGTCGGTGCTCCGATCGACGTCATGCGGTCGATGATCGACGTGGCGACGGAGACCCGGTGGGAGGAGCGCCAGACGGGCCGCTACCTCGACTATCTCGTCCGGCGGGAAGCTGTCGGGGTCGTCGGCGCCATCGCCACGTGGAACAACCCCCAGGTCCTGTTCGCCACCGAACTGGCACCGTGCCACCCGGGGAGCGCCGACCCCCATGACTGACCGCTTCGGCGCCAGCATCGAGCACTACCCCATGTCGGGGCTCGACGAGCTCCTCATCCACAACCACCCCAATCCCGTCCGGGTGATGTGGACATCGGATATCCAGGCCTACGAACGCATGTGGTTCACCTGCCAGGACAGGACCGGTGACCTCCTCATCGTCTCAGGAATGGGCATCTACCCGAACCTGGGCACCGCCGAGGCGTTCGCCATCGTCAATCTCCGTGGTCGCCACACGACGGTCCGGGCCCATCGCAAGCTGGGTCTCGACCGGACGGACATGGTCGTCGGGCCACTGCAGTTCGAGCTGGTCGAGGCCTTCCGGCAGTGGCGGTTGCGCCTCGACGAGAACGAGCACGGGATCAGCTTCGACATCAGGTGGTTCGACACGAAGCGACCGGTCTACCGCAACATCGGTGGAGGGGTGATCGTCGGGACCCGACCCTTCGGAGGGGTCGCCGGCTATGACGGGTTCGGGCGGCAGTCGGGCTGGGTGACCGTCGAGGGTCAGCGTTTCGATCTCGACACCGCCAGCTACCTCGGGACCCGGGACCACCACTGGGGGACTCGTGACGGGGTCGGGGGGCCCGCACTGTGGAGTGGGCGCCAACACCCCTATTCGGGCGAGTGGGTCGAATTCTCCGACTACGGGATCTGGGGCGACCACATCCTCTACAACCTGGGTGACGAGCGACGCGGGAGCGAAACACTGCGGGAGCGCAGGCACCGCCTCCGATTCGAGCCCGACACCCACCTGGTCCTGTCCGGGGAGGTCGACTATGTGTTCTCGGACGGGAGGGAGAGGACCGCCACGTTCGAGCGACTGGGCAACCAGATCGCCTTCCTGAGATGCGGGATGTACGGCGGCCCGAACGGCGGCACCCCCACGGGCGACATCTGGCAGGGCATGGACGTGGGCGACGGGGTGGTCACCGGCGAGACCTACGACGTGAACGATCCGACCATCCGCTCGCACATCTGCGGCCTCGACCAGCACCACGCTCGCTTCGAGAGCGAGGGTGAGGTGACCTTCGGGATCGTGGAGCCCTACGACACCCTCTGCTACGAGTTGGCTGCAGCCGGATACGGGGGCTTTTCCATCATCGAGTGAGACCGGGTAGGCCTCCCGGACTCCGTCGACCGGTTCGGACACGCAGCGTCTTCTCGCGTCCGTCCCTCCCGGGGGATCCCGGTTGACAGCCAAAACGCGGGCGCAGTACAACGTGGGCAGCGCCCCGGTCCGGGCCCGTGCCCACGACCCGGTACCCTCGATCGGCGAAGGGGTTCAATGGCCCGACCAGATCAGATCGACCGAGATCTCCGGCCGGCCACACCCGGATTCTTCCGTCGGCCCGACTACTACGAGGTGCTCGGGACCCTACGCCGCGGGGACCCGGTCCACCGCACGGCGGACGGACTCGTGCTGATCAGCCGCTACGAGGACGTGCGGACCATCAGCCGCGACCCTGCCCGCTTCGTGTCCGGTCGCGGTGTGCTCATCAACGATCCCTTGCGTGACCCCGAGGGTGCCGGCCAGAGCGCCTTTTCGATCCTCCACCTCGATCCACCGCGACATGCCGCCTACCGGAGCCTCGTCAACCGCCAGTTCACCCCTCGGGCGGTGGCCCGGCTCGAGGAGCGTGTCCGCACGGTCGTCCGCGCCACCCTCGATTCGGTGCCGCGTGATGACCCGATCGATTTCGTCGACGCCGTTGCCGCACCGATCCCCATCACGGTGATCTCGGAGATGCTGGGGGTGGACGACGCCGACCGGCGCCAGTTCCGGCGGTGGTCGGATGCTGCCATCGAGAGCACCGACTTCACCAGCGACGAGCGAACAGCCGAGCTCGGGCAACTGGCCGCGTTCCTCCTCGACCACGTCCGGTCGGCGGAACCGGACGCCAACCATCTGCTCGGACTCTTGAAGACCGCCCCGGTGGGAGACCGGCCGCTCAATCAGGCCGAGATCATGGGCTTCTGTCTGACGCTGCTCGTCGCCGGGAATGAGACGACCCGGACCTTGCTGTCGGGGGGCGCCGAAGCGCTCGCCCGGCACCCCGACCAGCGGAGAGTGCTGGCTTCCGACCCTGGAGCGATCCCCGGTGCGGTCGAGGAGATCCTCCGTTGGGTGACCCCCATCCAAGCGTTCGGCCGCACTGCGGTCGTCGACACCGAGATCACCGGTCGCGCCGTCGAGGCCGGCGAGTTCCTCGTGATGTTGTACGCCTCGGCCAACCGCGACGAGACGGTCTTCGGCGCCTCCGCCGACGGCTTCGACTGCGCACGCCCGACGATCCCCACCCACCTCGCATTCGGATTCGGTGAGCACCTCTGCCTCGGCGCCAGCCTGGCGCGCCTCGAGGCCCGCGTCTTCTTCGAGGAGTTCCTGGCTCGATATCCCGAGTACACCCTCGCCGGCGAACCCGCGTACACCGATTCGACCCTGGTCAACGGGGCAGCCACGATGCCGGTCGTGCTCACCGGCTGATCTCCATGACCGGCGGGTGCCGGCGGGGCGGGGCCCGCGCCCGGCGACCGTCGACATCCCCGTCCGTCGGGCGGGGTCGTCCCTAGGAGGGTCCCAGTCGCTCCCGCAAGTGGTCGAGGAGGGGATTGTCCTCGATGGGCAGCATCGGGTCCTCCCCCGCGTCCCGTCGCAGGTAGCTGATGCGGGTCATGATAGCGGTGCTCCTGACCATGGCGAGCGTCTCGTACCACTCGAAGTCCCGGACAGGGCGACCCGAGAGCGCCTCGAAGATGGCGATCGCCTCTCGCCGGCCCGGGAACCCGGGTAGACGCCTGGCGAACAGGCGCTCCATGGTGGCGTCGAGGCTGGTGAACCAGGCCAGGTCGTGCTCGGGTGCTCCGATGGAGGTCATGTCCCAGTCGAGGACGGCACGCGGCCGGAGGTCGTCCCCGAAGACGATGTTCTCGAACCGCACGTCTCCCCACAGGAGCGCCGGCTCCGGATCGCGGGCCGGCCGCGTGCGTCGACACCACGAGAGAGCGTCCACCAAGGTGGCGACCGGGGACCCACCGCTCGACCAGTCGAGGTAGTCCTCCCAGTAGTCGACCTCGGTGGCATTGTCCCTCCGAGGGACGCCCGGGCAGGAGCGGGTATCCGACCGGTGGATCTGCGACAGCGTGACGAGGACGTTGCGGTAGAGCTCATGCTGCGCCTGCTCGGTCCGGTCGCGTAGCCATGGGTCGCTGTGGGTGACCCCGGCGACGATGTGGCCGTCGATGTGGGGCATGACGATGAACGCGCGGCCGATCCAGCGGGCGTCCGGTTCGAAGGTGGGCTCGGCGATGGCCACCCCACTGGCGGCCGCCGCCTGCTGCGCTTCGACCTCGGCGGCCAGGTCGTGGTGGGCGAAGGTGCCGGCTCCGCGGGGTCCGGTGCGGAGGACGAGCGATTCATGGCGTTCGACCCCGTCGATCACCAATGCCACATCGAAGAGGAGCGTCTCGCTCGAGAACCCTCCCGATGGACGGCGGAGCGCGCCGAGCGACACCTCGGTGCACCCACGCCGGAGACGGAACCAGTCGCTCAGTCCGGCGGCCAGTGGCCCCCACGTCACCGTTCGGGTGCCTCACCCCGGTCCACCGACTGCAACAGGGTGCTCAATCGCTCGAGGACGGGGATGGCGTGGCGGATGACGGAGCGCTCGTCCTCATCCAGCTCGTCCAGGGCGGCTCGCAGGACCTCGGTGTTGCGGGACCGGATTCCCTGCAGCATGGCTCCCCCGTCGTGGCTCAAGCGGACGAGGCTGGCCCGCCCGTCCAGTGGGTCGGGGACCCGCTCGATCAGCGACCGCTCCTCGAGGCTGTCGACGACCCGGCTGATGGTGGCGGGCGTCGTCCCCTCGAGTTCGGCCAGGGCCCCGAGCCTGATCGGGCCGTCCTGCTCGATGCGCGCCAGCGCCGAGGACTGCGAGGGCGTGATGTCGGACCCGGCGCGGACCCTGAGCTGCCGGTAGATCCTGACCAGCGCCACCCGGAGCCCGGAGGCCTCACCCACCGTGGTCGAGCTGTCGTGCCTGGCTGCGACGTTCATCGTTCCCCCTTGTATCACCGCCGTCCCGGACGATTATAGTTAGTTATAAGCAAACAATCACTTCCCCCGGCGGCGGCCCGGTCGACGGGCGGGACGGTGGTCCGGATCTTGCAGGAGCGAAGATGTCCACGATCGTCGAGTCGAAGAACTACAAGTGGATCGCTCTGACCAACACAACCATCGGGCTGTTGATGGTGACGATCAATTCCTCGATCCTGCTCATCGCCCTCCCGAACATCTTCAGGGGGATCGAGCTCAACCCCCTGTCACCGGGCAACACGTCGTACTTCCTCTGGATCCTGATGGGTTTCTTGCTGGTGACCTCGGTGCTGGTGGTGAGCCTCGGGCGGGTCGGGGACATCTTCGGCCGGGTGAAGATGTACACGCTGGGCTTCGCCATCTTCACCGCGTTCTCCATCCTGTTGTCCGTCACCTGGATGACCGGGCCGAAGGCCGCACTCTGGATCATCGTGATGAGGATCGGGCAGGGGGTGGGTGGGGCGTTCATCTTCGCCAACTCCAGCGCCATCATCACCGACGCCTTTCCCGCCGACGAGCGGGGCTTCGCGCTCGGCATCAACGGCGTGGCGGCGATCGGGGGTTCCTTCCTCGGCCTCCTGCTCGGCGGACTCCTCGGTCCCATCGAGTGGCGGCTGGTGTTCCTCGTGTCGGTGCCGTTCGGAGTGTTCGGCACCCTGTGGGCCTACCTGCGTCTCCACGACAACGGCACCCGGATCAAGGCCAGCATCGACTGGATCGGCAACATCGCCTTCGCCATCGGACTGGTCGGCATCCTGACCGGCATCGTGTACGGACTGCAGCCCTACGGCGGCCACACCATGGGTTGGACGAGCCCCTTCGTGGTGGCCTGTCTGGTCGGCGGTGTCGCCGTCCTGGCCGGGTTCGTCGTCATCGAGCACCATGTGGACGACCCGATGTTCCAGCTCCACCTCTTCCGGAGCCGGGCGTTCGCCATGGGCAACCTCGCCGCGCTCATGAGCGCCCTCGCCCGGGGCGGACTCCAGTTCATGCTCATCATCTGGCTGCAGGGGATCTGGCTGCCCCTGCACGGTTACAGCTTCGAACGCACCCCCTTGTGGGCCGGCATCTACATGATCCCCCTCACCGTCGGCTTCTTCGTCTCGGGTCCCCTGGCGGGACGGCTGGCCGACCGCCACGGCCCACGGCCCTTCGCCACGGCGGGTCTCGTCCTCACCGGCCTCAGCCTGCTGGGCCTCCAGGCCCTGCCGACGGACTTTCCCTACCCGCTGTTCGCGCTGCTGCTCCTGCTGATCGGGCTGTCCATGGGCCTGTTCGCCGCGCCCAACACCAGCGCGGTCATGAACAGCCTCCCGGCCAACCAGCGCGGAGCGGGCGGCGGAATGCTCAACACCTTCCAGAATTCGGCGGCGGTGCTGTCGATCGGATTCTTCTTCACCATGATCACGCTGGGCCTGGCGTCGACGCTGCCCCACGCGCTGTACTCCGGGCTCACCGGACAGGGCATCCCCGCCGCCCAGGCCCAGGCGATCTCCCACCTGTCCCCCATCGGGAGCCTGTTCGCCGCCTTCCTCGGCATCAATCCGATCCACCAGCTGCTCGGCGCCCACCTCCTGTCGCTGCCCGGCGTGCACGCCGGCTACCTCACCGGACGGAGCTTCTTTCCCGACCTGATCTCGGGGCCCTTCGGTCACGGCCTGCGACTGGCCTTCGTGTGCGCGGCGGCACTGTGCTTCATCGGCGCCGCCTTCTCGTGGATGCGCGGCGCGGGCCAGTCCGAGGTCATGGAGTCGCTGGCCACCGAAGCGGAGGAGGGACTAGCCGAGGTGGGCGACGTGGCCATGGCCGAGGTCGGTGCCGGGTCGACCGGCGCCTACTTCGATCACGAGCCGGTCTTCAGCGAGGATCGGCCCTAGCCGGCCCGGCCCGGGCCAGGGTGCCGGCGCGGGCGCCCCTCGACCACGCTGGCGGCGCCGTGGCATCGGGTGCAGGCTTGTGCCAACGAAGACACAGCCTCGCCCAACGAGAGAGGGGGTTCCCATGGAACCAGCTGACGGCATGAGGATCACGGTCACCACCAACGGTCCCTACCTGGTGGAGGGGTCGGTACCCATCAGCAGGCAGATCATCGGTTCGGACGCCGACGGCAATTCGGTCGAGTGGCGCACCGGCGAGGAGTTCGAGACCAAGGACACCTGTGCCCTGTGCCGGTGTGGCCAGTCCGAGACCAAACCGTACTGCGACGGATCGCACCTCAGGGCCGGCTTCGACGGGTCCGAGACGGCGACCCGCGAGCCGTTCTCGGCCCAGGCCTCGGTGCAGGTGGGCCCTTCGCTGGCGCTGGCCGATGCCCAGCCTCTGTGCGCCTTCGCCCGGTTCTGCGACGTGGCCGGCCAGGTGTGGAACCTGGTGGACCAGGAGGGCGAGGCGGCGGCCCGTCTGACCGCCCAGGAGGCGGCCCTGTGCCCCTCGGGCCGCCTGGTGGCCCGGGACCGGCGCACCAACAGGGACATCGAGCCCGAGCTCGCGCCTTCGATCGGCATCGTGGCGGACCCGACCGAAGGGGTGGCCGGGCCCATCTGGGTCCGCGGGGGGATCACGGTGACCGGCGCCGACGGCCAGGACTACGAAGTGCGGAACCGGGTGACGCTCTGCCGGTGCGGCGCTTCCAACAACAAGCCGTTCTGTGACGCCAGCCATGCGGCGATCGGGTTCACCGAGTGAGGGACCGAACGAGGTCCTTCCGGAATCCCGGGCGGTGGTGACCGTCCCGGTCCCCCAGAGGGGACGAGAGGCACTCAGGGCCGCCGACCGGAAGAAGGAGTGGTCATGACCCATCCATCTCTGAGCGGGCTCGATGAGCTGGACGGGGACCGGCTCGCCCTGCTGGTCCCCGAGTACCTGCTGGCCGGCCACCTCATCGACCGGGCGAGCATGCCCCACCTGATCGGCGCGTTCGGACGGGACGTGATGCGCGACATCGCCATCGAGGAGTGGATGGGCGCGAGCCCCGTCTACACCAGGCGCATGCAACACGCGCTCGGGTTCGAAGGCGACTCGGTCGAGACGATCTTCAAGGGCATGCAGATCGACGTCGGGGCGCCCCCCCAGTTCATGGACTTCCGGTACCTCGTGACCGACCATGACCATGGCGAGTTCTGGTTGGACCACTGCGGGGCCCTCATGGACGTCGAACCGATGGGTCCCGACTACGTGGTGGCCATGTGCCACGACATCGAGGACCCGACCTTCGAGGCCACGGCCGTGGCCACCAATCCGAGGGCCCAGGTCCGGCCCATCCACCGGCCTCCACGCGTGCCGGCCGACCGGGTGCCCCACTGCCACTGGAGCGTGACCATCGACGAGTCCCGCGCCCCGTTGCCGGAACCACCCGAGGCCCAGGCCGTGGCGGCCACCCGGGCGGCCCGGATCCGACTTTCGCCCATCGATCCCGACGAGCCCGGGCGTTCCGACTACGCCGGGCCCCTCCTGGCCGATCTCCAGTTCTCCGAGTGGTCGGCCCCGGCACTACGACGGATCCTCGAGGAGGTGTGCCTCCAGGGCCACCTTCTCGTGCTCTCGTTCCTCCGGGCCGTGCGGTCGAGAGCCGACAGCGAGGCCGCCGCCGTGGCGTTCGGGCGCAGACAGTTCACCGGGGTGGCCGCGGTGGCCGCGGCCCGACTCCGGGACGCCCTCGGGCTCGGGAGCGGGCTCGGCGACGTGGGCCAGCTGCTGGCCCTCCACCCGGCCCTCCTTCCCCACCCCTACGTCGGGGCCGACGTCGAGCTGGGTGACCGGTTGACACTCCGGCTCGGCCGGGACACCCCGGCGGTGGCCGACGGGGCCTGGCCGGCCATGCTCTCTGCCGACCACCTCGAACCCCTCGATGCCATCGTGCAGGCGATCGACCGGCGGTTGGCGTGCGAGGCCGTCTCCGACGACGACCGGGGGCTCGTGGTGAAGGTGGTGACGGTGGACCGCGACGCTCCGGTGCCCGAAGAAGAGGTGCTCACCCGGTTCAGCACCGGCGCCGACTTCGCCTTCCGGGCCCGGCCCACGCCGGTCCGGATCCGGAGCTCTTGAGCCGGGGGTTCCGGACCGGGGAATGCGAGCGTCCCCCCTCAGATCGCCCTCATCCGGTTGTTTCGGGCATCGTGGGTGAGCTCAGCGCGGCCGAGCGCCTCGAGCAGGGGCGGGAGGTACATCCCGAAGCGACCCCGATAGCCGTTGCGCAGCCCGTACCAGCCGCCGACGGGATTGTCGGGCGATCTCCCCCATGCCTCGACCGTCCCCGGGGCGGCCGGCTTCTTCTCGTCGGCGGCCCCGAGAGCCACCCAGTCACCCTGTTCGGTCAGCCAGGCATGGAGATCGTCGATCGCCCGGAGCTGGTACCGCAGGGCGGTCGAGCCGACCTGGCACACCAGGGCCGGGGGCTGGGCCTCACCGTCCCGGTACATGACGTACTCCGACGACCCCGGGGGGGTCCTGAGGACCCAGGGATCCTCCTTGGTGCCAGCGGCCATACTCGGGCTCCTCTCCCATTACGTTAGTTGACACTTACGTTAGTACTAGCTTACACTAAGGACATGGATACCGCATTCCGGGCTCTGGCCGAGCCCCGTCGACGTGAGATCCTCCGGATGGTCTGGTCCGAGGAGCTCCCCGCCGCCCAGATCGCCGCCCGGTTCGACGACGTGACCCGGTCGGCGGTCTCCCAGCACCTCGGGGTCCTTCGCGAGGCGGAGCTGGTCCTCGACCGGCGCGACGGCACCCGGCGCCTCTACCGCGCCAACCACGTGCAGATGGCCAATCTGCGACGGTTCCTCGACGAGTACTGGTCCGCCAGCCTCGAGCGCCTGGCGAAGCTCGCCGAGTCCGATGAGAAGAGATCCGAAGGAACCACCCAACAGAGAAAGGACCCCAGCTGATGGCTGAACTGATCCGAGAGGTCGTGGTCGACGCCCGCCCGGCCACCATCTTCCCGTACCTCACCGAACCCGAGCTGCATCTCGAGTGGATGGGGACCGAGGCCGAGCTCGACGCCCGCCCCGGTGGCACCTACCGGGTCCTCGTCCGGGGGAGCCACCCGTCGCTGGGCGAGTTCGTCGAGATCGTCCCCGACGAAAAGGTCGTGTTCACCTTCGGGTGGGACGAACCCGACCACCCGATCCCCGCCCGCTCCACCGAGGTGGAGATCACGCTGGTGCCCGACGGCGACAAGACCCGGGTCCGCCTCGTGCACCGGGGCCTCCCCGACGACGCCGTGGACGACCACATCAAGGGCTGGGACCACTACCTCTCACGTCTTGCCGTGGCGGCCTCGGGCGGCGACCCCGGGCCCGACCGAACCGGGGACTGAACGCCCCGGGGCGGCCCGGGGAAGGCCGGTCAGCCCAACGAGAGAATGGTGTCGATCTCCTCCAGCTCGTCGGAGGAGAACTCCACGGACTCGATGGTGGCGACGTTCTGCTCGAGCTGGGCCAGGCTGCTCGCCCCGACGAGGGTGGAGGTCACCCGGGGGTCGCGGAGAGTCCACGCCAGTGCCATCTGGGCCATGGTCTGGCCGCGGCCCTGGGCGAGATCGTTGAGGGCCCGCACCTTGTCGAGGATCTGCTCGTCGAGTTGGCTCTGGTCGAGCGTGCCCGGCCCGCTGGCCCGCGACCCGGCGGGCACCCCTTGGAGGTACCGGTCGGTGAGCAGCCCCTGGGAGAGCGGGGAGAAGACGATGCAGCCCACTTCGAGGCGGCCGAAGGTGTCGAGCAATCCGTGCTCGATCCACCGGTTGAACATCGAGTACGGCGGCTGGTGGATGAGCAGCCTCGTGCCCAGGCGGTCGAGGATCTCCGCGGCCGCCTCGGTCTGCTCGGGAGGGTAGGACGAGATCCCGGCGTAGAGGGCCTTGCCCTGGCGCACCGCCGCGTCGAGCGCCCCCATGGTCTCCTCCAGCGGTGTCTCGGGGTCGAAGCGGTGCGAGTAGAAGATGTCCACGTAGTCGAGGCCCAGGCGACCCAGACTGGCCTCCAGGCTCGAGAGCATGTACTTGCGGGAGCCGCCGTCGCCGTAGGGTCCGTCCCACATGTCGTAGCCGGCCTTGGTGGAGATGACCAGTTCGTCGCGGTGGGCCGCCAGCGATCCGTTGAGGACCCGGCCGGCGTTGATCTCGGCGGTGCCGTAGGGCGGCCCGTAGTTGTTGGCCAGGTCGAAGTGCGTCACGCCCAGGTCGAAGGCTCGGGTCAGCATGGCGTCGACCTCGGACCCCTCCCGGGCCCCACCGAAGTTCTGCCACAGGCCGAGGGACACGAGCGGCAGCTTGAGCCCGCTGCGGCCGCACCGCCGGTACTCCATCCGTTCGTAGCGTCGGGGGTCGGGTTCGTAGGGCACGCCACCAACGTAGACAAACGGCACGGCGCGTACCTCGGTGCCCGCCGGGACACCCGCACAGGCCACCTCCACCATCGCCTGGCCTAGAGTGGCGCCGGGCCCACAGGCTTGCCGGGGGGAAGGCAACCGGCCCAGGTGCGACCGGGGGAGGAACCGGAATGATCGATCTGCCCGAGGCCATGCCGGCCGCCGTCTACCGCCGGCCCGGCGAGGTGGTGGTGGAGGACCGGCCGGTGCCCCGCGCCGGCGCCGGCGAGATCCTGGTGCAGGTGGACCACTGCGGCATCTGCGGCACCGACATCCACCTGTTGCTCGAGGGTTGGGGCTCCGAGGGCCTGGTGGCCGGGCACGAGTTCACCGGCCGGATCGCCGATCTGGGGCCCGGCGTCAGCGGTTGGGAGGTCGGCCGGCTGGTGGTGGGGGGGACGTCGCCGCGGTGCGGCCACTGCCGGCGCTGCCTCGAAGGCAAGCCCTCCCAGTGCGAGAACCAGGGATCGATCGTCGGGGGAAACCACGACGGCGCCTTCGCCGGCTACGTGGTGGTGTCGGCCGAGTCGCTGCTCCCCCTCCCCTCCGGGCTCTCCACCCGCCAAGCCGCCCTGGCCGAGCCCACGGCGGTGGCGTTGCACGGGATCACGAGGTCGGGCGTGGCGCCGGGGGACAGCGTCATGGTCATCGGGGCCGGGCCCATCGGCGCCATCTCCATCGCCACCCTGGTGGCCCGCGGCGTCGGCCCGATCGTCGTCGTCGAGCCCGGGGAACGGCGTCGCCGGCTGGCCCGCGAGCTCGGTGCCACCGAGGTCATCGAGCCCGCCGACCTCGAGCGGTTCCCGCCCTGGGAGCCCGAGCGCCTGGCGCAACGGGCCGTCCACGTCGTGCTCGAGTGCTCGGGCAAGAAGGAGGCCATCGAGGCGGGGTTCCACCAGCTGCGCAGAGGCGGCACCCTGGCCCTCGTCGGGGCGGGCATGGACCACCCGTCCTTCGACCCCAACCGGTTCGTCCTGAACGAGCTGCAGGTGGTGGGATCCTTCCTCTACGACAAGGACGGCTTCCGCCGGGCCCTCGAGCTGCTGGCCTCCGACGGCTTCCCCGTCGACCTCCTCATCGAGGCCGATGATGTACCCCTCGACCGCCTGTCCGACGCCCTGGTGGGCCTGGCCGAGGGACGCTTCGCCGGCAAGGTGCTGGTCGCGCCCCATCTTTCCCGCCAGAGCGGTACCGACGCCACCGAGGAGGCCCCGTGACCCACCCCTACTACCCGACCGGCAACCCCCACTTCAACCACGTGGCGATGAGCCTGCCCGCCGACCTGCTCGACGAGCGCAACCGCACCGATCTCTGCCGGTTCTGGAGCGAGGTCTTCGGGTTCGAGGAGATGGAGGTCATGACCGAGGACCGGCGGCGCCTCATCCTGTCGTGCGTCCACTGGGACCAGTTCATCTTCCTCGTGGCCGACGACCATCCAATGCGGTGTCCGCGCCTGGACCATTTCGGGTTCTCCGTCGGCTCGCTGGAGGAACTGCGGGGCGTCCAGGAGCGGGCTGCCGCCTTCCGGAGCGGCGACGACCGGGTCGACCTGATCGAGGAGCAGGTCGACGACCAGAAGGTGGTCAAGATCCATTCGATCTACGTCGGCTACCTTCTGCCCATGATGTGCGAGATCCAGTGGTGGGAGTTCGCCGCGTGAGCGCCGTCGTCCCCGGCGACACGGGTCGGGCCGGGGGCCTCCAGGTCGGTGTGTTCGTCCCCCAGGGCTGGAAGCTCGAGTACACGGGGTGGGGGGCGACCGCCGCGTGGCACCGCTCGGTCGAGTTGGCCGAACTGGCCGAGTCGCTCGGCTACGACCACGTGTGGGTGTACGACCACGTCGAGACCGTCCCCCGCCGCGAGCCGACCCACGTCTTCGAGGCGTACACCATGCTGGCCGCGCTGTCCCAGCGGACCGAGAGGGTGGGCCTTGGCCAGCTTGTGACGTGCTCCTCCTACCGGAACGCGGGCCTGCTGGCCAAAGAGGCGGCGTGTGTCGACGTGTACTCGGGCGGTCGGCTGATCCTCGGCGCCGGGGCGGGGTGGTTCCACGAGGAGTACCACTCCTACGGCTACGAGTACCTCTCGGATCGCGACCGCCTGGCCGCGCTCGACGAGACGCTCGAGGTGGTCCGGCGCCTGTGGAGCGAGGAGACGGTGACCTTCGAAGGGGCCCATCACCACTTCGACGGCGCCTACTGCGATCCGAAGCCGGTCCAGCAGCTGCCGCCGATCCTGGTGGGTGGGGGTGGCGAGAAGGTGAATCTCCGGATCGCCGCCCGGAGGGCCGACCTCACCAACTGGCAGGTGGGCCTCGAGGCGTTCGAACGCAAGTCGGGCCTGCTCGCCCGGTACTGCGAGGAGATCGGGCGCCCGTTTGGGGACATCATCCGCACCCACGGACCGGACTGCCGCCTCTTCGACACCGAGGCCGAGACCCTCGCCTGGTGCCGCTCGCCGGGCGGCGGTGACCTCTGGGGCGGCACACCGGTCGAGCGTTACCTGGAGGACAACCTGGTCGGCACGGTGGACCAGGTGATCGCCAAGACCCAGGCGTACCTCGACGCCGGCTGCCGCGGGCTCATCCTGTGGCTGCGGGACTTCCCCGGTGACGAGACGCTGCGGCGGTTCATGGCCGAGGTGGTCCCCGCACTGTCGGTTCCGTGACCCGAGACCCGGGTCGGCTACGCGGTGGCCAGCTCCGAGGGTGATGCGGCCAGGCCGCTCCTCGGGGCGATGATCCCGTCGATCAACCCGTAGGCGATCGCCTCCTCGGGGGTCATGAAGAAGTCGCGGTCGATGTCGTGGGCGACCTCCTCCACCGACTTCCCGCTGTGGTGGGCGATGATCTCGGCCATGCGCCGGGTGAGGGCCAGGACCTCCCGGAGCTGGATCTCCATGTCGCTCGGCGCGCCCCGCGTGCCGGCACTCCCCTGGTGGATCATGATCCGGGCGTTGGGCAGCGCCAGGCGTTTCCCGGGTGCACCGCCGCTCAGCACCATGGCGGCGGCCGACATGCCCATCCCGACGCAGATGGTCGAGACGTCGGGCCGCACGTGCTGGATCACGTCGTAGATGGCCATGCCCGCGTACGCCATGCCGCCGGGCGAGTTGATGTACAAGAAGATGTCCTTGTCCGGGTCCTGGGCCTCGAGGTAGAGCATCTGGGAGATGATCAGGTTGGCCACCTGGTCGTCCACCTCCTGGCCGAGGAACACGATCCGTTCGCGGAGCAGGAGGGAGAAGATGTCGAAGGCCCGCTCACCGCGGCTCGACTCCTCGAGGACGGTGGGGACGAGTGAGTGGTGGATGGTCATGGCGTGCCTCCCCGAGAAGGCTCCGGCGGACGGTCCGCAGAGTCACCTCCTGGATGATATCTCACGCGTGAGATATCATCTCTGCGATAGAACGAGCGGGAGCCCGGGACCACCGTTGCGAGGGAATCATGAGCGAACGACGCCACGAGCCGGTGTTCCCCGGCTTCCGCGAGATGGCCGAGCGCCGCCAGACCCTGAGCGGCGAGCTGGTGGAGCGGCGGCGGTCCCTCGGCCTGTCCCAGACCCAGGTGGCAGCGCGCATGGGCACCTCGCAGTCGGCGGTGGCCCGCATCGAGACGGGATCGACGGATGTGCTGCTGTCGACGGTCGAGCGCTACGTGGCGGCGCTCGGTGGTCGTCTGGAGTGGTCCCTCGGAGAGGGCCCGTCGTGAGCCCCGCCGCCGGGTGGAGGCTCTCGGACGCCCTCGGTCCCGAGGCGACGCTGCAGCGGTTGCTGTTCGACCGCAGGATCGTCTCCCTGACCGGCCGTCTCGACGACGAGGGCGCCAACGGGACCGGCCTCGCGCTTTTGACCCTCGATGCCACCGGGGACGAGTCCGTGCAGCTCCAGATCGACTGCGGTGAGGGCACCGTCGGGGGGGCGCTCACCCTCATGGACGTCATCGACCTCCTCGGGGTACCCGTCCACGCCAGCTGCGTGGGGCAGGCGGCCGGCCCGGTCGTCGGCGTACTGGCGGTGTGCCACCGCCGAACGGTCTCCCCGCACGCCACGATCCGGTTGGCCGAGCCGTGGGTCGAACTGGAGGGGGGCGCCCGCCAGCTCGAGCAGATGGCGGCAGCGCACGCCAGGCGGTGGGAGCTCTTCTGTGCACGGCTCTCCGAGGCCACCGGGCAGCCGGTGGACCGGCTCCTCCACGATGCCGCCGACGGGCGGATCCTCGACGCCGACGGGGCGGTGGCCTACGGCCTGGCCGACGAGGTGGCTAGGCCCGACGCACCCATGTTCCGCCTCCCGGGGTCCACCCTCGGCTTCAGGCCCCCCAGCTAGTCGACCGGGGACCGACGACGACCGACCCGACGATCAGCCGGGGAGGTAGTCGAAGGTGTCCGGGTCCGGACCCGTGCGCTCGTCCCGGTTCAGCCCGCTGATGGTGGCCATGTCATCCGAGCCGAGCTCGAAGTCGAAGAGCTCGAAGTTCTCCTGCATGCGGGAGGGGGTGACCGACTTCGGGAACACGATGTCGCCACGCTGGAGATGCCAGCGGAGCACCACCTGGGCGGGTGACTTGCCGTGCTTGGCCGCCACCGCCCCGATGGCGGGATCGTCCAGCACCTTGCCCTGGGCGATGGGCGACCAGGCCTCGGTGGCGATCCCGTGCGCGGCGTCATAGTCGCGGAGGCGATCCTGGGAGAGATACGGATGGATCTCAATCTGGTTGACCGCGGGCACCGTGCCGGTCTCGGCCAGGAGGCGGTCGATGTGGTGCGGTTGGAAGTTGGACACCCCGATGGAACGGGCGCGGTCGTCCTCGTTGAACTCGATGAGCGTCCGCCAGGTGGAGACGAAGTCGCCGCCGTAAAGCGTGGGCAGCGGCCAGTGGATCAGGAAGAGGTCCACGTAGTCGAAGCCCAGCTCCCCGAGCGTGGCGTCGAACGCCTTGCGAGCATCATCGGGCCGGTGGAAGCCGTTGTTCAGCTTGCTCGTGACGAACACGTCCGAGCGGTCGAGACCCGACTGGGCCACGGCCTCGCCCACACCCCGCTCGTTCTTGTACATCTCCGCGGTGTCGATGTGTCGGTAGCCGACCTCGAGTGCCCGGGCCGTGACTTCGGCGGTGTCCTCCGGCGGGACCTGGAAGACACCGAACCCGAGCTGGGGGATCGTCCGGCCGTCGTTCAATGCGAGCTCGGGGACCTCGGGTCCGGTGGCTGACCGTGCGCTCATCTGCTCTTCCCTCCTCGTCTGCCGCGGCCACCGGATGCGCCCGACCTCGGACAGAACGGGCCGGGCCCTCCGTCCACCGCCGTCCCATACCCCGGCCGGCCCTGGGTCACACCGTTCGGTCCGGCGCTTTATGCCCAACCTTGGCACAGGCGCACCGGGGATGCCCCCGGCCCATCGGGTGCCCGGGCGTGGGCTCACCCGGGCGCCGCCGAAGCGACGTACTCCCCGACGACCGTCTCCACGCACGCCGTGGTGTCGGTGCCCGCCCGATCCACGCCGAATCGATCGACCAGCGACACCACGTGCCCACCGAGCCGTCGTGCCCCGCTCCACCCCTCCGGCGACACCCGGCCGGCGATCACCAGGGCGGGAACGCCGAGCTGGCCGGCGGCGACGAGCACCGAGCCCACGACCTTCCCCCGGAACGACATCGAGTCGAGCGCCCCTTCGCCGGTCACCACGAGGGAACTCCGCACCATGACGTCCTGGAGGCCGAGCAGATGACTCACCACCTCGTATCCCGATTGGAGCCGCCCGCCCAGGGCGACGATGGCGCCTCCCATCCCTCCGGCGGCGCCTGTCCCGGGGACCGCCGCCACGTCGACTCCGAGGTCCCGCCGGTAACGCTCGGCCACCTCGGCGAGCCGGTCCTCGAGGAGGCGGACCTGGGCCTCTGAGGCACCTTTTTGAGGCGCGAACTCGCGGGCGGCCTCCACGAAGCCGATGTCGACGTCGCAGGCGCCGATCAGGCTCACTCCCCCCAGCCCGCCGGCCGCCTGGACGACCGTCAGCGCTCCGAGCCCGCCGTCGGTCGTGGCCGAACCCCCGAGCCCGACCACGACGGTCCCCCCGGGGCCGACCGCCCGCGCCGCGGTGACCATCAGCTCACCGGTCCCCCGGGTCGAGGCGCCCATGACATCGTTGCCTGTGGCCCCACCGGCCAGCAGGAGTCCGGACGCCCGGGCCATCTCGATGGCCGCGGTGTCGCCGGCCAGCAACCAGGTCGCCTCCACGGGCGACCCGAGCGGACCCTCCACCGTGGTGACGACGAGCTCTCCGCCCAGCTCGGCGAAGGTGTCGAGGAACCCCTCGCCCCCGTCGGACAGGGGCGCCTGTCGCGTCGACCACCCCTGCGCCGAGGCGCCCCGGGCGATCGCCGCGCTCACTTGGCCGGCCGTGGCCGTGCCCCGGAACTTGTCCGGGACGGCGAGGAGGAGCGGCATCTCAGCAGGGGGCGGCACGGGGGGAGCTGCCGGCAGGGCGGCGTCGTCCGCTGCGCCTGATCGTCCGATGGCGGGATGGGGCGGTCAGGCGAACAGGGAGCTGACGAGCGTCAGGATGACCGCCGACACGGCGATCCACACGGCGAAAAACCGGATGATCCTGACCTGGTACCAGTGGCCGTCGTCGTACTTGCCCTGATGGGCGCGCATCCACAGCCCGAACCCGATGAAGGTGAGCAGGATGACATGGGCCAGGGTCGACCCCATGAAGAAGATGTAGGTCGAGGCGTAGGTGCCGTCGATGGTGGTGAACGGCAGCACCTGGAACTGGTAGATCTGGAACCCGACCGTGGCCAGCAGGGCCAGGAACGCCAGCAGCGCGACGCCCGAGATCACGCCCCGACTCTCGCGGTTCCTGGCCGAGCGCTCCACCAGCCAGATCAAGAGGGCGGCCACCACGGCCAGGGCCGCCACCCCAACCGAGTAGGCGGGATTGGCCTTTTGGACCTCCTGGACGATCGGGTTGCCCAGTCCGTCGGTACAGGGGTTGGCCTTGGTGCATGAAGTCCCCCGCCACAGACCCTCGGTGTTCAGGGCACGGAGGTAGAACCAGGTGAACAGCTCGAGCAGGAGGAACAGCGCGTCACCGCTGATGAACAGCCACAGGGCCAGGCGCTCCCTGTGGTCCTTTTTGACCGGGCTGTGGTGGTCGTCCTCCCCGTGGTCGGCATGGCCGTCCCCGTGGGCGTCGTCGTGCTCGGTGGTGGTGACGGTCATCAGTCATCACTCCCGGCGTCGCTCTGCTCGGTGGACCCGGCGGGCACCAGCTCCGGTTCCCGCTCGGGGGAGCCGGGCTCCTGTTGGCCGTCGGGTACCGGTTCACCGTAGGTGTAGGGGTCGGAGGTGATCACGGGATCGACCAGGAAGTTCTCCAGCGGAACCGGGGTCGGCACCTTCCACTCCAGCGTCTTCGAGTGCCACGGGTTGGCCGGGGCGATCTTGCCGTGGCGCACCGAGTGCAGGATGGCGTAGAGGAGGACGAGCCAGCCGATCATGAGCAGATAGGCCCCGACGCTCGCCATCTGGTTGGCGCGGAGGAAGATCGGGTCGTAGTAGGCCACGCGTCGGGGCATCCCCTGGAAGCCCTCCCAGAACATGCCGAAGTAGGTGATCTGGATGGCGATGGCGATGATCCAGAACGCGACCTTCCCGATCTTCTCGTTGAGCATCCGGCCCGACATCTTCGGGAACCAGTAGCACAGTGCGGCCGTGGCGCCGATCATGGCGCCTCCCAGCAGCGTGTAGTGGAAGTGGGCGGTCACGAACATGTCGCCGTGGAAGTACTGGTCGGCCGGGACGTCGGACAGGTAGATGCCGGTCACCCCGCCGATGATGAAGTTCCAGATGAACAGGTAGACGAAGTACATGGGTAGGCGCGTCCAGATGCTGCCCTTCCACATGGTGCCGATCAGGCACAAGAAGATGATCCCGGTCGGGATGGAGATGAGCTCGGTGGTGAGCATGAAGGGTCCGGCGAGGTCGGGCGCCCAACCGGTGGTGAACATGTGGTGGGCCCAAACCATGATGGACAGCGCGGCCACCGCCACGAAGCCGGCCACCGCCACCTTGTAGCCGAAGACCGGCTTTCGGGCGAAGGTGCTGCAGATCTCGAGCAGCGCGGCCACCGGCGGGATGAGGATCACGTAGACCTCGGGGTGGCCCATGATCCAGAACACGTTCTCCCACAGCCAGCCGGATCCGCCCACCGAGGCGACGAAGAACGAGGTGCCGGTCACCCGGTCGGTGATCATGCCGGTCATCGACAGCAGGAAGGCGGGCATGGCGTAGAGGCCGAGGGCGCTGCCGACGATCGAACCCCAGGTGAAGATGGGGAGCCGGGCCATGGTCATACCCTTGGCCCTCATGGTGATCACCGTGACGATGTTGTTGATGCCGGCGACGGTCACCGACACCACGAAGGTGATGATGGTGATGGCGAAAGCGTCCATGGCCGGTGGGGCCTGGACCGACAACGGCGCGTAGGTCGTCCAGCCGGCGTTCACCCCGCCCAGGGCGAACGTGGCCAGCAGGCACGGGACGGCCGAGACGACCACCCAGAAGCTCATGGCGTTGAGCCGGGGGAAGGCCATGTCCTTGGCCCCGATCATGATGGGCATGACGAAGTTGGTGAAGGGGCCCGTCACCATGATGATGGTGGCGATGATCATGCACATCCCGTGGATGGTCACGATCGAGTTGTAGGTCTGGGGGTCGAGGAAGCTCGAGTGGGCGCTCAGCAGCTGGGTGCGGATCAGCATGGCCAGCGTTCCGCCGACCCCGAAGAGCACCATGACCAGCACCAGGTACTGGGTGCCCACCACCTTGTGGTCGGTGCAGAACTTCCAGTAGCGGGCCTTGCCCTGGCCGACGCCCGCGGCATAGAGCTCGTCCTCGTGGGTCTGGTCGTGTCCGAGAGCCCAGCGGATAGGTGCGTTGAACGTCCCCATCCCGACGTTGAAGCCGACCACCCACGCCACCATGGTCACCGTGACCACCATGTCGGTGCCCCAGTTCGAGCCCTGGAGCAGGGCATGGGAGATCAGCCACCCGAGGAAGCCGGCCACGATGCCGAGACCGAGACCGGTCAGGATGTTCTGGTGCCGGTACAGCCCACCCGCCTTGGGGCCGATCGGTGTGTCCTCCAGCAGCGGTGGAGCGATGGCTGTCGTCACGATGTTGCCCTTTCCTCGCCGCGTCCAGGTGCACCGGGCCGAAGTGGCCTCACGGCGCGTAGGAATCGGACCGCCGTCATGAACTGATCCTCGCCGCGGCCAGGGCCGCCGCTGTGCTCGCCCCCTGGGTGTGGAGCCAGAGCGCGAAGTTGTTGGATGTGACCACCGCACCCGGAGCGTCCATGAACGAGTGGTAGAGACCGCACAGTTGGCTGCACCGGACCTCGAAGGTGCCCAGCTTGTTGGGTGTCGTGCGGATCACCGTCGTCTCGCCGGGGTTGGCGTCCACCTGGGTGCCCAGCTGGACCGGCCAGAAGCCGTGGGTCACGTCCACCGACGTGACGTTGAACTCGACCGGCCGGTTGACGGGCAGCACGAGGGAGCGGGTCTCAACGCCGGTGCCCGGGTAGGAGAACGTCCACACCCACTGCTGACCGGTGACGTTTACCTGGAGGGTGTTCGGGTGGGTCACCTGCTGCGCACTCCAGACGGCCAGACCCCAGACCAGCAGTACCAGCACGAGCACGGTGGAGCTGGCCAGCCACACGACGGTCATCGGGCCGTTGCCCCGCATCGGCGGGCCGTCGGGCGGCGGCTCCTCCTGGTCACCCTTGTACCGCCAGGCGAGGAGGCTGTAGGCCCCGACGGCGTAGACGAATGCCGCCACCGGGGCGGCCAGCACCGTGAAGAAGACGATGGTGTTGAAGACGTCGGTCCCCGTGCTGGACAGCATGGTCGGGAGCAGATGGTGGGGCGCATAGAACCCGATGAGTACGCCGATGGCCGTCAGGACCAGCCAGATGATGAAGATCTTCCCCCCCGGACGGGAGAAGAAGGGCTTGCCGTCCAGGACATCGTGCTCGATGTCATCGGCCTGTTGTTCAAACGACATGGATGAACCCTGACATGAATCCGAATGCTCCCATCGTGCCCCCGAACCCGGCGACCATCTGGCCGCAGGGAAACTCGCAGTTCCACGCCAATGTGCCCTTGCCGCCCGAGACGAAGCTGAACACGATCGTGTTGTACGACCCGTTGTCCGCCTGGTTGTTGCCGCCGACGGCGGGCAGGGGCACGTTCAGGAAGAAGCCGTTGTCATAACCCGGCACGCCCCGGACCGTGAAGGTGTGGCCGACGTTGGTCGGGTCGACGGAGCTCCTCAGCTTGCCGTTGAAGCGGGCTACACCCCCGACGGTGCCGCGCACCGTGGCGAAGAACGGGTCGTTGAGCGTGCCGCCCGAGTCGTACTGGTGGACCGTGACGGTGACCAGCGCATGGGCCGGTACCTGGAACACGTTGGAGGGTCCGTAGGCGGGCCAGGACGGGTTGCCGCTCGGGTGGATCGGCACCCCGTTCACCGACCCGGTGGAGTCCGGATAGGTGTTGAAGGCCAGGGCCACGTGCGGGATGACGTGGCCGTTCACCACGATGGTGCCGATCGGATGGGCGACCGTCGTACCTGACGGTGACTTGTAGGTTTCCGAGTAGAAGAAGGCGGCGACACCGCCGATGACCACGATGGCCACCACGAAGGTGGCGATCAGGCCCCAGGGCCGTACCCGCCCGTCACCTCCGGTTCCCGAGTCACCCAGCTCCGCCCCGCCGGCCGACTCGGGCTTCACCGATTCTTCGGCCATGTTCCCCACTTCCACTTCGTACTACCGGAACCTCAGAAGTTTACGAATAATTAACGAACTCCCGGACAGGGTCTAGCTCCCAGCGGACACCGTAGCAAGCCTTTCTTTCCCGCAGGGGGAGAACCGCCGGTGGTCCGGCCGGCGATTCCCGCCCGCTCGTCCCCGTTGTGCCTGCATCTGGACAGTGGATCCTGCGTCGGGCCGGGAGGGTCGCGCCGCATCGGATCGGTAAGGTGGCAGGGGTGGCACGGTCCCAGCCATCGCCCATCTCGGGCGACGAGTCCGGTCCCCCTGACGGGGCTGGCGGCGGCCCTCCACCCGACTCCTCCGGCGGGGGGACGGGAAGACTCACCGGCGGGGACGCCATCCGGCTCCACCTCACCCTGGCCGCCGGGTTGGCGCTGTGCGTCGGAGCCTTCATCTTCGAGCTGCTGCGCGCCCTGGGGGGCCACACCTTCAGCTGGCTCTACGTCTTTGAGTGGCCGGTGTTCGCCGGGTTCGCCCTCTACATGTGGTGGAGCCTGCTCAACGGCCATGACCGGCGGAGGCCGGCAGCACCGACCGGGGCGCCGGAACCCGGACCACACGCGGCGACCGAGGTGACTGCCCGTGTCGACCCGGCCCGGGAGGAGCGGCCGCTCGTCGAGGGGTCGGCCGGGGACGAGGACCTGAGCGCGTGGAACCACTATCTGCGGCAGAGGGAGGCGGCAGAAGCCGCCGAGGACGGGGCGCCGGACTGAGGGAACCCGCCCTTCGCCCCAGGGAAAGGGCTCAGCCCGCCACCCGGCCCAGGGCCCGTTCGAACGATGCCGAGATGCCGCCCTCGGTCGAGGTGTTGACCCGGTGGATCACGAGCACCAGCGCGGGGATGGCCCAGAAGTCGCCGCACATCCACAGGATGGCCGCGGCCCAGCGCTGGTCCCGAAGGGCGGCGACCGGCCCGTCCATCAGCACGTTCATCGAGTACCAGGGCGTCTTGGTGAAGATGGCCAACGCCATGGCCAGGACGACCATCTCGAATGCCGTCACCACGATGGCGGCCACCTGGACCAGGGGCGAGCCTCGGGGCGGAGACGGATGGGACGGAAGGATGATCCGCCAGAAGAGGTAGCCGGTGACCACGAAGCTGGGACCCATCAGCCAGTTCATCACTCCGTCGTTCCACGAGGCCCAGTCGAAGACCGCGGGCACGTGCCAGAGCACCATCACCCCGTTGAACACCACGATGGCGACCACCGGGCGGCAGACGAACCGGAGTGAGGTCCGCAACCACGCCCACCCCGGACCGCGGTAGTAGGAGGTGAGCACCCTCCGGCGGACCTCGACGGGCAGGCTGAACTGCAGGGGGACCCGGGCCCCTCCGAGGACGAGCAGGGGCGGTATGTAGAACATCTCGAACACATGGATGACCATGTGGATGCTCAACCAGGGCATCGCCCACCGTTCGAGCGGGCCGGAGGCCACGACGGCGAGGACGACCAGTCCGGCATAGAACCCCAGGCTCCGACGCCGGGTCTGACGACGGTGGGCCTCGATCTGGCGGACCGCGAGGCGCCTCAGCCCCACCTCGTGGGCGATCCCGACGACGACGGCGACGACCCCGATCGGGGTGATCTGCCACATCGGCGGTAACAGCATCAACTCACGTTCCCAGCACCGGGATCACTCTACCCACCGGGCGCGACAGCCTCCTCACGAGGAGGATCCGTAGGGAATGGGAACCGCGATACGGGCCGAGCGCGTCCACCGCGTCGAGCCCGAGGGGAGCACCCAGACGGTGAGGTTCGATCCGGAGACCACGAAGGCGTCGGTCTCCGCGCCGACCGTGGCGACCGCACCGGTGCCCGGGGGTGGCGTCGGGAGCGTGACCCAAGACCCGTTGGGCCCGCCGACCGCCACCAGTCGTCGATCGGCGCCGGCGCCCAGCAGCACCGTCATCGCCTGGCCACCTCCACCACCGACCCCGGTGGCGGTGACCGTCCATCCCGACGGGACCGGCAGGCGCGGGGAGAGGATCCACCGGTCGGGTGGGTCGCCACCCCAAAAGGCGATCAGCGATCGGGACGAGCCGGCGCGTGCATCGGCCAGCCCTGCGTCCCCCTCGGCGGTCGCATCGAGGCGCACCACCGACGACCCGTCGACTGGGCCGGAGCCCTCGGGCAGCAACGGCCCCACGTTCTCCCACCGGCGAGACCGCTGCGGGCCGGTCGCGGACAGGAGGCCCAGTCGATCGCCCGTCCCGCAGGTGGCCCCGAGCAACGGCGCGCCGGTTGGGAGGAAGGCCACCGCGGTGACGGCGGCCACTGGGCAGCCCCGAGACGAGCGGGCGAGGGACCCGGTGGCAACGACCGGGGCCCACGACGACAGGCCCCCCGGGCTGGAGAGGACGGTCTGGCCGTCCCGGGCCACCAGGGCCAGGAGGTTCCCGTCCGGGGCCACGGCCAGGTCGTCGGGGCTTCCGGCCAGCGGGTCGGGGAGCTGGCCCGTCGACCAGCTGGCGCCGCCGGTCACGGTGCGGGCCAGCGGCGAGAACGTCAGGTTCTGCGAGATGAGGAATCCGGCCGTCAGCGGACGCTGCCCCGAGGTGGCGGCCACCAACCCCCCGTTGGTCGCCACACCCGGTGGGGTGCGGAGCAACCAGTTCGCCGAGCCGGTGGGGCGCAGGAACAGCTGCCAGAACGTGTTCACGGGATCGTCGAGATGGCCCATGGGCAGGATCACCGAGGACTGGGGGCCGGTGGTGCTCGACGCGATGAGCGGGAGGCCCGTGGCACGGGTCGCGACGGTGTCGGCCGCCGGGGCGCTCCCCACCCTCGACACGACGACGACGGCCACCACCACGACGAGGGCCACGGCGGCGAGGACCGCCAGTGCCCGACCCCTCACGACTGCATGACTTGGGTGATCTGCTGAGCCAGCAGGCTCGAGAACGAGGAGCTGTCGGCTTGCCCGTCGCCCGGGTCCGACTCGATCGCCCTGCGGGTGTCGCCGCGAGTGTCGATGACGTAGGTGACGTCGGAGTGGTCGACCATGCCACCGGCCGGATCGATGGAGGCGGAGACACCGTAGTCGCCCCACACGTTTTCGAGGCTCGATCTCGAGCCGGTGAGGAACAACCAGTTGGGCTGGGTGTCGAGGTGCTCCTCGCTGTCGAACGAGTCCACCGCGGCCACCGAGGTGTAGAGGGGATTGGCGACGACGGCGACGAAGCGGACGTCGCTGGCCGAGGCACCAAGCAACTGGCTGGTCTCCTGGAACTCCCGGGCGATCGTCGGGCAGTCGGTGGTGCACACCGGGTCGAGGAAGGTGAGGGCCACCGTGTAGCCCCGGAGGTCGGAGAGGGCCACGGGCTGCCCACTCTGGTCGACGAGGTGGAACGCGGGTGCTTGACCGTCGATCACCGTTGGGGGGCCGTTGACCGATTCGGTGAGCAGGGTGTCGGTGTCGGAATTGAGGGAGGCCGACACCATCGGAGCGGTGCCGACGAGCACGATGACCACGGCCCCGATGGTGGCGAGGACCCGACCGGCGTATCCCGGGTCCAGACGATCCCACCAGGGTCGGGGCGCCGCCGGCCGGTCGGAAGGGGGTGGGGCGACCGCGGGTTCGGGTGCGGGACGCGGGACGGCCGCCGCCGCGTCGACCGTCTCGGGGACGCGGACGACGGCCAGGTAGCCGCCGGCGGCCAGGAGGAGGAGCGGGAGCATCGAACCCGGACTGGTGCCCGTCCCCCCCCAGATCCCCATGTCCTCGACGAGGATCCAGTCAGCCACACCGAAGACCGCCAGGGCCACCAGGGCGGGGAGCGTGAGCCTGCCCCCCCACACGAGAGCCAGCCCGATGGCGGCCAGCGCCACCACGACGACGAGGTTGACCGCCCCGCCGTGGGCCTGGTCGAACGAGGCGAACGAGGACACGAGCGACGAGAGGACGTGCGGCTGGGGCGTGCCGGCCTTCTGTCTCACCAGACCGGCCAGAGTCCCCGGCTCTCCCGCGGCGCTGCCCTGCCAGAATCCCCGACCCGGCCACGCCTGCAGGCCGGCCATCACCAGGATGAAGACGCCGAGGGACCCGAGGACGGTGTGACCCAACTCCCTGGTGGACCAGGACCGCTCGGGCAGGGCGACCAGCCCTCCGGCGACGACGTAGAACAGCACCGCGCCCGGCGCCCCCGACAACAGGGAGAGACCAGGCGAGAAGATCCCTCCGAACGACTGGGCGAAGATCCACACCACGAGACCCCAAGCCATGCTGACCACTGCGGCCGACCGCGACCAACGGCCCCGTGGAGCCACCAGCAGGCACACCCCGATGCCCAACTCGATCCAGACCGCCGCGGCCGCCGCCTCGGTCGGGTGGCGCGACCAGGTGGTCACCCCGAACCCGACCAGACCCTGCACCCATCCGGGGGCGCCGGAGGAAGACGACTGCAGGACGTCCGGAGGCACACCGAGAGGCATGCCCGGCTGCAGCTGGAGCAGACCGTCGACGATCCAGAGAAGGCCGAACCCGATCCTCAGCGCACGCCGGGCGGTGGGCTCCCGCCCGAGCGTCGTGGGCCGGGGCGGATAGGTCTCGCCCCGGGCCACCGCCCTCCGGTACTGGAACGACCGCAGGGCATTCCAGGTCACGAGGAGCACGACACCGACCAGGAGGATCAGTGCGCCCTGGCTCACGAGCGCGTGGTGGAACGCGGCGATGACCGTCGAATTTCCAGTACCCGGTGGGGCTCCCAGGCCGGGCATCAGCGGCCCTGGCTGCTTCTCATCGGCCCGACGCTACCGCCCACGGGCCGGCATTCGGATTCGGCCGGACCCCGTCTACTCCCCCAGCAGCAGCCCGTAGTTGGCCCCCCGGCGCAGGTGGTGGCCACCGTCGACGGGCAGGTTCACCCCGGTAGTCCATCCCGACTCCGGCCCGGCCAGGAAGCGGACCGCAGCGGCGATGTCCTCGACCGTGCCCAGGCGGCTGATCGGCATCTCGGCCAGGTAGTCGTCGAGCAGCGGTCCTCCGGCGGTGATCGGCGCCATGAGTTCGTCGTCCACGATCCCCGGCTGGACCGAGTTGACCCGCACGCCGGTCCCGCCCAGTTCCTCGGCCGCGTAGCGGCACAGCGCGTCGATGCCCGCCTTGGCCGACCCGTAGGCCCACAGGTACCGGTGGGGAAAGGCCCCGGCACCCGAGGACATGCCGACGATTGAACCCCCGGGGGCGGGGCCTCCGTCGACCCCTTGGCCGACGCCGGCAGCCATCAGCGGGGCGCCGTGCTTGATGCACAAGAAGGTGCCGACGAGGTTGAGGTCGACGGTGGCCCGTACCTGGGAGACTTCGGCGGTCGTGATCGGGCCCATGTGCATAGCCCCTCCGGCATTGGCGAACAGGATGTCGAGTCGACCGCGTTCCGAAGCGGCAGCGGCCACCGCGGCGGCGATCTCGTCCTCCACGGTCACGTCGGCGACGACGTAGGCGGCGGTGCCCCTCCGTCCCGCATCCCGCTCCTCGGCGGCCACGGCATCGAGGGTGGCGACCGCCGTGCGGAGACGCTCCTCGGTGCGACCGCAGATGGTGACATGGGCACCGTCCCTCACCAGCCGGACGGCTGCGCCGAGGCCGATCCCGCTGCCTCCGCCGGTGACCAACGCCGACAGTCCGGCGATGCCCTGGTTGCCGGTTGCGTTCCCCACGAGATCGATCCTCCTTGCTCCGCTGGCCGTCCACGGCATTCCCCCACCGCGGGGGACGTGCTACAGAGTGTCCGACCGGCGCCAGCATGCTACGAGTGGGGGCGGTCGCCGTGCATTCTGAGTTGACGGTGAGGGCCGGCAGCCGTCCCCGGGCCCACCGGTGCCGTGGGGCGGAACGAGAAGGAAGGAGAGGGCAGCGATGACTCCGAGACAGTTCAACCTGGCCGACCTGTTCGAGGTGGTGGTGGACACGGTGCCCAACCGCCTGGCCCTGGTGGCGGGCCCGACCCGGCTCACCTACCGGCAGCTCGACGAGCGGGCCAACCGGTTCGCCCACCACCTCGAGGCAAGCGGCGTCGCCCCGGGGGCCCATGTCGGGATCCTGTCCTACAACCGGGCCGAGTGGGTCGAGGTCATGATCGGCTGCTACAAAGCCCGGGTCGTCCCCGTCAACCTCAACTATCGCTACGTCGCCGCGGAGCTCACCTACGTGGTCGACAACGCCGATCTCGAGGTCCTCGTGTTCGAGCGGGGGCTGTCAGCCCTGGTGGCGGAGTCGACGGGCGAGACCGGTCCGGACGGCTCACTCCAGCTGGTGGTGATCGAGGACGGCTCCGAACCGGCCGCGGCAGGCATGGGGTGGCTGCGCCACGAGGCCGTGCCCTACGAGGCGGCGATGGCCGACGCATCGCCCGAGCGTGACTTCGGCCCAAGGTCGCCCGACGACATCTACGTGCTGTACACGGGCGGGACCACCGGCATGCCCAAGGGCGTGCTGTGGCGACAGGAGGACATCTTCTTCGCGGCCATGGGCGGTGGGGGCTGGGGCTCCGAACCGATCGGCGAGGCAGAGGAGCTGGCCTGCCGGCTCAACCCGGACGAATCGGGGCGGGTGGTGATGCTGGTGGTCGGCCCGCTGATGCATGGCAACGCCCAGTGGGTCATGTGGAACGCGTTCATGATGGGAGGGACAGCCGTCCTCTACACCGACCACCGCTACGATCCCGACGCGCTGTGGCGCCTGGTCGGGGACGAGGGGGTGATGTCCATCGGCCTGGTGGGTGATGCCATGGCCCGCCCCCTGGCCGACGCCCTGGCGTCGGCCGAGCGGGGGACCTACGACGTATCGAGCCTAGTGATCATCGGCTCCGGCGGCGCCATGCTCTCCTCGACGGTCAAACAGGAGCTGGCCCAGTTGCTTCCCGATGTCATGGTCATGGACCGGTTCGGCTCCAGTGAGAGCGGCGCCCAGGGAGCGGTGGAGATCGGCGCCACCGGGCCCCGGTTCGTGATGAGCGAGGACACCTCGGTGCTGGACGACGACCTGGTGCCCCTCACGCCCGGCGACGGCAGGATCGGCCGCCTCGCCCGAACCGGGCGGATCCCCATCGGCTACTACAAGGACGAGGTCAAGACGGCGGCCACCTTCCCGATCGACGCCGGCGGCGTTCGCTGGTCGGTCCCCGGTGACCTGGCCTCGGTGGACAACGACGGCACGATCGTCGTGCACGGACGGGGGTCGGCCTCGATCAACTCGGGAGGGGAGAAGATCTTCCCCGAGGAGGTCGAGGCCGCGGTCAAGTCGCACCCCGCCGTATTCGACGCCATCGTGGTGGGTCTGCCCGATGACCGCTTCGGTGAGCGTGTGGCGGTTGTGGTCCATCCGAAGCGGGGCGCCACCGCCCCGGCGCTCGAAGACCTGCAGGCCCACTGCCGCATTCACATCGCCGGCTACAAGGTCCCCCGGCAACTCCTCGTCGTGGAGACCATCCCTCTCACCGCGGCGGGAAAACCCGACACCAAGGCGGCCAAGGCCCTCTTTTGAGTCCCGACTCTCGGGACCCTGCATGCCGGCGACCGGGATGGCCGGTCGCCGGCACTACGGGGCCGGGGACGGCGCCGATCGAGCACCGACCACGGCGGACACTGTGGCCACCAGCCCGTCGACGGCCCGGCCGAGCACCTCCGGGTCGATCTCCACGGTCAAGTGCAGCCCGGCGTCGGGCCACAGGCCCAACACGCGCGACGGCACCGGTCGAGCCGGGGAGCGGAGGCCGGCGACCAGCGCGAGATAGGCCAGCGCCTCGGCCCAGCCGTTTCCGGGGCAACCGCTCGACACCGAGATCAGCGCGGGACCCGGTGGCGAACAGTCGCCCGGTGCTCCGACCAGGGGGACACGGAGCTCGGCCCGTGCCTTCAACCGCATCGTCCGCACCGCCGGGCAGACCCACTGGTCGTCGGCCCCACCGATCTGGGGAAGGGCCGGGAACGCGTCCCAGTCGAAGGAGGACCAGAGCGCCGTGGCCCAAGTGAGGGCGTCGGCCAGCACGCTGGCCCGGGCCCCGGGCGCCAGACCGGCGAGCCAGGGCTCCCAATGGAAGGTCCTCCAGCCGGTCCGGCTCCACTCCTCCACCGCCTCGGACGCCACCGGTCCGATCGCGTCGGCCGGCGTCCGGAACCGACCGGCGACACAGGTCCTCACCACCGCCAGGCCCAGCGAACGTCGGACGAAAGCCGGCTTCCACGCGAAAGGTTCGTCGTTGCGGGCCACGGGGGACGGATCCGTCCGGGCCGTTCGCAGCAACGCCAGGTCGACCACCACCTGATCGCCCGGTGGCAGCTGTTCCATCTGCGGAGCCAGGGCCGTCACGAGCCGGTCCCGGAGGTCGACCCGGCACCGGTCGTCGACGGGAGCCGGCGGTGATGCCAGCAGGTCAGTGGTGCGATCGGTGGCGGTGGTCACGGACACGACCGATCGGTCGTCCGGGGACCGGTGGGGCTGCCCTCCCACCCGGTCCCGTCGTCACCGACCGGAAGTGCGGGACACGACGTGCAGAGCGTGCCGGGTGGACGGTGGTCGACTCCGTTCCGTTGCCCGAGCAGCACGCGGCTGCCGATGAGGGTCCGCCGTGCGGCCGCCGACAGGATCTCCTCGGTCACCGGGTCGACGTCGAGCTCACCAGTCCTCGTGTAGTACGTCGCCACGACAAAGGGTGGGGCGGTGCTGCGCAGGGTCTCGACGAGTGCGGAGAAGTGGAGGTCGGCTCGGTGTTGGGCCCGGCGGGCACCGGACTTGACCTCGACAATGGCGACGGACGCCTCGTCCACCGCCGGGGTGCCGATGGCCAGGTCGACCCGGGTGGCGAGCTGGACCGTCCCGCCGCCCAAGGGAACACGGAGCACCTCTTGGGTGCGCGGGAGCCAGGCCGGCTCCAGACGGGGCCACCGTCGTTGCAGGGCGGCGGCCTGGCGGTCGACCTCGGCCCGCAGCTCGGCCCGCTCGCCGACCGGCAACCGCTCGATCCATGCGGTCAGGGAACCCTGGCGGTCGTCCACGGCCAGCGCCGCCAACCCGTCGGCCATCGGGTCACCGATGCCGCCGACCGTCACCAGCTGGCGGAAGAGGGCGTCGACGAGCGCCCCGCACGCCATGGCCACGGAGAACGTTCCGTCCGCCGGTCGGGCTGTCACCCGATGGACGGCGCAGTCGAGGGCGCGGGCCAACCTCTCCTTGGTGACCACCAGGGCCGGCTCCATCCGGCGTGAGGTCTGGTCGCCATGCGCCGGCGCCTGCTGACCGCACCATCCGGCTTCCCCGCCGGACAGGCCCTGCTCGAGACCGCAGCGCAGACGGTCGGCCACCTCGGGGTCGGCCTTGGGGCGGCGACGACCGGTGACCCGCAGACGCTCCAGCAGGTCGTCCCCGCGCAACGGCCGCCATCCACAGCGGACATGCTCGTTCGGGACCCGTCCGGGGTCGCGTGAGTCCTCGACAGAGGCCGTCCCTCGGCGCGCCGGGACGCGCGCTCCTGTGCCGCCGCCGCCGGTCACGTGCTGCGCGGGTGGGCGAGCCACGTGCCGCGGCAGGTGGGCGATCGATGTCGACGACGGGCATGTGGAGAGTGTGCACCGGGGTTGTCACACTCACCGGAGCCGCGGGGTCAGGTGCCACCGCTAGCCTTTGCCCCGATGACGACCGAGGCTGCCGACACCGCCTTCACCGTCGTTTTCACCGTCTTCGTCACGCTCTCGGTGATCCTGCTCGTGGTGGTGGTGCGGTTCACCCTCCAGCGGGCCGCCGTGGCCAGGTCCCGCTGGCTCGAGACCCAGGGCGGTGGCCAAGCCGCGGACGAGGAGGACGAGGAAGGCGCCGACCAGCACCGTCCGATCACCGCGCTGGTCCTGGCGGGTGGGGGGACACGGGGAGCGGTCCAGATCGGGATGCTGCAGGTGCTGACCGAGCGGGGCTTCCTCCCCGACCGCATCTACGGGTGCTCGGTCGGTGCCATGAACGGCGTCGCCTTCGCCGGCGATCCCACCCGAAAGGGCGTCGAGCGCATGACCCGGATCTGGACGGGGCTGACCCGCGACGCCGTCTACCCCCAGGGTCGACTCCACGGCCCGTGGCTCTACGTGCGGCAGCGGGACTCGGTCTATTCCAACGAGGGCCTGCGCAAGGTGGTCGAGGAGGGCATCGGCTTCGATCGGTTGGAGGACGCGGTAATCCCCGTAGAGGTGGTCGCCACCTCGCTCACCGACGGTCGGGAGCGGTGGTTCACCTACGGTCCCGCCGTCGAGGCCACCCTGGCGTCATCGGCCATCCCCACCCTCTTCCCGCCCGTCGAGATCGACGGCGAGCGCTTCATCGACGGCGCGGTGGTGAACAACGTTCCCATCCGCCGGGCCATCGACAGCGGAGCCACGAGGATCGTGGTCCTCCTCTGCGCCCCGCCGGTCTACTCCCCCGTGTCGACCCGACGACCGGTGGAGGCCATGCTCAACGCCCTGTTGATCTCCATCCACGCCCGGTTCGCCCGGGACATGACCCAGCTGCCTCCCGGTGTCGAGGTCATCGTCTGCAGCGGGAGCGAGAGCCGGACCCGCGACTTCGACGACTTCTCCACCACCGAGGCCCTTATTGCCGAAGGACGGAGAGAGGCCGAGGAGGTCGTCCGCCGCTACGGGAGCGGTTGGCTCGGACCGGCACCGGTCACCGGGGCGGGGGCGGCGGAGGGGCCGGAGACGACGGGGGTCGAGGGTGGACCCGAAGGGCCGGCGGATGCCGACTTGGTCCCGCCGTCGGCGACCGGACGAGATACGGCCAACGGCCGTTCCTCGTCCACCGGGACATCGGGGTCCCCGGTGTCACCGCTCACCCAACCCGACCCGGGCACGTAGCGGCGCACCACCTTGGCCGGCACCCCGGCGATGACGGAATGGTCGGGGAAGACACCCCGGACGACCGCACCGGCACCCACCACGACGTTCCGCCCGAGTTCGGTGCCGGGGAGCACGACCACACCGGTCCCGATCCAGCTCCCGGTGCCGATGTGCACCGGTACGTCCGTCGGCCACTGGGTGTGCACCACCTCGTCGGGGTTCTCGTAGCCGTGGTTCTGGTCGGTGATGTACACATAGGGCCCGGTGTGCACATCGTCGCCGATCTCCAGATCGAAGTGGCCGACGATGTGGCTCCCCCGGCCGATCATGCAGCGGTCGCCGATCCGAACCACCGGGTCGGTGATCATGTGCTGCCCGGGCACCATGCCGGCCGAGATGCTCACGTGAGGCCCGATCAGCGTGTCCCGGCCGATTCGGATCCACTGCTCCCCGAAGACCGCGCCGGGCGGAAACGCCAGGCAGCTCCCGTCTCCGAATCCGCCGAACCTGTCGGCCAGCACGTCCCCCGGGCCCACGGCCCCCTGTCGGGAGACCCACCCCCACCCGGCATGGATGATGCCGTTGATGACGCGGTGCCGCACCCGGCGCACGGTCATCGCACCCCGCCCCCGCCGGGTTGGATGGCGGCAGAGGCGGGAGAGCCAATGCTTCCGGCCGATCCGGACGGTGCGGTGGGGCCGGTATGGGCTTGAGGCACCCCGCGACGCTAACTGATCGCCCGGGCCACGGCGATCGGAAGGTCGCCGGTGAGGCCTCGTCCCCGGGGAGTCCTCAATAGAGTGGCTCCCGTGGTGAGCACCGGGGATGCAGCTGGCACCGACCGTGCCCGACTCGGTCGACTCGGGTTCGCCACGGGCGCGGACACCTACGAGCGGGCGCGCCCCGGCTACCCCGACTCGGCGGTGGACCATCTGTGTGAGGTCGCCGGTATCAGGCACGGCACCCGCGTCCTCGACCTGGCTGCCGGAACCGGGAAACTGACCCGCCAGTTGGCCGGGCGCGATGCAGTGTGCCTGGCGGTCGAGCCCTCCGGGTCCATGCGGGAGGTGTTCGCCAGGTCCGTCCCCGGCGTGCCGGTGATCGGCGGTGCCGCGGAAGGGATCCCGGTGACCGACGACGCGGTCGACGCGGTCGTGGTGGCCCAGGCCTTCCACTGGTTCGACGCGCCCCTCGCCCTCGGGGAGATCGCACGGGTGCTGCGTGCCGGAGGCTGGTTGGGACTCATCTGGAACGAGCGGGACGAGAGCGATCCGATGGTGGCCGAACTGGTCCGGATCAGCAAGTGGGACCGTTCGGCGCCCTACCCCGTCGGCATGGACTTCGGTGCCGTCCTCGACCACAGCCACCGGTTCGGTCCGGTGGAGCGCACCAAGATCGAGTGGGTGCAGCAGCTGGATCGGACGTCCTTCGTCGACCAGGTGGCGTCACGGAGCTACGTGCAGGTTCTCCCGCCGTTCGAACGGCGCGAACTGCTCGGAGAGGTGGCCGCGTTCAGCGAGACCCTGACCGAGCCGATCGCCATGCCCTACGTCACCGATCTCTTCTGCGCCATGGTGGCGGACTGAGTCGGCCCTCAGGGCGGCGGAGTCGACCCGGACCCCCGGCGACGTACGTGGGCCGCCGCCGCGAGGTCGTCCCGGCCGCCACGGGACACCAACCGGTCGATCACCGCCTCCCGGTGGCGGTCGTCGACGTTCCCGCCGTACTTGAACTTTGCCCGGACCGCGTCCAGCGCGATGGTGATCCCCTTGATCAATCCGAGCCGAGCCCGGTGGGCCAGCTCCGGGTCGGCCACGGCAATCCCCGGCTGGAGGACGGCCAGCTGGGCCCGGAGGATGCCCGCCACGAGGGTGGGATCGGTCACGACGGTGGCGGTCCCCTCGAGCTGCACGGCGCCGTAGTAGGTGGTCGGGATGCCGAGCGTCGGATCCTCACCGTCCACGGCCTTCCAGTCCGAGGGGATGTAGGCCCAGTCCCCCGCCACGCTCATGACCACCCGGGCCTGCTCGTCGATGGCGCCGAAGATCGGGTTCGGTGCGGCCAGGTGGAGCATGATCTTCTCGCCCGCGAGCACGAACTGGGTCGGCACCACCACCGGAACCTCCCGACCGAGTCCGGCGGCGACGAGGTGGCCGAAGGCGTGGCCCTCGACGAAGGGACGCCATTCTCGGTCACCGAGGCTGTGGTCGGCTGCGGGGACGTACACCAGATCCTTCCCGGGCCGGTCAGAACGACGAGCCCGGACGAAGACAGTAGTTCGCCGAAGTGGATCGGATGCGGGGCGGTCCCCTGGTCCGTGGGTGGGAACGGGCGCCCTACGATCACACAGCACACGCCATCGAGGGAGGACGACGTCGATGATCAAACTGACCTGTCTGCTGAAACGCAAGGACGGGATGACACCGGCAGAGTTCCAGGAGTACTGGCGGAACAACCACGGTCCGTTGATCGCCAACGGGCGATGCGGCAGCCATGTGATCCGCTACGAACAGAACCCGAGGCCGCTCGCCGACTACCGGGGTGACGACGACCGGTCGGGCTATGACGGGGTGACCGTCCAGTGGTTCGGGTCCATGGACGAGTACTACGCCCACATGAACGAGACCGACTCACCGGACATGTTCGCTGACCTCCCCAAGTTCCTCGACACCGACCACCTCGAGTTCGTGCTGACCGAGGAACCGTGGGTGGTCATCGACGGCGCCGTCGACTGGAGCACGTGAGTCGACGGGTACGGCCCCGGTCGGGCGGCGAACCCACCGACCACCGGTTGCTACCGTTGCGTCGGTGCGCATCGTCTCCCTGCTCCCCTCGGCCACCGAGATACTGTTCGCCGTCGGTGCCGGTGACGACGTCGTCGGCGTGACGTTCGAATGCGACCATCCCGAGGAGGCGAGGAGTCGGACGATCGTCTCGACCACGGCCCTGCCCCCGGGGCTCGCGCCGGCGGAGATCGATGCCGCCGTGCGGTCCCGGATCTCCGCCGGCGAGGACCTCTACCGCCTGGACGAGGGTGCGCTGCAGTCACTCGACCCCGACCTGGTGGTCACCCAGGACCTGTGCGCCGTGTGTGCTGTCGACATCGACGAGGTCGACGCCGCCCTCGCCCATCTCGGCTGTCGGGCCGAGGTCCTCACCCTGGACCCGATGACGCTCGACGAGGTGCTCGCCTCGATCGAGGAGGTGGGCCGAGTCACCGGAAGGCAAGAGGCGGCGACCGGCCTCACGACCGGCCTCCGGTCCCGGCTCGACGCCGTGGCGGGGGCGACAGCCGGACGACCGCGGCCCGGGGTGGCGGTCCTCGAATGGACCGACCCACCCTTCTCGTCGGGCCACTGGGTCCCCGACATGGTCGCCGCGGCCGGCGGTCGGTCGGTCCTCGGCACGTCCGGCCGTCGCTCGGAGGAGGTGCCGTGGGAGGCGATCTCCTCCTGCGACCCGGCACTCATCGTGGTGGCGCCGTGCGGATTCCGGCTGGACGGCGCAACTGCACTGGCCCGCGACCTCGTCGTCGGCGGCCGACTCCCCGAGGGCATCCCGGTGTGGGCCGTGGATGCCGACGCCGCCTTCGTCCGACCCGGCCCCCGGCTTGTGGACGGGGTCGAGACGCTGGCCGGCATCATCCACCCCGGATCGGTCCCGCTCGACCCCACCCTGGCCATCCGGGTCTGACGGCCCGGCCTGACGTCCACCGTGGCGGTCGGGGTCCGGGCCGCCCTGCGACGGGCCGCCGGCCGTTGACACACCGTCAGATCGGACGTAGCATCCACGAAATCGGACACATTGTCCGATTGGATGGAGGGCATATCCGAGATGCCGCAGACCGAGATCGAAGCCGACCAGGTCAGTTTCGATGACATCAACCTGGTGGACTCCGAGCCGTTCGCCGAGGGGGTCCCCCACCACTGGTTCACCTTCCTGCGGGCCAACGCGCCGGTGTGGTGGCAGGAGGAGGAGGACGGCCCTGGCTTCTGGGCGGTGACCTCCCACGCGGACTGCACGACGGTCAACCGCGACTACGAGCACTTCTCGTCCGCCCGCAAGGCCACGTTCATCTGGGAGTTGCCCGAGGAGGACCTGGCCCAACAACAGATGCTCATGTTGAACATGGATCCCCCCCTCCACACCCGCTACCGGAGGCTCGTCAACAAGGGATTCACCCCCCGCATGGTGAACCAGCTCCACGAGCGGATCAACACCGCTACCGACGAGATCATCGACTCGGTGATCGAGTCGGGTTCCGCCGACTTCGTCACCGACATCGCCGCCGAGCTCCCCCTCGTCGTCATCGCCGACCTCCTCGGCGTGCCCCACGAGGACCGTCACCGGATGTTCGACTGGTCGAACACGATGATCGGCAGTCAGGACCCGGAATACCAGACCGGCGAGGAAGCCTCCCAACAGGCCGCTATGGAACTCTACGCCTACGCGTCGGAACTCTTCGCCACCAAGCGGATCGACCCCCACGACGACCTCATGAGCGTGCTCACCGAGGTCGAGATCGAAGGCGAGAAACTCAAGGAGATCGAACTCGAGCTCTTCTTCCTGCTCCTCACGGTGGCGGGGAACGAGACCACTCGCAATCTCATCTCCGGCGGGATGGCCGCCTTCTTCGACCATCCGGACCAGTGGGACCTCTTGCGCAACGACCGCTCGCTCCTGCCGGGGGCCGTCGAGGAGATGTTGCGCTACGTGAGCCCGGTGATGAACTTCCGACGTCAGACCACCGGTGCGTTCGACCTCGGTGGCCAACACATCGAGGAGGACACGAAAGTCGTCTTCTTCCACATCTCGGCCAACCGCGACGAAAAGGTCTTCGACGATCCCCAGAGGTTCGACATCACCCGCAATCCCAATCCCCACCTCGCCTTCGGGGCCGGAGGACCGCACTTCTGCCTAGGGGCCAACCTGGCCCGCATGGAGATCCGGGTCATGTTCGAACACCTGCTCGACCGGGTGCCCGACATCGAGCTCGCCGGCGCGGTGCAGCGCCTCCAATCACAGTTCATCAATGGGGTCAAGCACATCCCGGTCTCCTTCCCGCCGGCCCCGCGGCTGTCGGCCTAGGTGTCACCGCGACGAGCGCCGGACGACCTCAAAGAGGTCATCCGGGACTTCCGCAGGGAGCAGGTCGTGAGTGTGGCCAGGCGACTGTTCGGCGAGCGGGGGACCACGGTGGTGTCCATGGACGACATCGCCGCCGAAGCTGGAGTCGCCCGGTCGACCGTCTATGTGTACTTCGCCAATCGCGACGAGCTCCTCCGGGCCTGTCTGAAGGGCATGCACGACCAACTCCTCGAGGACATCGCCGATTCGTGGGAACAGGATGCCGAACCGGCCAGGCGGCTCGAACGCCTGATCGAAGGACTCCTGGAGCGCATCGACGACGACCCGGCCTTCTTCCGACTGGCCCTGGTCACCCAGGGAACGGTGATCCAGGGTGGCGAGGCGGTGGGCAATGAACTGGCGCTGATCAGCCTCAACATCGCCCGGCTCATCCACGACCTGTACGTCGACGGCGTGGCGGCGGGCACGTTTGTGGACATCGACCCGGACGAGGCGGTCGCCCTGATCGGCCAGCACATCTACGGCACCATGGCGGTGCGGGCCGGCGACCCGGTGCCTCTGCCTGCAGCGGAGGTCGCCGCCCGGGCCTGCGCGTTCATCCTGCACGGACTGGGTCGCCACGGGCAGCCCTGAGCCGGCGGCCCATGGCTGGGCCGGTCCTGATCAGCCCCCGGCGACGGCCGGGACGATGGACAGCGTCTCGCCGTCGGCCACCGGTGTGGCCAGCCCGTCGAGGAACCTCACGTCCTCGTCGGCGAGGAACACGTTCACGAACCGACGGAGCTCCCCAGCCTCGTCGAACAGCCGGTCACCGAACCCGGCATGGTCAGCATCGAGCGCCTTCAGCGCCTCGCCGACGGTGGACCCTTCGACCACCACCTCGCCACTGCCGCCGGTCAGGTTGCGCAGTTGTGTCGGGATTCGGACCTTGACGCTCATCGATCGCTCCTTCGGTCATGCTCGGTGTCCGCGTAGCGCTCGCCCTCCATGGCCTCGTTGAAGGCGTCGAGGGTGGGCGCGATGGTCGCGGTCGGCTTCTCGGTTCCGGCCAGGGCCTCGACCGTCTTGAGCCCGTGACCCGTCACCAGGGCCACGACCCGCTCGTCGGAACGGATGACGCCTTGGGCCGCCAGCTTGGCCAACGTGGCGATGGTCACCCCTCCGGCCGTCTCGGCGAAGATCCCTTCGGTCCGGGCCAGGAGGCGGATGCCCTCGAGTACCTCGTCGTCGGTGACGGCGGCGCACGAACCCCCTGAGCTGCGGATGGTATCGAGGGCATACCACCCGTCGGCCGGGTTTCCGATGGCCAGCGACTTGGCGATGGTGTGGGGCTTGACCGGGCGGATGGCATCCGTGCCCTCGGAAAAGGCGGTGGCCACCGGCGAGCACCCCTCGGCCTGGGCCCCCGAGATCCGGACGGAAGGCTCCTCGTCGAGCAGACCGACCTGCCACAGCTCGGCAAAGCCCTTGGCCACCTTGGTCAACTGGCTGCCCGAGCCGATGGGGACCACCACGTGGTCCGGCGCCTGCCATCCCAACTGCTCGGCCACCTCGAAGGCCAGCGTCTTCGATCCCTCGGCGTAGTAGGTGCGCACGTTGACGTTCACGAACGCCCAGGCCGGTTGCTCACTGGTCAGCTCGGCACAGAGCCGGTTGACATCGTCGTAGCTCCCGTTGACGGCGATGACCCGTCCGCCGTACACCGCGGTCATGGCGATCTTGGCCGTCTCGAGGTCCTGCGGGATGAGGACCACGGAGTCCATGCCGGCCCGGGCGGCGTGGGCCGCCACCGAGTTGGCCAGGTTCCCCGTCGACGCGGACGCGGCGATCTTGAAGCCGAGTTGGCGGGCCTTGGTCAGCGCCACCGACACCACCCGGTCCTTGAACGAGCCCGTCGGGTTGGCGGTGTCGTCCTTGATCCACAGCTCGCCCAGCCCCAGCTCGGCGGCGAGGCGGTCGGCCCGGGTCAGCGGGGTGAACCCGGCGCCGAGGTCCACAGGGTTGGCGTCCCGGACGGGCAGCAGATCGGCGTACCGCCAGATCGTCCTGGGCCCGGCCGCGACGCGCTCCCTGGTCATGGTGGCGGCCACGCGCTCGTAGTCGTAGGTCACCTCGAGTGGCCCGAAGCAGTAGTCACAGACATGCAGTGCCTCGGCAGGATAGCCACGGCCGCATTCACGACAGCGCAGCCCAGAAACGAATTCCACGGTGGTCTCCTCATCGCTCGGGCATTGGCACCTGGTGATAGGGACCATCGAAGATCCCCCACTGGTTGCCGCGGCGTCACTGGGCCCGATCCCTCGGCCGCTCTGGATGATGGCCCCTACATTCTGGACGATGCGGGCCTTCGCGTCAATGCGGGCAGGCCTCGAGGCCCGCGTCGACCGTGACCCCGCCTCTCCACGGACCCGCGCCGGGTGAGCGATGATGACATCATGCCGATCGCTCGCGTGCCCGGAGAGTGGGCCGGCCGGTACGAACACAGCCGCTTCGAAACGGGCGCCCTCACCGAGGTGAAGGGCGACCGTCGCGTGTCGGTCTGCATCCCGGCGCGCAACGAGGCACAGACCATCGGGCCCATCGTCGAGGCCGTCGTCACCAACCTCACCCGTGCCGGTCGGGTCCCGCTCGTCGACGAGGTCGTCGTCATCGATGACGGCTCGGCGGACCAGACCGCCGAGATCGCCCGACGGTCCGGAGCCCGGGTGCTCTCCACCGGCTCCTCGGGCGGTGGCAAGGGCCAGGCCATGCGGGCGGCTGTGGACGAGGTGGAGGGCGACTTCGTTGTCTTCGTCGACGCGGACGTCACCAACTTCGGGCCGCACTTCGTGACCGGTCTGGTGGGTCCGCTCCTGGTCGACGACTCGGTGAGCCTGGTGAAGGGTTACTACCAGCGTCCTCTCCACGGGGCACCCGACGGCGGAGGACGGGTCACCGAACTCGTGGCCAAACCGGTGATCGATCTCTTGTTCCCCCACCTGGCCTCGGTCGAGCAGCCGCTGGCCGGAGAGACCGCCGCGCCCCGGTGGGTGCTCGAGAAGTGCGGCCTGGCCGACGGGTACGCCGTCGAGTTGGCGCTGCTCATCGACGTGGCCGCCCGATGGGGGGTCGCCACCGTCGCCCAGGTCGACCTCGGCACCCGCGTGCACCGCAACCGACCCCTGGCCGAGCTCCGCCCCCAGGCCACCGACATCCTGAGGGCCGCGCTGGCCCGGGCTCCCCTGGTCACGCCCGACTGACCGGTGCCACGGTGATCACCGGAGCCGGTGTTCGACGGAGCCGACCGACGGGGACACACGCATGCGCCGGTTAGGCCGAGCCGACCTCCACCCCGCAGAGGGCGCCCCGGAGGGCGACGTCACCGTCGCCGGGCACCGGGACTTCGCCCGACTCGGCCGGCCGGTCGACTCGCCGTGCCGATGAGGGAGCAGGCTCGACGGCCACCGACGACCGGCGACGTCCGGGCACCAAGAGGGCGGCGATGACCCCGACGGCCACCACGGCCGCCCCGCCGTAGACCGCCGCGGTCATCCCGTTGACGTAGTCGTCGCCCGAGGCGTAGCCACCGTGGGTGCTGAACACGGCGCCGAGCACGGCGATACCCAGGACCCCCCCGAGCTCGCGGAAGGCGGCGTTGGCCCCCGAGGCCACCCCTTCGAGCGAGCGGGGGACGGCTCCGAGCACCAGGGAGGCCAGGGGCACGAAGAACAGGGTCATCCCTATGCCGCAGACGACGAACGGGGTCACCAGATCGGCGTAGGGGGTCGTGGTCGTGACCACGGTGGCCAACCAGGTAAGACCCACGACCTGCAGCGCCAGCCCGGTGACCACCAGCGGCTTCCCGCCCCACCGTTCCGCCAGGTTGCCGACCACGGGGGCCAAGAGCATCGGCATGGCCGTCCACGGCAGGATCCGGATCCCGGCGGCCAGCGGCGAGAGTCCCTGGACCACCTGGAGGTACTGGACCAGGAAGAAGATGGCACCGAACATGCCGAAGCTGAACAACATGGCCGTGACGTTGACCGAGGCGAACCCGCGATGGCGGAACAGTCGGATGTCGAGCATCGGATGGGTGGAGCGCAGCTCCCACCGGACGAATCCGGCCAGGGCGACCGCACCGACGACGAAGGACGCCAGAACCGACGCGCTGGTCCAGCCGTTGCTGTTCCCCCGCACCAGACCGAGGACCACACCGAACAGCCCGGCACTGACCAGTCCGACGCCCACGAGGTCGAGCGGTGAGGCCACACCCCGGGACTCGGACAGCTTCCACCAGGCCAGCGGGATCAGCACGACACCCACGGGCACGTTGAGCCAGAAGATGTACTGCCACGACCATCCCGAGGTCACCGCGCCACCGACCAACGGACCGAAGGCGATGGCCGTACCCCCGATGGCGCCCCAGATCCCGAGCGCCGCATTCCTGCGCTCGGGCGGGACGGCCGCGCTGAGCAAGGTCAGGGAGAGCGGCATGATCATCGCCCCGCCGGCGCCCTGGATGGCCCGTGCTGCCACCAGCATCCCGATGGACGGGGCCATCGCCGCCAGGGCCGAGGCGCCGGTGAAGGTGGCGATGCCGGCGACGAACGTGCGCCGCCGGCCGAAGCGCTCGCCGACGGCGGCCGCCGACAGCAGCAGAACGGCGAACGTGAGGGTGTACGCGTTGACCGTCCACTCGAGCCCCGAGAGCCCGGCATGGAGATGCACGCGGATGACCGGGAGGGCCGTGGACACGACCAGGTTGTCCAGCGACGCCATGAACAGCGCCATGCCGGTGATCGCCACGGCCCATACGGCCCGGGACCGGGCATGGGGGGCGCTGCCGCTCGGCGCCGTTGCCGGTGCTGGTCCGGTTGCCGGTGGTGCTGCGGTGTCCGCTGCCGGTGCCGGAACGGGTGTGGTCGACCGCGAGGACGCGCGAATGCGGACCGCCTCGGCCATGGTGGCCAGACGGCGGCGGAACCCACCACGGTCGATCGGGCCGACGGTCCGCCATCTCTTAGATTGTGAGTGATCACTAGATTCCCAGCTCAAAAAAAGCGGGGTGGAGAAGGACTTGTTCATGCTGGTACCTCCGCGCTCGCAGCCCCGTCGGCACGCTGCTGTGCCTCGAGGGCCTTGGTGACTGCTTTGATGGCCTCGGCCTTTTCTGGTATCCGGCACAGGTTCTGCGCCCACTCGTCCGGAAGGGACAGGAGATCGATCGCCGCCATCACGCTGATGAGCATGCCCATGGCGAAGAACTGTCGGAGCTCGTCGTCGCTCAGGTTGGTCCGCTCCACGACGACCTCCTGGAGGACCTCGAAGGTCCGTCTGCAGCTCCGGGCGATGTCAGGGTCGCTGGGGGCGGCGGCGAAGCCGTGGAGCTGCACCTCGAGCAGCTCGGGATCCTGCATCAGTTCCACATAGGCGGTCCCCATGGCGGCCAGGGCCTCCTCGCCCTCGAGTCCTTCGCTCACCCGGGTCAGCTCGTTGACGATCCGGTCACCGACCAGGTCGTATGTGGCGACGAACAGGTCCTTTTTGGTTCCGAACAACCGGAACAGATAGGGCTGGGAGATCCCGGCCCGGGCGGCGATGGCCTCGGTGGACGTTCCGGCATACCCCGACCGGGCGAACTCGGAGATGGCGGCGGCGAGGACCGAGGTACGTCGTTCCTGGGCGGTCTGGCGGCTGGCCATCATCATGGCACTATTGTGAGTGGTCAATCACTACCTTGTCAAGAGCGGATCGATCCCGGTGTCGCGGTCTGGTTCGCCGGGGGCCGAGCGGGTAGCGTCCCCCCATGGCCGTCGCCCGGAGCCAGCTGGCCGGAGGCGGTTCGCTGGGGGACACCGTGCTTGTGTCCAATCGGGGACCGCTCGCCTTCCACTTCGAGAACGGCGTGCCCGTCGCCGGTGAGGTCGGCGGCGGACTGGCCGGTTCTCTCCAGCCTATGGTGACGGGCACCGGCGCGATCTGGGTGGCGTCGACCATGAACGACGCCGACAGGGCGGCGGTCGCCGCCGGGTTGATGGCCGAGGACGGCCTCCGGATCGAACTGGTCGAACCCGACCCCGACACGTACAACCTGGCCTACAACGTCGTGTCCAACGCCATCCTCTGGTTCTGCTACCACCATCTCTTCGATGCGGCGCGCCGACCCAGAGCCGACCGGAGGTGGATGGAGGCGTGGGACGCCTACCGCGAGTTCAACCAGCTCTTCGCCGACCGGGTGGCCAAGGTCGCACCCGAGGGCGGGAGGGTGCTCGTCCAGGACTACCACCTGGCGTTGATGGGTTCCGAACTGGCCAGACTGCGCCCGGACCTGCGTACCGCCCACTTCACCCACACGCCGTTCGCCGACCCGTCGGTGCTCCGCATGCTGCCCACGTCAGTCGGTGTCGAACTTCTGGCGGGGATGGCCGGGTTCGGGACGTGCGGGTTCCACACCGAGCGGTGGGCGGCGGCCTACCGGGCGTGCCAGTCCGTCGTCGGCGGGAGGGGGTCGACCGGCGCCCCGGCACCCACCTATGTCTCGCCACTGTCCACCGATCCCGAATCGCTCCGGGCCGCAGCCTCCGATCCGTCGGTCCCGCTCGCCGCGGCCCGGATCGAGGAGCTCATCGGAGCCCCCGACCGCCAGGTGATCGTACGAGTGGACCGGATGGAGCTCTCGAAAAATCTCCTGCGTGGGTTCTGGGCCTTCGAGGAGCTGCTCGACCTCGAGCCGGCGCGCCGGGAGCGGGTGGTCTTCGTGGCACTGGCCTATCCGACCCGTCAGGGGCTTCCCGAGTACCTGGCCTACCAGAACGAGGTCGAGGCCACTGTGGCCCGGATCAACGAACGCTGGGGCACGTCCGACTGGACCCCGATCGTGCTCGAGGTCGAGGACGACTACCACCGCTCGTTGGCCGCACTCACCCGCTACGACGTCCTACTAGTGAACCCCGTCCGCGACGGATTGAACCTCGTGGCCAAAGAAGGCCCCCTGCTCAACTCCCGACACGGGGTACTGGCCCTGTCGCGCGAGGCCGGTGCCTTCGACGAGCTGTCGGGAGCGGCTCTGGAGATCAACCCGTTCGACGTGTCGGACACCGCCGCCGTGCTCGCCCGGGCCCTGGACATGGATGCCGCCGAGAGGGAGTCGAGGTCCGATGCACTCCGCCGGGCGGTCCTCGCCCGTTCCCCTTCGGACTGGTTGAACGACCAGCTCGAAGCCGTCGGCTGATCAGTGGGCCCGGTCGGGTCCGCTCACCGCTCCGACCTCGGCACCTGCGAGCCAGGACAAGGCGGCGAACGCCTCGGACGGGCCCCGCACGACGATGTCCGCCGCATCCAGGACCTCGGGGGCGCTCTCGTCGTCGGCCACCGCCACGGCCACCGTGGCCGTCCCCCGGTCGGCTGCGGAGCGGGACAGGGCGGCGAACGCCGGCAGGTCACCCAGATCGTCCCCCAGATAACACCCCGCGCTGCGCCCCTCGAGGAGGTGGGCCGTCACGGAGCCCTTGTCGATCGCCAATGGCGGCCGCAGTTCGAGCGAGCAGCGACCCGCATGGGGCTGCAACCCGGTTCGCGTCGCCTCGGCGGCCACCGCTTCTGTGGCCCACGGCTCCGCCGAGGGGGCGGTCCTCCAGTGGACGGTGACGGCGAGCCCCTTGGACTCGACCAGGGCCCCGGCCGGTGCGCCCGAGCGCAGGCGGTCCACCACCTCGTCGACGACGGGGCGCCAGTGGGTGGCCTCGGGATCCGGCACGATGCGACCGTCCTCCGTCGCCACCTCGAGACCGTAGAGGCCCACGAAGAGTGGGGAGGGCCCCCCAGAACCCGCCTCGGGGGAGGGCACGGTGAGGTGCTCGACGAGAAAGGAGGCCGGTCTCCCCGACACCACGGCCACCGTTCCGAAGCGACGAGCCAGCGTCATGAGGAGGTCGGCCGTCCCATCCAGGGGTCGGGCGTCGTCGGGACGGGCGACAATGGGGGACAGCGTCCCGTCGAAGTCGGACACGATGGCGGTGGTGGCAGGATCGACCAGTAGGGGCGCGAGCGCCCGGCGAACCGCGAGCGACGGCGTTCCCAACGGCGAGGTACCACTCGTCGTCACGGTCTCGTACGTCAGCCGGCGGTCGTGGTGGTCGTGGCCGGCACCACCCTCGATGCCAGATCGGGTCCCACGACCACCAGCACCTGGGCCGTGCCGATCGAACTGATCGGGGCGGCGGTCGTGTACGGGAGGACGTCACCCGGGGCCAGCTTGAGCGTGGCGGCGATGGACTTCGCCTCGGGTTGGTACCCGGCCAGGTAGTAGACGTCCGAGGAGGGGGCCTGGGCCGTGGCGTCGGTCGGGGGCAACAGGTCCCACCCACCCGGCTGAAGCTCGTTGTTGACCGCGGCGGCTGCACCGGTGACGCCCGAGGCATTCGCCACCAGGACCGGAACGTGGCTCGGAGGAACGGTGGTCGTCGTGGGCACCGGATGCGCTGGCTTGGTGGTGGTCGTCGTGGCTGGCAGTGCGCTGGACGCGGTGGTGGTGGTCGACGGGTGGACCACACCCAACAGGAGCACCGTGGCCACCACGAAGACGGCGAGCACGATCAGGGCCCGGAAGGGAGGGAGCCCTCCCCCGCTCCTCCCACGTCCACCAGATGATGATCGTCGGTCACGCTCTGAAGGGTCGGCCACTGCGTGCCAGCCTGCCAACCTGGGCCGGGAGAAGCAAGGGTTTCCGATTCCGTCCCGGCGGGACGGTGTGGCGCAGCTGGCCGTCGTCATCTCTGTCCGCGGCCGCCGGCCGTAGGATGGCACCGGCGCCGGGTCCTTCCCGGCACCGGGCCGGTGTGGCGCAGTTGGTAGCGCAGACGACTTGTAATCGTCAGGTCGTGGGTTCGATTCCCACCGCCGGCTCCAATAATTCCAGTTCAGAGCGTTGTATATCGACGCGCGGGAGAGCGCGAGCTGGTCCGTCTGGCCGCGCAACAAGAGGACGAACCGGTGCGCATTCCTGTGAAATTCCGGTTCATGCTTTCCACGGCGGGTTCAAGGAGTCATCGCAACGAGCTCGGCGAGCTTCTCCGATGGTTTCATGTATCCGAGCGTCTTGCGAGGCCGGTCGTTGAGCAGGGCTGCGATCTTGGCCAGATCCTTGGCGCTGTGAACTGAGAGATCAGTGCCCTTCGGAAGGAATTGGCGGAGGAGGCCGTTGGTGTTCTCGTTCGATCCCCGTTGCCAAGGGCTGTGCGGATCGCAGAAATAGACCTGGACGCCGGTGTGGACCTTGATGTCCACGTGGCGCGCCATCTCCTTTCCTCGGTCCCAGGTGAGCGTCTTGAAGAGGTCGGCCGGCATGGTCTTGATGGCCTTCTCCATCGCCGTTTGCACCGCGGTGGCTTCGTGGCTGTCCGGCAGGTGGAGCAGCATCACATAGCGGGTCTGCCGCTCGACCAGGGTTCCCACTGCCGATCGGTTCATCGAGCCGCAAATGAGGTCTCCCTCCCAGTGTCCAGGAACGGCCCGGTCGTCCACTTCGGCCGGGCGCTCCGAGAGGGTCACCATGTCGGGGAGCTCTCCTTTGGGTCGCGGGCGGTCCTTCCTCCTGCGGCGCACTTGGCCAGAGCGCAGGCAACGGGCCAGTTCACGGCGTAGTTCGCCCCGCCCCTGCACGAACAGTGACTGGTAGATCGTCTCGTGGCTCACCTGCATCATCGGATCGTCCGGGAACTCGATGCGCAAGCGCTTGGCGATCTGATCGGGTGACCACCAGGTAGCTAGCCACGTGTTGACCTGGTCAGCGAGCGGACGGTGGGTCAACTTCGCGACTTTTGGACGGCGAGCTGCTCGATAGGCATGTTGGTGGGCCCGCCACGCCCGATAGTCAGATGCACCGCCGTTGGCTGCAACCTCCCGAGATACCGTCGAAGGCGACCGACCGAGGCTGTGGGCGATGGCGGTGAGGGACAGACCGGCGAGAAGGCCGAGGCTGATCTCCTCCCGCTCGGACATCTGCAGTCGGGACGGCCCTGGCCGCCAGAGATCCGGACGAGGCGGAACGATCGGCGTCCGCTCGAGTACGCACACGACGCCCGGTGCCGTGCAGCCGACCTCTCTCGCCACAGCACGCAGAGAGAGGCCTCGGCTTCTCAGACGGTGGACGGCTCGCTTCTGCTCAACGGTCAAATGTGGGGCCACTTCTCACTCCTCGGGTTGGTCGACGCAGCGTCATCGACTCACCGAGGAATTGCAGTGATCCCTTGAATCCGCCCACTGTGGCTCCGGCTCCTGGTTGACACTTTCCGGACGCGGCTCCGGTACCTCGGCGACAGTGGCTTCATCGAATACCTGCCGAAGGTGATCGGATCCAACGGACATGAGCTTCTCAGCGATGCCCCGCACTACCAAAAGCTGCACGCCGACCATCAGGGGGCCGTTTCCCTCTCGTCGATACCCTGCTCGGTGGCCGAGGGACCGGGCACCCCCGTCGCGGCCCTGCAGGTCACCTACACGGTTACCTGCAGCGGGCCAACCTTGGTGGCCCTCCCGATCAGTTGCAACGCGTTCAGGGACATCGACGAACAGGAACCCGGTGGACGTTGCGACCGCTCACACCACGTACCCACCGACCCCCGGATTGTGGTTCGTAGTGGCAATACCCACACCCACACTCTCGTCGCCCATCTTTCCACCCTGGACCGAATCTTGTTCTAGCCACGAAGGTCGCCGCTACCGGGCCGTCACCAACAACGATGCATCGAGGGTTGGGACAGTGCGGCAGGCAGGACCTCGGTCCCACTACCGTCCGAAGCTTCGAGAGGGGCATTTTGACGCACCGTGCGCGAACCCATCGGAAGGCGGCGGATCGCCGAACTCTTGTCATTCGCCGATCGGATGACCTCTTCTGTCGTCAGGGTCGATCGGGCTCCTCAGCGGAGGCCGACGTCGACGGTCGGCCGGGGCTCAACGCGGAGGTGGCGGATGCTCGCCGCTCCCGGAGCTCGCCGAGGCGGGGCTCACCGACAGTGCGCTGTCCTTGGGTGCGGTGGTCTGCGGAGCAGCGGCGGCCGGGGTGCCACCGTCCGGAGCGGTGGCCTCGGAGTGGGTGACCTCCGGGGCGGCGGAATTCGGAGCGGTGGCGTTCGGAGCGGTGGCCCGGTTGCGCCTGGCCGCCCCGAAGCTGGCAGACACCGCCCGAACCAGATAGTGAACGTATCCCCCCGAAAGGACTTCACCGTGATGTTCGAATAATCCCGACTGTCCGAGTTCTCTGTGCAAACGCTTCAGTCCTGGGTATGGAATCGCTGGGAGCACGTGGTGCTCGAAGTGGTATTCCATTCGGGCTCCCACCACATGGTTCTGGATGCGGCCGGCAGCGCTCGTCCGTGCCGTCCAGCGGATGTTGGCCGGGTCACGCAGGCCCGGGTCGTAGTGCTCGGTGATGGTCTTCAGCCGCAGGATCATCGGGTACATGCAGATGATCGGCAAGAGCCAGAACACAACGTAGAACAGCACTCCTCGCGCCACGCCCTGGAACAGGAGGAACTGACCGAGGATGACCAACTGGGTCACGGCCTTCCCGATGAGGAGCTGGGGCCGTGCCAACAAGCTCGCCGGGGCCCCCGACTCCTGTGACGTCCCAGCGATGCGATTGGTTGCCCTGCGGAATGCCGTGACCCCGAGGAGGTCCTGCAAGAGGAGCCCCGTCAGGGCGCCGCGGCGGGCCGGCACCAGATAGAAGGTTCGGTCCGGATCCCGCTCCTGTCCGAGGTAGCGGTGGTGCAGCCGGTGGGTGGGGCGGTACTCCTCCACCGAGTTGATTGTCCAAAAGGCCACCGCCCAATTGCACAACCGGTCATTGAGCTTGCGGGACTTGGCCAGAAAACCATGTGACCCCTCGTGCACGATCACTCCGAAGGCGTTCATGCGCAAGCCCATCAACCCGACGATGAGGATCCCTGCGACAAGGGCCCACCCCAGCGGCAGACGCGGCAGCAGGTTCGCCGCAGTCAGCAGCACGACCACCTCGAACCACAGCACCGCGGTGGCCATGACGCTGTCGGAGAGCGACGGCTGGGTCAGGGCCCGCAACTCCTCAGGATCGACCAGAGCTTCTACCTGCTCCCGCCAGAGTCGCTCCTTGCCGGCGGACCCCCCGTTGCCCCTTTGCGTCGCCATCATTCGAGATCCCTCCCCGCGTGACTGTACAGTACGAACCAGGAGCCGATCAATCGGGAGAAGGACCAATCCATGGAGTCGGTGCGGAGGGACGCGAAGGGTATGGCGCGGACCGAGGAGGCATCCGACGCCTCCGGCTGCTCGGCGGTCACCTGCCCGATCTGCGGCTCCGACCGGACCCGACTCCACCGGACCGACGTCACCGACCTCGAGTACTTCGTGGAGACACCCCGCACCTTCACCATCCAGCGCTGCGACGCCTGTGCCTCGGAGTTTCTGAATCCACGCCCGACCGAGGCCGAGCTCCCGCCGTTCTATCCGAGCGACTACCACGCCTACAACGAGAACCACGGGAGCCTGGCCCGCCTCCTGGTGGAGGTCAGGGCCCGTGCACGCGCCCGCTACTACGGACGGTTGATCACCAACCGGCCGGGCCGCCTCTTCGACGTGGGCACCGGCGACTGCCGGCACTTCGACGAGCTGCGCCGATTCCTCGACCTCGAGTGCGCGGGGATCGAGATCCAGCCCGAGATCGCCGCCAAGGGCCGGGCCCGTGGCTACGACGTGCTCGAGGGCACACTCGAGACCGCCGACCTGTCCGGCCACGTCGGCATCTACGACGTTGTGTCGATGAACCACATCCTGGAACACGTGATCTACCCACGCATCATGCTCGAACGCGCCTACGACCTCCTGCGTCCGGGTGGGAGCGTGATCGGTCAGTTGCCCACGGTTTCGTCGTGGGACCTGAAGATCTTCGGTCGCAACTGGGGCGGCTACCACTTTCCCCGTCACCTCCAGATACCGTCGAGGCCGGGACTCTCCCAGTTGCTCGGGGACGTCGGATTCGATCACGTCAAGATCAAGACCGCTCCCCACATCCTGACGACCATCTCACTCCAGAACACCCTCGTGCGCTGGGGATGGCGTCCCCGGATGCACTACGGCAAGACGCCGATCTACGCCGGCCTTCTACTCGCCTCCCTGCCCTACGAGAGCGTGGCCTGGCTGGGCGACGAAGGAGGCATCATCGATTTCGAGGCCCGGAAGCCGCTGACCTGACAACCGGTCACCGACCGATCAGGTCCAGACACAAGGTGGGAGACGGCAAGGAGTTCGTCGTGTCCACTGCCGTGAGGGCGGGGGGTACGCCCTCGGAGTGGCCGGGGGCGGCCTCCGACACGATGGGCCGATCGACATAGGCCACCTTCTCCAGACCGATGGCTCCATCGGTGGTGGCCTCGAACAGGTGCTTGGCCGGATCAGTGATCACCTGCACCGCGTGGGTCGAGTTCGCCGGAACCTCGAAGGAGGTGCCGGCCTGGTTCTGGCCCGGGCTCTCGACGCTGTAGGTCAGCTCGACCCAGCCAGCGTTCTGAGTCTTGGAGGCGCTTATCACCACCGTGCTGTTCCCGGCGCGTACCAGAGAGAGGGTCTCGGTGCCGTCTGTCACCGGACCGACGGTGAGGCGAAAGCTGTGCATGAAGGCGTGACCGCGCTCGACGGCCAGCCAGGTGGTGCGAGAGAACTGCTGGCTCGGAACCGTCGAGTAGTCCTCGCCGTTGGAGACGTAGAGGCCGTCACAGTTGCCTACGACGTAGAGCTGATCGGCCGGGCCCCACGCCGGAAGGGAGTTGCCCCGCACGACGCGGGACCGGAGGGACTGCCCCGTGAGATCGGCGACTGCTTTCTGGGCCTCCACATAGTGGAGGGCCTGGTTGCCGATCCACTCCTCGTTCGGGGTCACCGCGATACCGAAGTTGGCCACGATGCTGAACAGTGCAGCCACTGTCAACACAGCCAGCGACCCGAGGCGCAGGCGACGGGACCTGCCGTCCAGCCGACGCCAGATGTCGGCCATGGCCACTGCGCTGGCCAGTACCAGAAAGGGCACGAAGTCCCCGAGGTACCGCGGGGCGATGTACCCCCACAGTAAAAGGGCGGCCCCGGCGCTGCCCGCAGCCAGGAGTAGCAGTCGGGTGAGCGCCACCTTCCCGACCGGCCGAGGTCGGAACGCGGTGATCATCCCCCAGCAGCTCAAGGCGAACAGGAGCGGCGTCGAGGCGGTGATGCTGGCGGTGCGGTACCTGCGGTCGAAAAGGACCCCACCCAGCGCGGCCGGCGGACGGGCCGGCAGTGTGATGAAGGGGAAGATGGAGCTGAGGCGCAGACCGTTGGGGCGCAGGTAGGTGACGAAGTTGGTGGGCACAAAAATGATGCCCTCTTCTGCATTGTGGTTGGCGGCGAGGAACTTCCGCCGGTAGGCGTTCACGTGCGTCCAGACCTGCTCGTAATTGGAGACTCCGAACAGAACGCCGAACTTGGAGTAGTTGACGACACATCCGACCGCCAGGGGAACGAGGCCGGCCAGAAGCACCGGCCACCACCATCGGCGGTTCTCCGGTCCCCCCCGGCCGAGGAGGAACCAGGCGGCGATCAGACCGGCACCGACCGCGCACGCCCACCCCGTCGTCGATCGGTCGAGGTTGGCGCACAGGACCAGGACGCCACTGGCGACCACCCGGCCCCACGACGGTCGCTCGATCACCCCGAGAAGTGCGAAGAGGCTTCCGATCGTCAGGCACACGCTCCAGGCGATGTCCTCGTTGAAGACGAAGGGCGTGGCGGCCAACAGCATCCAGATCGTTCCCGCCATAGCGGTGGCCACCAGGACCCCGTAGGCCGTCGCCTCGCTCCGGCCCACAACCGTGTCACCGCGGACGAGGAAGCGGACGCGCCAGAAGAGCAAGGTGGTGAACAGTCCGGTCAGCAGCCAGGCGGCCAACAGACAGGGTGCTGTGAGCCGACCGTCGAGGCTGTTGGTGACGGCCAGGATCGGCATGCGAATGATCGACGGGAACAGGCCGAAGTAGGTATACGTGTGACCGCCGTGTATGAACCCTTCGATCCCGAGGGCACCGTTGGCCAGCCACAGATGGCCGTGGAACATGGCCCGGGCCTGGAGATCGTAGAAGTTGTCCTGATAGTTGGACGGCCTCAGCGGTTGGGTCGGCCCCCACAAGGACCAGAGGATCCAGACGAACGGGACCGAGGTGCAAGCCATCGCGACAATGGCGGCGAGCGTGAACCGGCGGCGACCGGCGTCAATCTCGGTCCGGCCCCCTCCGTGGTCGGCCGGAGGCTCGTCCTGCTCGGTCGAGCGCGGGTCGTCGGTACCGGGGGCGGACCCGGTCGGTACGAAGGGCAGCTCCCCGACGGCGACGGCTCCATGCTCCCCCATTCTGCACGAGTGTAGCCAACGAGCCCGGCGAACCGCCGTCGCAACCCGCACGGTGGAGGCCGGATCGAGGCGGTCGGGAAGGCCTGCGCCGTGGCTCCGTCGGAAGGTCTTGAACGAACCTCGCTACACGATGGCCTCTGCCATCCTCGCCCTCACCGCGCTGGTCACCTGACCTTGGGGTGGGGAGTACTTCGATTGTGGTCCGAGGTGATCGGCACCCTGTTCGCCAACGTGATAGTCGGCATTTCCTCCTACACCCTCAACCGCCGCTGGGTCCGGGGTGGGTTCTGTTACCGGTCGAGTTCATCGTCCTCAACAGGCTCTTCGTCCAGATCGCCGGGGCCGATCTCAGGGATGATGTCGCGGTCGCCACCGAGGCCGGAGCGCCGCCCGAGCTACGGTGAACCACGCACCGTGTCTAACGTGTGGGCGCCTCTTCCTGGAGTTATTTCGCCGGGACTTGTAGTCTCGGCTGGCGAGTTGGGAGGACCGGTCTCGCACCGAACGTGCGGCCGACGAGGGGGATCGTGATCACGATGGACAAGTTCGATGAACGGCCCGGCGGCATCCCAGAGGGCCAGCGGGTGGCTGACCCCCGACGGGTCTGTGGCGCTCCCCCGGCGTGGGCATCCCAGCTGCCCCTGTCTGGGTGGACGGGAGCGGGGACCGACCGACCATGACCACTGAACCCGAGATCGAGACGCCCCAGCGTGTACTGGACATGGACCGCCTGGAGCGCGACGGCGAAGACCTCCGGTCGCGCTATCAGTCCGCCCATCCGTTTCCGCACATCGTGATCGACAACTTTCTCGAACCCGGAGTGGCTGAAGCAGCGGCCTCAGAGTTCCCGGTGCTCGACCAACAGCATTGGAACAACTACCTCCACGTCAACGAGCGCAAGTTCTCCCACACCGATCCGACCACCTGGGGCCCCACCCTCCAACGCATCCTCGAGGAGCTCAACTCGCCGCGCTTCGTGGAGTTCGTCGGCACGCTCCTCGGCGCAGACGACTTGATCGCCGACCCCTCCCTGGAAGGAGGCGGACTCCACCAGTCGACCGCCGGCGGGTTCCTCAATGTCCACGCCGACTTCACCGTGCATCCCCACAATCGGAATTGGCAGCGCCGGGCCAATCTCCTGCTCTATCTCAATGAGGACTGGAAGCAGGAGTACGGAGGGGATCTCGAATTGTGGAGTGCCGACATGAAGGAGTGCGTCGAGCGGGTCAGTCCGATCTTGAATCGGGCCCTGATCTTCTCCACCGATCCCACCTCATACCACGGCCACCCCGATCCGATGGCGTGTCCCGAGGGTGTGGCCCGACGTTCCCTAGCGCTCTACTACTTCAGCGTCGAGGAGGATCCGCCGGTGCGGTCGACCGAGTACCGGTCGAGGCCCGGGGACGGAGTGCGCTCGATCCTGATCTTCGCCGACACCCGGATGCTGCGGGTTTACGACTGGACCAAACGGCGCCTCGGCCTGTCCGACCAGACGGCGAGCAAGATGCTCGGCTACTGGGATCGCCTGCGCCGCAAAGGTCCCCCGAGCTAACCCGCCACCGCCGGATCGGATTCATTCGGTCAGGACATCCGGCGTCCCGCTGGGTGCACTCGACCCTCGATCCCACCAGCTGATGCGGCTCTTGAGCCGCAGGAGGGGCCGTTCCAGACCGAAGTAGCTCGCCGAGGCGAAGCCGATGGAGATCCCGAGCACGGTGACAGCCAGGAGCCAGAACGGCACCGTGTCCATCCTCCACCCGGTCCACGTAAAGGTCTGGGTGATGAGCGGCAGGTGCCACAGATAGATCCCGTAGGAGATCACCCCGAGGCTGACCATGGGCCAGGTCCGGAGGAAGCGCCGGATGAGGGAGCGGTCCTGTGGCCCGAACACCGCCGGCACCAGGAGGAGGAGGGCAAAGATCCCGTACAGAGTCTGTTTCTCCAGATTGACGCGGGGGACGACAAAATTGAGGATGTCGTGATTGGTGTCCACATGCGAGACCACCACGAAGGCCACCGCGGCACCGGCCCAACTGAGCCAGGGCATAAGGCGGTTGCTCAGCCACAGGGGCTCCGAATTCCGTTCGGCGTACCAAGCGCTGAGCACCGCCAGCAGGATCCCCAGTCCGAACAGATCGAGGTAGGCCGGCAGCCAGTCGACCAGCAGTGTGGCATAGGTGGCCCTCGTCAGGCAGTGGGGTGCGCAGATGGCCACGAACTTCCCGCCCCGCTCGGTGATCAGCGGCTGGTTGAGGGCCCAGTACCTCCATACGAAGCTGATGGCGCACAGGACCACCACACCGACCAGCTCCCGCACCAGTTGATTGGCCTGCGAACGGCGACGCACCACCACGATGGCGGCGTAGAGCGGCAGCACGAGATAGAAGGTCATCTCGGTGCACAGGGACCACGCCTGGGTGATCCCGTAGAAGATCTGGGTCGAGGAGTAGATCTGCAGGAAGAAGTAATGGATCACCACCCCCTGCCAACCGGGACCCATCGAGGTGGCGTGGAAGACGTAGGTGAGGACGGTCAGGGCCAACCAGTAGGCCGGAACGATCCGCAGCAGCCGGCGTGCCCAGAACTTGCGGGTGTTGGGTGCGGCGCGACCCGAGAGATGGGACACGGCGAACGGTCGGTACAGCAGGAACCCGGAGATCAGGAAGAAAACCGACACGCCGATCTCCAGCCGACTGGTATACGCGCCCAGTGATGATCGCAAGGTGAATCCCGAACTCCAGGCCGTGTGCAACAGCAGGACTGACACCGCGGCAATGGCCCGGAGTCCGTCGAAGCAGGCGAAGTGCCGTGGCCGGATCACCACCGGCGCAGCTGGTTGGCCGGCCAGACTCGATTCGGAGGACCCCTCGACACTGTCTGGTTTCCCAAGCTCAGCCTCGCTCGTCATCAACGGTCATCGTAACGGGTCTCCACTGCGGCAGCCGGGGACAGCCGGGGCGCCGTCGGCCGGATTACGTCGAGTTGAACCGCGAGCCGCCGGAACGTCGACAAGGATTAGGGTGACTGGTCGTGTCAACGCTCGGTACGGCCGCACCAGCTGATTCAGATCCTGCGCCGGTCGTGCCGACGCCAACCACACGTGCCGTCCTGCCCCGGCGTTGGATGCCCGACCTCATTGGTGTGTTGTGGGTCCTGGCAGCGCCGGTCGCCATGCTGATACCGGCACTGGTTCACGGGCTCCATATCGGCCCCTTCGACCTCCTCAGCCAATATGGGCTGCAGGCGAAGAGCGGCGTCACGATCCACCGCCTCGACAACGTCGATCAGATCGATGCCATGATCCCCTGGAGCATGCTGTCGTGGACCGAGGTCCACCACGGCGTGCTGCCGTTGTGGAATCCGTACAACGGGGTCGGTATGCCGCTGGCCTTCAACTGGCAGTCGGCTCCCTTCGGAGTCCCCAACCTCATCAGCTATCTGGTGCCGCTCCAGTACGCCTACACGGTGTCCGTCCTGGCCATGCTGATGATCGCCGGGACGGGGGCCTACCTGGCGGGGCGCGTGCTCAACCTGGGGGTGTTGGCCAGCACCATGGCCGGCACCGTCTTCGAACTGAGCGGACCGATCACCGGCTGGCTCGGGTTTCCGCTGACCACGGTGATGGCATGGGCCGGATGGCTCTTCGCCCTGGCCCTGTTGATCATCGCCGGGCGGCGTCGGGTCCGCGATGTGGCCCTGTTCGCGGTGGCGTTCGCATGCGCCATCTACGGAGGACAACCCGAGGCCTTGGTGGTGCTGGTGATCACCCTCGTGATCATCCTGCTGATCACGATCCCCCTGCGAGCGCGCTCGTCCACGTCGCCACGGCCTATCGTCCGGCCCATCAGTGACTTGGCGGTGGCGACCGTCGCCGGGGCCGCCCTGGCCGCGCCGCTGGCCCTCCCCGGGCTCCAACTGGTCAGCCTGTCGGTGCGTCAGGTGGCATCGGGCATCAACGCCCTGCCCGCGCACGAGATCGCCTACGTGATCTTCCAGGGCTACGACGGACTCCCCATTGCCGGCAGCTACCCGTTCGGGGGCACCTACTTCTACAACCAGACAGCGGCCTACGTCGGCGTCATCGCCGCGGTACTGGCCGTCGTTGCCGTCGGGGTGCGATGGCGACGACCAGAGGTCGTCGCGCTGGCCACGGCAACCGTGGCCAGCCTCTCCCTCAGCTTCGTCCCCGGGGTCGCCTCCACGCTCGACAAGCTGCCCGGCGTCGGCGGTGTGAACTGGCTGCGGTCCTTGATGACCATGGCCTTCGGATTCGCCATGCTTGCCGGCGTGGGACTCGACGCGCTGGTGCGAGGTGCGCGAGAGGCCCACATCCGGCGTTGGGTCGGCGGTAGCTTCCTCGTCGCCGCTCTGGGACTGGCCGGCTGGTGGCTCTTCGACCGCGGTCACATCCTGCCCGGCCTTGTGACGCTGCGGAACCGGAGCTTCATCTGGCCGACGGTCGATGTGGTGATCGGGCTGCTCGTGATGACGGCGCTCTCCCTCGCCGAACGCCGGCGTCGTAACCATCGCGCGCTGCACAGCAGCCCCAGTGGCGCCCGGGCCCCCTGGGTCCGCGCCGGATGGTGGGCCGGTCTCACCCTATTGGCCTTCGAGACAGTGTTCCTCGTCGTCGCCGGAGCACCAATGGTCTCGTCGAGCCCGCAGGGGGTGACCATCTCGCCGGCGGTGGCCGCCCTGCAACGCGCCGTGGGAACCTCGACGGTCGGATTCGGCGGGACGAGGATCTGCCAGAACCTGGGCATCCTCCCTAACGTCAACGACATATACGGCGTCCACGAGCTGGGAATCTACGATCCGATCATCCCCAAGACCTACTACTCGGCTTGGAAGGACCAGACCGGCCAGCCGGGCGGCATCCTCCCGTTCAACGAGTTCTGTCCGGTCGTGACGACCGCGGCCGTGGCGCGACGTTGGGGCGTCTCCTACGTGCTCGAGCCCCGGGGAGTCCCCGGCCCGGTCGGCGGCGTCTTCGACACCCGGGTGGGCGAAGAAGACCTGTACCGGATCCCGGGTGCCGCTCGGGCCACACTGACCCCGGTCCCGCCGGGGGGGGACTCCCGTCACCGACGGCCACCGGCGCACCCCTGACCGTCGTCAGCACCAACCCCGCCAAGTGGACCGTAACCACCGACGCCTCGACGCCGCAGGTGCTCCGGTTGCGACTCACCGACGTGCCCGGGTGGAAGGCCACCATCGACGGTCAACCGTTGGCCCTCGAGCAGTATTCGGGGGTGATGCTGCAGGCGGTGATCCCCGCCGGTCGGCACCGGGTGCAGCTGAGCTACTGGCCCAGCACCTTCACCCTGGGCCTTCTCCTGGCCGCGATCAGCGCCATCGGGCTGATCGTCGCCCTGGTCATCGACCACACCCGGCGGCGTCGCGACCCGAACGCCCGTCACGAACCGGGATGAACACCACCACGGTCGGCGGCCCACCGGCCCCTATAGTTTCATTCGAAACGGAGTGCACCCGCCAGCATGCCAGGCCGGTGCAGCAGGGGGGCAGGTGAGGATCACACGACGACAGCTCCTCGGCGCGGGGTTGGGGCTCGCCGGCTCCTGCCTGCTCGCCGCCTGCAGCAGCCCTCCGACCGGTTTCGCCATGCTCCAATCGACCGAGGGGCCGAGGGTCACGTCGGGGCGGACGGTGACCGCCCGCTACAAGAACACGGTCAGGTCCGGCAGCCTGCTCGTGGCGGTGGTGTCCAGGCTCTCCACCGAGGTTCTGGCCCCCACCATCGGACAGGTCGCAGACGACCAGGGAAACCACTGGCGCCAGGCGGTGGAGTACTTTGCCGGGAACCACTACGGAGTGGACCTCTGGTACTGCGAGTCGGCGGGCGGCGGGAACCGGCCGACCGTCACCGCCGTCGGACTGGGGTATCCAGCGCTCCCCGGGATCACCGGCATGAGTATGGTCGTGCTGGAGTATTCGGGTGCCTCGGGCTTCGAGCTCTGCGATCAGATCTGCCAGACCGACGTCACCGGGAGGTCGGCCGTGGCAACCACGAATTTTGACTTGACCGCCGATCACGAGCTGGCCATCTCGGTGATCAGCGGGGACATGACCGCAGCCACTCCCCCGGCGGGTTGGAACTCCCGCCTGAGCCGCCCCTCCGAGCAGTTCTTCATTGCCGACAACCTCGACACGGGTGGATCGAGCGCCGGATCGCCACTCCGCGCCGAATGGTCGGGGCTGAACGGTGCGAGTGCGGGTGCCGCCATCATGGCCACCTTCCTCCCCCGGGGGGTCAGCGCGCGCAGCCGGCGGCTGGTGCAGTCGAGCTACACCGACTCGGCCATCCTCCCGGCGGGTGCAGGCCACACCGGCTGGCAGTCGCAGCCCTACCCGGTCAACCCCACAGCCGGCAATACGCTGGTGGCCTTCATGAACGGAGCCATCTACAACCCGAGCATCGACTGCGGATCAATCGTGTCGGTCACCGACTCGGCCGGCGGGATCTGGAGCCACGCCGGCCAGTCCGGTCCGGACGATCACACCGGGATCAACATCTCCTGCTGGCTGTGCGACTCTGCGGTCGGCGGACCCACCACGCTCGACGTCACCTTTTCCAATGCCAGCCAGCAGCTGGCCTGTCTGCTGCTCGAACTGGCCAATCTGCCCAAGGGACTGGAGGTCCAGAGTCTGGGACGCCGGACCTACGGGGCCGATCTTCCCCACTTGACCACCGAGCAGCCGGTCTCCGCCGGGGACGTGGCCTTCGCCTTCCGGACCTCCATCTACGTGAGGCCCCAGGGACCGGGGTCCCCGGACTGGCACCAGATCGCCTCCGACACCACGGGCGCCAACGCCCTGATGATGCTGGACACCGAGTCGGGACCGCTCACCGCGTCGTGGGGTGGTGCCGACATCACCGGGGGCCTGGACATGCTGATGGTGGCGTTCACCAGCCGGTCGGACCCTCCTCCTCGACCCACCGGATCCCCGTGAGGGGGGCCATGGGACGCCGCGGCCCAGGGTCGCCGGGAGCGGGCCCAGCATGACGACGGCCGTGCCCGATCCGACTCCCGGCGACACCGACGCACACGAGGGAAGCGACGGGGCCGAGGGATCCGGGGCCACCCCTGACCAGCCGTACCGGCCGAGGAGCTTCGGCAAGATCACCGGATTCGACGGGCTCCGAGGCGTCGGGGTCCTGATCATCTTCGTGGCCCACATCGAGGTGATCCTTCCGATCGAGACACTGCTCGTCGTGCCCGGCGCGGCCGTACCGCTCGACTTGTTCTTCGTGCTCAGCGGCTTCCTGATCACCGCGCTCCTGCTCCGGGAACAGGGAAGGTTCGGAAAGATCGGCTCCGGCGCCTTCTACCGGCGCAGGGTGCTCCGCCTGCTCCCCGCCCTCTACGTGGTGGTACTGGCCAATGCGCTTTTCGCCCACTTCACCCACCAGTGGGCGCGCACGGAGACCGAATCGATACTCTCGGTGCTCTTCTACTTCTCCAATTTCTTCAGTGCCTCCGCCGCCGGCCCCCTGACCCCCAAGCTGGCGTCGGGATTCCAACACATGTGGTCGCTGGCGTTCGAGGAGCAGTTCTATTTCATCTGGCCGTGGGTCACCATCGCCCTCCTCACCATCCGGCTCCGATTGCGCACCGTCGTCGTCATCATCCTCTTGCTGATCGTCGCGGTCGGCGTCCACCGGGCCATCCTCTGGGAAGAGGACCCTCGCTGGTGGTCCTACCTCTACCGGACCGACACCCGCGCCGATTCGATCCTCTGGGGAGCCCTGCTCGCCCACATCTGGATGCGCTACAAGGAACCGACCCGCTGGTTCCCCGCGGCCGGATGGATCGCAGCCGCGTTCCTCGTCTTCGTCCTGATCTTCACCAATGAGTACGGATCCTTCCTCTATCTGGGGGGATTCGACGCCATCGACATCGCCTGCGCCGTGCTCCTGCTGGCCGTACTCGACGGACGCTGGGGCGGAACACGCCTGTTCGAATTGAGACCCCTGGTGGCGATGGGGGTCGTTTCCTACGCCTTCTACCTGTGGCACCTTCCGGTGTTCTTCGCCATCCGCTACTTCGATACCCACTGGAACCTTGTCGTCCGGGTGGTGGTGGCCTTCGGCATCACATTGGCGCTCACTCTCCTGTCGTGGTTCGCCATGGAGAAGCCGCTCATGAGGTGGAGCAAGCGCCTGGAGGACAGACGGAGAACCACCCTCGAGACGGGTGCGCCGGCCGAGGGTCAGGGCACCGGTCCCACTTCCCCGTCACCGATCCCGGAGACCGCCCCCACGTCGACCAGCGAGGACGCCGCCAAGGCGCCAGATCCCTGATTGCCTCCGGATGCCGATGCACGGTGGGGCTCCGGCTCATCGGCGGCGACCTCCACGACCAACTCATCGCCACGACCGCGTCCACCCAGGGTGGACCTAGCCCTGGAACACGACCGCCGCGCCAAACGGTGTCTACGCGCGGTGCGCCGTCGCCTTCGAGGTCAGAGGTCGCACAGCACCAGGAAGGACATACCATCACGGTGAACTGACTGCTTCGCCGACCTCCTGGTCCGGCTCGTGAGGAGCGGGGGATGCGCTGCCGGAGCGGGGTCGTGTCCCGCCCATGGAGATAGTCTCTCCATTCCCACGCACATTCGCGACCGCCACGAGGGAGGCGAGACCATCGATCTCAGTGAACGTTACGGCGACCTGGCCGTCCGCCACCCCTGGGAGGTGGCGCGCTGCGAATTCTTCCTACGCTTACTGCACCAGTTCGGGGCGGACCGGACGCCTGTGCGCTGGCTCGACGTGGGGGCGGGCGATGCGTGGATCGCCCAGCAAGCGATCGATCGTCTGCCACCGTCATCGGAAATCACCTGTTGGGACACCAACTACTCCAGCGAGGAGCTCACCTCGCCGCTGGCCCAGCGGGCCGACCTCCACCTCGTCACGACAGAACCGTCCGGCAAGTTCGACGGCATCCTGATGCTCGATGTGATCGAGCACCTCGAGGACGACCTCTCCTTCGTCTCGGACGTCGTCGGGTCGAGCCTGGCAGAGGACGGCTGGGTCCTCGTCAGCGTGCCGACCTATCAATTCCTCTTCACCTCACACGACGTCTCCCTCAAGCACTACCGGCGCTACTCCCCCGGCCAGTGTGTCGCCGTGCTGCAGTCAGCCGGGCTCACTGTCGAGGCCCAGGGCGGACTGTTCCAGTCGCTATTGCTCGTGCGGGTGCTCCAGGCGGCCAAGGAGAGGCTGCACAGACCCGAGACCGGCTCTACGGGCGTCGGCACCTGGACCGGTGGACCGCGCCTCACCGGTGTCATCGAGCGGTCACTGGCGATCGAGTCTCAAATCTCACTGGCCGTCACCACGAGATCGGGCCTTACGCTTCCGGGCCTCAGCTTCTGGGCTTTCTGCCGTCGTCGAGAGGAGGCATCCCAGACGTGAACGACGACCGCCCCCTTCCGACGGTCGTCGTTCCCTGCTACAACGAAGCGCGCCGCTTGGACGAAGCCCGTTTTGTCGACATGGCGGAAACCGGCCGACTGCACCTGCTGTTCGTGGACGATGGATCGACCGATCCCACCTACATAACCCTTCTGCGTCTGGCCGGCGCCTCGCCGGCCATCAGTGCGTGTGCGCTGCCCCACAACCTGGGAAAGGCGGAAGCTGTCCGGACCGGTCTCCTCGAAGCAGTAGGGCGTGGGGCGACCATCGTCGGCTACTACGACGCCGATCTGGCCACACCACCCGACGAGTTGTTGCGACTCCTGACCGTCATCGAAACGCGACCCGGGATAGAGGCTGTGTTCGGATCCCGGGTGGCAAAGCTCGGAAGCATCATCGAAAGGACCAACCTCCGGCACTACGTGGGACGCATCTACGCCACAGCGGCCTCCTGGGCACTCGGCGTACAGGTGTACGACACCCAGTGCGGTCTCAAGTTCTTCAGGGTGACCCCGACGTTCGTCGATGCCATCGCGGAGCCCTTCACCTCCCGGTGGGCCTTCGACGTCGAACTGTTGGACCGACTGCTCACCGGGACCACGAAGTCCCCGGGTGTCTCGGTCGATGCCTTTCTCGAGGTGCCACTCGACTCGTGGAGGGACGTTGGCGGATCTCATCTGCGAGTCACCGATGGCATCGCCGCTCTCTCGCAGGTGGTGGCCATCGGGCTCCACGCCCGCAAGTCCCGCTAACCGGTCGATCAGGATCAGTCCGACAGCGACCCCGACGTGCGATCGACCGGGTCGGCCATCTCTTCCAGGCCGGCCAGCGACATACCACGCGAGTGCGAGAAGACGGCAAAGAGAACCAGGAAGTTCCCCAGGGCGATGAAGGAGAGAATCAGTACACCGAGGAGGGTCGCAGTCGCCCAACCGGGGATCGCCGATGTGGTGAACAGGCGGATGGCGATGACGACGAGTGACAGCAGGACCCCGATGCCGAACATGGCCGCAAATGCCGAGAGCGCCCGAACAGCGATGCGATCGGTGAAGGGCACGAGCATCCGTATACCGTGCATGAACAGACGGAACACGTTCATCCTGGACTGACCCGCGTACCTGTGCCCGCGGGCACACGGGACCGGTGTGACCAGCATGTCCAGACTGACCAGCGTCGACGAATAGCAGATGTCGAATGAAGGATGGAGCAACATGCGGCGGGCCAACCATCCGCGGTAGGCGGCGTAGTTGCCACTGCGAACGGTCACTCCGGTCAGCGTGCGGAACATGATGCGGAAGAAGAAGTACATGACCTGGAACTTGAGCGATTCCTGACGTTCGGTGCGCCGGGCGACACACAGCATGTTCTGCTGACCCGGTGCGTCGATGAGTGGGGCGAGCAGCCGAGGCAGGTCCTCGGGTTTGTCCTCGCCGTCCGCATCCATGGTCACGACCAGGTCGTGGTCGTGCATGTCTGGCACCGTGACGCGGAGCCCGTAGACCAGCGCACGCTGATGACCGAGATTGAACGGAGGGGTGACGACGGACACGTCGCCGAGGTCCGCCAGACTGGCCATCTCCGGATCGTTGCCAGCGGTGTCGTCGACCACGACGAAGTGCACCCGCATGGGCCGCAGCGCCTCGGTCGTCGCCACCACCGCGAGGATCCTCTCGCGCAGGATGGCAAAAGCGGCAACGTCGGCATAGCTCGGACACACGATCCAGAGCTTGTCAGTCGTCATGGAATTCGCCCCCGAACATGGGGTGAGCGTAGCCGCTCCCATGCCCCGGCAGGCCTTGCCGCCCACGCTGCAGCGGGCTCGGCCCGGGGATCAACGGCGACCCACCGGCCCCAGCGCGGATCCATCCGAGGATACGGCATCACCTCCGTCGTATCGGCGCCCCGTCGGGATTCTGTTATTCGAACGGGTCGATGCCTTGTCCGGGCGGGAAGGCGTCGATGCACGACCTTCGTAGACTTCGACCCCGCCCCGCGTGGGACATAATGTTGCCAATGAGGGATGAGCGTGATGCCGCTGGCAGCACCATCGCGCCGATTGACTCCGAGGGGACCACGCAGCTTGGAAAGACGGAGGAGCCTGCTCCGTCGGCCAAGGCAACGCCGTTCTCCTTGGGCAACCGGCCAGCGCTGACCGGCGTCCGGGCGCTGTTGATGGTGCCCGTGGTCGCCTACCACGCCGGCGCCACCGATCTCAAGGGTGCCTGGATGCCGCTCGAGTTCTTCTTCGTGCTCAGCGGCTTCCTCATCACCACGATGCTGGCCAGCGAGCATCAGCGAAACGGTCGGATCAGCCTCAGCAAGTTCTACTCACGGCGGGGGGTGCGGTTGCTTCCCCCCCTGGTGATGACGGTGGGCCTACTGGCCGTGTACGCCGCCCTGGTCTCGGTGCCCGACGCCTCCCAGCGGGTCTGGGGTGACAGCGCGGCGGCCCTGTTCTACTCGGACTACCGTCAGGCCTTCGAGCACGATCCGTTCTACTCCGGCTTCCTCACCCAGTGCTGGTCCCTGGCCGTCGAGGAGCAGTTCTACCTGATCTGGGCCGCCCTCCTCCTGGTCGCTCTCAAATTCGGACGACGGCAGATCGCCTACGCGCTGACCATCGCCGGCATCCTCCTCAGTGCGGCCGACAGGACGCTCAACGTCCTCGCCGCCCCCCACTGGTCGCTGTCGTTGGGTGACCGGGTCTATTACTCGTTCGACACCCGAGCTGACGCGCTCTTCCTCGGATGCCTCTTGGGTCTCATCGCCACCGGTGGCAACCTCGAGGACTGGACGCCGAGGACCAGGCGGGTCGTTTCCGCGGCAGCCATGGCTTCGGCGGCGGTCCTGGTCTGGATCCTCTTCAGCGTCAACGTAGGGTCACGATCCCTGCCGTTGGTGTGGATCCCGGTCGGCGAGCTTGCTTCGTGGATCATCATTGTCTACTTCATCGTGCAACCCAAGGGACTGGGCACCAAGTTGATCGGCATCTCGGCGCTTGTGCTGGTGGGCGATATGACCTACACCATCTATCTCGTCCACTTCCCGGTCTTCGTGGCGGTCAGCCCGACCACGGTGGGATGGCCCATGTGGGTCATCCAGATGGTGCGGCTGGCCATCGTCATTCCCATCGTCGTGGCCAGTTGGTACTTCGTCGAGAAGCCGCTCATGCAGTGGCGGCGCAAGGCGCTCGCGCCCGCCCCGACCGCTGCGCCTCCGTCTCCGGGTTGACAGGGCCGGAGGGTACCGCGGCGCAGGCCCGGACGACCTCTCCGGCGGTGACGTCGATCGACCACGCCCTCTGTCTCGCCACGTGGTCGGTCGACCCATCGATTACGATGCGTGCTTTCTTCCGTTCGACTGCCGGGCCGGCCATGGCTGGTCAACCTCATGCCAGGGGGGGTGTACATGGAGCTATCGGGTGGCCCCTCGCCCTCCTCGTCGCCGAGATTCCCTCCATGGTGCCGGTGGGGATGTGAGCGCCGGCCGATCCCTGGTTCTGACGTGTGAGAACCGACAGCCGAGGCGGTGGCCATCTGGCACCGAGGTCCGAACCGTTCTGGCGCGCCGCCCTCCCTCATGTGGTGGGTGTGGCCTGGGTCGTCGGATCGGCGCTGCTGGTGCTGGTACCCGCTCTCCACCACGGACTCTCGCTCGGGCCCTACGACCTGTTGTCCAAGTCCGGCTTGACCCGGGCATCCGCGGTGACGGTCCGCAACTCGTCCACGGGAGATCAGATCGCCGAGATGATCCCCTGGTCGAACCTGGCGTGGGTGCAGGTCCACCAGGGCCACCTCCCCCTGTGGAACCCCTACAGCGGTCTCGGCTTGCCCTTGGCCTTCAACTGGCAGTCCGCGGTGTTCAGCCTTCCGGTGGCCATCAGCTACGCCTTCCCGCTGCACCTGGCCTACACGGTGCAGATCATCGTGACCATGGTGGTCGCCGGAACCGGCGCCTACGTCTTGGCCCGCGTTCTGCATGTCGGTGTGATCGGATGCGCCACCGCGGGGACGGTCTTCGAGCTCAGCGGCTCCTTCATGGGATGGTTGGGCTATCCCCATGCGTCGGTGATGTCATGGGCGGGATGGCTACTGGCGGTGGCCATCCTCATCGTCCGCGGCGGACACCGGGTCCGCAACATCACCCTGTTCGCGGTGATCACGGCGCTCGCCGTCTACGCCGGGCAGCCGGAGATACTCACCATGGTGGTGGTCTCGGCGGTGATCGTCGTGGTGACCATGGTGGTCATCGACATCATCACCCGGGGAACCGTGCACCACTGGCTGCGTCCGCTGGTCGACCTCGTCCTCGGCATCGGCGCCGGCGCGGCCCTCGGTGCCCCCCTCCTCCTACCCGGTCTTCAGGTACTGGGCGGGTCGACCCGGAACAGTGCAACCCTGGTGGCCCAGACCGAGGTGGGCAAGTCACTCCCCCCCCACGACCTCTTGCATCTTCTCGTCCAGGGCTACAACGGCCTGCCCATCGCCGGGAGCCATGTCTTCGGCGACGCCGTCTACTTCGACACTGCCGCCTACGTGGGGGCGGTCGCCGTGGCCCTGGCCGTCGTGGGAGTGATCCGGGGCAGGCGTCGATCCGATATCGCAGCCATAGCAGTCCTGGCCGTGGTCACCACCGTGATCGTGTTCGCACCTCCGGTCGAGGCGCTGTTCCTCCATCTACCCCAGATCCAGACCATCGACTGGCACCGCGACCTGATGATGCTCGGACTGTGTACCGCCGTCCTGGCCGGTGTCGGCATCGACGCGGTGGCCCGGGGCGAGGCCGAGCGGTCCACCTCCCTGTGGCTCGGTGGCCTGCTTTGCGTGTTCTTCGTGCTCCTGTTGGCACTATTGGCCTTCGGCTCCTCTGGACTCTCCTCCGTCGACGCCATGCTCCGCCGGCAGAGCCTGATCTGGCCCCTGGTAACCACCGGGCTGGCGCTGGCCATCGTGGGCGGCCGGGCGGTGTGGACGCGGCGGGCGGGTTCTCCCCGGTCGGTCCACCCCACACGGCGTTCGGCCGGGTCGGTCGCCGCAGGGCTCCTCCTCCTGGTGGAGACCGCCTTTCTCATCGCCTCGGGCGCCCCCCTGTGGTCGTCGTCCGCCCACGGGATCACCACACCCTCCCCGGTCTCGACCCTGGCGCGCACCGTCGGCAGTGCCACGGTCGGCTTCGGTGCCTTCACCTGTTTTGACGGGCCGTCGACCACCGCTCTCGGGATCCTGCCGGAGGCCAACATCCTCTATGGGATCCATGAGTTCGATTTCTACGACCCGATTCTGCCTCGGACCTACGTCAGGGCGTGGGCCGGAGTGAGCCACACCGGAGCGGGCGTCCCCGTCTTCAATTCGTTCTGTCCCCAGCTGATGACAGCCTCCCAGGCCCGTCGCTTCGGGGTGCAGTACGTCCTGGTCTCCCACGGTGCCGTCGGTCCGACGGATGCCGTCTTCGTCGGGACCATCGGGGGTGAGGACCTCTACCGGATCCCCGGGTCCGCAGACGCCACCGTGACCCCAGTTACGCCCGGGGGCGGAATGCCCCCGGTCGATGCCGTGGGTACTCCGGTCGAGGTGCACCACTCCTCACCGTCATCGTGGGAAGTGGTCACGACCGGGCAGAGCGAACAGGTGCTGCGACTGCGGTTGACCGACCAGCCCGGCTGGCACGCCACCATCGACGGACGCCCGCTGGCAATCTCCTCCTATGCGGACGTGATGATCCAGGCCCGCATTCCCGCCGGGCACCATGTGATCGAACTGAACTACTGGCCCCCGCTGTTCACCGCCGGTCTGATCGTGGCCGGAAGTTGCCTTGTCGTGCTGGTGGCGGCATCGATCGTGGTCTGGTCACGGCGCCGGTCTCGGGTACCGGTCCACTCCCGACGTGGACAGGGGCGATCCGCCGCCGGTCTGGCAAGAGACTCAGGTGGTGATCCCCGAGAGTCCGAGTCAGCTGACGAGCCGGCAACGGCGCCACAATGAACTCGGAGCGAGCAGGCTCCACGTTGGTGATGGGCCAGATGGTCCCCAGGACATCGGCCACCCTTTCCTTTACCCCGTGGAGCGTTCTGGCCGAATCGCCCACCGGCACCGACACCGAGACCGTCCGTTGGACCACCGCCTGATCGGTGCCCACTGTGGGTCCGGGCGTGGCCTCCGACCTCGCCCACGACCCGGACCCGACGCCCGGTTCTGTGACCGAGTCCGGCCACAGAACCGCAGGTCGAAGGCCGTCGCGCCCCATCTCTCCGAACAACCTTCGTTATACTCCAGCCACGCCAAACTGGGCGGGGAGAGACCGGTTCGAATGTCGGGGGAACCAACCAAAGGCGGGGGGCACGTCACGGCATCCCATCCAGCGCTCCAGAGTCATCACCCCAATCGCTGGCTGCATGTGGTGGCTGTGTCCTGGCTGGTACTGGTGGCCGCTCTGGTACTCCTCCCGGCGCTGACCCACGGGGCCTCCTACGGCTCCTACGACGTCCTGTCGCAATTCGGCGTGCTGCGCCAGCACGGGGTGGTCATCCACAATCTCCAGGCCGGCGACCAGTCGGACCAGATCATCCCCTGGACCACGCTGGCATGGACCCAGATACACCATGGCCAGTTTCCACTGTGGAACCCCTACGAGGCGCTGGGGATGCCCCTGGCCTTCAATTGGCAGACCGTGGTGTTCAGTGTGCCCGCCCTGATCGGCTATCTGTTCCCTCTCGATCTCTCGTTCACCGTGCAGGTCGTCGTGACCCTGATCATCGCCGGGACCGGCATGTACACGCTCGCCCGGGTACTGCGTCTGGGCACTCTGGCGTCTGTCTTCGCCGGAACCGCGTTCGAGCTCAGCGGCCCCATGCTCGGTTGGCTGGGATGGCCCCACGCCGCTGTGCTCTCGTGGTGCGGATGGCTGTTCGTGGCGGCGCTCGTGGTCATCCGTGGTCGGCGGCGTGCCGCCTCGATCGCCATGTTGGCCGTGGTCATTGCGGCGATGGTCTACGTGGGACAGGCCGAGGTCCTCACCCTGTCCGGGCTGGCGCTGCTGGTGTTTCTGGTCACGTTGCTGGCCCAGCGGTGGCGGTTCCTAGGCGGCTCGGGTCCGATCCGCCGACCGGTCCTCGACCTGTCGTTGGGTGTCGTCGCCGGCGCCGCCCTGGGTGCCCCCCTGCTGCTGCCCGGCCTCCAGGTCATCACCAACTCGGAACGCGCCGCTCCCGGTGCTGACCCGGGTGAGCTGATCGTGGGCAATCCGCCCCTCCCCGTGCACAACGTGGTGCACCTCCTCTTCCAGGGATTCGACGGCCTGCCGATTGCCGGCAACCACTGGTTCGGTTATCCCAACGGCTACTCCGAAACAGCCGCCTACGTGGGCGTCATCGTCATGGTGCTGGCAGTGGTGGCGGTGGGAGTCCGCCGGCGGCGACCCGAGGTGGTGGCCCTCGGCGTCGTGGCGGTGGTGATGCTGGCCATCGCCTTCGTCCCGCTGGTGGTGTCGGCCCTCGACAAACTGCCCCTGATCGGGACGGTGCTCTGGCAGCGGGCGATCCTGCTGCTGGCCTTCAGCTTGTCGGCACTGGGCGGCGTCGGGATGGATGCCATCGTGCGTGGCCACCGACGGCGAGCTGTCCGCCGGTGGACCGGTGGCGGATTCGCCATCGCCGCGATGGTACTGATCGTGCTGTGGTTGTTCGGCCGGGGGCACCTCGACCCCACCGATGCCTCCATCCGGGCGAGGAGTTTCATCTGGCCCGTCGTCGAGACGACCCTGGGACTGCTGGCGGTGGGAGCACTGGTCTGGGCGGACCGGTACAGGCGGGGAGATCACAGCCCAGACCACGCCTCGCCGCTCGACGTCGGCCGGCTGGTCGGTCTGTCCCTGTTGGTGTGCGAGACCGCCTTCCTGATCACCGCGGGAGCACCGTTGTGGACCGCCACCTCGACGCCGTTCACGACCACACCGGCTGTCCGGGCCCTCAAGAGCGCCGTGGGATCCTCGGAGATCGCCCTGGGACTGCCCTACTGTTTCCTGCCACCTGGCCTCGGAATTCCCGAAAATGCCCAGATCGCCTACGGCATCCGCGAGCTGGCCCTATACGACCCGATGATCCCCCGGGCGTACTACTCGGCGTGGAAGTCCAACGGGCAGGGCTCGGCCGGAATCCCCAACGACTCGGTGTACTGTCCCGGGGTGAACACGGCCAGCCTGGCCCGGCTCTACGGCGTGAGCTACGTGGTCGAGCCGACCGGAGCCCCGGGCCCGAAGGGTGCCGTGTTCGTCCGGAACGTGGGGGATGACGTCCTCTATCGGATTCCCGGTTCGGGCGCGGCCACCGTCACTCCGCTGGACGCCGACGGAGGGTTGCCGGCCACCGACGCCCCCGGAACGCCGGTCCCGGTGACCTATCCGAGCCCGGCCGCGTGGGACATCACCACTCGATCCGCGGTGCCCCAAGTGCTCCGGCTCCGCCTGACCGATGTGCCGGGTTGGCATGCCAGCATCGACGGCCAGCCGGTTCCTACACACAAATTCGCCGGAGTGATGCTGCAACTCGACGTACCCCCCGGGCGCCACACCATCCGCCTTCGCTACTGGCCCTCGTCCTTCACCGCCGGGCTCGTCCTGGCGGCCGGAGCGGCGGTCGGCCTGGTGAGTGCCATCGCCGTGGAGCGGTTCCGCCGGCGGCACCGACCGGACACGGGGCCATCGGTGGTCGAGTCCGGACCGGGCGCCGAAGCGTCCGCTCACGATGACGCCCGTTGACGCCACGCCCCGAGGGCGTGCACACCTCGAGGCAGACGGGACGGCCGGGACGGATCCAGTGGGATCTCCCCACCCGCCGGTGAAGGCAGGCGCCGGTGGACGATCCCGGTTGCCGGACGTCATCGGAGTCCTTTGGGTGCTGGCCGCCGGGGTGGCCGTCCTGCTTCCGGCGCTGTTCCGTGGCATCTACCTCGGGCCCTACGACATTCTCTCGACCGTCGGACTCACCGCCCAGCACGGGGTGGTCGTCCACAACTCGTCGATGCGGGACCTGGCCTCCTTGTTCATCCCCTTTACCGATCAGGTATGGACCCAGGTCCACCAAGGCCATCTTCCCCTGTGGAACCCGTTCAGCGGCTTGGGGATGCCACTGGCATTCAACTGGGAGTCGGCCCCCTTCGGACTCCCCGCCCTGGTCGGTTACCTCGTCCCGTTGCGGTTGGCCTACTCGGTGGGCGTGCTGGTCACCGTGGCCGTGGCCGGCACCGGCGCCTACGTGTTCGGTCGGGTGCTCCGCCTGGGCGTCGTGGCCTCGGCGTTCATCGGAACCGTCTTCGTCCTCGGCGGTCCGGTGATGTCCCTAGTGGGATGGTCGTCGACGTCGGTCAGCTCGTGGACCGGCTGGCTCTTCGCTGCCGCGGTGCTGATCGTGCGAGGACGACGACGGGCCCTCTCCATTGCGGCGTTCGCTGTGGCGCTGGCCATGAGCATCTACGCCGGCCACCCGGAGACCACTCTCCTGTTGGGAGTGGCCCTCGCTCTGTTCTTGTTGGTCGTCCTCGTCCAGCGGGCGCCGCGCCTCGGTGACGCCGGGCCCATCCTCCGCCCGGTGATCGATCTGGCCATCGCCGGGGCGGCCGGTGTGGCCCTGAGCGCACCGCTCCTGCTGCCGGGGATGCAGCTACTGGCCTTGTCGGGTCGAACCTCCACCGGCAACTACGGATCGGTGACGATACCGGACCATGCGGTCCTCCAGCTCATCTTCCAGGGATTCGACGGACTTCCCGTCGCCGGCAGTCACTGGTTCGGCTCGGTCTCCTACCAGTGGACTGCGAACTACGTGGGGGTGACCGTCCTGGTGATGGCGGCGGTGGCGCTCGGAACCCGCTGGAGGCGTCCGGAGGTTATCGGCCTGGCCGCCGTGGCGGTGGTGATGGCCGCCCTGGCATTGGTGCCGAGCGTGGCGTCGGCCCTCGACGGGCTTCCGCTGATCGGTAATGTCATCTTGACGCGTGCGCTGGTCCCTCTGGCGTTCAGTCTGTCTGTTCTGGCTGGCGTCGGTATCGACGCCCTGGTCCGGGAACCCGGATCGGCGCACATCCGGCGGTGGGCCGGTGGAGGCTTCGGCGTCGCCACCGTGGTGTTGGTGGCCATCTGGCTGTTCGGACGTAGCCATCTGCCGGCGGACGAGGCGCGGATCCGTCAGGCAAGCTTCCTCTGGCCGGCGATCGGCTGCCTGGTGGGCCTGGCGGTGGTGGCGTGGCTCACCTGGACGGTGCGAAAGAACCGGGGGGCCGTTCGGGTCAGCACGGCCCGCCTCGCCGCGGTGATCCTCCTGGTCAGCGAGACGGCGTTCCTGGTCACCGCGGGTGTCCCCCTGTGGTCCTCGAGCTCGCAGGGCCCGGCTCCCACGACAGCGGTTACCGCCCTCCACAGGACCGTGGGGTCGTCGCTGGTCGGCCTGGGATCGGGCACCTGCATCGCCTCGACGTTCCTCGGGACTCCCGAGCTCGGCATCCTTCCGGAGTCGAACATCCTCTTCCAGGTGCACGAGCTGGCCATCTACGATCCCTTGGTGCCGAGTGGGTACTTCCCGGCCTGGCAACACCTCACCGGCACCTCGGGGGGGAGCTCCTACTACTACCTGTTCTGTCCCTCGGTCACCAGCGTCACTGCCGCCCGACGCTTCGGGGTGGGTTACGTGCTCGAATTCCACGGCCAACCCGGTCCACCGGGGAGCGTCTTCGTGCGCACCGTCGGCGGTGAAGAGCTCTACCGGATCCCCGGCGCCGCCTCCGCCACCCTGGTGCCCGCCACCGGCGGTACGGCACTGCCCCCCGACGACGCACCGGGGACACCGGTCACCGTCCACCAACCCGATCCCGCCACCTGGCAGTTGGTGACCGATGCAGACTCGCCCCAGGTGCTGCGTTTACGCGTCACCGATGTACCGGGTTGGCACGCCACCATCGACGGCCGACCTCTCCCACTCGAACAGTTCTCGGGCGTGATGCTCCAAGCCCGGGTACCCCCGGGCCGGCACCACGTCGTGCTCCGCTACTGGCCGATGGCCTTCACCGCCGGGATGATCCTGGCCGCGGTCAGCCTCACCGGACTGGTGGCCGGCGTCGTCATCGAGGGGGTACGCCGACGCAAGGACAAACGGACGGCGTCCACCCCCCCGTTGGTCGGCCCACCCGGACCACCGTCGGCCCCGGCCACCGGCTCGGAGACCTTCGCCGGAGCCAGGTCCGGGTAACGGACCGAGATGCCACGTGCCAGCTTCCCGCCCCACCGACGGTCGGACGAGACCAGGCACGACGTTTCAACTAACGTCGGGCCACCTAGGCGACAGGGGTGCTTGATTGACGCTCACCGATGACCCGATACGTTCGGGCGACGAGCTCGGCAGCGCGGAGACTTCGGAAGGTACGAGTCGATACCTCGTCCGGCTCCGCCGAATCGATTGGACTTACGAACTCATCTTTCTGGTGTTCGTCCTCGGTGCTGCAGCGCTCGCCCTGAGCCTGGCCGGGCGGCGAGCCGGGTGGTCGTTCGGACAGACACCGCCCGATCCGCTACTGGTGCAGATCTATGCGGCTCACTTCCGCCACGGCGACCTGTACCCGGTGTGGTCGAGCAGCGACGCCTACGGCATGGGCACGCCGGTTCTCCTCTTCTACCAGCGGGCGTTCTTCACCGTGGGAGGCGTGGTCTTCATCCTGCTTGGCGGGTCACTCAAGGCCACGCTGGTGGTCACCATCGGGATCTTCATGGTCATCGGCGCGTACGGTATGCGCAAGGCCCTGAGCCTGGTGACCAGGAGCCGACTGGTGATGGTGGTGGGATCGGCCGGGTTCCTGATCAGCAACTGGACGTTCAGCGAGTGGTTCGTCCGGGCCGACCTGGCCGAATTCTCTGCGCTGATGATCGTGCCGTGGCTGATCTTCTGGTGTCTGACGTTGATCAGGGACCGTCGGTGGTCCTGGTCGATCGTCCCGGTGGTTGTGGTGCTGGTATGGGCGCACAACACCGTCGCCCTGCTGGCCGTCATCATGCTGGTGGTCACCGGCGTGGCCTTCCTCATCTGTTACCGGTCGGCCGGCCTGCGCGCCGTCGCCTACCGGCTGACCGTCTCAGTCGCGTTGACGGCCCTGATCCTGGCCCCCGGGCTACTGGCCGAGGTCAGAATGGGCAGGTACTACAACCCGGCGACCACGATCACCGCCGAGAACACCTTCGTATCTTCGTTCACCTTCGTCAAACCCTGGGCGGTGCTCTACAACCCCTCGTTCCGCTGGCTGTCGAGAACGGTCAACGCGGCGGTCCCGTTCGGTCTCGACCTCCAGATCGACGTGGCCGTCACACTCCTCCTCATCCTCGGCCTCGTCACCGTGCTGGTCCTGTCGTTTCGCAGACGTGTTCGGCATGCCGCCGTCGATGTGCCCGACGTCAACCGTGTCGTCGTGACTGTCCTGGTCGTGAGCTTCGTCATCTATCAGCTCATGCAGTTCCGGGTCTCGCTGCCGGCTTGGAATGCGTTCTGGCAACTGAAGGTGATCGGCTATCCCTTCCGGATGATGACTTTCAGCATCCCGCTGGCCTTCGTACTGGCCGGGGTCGTAGCCGATTGGTACCTCCGTCTCTTCCGGGCCCGGCAGCCAAACTCCACCTGGCGGCTGCCCGCCGTCGTCGCCGCGCTGTGGTTGGGGCTCTTCGTGGCCCTCTCGCCGATCGTGGTTCGTGGACCTGCCCCAGCGGCCGGCAAGTACCCCAGCCTGCCGTTCGTACCGATCAGCGTGCTCAGTGAACCGAACACCTCCACGTTCACCACCGATCCCCTCGGTTCGCTGTTCGCCGAGTACCTCCCGAAGGTCAAGGCGCCAGACGGTCGGACGCTCCCGTTCGATACCTCGCTCTATCAGCAGTTGCACCAGGACCACAGCGAAGCGGCATCGCTGACCTCGGTCCCGTGTTCGGTGGTCCAAACCGCCGGTACCGGCTTCGAGTCCCTCAGGGCCACCTACCGGGTGCACTGCAACGGACCGACCACGCTGGCCCTCCCCATCAGCTACAACCCCTTCACCACCGTCACCGAGCGGACGCCCGGCGGAGGTTCACGACCGGTCCCGGTGCTCCACATACCCACCGACCCCCGCATCGTGATCAGGGTCCGGGACGCCGGTACCCACACCTATGACGTACAACTGCCGACGCTGGCCGGCATCCTCTTTTGAAAATAAGAGCTGGGGAGACTTCCAAGAAACGTCGAAGGAGTACGATCCCATACGCGGGGAATGGTGAGACGACTCGTTGGGCTCGCCGAACACCACTGACGGCATTACGGAGACAACAGTGCGATCGATCGGTGAAACATTCAATCCCCGCCGGAACAGCCTGAACTTCCTTCGCCTGACCCTGGCCTCGGTCGTCGTGATCACCCATGCGCTCCCGCTTGCAGCATTCCGGGTGATCGGTGGCATCAACGGCACCGGCTTCGGTGAAATCGCAGTCTACGGCTTCTTCGGAATCAGCGGTTATCTGATCGCAGGGAGCGCCCTGCGAAATAGGGCTGGAAGATACCTGTGGCAGCGATTTCTACGCATCTTTCCGGCATTCTGGCTCTGTCTGGCCGTCACGGCCTTTGTGTTCGGGGTCGTTGCGTGGCTGCATCACCCAGCTGTCGCCCACTGCGACATCTCCTGCTATTTCAGCTCGAGGGCCAACAGTCCCTACGGCTACATTTACCGAAACCTATTGCTCGTAATCCATCAACACTCCATCTCAGGGACTCCAACCGGAAGCCTTATCCCCTACGAGTGGAACGGCTCATTGTGGAGTCTCTCCTACGAATTCCTCTGCTATCTCATTCTGATGGGACTGGCGGTCGTCGGTCTGCTTCGCCATCGAAGGGTGATACTGGTCGGGGCAGCCCTGCTCTGGATGGCGGTAGCCGTCATCACTCTCACCCCCTCCATCGACAAGCAATTCAATTTGTTCCACAACTACACCGCGTTCAACATTCTCAAGCTGACCACCGTCTTCATGGTCGGGGCTGTGATCTATCTCTACAGGGAACGAATACCCGACTCGGGGTGGGTGGCCCTGTTGTGTACGACTTTGTTGGTCGCATGCCTGTACTGGCCGACTGGGGGGAGTAGCCCATCCTTCACCTTCACTGCATCAGATCTTCTGGCTGCTCTCATCGCCTACCCCCTATTGTGGCTCGGAATCCATCTTCCCTTCCACAGGATCGGACAGAGAAACGATTATTCCTACGGGATGTATATCTACGGTTTTCCGGTGGCCCAACTCCTGGTCATATGGGGAGTGGCGCGTTGGGGACCGGTCCCCTACACAGCCATGACGATGCTTTGTACGGCGGGGTTGGCCATGGGAAGCTGGTGGGGGGTCGAAAGGCATGCCCTCCGACTGAAGGCCCTGCGGTTGCGTTCGCCGACCAACCGAGCGCCGACGGCCATGGGTACCCAATTGCCCGTGAGATCAGGTGCACCTCATGATCCACTATCGCCTTCGCACCCCCCCGGGGGCACGTTGGATTGAGCCGCATCCGCATGAGCCTGACGAGGTCCCCGGAGTTTGCGGTCGAGTGGGGTGTTACATCGACGTACGTTGTAGTCCACCCTCCGTCCGCTGTCAGCACTTGGGCCTCGGTCCGATGCTCCTGCAGCACGGGCTGACGGCTGGGTACACCCCAAAGGGAGCAGCCCCACACGATGTGGCCGGCGGCAAGCATGATGAACGGGCCAACCGCCAGCGGCGACCCGTACCGTTTGTGATCGGAGCACCACTTAGCGGCGATCGAAGAGCAAGAAGCCGCGAGGACTCCCAAGCGAGGGCGATGATGGGTCCGCAGCGACGTCAAGCCCATCACTGACCCGACTGTTGCCATCGATAGAGCGCACGATCGAACTCGATTGGGCAGTTGAGCTCAGAGACCTCCGAGTGGGATGAGAAAACGCACGACGACATAGGCGTCCAGTGCGAGCAGCACCGTTGGCCACACCCACGTGCCGATCGGCGACCAGCGGGGAATGAGCCGCTCGACCAGGCGTGTGCTACCGAGCACCAAGACGATGGCGAAGGCGGCGATGCCGACGAAGGCGACCCGAGCGTCGCCGATCGACGTGGTCTTGATGAGGATGATCACCGCAATTAGTCCACTTGCGATGCACCCGAGCAGCGCCGCGGCGGACAGCGGTGGCACGGCGAGCCGCTTCGACCGCCGGCGGGTGACGAGGGCCCAGGCCCCGACGACAAGGCATAGCACACCGACTGCGGCCAAGATGTCGTTCACCACCCCCGGTAACGACAGATTGGGCTGCCCATACCAGGTGGTCTGCCAGAACACTGCCGGCACCTGGTGAAAGAAGAGGTGTGTAGTCCAGGTGACAGGATGGCCACCTCCCACAAAGGCCTTCAGGTACCCCTCGCCCCTTCTGCTGGCCAGGAATTGACCGTAGAGGATCTTGTTCCTGATGAACCACCATGCGGACACCGAGAAGAATCCGACCACGGCGATGATTCCGTCCACCACAAAGTGCAGTGCGATCCCGACATGTCTGGTGTTGTGCGAGTGGCCCGCTGGTCCGTTCGCATGCGCGTAAACCCCTGATCGTGACTGCGTGATCGATGGCAGGAATGCCAGTACGAGCAATATTCCCGCAACAGGGAGGCCACTGAACTTTGTGATGGCGCCGAGGCCAAGGGCGACGCCCATGCCCAGCAGATGGAGCCGCCGGTAGCCGAGACGGCCTTCTACCCGGGCGCGTTCAGCCAGCAGAAAGAGAACCAACCCCAGGGCACAGAGAGGAATGATCAGCGCATCATTGGTCACGTCGGACGAGACGACCAGCTCCCTCGGCAACAGCGCCACCACGAGCCCGCAACAGAAGGCCATCGCCTGACGGAGGCCGAGTACCCTGCCCCCCGCATAGGTCAACAGGACGGTGGCGAGACCGAGGAGGACCGAGAGCAGGCGCAACTCGTGGAGGTGTACTGCATCTTCACGTTGAGTAGGGGTGTAGTCATGGGACAGCACTAGGTGGTTCGGCTCGATTGGTCCCTTGACGAAGGCGAGCTGAGGTGTGAATGCCCGAATCCCCAGAAGCTGTTGCCAACCTGCTTCCAGCAGATAGTAGAGGGGAGGTTGATGGGACTCTCCTCCGTTGGCCACGCTGATGTCTGGGAGCGAGTGGTGCTGCACGATGTACTCGACATAGTCGGTGTGCGCTGACTCGTCGTCGGCTTCGTAGGCACGAGTCAACAGACTGAAGGTGAGTGCCAGGGAGAGATAGGCCACGACCAGGATGACCAGCGACAGACGCGTCGTGAGACCCGGGGAACGCCGTGCTGTCACCTCATCGCTGGATTCCCCGGACGGCGTCACACCCTTCAGTTTCACATGATCCTTCCGGTCGGGGAGCCGCATCGGAGCGTCGCACCACCAGGCCACTGACTCCCACCCCCGATCTGTCTGCCCGCAGAGAGGCACATCGGGGAATCCAGAATCGGTGTGGTGCAGGACGACTGGCCATGGTGGCGGCCGGAGCCTTGTCGAATTGCACCCGATCCGATTCTTCCTCGAGGCCGGCGCGGCAAACCGGGTTCCGGTAGTGTCGGCGATCATGGAGTGGACATCGCCTACTCGTGCCGACGGGCATGTCGCGGGGGGACCAAGGTAGCAGGCGGGCGAGCGCACACCGGCACCTCGTGGGCGCCGACCGGCGGCGGCCTTCAGCCCGAGACGAGAGGCGCATAGGTGGCAACCCCACAAGGATCGGTGACCCCAGTAGACGCTGACGCCACGACCGGAGGGATCGCACGGTGTCGACGGGCCCGACGGTCAGGGGGTTCATCGACCGTTACGCCCAACGGAACACCAAGCCGGGAAGCTCGGGCGTGCTGATCTTCGGCGTCGTCCTCCTGGCGTTGGCGCTGTTCACCGTGGTCCTGTACGGCGGGCGCCGGGACCGAAATGGACCGGCCCTGATCGGAGTGTGGGCGCTCGCCTGTGTCGGTCTGCTCTTCGATGCCATGATCACCGAGGGGAGGGTCATCTTCGGCCTTGCTGCGGCCAGTCAATCCCGATATACCACCTTCGACCTGTTGGTCCCGATCGGCATCTTTCTGGCCCTGTTGGTACGACCGATTCTGGGGACCGAGCCCCGGCCGTCGGCCTCCGATGCCGATGGCATGGTGAGCCATGCGATCCAATAGGGACAGCGTGGTCCCGGGTGGGTCGACACCGTGGCGATCCCGGTGGCGCGCTGGGTCCTAGCGGCCGTGATCGTCGCGCAGGTCGCCTCCGGCCTCTACTTCGGACTGCCGAGGGCCCGTGCGCTTCACGCCAGCAGCGAAGTTGCCGTGCGGGTGCTGCGAAACATCGACCACACGACCGATGCGACCGTCGAGTTTCCCCTGGGCCCCTTCTATCCAGAGTCCTTCGTGCGACAACAGGCGCGAAGCACCACCTCAGTCTCTTCGCCAACCCACCAACCCGCTAGGCCGAGCGGTTGGCTCGACCGTGCCTCCCGAGCGGCGCCACTGCACTGAATGGCCACGCCACGGACGGAATTCGTGCTTCAGCGACCGAGCATCAGCTCCGGTGCACGGCGAGGACGTTCTGCTCAATAGCGACGACGGTCCCGATGAGACCCATCGCCGGCAGGATGAACCGGACGGGCAGCTTCCAACGCTCCAGGCCCAGAGCGGCCAACGCGGCGATGGGCGAGAGGCCGACATAGACGTAGCGGGCCTCGTAGGTGGATGTCTGGAACGCCACGATCCACACCGGAAGCAGGCCGGCTACCGCGACCGTAAGCAGCGTTTCCAGGGCGGGGCGGTCGATGTGCCGGCCGAAGATCCCGGCGGTCGCCGACGCCAGCGCCGCCCAGAACAGAGGGCTGACCGGCCATGACCACTGGAACTGTCCCACCGACCCCGACACGTACCAGAACCCATCGATGATCCTCTGCGGCACGTGGACGAACACGAGACCCGACGGGTTGCTAACCACATAGAGGCTGAAGAAGGTACCGAGTCCCCCGACCTGGGCCAGATAACGGGCCGACGCTGCTCGAGCCAACGGATCTCCGTAGCGGACCGTGTTCTGGATCAGGTACCAGCCATAGGAGGCCAAGGTCGCCAAGACACCGACGCCCAATAATCCACTCCTGCGTCTCCATCCCTGCACCATGGACCAAACCATCCAAAAGCCCCAAAGCCTGTTACCTACTTTGACGAACGAGAAGGTTAAGAAGGCGACGGGGCAGTACTAGAGCGGCGTGGAGGTCGCCGCTTGTGCGCCACGACTACGAAGAGACAGGACGCCACCGGCACAACGGCGCCCACGTACTCCACCCACGGAGCGCTAACCGCAACATCAGAAGCCCCGGTCAACTACGAAGCACCCAATTGACAGCACCTCGCGGAGCCATAGCTTTTCGTGGCGCTCGGATCTCGAGTTACCCATCGTTGCTCTGCATCCGCTGAAGACAATCCTCGCCCTCGGGAGTCCACTTCGTGGCTAGACGACTGCTGGTTGTGTTGGTACTGAGCGGCTCATTGGTTCTTGCTTCGTGTGGAAGTTCTACCGCCGGCACCAATTCCTCGATAAAGTCCTCCAAGACGGACCCGAGAGGCACCAAGACGCCCCCGGGGGGTAACTATCAGGGCAAGCTGTTCTATACCAGCGGAACATTTGTCGTTCCTCACAGCGGGGCCTACACGGTGCTCGCAGTGGGAGGAGGTGGGGGAGGCGGGGGAGGGGGATCCGCCCGCGATGCTGATGGCGTCACCCACCAGGTGGGAGGAGCGGGTGGTGCCGCCGGAGCCGTGACCATCAACAGCTTCTTCGGTCGCGCCGGCCAGCGCATCACCGTCATCGTCGGATCCGGCGGCGCCGGGGGAGCTGGCGGCGCGGCCAACGGCGGAGCGGGAACGCGTGGTGGCGCCGGAGGTACCTCCAGCTGCCCGAATGTCGCTACTGCCGATGGTGGCTCCGGCGGCGCCGGGTCTCCGGGAAACAGCAGTTCGACCGTGCTCAATCCGATCGCCGCGGGCGACTCGAGCGACGGTACCGGCCGAGCACCGGGATCAGGCGGCGGCGCGGGGATCTCCGGCGGGGGGATCTCGGGCTCGGCAAACCTCTATGCCTGGCCCGGTGGCGGGGGTGGGGGTGCTTCGGATGGCAGCAAGGGCGGGAGCGGAGGTGGAACGTCGGGAGATGGCGGCAACGATTCGCCCGGGGGTGGTGTCGGTGATATGCCGACCGCCGATGGAGGAACCGGCGCAACCAACGGGGTCTACACGAGCGGCGGCGGGGGCGGAGGTGGGGGCGGAGGCGCCCCTACCGGTGTCGGAGGCAAGGGCGGCTCCGGCGGGGGGGGATTCGTGGCCATCACGGTCCTGGCGCTCACCTGACGGGAACGAGTGGTCGCCGGTGGCTGGCGCCGCCCATCCGGATCACCGGCTGTTCTCCACGACAGGCACGTCACGGTGCCACGGACGCGTCAGACCGGCGGTCGACGACCTGGCGACGAGCCTCGTTCTCGGAGCCGAGTTCGAGGTCCAACCAAGCTAGGATGCCTCGCACCGATGTCGGTCGGTAGATCGTTCTGAGGCCGCCGGCAACCACCGGGTCGTCGTGCAGTGAACGCGAGCCGACTCGATTGCTTCGGAACAAGTCCGGAAATGCGAAGATGACGCCGTCCACGTCTGAGGTTCAGGGAACCGAGTCGGCCGTCCCGTCCGCGCCGACCGGTCATCGGCTCGTCGACCGTCTGAGTCCGCAGTTGGTGGCGGTCCTGACCGTGCTCGGGTTCGGCCTTCCGGTGATCGGCTATTTCTGGTTCCTCGAGCATTACAGCGTCAACAGCATCATCGGCGACCAATGGGATGACGTCAACGTCATCAAGCAGTCCTACGTGCACTTCTTCGATTGGGGGCCGATGTGGGCCCAGCACTACGAGAACCGCATCTTCTTCCCGAACATCATTGTGGTGCTGCTCGCCCATACCGTGCACTTCAACATCCGGGTGGAGGAGAACCTGGGCGCGGTCATGCTGGCGGTGGCCACGGGGTTCATCATCTGGGCCCACAAGCGTCGCTCACCGTCGACGCCGCTGCTCTACTACTGCCCGGCGGCCATCCTCGCTCTCTCCGTGGTCCAGTACGGGAACACCATCTGGGGCTTCCAGCTGGCCTGGTACATGGTTCTCCTCTCCCTGGCCACCACCGTCCTACTTCTGGACCGGATCACGCTGACCTGGATCACGCTGGTCGGTGCGCTGGCCGCCGCCGTGGTGGGCAGCTTCTCGTCCCTGCAGGGGTTGCTGATCTGGCCGGCCGGTCTGGTCCTCCTCTACTTCCGGCGCCGAACCGCGAAGCAGCTCGGTGTCTGGACCGCAGTGGCCGCCGCATCGACCGTCCTCTACTTCCACGGTTACAGGTTCTCTGAATCCCCGTTCCCTCAGTACGCCCGTCAGCACCTTCTGGCCGCCTTGAAGTTCTTCCTCTTCGCCATCGGTGACGTGGTGGGCAAGCCCGTCGGCCTGGGGACTTCCAGCCCCGACGACAAATTCGTGATCCTGTTCGGGATCGTGATCGTCGCCCTGGCCGTCGCCACCATCGTGATCTGCGGTCTCCGCCGCGATGAACGTTCCGGCAGCCCCGTGGGTGTCGCGCTGATCTGCTACGGGCTCCTGTTCGCGGCCATGGTGACCCAGGGTCGGTCCTACCTCGGTCTCGGGGGCGCGAGCTTCTCTCGGTACACGACCTTTGACATCCTGATCCTCGTGGGCATCTACCTGGCACTGCTCGATCGTCACCCGGATCCGGTCGGCGAGGGCCGGATGGACGTCTCAGGCTCCAGGACGTCAGACCCCGACGGGCACCCCCGGGGAGCCCGTCGCTGGTTGGACCGAGTCGCTCTTCCCGGTGCTCGGATCGTCCTGCTGGTCGCCATCGTGATCCAGGTCCCCCTCGGGATCTACCACGGGGTGCAGGGAGCCCGAAATCAGTACGTCTACGATGTCAAGTCGGCCGACGTACTGCGAGGCATCGATCATGCAACGAATGGTGAGGTCAGTTTCTATCTGTTCTTCCTCGAGTCGCCGGCATCGGTTCGAGCACGAGCCCGAGTACTCGAAGAGCACCATCTGAGTTTGTTCGAGCACGGCTGACCGAGCCAGACCCGACACCGTGCAGCTGCCCGATCCCTTCTCTCACCGGACCGATCGGGCGCGGCTCACGGTCCCGACGATCCGTTGTCGACGGTGACCGGGTAGGTGGGACTGGCCACCGTAATTCCGGAGGTACCGGTGGCCAGGCTCCTCAGGTCGTACGTGCCGTTGGGTACACCTAGTGAGTCCCACGAGAGGGTCCAATCCGGGTGGACATACGTTGCGCGGCCAAGGACGGTCACAGAGTTCTTGGGTGTCCGGATCAGAAGGATGCGCACCGAGACGACCTTCATCGTCCCCGCCGTCGACGCGATGACCGCCACATCGGACCCGGTGATCTCCAAATCCCGGGGCGGAGCGACAATCGACGTGCTCAGCGGCGGGGATGTGATCTCCCTCGCCGACCCGATGAGCGAGTGGCAGATCGGCGTATCGGGGGCGCGTTCGACCGGTAGCCAGATCAGGTCGGGAAGGATGAACCCGTTCGGCGGGGCCTGGTCGGCAACGTAGAGCGCGTCACACCGGCCCTCGATGAAGAGTTGGCCCATGGGAGCCGGACGGGGATAGGAACTACCCCTCACCACATCGCGGCTGAGCGGGTGGCCGGTGACGTCGCTGAGGGCACGCTGGACCTCGACGTAGCGGACCAGCTGTCCCTGAGTCCAGTCCGTGGCCGGGGTGACGGCCAGCCCGACATTGGCCACCGCGCCGAACAGGGCCAGCAGGACGAGCACGGCGAGGGCGAAGAGGCGAAGACCCCTCCGTCGGTCGGCGAGACGGCGCCAGACGTCGACCGTACCGATCATGCTGGCCAGCATGAGCAGCGGCAGGATATCGCCGACGAACCGCTCGAGGATCCATCCGTCGATCATCGCACTGCCGGCCGTGGCGGCCATGGCGATCAGGAGAATCCGCAAGGATCGCTGCACGATGCCTCGATGCCGGGCGAACGTCGTGATCACGCCCCAGGCCCCGGCCACGACCAGCAGGGGTGTCGTGGCGATCACACTGGCCGTCGGTGCCCGGGTGAAGAGCGCGGTGTGGGCCACGGGGGGAACCGGGATGTCCGGGAGTGTGATGTACGGGAAGAGCGAGGTGAACCGCAGATTCGTGGGGTCCACGTAAGCCTGGAGGGCGCTGGGGACGAAGCGGAGGCTGTAGTAGTGGCCCCCGTTGATGTGGATGTAGCCGCCCGCCCTGAACAACAATTGCGCCGAGACGGGAACTCCGAAGGGAATGCCGAACTTGGCCAGGTCGACGGCAATCCCGGCGGCCATCGGCACCAGTCCCGCCATCAACATCGGGATCCACCATCGCTGCCGGTCAGGTCCGGCACGCCCGAGTCCGAACCACACGGCGATCAACAGCGCGGCGATGACGCAGCCATAGCCCGTGGTGGCCCGGTTGAGATTCGTGAGCAGAACGAACGTCCCACTCGCCACCACCCGTCCCCACGAAGGGCGCTCCACCACCCCCAACAGGGCGAACAGGCTGGCCGAGGCGAGCGCGACGCTCCAAACCAGGTCTTCGGAGTACTCATTGGGCTGGGACGCCAGGTAGAGGAGCACGGAGCCGGCCAGAAACGAGACGAGGAGGATCCCATACGAGACCGTCTCGCCCCAACCGAGGAGAGCCTCCCCCCGGAAGACGATCCGGATCCGCCAAAGCAACAACGCGCTGAACAGGGCGGTGACCAGCCATGCTCCCAGCATGGAGACGGCCGTGAGTCGGCCGTCGAGGGCGTGGGTGAACAGAAAGATCGGTATGCGCAACAGCGACGGAAAGATCCCGAAGTAGGTGTACTGGTGTCCGTCGTGGACAAATGCCTCGGTACCGATACTGCCGTTC
>CAVRYH010000001.1:0-283032 GCA_963725395.1 uncultured Acidimicrobiales bacterium | reverse complement strand
CCCTTCGACGTCTACCGCGTGCTCCGACTGGTCAACCCCAGTCCCTACCTGTACTTCCTCCGGTTTCCCGAGGTCACCGTGGTCGGGGCGTCGCCCGAACCGATGGTCCGCCTCCGTGACGGCACGGTGGTGTCGCGCCCGATCGCCGGGTCGAGGCGACGGGGGAGCACCGCCGCTGAGGACGCCCGACTGGAGGGTGAGCTCGTGGAGGACCCGAAGGAACTGGCCGAGCACGTCATGCTGGTCGACCTGGCCCGCAACGACGTTGGCCGGGTCGTCTCGTTCGGGACCGAGGTCGTCGACGAGATGATGGTCGTGGAGCGCTACAGCCACATCATGCACCTGACCTCCCAGGTGTCCGGTCGCCTCACCCCCGGCAAAGGACCCATCGACGTCCTGCGGGCCACCCTCCCGGCCGGGACGCTCTCCGGAGCACCGAAGGTTCGGGCGATGGAGATCATCGACGACCTGGAGCCCACCAAGCGTGGTGTCTACGGGGGTGTGGTGGGCTACCTCGATTTCTCCGGCAACCTCGACACGGCCATCGCCATCCGGACCATGACGGTGGCGCCCGACGGCACCGCCTCGGTACAGGCCGGCGCGGGCATCGTGGCCGACAGTGATCCCGCCTCGGAGAACGCTGAATGCGCGGCGAAGGCCGCCGCCATGCTCGCCGCTGTGGCCATGGCCCGTGCGGCGCGCTCCCCGCTGGCGGCGGGATGAGCGGACTGGACGACCTGCGGACCGGGTTCGGCGCCCTGCGGACCACGGCCGCGGTCCATCTGCTCCCGCGGGATTCGGTGCGGGTGACCGGACCCGACGCCCTTGGCTACCTGCAGGGCCAGTGCAGTCAGGACGTCGAGGCGCTGGGCGACGGCGACACGGCGGACTCGCTCCTTCTCAGCCCCCAGGGCAAGGTCGAGGCCTACCTGCGGATTACCAGGGTGGGGACCGCGGAGTTCGTCCTTGACACCGACGAGGGGTTCGGCGCGGTGGTCATCACCCGGCTGCAGCGGTTCCGGCTGCGGATGAAGGTGGAGTTCGAGGCCCTCGACTGGGTGTGTGCCGCCATCCGTGGACCCGACGCGGAGCGCGCCGTGTCGGGACGACCCGAGTTGGTGGTCGCTGTGGCGTGGCCCGGACTGGCCGGTGTGGACCTCCTCGGACCTTTGCCGGGAGGCGGTCTCGGCGAGTGGGTCGGCGACACGGTGCGCTGCGGGGACGAGGCCTGGGAGGCGGCCCGGATCGAAGCCGGGGTGCCGCGCAACGGTCGGGAGGTGGTGGAGGGCTCCATCGCCGCCGAACTTGGGCTCGTCGACCGAACCGTCTCATTCTCGAAGGGATGCTTCACCGGGCAGGAACTGGTGGCGCGGCTCGACGCCCGGGGTTCGAACGTCGCCCGGCGGCTGCGTGGGGTCGTGGTCGCGGATTCGCCGGGTGAGCCTCCCGTGGTGCCCGTTCCCGAGCCATCGGTCCCTCTGGGGGCCACGGTCAGAACGGCCGACGGTGTCCACACCGTGGGCACGGTCACCTCGGCCGCCTGGTCGCCGAAGCGGGAGGCGACGGTGGCCCTGGCCACGCTGCACCGCCGGGTGGCGCCACCCGAACCCGTGCTCATCACCTGGGAGGACGATCGGGGCTCCCACACCCGTCCTGGTGAGGCCCTTCCCCTGCCCCTGGTGGAGGAAGTGCTAGACCATGCAACCGGAACACCCGGTGCGAGGGGCGCATCCGGACCGTCCAGATCCGGGCCGATCGGCCCGTGACCGAGTGAGGTGACACGAGCGGGCTTCGACCCGCCGGTGATCGGGGGAGCAATGAGACAGATCGTCGTCGGATCCCACGCTGGGGCCGGTGGGGCGCACCGGCAGGACGGCTCGGCGGCCGCAGGAGGCGCAGGAGGGGGGCCTGGATGACCACCGACGCGGCATCGACCCCTGTATCGCCCACCGCCGACCACATCACCACCTCGTCTCGGGATCCCGAGGTCCTGGCCGGTCACCTCCAACAGTGGCTGGCCGCTCAGCTGGGTCCGGGCACCGCCCCGGTGATCACCGAGGTAACCAGTCCCGACAGCAACGGGATGTCCTCGGAGACGCTCCTGTTCACGGCGAGGTGGGAGGAGGAGGGATCGCCCATCGAGCGTCGGCTGGTCGCCCGCATCGCACCGCCGTCCACCGACTACCCGGTGTTCACCACCTACGACCTCGGGATGCAGTTCAAGGTGATGCGGCTCGTCGCGGAACACACGTCGGTGCCCGTCCCCGAGACCCTCTGGTTCGAGCCGGACCCCGACGTCCTCGGAGGTTCGTTCTTCGTGATGAGCAGGATCGACGGACTGGTCCCCCCCGACGTGATGCCCTACACGTTCGGCGACAACTGGGTCTTCGACGGGGGCGAGGCGGCCCAGCGCAGAATCCAGGAGTCCGCCCTCAGGGCCATGGCCGGCATCCATTCGATCACCCCGGACCGGTTCGATCTCGGGTTCCTGGAGCTCGGGACGCCAGGCGGTACCTCGTTGGAGCGACTCTTCAACCACTGGAAGGACTACCACGCCTGGGTCGTCCAGGACACGCGTTCGCCGCTCCTCGAGGAGTCCTTCGCGTGGCTCGAGGACAACTTCCCCACCGACGTCGGTGCCGACGCCCTTTCGTGGGGGGACGGTCGGATCGGCAACATGATGTTCCGGGACAACGAGGTCGTCGCGGTGCTGGACTGGGAGATGGCGGCGGTGGCTCCCCCCGAGGTCGACCTCGGTTGGATGTGCTACCTCCATCTGTTCTTCCAGGACCTGGCGGTCGACCTGGGCGTTCCCGGCCTTCCCGGGATGTTCCGCCCGGTCGACGTCGCCGAGAGCTACGCCAGGGCCTCGGGACACCCTCCCGCCGACCTGATGTGGCACATCGCCTTCGCCGCCACGCGACACGGCGCCATCATGCGGCGTGTGACAGAGCGGGCCATCCATTTCGGAGAGGCGGAGGTGCCTGCCGACGTGGACGATCTCATCATCCACCGCGCCACCCTCCGGGCGATGGTCGACGGGTCCTATTGGTCCCGCATCGCCCTGTGAGCCCCGGTCGGCGAGCTCACCGGTAGCTCACCGGTAGCTCAGTTCGAGCCCTCCGGCGCTCGTCAGAACGAAGTAGACAGAGGATGAGGGAAGGGCCGGAAGGGGCCGCAACCCGGGCAAGGGACGGCGGGAGAGCGGAACGGCAACCTCCGGCGGGGGCCCGGGAGGGGCCGACTGGCGGACCGGCGATGGAGGAGAGATGGGGCGGCCGGACGCTAACGTGTGACCCACAATCAGGCACCAGTGAGGCACTCCGCATTTCCGTCGGCCCTGGTGACGTTCCGCCGGAATCAACGACGGCAATCGTTGCGCAAAACCTTCTCGTAGAGCGCGAGCGCCAGGTCGGGGCCCAGCCACGCGTAGTGCTGGTCCCGAACCCAGCAATAGCCCACCGATTCGTAGAGGTCGCGGCAGCTTGCGGCTCTGAGCGCCACAGTCGAGCCTCGCCAGGCTCCTGCCGGACTCGGTCACGTGATTCTCAGCCCACTGAAGAAGCCGGACACCCAAGCCCTGTCCGCCGAAGGGCCGGGCCACGACGAGGTTATGGACGTAACCGGCTGGGACGGGCTGCTCGCCCCAGATCACTGGGTCGTCCCACAGGATGGTGACAGTCCCCACCCGATCCTCTCCGTGCCAAAGAACAAAGACGCGGTACTCATCACCCCGCTCCCAGGAGTAGGGGATCTCGCCGACTTGCCACTGGTCGATCCCTCGGGCGAGGAGCGAGCGGGCGGCGTCGTCGCGTAGCCTTAATAGCGCATCGGTGTCCGAGTCGGTCGCTTCGACCACCGTGAACTCCCCCCAATCCATCACGACGACAGTCTGCTCTAGGACCTCAGATGCCGCTCGGCATCCACAATGTCCCGAAACCGAGCGGAGCCGGGCGTCCCCTGAGCCCTGAACTCGCGCTGGCTAGGTGGGACACCCCGGCATCTCGTGGATCACCTTCACGAGGGCTCAGCAGTCCCGTGTGGGCCCGGGGTCATGTCATAGGTAATCCACGTCGTCCGCAGTGCGACCTTGTCGTAGAGGCCTCTGGCCCGGTAGTTGTTGTCCGCAGTCGTCCAACGGACGACGTCCCAGTCACGGGCGAGCGCCATGCGGTTGATCTCATCGAAGAGGGCGTCGACGGCTCCTTCGCCCCTCAAGGTCGGATCAACGAAAAGATCGTCCAAGTAGCCAGACTTCACACCCCGCAAGGGACGGATCCACTCGCGAAGATGTGCGAGACCCCTGGGTCCGCCGAATTCAGCTCCGGTCGCGTCGACTTCCACGGCGACGAGCGCTTCTACGATCTTGTCTTCTTGGATCCAGCCCCAGATCTGTCGTTGGTGATCGTCTGATGTGGGCCAGTGGTAGAAGTCGCAATAACCACGAAAGAGCTGGGTCCAGGCTTCGAACTCCCCGCCGTCGACGTGGCGCACGTTCCAGCTTCTGGACATCGACGATTCCTCTCAGTCTTGAGCTTCGGCGATCGTACCTCCGGGCCTGCCCCGCACCGCCGGTCAGAGGTGCGTATTGACCCGATCGTCACCGGGGCAGCCCCGCACCCCAGTTGCATCCGACAGTTGTGGGCGGTTGGGTAGCGGTGAGTCCTTCGGTCCGAGGTCGGTCACTCGGGCTGAGCCACTCGTTCGCGTCAGGCCCAAGGCGGTGCACGCCACGCGCGCTAAGTGCCCTTGACCGGCACTTCGACTAGGCGATCCTCAGCCCGGGGCGGGATCCGCCGACCTTGTTCCTGTGCTGAGCTCGTTGACGCCGCCAGGTCAATCGCTCCAGCCCACACCATAGGCGTGGGTTGGTTCCGGTATTCCCTTCAGACGGAACTCGCCTCGATCATCAAATCGAAAGGACTTACCAACGCACAGTTCACGAACTGCCATCGAAACGACGATGTCGTCATCAGCTGCGGCAGCACAAAGCCGGGCTGCGAGCTGGACGGCCGCACCGAACAAATCATCGTTGTCGTCTGTGACCGGCTCTCCTGCGCTGATTCCGATGCTTATGTGGAAAGGCGTCTCGGCATTCTCGTTGCGCTCGTGGAGTCGCCGTTGCACCTGAACCGCAAACGTGATCGCAGAGACCACTGAGGTGAAGGAGGCCATGATGCCATCGCCCGTGTGCTTGACCTCATGCCCCCCCTGCACGAGGAGCTGACTACGCACTATCTCATCGTGTTCCCTGAGCAAGTGCATATGGCCTTCATCGCCGAGTTGATGCGTCTGAGCGACCGATCCACAGACATCGGTGAACACGATCACTCGCATCGCCGGGGCCGAGTAGGAGGTCCCCGCCGGAAGATGAGGCGCCGGTCCCAAGAAGGCGTTCAGGGGTGCGTCCAAGCTCAGCTCCAGGATGGAGCTGGCCAGCAGTCCGTGGGACTCTTCGTGCACAGCCACTACCGCCCGCTTGTTCGGCCCCTCGGCAAGGCAGAACACCGATCCGCAATCTGGATCGAACCAATAGGTGTGGTAGTGAACACCGTGCTTCTCTTGGACCTCGAGATCGAGGAGGTGCGCGCTGGCCACGTCCTCGGGTGAGACACCCGGCACATCGTGACGATCGAGATACATCGGCACGCTGCCAAAACTACACCCGCACACGCTTGTCTGGTGGCGTCCCGTCTGTACGATTGCCGTCTGCCAGCCAACCTTGCCGCCGGGAGTCCCGACTGATCGCCAACGCCTGCGAGCCGTCTGCTCTGAGGGTTCTGGGGCTGTATCGAAGGGGGTGCCCGGAACATCTTCCGCTACGGCGGTGGACATTCGGCCCCGAGCAATCCTCGAATCTCGCTGATACGCTCCATTGCACTTCCTGACTTAGAGGGGGATGGCCATGGCGGAGTTTCCCGCGATCACTCACGTCGCTCTGACAGTCAGTGATCTTGACCGGAGTGTTCCCTGGTACGGCGCATTATTCGGTACGGACCCGGTCCTCGACGAGGACACTGGCCCCTTCAGGCATGTGGTCTGGTTGGTTGGCCAGACATTGGTCGGGCTCCATCAGTTCCCCGATCCTGCCAGCAACGAGCCGTTCAACGAGCGCCGAGTCGGTTTGGACCACCTGGCGTTCGGTTCCTCCAACCGATCAGAGCTGGCGGAATGGGAAGCGCGATTGAATGAGCTTGGGATCGCCAACGGGGGAATCGTCGACGCTTCCTATGGCTCCGGAGTGTCATTCCGTGATCCTGACAACATCGCGCTGGAGTTCTTCGCGCCACCCGGCTGAATCTCGCGGGCTCGACGTCGCCGGCCACACTCCTTCCCGGTGAATCATAAAATCATGGCGTCCTCGTTTGGGTATCCGGGAGGCGAGGGTTGCTCGCCAGGGAAGGTGGGCGTATGGCCGCGGCATCTAGCTGGAGGGGCATCAACGGTGATCCGAATGCCCGATCCAACAAACTTGCCCGCAGAGATGTCTTAAGGTAGGCCCAGGTGCTGGAAGCTCGTACGCGGGAAGAGATCATCGTTGACTTGTGTCGAGATCGCGACGTGATCGACATCGGTTGCGTCAACCACAAGGCCAGCAAGATTGCTGACGACAACTGGCTGCACGGCAAGATCCTCAGCGTCGCCTCGGAGTGGATAACGATGCTCCGGGAGTCAAGGCTATGCGTGAGTTGGGTTTCAAGGTCGCGCTCGCTGATATCACAACGGATCTGTCGGCTCTAAAGTCAAGTGGCCCATTTGATGTCATGGTCGCCGGTGAAGTAATCGAACACCTGGGAAATCCAGAGGCACTACTACTCGCCGCGCGAGAACTCTTGAAGCCAGGGGGAAAGCTGATCGTCACCACCCCCAATCCGTTTGCTCTCTGGCGGGCATTCGCCGGAATGCGAATGCAGACGTGGGAGAACGTCGATCATGTCGTCTTGCTCTTCCCGTCGGGCATGGTCGAACCAGCTGAACGTTGCGGATTGAGAGTGACGATGTTCACCACAGTGGGTGGCCACCGCCTGTTCATGGAGTTCCCCGGAGCATTTCGGGTTCTTGCCGGAATGTGGTGGCGGGCGCTCTTGCGCAAGCCGAAGGGTCCCGGTCCTTTCGGCGTTACCTACCCGGCGGGTTATGTCAGTCCATTTGTGGCTTGGTACATCCATCGGCTTGCTCCTATGGGGCAGCTGGGAGAAACATCGATTTACCTGCTCGAGCCCAGTCCGAGGGTGGACGAAGACTCAGCGGCAGGGTGATCTCCGAATCCGCTGATCACACGGATGCATCCGACGGGGGGTCGATTGGTACCTCCCGGTGGCATACTCAGGTGCGTGGTGGGGCACACGATAACGTCCCCTCGCCATCTCTCTCCTCCGTCGGTGGCCGCTCCGCTTGCCCACCCCGGCCGGGTTCGGGCCCCTTCCGGCCCTTCCCCCTTCCTTTGTGTCACCAAAAGGAGGTGTCGGAGGTCAGTCCCAGTTCAGGATGTTCGCCGGTGATCATCGGTTGGCAATTCCCGAAGCCCCGCGCCCCGGTGGTCGGCTCGTAAACCCGGACGAACGTGTCACGGAGCTGGTGCAGTTGCCGGGCGAGCCCGGGGTCGCTGCAGTCCGGGAGGCGCTCGCCGTCGACATGGAGCTCGCCCCGCCATTCGCCGTGGTGGTGGCCCTGCCACCCGAAGTAGAGTCCGGCGCCGAGGTGGAACCCGGTGGCCGTCGGTACCTCGAGTTCGAATCTCCGTTCGGTCCCGTCCTCGAGAGTGACGGTCACCTCACCACCGAGCAGTCTCCGGTTGGAGGAGTCGAACGACAGGTCGGGCCGGATGTCCGCCATCCGCTCGATTCGGCCGTCACCATGCTCCACGGCCCCGGTCACCGTCCGGTGGCTGCGGCCGAAGCCCTCCAGTTCCACGAGGTGCATGAACAGGCCCCACCGGGTGCCGTCGGGATCGGTCATCAGGACCGGGCTCCAGATCATCTGGAAGTCCATCTGCTGGACCGGGTCGAACGGATCGGTGTCCGTCGGCGGTGTCCCGACGTCGTACCTGACGCCCCAGGAGTGGTCCCTGGTCGAGACCCACTCTTCGGGATCGATCTCTTGTCGTTCACCGTCGATCTCGAGCCAGCCCGAGGCCAAACCGATCTGGTGGTAGCGGACCAGTTCGGCACTGATTCGGTAGCCGAGTGGCACCCGTTGGTGGGTCCGGTCCTCGGTGGCCGGCGGCAGGACGGCCTCGAAGACCCAGTCGAAGGCCAGCGGTTGGCACGCATTGGGCTCGAGACTGAACCGGACTCGCTTCATCGGCTCGAGCACCTCGTAGTGCACCGGACCGACGGCGGTGACGGACGGCTCTGGAAAGAGCCGACGGCTCCCGCGCACGGTGATCTGCTCCTTTCCCCGAGACAGCCCGGCGTAGCCATCGAGGACGTTCCGATTGGTGTACTTGCCCATCCCGAATCCGAGTTGCACGCTCCCGTCCTGGCGGGCCGCCATGGCGCACACCTTCTCGGTCCATGCCGGATCGCTGACCCCAACCGTGGCGAAGGTGTCGGGTATCTGGTGGTCGAACCGTTCGTCCGCCGGCCCCAGAGGGCCTACAGGGTTGGGCATGTCCCAGCCTGTCTACGTTCCACCACTCGGTCCTGCTTCCGGTTGCTCACTGGGTCCTGCTCCCGTTCGTCTGGCGGCTCACCCGAAACTCCGGGCGTTGCACGGCACCGCCCACGGTCAAACGCCGAGGCTACCCTTCGCCGCTCTCTCGAACAGCCGGTAGGGGAGGAGGCGTCGGGCCATGATCCCCACCCGCTCGTCGATCTTCCCGACCGAGACGTGGCGCGGGGGACGCTTCGCCTCCAGGACCCGTTCGACCACGGCGGCGACGTCTTCAGGCGGCACGCCGTTGGCTTCGTCCTTCTCCATGAGTCCGATCGCCTTTCCGACACTTGCGGCATATGGGTCGTGCTCGGCCGGTCCGGACGCACTGCGACGGCGGGCGGTGAACTCGGTCGCCACGTTGCCCGGTTCGACCATGGTCACATGGATCCCGAACGGCCCCACCTCATACGCCAGCGCCTCGCCGTAACCCTCGAGGGCGAACTTGCTGGCGCTGTAGAACGCCTGGAACGGGAGGCTGACCACGCCGCCGATCGAGCTCATCAGGACGAGGCGTCCGTGCCCCTGTGCCCGCATGACCGGCAGTGCCCGCTGCACCACACGCACCGCACCCCAGAAGTTGGTCTCGAGCTGGTCGTGCCCGTCAGCGATCGACGTCTGTTCGGCCGCGCCCGACAGCCCCCATCCAGCGCAGGCCACCACGGCGTCCAACCGACTGGTCCCGGCCAGGACCTCCCTAAAGCCCGCATCCACTGACTCGTCGTTGTCGACATCCATGACCAGGGGTGTCCACCCCCCTCGGGAGGTGCCGCGCCGAGAGGATCCGAAGACCTTCCATCCGCGTTCGTGGAGTCGATCTGCACAGGCCTGGCCGATTCCGGCCGAGGCTCCGGTGACGAGTACGCGTTCATCCATCGGGATTCCCTTCTGAGACGGATCCTTCGACCGGGAGCGGAGCCGCCGCGGCCAGGCGGGCATTCGCGGGGGCGGACGACTGCTGCGGTGTGGGGGCGGGGACGGTCGGCGGTGCCGGGTTGGCCGGGTCCGCCGCGTTGCCCGGGCGGGGAGGGCCGGCCCGGAGCCAGAGGACCATCCTCGTGCCCGCGTCGTCGAGGACCGGTGACTCCGCTCGGACGGAGGCGCCCATCGCTGTTGCCAGTTCGGACACGATGGCCAGCCCCAATCCCAGTCCTTGGCGCCGACCCTGGCCGGCGTCGGAGGTGAAGTGGCGGTCGAAGACCAGCGGGAGCTCCTCTGAACGAATGCCGGGGCCGTCGTCCATCACCCAGATCGCCGGCACGGTGGTCGCCTCTGGCGGCACGCCCGGACGAGAACTGTGCACGGCCGACGACAGGAGCCCCTTGCCGCGATCGGCCGGCGCGCCGGAGGGGGTCACGGCCATCACGCCGACCACGACGCGGTGCTCAGCGAAGGAGAAGGCGTTCTCGAGCAGGTTGGCCACCACCTGCTCCAACCGGTCGGAATCGGCCAGGACCCAGAGCGGATCCGCAGAGCCCGGTGCCAAGGACAGATCGATTCCCAGGTCGTCGGCCCGGCGCTGGAATCCCTTCACCACCCGGTGGACCACATCCGCGCCGTCGATGGGTCGGATCTCGAGGGAGAAGCGATCGGCGTCGAGTCGGGCGAGGTCGAGGAGGTCCTGGACGAGACGCTCGAGGCGCAGGGCCTCGGACCTGATCACTTTGGCGGCGTCCGACGGGCTGTCGGTCGCTCCATCGATGACAGCGTCCGCATAGCCGCGAATGGAGGTGAGGGGGGTCCGTAGTTCGTGGGAGACCGACAGCAGGAACTGCCGTTCTTGTTCCCGGGCCCGGACCAGATTGGCCCCCATGACGTTGATCGAGTCGGCCAGCTGGGCGAACTCGGGAAGCTCATGCGGGCTCACCTCCACTTGCGCCTCGAGGTCGCCCGAGGCGATCTGGCGGGTTGTGGACACCGCCGACACCACGGGCCGGGTGAACCGCCGTGCCAGGTCGGCGGCGACGAGCGCGGCGATGGCCAGCCCGATCACTCCCACCAGCCCGAAGGTCACCAGACCGTTGGCCGGATCGTGGGCCTGGCGGGTCACAACCAGGACCGGCACGAAGCTGGTGAGCCTGTCGACTGGTGTGGGTACCGCCGTGTAGACCAGCAAGGACTGCTCATGGCCCGAGGTCTGCTGGTTGTCCAAGAGGGCCGGAACGTCGATCTGGGCCGTCGTAAGGCCGGAGGGGAGGTCTCCGACGATGGTGCCGTCCGGATAGAGAAGGACCACTCCGATCCCGGCGAAGTCGCCCGCCTTGGCGATCAGGTCGAGCTGCCGCTTGAAGCTGGCCCTGGTGATGTCGGCGTTGCTGGAGAAGTTCTTGGAGATGGCCTGCGCCTCGCCGTTCAACTCGTGCTGCGACGTGGTAATGGCGGCGCGTCGGATGAAGAAGTAGCTCGTGACCGTGGTGACGAGGAGGGTGCCGGCCACGAGCAGAAGTATGGCGATGGTGAGCCGGCGTCTCATCCCAGTCGGTAGCCCACGCCCCACACCGTGGCCAGGGGGAGCCCGCTACCCAGTTTCTTCCGCAGCTGGCGCACGTGGACGTCGACGGTACGTTCGTCTCCGTACCAGTCGGGTCCCCACACCCCGTCGAGCAGCTGCCGTCTCGACAGGGCAAGTCCGAGGTTGGCCACCAGATAGGCCAACAGGTCGAACTCACGGGTGGCCAGTGGGACGACACACCCGTCGACCTTGGCCTCACGGCGGCCGACGTCGATCTCGATGGCGCCGAGTGTGGCGACCTTCTGGGGCCCGGGCTCCCCCGCCGGGATGCTCCTACGGAGGATGGCGTGCACCCTTGCCACTAACTCCCGGGTGGAGAACGGCTTTGTCACGTAGTCGTCTGCGCCCAGCTCCAGCCCCAGCACCCGGTCCACCTCGTCGTCGCGGGCGCTGAGAATCAACAGGGGAACGGCCCCGTCTGACGGACGGTTCCCTGGCACCGCTCGGGTGGACGCCGGTGTCATGCGCAATCGCCGGCAGACATCGAATCCGTCGAGCCGGCCGGGCAGGCCGATGTCCACGATGACCAGTGCGGGTCGCTCGCGTTCGACCAATGCCACCCCGGCCTCACCGTCCGCCGCCTGGAGGACCCGGAATCCGTCACGCCGCAGGTACATAGCCACGAGGTCGGAGATGTGGTGGTCGTCCTCGATGACGACGACCGTGTCCTCGACATCCGTCATGGCGAACAGCCTGGCATCCCCCGGTCGGCCGCGCCCATCATGGTTAGGGAAGTGTGAGGAGGGACGGTTGGTCGGAACCGGTGCCCGTCGTTCTTGGACGTCACCCAACACGGTCCTCGAGCGCCGCTCCGCCCGTGCGGTCTGGCCCGGGGTGGGTGCCACCGTGAACCGTGGGGGGCGACAGACCCCGGTTGGTAGGATCTGAGAGCCATGCCCACCTACCTGGACAGCATCATCGACGCGCATCGGGCCCGGGCCGCCGGGGACGCCCGTGATCTCGACGAGGCGATCGTCCGGGCGGAGCGGGCCGCCCCGGTGCGCCCGTTCGCTGATGCCGTCCAACAGGCGTTCGAGAACAAGGGCGTGGCGGTAATTTCCGAGATCAAGCGGAGGTCCCCCTCCAAGGGCGACCTCGACCCGATGCTCGACCCGGCTTTGGTGGCGAGCGACTACGAGGCCGGGGGCGCGGACTGCCTTTCCGTCCTCACCGACGAGGAGTTCTTCGGCGGCGGTACCGATGATCTGCGTGCCGCCAGGGCGGCCTGCTCCCTTCCCGTGTTGCGAAAGGATTTCACGGTCAGCGCCCTCGACGTCTGCGACGCCCGTGCCATGGGCGCGGACGCCGTCCTCCTGATCGTGGCTGCGCTCGATGACACCGAGCTGACCGCCTTGTTCGACCTTGCCACCCGCCTCTCGATGAGCGCCGTCGTCGAGGTCCACGACGAGCTCGAACTGAAGCGTGCCCTCGGGGCGGGGGCGCGGGTCATCGGCGTGAATCAACGGGACCTGCGCACCTTCGAGGTCGACCGTGAGCGCGCCTTGCGTCTCGGCGACCTGGTCCCCCCCGATGTGATCTCGGTGGCCGAGTCCGGGATCCGCAACCGGGATGATGTCGCCGCGCTGGCCGCCGCCGGCTACCGCGGCGTGCTGGTGGGGGAGTCGCTGGTTCGCTCGAGCGACCGGCGGGCCGCTGTCGCCGGACTCCGTGCCGAGCCATGACCCTCTACGACGAGGTGGAGGACCCCGAGGGGATCTTCGTCAAGATCTGCGGCGTCACGACAGAGGCCGACGCCCTGCTCGCCGTGGGCATGGGCGCATCGGCCGTGGGGTTCATCTTCGCCCCCTCCCCGCGCCAGATGGCACCGTCGGTCGTGGCCGACATCGTCAAACGCCTCCCCCACGAGATCGTCACAGTCGGTGTCTTCCGCGACGAGGCACCCCAGCGTGTCATCGACATCGCCAACCACATCGGCCTGGGTGCGGTCCAGCTGCACGGTGTCGAATCGGTTGCCGACACCCAGTGGATCGCCAGCCGCGCTGCGCTGACCATCAAGGCATTTCCGGCCGGCCACCGGAACATCGACCGGTTCCCCGAGTATGGCGCCGAGCTCCTCCTCGTCGATGGCGCCAACCCCGGCTCGGGCCAGCTCTTCGACTGGCGGCTCGCCGAGGGCGTCCTCGACCCCCGCCGCCTCATCGTCTCGGGTGGACTCCGCCCGGAGAACGTGGCCGCAGCCATCGAGCACCTGCAACCGTGGGGGGTCGACGTCGCCAGCGGGGTCGAAGCGTCACCCGGTATCAAGGATCCCGGCAAGCTCCGTGACTTCATCGGCGCGGCCCGGGAGGCGGCCCGGGCGGTCGCCGTGTCCGCCACCAGGGGCTCTGCCGGCGGGGGCGGTTCCAGCACAGCGCCGGGCGCCGATGCCAGTGGGTCCTTCCCGGACCCAGACGACGACTCGGGTCCCTTCGACTGGCAGCGCGACTCGTGACCGGTGAGATCATGGGGGACCCCGGCCCTTCGGGTCGGTTCGGTCAGTTCGGTGGACGGTTCGTCCCCGAATCGCTGGTGCCGGCGTGCATGGAGCTCGAACAAGCGTTCCGGACCGCCTGGGCGGACAAGGAGTTCCGGGGCGAGCTCGATGGGATCCTTCACCACTACGGTGGCCGTCCGACGCCGGTGACCGATTGCGGGCGCTTGTCGGAGCAACTCGGTGTCCGGGTGCTCCTGAAACGTGAGGACCTGGCCCATACCGGGTCGCACAAGCTCAACAACGTGATCGGTCAGGGATTACTGGCCCGGCGGATGGGCAAGAATCGGTTGATCGCCGAGACCGGCGCCGGCCAGCACGGAGTGGCTACCGCCACGGCGGCCGCCCTCTTCGGCATGGAGTGCCGCGTCTACATGGGCGAGGTGGACACCCATCGCCAGGAGCTGAACGTCTTCCGGATGGAGCTCTTGGGCGCCGAGGTGCGGCCCGTCTCGAGCGGGAGCCGGACGCTGAAGGACGCGGTGAACGAGGCCCTGCGCGATTGGGTGGCCTCGGTGGAGGACACCCACTACTGCCTCGGGTCGGTGATGGGCCCTCACCCCTACCCCTGGATGGTGCGCGAGTTCCAGAGGGTGATCGGGGACGAGGCTCGGGAGCAGTGTCGTTCGCTGCTCGGGGGTGCCGACCCCGATGTCGTGGTGGCCTGTGCCGGGGGCGGTTCCAATGCCGCGGGGATCTTTGCCGGCTTCGCCGATGCCACCGACTCCCGACTGGTGGCGGTCGAGGCCGAAGGCGGTGCGTCGATGACCACCGGGGCGCCCGGCGTGCTCCACGGCATGCGCAGCGCCCTCATCCAGAACGAGGAGGGTCAGATCCTCGAGGCCCATTCGATCTCAGCCGGGTTGGACTACCCGGGCATCGGGCCCGAGCACGCCTATCTCGGGGAGCTCGGCCGGGCCAGTTACGAGTCGGCCAACGACGAGGAGGTCCTCGGGGCGTTCCAACGTCTGGCCCACACCGAGGGGATCATCCCCGCCCTCGAGTCGGCCCATGCGCTCGCCTGGGTGATCAGGCAGGCCGGCACCGATGGGCTGCCTCGTGGCTCGACGGTGTTGGTCAATCTGTCCGGGCGGGGCGACAAGGACGTGGCCCAGGTCCGTGACGTCCTCCGTGGTCGGCCGTGAACGCCGACCTCTCGGTGCCCGGCACCCGACGGGGAGTATCCCTCGAGTCGGCGTTGAGGGCGCGGCGCGACGCCGGACACAAGCTTCTCGTCCCGTATGTGACCGGGGGAATGGACGATCAATGGCTGCTGACCGTGGAGGCCGTTGCCGGTGCGGGGGCGGACGCCATCGAGATCGGGATCCCGTTCTCCGATCCGATGATCGACGGGGCCACCATCCAAGAGGCATCGCTCCGTGCCCTCGGCCGCGGCACCACCCCCGAGGGCATCCTCGCCGATCTCAGCAGGATCGACGTCGGTGTGCCACTCGTGGTGATGACCTACTACAACCTCATTGAGCGGGCCGGCCATGCTCGCATCGCCGGCAACATGGCCGAGGCCGGCGTGGCCGGCGCCATCATCCCGGACCTTCCGCTCGAGGAGCTCGGGCCGTGGTCCACCGCCGCCGACGCCGCCGAAGTCGCCACCGTCCTGCTCGTGGCCCCCTCGACGCCCGACGAACGGATCGTCGAGGTCTGTCGACGCTCACGTGGATTCGTCTACGCGGTCGGTCGGATGGGGGTGACCGGTGAGCAGGCGGTGCTGTCCGACTCGGCCCGTCAGGTCGCCGGCAGGGCGATGGCGGAAACGAGCCTCCCCGTGTGCGTCGGGATCGGAGTCTCCAACCCGGAACAGGCGGTGGCGGTCTGCGAGGTGGCCGACGGGGTGGTGGTGGGATCTGCCCTGGTGAGGCGCCTGCTCGAGGGGTCGGGGCCCGAGGGTGCCGCCGCGTTTGTCTCCTCGTTGCGCCGCGCCCTCGACGCCGACTGACTTGGAAGGCAGGGGTCGGTTGGCCACGCGCCGAACCGCGCTCAGGTCCGCGCGCCCTCAGTTCCGGCGGCGCACCACCCGGTAGAGGGAGCGGAGAAAGGAGCGTCGGCTGCGACGATGCTCGTCCCGTTGCTCGAGCCGGTGGCGGATGAGCTCCCTCCGCTCCTGGAGGTCGCGAAACGTGATCGGATCGGTCTCCTCGGCGAATCCCAGCGCGGCGCGGTAGCCGTCGAGGTCGATCGGGCTCTCCACCAGATCAACGCCCACCTCCCGGGCGATGCGCTCTCCGTGGTGCTCGGTGAAGTACGTCACCACGGCCAGGATCTCGCCGAGGATGTCGACGTCGGGGGCCATGGCGGCCATGGCCCCGTTGAGGAACAGGATGTCCTTCACGAACAGCATCAGCTCTTTGGGGAGCCGGGCGCCGTAGCCGAGCAGCGCTTTGGTGACGTCACGGAGTTCGTCGACCATCTCGTCCGCCGTGAGGGTGGTGGGATCGATGGGGGGCCGGTCGAGGCCGAGATCGCGTATGACCGCATCGATGTCGGCATCGGCGGGCAGCGCGCCGAGGTCGCGGAGCGCTGACACCTGGACGTTCAGGTTGTTGGTGGTGGCACCCATCTGGAGCCGGAGGAAGGCGAGACGCTTGCGTTCGTCCAGGCGGCCCGTGATCCCGAAGTCGAGGAGGGCCACGGTGCCGTCGGGGGTCACCATCAGGTTGCCGCCGTGGAGGTCGCCGTGGAACACCCCGTAGAGGAGTGCGCCCTCGAGGAAGGCGATCAGACTGGAGCGGAGTACGGCGGCCGTGTCGATGCCCGCTTCCCGCATGCCGGCGGCGTTTCCCCAGGCGAAGCCGTGGAGCTGTTCCATGACCAGTACCCTCCTGGTCACCAGGTCGGGGTGGGGACGGGGAACCACGATCGAGCGCTGGCCCGTCCCCGCGAACACAGCGGCGATGTCCAGCATGTTCTGCGCCTCGAGACGGAAATCCAGCTCCTCGACGATGGTCTCGGCGAACAGCTCGACCAGGGCCGGCGGGTTGGTCAGCGCGGCCACCGGGATCCTCCCCACCAGCTGAGGGGCGATCCACGACATGGCGGCGATGTCGAGCCGTACGAGGCTGGCGACGGTGCGGCGCTGGACCTTGACGACGACCCGCTCGCCGGTGCGCAGCGTGGCCGCATGGACCTGGGCGATGGACGCGGAGGCAATGGGTGTCCGGTCGAACGACGTGAACACCTCGGCGAGCGGCCGGGCCAGGTCCTCCTCGATCGTGCGTCGCACGGTCGAGAACGGCTCGGGCGGCACCCGGTCCCTCAGGAGCTGGAACTCACCCACCAGCTCCTCGGGGAAGATACCTTCACCCGACGAGATGATCTGGCCCAGCTTGATGTAGGTCGGGCCCAGCCGCTCGAAGGCGGATCTGAGCCTCCGCGACAGGCCGGCACGCGAGTTCGGAGTGCCGCGCTCGCGCAGGCCCCAGCCCACCAGCGCCGACCCCAGCCGCAGCCCCACGGTGACGACCCTGGCCCCGGGAGGCAGCCGGTGTGGGCGAACGAGCCGCCGGGCTAACGAGGCCGCGTCCCGGCGGAGCTCTTCGATGTCACCTTCGCCCCCATGGGCGAAGCGCCAGCGCACGGCCTCGGGGTCCACGGTCCAGGGTCCAGCCGGCGTGAAGGCCCCGATCGAAAGGTCCTCCCGTCCGTCCCTCGATGGCCCGGCATGATCGGGAGGAAGACCACCGTGACCAGGGCGTTCGGGATAGGGGTGCTCGGCCCCGGGCTCGGATCGACTCAGATTGTTCAACCATGGCACCTCAACGGTAGGGGCGAGCGTGGTCGCACCGATCCGCGACCGTCCAGTCGCCGCTCACCTCGATGTCCGACCAGGTCCTCCGGCAGATCGCCTGGACAAGCCCTCTTCCTGGCCCACGGGGACCTCGGGGGATCCGTCCGGGCCTGGTGGGCCGCACCTCGGCCGGGGAGCCGACACCTCCGGCAGCTCCGGCGCCTACGGTGCGCAGATCACCAGGCAGCCGTTGTGCCCGCCGAATCCGAACGAGTTGGACAGCACCGGGCCCGGCTCCCACGGACGGGCAGTGCCGGCCACGATGTCCAAAGGGATGTCGGGGTCGGGCTGCTCGTACCCAGAGGTCGGTGGAATGAGGGAGTGCTGGATGCTCAGCACCACGGCGACCGCCTCGATCGCCCCGGCCGCGCCCAGCCCGTGCCCGGTGATGCCCTTGGTGGAGGTGACCGGTGGAGTGGTGGCTCCGAACACCTTCACGATGGCATCCGACTCGGCCTTGTCGTTGAGCGGGGTCGAGGTGCCGTGGGCGTTGATTTGGCCGATCTCGTCCGGAGCCACCCCTGCGTCCTCCATGGCCAGACTCATGCAGGCCGCGGCCCCCGAGCCGCCAGGGATCGGTGCGGTGATGTGGTGGGCGTCCGCCGTGCTGGCTGAACCGGCGAGCTCACCGTAGATGTGGGCGCCCCGGGCGATGGCATGGTCCCACGCCTCGAGGACCAGTGCCCCCGCTCCCTCGGTGATCACGAATCCGTCGCGACGGATGTCGAAGGGCCGCGAGTCGCCCGAGGTCGACAGCGCCGTCATGTTGGTGAATGCGGCGATGCCCACCGGGGTCATGCCCGCCTCGGCGGACCCACCGAGCGCCACGTCGCAACGGCCCGAGGCGACCAGACGCGCCGCGTGTCCGATGCTGTGGGCCCCGGCTGCACAGGCGGTGATGATGGTCTCGGAGGGACCGTGCCAACCGAGCCGGATGGAGACCGTGGCGGCGCCGGCGTTGGACATCATCATCGGAACGAGGCGCGGGGACACGCGACGGGCGCCCTTCTCGCCGAAGATGAGGATCTGGTTCTCGAGCGTCTGGAGGCCCCCTACCCCGGTGCCCATGATGACCGCGGAGCGTCCGGGGTCGGCGTCCAGCGCGCCGGAGTCCTCGAGGGCCATGTCGGCGACGGCCACGCTGAACTGGGCGAAGCGGTCCAGTTGCCGGGCCTCCTTGCTCGTCAGCCACCGCTCGGGGTCGAAATCCGGTACCCGTCGTTCGCCGACCGGCGGGTCACCGTTCAGGCCATTCCAGAGGGCATCGGTCCCGATCCCGCAGCACGAGACGACCCCGACGCCGGTGATGGCGACGCGGCGGCCGGGCAACGGGCCCTCGGGACCGACACCGAGCAGCATCAGAGCTTGGCGGTGATGAGATCGAAGGCCTGGCCGATGGTCTCGATGCCCTCGAGCTCGGTCTCCTCGACGGAGACGTCGAAGGTCTCCTCGAGGGCCATGACCAGTTCGACCAGATCGAGGCTGTCGGCGTCGAGGTCCTCGGCGAACCGCGCCTCTTTGGTCACCTTGTCCGCGGGTACCTGGAGAACCTCGACCGCACACCCTTTGAACTTCTCGAATGCCTCGTCATCGCTCACGCACTTGCTCCTTTTCCGTTGTTCGTTCTGTACGGTCGGTTCCGATATCGGGTCCGCCTCTGTGACTGGCCGAGAAACCGCGTCCTCCGCTGAGGTGGGCCATTCTTCCCGCTGCTGTCGTCCGTGTGGCCGATACCCTCCGGCTCGCCTGTTCGGCCTCACTGGTCCTCAGAGGCCCATGGCCAGGCCCCCGTCCACCGCCAGGACCGCACCGGTGATGTACGCGGCCCCGTCGGAAGCAAGGAAGCCTACGGCCTCGGCGACCTCCTCGGGCTGGGCAAGGCGCCCGAGCGGCACCTGGGCCTCGAATGCTCGCACGTGCTCCTCTCCGAGTGCCGCGAGCATATTCGTTTCGACGAGACCCGGAGCAACCACGTTGACCGTGATCGTGCGGCTCGCCACCTCGCGGGCCATCGAGCGGGCCATACCCACCAAACCCGCCTTCGACGCCGCATAGTTCGACTGGCCCGCCGAGCCGATGAACGCGCCGATGGACGACACCATGACCACCCGGCCCCGGCGGAGGCGGATCATCTTCGACAGCGCCCGCTTGGTCACGCGGAACACGCCCGTCAGGTTGGTGTCGATCACGTCGGCCCAGGCGTCCTCGCTCATTCTGAGGACGAGGGTGTCGCGGGTGATCCCGGCGTTGGCCACCAGGACCTCCACCGGGCCCCATGTCCCCTCGACCTCGGCGAAGGCCGCGTCGACCTGGCCGGGGTCGGTGACGTCGCACGAGAGGGAGACAAAACGCTCGGGCCCCAGATCGACCTCCTCTTCGACATGGCCCGAACGGGAGGTCACCGCCACCCGGTCCCCACGGGCCAGGAACCACCGGGCACAGGCCAGACCGATCCCACGCGACCCACCGGTGACGAGCACCACCCGGCCCTCCGGGCCGGCCACTGCGGAACGATCGTCCTCGCCGTTCACCAGGTGCTCCCCGAGGTCCTGATCCAGGCGACCGGCTGTCCCTCGACCACCCGCTCACCACGCACGGCCAACCACCGGACGAGGATCCCGTCGAACGGCGTGCGGACGTCGGTGAGACCGACGGTGCCGACACGGTCACCGACCGCCAGCACGGTACCGGGCTCCGAGCCCTCGCCGCTCCCGGGGGCCGCCGTCGCTTCAGCGAGGGCCGTGGTCTCGAGGGCCGCCAGGTGGACGTCGGGCTCGAACACCCCAGGGGTCGGGCTCACGATGACCCGCTCGGAGGTGTAGAGGTGCTCGCCCTGATGGGCCGGAGCCGACGCCGTCCACTCCTCGGACCCTGTCACGGCGTCCATCAGCTTGTCGAGGTCGGCCGGCACCGCCAGCGCCACCCCCCGTACGTCGGGCACGGTGCGACGCACCATGCCGGTCAGCACCCCGCCGGGTCCCAGCTCGGCGATCACCGAGGCCCCCCTGCCGGCCAGGGCCTCGAGTGACTGGCGCCAGCGCACCGGGCTGCACAGCTGGGAGGAGAGGAGCCCGGGCCACTCGCTCGGGTCGGTGTGCACACGGGCGTCCACGTTGGCCACCACCGGCACCTCGGGCGAGTGGAACTCTACGGAGTCGAGAGCCCGGCGGAGCCTCGGGCGCGCCGCCAGCATGAGCTGGGTGTGGAAGGCACCCGACACGGGGATCGCCAGCACCTTCTTCGCCCCGAGCTCCTTGGCCCGGTCGGTGGCCGAGGAGACTCCGGCGACCGTGCCGGCGATCACCACCTGGCCCGGTGCGTTGAAGTTGGCCACCCACACCTCGTCCTCGGCACGTTGACAGGCCGCCTCGGCGTCGCCGTCGGCGATCCCGATGAGGGCGGCCATGGTGCCAGGTCGTTCGTCGGAGGCCGTCTGCATGGCGCTGCCCCGCTCGATCACAAGCCGGGTGCCGTCCGAGAGCGAAAGGGCGCCGGAGGCGACCAGGGCGGTGTACTCACCGAGGCTGTGGCCGGCACACGCCGCCGGGAAGAGCCCGAGGCGTTCGACGGCGTCCAGCACGACCAGGCTCATCACGAAGGTGGCCAACTGGGCGTTCGCCGTCTGGGTGAGCTCCTCCATGGGCGCCTCGAGGAGCAACTCGGTGACATCGCGCCCGGCGACCTCCGATGCTTCGGCCGCCACCTCCCAGGAGGGGTGCTGGACCCAGGCGTGACCCATCCCGGACCGTTGTGATCCCTGTCCCGGGAAGGTAAAGGCCAGCAACCACCGACTCCTCTCGAACGATCACGGTCACCGACGACCGTCGTGGCCGGACAAGTGTGACACGGCCGCGACGCATCCCGGTGATTACCCTGTGGTCACTTGGTGGTGCGTGGTGCGTGCCCGGGGCGGGATTCGAACCCGCACGCCCTTTCGGACAGTGGATTTTGAGTCCACCGCGTCTGCCATTCCGCCACCCGGGCCGGTGGGGGCGCAGCCTATCCCCGGGCCCGTCGGCATCAGGGGCTGCGGGACGGCGGATCCCACCGGGGTGGACCGGTGCCATCGGCCTTCGGACCCGAACCCCTAGGCTCGAACGGTGGTCGTCAGCACTCCGGGAGGTCTGTCCGAACGATGGGCCGGCATCGGGGCCGGGGGCTCGGTGGGGCTGCTGGCCGTCCAGCTGTGGATGATCGAGCTGCCGTTCCGGGAACCGGTGGTCACCGCCCAGGGTGTCCACCGCCGGCGCCCGCTCGTCCTGGTCCATGTGGTCGGACACCGTGGGCACACGCCGGTCGAAGGGTGGGGGGAGTGCGCGGCGCTGGCCGACACCACCTATGACAGCGAGGACGTGACCCGGTCGTTTGCCCTGCTCCAGCACGCCCTGGTGCCCGGACTCCTCGACCTCGCGCCCCGGGCCGGGATGCGCCTGCCTGGCCCCACCGAGCTCGGCGGCCTCCGCCAGGCCGCTCCCGACGCGCCCCTGGCGTTCGCCGCGTTGGAGATGGCGGTGGCCGACGCCCATCTGAGGGCGGAGGGGGTCCGCCTGGCCGAGGCCCTCGGTGCCCCCGACGACCCGGTTGCCGTCGGTGCCGTCCTCGGACGCGCCGAGTCGACCGACGCGCTGGTCGCCGGGGTGGGGGTCCAGGTCGGTCGCGGGATCTGCCGGCTGAAGCTCAAGATCGGACCGGGCTGGGACGTGGATCCGGTCGGGGCGGTCAGGAGCGCCTTTCCCGGGCTCATGCTCCAGGTCGATGCCAACGAGTCCTACCAGGAGTCGGATGCCGGACACCTCGCCTCGCTCGACCGGTTTGGGCTGCTCTGCCTCGAACAGCCACTGGCCCGCGACGATCTCGCCGGCCACCGCCGGCTCGGCGAGCTCCTCTCCACCCCCATCTGCCTCGACGAGAGCCTCGGCTCACCCCGCGCCGCCTGGGACGCCCTTGCCACCAAGGCGTGTTCGGTCGTGTGCGTGAAGCCGGCAAGACTCGGCGGCATCGGGGCGGCGCTGCAGGTGATCGAGACCTGCACCGAGGCGGGGGTGCCCCTGTGGATCGGTGGGATGTACGAGTCGGGCTACGGGCGTGCGGTCAACACCGTCCTCGGCGCACTGCCCGGGTTCAGCTGGCCCGGGGACCTCAGTCCCGCGTCGACCTACCTCGCCGGCGACGTCGTGCCACCCCCGGTGCTGCGCGGTGGGGGAGCGGCCGGTCCACTGGCCGTGGCACTGCCGGGCGGTGTGGGTATGGGCGTGCCGCCCGAGGTGGGCGTGCTCGAACAGCTGGCCACCCGCCGTATCTGGATGGAGCTGCCTCGGCGGTGACCAACCGAACAAGCCTGGCAACCACCCAGACCAACCCCACGAGCGGTGCGATCGGTGTCGCCACCGGCCGGCCGTGCGTAGAATTGCCCTCCCATGCATCGCGCCAGTGTCGAACGCCGCCTCAGTGACGCCCACGAGCAGCTGGTACGCGCCCGGGCCGAGCTCTCCATCCTCGAAGAGCAGCTGATCGTGGTCAACGAGATCGCCGACGAGACAAGGCTCCGGGCCCTGGTGGCCGAGACCCCGGTGGCTGCCAAGGAGCACGACGAGGCCAGTCGGCACGCATCTGTCATGCTGCAGACGCGGGAGTCGCTGATCGCCAAGATCGAGGAGCTCGAGCATCGCCAGGATGAGCTGCTCGACCGTCTGGTGATCGGTCCGGGTTGAACGTCGGCTCCTGCGCAGTGGACGCATTCGCTTCACGTTCCTACGATCACACGTCCATGCCCACCCATGGTCGGGCCAGCAACCACGCCGCCGCCGTCGCCTGACAGCAGCGGCACCCGAATCGAGAGGATCTGAGTGAGTATGAGCAGGCGCGTGGTCATCGCTGAGGATGAGGCCATCATCCGGCTCGATCTCAAAGAGATCCTGCTGGACGAGGGCTACGACGTCGTGGGCGAGACCGGCCGGGGCGACGAGGCCGTGGACCTGGTCCGCGCCAACCAGCCCGACCTGGTGATCCTCGACGTGAAGATGCCCGGGTCGGACGGCCTCGCTGCCGCCCGGGCCATCAGGGACCTCGGCCTGAAGGTGGCCGTGCTCATCCTGACCGCCTTCAGCCAGAGGAACCTCATCGACGAGGCACGCGACGCCGGCGTGGCCGCCTACCTGGTGAAGCCGTTCCAGCGGATCGAGCTGATTCCCGCCATCGACCAGGCCATGGCCCGGTGCGAACAGGAGTGGGCCATTGACGCGGAGGCCCTGCAGGCGTCGGCCGGGGGCCCGGGACACGCACCCACCGCCGAGGACAAGCTGGAGACCCGTCGCCTGGTCGAAGGGGCCAAGGAGGTGCTGATGGACCGGTCGGGCATGACCGAGGTGGAGGCGTTCGGGTTCATCCAGAAGACGGCCATGGGTACCAGGTCACGGATGATCGACATCGCCCGCCAGGTGCTCGAGGGCACCCTCGCACCCTGAGAGGGCGCGGTCCCACCGATGGCTGCCACTTCCAAATCCGCCGCAGCCTCCTCCGCCCGGAGCGGAGCTGCGCCCACCGAGGAGGCCGGGTCGCACCCGGGTGCATCCGGGTCGGGGTCGGTCGAGAGGCCGCTGATCCTGCTGGACGGGATGTCACTGGCGTTCCGGGCCTATTTCGCCCTGCCGCCGGACCTCGCCACCAGTGCCGGGGTGGTCACCAATGCCGTCCACGGATTCGCGTCGATGGTGGTCAATCTCATCCGTGACCATCGCCCGGTCGGGTTGGCCGTGGCCTTCGACCTCCCCGGAGGCACCTTCCGGGACGAGATCGTGGAGGACTACAAGGGTGGGCGGGCCGAGACCCCGCCGGACCTCCTGCCCCAGTTCGCCCTGATCCGCCAGGTGCTCGGTTCCCTGTCGATCCCGGTAATCGAGGCCGAGGGGTTCGAAGCCGATGACGTCCTGGCCACCCTGGCCACCGAGGCTCGCGAGCGAAAGCACCCGGTGATCATCGTCACCGGGGACCGTGACGCCTACCAGCTGGTCGAGGACCCCTACATCCGAGTGCTGTACAACCGGAGGGGCGTCAGCGACTACGCCCTCTACGACGAGGCCGGCATCGAGGAACGCACCGGTGTCCGCCCTCCGCAGTACCCGTTGCTGGCGGCCTTGCGGGGTGACCCCTCGGACAACCTGCCCGGGGTCCCCGGGGTCGGGGAGAAGACGGCGGCCAAGCTGGTGAACGAGTACGGCGACCTCCGGACCCTCTACGACCACCTCGATGCGCTGTCCCCGAAGCTCCGCCAAAACCTGGCGGCCAACCGGGAGAGGGTGGAGATGAACGCGGAGGTCATCCCGCTCATCCGTGACGTGCCGCTCGACGTCCACGTGGACGACCTGACCCTCGGGGGTTGGGACCTCGAAGAGGCGCGCCGGACCTTCGCCGAGCTCGAGCTCCGATCCCTGTGGACCAGGTTGTCCCCCCTCATGAACGAGGGTGGGTTGGGGGAGCCTGCGCCGGGATCGGAGCCGGTGTCGGGGTCGGGCGGCGGAGGGGACGGTGGCTCGGCCGCCGACACCCTCCCGTCCCCGTCGGAGGCCAACCCCGACTGGCTGGCCTCGCCCCTCGTCGAGGTTCCCGGCACCCCGGAGGCCGCGGTGGCGGCATTGGAACGGCTGTTCGGCGCGGCACGCGACTCGAGCGGCAACGTGGCCGTGTTCGCTCTCTGGGGCGGGGACCCCGGGCGCTCGGTGCTCGCCAGCCTCTCCCTCTCGGCCGAGGTGGACGATGCCGAGGCGCCCGTCGTCCCGGCGGTGCACCTGACCGGTGCAGCCGTGCCGCCGCCTCCGGGGCGCCGGGGCGCCCCCGGGCCCACCGATGCGGAGCCGGCCGCCGAGGGTCACCCACCCCTCGTGGAGGACCGGTCCGTCCTCGCCGTCCTGGCCGAGGGCTTCGGCCCGTCGGGTGGCGTCGGGGTGATCGGCCATGACACGAAGGAGCTGATGCGGTCGCTGCTTCCCCTGGGCGTCGACATCACCGCGCTCACCATGGACACCGCACTGTCTGCCTACCTCCTCGATCCCTCGGTCGACGGGTACCGACTGGGTGACCTGGCGTCCCGCTATCTCGGTGTCGTCGTCGACGACGGCACCGGCGGGAAGGGTCAGGGCGTCCTGCTCCTCGACGACGCGCCCGCCGACGACCATCGCGACGACGGACTCGACGACGCAGGGATGCGCGCCATCCGACTCGCCCTCGTCCTCGCCCGCTTGCGCCCTCCCTTGGCCGTGGCATTGGTCGAGGTGGGCGAGGACGCCCTCTACCGGGACATCGAACAGCCTTTGGTGCGGGTGCTGGCCCGTATGGAGGTCGTGGGCATCCCCGTGGACCGCCAGGTCCTGTCCACCATCGCCGCCGCGCTGGCCGAGGAGTGCGGCGAGCTCGAAGCGACCATGCACGACCTGGCCGGCGGACCCTTCAACGTCAACTCGGTCCCCCAGCTCCGTTCGGTGCTCTACGAGCGGCTCGGGCTGACGCCACTGCGCAAGACCAAGACGGGGTTCTCCACCGATGCCCGCACCCTCGAACTGCTCCGCGGTCAGCACCCCATCATCGAGACGCTGTTGCGCTACCGAGAGGTGGAGAAGCTCCGCTCCACCTACGGCGAGAGCCTGGCCGCCGAGGTCGGGCCCGACGGGCGCATCCACGCCACCTTCCGCCAGACGGTGGCTCGCACCGGGCGACTCTCCTCCGACCGGCCCAATCTCCACAACATCCCGGTGCGCACCGAGGAGGGCCGACGGTTCCGTGAGGCCTTCATCCCCTCCAAAGGGCGCCGGCTGCTCGTGGCCGACTACGACCAGGTCGAGCTACGGGCCATCGCCCACCTGTCCGGCGACCCCGGACTCACCTCGGCCTTCGCCGCTGGAGAGGACATCCACCGGACCGTCGCCTCCCAGGTCTTCGGCGTCGAACGTGACGAGGTGACGTCCACGCAGCGATCGACGGCCAAGATGGTCTCCTACGGTCTGGCCTACGGGATGGAAGCCTACGGACTGTCCCAACGACTCGGGGTGCCGGTCGAGGAGGCCCAGGGAATCCTCCAGGCGTTCTTCGCCGCCTTCCCGTCGGTGCAGGACTACATGGACCACACGGTGGCCGAGGCGCGCAACGCCGGCTACACGGTCACCGCGTTCGGTCGGAGACGGCCACTGCCCGACCTCACCTCGACGAACTACCAGGTACGCCAGGCCGCCGAGCGCCAGGCGATGAATGCCGGCATCCAGGGCCTGGCCGCCGACCTGTTCAAGGTGGCCCTCATCCGCCTTGACCAGGGACTCGAAGGGGGAGGGTTCGCCTCCGACCTGGTGCTCCAGGTCCACGACGAGGTCCTGGTCGACGTGGTCCCCGATGAGGCGGACGAGGTGGCCGCCCTCACCGAACAGGCCCTGGTCGGCGCCGCCCAGTTGGACGTGCCGCTCAAGGTGGCCATGGCCTGGGGATCCTCCTGGGCCGAGGCCAAGGGCGGCTGAGCGCACCGGCCCAGTCGCCGAGCCGGGGTTGGCCGCACGGGCGGGCAGGGAGGTGGAGTACCATTGACTCCCGGTCACAACGGTGTGGCCCCCAACCTTCACCCCGCCTCCCCTGGACGCGGGTCCTGTCCGGAAAGCGAGCTACCTACCTTCATGTCCGATACCCAAGTCGTACCCGAGGGCACCGCCCTCCTCTCGCCCGAGGCTATGGGCACCTTCGACGAGAACGGGGTCTACATCCCGAGAGCCGTCACCGAGGACGATCTGCAGGGAGCATCCCTCGAGGACGCGATGGCCGGCACCATCGTGGAGTTCGAGGACGGCGATCTCGTCGAGGGGACGGTCGTCAAGATCGACCGTGACGAGGTGCTCCTCGACATCGGCTTCAAGTCCGAGGGCGTGATCCCGGTGCGGGAGCTCTCCATCCGCAACGACGTCGACCCCTCCGAGATCGTGACACTCGGTGAGCCCGTCGAAGCCCTTGTCCTCCAGAAGGAGGACAAAGAGGGCCGCCTGATCCTGTCGAAGAAGCGGGCCCAGTATGAGCGGGCCTGGGGCACCATCGAGAAGCTGAAGGAGTCGGACGAGGTGGTCACCGGCCCGGTGATCGAGGTGGTGAAGGGCGGCCTGATCGTCGACATCGGACTGCGCGGCTTCCTGCCCGCTTCGCTGGTGGAACTCCGTCGGGTCCGCGAGCTTCAGCCCTACGTGGGCCGGGTCATCGAGGCGAAGATCATCGAGCTCGATCGCAACCGGAACAACGTCGTCCTCTCCCGACGGGCCTGGCTGGAGGAGACCCAAAAGGAGCAGCGCGGCGAGTTCCTGACCAATCTCAAGCCCGGAGAACGGCGTCGGGGTGTCGTGTCCTCGGTGGTCAATTTCGGTGCGTTCGTCGACCTCGGCGGCATGGACGGCCTCGTACACGTGTCGGAACTGTCGTGGAAGCACGTCGACCACCCGTCGTCTGTGGTGTCGGTGGGTGACGAGATCGACGTCGAGGTCCTCGACGTCGATCTCTCGAAGGAACGGATCAGCCTGTCGCTGAAGGCGACCCAGACCGATCCCTGGCAGGAGTTCGCCAACTCGCACCAGGTCGGGGAACTCGTCTACGGACGTATCACCAAGCTGGTGCCTTTCGGCTCCTTCGTGCAGGTGGGCGACGGCATCGAGGGCCTGGTCCACATCTCGGAGATGGCCGGACACCATGTCGATCTGCCCGAGCAGGTGGTGACGCCCGGCGAGGAGTTGTGGGTGAAGATCATCGACATCGACCTGCAGCGTCGGCGGATCAGCCTGTCCATCAAGCAGGCCGCCGAAGGTGGGGAGGTGTCCGAGGAATACCGCGAGGCGTTCGGCGAGCACGCCTACGATGCCGAGGGCAACTACGTCGGACCCTTCGAGTTCGCCGAGGCCGAGTTCACACCCGAAACCGAAGCGCAGGCGGCCTGGGCCGACTACGTGGCCGAGCACGGGACCGGCGAGGGTGCGGGCGAGGGAGCCGACGCGCCGGCCGCCCAGGCCGCTCCGGCGGCTCCTGACGCCACCGCGGTGAGGCCCGCCACGACCGGCGAGAGTCCGGAATCCGTTCCCCCGCCGGTCACCGAACCAACGGCCGAGAACGCCGGCCCGGCCTGACCCCCACGAACTCGGTCACACCCTGGTCCCAAACGAGCGGTTCCCCCTCGGGGCCAACCGTCCCGGGATGACCCGCCCGGCGTCGCCCAGTTGGCGCGGGCGGCGGATTCAGGTGGAGGCGTCGCCGATCGCCGGGGCCGTTCCGGTCTCGTCGGCCGACACGGTCGGGGTCGCGGCCACCGGCTGGACCGCGCTTCCGGTAGCGCCCGGCATGGAGGTGAGCGGGAAGTGGCAGGCCACCTCGTGCCCGGGTGCGACGGTGCGGAGCAGCGGTTCTTCTTCGGCGCACCGATCCTGCGCATAGGGGCAACGGGTCCGGAACCGGCAACCCGACGGTGGATCGAGCGGTGACGGGAGCTCTCCGGAGAGGACCTTGTGGTCGGAACGCTGATCGGGATCGGGTTCGGGGATCGACCCGAGCAGCGCTTCGGTGTAGGGATGGGCGGCGGACCGGTACAGATCGTCCGATCCGGCGATCTCCACCAGTTTCCCGAGGTACATCACCGCCACCCTGTCGCTCACGTTCTTGACCACGGCCAGGTCGTGGGCGATGAACACCATGGTCAGGTCGAACCGGGACTTGAGATCGGCCAGCAGATTGAGGATCTGGGCCTGGACGGAGACGTCGAGGGCCGAGACGGGTTCGTCGCAGATGAGGAGGTCGGGATCGGCCATCAGGGCTCTGGCGATGCTGATCCGCTGGCACTGGCCGCCGGAGAACTCGCCCGGCCTCCGATCACCAGCGGTGTCGGGATCGATGCCCACCGCCTCCAGCATCTCGCGCACCTTCTCCCGCCGCTCCGCCTTGGAGCCGCGTTTCCAGATGACCAGCGGCTCGGCCACGATGTCCTTGACCCGTCGACGGGGATTGAGCGAGGAGATCGGGTCCTGGAAGATCATCTGGATCTTGGTCCTGATCCGTCGCAGCTGCCGCCCGGACATCCGGTTGAGCTCCTGGCCCCGATAGGTCACCGCGCCCGAGGTCGGCGGCTGGACCTGTACGAGGGCCCGGCCTGTGGTCGATTTGCCGCATCCCGATTCGCCGACCAGACCGAGTGTTTCGCCTGCCTTCACCGAGAAGGTGACCCCCGACACTGCATGCACCGTCCTCCGGCCGGACCGGAACTCCACCACCAGGTCGTCGACGGCGAGGACCACGTCATCCCCGGCGGCCGGGGCCGGTGTGGTCGCGCCGACCGTCTCGGTCATGGCGCGCCGATCTCGGCGTCGGGGTCGATCGGGGTGTCGGCCGGTGAGCTGACGTCCGGCCCGGCAGCCGAGGCCGGGGTGGCGGCCCCCGGTGCCGTGCCGCCGTTCGACGACGGGGCCGTCGAGATCCCGTTCACCAGTGGGAACCAACAGGCGAAGAGGTGGTCGGCTGATCCGGCCGTGCGCAGTGGGGGCTCGATCTCGCGGCACTTGTCCTGCACGTAGGGGCACCGGGGGGCGAACCGGCACCCCGCCGGGGGATGGATCAGGTCGGGGGGTCGCCCGGCGATGGCGTGGAGGCGGACCCCGCTCGGATCCGACAGGCGGGGGATCGAGTCCATGAGGGCCCGGGTGTAGGGCATGCGGGTGTCCCGGAACAGGGTCCGGGTTGGGGCCTGTTCCACGACGCGGCCCGCGTACATCACCACGATGTCGTCGGCCCGGTTGGCCACTACGCCGAGGTCGTGGGTGACCAGGATCACCGCCATGTGCCGCTCGCGTTGGAGCTCGACCAGCAGGTCGAGGATCTGCGCCTGGACGGTCACGTCCAGCCCCGTCGTGGGTTCGTCGGCCATGACCAGCCGCGGAGCGCAGGCCAGGGCGATGGCAATCATGACCCGTTGGCGCATGCCGCCCGAGAGCTGGAACGGATACCACCTGATCCGCTGCTCCGGTGAGGGGATCCCGACCGACCGCAGGAGCTCGACGGCGGTGGCTTTGGCCTCGGACCGGTTCAAGTCGAGGTGGAGGCGAAGGGATTCGGTGATCTGCTTGCCGATCCGCTTGACCGGGTTCAGGGCGGTCATCGGATCCTGGAAGATCATGCTGAGCTCCGCGCCCCACACCTTGCGCAGTTCCTCTGGCGTCATGGCCGTCAGCTCGCGTCCGTCGAAGTGGACGGTGCCGCTCTTGATCACGTCGCGGGGGGGCAACAGGCCCATGATCGATCGCGAAAGCACCGTCTTGCCGGATCCCGACTCGCCGACCACGCCGAGCGTCCGGCCCCGGTCGACGGTGAGGGAGACGCCGTCCACCGCGCGCACGGTGCCGCGGCTGGTCTTGAACGCGGTATGGAGATCCTCGACGACGAGGAGGGGACCTCCGGGCGTCGTGGCGTCGGGGAACTCGAGGGTGGCGGTCCGTTGGCTGTGCCGGCGACCGATCACCGGGACCATCCTGGGGCATGCCGCCGAAGCCCACCGGTCACAGCAGCCCCTCGCGGATATCGAAGCGCTGGCGCAGGCGGTCACCGATGATGTTGATGGACAACAGGAGCAGGAACATGGCCAACACCGGCCACAGCATGATGTACGGGTTGGTGCTGAGGTTGCCGTTGGAGGTGCCCTCGGCGATGAGGTTTCCCCACGACGGGGTGGGGAGGGCGACCGACAGGCCGAGGAAGGCCAGCGACCCCTCGATGACGATGACGCCGGCCACGGTGATCAGCCCGAAGGTCACCGCCACCGGCACCACGTTCGGGAGGATCTCGCGGAAGACGATGCGCGTGTTGGTGGCCCCCATGGTCCGGGCGGCGACGACGAAGTCGCGGTTGGCGTAGGAGAGGCTGGAGGCGCGGACCACCCGGTACAGGAGGGGTATGACCGCCACCCCGAGGATCACCGTGATCTTGAGCAGGGACTGGCCCCAGAAGGCGACGATGGCGATCACCGCCACGATGGCCGGGAAGGCCAGGAGCACGAAGGACCCGGCGTTGAGGACGGCGTCGATGCGGCCGCCCCGGTAGCCCGAGATCAGGCCCAGGGTGCCCCCGACGAGCATGCCGATGAGGACGGAGCAGAATCCGACGACCAGGGACACCCTGGCCCCGTAGATGACCCGGCTGAGCAGGTCCCGCCCGAGATCATCGGTGCCGAGGAGGTGGTGGATGCTGGGCGGCGCATTCAGGGCGGCGTAGTTCTGGTAGTCGGGATTGGGGAGGGGGAGGAGGCTGGCGAAGACGGCCAGCAGCACCACCAGGGCCACCCACCCGCAGGCGAACCAGAACAGGAAGCCGAGCGGCTTGCGGAGCAGGATGTCCTCGGACTCGAGGGTCTCGCTCTGACGGGACACCACCAGTTCGTCGATCGCCGCCAACCCGGGGACCTGGTCCGAGAGGAGGCGTCCACCGGACCTGGTGTCTGACAGTTCGCGATCGTCAGGCATGGGTCACTCCCGGGTCACTCTGGGGTCCACCACGGTGAACACGAAGTCGATGATGAACTGCAGCACCACATAGGCGATGGCCACGATCAAGGAGATCCCCTGGACCACCAGGTAGTCACGCTGCTGAACCGCATACACCAAGGAGTACCCGAGGCCGGGCAGCGCGAACAGGTATTCGACGATGAACGTACCGGCCAGGAGGGCACCGATGTTCACCCCGGCCGCTGCCAACAGGGAGAACGACGACGGCCGGAAGGCATGGTGGAGCATGATCGTGCGGCTGGACAGGCCCTTCGAACGGGCCATGGTGATGAAGTCCTCCTGGAGGGTGCCGATCAGGTCTGACCGGAACAGCCGGTAGTAGACGGCGACGGACCCGGCGGTGATGGCCAACGACGGCAGGATCATGTCGCGGAGATTGGTCGTCAGGCTCTGGCTGATGGGCACCCATCCGGTGGCCGGGAACCAGTGCAGTCCGACGGCGAAGACCGCCACCATGATGGGCGCGATGACGAAGGGGGGCAGCGCCAGCATGCCGAAGGTGGTGGTGGTCGAGATGTTGTCGAAGGGTCGGTTGGGACGCCGGGAGGTCGCCAGAGCCAGGGGGATGGCCACGGCGAAGGCGATGACCTGGGAGATGATGATGAGCTCGAGGTCGATGGGGAACCCGGTCTTCACGATCGAGGCGACCGACTCGTGGTTCAGGTACGACTCCCCGAGGTTGCCGTGGAAGATGGCGGTGAGCCAGGTGGTGTACTGCTGCCACAGCGGCTTGTTGAGCCCGAGCTGCTTCAACAGGACCGCCCGGTTGTGGGCGGTGTCGTTCGGGCCGAGGATGGTGATGGACGGGTCGCCGGGGAGCAGGTGCACCAACAGGAACACCAGTACCGAGATGATGAACGCCACCACCGCCAGTTGGATGATTCGACGGGCGAAGTACTTGGCCATGGGGTTCGAGCGGTGGTCGGAGGTCCCGGCCGGCTATCCGTTCAACCAGATCTGGGTCGGTACGAAGATCCCCTCGTCGAAGCCGTAGGCCGGTTGCCCGTTGGGCAGGGTCGGGTTGGCGAAGTTCTGGACCCGTTCGTTGGCCACCTCGGAGAAGATGTACTGCTCGATCCACAGGTATGCCAGGTCCTTGGCCAGCTGTTCGTTGACCGTCCGGTAGGCGGAAACCCGGGTCGCCTGGTTGGTGGTGTGGCGGCCCTCGAGCATGGCGTACTCCAGCACGGGGTCGTCGAGCCGGGTGAAATTGAGGCCGATCTGGCCAACGGGGGAGATGGTGGTGGTGCTCCACCACACGTAGTTGAGGTCGGGGTTCACCGCCCCGAACTGGTACGAGGTGGCCGCCTGGAAGTTGCCGAGGACGAAGTCGTCGATGATGGTGGCCTGCTCGACCTCGGTGATGCTGACGCCGAAGCCCACCTGTTCCCACATCTGCTGGATGGCCGACACCACCTTGATCTCGAGGGGTTCGGGGATGGTGAGCAGGTTGAGCGTCGGCTTGCCGTGCTGGGCCTTGTACTGGTTCACGAGGGCCGTGGCTGCCGCCGGGTCGAAGGTGGGGTAGTTGGTGTCGCTGTAGTAGGGGGAATCGGGCAAGAAGATGCCGGTGGCCGGCTGGCTGGGCGGCCCGCCGACCACCTTTTGCACCACCGACTGGTCCATGCCCTTGGCCAGAGCCTGGCGGATGCTCAGGTCGCTGGTGGGGGTCACCTTGGTGTTGAGCATGATGAAGGAGAAGCTCGGCTGGCCGATGATCCCGGTGCGGGTGTCGACCAACTGGTAGCCCGTGCCACCCGACCCGGAGAAGTTGGTGATGGTGGTCGGGTCGACGGATTCGATCATGTCGACGCCACCGGTGCGCAGCGTCGACTCCCGTTGGGTGGTGTCGGGGATGGGCTTGAAGGTGATCGAGTCGAGGTACGGCAGGCCGCTCCGCCAGTAGTTGGGGTTGCGGGTGGCGGTGAAGAAGTCGTTGGGTTGCCACTGGGAGTAGATGAACGGACCGGTGCCCACCGGGATGAGGGTGGTCGTCGATGACGCCGCCGCCTTTTGGATCATCGCCTCACCCACCACGTACCCCACCTGGGTGGTGAGCCCGGAGGGGAACGTGGGGTTCGGACCGGTCAGCGTGTAGATCACGGTCAGATCGTCCGGGGTGGCCACCGAGGCGATCTGGGCCAACGCCACGCCGGTCAGGGCCGAGGCCCTGAGGGCGTCGTAGTTCGCCTTCACGACGGCCGAGGTCAGGTCGGAGCCGTCGTTGAACTTGATGCCCGACCGCAGGGTCATCGTCCACACGTCGTAGGTCGAATTGCTGGTCATGGTCTCGGCCAGGTACGGCTGGATCGTGCCATCGGCCGCCACCGCCATCAGGGGGTCGTAGACGGCGTTGGCATAGAGGAATCCGTTGGTGTCCCAGTGGTTGGTCGGCGGATAGAAGCCGTCGATCTCGGCGATCGTCCCGACCGTCAGGGCTCCGCCCCGCTTCGGTGTGCCCGTGCCCACCCCGGGCTTGGAGCCGGTGGAACTCCCGGTCCCCGACGTGCTGGACGAACTGGACCCCGATGAGCACGCGGACAGTCCCGCCGCGCCCAGTGCGACCGCGCCCCCGGCGACTGCCCCTCGCGAGAGGAAGCTCCGACGGCTGAACCCGTTATCTGGCGCCACTGACATCCCCCATTTCTCCCCCCAGCCGTCACCTGTTCACGGCGTCTCCACGACGGATGAACTCTGTCACAGACGCAGCCGGCAGTGGGGGCAGGTTACTGCCCAGCAGCCAGGAGGTCCAAGGAAACCAGGAGGTCCAAGGAGAGCAGTGGGCTCGGCCGGTGCGCCTCTATGGCGTGACGCTGGGTACCATGCGATCCATGGATGGAGCCACCCGGGGATCCGCCTCGGTCGTCGCGTCGGGTTCCGAGGCTGACTCGGAGGGCGCGGTCGTGGTCGCGCCGCCGGCGCCGGGGGTTCGGTCGGCGCCCGGGGACACCGGTCGGGGTGGTGCGCGGTCGGACGCCGGAGAAACGGCGGCGCTCGGGACCGCGGGCAGCGGCGCGGGCACCGTGGAGACGGCCCCCCCTGGTCCTGGTTCCGGGGAAACCGGCCCCGCCGAGGCCGTCCGTGACGGCGAGGGAGCCCCGTTCGCACCGGGCGTCAGAGTGGCGCTCACCGCGATGGCGGTGGTCGTGCTGATCGCCGCTCTGGTGATGCGCTTTTGGACCCGTTCGGACCTGTGGCTCGACGAGGCGCTGACCGTCAACATCGCCCGGCAGCCACTGGACCAGATCCCCTCGTTCCTGCGCCACGACGGCGCGCCACCGCTCTTCTACGTCCTGCTCCACGTGTGGATGGGCTGGTTCGGCACCTCCGACGTCGCCGTGCGGTCGCTGTCCGGGGTGTTCGGCGTGGCGACCCTCCCGCTCGCCTGGCTGGCGGGCAAACGGCTCGGAGGCCGCACCGCAGCGTGGGCGGCGCTCCTGCTGCTGGCCAGTTCGCCCTTCGCCGTGCGCTACGACACCGAGACCCGGATGTACTCACTGGTCGCCCTCCTGACCGTGCTCGGGTTCCTGGGAATCGACCGCGCCCTCACCCGTCCCCGTCCCGGCAACCTGATCGCCGTGGGCGTGGTCACCGGGTTGTTGCTCTACAGCCACTACTGGTCGCTCTACCTCGTCGGCACCGTACTGGTATGGCTCCTCTGGGAGGCCTGGCGCGGCCGCCCGGCGTGGCGCACGGGGGCCCGCGCCGCATTCATCGCCGGGGTGGTGGGATGCCTGACCTTCCTGCCCTGGGTGCCGACCTTCCTCTACCAGTCGCGCCACACCGGGACGCCCTGGGCCACCCCAGCCAACTTCGCCGCCATGGTCAACGCCATCTCCACGTTCGCCGGTGGAGCGACAGACCAGGGTCGCCTGCTGGGTCTCATCTTCTTCGCCCTCGCCGGACTCGGACTCTTTGGGGTGGCCACCGACCGGTTCCACATCAGTCTGGACATCCGCACCCGTCCCCTCGGTCGTCCGCTAGCCGTGGTGGTGACCGGCACACTCGCTGCGGCCATCGCCGGCGGGTTCCTCACCAAGAGCACCTTCGACGCCCGGTACGCGTCAGTCGTGTTCATCCCCCTCATCCTCCTGGTCGCCGTGGGGCTGCTGACCTTCCAGGACCGGAGGGTCCGCCTGGGCGTGCTGGCGCTCGCCATCGTCGCCGGGCTGTTCGGCTCGTTCCCCAACATCACCACCAACCGCACGCAGGCGGGCGAGGTCGCCTCCGCCATCGCCGCCCACGGCCGGGCGGGGGACGTCGTGGCCTACTGTCCCGACCAACTCGGTCCGGCGGTCGACCGGCTCCTGCCGGCCGGCCGCTACTCCCAGACCACGTTCCCCCGTGGCACCGGACCCGAGTTCGTGAACTGGGTCGACTACGCCCGGGCCACCGCCGCAGGGTCACCCGTGGCCTTCTCCGAGCGTCTCGAGTCGATGGCGTCTGGGGAGCACCAGATCTTCGTGGTCTGGGCCCCCGGCTATCAGACCCTCGGGACCAAATGCGAGGGGATCATCCAGACGCTCCAGGGCGATCCCAACTACCACGCCAGCCAGTTGATCACCGGGAACAGCAACGAGTTCTACCAGCCGATGTGGCTCGAGCAGTTGACCCCGACGAAGCCCTGACACGGGGTGGCCGGCATCTGGCGATCGATCCCGTGCGAGGCTGAGCGGGAAGTCCGAGTGGGGCCGGTCCGATGACCGCTCCGGTGACGGTACCGACGGAGGTTCGTCCCGGGGTGCCGTCTGCGCCCCTCCGGTTCGGCCGGGCCGTGCTCCTCGTCCTCCCGGCATGGGTCGCGGCGCGGGTACTGGTCCTCGGGGCGCTGGTCGTGGCCCACCTCTCGGTGGACAGCCTCCGCCCGGACAACCCCGGTGCGCACCTGCGCGTCCAACAGGGACTGTCGGCCTGGGACGGGGGGTGGTACGAGTCGATCGCCCGGCACGGTTACGCCGCCTCGGGGGTGCAGTCGGTCCGCTTCTACCCGGCTTTTCCCCTCGCCGGCCGCGTCATCGGGATGATCCCCGGCATCGGGCCGGGTCCGGCACTGGTGGGGATCGCCAACCTGTCGGCGCTGGTGGCCATGGCCGCCCTCCTACTCCTCGTCCGCCACGATCTCGGGGACCGGGACCTGGCCCGACGGTCGGCATGGTTGTTGGCCCTGGCCCCTTCCTCCTACGCCCTGGTTCTGGGCTATGCCGACGGACCGCTGCTGGCCTGCTCGGTGGTGGCCTTCCTCGGGGCCCGGACCCGAAGGTGGTGGTGGGCGGCGCTCGCCGGACTGGCTGGCGGACTGGTGCGACCGGTCGGGATCCTCCTCGTGATCCCGGTGGGTATCGAGGTGTGGCTGGAGTGGCGCCAGCGTCGCACCGCCGGTTCCGGCGCCGCCGAGTCGGGAGAGGGAACCCGTCCGACCGGTGGGTGGGTGGCCCGTGGGGCGGCGGTGGTGGCACCCGCAGTCGGCGCCGGCATCTTCCTCGGGTGGGTCGGGTCCCGGTTCGGGGACCCGTGGCTCCCGCTCACTGTCCAGCAGCAGAGCGGGCACCGGGGTGGTGTCACCGTCCCCCTCACGTCGATGTGGCACAACGTCGGATCCGTCGTCCACGGCCACCATCTGGGCAGTGCTTCCCACATCCCCTGGGTACTGGTCTGTGGCGCCCTGCTCATCGTGGTCTTCCGGCGCCTTCCCCTGTCGTATGGGATGTTCGCCGCCGCGGTGCTGGTGGTGTCCCTGGCCAGTTCCAATCTCGACTCCTTCGAACGCTACGCCCTCGGGGCGTTTCCCCTGGTGATCGCCGCGTCGACCCTCACCTCCCGGCGGGGGGTGGAGGTCGCCGTCCTGATCCTCAGCGCGCTGGCCATGGTGGGCTACGCCCTGTTGGCCTTCCTCGGGGTCGTCGTGCCCTAGGGCTGGACCACCACCGGAGGCCCCGGCCCCCTCGGGCTAGCCGGGGCGGTCGACCGGGATTCCGCGTCGGCACCGCAGGGAACCACTATCCTCGCTGCCATCGCCGATCATCGAGGTCGCGAACTGGAGAGCCGGCGCAGGAAAGGGGTGAAGGGACCCCACGGCCGGGTTCCGAGCGCCGGTTGCCGGGCCCGGTGGGTGTGGATGTCGGCAGGGACGGGACCGTGAGGCACCGGAGCCTGGAGCAGACCGCCCTCACCGGTAGACCTCGAAGACGACCATCCTGAAGAGAACGGACCACCGCAGTGGCACCAGAAGATGACCAGGCACCGTCGGCCCGATCGGCTGTCGGTCAGGACCCCGAGTCGCCCGCGCAACCGAGCTACGGGGCGATCGGTGACCCGGTTGTCGTCATCGGTGCTGGGCCGGCGGGCCTCACCGCGGCCCGACAGCTGGCCCAGGGTGGCGACCCGGTGGTGGTGGTCGAGGAGGACTCCGTGGTCGGGGGCATCAGCCGGACCGTGGAGCGGGACGGCTGGCGGTTCGACATCGGTGGCCACCGGTTCTTCACCAAGGTGCGACCGGTCGAGGAGTTCTGGCACGAAGTGCTGCCCCCCGAGGACTTCCTGCTTCGCCCCCGGATGAGCCGGATCTTCTACGAGGGGAAATTCTACGACTATCCGATCAAGCTCGGGAACGCCCTCTCCAACCTCGGCCTGGTCGAGGCGATGCGCTGCGGGTTCTCTTTCCTGTGGGTGCGAATCCGGCCCCCGAAGAACCTCGACACCCTCGAGGGCTACATCGTCTCGAACTATGGGTGGCGCCTCTACCATCACTTCTTCAAGACGTACAACGAGAAGGTCTGGGGTGTCCCGGCGTCGGAGCTCTCCGCCGACTGGGGTGCGCAGCGCATCAAGGGCATGTCCTTGTGGGACGCGGTGTGGGAGCCGGTCCGTTCCTCGGTGGCCGGCAAACGCCGGGACCGTTCGAAGCAGGTCACGAGCCTGATCGAGGAATTCGAGTATCCGAAGTACGGACCCGGGATGATGTGGGAGCACTGTGCCGACCAGGTCGTCGAGATGGGGGGCGAGGTCCGCCTGGAGACCTCCGCCACCACCGTGCACGTCGAGGACGGTGCGGCCGTGGCCGTCACGGTGACCGAGAACGGGCAGGAACAGCGGCTGGCCGCCTCCCATGTGATCTCGTCCATGCCGTTCACCGCCCTGGCCCGCAGCGTCGACCCCCCGGTCCCCGACGAGGTCGCAGCGGCGGCGGTCGACCTGCACTACCGGGACTTCCTGACCGTGGCCCTCGTCGTGCCCGGAGGAACGGGGCTTCCCCGACAACTGGATCTACATCCATTCCCCGGAGGTGGAGGTCGGCCGGATCCAGAACTTCGGTTCGTGGTCGCCGTTCCTGGTGAAGGACGGCCGGACCTGCCTCGGCATGGAGTACTTCGTGTTCGAGGGGGACGAACTGTGGCGCTGCGCGGACGAGGAGCTGATCGCGCTGGCGACCAAGGAGCTGGCCGTCATCGGCCTGGTCGAGCCGTCCGACGTCGAGGCGGGCTACGTGGTGCGGATGCCCAAGGCCTACCCGGTCTATGACGATACCTACCGGGACAACGTGGAGGTGATCCGCCGCTGGTTCGAGGACCACGCCCCCAACGTGCACCCCATCGGCCGGAACGGGATGCACAAGTACAACAACCAGGACCATTCCATGTACACGGCCATGTTGACGGTCGAGAACATCAGGGGTGCCCACCACGACATCTGGTCGGTCAACGTCGAGGAGGAGTACCACGAGGAGACCGACGAGAGCGGCGGCAGGTCGGGCGACGGCCAGGCCGAGGTGACAGCCGTTGGTGGGGGCCGGGGTCCCGGTTCGGCCTCCACCGGGCGGGACGCCCCGGTCGTGCCCCGTCGGGCCCAGCGGGCGGGACGGACGGCCAGCTGAGCGGGACCCGACCGGGGCGTCCTCACAGCAGCCAGCTCGAACCCAGCGGCCGGAGACCACGGTTGAGCGGTGCGATCGCGGCAGGCCACAGGGCCGGGCATCCGCACCCGCCGGCCGTTCCCAATTGAGCCGCACCCGACCTCTGGTGGAGACTCGACGGCGTGACCGAACCGGACGACCCCCCCGCACGCGGGGGAGGGAGTGGTCGAAGCGACGGCGAGCCCGACGGACCGGACGCAACGGCCGCCGGCCTCGACGTGATCCTCGGGGAGATCGACCAGGTGGTCGACCCGGTCACCGAATCAGTGGGGATGTCCCCCGCGGTCGGGATCGCCGTGGCCGGCGGCCCGATGATCACCCTGCCCGACGACGGGCCGACGACGGGCGCCGAGCCCGCATCGGACTCGATCCGCGCCGGCCTCAGCCAGGCGGGCCCGGTGGCCGTGGCCGGCCTCGTGGTCAACGGGGCGGCCGCGCTGGTCGTGATCGCCGTCGCCCGGCTGGTGACGCCTCAGGCCTACGGCGCCATCGCCCAACTCCTCGGGCTGTTCTTCATCCTGTCCATGCCCGGGTCGGCCGTCCTGGTCGGGGTGGTGAGGAGGGTCACCGCACTCAACAGGGCCGGCCATGCCCACCTGGTGCGTCACTGGGTCCGCCGGGTGCACCGGGTCATGCTGGTGGCCATCGCCGTCGAGCTGGCGGTGGTCCTCGTGCTGCAGGGCTGGATCGCCCGCCAGCTCTCCCTCCCGAACAGCGAGGGGATCGTGCTCATCCTCGTGGCCGCCGGCGTCTGGATCCTCCTCTGCGTGGACCGTGGGCTGCTCCAGGCCCACCGCAGCTACCGTGGCCTGGCCGGGAACCTGCTGCTCGAAGGCAGCGTGCGGACCTTCTTCGTCGTGGTGCTGGTGCTGCTCCACCTGAGCGTGGCCGGCTACGCGCTGGGCATCTTCATCAGCGAGGTCGCCGCCACCACCCACGCCCACTGGCTCGCCTCCCGGGTGTGGCGATCGGAACCGACGGTCGACGTCGGCGCCGGGACGCCCGAGCCGGCCGAGCAGGGCGAGCCCGGGGCGGACAGCGCGTTCGTGCGCCACAAACTGATGGCCGATGTGAGCGCCGCCTTCGTGGGCCTGGCCCTCCTCGGCCTGCTCCAGAACATCGACGTGATTCTGCTGGGCCGGCTCGATCACGCCAACGTGGGCCCCTACGCGGCGATCTCGGTGGCGTCCAAGGCCCTCGTCTTCGGCGCCCTGGCCCTCGGGGCCTATCTGCTCCCCGAGGCCACCATCCGCTGGAACGAGGGCGGGCACGCCGTGCGCCAGCTCGGGGTCACGCTCATCTTCCTCGCCGTGCCGGCGGCGATCCTGCTGGTCATCGCCGTGTTCGTGCCCAAGCAGTTCCTGACCCTCGTGTTCTCGGCCAAACTCAGCTCCGGGGCACCCGCCTTCGCAGCGCTGGTGGGCGCCATGATCTTCCTGTCCGTCTCGGTGCTGATCACCAACTACCTGTTCGGGACCGGTTCGCGCTGGATCGTCCTCCTCCTGGCCGCCGGCTCGTCGGTCGCCTTCGGGGCGATCTCGGCCGCCCACGGCCAGATCGTGCCCACGGCCCGTGCCGACCTCTTCGCCCAGGGGCTCCTGGCCTTCGGGATGACCGTCGCCTTCGTGGCCATCCACCGGCGGCACCGGCGTCACCAGTGGGCGACGATCCTTCCGGGCCGACGGGACAAGGGTCCCCACCTGCGGTCCGGTGGCAATGGGACCGATCGGATTCAGGTGCCCACCGAGCGGCCCGGTACACTCTGAGCCGACCGGCAGCTACCGGCCGATGGGGAAGGGTAGTGGGGAGTCCGAAGATGAGCCGTCAGAGGGGGGACACCGGCGCTGCCCCGGTAGTGGGCGCGACTCCGGGTGCGAATGACGAGTCGGCTCCGTACCTGACGCCCGTTCCTGACCTGGACAGAGCAGGCCCCCCTCCCACGACCGGCCTGCATCCCGCCGGGGCGTCCACCGCGACGAACGGACGCTCCATCCACCGGTCGACGGCCAGGCCGTCGACCGGCATGTTCGACGGACTGTCGGTCGGCGAGATCGCGGAGCGGGCCGGTCTGCGCCGGATCGACGTGGTCGCCTGGCGTGACTTCGACGACCCCGAGGCGGGTGGCTCCGAGCTCCACGCCCACCGGGTGATGACGGCATGGTCGAAGGCCGGGCTCGACGTCTCCATGACCACCTCCTCGGTCCCTGACGCACGCGCCATGATCCGCCGCGAGGGCTACCGCGTGGTCCGTCGGGCCGGCCGCTATGCGGTCTTCCCCCGGGTCATGATGGCCGGCGCGGTCGGCAAAGTGGGTTCCGGTGACGGCCTCGTCGAGATCTGGAACGGCATGCCCTTCTTCTCGCCCCTTTGGGCCCACTGCCCCCACATCGTCTTCCTCCACCACGTTCACGCTGAGATGTGGAACATGGTCCTCCCGTCGGGCCTGGCCGAGCTCGGGTACGCCATCGAGCACCGCGTGGCACCCCCCGTCTACCGCCGGACGCGGATCGTCACCCTCTCGTCGTCCTCCAGGGAGGAGATCGTCGATCGCCTCGGGATCCCCGCCGACATGGTCTCGGTGTCACCTCCGGGCGTCGAGCCCCAGTTCTCACCCGACGGGGAACGGTCCGACGAGCCCCTCGTAGTCGCGGTGGGCCGCCTCGTGCCGGTCAAGCGCTTCGAACTGCTCATCGAGGCTTTGACGGCCCTCAAGCCCCGGCACCCGGATCTCCGGGCGGTGATCGCCGGGGAGGGGTACGAGCGGCCTGCCCTCGAGTCCCTGATCCGACGGGCGGGTGCCGAGTCGTGGATCTCGCTGCCCGGCTATCTGTCCGAGGAGGCTCTGATCGACCTCTACCGGCGGGCATGGGTCCTCGCCTCGACCTCGCTCCGCGAAGGTTGGGGCATGACGGTCACCGAAGCCGGGGCCTGCGGCACGCCCTCGGTGGCCACGAGGATCAGTGGCCACCAGGACGCCGTGCAGGACGGATTGTCCGGGCTCCTGGTCGACGATGTCGGGGAGCTGGTGGCCGGGCTGGACGGCGTGCTCAGCGACGAGGTGCTGCGCAAGCGCCTCGGGATCGCCGCCCAGGAGCACGCCGCCCGGTTCACCTGGGACGCCACCGCCGCCCGTGCCCTGGCCGCCCTGGGCGTCGAGGCCCTGGCCCGCAACGAGTCCTCCGGCCGCTAGTTGAGCGGGCCGGGTGTCACCCGGCCGACGGAGCCCCGGCCCCTCCGGGCTGCCCCGTCCCCCCGCCGGCCGGCTCCCCGGGCCCGGTCCCGGCGTTGCGCCGCAGCACCACCTCCACCACGGCGTCGGCACCCAGGAAGACCACCCCGGCCCAGGCCAGCTCGGCAGCGGTGCCGAACGAGAGCGTCCAGTTCCCACCGGGGGGCACCTGGGCGGCGTGCTGGTGCAGGGCGACGTAGGCACCGGCGGCCAAGATGCCGGCGATGGCCGCCAGCCCGAGCACGACACGGAGGCGGGGGACGAGAAGGACCACGGCGGTGGCCACCGCGACGGCCGCCCCGGGAAGCAACGAGGTGATCGCCCCGGCGACCACGCCCGCGACCACCCCAGTCACCAGCGCCACGGGGACGGTGGCCCGGGGGGCCCCGGACCGGAAGGGCACGGCCAGCATGGGACGGTCCGGTCCGTCGGCCGTCGCCGGGGTGGGGACCACGCCGGTGACGACGGTGTCCCGGTCGACCGTCGGGCCCGAGTTCGACCGACGCCTGTGCCGGCGTCGGCGGACCGGTACGAACACCAGGATCAGACAGGCGATGATGGCGGCCAGCGAGACGAGCAGGGCCACGTCGACCCGGCGCTGGGGCTGCCAGACCAGCGAAACCGTCAGCGTTCCGTCGTGGACGGCGCCGGCCAGCGTCGAGGGGTCGATCCTCCACCCGTTGGCGAAGCCGTCGACCAGCAACGGGGTCCCGAGTCCGCGGGTACCGGTCGAGCCCCCGCCGAGCACCGACGCCTTCCAACCGGCATTGATGCTCTGGCCGAGCACCAGGAAGAAGGGCTGGTGGCCGGGTGACGTCGCGACCCCTCGGATGCGGAGTTCGATGGCCGTGGCCGTCTGGTGGACGACCACCACGGTGGGGGAGGGGGAGACCGGGGGTGGGGTCAGGGTGGTGGGGTCCTCCAGCGGCATCGCCCCGCCACCGGGTGCCGAGTCGAAGGCCAGCTGGTCGATGTCGAAGCCGCTGGTCTGGCCGGGGACCGCGGTCAGTGTGTGGGTCCCCGGGCCGAGGGCCAGACCGCCAGCGTCGGGCCCGCACAGCGAGACGGTGAGCGCCTGGCGGTCCAGCGCCGTGGCGGTGGTCCCGCTGACGGAGACCCACACCGGGTTGCCGTCGACGGCGAGGAGGTCGTCGCGGCAGGGGCTCGGGATGTCCGCCGGGAGTGGTGCGGCGACGAGGCCGGGGATCCCGACCGCGGCGATGCCCAGGGGCATGGCGATGGGGGACTCCGAGTAGTAGTTCGGGGTGTTCTCCAGGCGGACCTTGTCCACCGTGATGCGGATGCTCTGCCCGGTCAACGGGGCGAAGGTCACCGGCACGTCGGTCACCGATCCGGGCACCGGGCTGTCGGCCAGGGGCGGGAGGTCGAACGTCGTGCTCGCACCGTCCGCCGAGACGGTGAGCTGTGTCGGGACCGAGTGCCTGCCGTCGGTGACGATCTGGAGGTTCATCTGGTCGAAGGTGATGGGGTGGGGCAGCGTGTACTGCAACCACTGGCCCGCTTGGTGGGACGCGCCGAACCCGGGCTGCCAGGCGGTGCCGGGGTTGCCGCCGAGGGTGGCGATAGCACCCGCCTGAAGGTCGCCGGGCAGTCGGCCCAGGGAATAGGCAACGATGCCGGTGTGGTCGGCCCCCGGTCGGCCCACCAGGCGGTCGATCTCGTCGTCGGGGACGAGGGGCGAGATCCTGGCCGCACCGGTGAGGGAGAAGGTGCGTTGGGTCGGGAGCCAGAAGGTCCGGTCGAGGGCCGTCTCGGTATCGCTCCGGGGGGGAACGCCCGAGGCCCGCAACCGGGTCATCACCAGGGTGAGCCGGTCGGTGAGCGAGGCGGCTCCGGTCGTCCGGAGGAGGTCCTCGGGCATGGAGATCGACTCGCTCGCCGTGATCCCGGGCAGCTCCACCTCGGCGAACCCGACCGAGCTCCGCGAGTCGACCGGGACGGGATCGTGGGCGACGTGCCCGACCCCGGTCACGGTGATGCGCAGGGTCCGGAACCGCCGGGGCGCGAAGGTCACCTCCTGGCCTGCCGCGGTGCGCGACACGGGGCCGAGCGTCACCGACAGCGGGTGGCCCCCGTCGAAGGTGACGGTGACCTTGGTGATCCACCGGTCGGGGTCACCGGTCTGGGGCTGGACCAGCCGCAGGGACGTCTCGGTGCGGGGCTGGTCGAGCTCGACCTGCCACCACTGGCCGCGGGGGTCGCCGAAGGAACCGGTCAGCCAGGCCGTCTGCAGGTTGCCGTCGATGGCGGCCGCCGGTTGGTCCTCGGGCAGGTAGGTGATCGGTGATCCGTAGGAGGAGGCGGTCACCGAGGACAGCCCCGGGTACACGGCGGTGGTCTGGGCGTCCGCCGGGGCCTTGGGGAACAGGTCGATAGGGTTGTCACTCGGGTCGCTGGTGTCCGGCGGCTGTCCGGCCGTCTCGGTGTAGCCCGTGTTCTCGTTGAGCGAGTTCCACTCGAACCCCTGCTTCCGGTTGGTGTCGGTGACCACCAGGTCGGCCGGGTGGTCCAGGGTGGACCGCGACAGGCTCTTGTCGGTGTCCAGGGTGCCGGCGAACAGGATGGTCGGGTTGCCGGCCAACAGGCCGACCGACGCCGCGCTGACCAGGCCCGAGGCGTCCCCGTCCACCACCAGGGGTGTGTTCGTCGACTCGGTCCGGATGATGCTCCGAGGCTTGGTCACCGTGTAAGAGACCAGGGGTGCCGTCCAGCCCTGGTTGGCCGTCCGGGTGAGGGCGGCCTCGTCGAACTCGGGGATCAGGGGCACGTTGGGCACGGGCTTGCCGTAGGACACCGGGTCGGTGAGCCCGGCGGGAGTCCTCGACAGGTCGGCGGCCAGCTGCTGGGGGTTGGGCGTGTTGTACCGCTCGTAGGCCTGGTCGTACTGGACGAGGACGTTGCCGGCGCTCATGAGCGCCGAGATCGGGCCCAAGGCGTTCCAGTCCATCACGCCGTCCTGCAGTGGTGTATCGATGGCCTGGAGGAGGTCGGCCGTCGGGAGCGACCCCATGATCTGCTGCTCGTGGGTGACGAAGGGCCGGGTCATCAGGCCCGGGTAGACCGTGTCGATGGTGTCGCCCCAGCGGTAGGCGGCGAAATTGTTGCCCGGTAGGGCGTAGACCCTGGTCGAGGTGTTGACCTTGTCGAGGGCGGCCGCGGCCTGGCGCACGTAGGTCGGCGGCACGGCCGGCTGGTCGAACCCGTTGGCGATGATCCCTCCCGTCCATAGAGGGGTGGCCGCGGCCATCACCGCGACGGCGGCGAACCCCCCGATCACCAGGCCGGTCGTGCGCACGCGGTTGGCCAGGGCGCTGACCCCGGCGCCGAGGAAGACGGCCAGACTGAGGATGACCACCGGCGACGCCCGGTCGGTGGAGCGCAGGGCCAGCCCGGCCGTCGTGTCGACCATGAAGGCCTTGATGACCGAGCCGACCGTGGAGGGGTCGTTGTAGGGGTTGGGCCCGACGGCAAGCACCATGCCGACCACAGCCGTCAGGATGAAATAGGCACGGTGCCGCCATCGCGAAAACACGGCGGCCACGAAGCACAGCACGGGAACGAGGAAGCTGGCGGCGATGAGCCAGACGTTCTGGGTGTAGGCGACCGAGGTCTGGGTCCACGCCCCGACCCGGTCGGCGCCGTAGAAGTACCAGTACCCGAGCCCGCGGATGATCTCCGAGGCCAGGGACGCCGAGCTGGTCGACGGGACCGTCTCGGTGTACTTGAGCACGTTGATCCCGTACGCCGCCTCCACCTGGAGCCCGACGGCCCACCAGAGGGAGACGAGCGCACTGAGCAGCCCGATCTTCCACGCCGCCCCCCAGGCCCGTCGCCAGGTGGCCTCCTTGGCCACCACGACGGCGTAGGGCAGCCACAGGGCCGGGGCGATGCCCACGTAGAGGATCGAACTGGCGTTGATGCCGCTGACCAGGGCCACCACCAGGGCGAAGAGGGCGGGGTACCTCCACCCGCCACGCCGGAGGGCGAGGATGACGAACGCCACCATCCACGGCAGGCCGGCCCACGGCATCAGGATCACCGAGATCCGTCCGGCGTACTGCAGGACGTACGGGGTGAAGGTGAACGCCAAGGCGGTCACGTACCTCCCGGGCCCCGAGAGCCCGACCGTGCGGCAGAGGTAGAGCGCGCCGGCCCCGGCGGCGAACAGGAGCGACCCCATCCACAGGCGCTGGGCGACCCACAGGGGCACGTGAAGCTCGGCGAGGACCCAGTAGAAGGGGCCCATCGGCAGCAGGTAGCCGATGTTCTCGTGGGTGACCGTGCCGAGGGCCACGTTCGGATCCCAGAGCGAGACGGCCTGGCGCACGTAGCGGCCGGGATCGAGGTAGAGGTAGGTCTTCGTGTCGTCGGTCACCATGCCGGGCTGGGAGGCCAGCATGGGGATGAAGGCGACCAGCGCCATCAGGGAGTAGTCGACGACCGCTCGGAGCCGGCTGGGCGAGCGGAGACGGGTGACCAGTCGCCGGCCTCGCCCTCGGGCGGTGTCCGGTGCACCGCCCGAGGGCGCGACAGCGAAAGGTTGGGGATCCGACACGAGTGATCGGTAGTGTAAACAACCGGCAGGTCCCCCCGGCGTCAGCGACGGAGGCGACCGGATCCGAGCCGCCGACGTGACGGGGAGCCCCGATGAGCAGCCAGACGACCGATCCGGGACGTGGAGCAGCGACCGGCCCGACGGGGCGCCTTGCCCCGGCGAGGCGACTGACCGGCGAGCGTCCGAAGCAGGGTGTGACCCCCGACTCGCTCCTCGCCCTCCACGCCGCTGGCTACCGGACGGTGATCGAGCGTCTGGGCGAGGGATCCCTGCTCGACGTGGGCTGCGGTGAGGGTTTCGAGTCGGCACGGTTCCTGGCACCGGGCCGGACGGTGGTCGGCGCCGACTACAGCTCCGACGCCGTGGCCGCCGCCCGTGGTCGCTGGGGTACAGAGGGGCTCCACGTGGCCCAGATGGACGCGCTGGCCCTCGGTTTCGCCCAGGGCAGCTTCGACTGGGCGTGCTCCTCGCACCTGATCGAGCACTTCGACGACCCCGAGGCCCATGTCCGTGAACTCTCCCGGGTGCTGGCCGAGGGCGGAACGGTGTTCTTCCTCACCCCGAACGCCCCCGCCGACTTCGAGAACCCCTTCCACATCCACCTGTTCGAGCCGGACGAGCTCGAACGACTGCTCCAGCGGTACTTCCACGAGGTCTCGGTGCAGGGCCTCGACGCCATCCCCTCGGTGAAGGCCGACTTCGCCGCCCGGCGGGTCAAAGCCGACAGGATCCTGGCCCTCGACGTTCTCGACCTGCGCCACCGGATCCCCCGGTCGTGGTACGTCGGGGCCTACACGCGGGTCCTGCCGCTCGCCTACCGGCTCATCGCCAGGGGCGACGCCGGGGGCACGACCGGGATCACCGCCGACGACTTCTTCGTCACGGATCAGCTGGACACGACCACCATGGTCCTCTTCGCCACCGCGTCCCGGCCGCGGCGGGCGGCCTGAGCGGTTGCGGGGGCCGGGGTGCTGGCGGTCGGCCTCACGGGGGGCATCGGCGCCGGGAAGTCGACGGTGGCCCGGCTCCTGGACGAGCACGGCGCCCACGTGATCGACGCCGACCTCATCGCCCGGGAGGTAGTGGCCCCCGGGGGTCCCGCCTACCAGCCGATGATCGACCGCTTCGGTGCCGGCATCGTCGATGCCGACGGTCTGATCGACCGCCCGCGGGTGGCCGCGCTCGTCTTCGGGCATCCCGAGGCCCTGGCCGACCTCAACGCCATCACCCATCCGGCCATCGGCGTCGAGATGATCTCCCGCAAGGACCGCTTCGCCGACACAGACGACATCGTGGTGCTCGACATCCCCCTCCTGCGCGCCGTCCACCGCGAGTTGCTGACCCTGGCTGCGGTGGTGGTGGTCGACACCCCGACGGAGCTGGCCCTCGATCGCCTGGTGACCCGGCGGGGGATGTCCCGGCCCGACGCCGAGGCCCGCATCGCCTCCCAGCCCGACCGGACGTCCCGCCTGGAGGGAGCGGACCTGGTCATCGACAACTCCGGTGACGAGGACCACCTGGGTGCCGAGGTCGACAGGGTGTGGGCGGCGCTGGTCGCCCTCGGCGGCGGCGGTGGCGCCGGGTAGAGCGCGCCCCCGCCCCGGGGGCCATGTCACACCGGGCCGCTAGCCTCGAACCATGCCCGATTTCGAGGTCGTCTCGCCCTTCCGTCCCGCCGGCGACCAACCCCAGGCCATCGCCGGACTGGTGGCCGGGCTCGAACGCGGGGACCGCTACCAGACCCTGCTCGGCATCACCGGTTCGGGCAAGACGGCCACGATCGCCTGGACGGTCGAGGCGGTCCAGCGGCCCACGCTGATCATCGAGCCCAACAAGTCCCTCGCCGCCCAGCTGGCCGCCGAACTGAAGGAGTTCTTCCCCCACAACAGGGTGGAGTACTTCGTCTCCTACTACGACTACTACCAGCCCGAGGCCTATGTGCCGTCCTCGGACACCTACATCGAGAAGGACTCGTCCATCAACGACGAGATCGACCGACTGCGCCACGCCTGCACGTCGTCGCTCCTGCTACGACCCGACACCATCGTGGTGGCGTCGGTCTCCTGCATCTACGGCCTGGGGTCGCCCGACGAGTACCGCGACCGAATCATCGCCCTTAGGCCCGGCGAGGTGCACGACCAGCGGTCCCTGCTCCGGCGCCTGGTCGAGTTGCAGTATTCACGCAACGACGCCACCCTCAGTCGGGGCCAGTTCCGGGCACGGGGGGACACCGTGGAGATCCACGCCGCCTACGAGAGCCGGGCCGTACGCATCGAGTTCTTCGGGGACACCGTCGAGAGGATGCGACCCTTCGATGTGACCACGGGGGAGATCGGCGACGACCTCGAGGAACTCGTGGTGTTCGCCAACACCCACTACGGGACCGGCGACGAGCGGATGCGCAAGGCCGTTGAGGGCATCGAGGCCGAGCTCCGGGACCGCCTGGCCGAGCTCGACCGGGCCGGGAAGCTCCTCGAATCCCAGCGGCTGCGGATGCGCACCGAGTACGACCTCGAGATGCTGGCGGAGACCGGGGTGTGCAGCGGCGTGGAGAACTACAGCCGGCACCTCGACGGCCGGGCACCGGGCGAAGCCCCGTTCACGCTGCTCGACTTCTTCCCCAAGGACTTCCTGGTGGTGCTCGACGAGAGCCACGTCGCCGTACCCCAGCTTCGCGGCCAGTACGCCGGTGACCGCTCCCGCAAGGAGACCCTCGTGGACCACGGGTTCCGCCTGCCGTCGGCCCTCGACAACCGGCCCCTCCGGTTCGAGGAGTTCATCGACCGCACCGGGCAGATCATCATGCTCTCGGCCACACCGGGACCGTGGGAGCTCGAGCACAGCACCAACGTGGTGGAGCAAGTGATCCGGCCCACGGGACTGGTCGACCCCGAGGTGGACATCCGCCCGACCACCGGACAGATCGACGACCTGCGCGAGCGGATCGACGCCACCGTGGCCGGTGGTCACCGGGTCCTCGTGACCACCCTCACCAAGAAGATGGCCGAGGACCTGACGGACTACCTCGCCGAACAGGGTGTCCGTGTCCAGTACCTCCACTCCGACGTGGACACGATGGCCCGCATCGAGATCCTGCGGGACCTGCGCCTCGGGGTGTTCGACGTCCTCGTGGGCATCAATCTCCTGCGCGAGGGGCTCGACCTGCCCGAGGTGGCGCTGGTGGCCATCCTCGACGCCGACAAGGAGGGCTTCCTGCGGTCGGGGTCCTCCCTGATCCAGACCATGGGGAGGGCGGCGAGGAACGTCGATGGCCGCGTGGTGATGTACGCCGACACCGTGACCGACTCGATGACCAGGGCCATCGGCGAGACCCAGCGTCGCCGGGCGCGCCAGATCGCCTACAACGAAGCCCACGGGATCGACCCGCGGACGATCACCAAATCGGTCACCGACATCCTGGAACGGGTCCGTGCCGACACCGACGGTTCGGCCGCCATCACCTCGGGGGCCAACAGCCGTGCCCAGCGCGGCCGGCGGGGCGGGGTGGACCCGAGGGCGGCTGCCGCCGAGATGGCCAGTGCCCTCGGCCCCGATGCCGACGAGCTCTCGAGCCTGATCCACCGGCTCGACGCCGAGATGAACCGCGCCGCCGAGGAGCTCCGGTTCGAGGAGGCCGCGTTGCTCCGCGACGAGGTCGCCGAGCTCAGAGCCCTACTGGTGAGGGACCCGGTCGACGGCAGCCCGGTGCTGTCGGGCGACACCGCCGACGTCGTCGCACCGGCCGGTCACTGACCGCCGGCGCCACGCCCGCGCACCGGTATCCTCACCCAATGGCCGATCGACTGGTGGTGCGTGGCGCGCGCGAGCACAACCTGCAGGATGTCTCACTCGACCTGCCGCGTGACCGGCTCATCGTGTTCACCGGCCTGTCCGGCTCCGGGAAGTCCTCCCTCGCCTTCGACACCATCTACGCCGAGGGCCAACGACGGTACGTGGAGTCCCTGTCCGCCTACGCCCGCCAGTTCCTCGGGCAGATGGACAAGCCCGACGTGGACTTCATCGAGGGACTGTCCCCGGCCATCTCCATCGACCAGAAGTCGGCGTCCCGCAACCCTCGGTCGACGGTCGGCACGGTCACCGAGGTCTACGACTACCTCCGGTTGCTCTACGCCCGCATCGGCAAACCCCACTGCCCCAAGTGCGGCCGGCCGGTGGCCCGGCAGAGCCCCCAGCAGATCGTGGACCGGATCCTGGCGATGGAGGAGGGGACGCGGTTCTTGGTGCTGGCCCCTGTGGTCCGGGGCCGGAAGGGGGAGTACGGCGCCCTCCTCGACGACCTGGCCAAGCAGGGATTCGCGGGGTCCGGGTGGACGGGACGACGATCGAGCTGGCCGATCGTGGCCACCTCGACCTGGCCCGGTACGAGCAGCACACCATCGAGGTGGTGGTCGACCGACTGATCCGGCGGGACGACATCCGGCGCCGACTGACCGAGTCCCTGGAGACGGCGCTCTCGCTGGCCGAGGGCGTGGCCGAGATCGTGGTGGTGGACGCCGACGGCACCGAGGAGGAGGCCATCACCTTCAGCCAGCACCTGGCCTGCACCTACGACGGGCTCAGCTTCGAGGACCCCTCCCCCCGGAACTTCTCGTTCAACTCGCCCTACGGGGCGTGTCCGGCGTGCACCGGGCTCGGCACCCGCTTCGAGGTCGATCCCGAACTGGTGGTCCCCGATGTGACCAAGTCCCTGGCCGAGGGCGCACTCGCCCCGTGGTCGGGGGCCCGCAGCGAGTACTTCTCCCGGCTGGTGGCGGCCGTGGCCGATCTGGGCGGGTTCTCGGTGGACACACCGTGGGAGTCCCTGAGGAGTGCCGAAAAAAAGCTCGTCCTGTACGGCTCGGGCGCCAAGCAGGTCCACCTCAAGTACCGCAACCGCTACGGGCGGCAGCGCTCGTTCCACACCCTCTACGAGGGGATCGTCCCGTGGCTCCAGCGCCGGCACTCCGAGGCGGAGTCGGACTTCCTGCGGGACAATCTCGAGGGCTACCTCCGTGAGGTGCCGTGTCCGGAGTGCGGGGGGGCCCGGCTCCGTCCCGAGTCGCTGGCCGTCACCGTCGGTGGCTATTCGATCTTCGCCCTCTGCTCGCTGTCCATCGGCACCGCCGTCGAGGTGGTCGCCTCCCTCGACCTGTCCGACCGGGACCACCTCATCGCCGACCGGGTCTTCCGTGAGGTCCGCGAGCGGATGCAGTTCCTCCTCGACGTGGGCCTCGACTACCTCACCCTGGCCCGCTCGGCCGCCACCCTCTCGGGCGGCGAGGCCCAACGCATCCGGCTGGCCAGTCAGATCGGCAGTGGGCTCGTCGGGGTCCTCTACGTCCTCGATGAGCCGTCGATCGGACTGCACCAGCGCGACAACAAGCGCCTCATCGGCACCCTCAAACGACTGCGGGACCTCGGGAACACCGTCATCGTGGTCGAGCACGACGAGGAGACCATCCGCATCGCCGACCATGTCGTCGACGTGGGTCCCGGGGCGGGGGAGCACGGCGGCCGCATCGTCCACTCGGGCCCGGTGGCCGGCGCCGGGGGCATCCTCGACAACCCCGACTCGATCACCGGCCAGTACCTGTCGGGAGCCCGTTCCATCCCCGTCCCGATCGTCCGCCGGCCGGGCAGCGGTGAAGTGCTCACCGTCCTCGGGGCCCGCGAGCACAATCTCCACGACATCGACGCCGAGTTCCCGCTCGGGAAGTTGGTGGCCGTCACCGGCGTCTCCGGATCGGGAAAGTCCACGCTGGTCAACGACATCCTGCTCCGGTCGCTGGCCAAGCAGGTCCACCGGGCCAAGACGCTCCCGGGCCTCCACCGGACCATCACGGGCGTGGCCCACGTGGACAAGGTCGTCGAGGTGGACCAGGCACCCATCGGGCGGACCCCTCGGTCCAACCCGGCCACCTACACCGGCGTCTTCGACCACATCCGCCGCCTGTTCAGCCAGACCCAGGAGGCGAAGGTGCGGGGGTACCTGCCCGGACGCTTCTCCTTCAACGTGAAGGGCGGGCGCTGCGAGGCGTGCTCGGGGGACGGCACCATCCGCATCGAGATGCACTTCCTGCCCGACATCTACGTGCCCTGCGAGGTGTGCCAGGGCGCCCGCTACAACCGCGACACGCTCGAGGTCACCTTCCGGGGCAAGACGATCGCCGACGTGTTGGAACTGTCGTGCGAAGAGGCTCTCGCCTTCTTCGCCCATCAACCGCCCATCGCCCGGCACCTGCAGACCCTGGTCGACGTGGGCCTGGGTTACATCCGGCTGGGCCAGCCCGCACCCACGCTGTCCGGTGGCGAGGCCCAGCGGGTGAAGCTCGCCTCCGAGCTGAGCAGGCGGTCCACCGGCCACACCCTCTACGTCCTCGACGAGCCGACCACCGGGCTGCACTTCGATGACGTGCGCAAGCTGCTCGACGTGCTCAGTCGCCTCGTCGACCAGGGAAACACGGTGATCGTGATCGAGCACAACCTCGACGTCATCAAGAGTGCCGATTGGATCCTCGACCTCGGTCCCGAGGGCGGCGACCGGGGTGGCAACCTAGTGGCCGTGGGCACGCCCGAGGACGTCGCCTCCCAGCCGGGCAGCTACACGGGGGACGTACTCGCACCGCTCCTCGGGATCGCCCGCGACGCCAACGGGGACCGGCCCGCCAGTCGGGCCAAGGGGCGGTCCCCGCAGGCCCCGGTCGGTACCGGCGGGCCGGCGACGGCCAGGGCTCGTGCGGCCAAGACCGGTGCGACCCCGACCGCTTCGGAACGGACTCGGTCTGCCGGGAAGGCGTCGCGGAAGACCACTTCGGCCAAGGCCTCGCCGGCGAAGAAGGCCGTCCCGTCGAAGACGGCATCGGCCAAGAAGGACGCTCCGGCGAAGTCGGGCTCGAAACGGGCCTCCGCCCCTGTGGGGAGCGGGGTGAACGGGGCCGCGCCGAGCCGCAAGACCACCAAGGCCGGATCCGGCAAGAGCCCGGGCAAGCGGGTGGCGGCCACCGCGGCGCGCTGACCGGCCACCGGGCCGTTCCGGTGATGGCCCGTTCCGGTGATGGCCCGTTCCGGTGATGGCCCGTTCCGGTGATGGCCCGTTCAGGTGATGGCCCGTTCAGGTGATGGCCAACATCCTCTCGAGCGCCACGCGGGCCCACGAGGCCGTCTCGTCGTCCACCGTGATCCGGTTGCGGACCTCGCCCTCGGCGAGGCCCTCGAGGACCCACGCCAGGTGGGCGGCGTCGATGCGGAACATGGTCGAGCACGGACAGACCAGCGGATCGAGCGACACCACCCGTTTATCGGGATGCTCGTCATCGAGCCGTTTGACCAGATGGATCTCCGTGCCCACCCCGATTACCGATCCGGGTGGGGCGTCGTCGACGGCCCGGATGATGAAGTCGGTGGAACCCACCTGATCGGCGGCGTCGACTACGTCGTGGGCACACTCGGGGTGGACGACGACGATCCCTTCTGGGTGCTCGGCCCGGAACGCCTCGATGTGACCGGGCCGGAACCGCTGGTGGACCGAGCAGTGGCCCCTCCACAGCAGCAGTGTGGAGGTCTTCAACGCGGCGTCGTCCAGGCCGCCTTGGTCGGCGCGGGGATTCCACACGGCCATGTCGTCGGCCGTGTAGCCCAGCTCGAAGCCGGTGTTTCGGCCGAGGTGCTGATCGGGGAAGAACAGGACCTGGTCGCCACGGGTGGCGCCGGCTCCGTCGGGCCCGAGGGCCCAGGTCAACACGGCCCGAGCGTTGGACGACGTGCAGACCACCCCACCGTTGCGCCCGACGAACGCCTTCAGGGACGCCGAGGAGTTCATGTAGGTCACCGGGACGACCCGGTCGATGTCGGTCACCGAGGCCAACACGTCCCAGGCCTCCTCCACGGAGTCGATGTCCGCCATGTCGGCCATCGAGCACCCGGCGTTCAGGTCGGGCAGGATGACCTGCTGGTGGGCCCCGGTGAGGATGTCGGCCGACTCGGCCATGAAGTGGACGCCGCAGAACACCACGAACTCGGCCTCGGTCTGGTCCGCCGCGATGCGGGAGAGGCCGAAGGAGTCCCCACGGGCGTCGGCCCAGGCCATCACCTCGTCACGCTGGTAGTGGTGGCCGAGGATGATGACCCTGGACCCGAGGGAGGAACGGGCCTCGCCGATCATCAGGGAGAGCTGGTCCTCGGTCGCTGTCGTGTAACGCTCGGTGAGCGCTGCCTGGAGACGGAGCATGTTGGGTATGACCCCCTTGAGGAGGCACCCCGGTGTGTGGCCGGCGGGGACAGCCTGGTCGCCCATCCGCGGGGATGTCGGCCCCGGAGTGCAGTATGTCGCCGGATACCAGGCCGGCGTTGCCGCCAGTCTAGGCGCCCCGGCGCCCGGTGGTGCGGTGATGCGTCACATGAACGGGCGCGGGGTCCCGACACGGCACACTGGGGGCGTGGTCACCCGTCCTCCACAAGGCACGATCCCCGATGCGCCCGGCTCCTACCAGTTCGTCGACCGGGACGGCCGGGTCCTGTACGTGGGCAAGGCCAAATCGTTGCGGCAGCGCCTCAACTCCTACTTCCAGGACCCCTTCGGCCTCGCCCCCCGGACCGCCCAGATGGTGGCCCAGGCCGACCACGTCGAGTGGATGGTCGTGGACACCGAGGCGGAGGCCCTGCTCCTCGAGCACAACCTCATCAAGCAGTACCAACCCCGCTACAACGTCCGGCTGAAGGACGACAAGAGCTACCCGTGGCTGGCGGTGACCGTCAACGAGGAGTGGCCGAGGCCGGCCGTCGTCCGCGGACGCAAGCGGACCGGCGTCCGGTACTTCGGGCCGTATCCGAACGTCGGGGCCATCCGGGAGACCCTCGACCTCCTACTGCGGTCGTTTCCGGTGCGGACGTGTTCGGACAACAAGTTCCGTCGCCACCAGCGGCTGGGGAAGCCCTGCCTGCTCTTCCACATCGAGCGGTGCTCGGGGCCCTGCGTCGGATCGGTGGACCATGCCGACTACGACCGGCTGGTGGCCGATCTCATCGCATTTTTGAGCGGTGACACCGGTCCGCTCGAACGGGGCCTCGAGGAGTCGATGCGGGAGGCGTCCGGAGCCCTCGAGTTCGAGCGGGCCTCGGTACTGCGGGACAAGCTCGAGGCGGTGCGGGCCGCCGACGCCGTCCGGCAGATGGAACTCGGCCGGCCCGAGGACCTCGACGTCCTGGGGATCGCCGAGGACGAGCTCGAGGCGGCGGTCCAGGTGTTCCACGTGCGCGCCGGCAGGGTCGTCGGGCGCTCGGCACTGTTCGTGGACAAGGTGGAGGATCTCTCGCCGGCCCAGCTCGTGGAGCGGATCCTGGTCGACGTCTACGCCGATGCCGCCTCGGGTGTGCCCAAGCAGGTGCTGGTCCCGACCATGCCGGCCGAGGCCGAGGCCGTCTCCGAGTACCTGAAGGACCGCCGCGGTGGCCCTGTCGCCCTCCGGGTCCCGATGAGGGGACAGAAGCGGGCCCTGCTGGAGACCGTCGAGCACAACGCCCGGGACGCCTTCGTCCGCCACCGGCTCCACCGGACCTCGGACCACAACAGCCGGGCCCGTGCGCTCGAGTCGCTCCAGCACGACCTCGACCTCCCCGTCGCCCCCCTGCGCATCGAGTGCTACGACATGAGCCACCTCCAGGGCACCGACTACGTGGGCTCGATGGTGGTGTTCGAGGACGGGCTGGCGAAGAAGGCCGACTACCGCCACTTCCGGGTCTCGAGTGTCCCCGGCAACGACGACTATGCCGCCATGGAGGAGGTATTGACCCGTCGCCTGAGTGCCCTCCTGGCCGAGGAGCACCCGGTCGACGACCCGGCCCGTCCCGGGGAGGACGGGCCGTCCGGGCCGGGTGGGCCCGATGGCTCGGCGGCCTCGGGCCAGCAGGGTGGGGCGCGTCCGTCCCGTCGGCGCTTCGCCTACCCTCCCCAGCTGATCCTGCTCGACGGGGGGCTCGGGCAGCTCAATGTGGGCGTCAAGGTGCTGGCGTCGCTCGGATTGACCGAGCGGATCCCGATCGCGTCCCTGGCCAAGAGCTTCGAGGAGATCTACCGGCCGGGCTCGTCCGAGCCGATCCGCCTCTCCCGCCAGTCCGACGGCCTCTACCTGCTCCAGCAACTGCGGGACGAGGCCCACCGCTTCGCCATCTCCTACCACCGCACGTTGCGGGGAAAGAGGATGACGGTCGGTGCGCTGGACGGGGTCAGCGGGTTGGGTCCGAAGCGCCGGACCCGGCTGATCGAGCAGTTCGGGGGCCTGGCCGCGCTGAGGAACGCCTCCCGTGACGAACTGCAGGGCGTATCCTGGTTGCCGGCCGAGGTGGGTGCTGCCGTGTTCGATCGGCTGCACACGCCGATGGCCCCGAGTGTCCCCGGCCAACGGGGCGGAATGGTGGACCAGTGAGCGAATACCTGGTGGTGACCGGCATGTCCGGTGCCGGACGGTCGACGGCGGGTGCCGCGCTCGAGGACCTCGGTTGGTTTGTCATCGACAACATGCCCTCCGCCCTGATCTCGAAGGTCTCCGAGCTGGTGAACGGGGCCGGGTCCGAGATGGCCCGGGTGGCCTTCGTGGTCGGACGGGGCGGGGGAGACCTCGACGATGTGCTCCCCGCCGTGGACGCGCTGGTGGCCCGGCACGACCGGGTGCGCATCCTGTTCCTCGACGCCGCCGACGATGTCCTAATCAGACGGTTCGAGGGCACTCGTCGCCGCCATCCGCAAGCCGCCCGGGGCGTGGTCGACTCGATCTCCGACGAACGGCTCCTCCTCAGCTCCCTGCGGGACCGGGCCGACCTGGTCATCGATACCGGCGACCTCAACACCAACCAGCTCCGCAGCCGGCTGATGGAGGTCTTCGGCGGCGAAGAGCCGGGGGGCACCATGCAGACCTCCATCCTGTCGTTCGGCTTCAAGCACGGAGTGCCCCTCGACGTGGATCTGATGTTCGACTGCCGGTTCCTCCCCAATCCGTACTGGGACGAGGCGCTGCGCCATCACAGCGGGCTGGAGCCCGAGGTGAGGACCTTCGTCCTGGAGAGGCCCGAGACGTCGGCCTTCCTCGAGAAGCTCGACGACCTGCTGACCATGCTGATTCCCGCCTACATCAAAGAAGGGAAGTCATACCTGACCGTCGCCATGGGGTGCACCGGTGGTCGGCACCGCTCGGTGGTCCTGGCCGAGGAACTGGCCCGCCTGCTCGACGAGAAGGGCATGCCCACGACCGTGTTCCACCGGGATGTCGAGCGTTGAGCTCCGGGACGGCGGGCAAGCGGGCTGAGAGCAGGGCGGCCGGCGGGCGGTCGAAGAATGGACGTGGCGCCGGTGGGTCGGCGGGGAGCCAGACAAAAGAGCGTGAGTCCGCCGGCCGGGCCCGCCGCGGTGAGGGCGGCGCCCCCGGCGGCGACGGTCCCAATGTGGTGGCGATCGGTGGCGGACACGGCCTGGCTGCCACGCTGAGGGCGGCCCGTGTCTACACCGACCGGTTGACCGCCATCGTCTCGGTGGCCGACGACGGCGGCTCCTCGGGGCGTCTCCGGGAACTGCTCCACATCATCCCGCCCGGCGATCTCCGCATGTGCCTCGTGGCCATGGCCCAACCCGGATCGACCCTGGCGTCCGCGTTCGAGTACCGCTTCACCGACGAGGAACTCCAAGGTCACGCCCTGGGCAATCTGGTGCTGGCCGGTCTGATCGACCTGGCCGGGGAGCCGGTGGCGGCGTTGGACGAGGCCTGTCGCCTCCTCGGGGTCCGCGGCCGCGTGTTGCCGGCCACCACCGATCTCGTCGTGTTGAAGGCCGACTCCGACGGCGGCGAGGTCGCGGGGCAGGTGGCGGTGATGGGTACCGACCACATCCGCACGGTGTCCCTCGTCCCGGCGGACCCCAAGGCCCCTCCGGCAGCCATCACCGCGCTCAGCGAGGCCGATCAGATCGTGCTGGGCCCCGGCTCACTGTTCACGAGCGTGTTGGCCGCCGTCGCCGTGCCGGAGATCAGGGAGGCCATCGGTCGGTCGGATGCCCAGAAGGTCTACGTCTGCAATCTGCGGCCCCAGGTCCCCGAGACGGAGGCATTCGACGTGGCCATGCACGTGGAAGCGCTGGTGGCGCACGGTGTGACGGTTGACGTGGTGGTCTGTGACACCACCGGGATTCCCCTCGGATCCTGCTCGTCCCCGGTGGTCGACGTACGCCTGGCCCGTCGCAACGGCCTGGCCCACGATCCCGCCAAACTGGCGTCAACCCTGTGTGATCTGCTCGGATGATGCCCGGCCCGGCAGTTTTGACCTAGCGTAGTCGCCGGTCTCCGTCCCCTGACCGGACGGCGGCACGAAGCATCGTGTAAAGGGCAGGCACGGAAGTCCGAAGGTGAGGCACAAGGGCAATGACGGTTCGAGTCGGCATCAACGGGTTCGGGCGCATCGGTCGCAACTATCTCCGGGCGGCACGGGCGATGGGTGCCGACGTCGCCATCGTGGCCGTCAACGACCTCACGTCCGCGGAGACGCTGGCCCACCTTCTCCGATACGACTCGACACACGGCCGCTTCGGCAGTGACGTCAGCGTGTCCGACTCTTCGATCACGATCGACTCGGGTCCCATCGAGGTCCTGGCCGAGCGCGACCCCAAAGCGCTCCCGTGGGACAGGCTCGGCGTCGAGGTCGTCATCGAGTCGACCGGGCTGTTCACCAACCGGGAGTCGGCCGCCGCCCACCTCGAAGCGGGGGCGTCCCGTGTGATCGTGTCCGCACCGGCGACGGACGTGGACGCCACCTTCGTCGTGGGGGTGAACGACTCCGATTTCGATCCGGCCAAGGACTTCGTCGTGTCCAATGCCTCCTGCACCACCAACTGCTTCGTGCCGATGGTCAAGGTGCTCGATGACGCGTTCGGGGTGGAGAGCGGCATGATGACCACCGTCCACGCCTTCACCAACGACCAGAACCTGCTCGACCTGCCCCACAGGGACCTGCGACGGGCCCGTGCCGCGGCGGTCAACATCATCCCCACCTCGACCGGCGCAGCGCGGGCCACCGGCCTGGTGCTCCAGTCGATGAAGGGTCGCCTGGACGGCATCTCACTACGGGTGCCCGTCCCCGACGGATCCATCACCGACTTCACCGCGGTCATCCCCGGGGAGGTCACCGTCGACCAGGTCAACCAGGCCTTCGCCGCCGCCGCCCGCTCCGGACCCCTCGCCGGCGTGCTCGCCTACACCGAGGACCCGATCGTTTCGTCGGACATCGTCGGCAGCCCGTACTCCTGCACGTTCGATGCCGGGCTGACGATGGTGATGCCCTCGGCCTCGGGCATCACCCTGGTCAAGGTCGAGGGCTGGTACGACAACGAGTGGGGATACGCCAACAGGCTGGTCGACCTCTCGCTGGTGGTCGCGGGTGCCGGCGCCTGACAAGTGGGAGCAATGGGAACGACCGGGGGGGACGATGGGGACGACAAAGGGGGAACGGCAGTGAAGGGTGAGGCGGACAATCCACTGCTGAGGGGTCTGCCGCTGCTGGGCGACCTTCCCGACCTGGACGGCGCCAGTGTCCTCGTCCGGGTGGACTTCAACGTGCCCCTGCGCCCCTGCGCCGATGCACCGGCGACGGTCACCGACGACTTCCGGATCAGGGCTGCCCTACCCACCCTGGAATACCTGACCGGACACGGCGCCAAGGTCACCGCCTGCACCCACCTGGGGAGACCCAACGGGGCCCCCGATCCCCGCTACGACCTCGCCCCGGTGCGCGAGGAGCTGGCCCGTCTGGCCCCCCAGGTCGAGCTCATCGAGAACCTCAGGTTCTACCCGGGCGAGGAGCACAACGATCCCGCCTTCGTCGACAAGCTGGTGAACGGCCACGACGCCTACGTGAACGATGCTTTCGGCGTCTCGCACCGGCGCCATGCCTCGGTGGTGGGACCACCGGCCCGCCTGCCCAGTGCCGCGGGGCTGCTCCTCCAGCACGAGATCGAATCGCTCGGGGCACTGCTCGGGTCGCCGGCCCGACCGTTTGTCGCCGTGGTCGGCGGCGCCAAGGTGGCCGACAAACTCGGAGTCCTGGAGGCCCTGCTGCAGAGGGTCGACGTCCTCGTGGTGGGTGGCGGTATGGCCTTTACCTTCCTGGCCGCCGCCGGTCACGACGTCGGGAGCTCGATGGTCGACGAGGACCGGATCCCCGAATGTGCCGAGCTCTTGAAGTCGGACAAGCCCATCCTGCTCCCGAGCGACATCGTGGCCCTCGAGCCCGGTGCGGAGTTCGGGTGCGACTGCTCGGCGGGAGAGGTGCGTGTGGTCGGCACCGACATCCCCGCGGGGTGGCAGGGGCTGGATATCGGGCCGGCCACCATCGCCGCCTACGCCGAAAGGATCCTGTCGGCGGCCACCGTGTTGTGGAACGGACCCATGGGGGTGTTCGAGGACGCCCGGTTCGCGGCGGGGACCTCGGGGGTCGCCCATGCCCTGGCCGGGTGCCCCGGCTACACCGTGGTGGGTGGTGGCGACAGCGCCGCGGCGGTGGACGAGCTCGGCCTGAAGGATCAGATCAGTTTCATCTCCACAGGTGGCGGCGCGTCCCTCGAGCTGCTCGAGTACGGCGATCTCCCCGGACTGGCCGCCCTGCGCGGCGCCAGCAACGCTCCGGCGGTTGACGGCGGGCTACGGGGTCGCAGCCGACGGTGAGTGCCGCCTCGGCCCGCCGGCCGCTGATCAGCGGCAACTGGAAGATGAACTTCGACCACCACGAGGCGCTGCACGCCGTGCGCGACCTCGGACTGCGCATCCAGCCGGCCGACGTCGGGCCGCTCGACGTTTCCGTGCATCCGCCGTTCACCGATCTGCGGACCGTCCAGTCGGTCATCGAACCCGACGGGATACCCGTGGCCCTCGGCGCACAGAACTGCGCCACCGAGGACTCGGGGGCGTTCACCGGCGAAGTGAGTCCGCTCATGCTGGCCAAGCTCCATGTCGAGTTCGTCATCGTCGGCCATTCCGAGCGACGCCGACTCTTCGGCGAGTCCGACGAGGTGGTCGCCGGCAAGCTCCAGGCGGTCCTCCGCAACGGGATGACGCCGATCTGCTGTGTCGGTGAGACACTCGACGAGCGGGAGTCCGGAGTGACCAGGGAGCGCCTGGCCGATGAGTTGGAACCCGTCCTCTCGGGGCTGGCCCCCGAGGTGGTCGGGGGACTGGTGATCGCCTACGAGCCGATCTGGGCCATCGGGACCGGCCAGGCCGCGACCCCCGACGACGCCCAGGAGGCCTGCAGTTGGATCCGGGAGGTGGTGGGCAAGGTGGCCGGGGGGGAGGCGGCCGGTCTCATCCGAATCCAGTACGGCGGGTCGGTGACCGAGGACAATGCCGAGGCGCTGGTGGCCTGTGCTGACGTGGACGGTGCCCTGGTCGGCGGCGCCAGTCTCGACGTTTCCGCCTTCGTGGGGATCATCAGGGCCGCGACCCGGGCCATCCGCTGAGTTTGGTAGCGTTCTCCTCGGTCCATAGGTAGAAGAGGAGCGACTCGTGCTGACCGCAATCATCGTGGTATTGCAGATCCTGGCCAGCCTGTCCCTGATCTTCCTCATCCTGATGCACAGCGGCAAGGGTGGAGGGCTCTCCGACATGTTCGGCGGCTCTGTCGGCACCGCCGCTGCCGGGTCGACCGTCGTCGAGAAGAACCTGGACCGGATCACCGTCACTGTCGCCGTCATCTTCGCCTTCACCAATTTGATCCTGATCCTGCGCCTGCAGTGACGCCCACCGGCGCCGGGTCCGCCTCGCGCCGGCCTCGCCTGGCCTCGCTGTGGCGCAAGCATCGGGCGCGGTGGACACTGCCCCTCGTCATCATCGTGATCATCGGAGCGGTGTCCCTGGTGGACCACGTGGACTCCCACCGGATCAGTCAGGTGGACCAACAGTCCACGTCGCAACTGGTGGCGGCCACCGGGGGAGCGGCGACCGTCGAGCTCGACCGCCCATGGTCGGGGTTCAATCCCAACACGCCCGCAGGAGCAGCCTCGAGCACCCCGACCCTGCTCACCTCGGTGCTGCCCAGTGCCTACGTGATCAACGCCAAGCTGATCCCCCAGGTGAACACCGACCTCCTGGTGAGCGTCGAGGCCACGTCGACGTCACCGTTGACCATCCAGTACGTGATCAACCCCAAGGCCGTGTGGTCCGACGGCGTGCCGGTCACCGCGGACGACTTCATCTACAACTGGCAAGCGCAGAGCGGAAACCCGGCGTATGCCGACGGGCAACCCGACCAGGTGGCTTCCACCCTGGGCTACGACGACGTGAGCTCGGTGACGTCGAGCCACGGCGGAAAGACGGTGACCGTCACCTTCTCCACCCCGTACACCGACTGGCGGGATCTTTTCGATCACATGGTCCCGGCCCATATCGCCCGGCGGGTGGGTTGGAACCACGGGTTCGACGCCTTCGACCCCTCTGTCGACCTCTCGGCGGGTCCGTACGTGCTCCACTCCGTCACCGGTGATGAGGCCGTCCTTGTCCGAAATCCCAAATGGTGGGGCACGCCCCCCACACTCGACCAGGTCACGGTGCGGGTCGCCCCCGACCAGGCGGCGTGGACCGCTGCCCTCGCCGCGGGGAACCAGACCGTCACCCAGCCCACGGCCTTCGATCTCGACGGGTTGAACTCGGTTTCGTCGCTGCCCAACACCCAGAGCCTGGTCAAGGGGTCGCTCTCCTTCTTGGACCTCGAATTCAACGTGACGGAACCGACCACCTCCCGCCCGGCAGTACGCCAGGCCATCGCCCACGCCATCGACCGAAATTCGATGTTGGCCCGCTTCTTCGGTTCGATCGACCCCGACCTTGTGGTCAACCAGGACCACCTGGCCACGCCGGCCCAGTCGTCCTACACGGCGTCCTCGGCTGCCGGCGAGTACACCGTCCCGGACACGGCGGCCACTGATCACCTCCTGAAGAGCGCCGGCTTTCATCGTGACGCGCTCGGCAACTACGTCGACGCCGCTGGGAGGGCACTCACGGTCCGCATGGCCGTTGAACAGGGGGACCCATGGATCAATGAGGTGGCGTCAGAGATCGAGAGCCAGCTGCACGCAGCAGGGATCGGAGTGGCGGCGGTGCCCGTGGCCGGGGAGCCGGGGCTGGCGTCGGCGGCGGCCGCCGGCTCCTACGACATGGCCCTGGTCACGCGGGTGGCGAGCCCGTACCAGACCGCGACCGCCGGTTGGTACTCCGAGACCGCGGGTGGCACCGGGGCATGGGACGAACAGGATTGGAGCCAGTTCGACGATCCTCAGGTGGACCAGCTGTTCGCCCAGGCGGCCCAGGCGTTGAATCCGGTGACCGGCGCTTCCCTCTATGCACAGATCGACGACCAGCTGTGGGACCAGATGGTCGCACTTCCCCTGTTCGAAGAGCCGGGACTCTTGGCCAACGGGGTCCAGATCACCGGCATGGAGTACAACCCATCGGTGGACGGCGTCCTCTGGAACCTTCCACTCTGGAACCTCCTCAAGCCGGGCCCTCCCAATGGGGGATCGTGAGGCCCGGCCCACCAGGGCCCACCGTCAACGCGCCATCGACCCGGATCAGCAAAGCAAGACACCCGCGGCGACCTTCGGAATGTCCGGCCGACGGCCGACGGCGCGCTACCATTCCAGTCGCCCCGATCGCGAGATCGGTGCCACTTCGTCGGAGTGGCGGAATAGGCAGACGCGCTAGCTTGAGGGGCTAGTGCCCGCAAGGGCGTGGGGGTTCAAGTCCCCCCTCCGACACCCAGTTTGACCTGGGGGAACAGTCTTGTCGACGTTCCGATCCCCCCGCTGAATGGACCGCTTGTCAACTGGTTGGCAACAACGACCCTCCGATGGCCGGACCGGCCATGCCGGCGTCAGGTGCGGGTGATGTTGGCGTGTTCGGCTTCACCAGTTGTCACGATCGACTTGGTCCGTCCATGGTGGCTGCCACTCTGCGGGCGAACGCCCGTTGCTCCTCCTGAGTCGTCTCGGCTCCAGCCGGCGGGATCTTCACGAAGAGCTTCTGTGGCATCGCCGGGACCATTGTTCCAGCCCTGCAGACGGCTGAGGAGACGGTGTAGGTCGCGGCGGCCGGTGAGCGGATGACCTCCCTGTTGGCCGGGGGAGAGGCGCCAGGTATTCGGAAGTCCGACGCTCGCGATAGTGGGCGGCCACCATTCGGTGGGCAGGGGAGTGTCCCTCCGAGCCGGTGGTGATCGGGGGCACCTCGGATCGCCGGATGTGGGATCCCACTCGCCCTATGCCCCCTGGCCCGTTACCGCAATCTGCATGAGAAACTTCTCAAACTCGATGTTGACCGTGTCGAGTCGATCGATCATGACCTCGATATGGTCGCGAGGCAGTCCCTTTCGGTTCGACCCCAGCTCCAAGCAGGCGAATCGGTGCCGGGCAACGAATACCTCATACCGGTCACCCAGCCCCAGATCGGGGCAGGGATTGTCCTCGACCCATTGCTGAAGGCTCGACGCCGATGCCCGGACCGCGTCAATCGCAGCCAACCCAGCTCCCTGATCATTAGCCAGTGAGCGGAGTGCAACAACCGTCGCGGCCATGAGCGAGTCGGTTAGTAGGCTCCCTCGCTGAAGCCAGTTCAGGATCTGGACGTTGTCACTGTCGTTTTCAAACATCTCAATGTCACCAGCCGTATCGGCCGTCATGTAACCGAGTTCCCCTCTTGCTACGGCCCTAGCTTCAAACTCCACTTCTGTACAACGGTATTAGGAAGGAGTTAGAAAGGTGGAGTTAGGAGCTGGACCGTTCCACAGGATGCACGAAAGATCCACGAATTGACTCCGGAGTCTATGCATAGGCAAAAGGCGCTAGCGCTGCCTGGTCAGACTGCGCTCCTCCACCCAGACGACGTACTGACCAACTGTGAGTCGGGGCCGACCGAGGACAGTTTCGAACAGTTTCACCACCGAACCGCTCTCTCCCATCGAACGGTCCACAATGACCAGTCGCACGTGGTAGTTGACCAGTGTCGTCCGGGTAGCCGCGACTAGCGCCGAACCGGTTGGAGCCGGATAGGAGCTGGCCGAGGCGAAGGGGTTCACGAGCGGATCGGCCAAGTATTGCTGACGGATGAGAAACTGTTGCAGTCCCGGAGGATCCATCGAGATCGGAGACGACCCAGCACCATTGCCTTGCGCGTTGGAGTGGCGGGCGTAGCCCCCGAGCATGCGGAAGGCGAACCCGCTGTCTGCTTGCCAGATCATCGGTTGTAGGTAGGGATACTGGGTGTAGGGATAGGTGACCGCTACCGGGTCCCCAGGGGGAATGGCCTGTCGGACACCGACCGGCAATCCGGCCGCTGCCGGGCTGCCTGGATACGGCCATCTCGGCAGTTGGGTGACCACCAACGCCACTACCGTCAAGACGAGTACCGCCGCCGCCCTCCGGTCAGCCCGCCGTCCCTGGCGGGCACTGCGTGGCCCCTCGGGCGTCGGCGCCCGACGCAGGTCGTCGATCCCGAAGGCGATCACGGCGGCGAGGCAGGCATCCACCTCGAACGAGATCCGCATCGGAAGGACGTCATTGAGCAGGGGAAGGTGACCCAGCACGAGAAACGGCATGGGGATATGGGTCGATCGTCCGTGGATGTAGAGATAGGGCCCAAGCGAAAGCAGTGCCGAGGTGACGAGTAAGGCCACGGACAACTGCATTCGGGGACTGCGTCGGGATCGCCAGGCGAGGAACGCGGTCACGAACAGAACGGGGAGGCCGATGTATCCGCCCGCTTCGGTCGGATAGAAGGACGATTGGGTGCCACTCCAGCTCACCGGCATCCCGAAGGAGACACGCTGCAACGGGCCATGGACCACAAAACTGAGGGCGTCGTTGTGGTACGGGTTCAACAGGGGAACGGTCGACCCGGCAAAGTGTTGTGGTCCGGCGACAAGCATCCAGATCGGATAGGCCAACAGGACGAAAGACACGCCGAAGGCGATAGTCATCGGACGGGCTGCGGCGCGGGCCGTGGCCGCCACCGATGAAGGATGACGGATGATCGTGTAGACGACCGCGAGCAAGGCCAGGACTAACACCACAGCCAGAACCTCTGGCGAAATGAGGAACTGGGCGGTCACCAGCAGCCCGAGCTGGATCCCGAGTCGCCGGGGACTCCCTCGTGTTTGCAGGATAGAAACGATGGTCAAGGCGATGAACGGGGGTAGCGGCAGGAACATGAGCTCGGGATGGCCGAGTCCCTGGCCAACCATGTAGGGAGAGAAGCCGTAGATCAAGCCACCAAGCGCGGCGGCCGGGCCCCACACGTTCCACTTCTGCAAAACCACGAACGCCGCCGTGGCCGATACCGGCATTGCCAGGATCAGCAGCAGGTTTCCGATGACCAGCGGGCTCAGCACCAATGCCAGAGGAGCAGTGAGCAGACCGAGGAGCGGGCTGGCGGTATTCTGAGACAGATTCACACCGACGGGCGCATATATGGCGTTGCTGAAGAACGGGTTAAGCCAGTGGGCAAGCGCATGGGGTACCCAGGCGATGAACCACACCGACTGCGTGAAGTCACCGTCGATGCCAAACAGCCGCTCGGAAATGCCGGGGAGTACAGGCCAGTAGGCCAAGACGCCGATAATCAGATAGATACCGATCACTCCGGCGAAGAATGTGACCTTCAGTCTCTCCGGCGCGTCGGCAACCACGACGTCAACAGGTGTGGCCGAAGCGATCACTTCAGTACCGGCTGATTGTGGGATCACCAGATCACTGTGGTTGCCATCCGTACCTATCCACGCCGTTCTGATGACGTTTGCCCCCTGCTTCGCAATCAGCGATCGATGATCCACCGAGGCACGCCACAGGTACCTCAAAGGCGGGGGTTAATATTCTATTCTTGTTGCATAGTAGCAATCAGTCGGTGCGCTATCCGCAGCTGCGTCACCACGGGCCAACGTTCAAGTGGTTCTCTTGAGGCTGTGGGCGACTCACCGGAGCGACAGGATGACTTGACTCGACCCGCAAGACGCCGTAGGACAACTCCATGCCGGATCCGACTATCTCCTTGAACACGTTGTTCAGCGCTTCAGGGGCCACGGCCACGAGTTGGGATGAGACTCGTAGGGCACTCGAGACGGCGGAACTGTTCTGGCTAGCAACCGTACGCACAGACGGGCGACCTCACATGACGCCTCTCGTCGCTATCTGGCTGGATGGCGCGCTGAACTTCTGCACCGGGGAGGCTGAGCAGAAGGCGGCCAATCTGCGCCACAATCAGAACGTCATCCTCATGACGGGTTGCAACCAGTGGGACCGAGGCACGGACATTGTCGTCGAGGGCGTGGCGATCCGCGTTACCGATCAGCGAAAGCTCCAGAGGCTCGCTGAGGCCTGGACGCGCAAGTGGGACGGCAGCTGGGACTACGAGCCGAGTCCGGAAGGCTTCCAGAGCGGCGACCACGGAAGCATCTTGGTGTTCGAGGTGCAACCGCACAGGGTGTTCGCATTCGCAAAGGGCAACTTCAGTCATACGCGGTATACGTTCTGAGACTCCGACTCGCTGGCGCGAACGGTGAATCGAATGCCAGGTCGATCAACTCCGAGCCGACGATTCACCGCTCCCCGGACAACACGGGCGGAGTATCCCAGATCTTTCGCAGAGCACAGTGCTCAGTCTCGCGATCCTGAGACCTCCGCACTGTGTTCCGAACAGCGAACAAGCGACGCCCGCCAGGAGTGTGAGCTTCTCAGTCTCAGCCCTTAGTACTGCTCGCCGTCGAGCTTCCAGCCTGTCTACGGCGTTCGTACGCTCAACCGTGGAGCCCTGCTAGCGAATGGCGAGAGTGGAGGAGGCGGACTCCGAAGCAAACACTCTCGATGGCGAGCCTTCCTGTGCAGATGTTGCTGGCCAGTCCTCGCACCTTTGAGTCCGTCCTCAAGATCCCCTTCCACCGAAGGTGCTGGTGGGTCCCCCGGCATGAGCCACCCGGGCTGGGGTCTGCTGTCGGTTCAGTTGGCACCGGGTTTCGTTGATCAGGCTGCAGTGTCTTCGATTCTTGGAGTGAACGCCAGCTCGAACTGGACAGGAGTGAGCTTGCCGAGCCCGCGCTGGCGGCGGCGGTTGTTGTAGGTGTGCTCGACCCAGAAGACGATCTCGGTGGCAAGCTCGTCCCGGGTGGTCCAGCGCTTCCGGTCGAGGACGTTCTTCTGGAGCAGCGAGTAGAACGATTCCATGGCCGCGTTGTCGCCGGCAGAGGACACCCGGCCCATCGATCCGGCCAGTCCGTTGGCCTTCAGCACCGCGACGTAGGACCTGGCGCGGAACTGGCCACCCCGGTCCGAATGAACCACCAGGGTGCCCTGCGGTCGCCGTCGGGCGATGGCCTGACGGAGGGCAGTGACGGCGAGTTCGGCGGTCATCCGGTCACCCAGCGCCCAACCGACGATCCGGTTCGAGCAGACGTCCTTGATGCAGCAGGCATAGAGCTTGCCCTCGGCCGTCGGATGCTCGGTGATGTCGGTCAACCAGATGGCATCGGGCATCGGTGCGGTGAAGTTCCGCTGCACCAGATCGTCGTGGACCGCCGGTCCGGGGCGCTTGCCCGACGACCGGCGGCCCTTCTTCGTAGTCGTCGACCAGATCCGGTGCTCGGAACAGAGTCGCCATACCCGTCGTTCGCCCACACTGTGGCCCGTCCGCTCGAGCTCGTCGGAGATGAACCGGTAGCCGAACTCGGGGTCGTCCTCGTGCACATCACGGATGGCGTTCACCAGGTGGGCGTCGTCGTAGTCACGCCTCCAGACAGGTTGGGTTTGCCACCGATCGAAGGCCTGAGGACCGAAGCCGAGCACCCCGCAGGTCAGCCGCACCGGGAACCCCTCGGCGGCCAGCTCACGGACCAGCGGGAACTTCATTTTGTGCCCCTATGTCGCTGTCAAGCAGCGACGGACGGCACAGGGTCGTAGAGCGTCCCGTCTCGCAGCATGGCAAAAAGGACATCGCAGCGCCGTCGCGCCAGGGCCATCAGCGCCTGCTGATGACTCTTGCCCTCCACCCGTTTGCGGTCGTAGTAGGCCCGGGAAGTCGGGTCCTTGAGTGACGAGAATGCCGAGAGGAAGAGTGCCCGCTTGAGCCTGCGGTTCCCCCGCTGGGCCTGGCGTTCGCCTCGGATCGACGAACCCGATCGACGAGTGACCGGTGCAAGACCGGCGTAAGCGGCCAGGTGGCCCGCCGACGGGAACTCGCGGCCGGAGACCTCGACCAGCCTTCGCGACCGCAAGCGGGAGAGCGCCGATCGTGGCCGGTTGATCCACGACGAACAGCACCGTCCCGTGAGCCATCAGCTCCTGGATCAGGCCGACGAGCTGTGTCTCGTCCTGAGGCAGCGATCGGTCGAGCAAGACCGAACCATCTCCGGCCAGTGCCACCGCATGGTGCTCGGCCTTTCCGACATCTACTCCGACGAATACATCAATGGGCACACCTTCCGTCTCCTCCACGATCCTCCTTTGCGGTCTACCCGGCCCGACACGGTGGCAAGTCCCGGCATCCACGTTACGGCGGCCTGAAACGAGACGGTCCTGCCCCTATCAGCGGTCACCCGCCACCCGAACGCTCCGGTGACATCACAAAATTCATCATGGTCAACAGGAGAAGCCAGTCATGCCGAAGGCTCGAGCCGAGACCGCCAAGACCTGTTCTCAGCGGCACTCAAGAAGGTAACGGGAGCGCGTCCTTGGCGAAGTAGGCGGCCGCACGGCGGAGGATCTCGTTCTCCATCTCGAGGCGCCGGTTGGCTCGACGCAATCGGACGACTTCCTCCTGTTCGGCGGTGGTCAGGCCGTCCTTGATCCCGTCGTCGATGTCGGCCTGGCGCATCCAGCGCCGGACGGTCTCCTCGGCGATCCCGAAGTCGACGGCGACCTCGGGGATGCGCAGATCGCCCCGACGAGCGACAGCGACGACGTCACGCTTGAACTCCGGGGGGACCTTCTTCGGCATGGTTCCATCCTTCCAGCGGGAGGCAATCCCACTTTAGAGATGTCAACCAGACCGACAGCAGACCCGACCGAGCCACTGTGTCCTCAACCGGTCAAAACCACCTCAATTCGCCCATTCAACGTCGGTGAGACAATGTCTGAGTCCGACCGGCTCGGCCAACCCCGTGGAGCAGCCATGAACACTGAGGCGACACAGCGCCGCCTCGAGATTCTCGAGGCACATTTTCAGTCCGAGGTCGACCACGACTGGGAGAGCTGCCTGGCTACGTTCGGTGGTCACGCCCGCTACGAGATCATGCCCACCGGCCAGGTCCACGACGGGGATGCCGAAGTGCTCGCTTACCATCGCAGTCAGCGGATGGCGTTCCCGGATCAGCGCCACGAGAACCTGCGGATCCATGTGGCCGATGACGACACAATCGTCACCGAGTTCGATCTATTGGGGACCAACACCGGCGAGTTCTACGGTCAGCCTCCCACCGGCAAGTCATTTCGGGTCGCGGTCGTCGCGGTCTTCTTCTTCGAGGGCGACATCATCGTCAATGAACGGGTCTACCTCGATGGCGGCAGTTTGATTCGGCAGATCGGCCAAGAGGAACTTCTCGTACTGGCCGGCACGGAGCTCTCCCTCCTCGCACTCGACCAAGCTCACCAACCCCGACCGAAATCATCTGAGCCACCGGATTCCCCCTAGCTGGGTCCACCTCCTGCCCCGGCTCGATTGGATCTTGCCGGAACGTTCCAAGTGGCTCGTACCCAACCCAGAACAGCCCATGTTCCAGGTGGCATCTCCTCAACGCGAGCTGTCAGCTGACCGCCTGAGACCTAGAGCAGCTGCCTCACCCCTTGAGAGTTTCCCTCCAGCAACGGCGGCAAGAGACCCAATCAGAAATTCATTGATTCTGAAGATCTAGATCCTCGTCTCAAAGCCCATTATGAGTGGGCGAAGACCTTTACGGCGCGTTCAGTAGTGACCGTATCGGCAAGCTTCTAAGCCGGCGCTCACTTTGGTGGCTTGTTACGATTTGTCCATGCTTGCCGCCGATGTCTTTAGGCCTGAGCAGTGGACCAATTTCTTTCTTCTGGTCGGGACCGGCGCGGTCACCCTCACCGGATTGGTTTTTGTGGCGATGTCACTCAACCTCAAAGCGATTGCGGTCGACGCGACCCATCGCTATCGGGCCATAAACACTCTCACCGGCCTGGCCCTGGTTTTCATGCGCTGTGCTTTCGTACTCATGGGAGCGCAGAACTATCGGTCAATAGGCGCAGAACTATTCGTAGTTGCTGGTATCTCAGCAGCCGTCTTTGTCAAGGGATACGCTCAGGCCATCAGGATGAGCAGTGGTCTACGACTCACTCGCATCCTAGGCGGAAGTCTCATACATCTGGCGGAGGTGACCGGTGCATTAGTGTTCTTTTTCGGGTACACGGCTGGTCTCTATATTGCGGCTATTGCTATCGTCGTCAACGTTTGCTACATGATTTCGGCAGCGTGGTTACTGGTCATGGGCGTGGTCGACCAGAACACAAATCCCACCATTTGACCTGACCCGTGCGTCCGCCTTGCCAATCGCCAATTATCCAGTCGCTGTCGGGTCTCGCGGGTGTCGAACGTTGCGCTACCAGCGATAGAAACCGTGCCTGCCGGCGCCTTCTCCACGTCCCAGAACGTAGCCGATGAGCCACAGTACCAAGAGGACTCCAGCAACGACCCACAAGATGTGCAGCGTAAACCCGAGACCGGCAAAGATGAGCACGAGCAACAACGCTAAGAGAATAACCATCTGATCTCCTCTCTCTTCCTGGACGGATTTAGATGTAGGTGTCGTCGCGGCGGACGACATTGCCCCGCCCGTCGTCTACCACTGTCCTATGACGCCGCATACCTGCGCCGATGATCCCGATGAGCGAGAGCACTGCACCAACCGCACCGACAACCATCAAAATGATGCCGATCGTATGAATGTTGAAGCCGTGTTGATCTGGATTGGATGTCAGCGCGAAATCAAGAACCGCCCCGACTGCGAAGACGACGATGCTCCCTGTGAGGCCCCCAGCCATGTTCATGCCTCCAATCTGGTGGTGAAGCGCATGTACCCACGTTGGGAAATCCCAAACACTTATGCTCCATTCCTACAACAGTCGATTCGCGACACCCGAATCCGGGTATGTCGCTGGTTGTGGAAAGCGGTGATGAGCGGGGTTCGAAGTTCGGCGGTTCGGTTGAGGCCTTTGCCCTGACGGCCGCCGTCACTGGCGTAGCCGTTACGGCCCTGTTGGCCAGATTGACGTGGAAACACATACGTGCGCGGCAGATTTCCCCCGCGGACAGCCCGGTCGTGGTCGAGTGAACACGATCTGATTCGATCGGAGCCGGACCGGGCCGGTCGGCCACCTCGGGCGGTCTTGTGACGAGGTCGGGCCAAGTCGCCGCTGGCGTACCTCGTCGCCGCCATGGATTCGTCCCTCCTTGATTCCCACCGCCCGTCCGACTGGGCGGAGCCTGAGTCTCCGTGCGATCCTGACCCCGTGGCCGAGGTCCTGATCATCGACTTGGACGGTGTTGTCCGGCAGTGGGATCGCTCCGTCGCTACCGCGGCAGAGTGCCGACACGACCTGCCCCTCGGTTCGATCGAGAATGAGGCATTCGCCGGCGCAGCATTCTTGGACGCCATCACCGGAACAATCAGCGACATTGAGTGGCGACGGAGAATTACCGAGTCCCTGATCAGCCGGTTTGGCCCCTCCGCCGGTCAGGCTGTTTCCGAATGGTCGTCGGCGATCGGGGCCGTGAATGTAGAGGTCCTGGAGGTCACAAGACTGCAGCGCACCCGGATGCGGGTGGCGCTCTTCTCCAACGCCACAAGCAGGCTACCGGACGACCTCAAGAGCCTGGCGTTGGACACCGAATTCGACGCCGTGTTCAACAGCTCTGAGTTGCATCTCGCCAAGCCCTCGTCGGAGTCGTTCCTCGCCGTCGCGGATACCCTCGACTGTCGACCCGAAGACTGCTTGTTCGTCGACGACACTCTCCGCCACGTGGTCGCCGCGAGTGACCTTGGGATGACCAGCCACCATTTCGTATCCGTCCCGGGACTGGTCGGTTTTCTCGACTCCTGCCGATAACCCGACCACACGAAGCGACCTCCCCGGCGGCCGCCGTCAACGATGCTCATCGGCGGGGCTCGGGGTACGGGGTGAACTTTACCGGACATGCTCGCCGTCTCGGTGCTCATTCTCGACTGGTCAACGCAACACCAGCCAGGTTGGCGAACAATGAGTTCGTCGACGGAGTTCGTCACGTCGCAGTTCAGGAGGAACGGGAGGAGATCTCCCGAGGGATAGCTGCTGGGCTTTCGTTCCGGGCGGGGTACCGGTGGCCGGCCTCGACGGGCCGCTCTGGTACCTGGGCGGGGGAGGGCGGGTCACCGTCTGCCGAGATATGGTTCGATTTGGCCATTCTCGGGGCGCTCTAGAGGCCAGGGATATCCAAAATGACGAGCGAGCACCGAGAGGGTAAGGTGCTCGCCACTCGGAGAATGATCGAGACGAACCATGAGGGGCAAGGGCAGACGTGGCTAGGCGGGGGCACAACCGATGACGGATCGTTCGATCAGCAGTGAACTATCCGCTGGACTGCTCAGCGGAGCCATCTCGGAGTTGGAGGCCCTCCGTTCAGCCGATCCTGTCGATGACCGGGATGTCGCCGAGGCACTTCTCTTCCTGGCCGGCGTCCAACTCGGATCGACGGACGTGGATAGCCCTGCGTTGCGTCTCCTGCGCCACCCCGCCATCGCCGATATCTCCTGGCGCCTGGAGGAGCGGTTCATCGCCCGGCTGGACTCCCTCGACGCCACCGACGGCCCGGGCGACATGGGGCGGTTCGATCGCGCTTCGGACGCGCTCAGGGCGATCGCCCGCGTCGACCAGGTACCCGCTATCTACAGATGGGTGGCCGAGGAGGCCACGTACAGTCAGGTAGTCGAGTTCCTCTGCTACGAAGGAGGGCCCGACGCGGACTTCGACGACTTGGTCGCCATCTGTCAGCTCGGCTTGGACGGCGAGCCGAAGCTGGAGCTCGCACGCAACTACTGGGACGAGATGGGGAATGGACGGGCCGACCGCGTCCACACGGAGCTCTACCGCAAGCTCGTGAGGACATTGCCGATCACGGCCGTGCCTTCGACCGTACAGCCGCTCGAGGCTCTCGAACGGTCGGCCCTGGCCGGCCTCTTGGCGATGGCCAGGTGGCTGCAGCCCGAGATGGTGGGCGCACTCGGCATCATCGAGCTCCAAGCCGGCCCCCGCTCCCGAATGGTTGTGACCGCCCTCGAGCGGGTCGGAGCGCCCTGGGATGCCATCGACTTCTATGAAGAGCACCGTCGGGCCGATCCGAGGCACGGTGCCGACTGGCTCATCAACGTCGTCGCCATTCTCGAACGCGACCCTGAGTGGGCCCGTCGAATGGTGCGGGGGGCACGGTGGCGGTCGGCCGTGAACCGCGCCTTCTTCGATGCGATGGGACGCAAGTTCCTCCCGTCTCCCTCTCGCGTGGACCGGGACGTTCTCGACAGCGGCATCGCACTGGCCTAGGCACGCACCTTGCCGGGGCCGGCGTTCCCACCGGGGGCTCGGCGCGCCGCGATCGGACGATCGATGCTAGATCCCGCCGATGCCCTTGCCGACCAGGATCATCCCGAAGAGCAGGTAGATCACGGCCATCATCGCGGCGTTGTTGCGGTCCAACCACGACTTCCAGCTGTCCAGGACGACCTGGGATCGCTCCCCGAGTACGAGCACGGCCAGGATCGGCGCGGCAACGCCCAAGGAGGCGATGATCACGTAGATGGCCACAATGCCGATCTGTTGGCCGGCCGGAAGACCGGCTGAGGCAATCGTCACGGCCGCCGCCACACCGACGACGATGTTCTTCGGGTTGAAGCCGCCGACACCGAGGCCGACCACCAAGGCCCTGCCCGGTGCGAATTCGGCGATGCCGTCCATCCATTTGGGCGTGTCGGGCTCCTCGTCCGGTTTGGGCCGGGAGCGAAATTTCCGGACGGCCACGACGACCAGGGATCCGCCCAGGACCAGGAGTAGCGCCGAGGCTCCCCGCGACCGGTCCGAACCCGACGAGAGGTCGATCGCCCCGGCGATGGCGGTGATGCTCCCGAGGACGCCGGCGACACCAAGTACGAAGCCGGCCAGATAGCTGGTGGCGTTGATGAGGGGCCGCTCGCTGAACAGCAGGAGGATGGCCGCGATGATGTTGATCGGTGACACCGTCACCACGATGGCGAGCGGGAGGAGCTCCCCGATGACGGTCCTCATCGCACCGGCTCGCCACTCATGGGCGCCACAACCTACTCGCTACTCGGGATCGTGACGGACGAGGCGCCGAGGATTCCTCCCACCGGGAGGGATCCTCCCGCCGACCCCGACCGGAAGTGGCCACCTCCCGCCGGTGAGGCGACTGGGACCCGACCTGTCGAAGTGGACCACGGTCGACGGGCACCCGGCCTGGACAGGCGACCTCGATGGGAGTTTCTCCACTTCCACCCACGGGCTGCTGCTCTCGATTCGCCCTCCGGTGCGTCATCGGGGTGGAAGGGCTTCGGGTCGCTCCGTCTGCGTCGCAGCACCAGGTAGGGCAGCGCCTGGCCGCGGTTGCACCCGCGGTCCTCCTGCCACCGGTACCATCCGAACCTTGAAGATGCCTCCCACCGACCATGACAGGCGCCTCATGGCGTGTGGACCGCCAGGTGCTGGCGGGTCGAGGAGGAAATTGGGCCGGTGAGCGAGCTGCTGAGTGTGGTCATCCCGACGCACAACCGCCCTGACCGGCTCGGGGCGGCGGTGCGTTCGGTGCTCGACCAGGACTACGGCAACGTCGAGGTCCTGGTGGTCGACGATGGATCCGGGCCGGAGACCTCCGCCGCACTCGACCGGCTGACCGCCGGCGACCGGCGGATCGTCGTGGTGCGCAACGAGATGCCGGTCGGCTCCTCCGAGGCCCGCAACATCGGAATCCGCGCCGCCTCTGGAGAACTGCTGGCTTTCTGCGATGACGATGACGCCTGGGTCGCCGGTGCAGCGTCAGCGGCAGTGGGCCAGCTACGGCCCGGTGTGGCGGTGGCCTACGGCTTCCATGAGGTGTTGATCGAGGCCACCGGCCGGCGGGTGACGTTCCGGCCACCGGCGTGCACGGGACCCGAGTTGATGCGGTGGATCAACGTCCCCTCCATCCTTTCGGGGATCGCCCGCAGGGCGACGGTCGGCTCCGAACTCCACTTCGACCCGGCCCTGGTGATCGCCGAGGATTGGGACCTCTGGCTCCGGTGTAGCGAGCTCGGACCGCTCGCCCTCGTCCCCACCCCCCTCTACTGTTACGTCCAGCACGTGGGACACCGGGTGACCAGGACCCCGGCCACATTGGCCGAGGGTCGAAACCGATTCCTGGCCAAGCACCGCTCCTCGATGACGCCCGCCTGCATCGCCCACCACGAGTTGACCTCGGCACTCACCGCCCGCGACCGGCACGCCGGTATCCGAGTACTCGGCCGAACCGCCCGGCACCCGTCGACACTCGGTTCCGCCGCCCTCCTGGCCGGCGAAGTGGTGGCGAGCCACGTCGGCCGGCGGCGGCGGGACCCCGGCCTCACCCTGAGGTTCGCCGCCCGCTCCTTGAAGAGGACGACAGCACCCACCCGCAGCGGGGCGACCTGAGGGCCGGAGCCACTGTCGGCGTCCGCCCATGCCGGTGCTACATTCTCGCCTCATGTTCGTCGGCAGGATCGCTCCCGCCCCCCTCCCCGTCGGCCGATGACCCTGGAGGACACCGCTCGCTCGCTGTTCAACACCATGCCGCCCTCCGTTCAGGGCAAAGTCCTGCGGAGGATGGGGCACGTCCCGGACTGGACTGACGGCAGGCCACCCCAGCCGCCGCCGTGCCCCGAGGGAATGGTCACCGGTCCACCCGACTTCGTCGGGGCCGGCGTGTCCAAGGCCGGCACGACCTGGTGGTTCAACCTGCTGATCGCCCACCCGGATGTGCAGGGACCACTCCGCAAGGAGCTGTTCTACTTCAGCCGGACGTTCTTCCAGCACTACCGGGCCGGCGGATGCGACGACGCCGATCTCGATGCCTACGCGTCTTGGTTCCCGCGCCCACCGGGGTCGATCACCGGCGAGTGGACCCCGTCCTACCTGTTCTGGTACCAAATACCACCGCTGCTGCGCCGAGCCGCTCCCGACGTCAAGATCCTGGTGCTCCTCCGGGACCCGGTCGAGCGCTACCAGTCGGACATCTCGCGGCGGATGTCCCGCCAACAGCTACGCAACGTGCGTTACCGGAGCCTGGCCCATTCCTTCTATGCCGCCCGCCTCGCCCCATGGGTGGATACGTTCGGCCCGTCGCGGGTCCTCGTGCTCCAGTACGAGGCCTGCACGAGGCAGCCCGCCGCCCAGCTGGCTGCCACCTATCGGTTCCTCGGACTCGACGACTCGTTCCGGCCGGCCGGCCTCGAGCTGCCGGTGAACAAGACGAAGACGAAGCGACCGCTCGACCCGGCCTTCAAGCGGCTCCTCGCCGAGCTCCTCGAGCAGGACGTCGTGACGCTCGCCGAGCAGTATCCCACCATCGATCTCGGGCTCTGGCCGAACTTCTCCCATCTGACCGGCGACTAGCCGTATCGGGTGGACGGCGTGCCCAGGCCACTGCTTCCGGCTCCCCATTCGGAAGCCGGATGAGGGCCCGTTCCCGTTCAGCCCGTCGTCCACCCTGACAGGTCTCGGTCGAGGAGCTTCCCGAGCCGGGCGACGTCTTCGGCGAAATCCTGCTGGAGTGATCGACGGGTCTCCTCGGTCATCGGCGGCCTCGGTCGCTCGGCGGTATTGAGCGCCTGCACCTGGTGCCCCAGTCTCCGACGGAAGTGCTGGTTCGGCACGACCAGCCGGACGATTCTGCGAACACCAGCTGGGGGTTGCCGCAACAGACGTACCGCGGCCGGGCTGCGTGCAACCTTGTTGGCGTTGACCACCGGGAAGTCGGGCTGGTGGTCCGGATCGAGTTCGAGGAACTCCAGCGTCTTCCGGTAGCTGAGGGGCGCATCCTCCCGGAAGTCGTCGAACACGATGATGTGCACCCGCTCGCGCCCGAACTCGTCGAAGTACCGCTCGACCTGGTCCGCGTAGTGACCCACCCTCCGATAGAGGAGCGTCCAGAGTGCCTGGCAGGTCGGGGGGATCCGGCGGCCCTCAGCCCGCTCCGGCTCTGCAGCCAGTGCCTCGTCGAAGTCGACGATGTCCTCGTCCCCCTGGAACAGCACCTCGCTGTGGAGCGAGTGGACCATGTCGACCGGATTCCGCAGGATGGCGACGATGCGGGCGTCGGGGGAGAAATCGTGGATCTCCTTCGCCGCCCGGCTCGAGTAGAGGTAGCCGATGGAGGCCTCCGCCCGATACCGCTCCTCGGTCGCGCCTTCGAAACCGGCCAGATAGGCGTCCAGCGGGATCTGCGCACGGATGCCGTCGAAGGCGAGATCGCTCCCGAAGAAGTGGGACTCCTTGCTGGCCATGTAGATGTCCGGATGGCTGGCGAGATAGCTGGTGAGCGCCGTCGTCCCCGACTTCGGGGCCCCGACGATGAACAGATTCGGCGTCTTCGCCATGATTGCGCCCCCTTCCGATCACTCACCAACAGGGCCCCGGTCCAGCCCCGGGACCGCACGACCTTGCCTGCGCACCGTGGCCACGCGGCCCTCGAAGCTAGCAGACGGCCCGTCGGCCCTTACCTGGGACAGCGGTGGACGGGGGTGGAGCGACCCGGGAAATGGGCCTCATCGCCTGCCGCCCGAGGCGGCCGTGCGCCGGGTAGCTCCGTTCTCGGCGGGCTCGTCCCGGTACGGAAGCGGATCCACCTACGGCAGGTGGGCAGCTGGTAGGAAGAGGCACCGGTTCCACACGGACCCGGATTGCGGAGTCACCAAGGGGCGCGACTGTCCCGGCAGGGCTCGCTCGTCTCTGCCGAGCCGGCAATTTCGGGTGGGCGCGGCGAATTGGGGGTTTTCAGCCCCCCGGCCACCGGGGTAACTTCCATGCGGTACCAGAACATTGGATGATGACGACCCGCGATGCTCTCGGCGGGTCGAGACAACGGTGGTTGGAAGGTGGTCACGAAAGTGGTAACAACGAAGCGGATTTTCGCGGCCGGTGGTGTGGTCGTCGCGCTCCTGGCGCTGGGCGCAATGGTCGGGAGCGCAGCCTGGGGCGCGTCCCAGCGTTCGGCGTCGAGTAGCACCGAGATCGATCACTGCGGGTGCACGACGACGACCACGTGGGGATCCAGACCACCTTCGTCGACGTGGGGAACGATGCCGTCCACGACGACGACCACCTGGTCCGAACCCAACTCCCCGAACGAGACCGTCCCGCCCCCAGCCGGAACCACCCAGACCCCGGTGACCGCCCCTCCGTCGACGACGCCGACGACGGGTGCAGCATCGCAGGTGAATGCGGCCGCCATCACCCCGTCGCCTTCCACCAGCCAGCCGGCGGCTCTCCCGTACACGGCTCCTGCCACGGCCGCGTCGTCGCAGCTTCCGTTCACCGGAGTCGATGTCAAGCCCTACCTGTACAGCGGTCTGATGCTAGTGGCGCTCGGAGTGTCTCTGCTGGTCAGGAGGCGGATGGGTGCACATTCGCGCCGGAAGTACCGTCATCAGATGCGACCGGACTCCAGCCTCAACTGAACCGGCGCCACTGAACTCCCCAGGAGGGCCCGTCAGACGGCGAGACCGATGGCGAGCCCGGCAGCGGCGGCACCCAGACCGAACGCCACGCTGGCCACGATGTTGCCGGCCGCCTCGATCATCTGGCCGTCCTCGATCAATCTGACCGATTCGTAGGTGAAGGTCGAGAACGTCGTGTAGGCGCCACAGAAGCCGGTGGCCAGCAGCGCCCGCGGGACTCCCGGCAGATGGTGCCCCAACGACAGGCCGGTGAGGAATCCGAGGAGCAGCGACCCGGTCATATTGATGGTGAACGTGCCCCAGGGCAGGTCCGAGTCGATCCGATTGCTGACGGCCCGGTCCACCAGGTAGCGGGCGGGCGCGCCGACGAACCCACCCCCGGCGACGGCGAGGAACAGCAGGAGTCTCATCGGTCAGATCACCCGGGCAGCCGTCGGTCAGCCGTCGATCACGTCGACATCAGCGGTGACGAAGGTGGCGTCCTCGAGAAGCCCCCCCACGCTCTCGAGGTACACCTCGATGCGTTCGGGCTCGTCGACGATCACGAGGGCCAGCGGCGCATCCTCGGAGAACAGGTGCCGCTGGTGCAGCTTCCCCGAGGTCCCGAACCCCTTCTGCGCCTGTAGCACCGTTCCCCCCGAGAGGCCAGACCGGCGAGCCTTCCGGAGGAGCTCGACCATCAGGGAGTGGTGGTGGGCATGGTCTCGGGACGTCGCCATGATGGTGAGCCGCTTCGCCTGGTGGCTGGTGACCGCGCTCCGGGGGTCCGTCGGCATCATGCGCTCTCCCGAGTGCGTCGTTCGAACTGCAGCAGGCCCCGCACCGTGACCATTCCGACCCAGCAGGCGCCCAGACCGGCAAAGACGCTGGCCACCATGTAGAGGACGGCCATCACGGAATGGCCACCACGAATCAGGTTCAGGGCGTCGACCTCGAACGTGGAGAACGTGGTGTACGCCCCGATGATCCCGGTGCCCACGATCAGTCGGGTCAGCCCCCCCCGGGGAAAGCGCTCGACCAAAAGCACCAGGATGAGTCCGAGGACGGCGCTCCCGGTCACGTTGACGAGGAACGTACTCCAGGGGAAGCCCCCGGCAGCGGTGGGGAAGGCAAGCGAAACCGCGTAGCGGCCGACCGCACCGACGGCACCCCCGATCCCGATGGCGAACACGATGCCCAGCTGTCGATGGTGCGCACCGCCGGGTGCCGCGGGCGGGGGCGAGGAGGCACCGGGCCCGACATCGGTATCGGAGTCAAAGGGGAGTCCCCGTTGTCGATCACCCGACGATGGCACCTGGAACTCCCTTCGACACGGCCCACCGGTGGTGGACCCGCTCACGGTAGGAGTCATCAGCCTCTCGGCGGTTCCGGCGAACCCCATCGCCACACCCCATGCTAGCAACGGTCCGCTGGCGAGCACCGATAAGGAGCACTCCAACTGCAGATCATGACCGGTCCGGGCGGTCAGGGGGCGCACCGGGGGAACTAGGGTGACGTCGTGGAGTTCGCCGGCGGCCATCGGATGGTTCGGGGGGTGGGCGATGCGGACTGAGGAGGAGGGCACGAGGGTCGTCGTGTTCCTGACCGAGGACGACAGGGCCGGCCACCACGGACTCCACGAGGTCATCCTGGAACGGGCCCGCTCCGAGGGGATTGCCGGGGGCACCCTCTGGCGCGGCATCGAGGGCTTCGGCTCCTCGGGAAACCTGCGAACCAATCGTTTCCCGGACTCGGCCAGTGGACTCCCGCTCGTCGTGGAGTTCATCGACTCGCCGGAACGGATCGAGTCCTTTCTCCCGACGCTGAGAGAGCTGGCGCCAGGCTCACTCATCACCCGCGAGCCGGTGCGCATCAGCAGGGCCGGCTCCGGGCCCTGAGGGCTCTGGGATCCCCCAGGGCCCGAGGAGAGAGGAGTGGTCCCGACGCTGGCTCCCCGCTCCGTCGGACATGTCATGATGGCCGTGCGGGTCGCTCCCACCTGGGTCGGACCCGCCTACCCGCTTGGAGGAACGACATGAGTGGCACCAACGGCAACGCCGAGGACGACAAGGACCTGGAGTTGGTGGAGGTCGAATCGCAGGGCGTCGACGAGGAGGGCAACATCGTCGATGACGACCTGGTGGTCGCTGTCGACAGCGACGGCAACATCGTGGCCACCGACGAGACCGTCACCGTCGTGACCGCGGACGGAGACGTGGTCGTCGACGAGACGCTGTCGGTCGCCGGCGAGGACGGGAAACTGCATCCCGTCGAGGAGGACGTCTCGATCCTGGAGCCTGACGACGAGTGACCCACCGGGTGCCAGCCACGCCGTGAGGCGGTGCTTCCTGGTCGCCTCGCCCCGGCGCCGGCGCCAGCATGACCGGGGGGCCTGCACGCCGTCGAGCCGTGAAATGCGATGCCATGGCCACGGTGCGTGAACGTGCGGGCACCCAACTAGTAGATCGGACGGGTCCTTCCGCAGTGTGGCCGCCTACCCCGGTTACATTGTCGGTGCAGGGGGCGCGGTATGAACGATTATCGTCAGTGGGAATCCGAGGTCGGCCAAATCCTCGAGGCGTTGATGGCGGTGCTCAGCCGCTGTCAGCGGACCTGTGACACCGAATGCTCGTCGGCCATCCTGGCGGACGCCGATCAATTGCTCGCCGTGTCCCGTCACGTCGAGACGTGGCTCTCCGATCACCCGTGCCCGGCACCGGACATCACGACCGAACTCTCCCGGCTAGCCCGGTCCTATTCGCTCCTCGGATCGTCACTTGATCTTCTCGCTCACGGATCCTCGACCATCGACTGGCCTCTCATCGAGAGCGAGCTCCACCTCCTCCACCAATGGATGGCTCGGACGGTAACGATGATGCACGAGCAGTCCATGCGCCACGACCACTAAGGCGCACCCTGCCACGAAGGCCTACCCCCGAGGCTACGGCCGACCCCGCAAAGTCGCTCCACGTGGTCAGCGAAGGCGACAGCTAATGGGCGTGGAAGTCCATCTCCATCTGAGCGATGATCTCGTCCTCCCGCCGGCGCCTCGCCGCCTCCTCTTCGGTCAGCGCCGGGCGCGAGCCGGCGGCGGTGGCGGGGCCTTCGAACCCCGGTCGGGCGAGGTCGTCCGACGCCTCCTCCAGGCGGACCGTCTCCTCGTGCTGGAGATAGAGGCGCCGGCACATGAGCACCGCGGCCACGACCGGCAGCAGCAGCACCACTGAGAAGACGCTCAGGACCACACGCCGATCGTAGCCATCTCCGGGTGGGAGTTCCCGCAACGGCCCGGCCGGCGTTCGTGCCGCTTGACGCGTCAATTGTGATTGACAGCACCGAGCTGTCAACCTAGGCTTACACGCATGGACGTCGAGGAGATCAGTACGGCCATCGCTTCTGAGGACCCTGCGGTTGGGCTCCGGGCCGCCCTCGCGCTGCGGCGTCTCGCCGAGCGGGTCGAAGCGAGCCAGGTGGCCTCGGCCCGGGCGAAGGGGTGGTCCTGGCAGCAGGTCGGCGATGTGCTCGGTGTGACCCGCCAGTCGGTGCACGCCAAGTACGGGAGGACCGCCTGACGCACCCCGCCTAGAGGGGACGGGACGACCTCAGTCTGTTCCAACCATGACGCCGACCCGAACCCGCGGGTGCGATCACCTCGGCCCGACAGGTCCGCGGTGGAACGAGGGGCGAGCCGAACGGGAACCGTGCGCGACGGGATCACATCACATCCGGGACGCCCGCTCGGACGACGGGTACCGTCCGCATGCGCTGAGACCTGGGGTCCGGCTGTGACGGGTCGATTCTCGGAGCACGGGAGATCGGCGCCAGTGCTCGTGACTCAGGCGGGACCGTGCGGCCGACGAGGGCCGTTGACGACTCCGACCTCACCGAGGGGGCTGTCCCGGACACCCACCGTGAAGCAGGCCGAACTTCACTGGCAAGAAGGGTTGTCACCACCACATGGTCGTGGTAAGGATGCTTCAGCGGATTGGCATTGTCTACACAATGGCGGGAGCGGAGGGGCACGCTCCGGCGGAAGGACATCTCAATGGGTACCCTCAAGCCGAAGGTCTTCGCCTCCGCGAAGATCAGCCTCGTGGCCCTGACCGCCGTGGCATCCCTCGGGATCGCCCTGTCGGCTCTGTCGACCGGCGTCGCCGGCGCAGCCGGTCGAGACGCAACGGCGAGGGCGGCCGCCGTCGCGGCGCGCCATGCGTCCGTCGAGGCGCGTCAGGCGTCCATTGCGGCGCGCCAGGCGTCGGTGAAGTCGGCCGCCGTGGCTCGCCGCAACTTGGCCAAGGCCGCAAAGGCCGGACCCGTGGGCAGCTCGGGATCCGCCCAGATCCAGGTGTGCGACGTCGCCGGCACCAACACCCTCGACAACACATCGCTCCCGTTCATCGAGGGGAACTGGACCGGAACCTTCTACACGGCCTACTCGCTCACGGCCGGGGCCGCACCCGGTGGTTGCGGTCCGACCTACTCGTTCAGCCCTGGTTCGCAGGTGCTCGTCGAGCAAGGTTCGTCCCCCGGCGTCATTTCCCAGAATGTGAATTCCACCTTCAAGACCAGCGGACCCGGCTCGATAGCCGGCACCAACGCGCCCCTGGCCTTCGTCGCGGTCACCGTCAATGCCGGCCTGACCGTGCTGACCGTCACCTCCACGTCGACGGATCCACCCGGGAACGGCACCCTCGAGCTGTGCAAGACCCCCGGGGACTCCCACGTCCAGGGTTCGTTCAACTTCACCATCACCGGTGCGGGTTTCAGCAAGACCCAGGGCGTCCAGACCAACCAGTGCAATGACTTCTACAACGTCCCAGCCGAAAACCTGACCATCACGGAGCAGAATACGTTCCCCTACGCACTGTCCAGCGTTTCCGCCATACCGTCCGCCGGCCTCGTGAGTTCGGACCTGGACACCCAAAGTGCCGTGGTCTCGATCATTCCGAATGCCTCCACGACGGTCTTCTTCACCAACGTCACACTCACCGGGTACGCGAAGGTGTGCAAGACACTGGACCGCTCAGAGGACAATGTGCTGGCCGGCCAGACGTTCACCTTCTCCGCATCGGCGACCTTCGACGGCGCTCCCATCGCGGTCCCGTCGTCGGTCTCGGTGGTGGCCGGGGACTACGGCGAGACGACCTGCGCATTCCTCGCCAACGGGGCGACCCCCGTGGCCCTCCCACTCGGGTCCCAGGTGACGTTCACCGAGACCGGGCTGCCCCCGACCATCCAGTCCGTGGGCACCAGCGTCAGCCCGGCGAACCTCGACGCCGGGAGCTCCACGTCGTCCGCCAGTCTGTACGTCGGCAACCTGCCCGCGCCCAACAACGTCGGCAACCTGGGCGCCGGGTCGGTGACACAGGCCACGTTCACCAACGAAGCCTTCGGTTACGTCGAAGTCTGCAAGACGTCGTCCTCGATCCAGATCGGCAAGCCGTTCCAGTTCAGCATCGGTGGCGTCCCGTCGCCCCAGACGGTCGAGGTCGGCTACTGCTCACAGGGCTTCCTGCTCCCCGCCGGGACGACCACGGTCGCAGAGACGCCCCAGGCCCACGTGTCAGTGACGAGCATCACCTCGACCTCGGGAGCCATGGTGGCAGGGGATTCGGCGCTCGTCACCGTTCCCTATGACAGCGAGAACATCGTGACGTTCAACAACGAGATCAACGACGGCACCCTGAAGCTCTGCATGGCCCAGACCTCGAGTGACGCCGGCCTCGAGAACACCACCTTCGACGTCAGCTACTCCTACGTCCACAACGGGACGACGGTGAGCGGTCCGGTGTACGGACTGGAGCCCGGCCAGTGCACCCTTCCGATCGACAATGTGCCGGTGTTGAACTCGAACCTCAGCCCCATCCAGATCTCCGTCACCCAGAGCACGACCCCGGTGGCCAACATCGGACTCTTCCAGGTCACGGTGACCGGTGGCGACACCGTCGTGTCGTCACCGGTCCCGCCGACCCATTTCCTCAGCACGCCGAGCGGGACCCCCGCCACGGTGGTCATCAACAGCCTCGAGGGGGTCACCAACGTGACCTTCGTGAACGGGATCGACATCGGCGGATAGCATCGTCGTCGCCGGATGGCGTCTCGGGATGACCAGGCACACAGAGCGACGATTGCTTCGCCGGCCGGCGAGGGCCGGGGACGTCGGTCCGGAGTCTGTCCCTGGGGCCGGAGCTGAGGGAGTGGGGGCCTCTCCGATGAGGAGAACGGATGAGGACGAGCGACGGTCCGTGGCCAGCATGGGCCGGCGCGTCTCGCTGCTGGTAACCGTGCTGGGCTCGCTCGCCCTGGCCACGGCGGCCTGCTCGTCCGGAGCGGCCAGCTCCTCCACGACGGTCCGTGGTCAGTCGACGAACGCCTCGAGCGCCGTCGGAGGGGCTGCGGGGGGCGACGGTGGTGGGACCACATCGACCATCGGCGGAACCGGGGCCGACACCGCCCAGGGGGCCGGTGGCACCGGGACCAGCGACGGCTCGTCCGCCGGCAAGATCGCCCACGCCAAGAAGGCCAAGACGGGAACCACCTCGGCACCGGGGGCCGACACGAAGGGAAGCACCCCGGGAATCAGGGTCCAGGCGACGACGCCCACCACGAGTCCCTCGTCGCCGCAGCACTTCACCGCTGACGCCGCCACCTTCGATTCGGCACTGACCAAGGCCGAGAACGCCCTCGGTAAACTCCCGTCGGGTGCGACGGCCAGCCAGGCCTCCAGAGCGACGAAGCCCCTCACCGCGGCGGCGGTCACCTTCCAGAGCCAGGTCGTCAACCTCCAGTGGCCGAGCTCGGTCATCGAGCTGACCCAGTCGCTGACCGAATACGTGGGGCAGCTGGCCACGGTGGTCAGCGAGGCCCAGCGTCCGGCCACCTTCCAGTCGATCGGGTCGTTCAGCGCGGCGTTCACCTCGGCAGCAGCCGCGGTCCGATCGGCGTCGAACGCCGTCAATTCGGCGATAGGGAGTTAGCCCCGGCGGGATCAGCTGTCGTAGGAGATGGAGATGCCGTGGTGGATGGCCGAGATGGTCCTGTCCAGCTCGTCATGGTCCACCACCCGCCCCTGCACGGTGACGATGTGGGAGTCCGTGCCGTCCCGCCAGTCGAGTGCTGTCCCGGGCGTCCGGTCCAGGCTCACGGTCTCGACCGCGTCCATACTCGAGAGCTGAGCGAGGCCGTCCACCGAGACAAGCTCGATGGCCGCCATCGGCGGCTGGATCATGAGCCAGTAGCCGACCCCGTTGGTCTCCACCAGGCGGTCGAAACAGACAGGCACGCCGAGGGCCACCCGGCACGCCGCGGCGAACAGGTTGACCTCGGAGACCCGGCGCAGGACGAACGGAGGCCTCCCGCCGAGCCGTCCGTTGACCTCGATGACCTTGGGCCCGTCAGGGGTCAGCTTGATCTCCGTGTGGGTGATGGCGTCCCTGATCTGGAGCGCCCTCAGGGCGGAGCTGGCCAACTCGAGCAGGTCGGCCTCGAGCCCGTCCGGCACGAGGGCGGGAATGAAGTTCCCCGTCTCCCTGAAGGGCTCGGCCAGGGGGAAGCGACCGGTCAGGGCGGCGTGACTGATCCGGCCGTCACTCACCGCACTCTCGACGGACAGGTAGCCGGCAAACCTCGGATCCCGACCGGGCCAGTCCTCGAGGTACTGCTCCACCAGATAGCCCATCGCCGGGTTGGCACTGACGGCGGCGACCAGCTCATCGGGCCCGGCGACCGAGTACATGTCCCGACTACCGCTGCCCTCGGCCGGCTTCAAGACGGCCGGGTAGGCGACGAGCGCGGCGATGTCGGCGGTCTCCTCGGCGGTGGCCCCGGCCGGGATGGCCCAGAACCCCGGCCCGGGAACCCCGGCCTCGTGGAAGGCCAACCTCTGGAGCCGCTTGTCCACCAGGGTTCGGGCCACGGCGGGGGAGTGGTAGCGGAACCCCAGCCGAGCGGCCAGGTCCGCCGCGGCCTCCAGGTGGTCGTCGACGAAGGTGACCACCCCCTCGGCGCCGGCATCGACCAGGGCGGCAGCTGTGGCCTCGGGGTCGAGATCGGCGGTGTCCACGACGGGCCCGAGCCGTCTGATCAGCCGGTTGGTCGTGGTGTCGACGGTCCCCGAATCCACCACCCAGATCAGCTCGGCCGCGTCCCCCACCTGGTGGGCCAACTCCAGCGGGAAGAAAGATCGGGCGTGGTGCAGCACCGCCACCCGGGATCGCACTACAGGGCCTTGCGAACCAGCAACGTCTGGGCCATCGCCTGGAGTGCCCGGTCGTTGTTCACCATCAAGGGCGCCGCGGCGGCATCGCGGTAGAGGCGGGCCATGCTCTGCGCGGTGTGGTTCTTGTAGCCACCCAGGCCACAGATGGCCATCGCCGCCTGGACGATGGATCGCACCAGGGTCGACGAGGACACCTTCAGATTGTCCATCCGGCTGGTGAACTGGAACGTCTCGACCTCGGGGGTGTCCTTCAGGGACTCGTAGGTGCGAGCCCCGCCGGCCAGCACCTCCCGCATCTGGTGGAGCTGCACGCCCAGCTCGGCCAGGCGGAGAGCCGAGGTCGGCGGTGCTCCGGTCGGTGCGGCGCCGCGGGCGGACTTGCCCGACGCCCGGACCGCGGCGTGCGCCTTGCGCGCCGCAGCTTCGGCGATGCCCCACCATACGGAGCTGAGCAGGACACCGCTCACCGGCAGGGACGTCCGCACGAACACGCTGGCGTAGTCCTCGATGACCATCTCCTCGGGTACGTCGGCCACCAGATGGCAGGGTCGACTGCAGGTCCCCCGGAGACCCAGTGTGTCCCAGTCGCCGGTGGGATCCAACTTGAGTGACGGCGGGAGGCAGATGGCCATGACCTGGTCCTGACTGGCGCTGTCGGGGTCCCGGCGGGCCGTGGCCAGGACGCCGTCGGCGTACTCCCCGTAGGAGACGGTCGACGCCTGCTTGTCGATGCGGAATCCGTCCACAGTGGGGCTCAGGGCGCAGATGCTGTTCCGACGGTCCCCGTAGAGTCCGACCTCGCTGTTGGCATTGGCCAGGAGGAGCTCACCGGCAGCGATCCTCGGGAGCAGCTCGTCCTGGGCTGCGGTCGAGGCGTGGCGCAGGATGGTCGCCACCTGGATGTGGTGCATGGCCAGGATGAGCCCGCTGGAGGCGCAGGATTCGGAGAGCACCGACACCGCCTCGGACAGCTCCAGCATGGAGACGCCCGGGCCACCCCAGGCCGGGGGGACCAGGGCCCCGAGCAGCCCGGAGCCCCGGAGCTCGGCGAACGTCTCCGCCGGGAACCGAGCCCGATCGTCCACGTCGTCCGCCCAGCGCTCAGCCACCGAGTCCGCCACATGTCGCGCCGTGGCCACGCACCCCTGCCTCTCCATGACCTGCTTATCTTAGCCCGCCGGGGCCCGTGGCGTCTGCTAGACAGCCGGTAATGACGACCGAGCGCCCGGGAAGGCGGGCCCTGGTGACCGGTGCGACCCGGGGCATCGGCAAGGCCACAGCGGTCGCCCTCGGCGATTCGGGGTGGGACGTTGCGATCCTCGGTCGCACCCGCCACGCCGGCGAGGGGCGCGACGACTCCGACACCGGTGGGGGCCGCCCCCTTCCGGGCAGCCTGGAGGAGACGGCGGCCGTGCTCAGGGGATCCGGCGCGGAGGCCATCGAGCTGGCGGCCGATCTCCACGATCACCGCGCGTTGGAGGATGCCGTCGCCACGGTGGTCGACTCCTGGGGTGGCCTCGATCTCCTGGTCAACAATGCCGTTGACACCGGGCCGGGAAGCATGGTGGCCTTCCTCGACCTGACCACCGAGCAGCTGCAGGCCAAGTTGGACGCCAACGCCGTCGCCCCGTTCCTGATGATCAAGGCCGTCCTGCCCACCATGCTTCGAGACGGTGGCGGCACCATCGTGAACGTGACGTCCCACACGGCCACCGCCGACCCACCCGGGCCGGTCGGCGAGGGCGGCTGGGGCGTGGCCTATGCCGCCTCCAAAGCGGCCGCCCACCGGTTGGCCCCCCTTCTGGCCATCGAGCTCGGTGACCGGGGGATCCGCGCCTACAACGTCGACCCCGGCTACGTGGAGACGGAGCGCCAGGTGGTCAACGCGGAAGCCCTCGGGCTCACCGGCCGTTACCGTGGGGCCCCGCCCTCGGCCCCGGCCGCGGCGATCGCCTGGCTCGCCGGTGCATCCGAGGCGGCCGGCCTCGTGGCCAACGGGCAGACGGTGAGAGCCCTCAAGCTCGCGCTCGATCACCACCTCACCCCTGACTGGCGTCAGCCTCCAACCTCCGGATGAGCGGATCACGGGAGGGGAGTGCGCCGACCGCCGGGGGAGTCGGGAGCCTCTTCGCATCGCCCTTCGGTCGACGGGGACGGACCGCCGTCGCCTGACTCCGGTGGAGCGACGCTGGGTCGGGGCGTGACCGTCAGCCGGTCGACGCGACCGGTTCGACGGGGACGCCGCCGAGATAGTGGACGCTCCGGTAGCGGATCGCTGGCGTCCGGACACCGCCGGTCAACGCGCCAGTGAGGTTGAGGGGATCGGTGCCGGCCACCGTGACATCGGCCCCCCGGTCGGCGCTCTTGCGCACTTCGGCCAGGAGGGAGACCGCCTCGGGCAGCGCATACTGCTCACCGGACATGCCGGCCACGAAGCGGCCGCCCGACACCTGGCCACGGGCCTCGAGTCGCCGAAGGGCGCGGACCACCTCGCGCCACGGGATCCGGAACGACTCTCGGGACCACAGCTCCCAGGCCACCACCCCCCAACGGACGAGCATCTGCCAGGCCACGGCTTCGGCGAGCTCCTCGACCGGTGGTGCGGTGGGGGAGCCGGCCCCGACCTGAGCGGGTTCGGGCACGAGTGACCATCGGCCCTCTCCGATGCCCGATCCGGCCAGGGCCCTCCTCGGGCCGAGAGGGGAACGCCGGGCCGACACCCGGCGGAGGCCCGACGGCCGGCGCCCCCGGGACGACAACAGCGACCGCACGGCCGAAAAGGCGTCGGCGGTCACGATGCCGCGGGCCACGAGGTCCCAGAGCCCCTCGTCGACCTCGGAGGGCAACCGCCCCGACGGCGCGGCCAGCTCCGACCGGAAGCACGCCCCCTCGGACCGGAGCACGCCCAGGATGTCGGCCGACGCGCCGGTCGCCGGCTCACTGACGGATCGTTCGGCCCGCCCGTCGCCGTCGCCGGGTCCGGTGCGCACGGCCGCCAGCAGCCACGACAGGTCCTGGCGAGTGGTGATGGCCAACGGCGTCGCCGGCGACGGGGTCGAGGACCCCCGTCTGGTCGTCGGCCCCCGGTCCGGACCCGGGCCGGCACCGCCCGGCACCTCGGGTTCGGGGCGGGGCGTCAGCCGGGCCCAGGCCACCTCACCGGCCAGGCACAGCTCGTCGAGCCAACGCGGGTCGTACCCGGCGACACGAGCGGGCAGCACGTGACGCTCCCACTCGCCGGCCGCCACCTCCAAGCCTTGGAGCTGGTCGATCACGCTCAGCAGCCCGGAACGGCCCTCGGCCTGGGTCCCCGCGGCCACATGCTGCCAACAGGCCAGGAACCGGACGAAGTCGGCGATGCTGACCGGCTCCACGAAGCGACGTCTGCGGTTGCGGCTGGCGGCGTGCATCCGGACCAGGACGTGACGGGCGCACCAGCGCCCGTCGGGGAGCTGGATGGCCGAACCCGCCCCCTCCAGGCGGCCGAGAGCGGTCCGAGCCCGGGCCTCGGTCACCGGGGCGCCGAGGACCGATCCCGAGGGGAGTGGCGAGTCGCGCACCAGCTCGGCCACCGACACCGGCCCAGCCACGTCGAGATGGCCACCGATGCACTCGGCCAGGGCCCCATCGGCATCGGTCATCGGATCCGACATCGAGCGGTCGATCAGCTCGGCCACATCCACCCGCTCGGTCGGTGCCCACGCCCCGTCGACCGAGCGGGCCCGGCCGTCGGCCCTCAGTTCCTCGAACCAGCGCCCCCACGCCGGCACCGGTCGGCACAGCACCAACGAGAGGAGCAGGTCGTGGAGTTCGTCGGCGTCACGGGGCCGGGGCCTCAGCTGGTCGAGCACCTCGGCCACCGACCCGGGATCGAGCGGCCCGAGCTCGGAGGCGGCGACGGGGAGACCCGCGGGCAGCCCAGACGGATCGAGCGGCCCGAGGCCCCGGGGGACGGCGACCGCACGCGTGCGCCGCTCCTCCAAGGGGGCACCGTCGAGGAACGTGAACGGGCGTCCGGTGAGGATCCCGTGCGAGAGGGGGGAGGGCTCGGCCGACTCCACGAAGTGGACACCGACACGACCCGACTCCAGACCCTCGAGCAGACCGACGAGGCCGTCAGCGTCGAGGGGCTCGGTCAGGCAGTCGGCCACCGTCTGGCGCACCAGCACATGGTCGGGCACGGGGACCGGACCGGGCGGCGCGTTCTCCTGGCAGGCGGCCAAGGACGGCCAGGCAGCGGCGAGGAGGTCCTCGGCTTCCATCCGCTGGAGATGGATCGGGCGGCGCTGACCACCGCGCGACCGGGGGACCACCAGCGCCCGGTTGAGGTTCCAGCGCCACCGGGCGGCCAGCATCGGGTGGGGGAGCAGGGCCTGGGTGAGCACGTCGATCGCCGTGTGACTGGTCAGCATCTTCGGCACCTGCGGCAGGGGGAAACTGTGCTGTGGCCCGAGGGAAAGCACCACCGTGTCGTCGTCCGCCGCCGCCTGGAGCTCGAAGTCGAACGAGACGCAGAAGCGCTTGCGCAGCGCCAGTCCGAGGGCCCGATTGACCCGACCGCCGTAGGGGGCGTGGACGATGAGCTGGGTGCCCTCGCTCTCGTCGAAGACCCGTTCGATGACGAGGCGATCCCGGGTGGGGAGCTTGCCCAAGGCGGCCAGGCCCGCACCGAGGTAGGCCACCACCTGCTCGGCGACCTCGTCCGAGACGCCCGCCCGTCGGCGGACCTCGAGTCTGGCGCCCGCGCCGTCGCCAGCGGCGAGCAGCGGTTCGAGTGCACCACGCAGGGTCCCCACCTCCTCGGAGAGCTCGGCGGTACGCGCCGGTGCCTCACCCAGCCAGAAGGGGATGGTCGGGGCCAGATCTCCGGCGTCGTGGACGCGCACCGTGCCGGTCTCCACCTTGACCACCCGCCACGAATGGGTGCCTAGCAAGAAGATGTCACCACCGGTGGCCTCGACGGCGAAGTCCTCGTGGACCGAGCCGACGGTGACCCCGTCCGGGTCGAGGACGACGCGGTAGTCGCCGGTCTCCGGAATGGCGCCGCCGCTGGTGAGTGCGGCCAGCCGCGCACCGCGGCGGGCACGGAGCCGGCCGTTGACCCCGTCGTGGTGGAGATGAGCCCCGCGCCGGCCCCGGCCGGTGCGGATCCCCCACGAGACGAGATCGACCACCTCGTCGAAGGCCTCGCGGCGCAGTCCGGCATAGGGGGCGGCCCGGGTCATCAGCACGTAGAGGGAGTCGACGTCCCACTCCTCGGCGGCGGCCACCTCGGCCACCAGCTGCTGGGCGAGGACGTCGAGGGGGGCGACTGGCGGCTCGAGGACGTCGAGGTGGCCGGCCCGCACCCCGGCCAGCAGTGCCGTGCACTCGATCAGTTCGTCGCGGGTGAGGGGGTACAGGCGTCCCGTCGGCGTCCCCTCGAGCTGATGATTGGCCCTTCCCACCCTCTGGAGGAAGGTGCCGATGGCGCGAGGCGAGCCGATCTGGCACACCAGCTCCACCGGGCCGACATCGATGCCCAACTCGAGCGAGGAGGTGGCGACCAGGGCGCGGAGGTCGCCGGCCCGGAGCCTCTGCTCGACGATCCTGCGACGGGCCGGCGAAAGACTGCCGTGGTGGGCCGCCACCTGGAGCGCGGCATCGACAGGGTCACCGACCCTGACCCCGTCCGCGCCGGCAGAGGAGCCCGCACCGGTCTCGTCAGGTTCGGGGGCGCCGAGTCGTTGGGCCAGTTGATGGGCAACTCGCTCGGCCATCTTGCGGGTGTTCACGAACACGAGCGTCGTCCTGTGCTCGAGGACATGGGCGGCGATCCGGTCGAGCACATCCGAGAGCTGGGACGCGCTGGTCACCGATTCCAGTTCGGACTGGGGGAGCTCGATGGCCACGTCGAGGTCGCGTCGGTGGCCGCAGTCGACGACCGTGGTCGGTGGACGTGCGGGGTCCACGCCCGACAGGAGCCTGGCCACCACGTCGAGCGGTCGCTGCGTCGCCGACAGCCCGATGCGCTGGAGCCGGCCTCCGGCGCTGGCCACCATATGGTCGAGCCGTTCGAGCGACAGGGCGAGGTGGGAACCCCGCTTGTCACGGGCCAGCGTGTGCACTTCGTCGACGATCACCGTGTGCACCCCACCCAACATGGCCCGGGACGACGCCGCGGTGAGCAGCAGGTACAAGGACTCGGGCGTCGTGACCAAGAGGTCCGGGGGGGATCGCCGCATGGCCGCCCGCTCCGCCGCCGGCGTGTCGCCGGTCCGCACGGCCACGGCCAGCTCCGGTGCGCCGAGCCCGAGGCGGCGGGCCTCGTCGGCGATGCCGGCCAGGGGGAGCTGCAGGTTCTCGTGGACGTCGGTGGCCAGGGCCCTGAGCGGCGAAACATAGACGACACCCGGGCCGGGCAACACGCGGGCCAGACCGTCGTCGTGGGCCCGGTAAGCGGCGTCAATCGCCATGAGGAACCCGGTCAGCGTCTTGCCCGTGCCGGTAGGCGAGGCCACCAGCACGTTCTCCCCGGTCATGATGCTCGGCCATGCTCGACGCTGGGGCTCGGTGGGCCCCGCGGGGAAGCGTCGGATGAACCAGCTGGCCACGGCCGGGTGGAGCCGTTCCAGGATCGACCGGGGCCCCACTGCTTCGAGACCGGCGGCCCGGACCGGCCCGCGCGTGGGAAGCCCGGCCGCCATTCCGCGGGACGCGCCCTCTCCGGATGTCAGGGCCCCGTCGGGGCGTCGGCCGGCACGATCGGGGACAACCACGTCAACAGCACAGCCTAGGGGTGTGACGGCGTCTCCGGTCGGGGACCGGGATCGGTCAGTCGGCCTCGGGTACATACCGGCGCGCCGGGGTGCCCGGCGGATGACCTTCACCGGGCACGGCATCGGGGTTGGCCACACACACCTCCCCCTCCAAGCCATCAGGGTCACGGAAGAAGAGGCTGAGAATCGGTCCGAAGTCGGTGACGAACGAGTCGGCGGCACCCCGGGCCATCAGCCTGTCCCGGATGGTCTCGAAGGCGTCGAGGGAAGCGGCCTGGAGAGCGAAGTGGTCGAGGCGCCCGCGCCCGAACATGGGGACCTGGCGATCGGCCTCGGTGTTCCCCTCGATCTGGAACACGTTGAGCTCGGTGTGGGGCCCGATCATGACGATGGACAGGCGTACCGCGCCCTGGCCCTCGATCTCGGGCGCGTCGCGCACCACCTCCGCCTCGAAGACCTCCTCGTAGAACGCATGGAGCCGCTTGGCGTCATTGGTGAGCAGCGCCACATGGTTGAGTCCGTCGGTCAGCATCGCTCTCCTTCATGGAAACCACCCTGCGGTTCCGTCGGACGCACTCTACGGCCCGAGCCGGTGGAGGACAGGAGGGGCCCCGCTGGGCCCGGACCCAGGACGCTGGTGGGCGACCCACCGGGCAAGAGCCTCGGGCCGTCTGGGATGATGCAGCCATGCCCTCCGCCACTACAGAAGAACCGACCGACTTCGATGATGCCGACCGTGGTTGGATAGCCTCGCTGGAGCCGGCGGTCGTGACCGCCGAGGGCGGACGGGTGGTCTGGGACAACGACGCCTACGCCTTCTTGGGGGAGCCGTGCCCACCGACGGCGCACCCCAGTCTGTGGAGGCAGGGCCAGCTGGTGTCCCGCCAGGGACTCTACCGAGTGACCGAGTCCATCTACCAGGTTCGAGGTCTGGATCTCTCCAACATGACCCTGGTGGAGGGCCGGTCCGGTGTCATCGTCATCGACCCTTTGATCTCGGCGGAGACGGCGGCGGCGGCGCTGTCGTTGTACCGCGCCCACCGGGGTGAGCGACCGGTCACAGCCGTCATCTACACGCACGCCCACGTCGACCACTTCGGTGGCGTCCACGGAGTCGTCACCCACGAGGTGCCCATCCTCGCCCCTGATGGGTTCATGGAGTCGGCTGTGTCGGAGAACGTCTACGTCGGTGTGGCCATGAGCCGTCGCGCCCTCTACATGTACGGCTCGGCGCTGGACAAGGGCCCGGCCGGCCAGATCGGGTGCGGGCTCGGGATGACGACCTCGACCGGTTCCATCGGTCTCATCCCGCCGACGGTGACCATCACCCACACCGGCCAGGAGGAGACGATCGACGGGGTACGGATACAGTTCCAGCTCACCCCCGGGACCGAATGCCCCGCGGAGATGAACTTCCTCTTCCCCGATCACCGGGCGCTGTGCCTGGCCGAGAACGCGACCCGCAACCTGCACAACCTGGTCACCTTGCGCGGCGCTGTGGTCCGTGACGCCCGGGTGTGGGCTGCCTATCTCGACGAGGCCATCACCTTATTCGCCGACCAGTGCGATGTGGCCTTCGCGTCCCATCACTGGCCGACCTGGGACCATCCGCGCATCGTCGACTACCTGTCCCTCCAACGCGACCTCTACGCCTACCTCCACGACCAGACCCTCCGACTCATCAACGCGGGCTACACCGGCATCGAGGCGGCCGAGGTACTCGAGATGCCACCGGCACTCGACCGGGCGTGGCACACCCACGGCTACTACGGCTCGGTGAGTCACAACGTGAAGGCGGTGTACCAGCGGTACCTCGGTTGGTTCGACGGCAACCCGGCCAACCTCTGGCGCCATCCACCGGTCGAGAGCGCCCTCCGCTACGTCGAATGCATGGGTGGGGCCGACGAGGTCATGGCCAAGGCCGAGGAGTACCGACGGCGCGGGGACCTGCGGTTCGCCGCCGAGCTGCTCGATCGCGTCGTGTTCGCCGATCCCGACAACGCCCACGCCAAGGATCGGCTGGCCGGCGTCTACGACCAGCTCGCCTACGGCTCGGAGAACGGCACGTGGCGCAACTTCTTCCTGATGGGCGCCCACGAGCTGCGCAACGGCATCGTCACGTCCCCCCCGGTCACCGCCTCACCGCAGATGCTGCGTGCCCTCTCGCTCGATCAGCTCTTCGACGCCATCGCCATCCGGGTCAACGGCCCTCGGGCCTGGGACGAGGAGCTGACCATCGACTGGAGCTTCACCGACCTCGGGCAGGTCCACCGGACAAGTCTTCGCAACGGGGTGCTGATCCACAGGGCCGACGTCGCCCCGGGAGGAGCCGACCTGGAACTGACCCTCACCGTTCCCCTGATGATCGACATGGTCACGGGGCGTGGGTTCGAGGGGCTCGAGCACCGGGGCGACCTCGGAGTGGTCGCCAGGCTGCTCGCCGTGTTGGACGCCCCCGATCAGAACTTCGCCATCGTCACACCGTAGGCGAGCCGCTTGGTTCCCGACCAGGCCGCGTCGGCCGTGTCGGCCGATCCTGCGTAATGACCGTGGATCGACCGACGGTGCGACCCGGGCGCGGTGCTTCTCAGCCGACGAGGTCGACGATGTCGACGACCAGCAGGATCAGGACCATGGTCCCTACGACGGCATAGAGGGCGGTGAACGCCCAGCGCTGGCGGTGGTCGGCCAACCAGAACCTGCGGATGCCCAGATAATCGAACGTGAGGGCGAGGATCCCGATGGGGATCCCGATGATCGGCCCGACCCCGCGGGCGAGCCCGATGGCCGGCAACACGATGGGCAGCACGATGTAGCTCAACAGGCAACGAAGTGCGGACAGGAAGATCGAGGCACTGAAGATCCGATGGGTCTCGGACTCGTCGATGGGGGGCCTGTCCTCGGGGACCCTGAGGAGATGGCGCATCGCTTCGTCGGCCTTCGAGCGGCCCGGGGCCGTCGACCCGGGCGGAACCACAGCCACTTGCTCCATGTCGGCCATGCTATGCCCGCCCCCCGAAGGGGCACCAACCGCCCACCGGGGCGCCGACAGCCCGCGGCACCATCCATTTGACCCGTAGGGCGAAGACGGGTGCTGTAACCGAGCTTGTATCGTTGGCGGGGCATGGGATCGAACCGGTGACCGCCCCGCCTACGGAACACGTCCGCCGCGCACGGCAGCCCGGTTCCTCGGACCCCGGTGCCGCATCGGACCCCCCGTCGATGTGGTCACCCCGACAGCCCGACGGCACGTTCGCCACCGGATGGGTGCTCATGCCCCTGCGGCTGTTCCTCGGCGTCACGTTCCTCTTCGCCGGGCTGCAGAAGCTGGCCAACCCGGCATTCTTCAGGAGCAGCAGCCCCTCCTCGATCCACGCCCAGTTGGTCGGCTCGTCCCGCTCGAGCCCTGTCCACGGCCTGATCTCCCATCTGGTCTCCATCGCCCCGGCGGTGGGTCTCGTGATCGCCATCGGGGAGGTGGCCATCGGCCTGGGCATCCTGGTCGGGCTCTGGATGCGCATCGCCGCCGTCGCCGGGATGTTCTTGTCCTTCGGGCTCTTTTTGACGGTGAGCTTTCATGCATCGCCCTACTTCACCGGTTCGGACATCGTGTTCTTCTTCGCCTGGACCCCCGTGGTGCTCGCCGGGGCGGCCGGGGGGCCCGCTCTCGACACCTGGGTCGCCAACCGTCCGCCACTGGAGGAGGCACCGCTCGATCCCGACGGGCTGCCGCGCCGGGCCGTCTTGTCCAAGGGGTTTCTCACCGGCGTCACGGCCACCGTGGTCCTGATGCTGAGCGGCGTAGTCGCCGTGCTGGGCAGGGCGGGGAACGCCACGACGGCGTCGGCCGGCGGGGAGCCGGCGCTCCCGGGCGGCAGCCCCACCACGTCCAACCCGCCTGGGGCGTCGACGACCCGAGCAGCGGGTACCCAACCCTCGGGGACCGCCGTCGGTCCGGCCTCATCCGTGCCCGTCGGGGGTGCGGCCGCATTCACCGATCCGGCGACCGGCGATCCCGCCCTGGTCATCCAGCAGACGGCCGGCGACTTCGTCGCCTTCGACGCCATCTGCCCGCATGCGGGATGCACGGTCGGCTATGCCTCCTCGGCCAGGATCATCGCCTGTCCCTGCCACGGTTCGGAATTCAACGCCCAAACCGGCCAGGTGATCAGAGGGCCCGCCACACGGGGGCTCACGTCGATCAACGTGGTCAAGGGCTCCGACGGCGATCTGTACGTCCCCAAGTGAGCCCGGTCCGCGGCCGAGCCGACGCACGGGGTGGCTCGGCCGGCGGAAGACGGTCCCGAGACCCCGGCCGGTCGGGTAGCCTTCAGTCGTCATCGCCTCTTGGCCGCGACCCCGTCCAATGAACGCCTTCGCCACCGTGCCCGACGGCACCTCCGACTCGGACACCGTGGACCGGTCCGCCGATCGGACCGAATGGGTGTCGGCGATCCCCTTCTTCGCCGTCCATCTCGCGCCCCTCGGCGCCCTCTTCGTGACCGTGACGTGGCAGGACTGGGTGCTGTGTGGCGTGCTCTACGTGACGCGGATGTTCTTCATTACCGCCGGCTACCACCGGTACTTCTCCCACCGGAGCTACCGGATGGGGAGGGTGGCCCAGTTCGTCATGGCCTTCGGTGGCACCACCGCGCTGCAAAAAGGCCCGTTGTGGTGGGCCGGCCATCACCGGGTCCACCACCGATTCACCGATATCGACGGAGACGTGCACTCGCCGCGGGAGGGATTCTGGTGGAGCCACGTCGGCTGGATCCTGTCCACCAAGTACAAGGCGACCAACCTCACGGCCGTCAAGGACTTCGCCGCCTACCCCGAGCTCCGACTCCTCGAGCGCTTCTCCTGGGTCGGTCCGTGGCTGCTCGGCATCGCCTGCTTCCTCGTCGGGGGATGGGGCGGTCTGTTCATCGGCTTCTTCCTCTCCACGGTGCTCCTGTGGCACGGCACGTTCCTGGTCAACTCGGCGGCCCACCTCCTCGGCCGTCGGCGCTACGCCACACCGGACACCAGTCGCAATTCCTTCCTGATCGCCGTCATCACCGGTGGCGAGGGATGGCACAACAACCACCACCACCTCCCCGCCTCTTCGCGACAGGGATTCGCCTGGTGGGAGATCGACCCCACCTGGTATGCCCTGAAGGCGCTGGCCGCCATGCATCTCGTGCGCGACCTGAAGGACCCGCCGGCCCGGCTCCTCGACCAGGCCAGGGTGCGCGACGGTGCCTTCGACATCGGGATGTTCCGCTCCTATTGGGAGCGCGCCACCAAGCTGACCGGTGAGAGGATCGCCGACCTCAGTGCCCGACCCCTGCAGCCCTCCGGCGAGATGGCGACCCCCCCGGACGACGGGCTCGGTGCCGAGGGGACGGAGACGCACCCCTCCGGCGAGTCGGAGAGCCAGTTGTCCGGACTGATCACCCGCGTCCTCGAGTCGGCCGACCAGCTCGCCGCCTCCACCCGGAGGACCTGGAAGGGCACAAAGGTGAGCGCGGGGGATCCCGCCCCCACCGACCCCGCACCGGAGTGAGCCGAACCGCGCCCGGCGAATCGTCGGCCCTCGACGTCTTCGCCGCCGCCAGCCTGTGGATCGTTGACCTCGACGGCGTCATATGGTTGACGGGCGAGCCCATCGGCGCCGTGGCCGAGGCCGTCGCCCATCTTCGTTCCTGTGGCATCCGGCTGGCCTTCGCCACCAACAATTCGGCGCCCACCACCGACGAGTTGCTGGCCCGGCTGGACCGCATCGGGGTGGCGGCCTCGGCCGGCGATCTGGCCACGTCGGCCGCAGCGGTGGCCTCGATGCTGGACCCGGGCCAGTCGGTGCGTCTCCTGGCCGAGGGTGGCGTGACCGAGGCGCTGGAAGCGCGGGGGGTCCGCACGGTCACCGGCGGCGGTTGCGTCACCGTCGATGCCGCCGTGGTCGGGTGGAGCCACGTGTTCGACTTCGACAGCCTGGCCGCCACGGCGACGGCCGCCCGCACCTCGGGCCGCCTGATCGGCACCAACGAGGACCCGACCCATCCGACCCCGAACGGGCTCATGCCGGGATCCGGTGCACTCCTCGCCGCCGTCGCCACCGCCTCGGGGGTCGTCCCCGAGATCGCCGGCAAACCCCACGCCCCGATGGCGTCATTGATGAAGGACAGGTTCGGGTTCGACGACGGCGACCCCGGGGTGGTCATGATCGGTGACCAACCCCGCACCGACGGTGCACTGGCCCAGCGGATGCACCTGCCGTTCGGGCTGGTGGACTCCGGGGTCACCCCGCCCGCCGCCGGTGGCTTCGACCAGCCCGTCGCCGCCCGCTATCCCGACTTCGTGTCGCTCGTGGCCGATTGCGTGGCACGCCGTCGCGGTTCCCGCCCTCATGTTCGATCATGAATCCCCCGGGTGTGCCAGGTAGGGTGGCACGATGGTCAAGAGGGACGATCTCCAGAGGTATCTCGACGCCGGTATCGCCTTCACCACCCTGACCCGGTCCAAGGCCGAAGAGCTGGTGGCAGAACTGGTCCAGAACGGCGAATTCCAAACGGGGGACGCCAAAGCGAAGGTCGACGAGCTGCTCGAACGGAGTCGGAGGGGTCGTGAGGCGTTCGTCTCCCAGGTTCGGCACGAAGTGGCCCGTCAACTGGAGAGTGTGGGGATCACCAACCTCGAGGATTTCGCCGCCCAGGTAGCCGACCTCATCGGCCGCTCGGCGGATGCCGGCAAGGCGGCCACTTCGAGAACGGCCAAGAAGACAGCAGCGAAGAAGGCGCCCGCCAAGAAGGCGCCGGCCAAGAAGGCTGCCGGCAAATCTGCGGCGGCCAAGAAGACGACCACCAAGAAGGCGCCCGCCAAGAAGGCGGCGGCAGCCGGGCCGAGCACCCCGGGTGGCGGGGCGGCGGGCTGAGCCGCTCACCCCGGGTCCGCCTCGATCGGGCCCTCGTCGACCGGGGTCTGGTCGGCTCCCGGCAGCAGGCGGCGTCCCTGATCGCCGAGGGATTCGTCCTGGTCAGTGGGACGGTGGCCGACAAGCCGGCTCGCCTGGTGGCCGCGGCGGAGCCGATCGAGCTCGTCGGGGGCCCGCCGCCGTTCGTGGGCAGGGGAGGGGAGAAGCTCCTTGCCGCGCTGACCCGGTTCGGGATCGAGGTCCGCGGACGACGGGCCCTCGACGCAGGTGCGTCGACCGGCGGGTTCACCGACTGCCTCCTGCAGGCCGGCGCGTCCTCGGTGGTCGCCGTCGACGTGGGACGCGGACAGCTCCACGAACGGCTGCGGGCCGATCCACGGGTCATCAGCCGCGAGCAACTCGATATCCGGGACGTGACCCTGGCGTCGGTTGGTGGCGTTCCGTTCGACCTGGTGACGGCCGACCTGTCCTTCATTTCGGTGGTCAGGGCCGTGCCCGTGCTGGTGGGCGAAGTCGCCGCGCCCGAGGCCCCGGTGGTGATCCTGGTCAAACCCCAGTTCGAGGCCGGCCGCGCCGAAGCGTCCCGCGGCAGGGGGGTCATCCGTGATCCAGCGGTCCACCGCCGGACCCTCGGTGAGGTGGCCAGCGCGCTCCGGGCGTCCGGAGCAGCCATCATGGGGGCCATGCCCTCACCGATCACCGGCTCCGCCGGCAATGTGGAGTTCCTCTTGTACGCCCACACCCCGGCGGTGGTGGCGACCAACGGGGGCGGCCAGGAGCGGCAACCGGTCGACCCCGGCACCGAGGAGATGCTCGACGCCGCCGTGGACGAAGCCCACCACCCCGACCCGAGAGGATGACCGGCCGATGGCCCTGATCGCCTTCTACACCCACCCCCAGCGCCCCGAGGCGGCAGCCCTCGCCGAGCGGGCCGCCGCGTGGTTGACCAGGGCGGGCCACCGGTCGGTGTCGGCCATCCGACCCGACGGCTCGGTGGCCGTCGACGGAGCCGACCTCTTGGTCAGCCTGGGAGGTGACGGCACGTTGTTGCGGTCCGTCGAGGCCGCGCTGGCCGGCGGCATCCCCGTACTCGGGGTGAACATCGGTCGCCTCGGCTATCTCACCCAGGTCGAGCCGGCCGGTCTCGAGGACGCCCTGGCCGCCTTTCTCGCCGGCACCCACCAAGTGGAGGAGCGGATGACCCTCTCGGTGGTCGTCACCGGACCGGATGGTGCGGAGCTCACCCGGCGCGTCGCCCTCAACGAGGCCACCGTCGAGAAGACCGTCCCCGGCCACACCGTCCGCGTGGCCGCCTCCATCGACGGTCGGCCGTTTGTCACCTATGCGGCCGACGGACTGCTCGTGTCCACGCCGACCGGCTCGACCGCCTACAACCTGTCGGCCCGGGGGCCGGTCCTGTCTCCCCGGCTCAGGGCCATCGTGCTCACCCCTGTCTCACCCCACATGCTGTTCGACCGTCCCCTGGTGCTCGATCCCAACGAACGCCTCTCGCTCGAGGTCCGAGAGCCCCGCTCAGCGGTCCTGGTGGTCGACGGGGTCACCGTCGCCGTCCTCGATCCCGGCTCGACCGTCCACTGCCGCGAAGGTGACCAGCCGGCCAGGTTGGTCACCCTCCGGTCGCACGACTTCCATGCCATCCTCCGCGCCAAGTTCCACCTCGCCGACCGGTAGGCCGGACCGATCGGTAGGGTGACGGGCACTGTGGGCACCACGCTCGTCGAGCTCCGCGTCCGGAACCTCGGAGTCATCGACGACGTCACCATCACCCTGCATCCCGGGACGACGGCCCTGACCGGTGAGACGGGCGCGGGCAAGACCTTGGTGGTCGAGGCCCTGGGGCTCCTGCTCGGCGGCCGTGCCGATCCGAGCGTGGTCCGGGCCGGCGCCGACGAGGCGATGGTCGAGGGCCGGTTCTCGGGACCGTCGGCCGGCGACCGGAGCAGCGAGCCGGGCGGCGAGCTGGTGCTCGCCCGCTCGGTGGCCAGTGCCGGGCGTTCCCGGGCGTGGATCGACGGACGGATGGCCACCGTCGGTGCCCTGGCCGAGGCGGCATCCGGCCTGATCGAGCTGCACGGCCAACATCAGCATCGCGCCCTCGTCCACGTCGATGCCCAGCGACGGGCCCTCGACAGCTTCGGTCGGATCGACCTGTCCGAGCTGGAAGCGGCGCGTGCCCGGCTGAGGACGCTGACCGACGAGCGAGCCGCCCTGGGCGGCGATGCCCGGGCCCGAGCCCGCGAGGTCGACCTCCTCCGCTACCAGATCGACGAGATCGGAGCGGCCGGGATCGAGGACGCCGACGAGGACCGGCGCCTCGAAGCCGAAGAGGACCGCCTGGCGGCGTCCGCCGCCCTCCGCCAGGCCGCGTCCCAAGCGCTCGCCGCGGTGTCCGGTCCGGACGACGTTGGCGCCCTCGACCGGCTGGCCGAAGCCTCCCAGGCGCTCTCCGGACGTGGTCCCCTCGAACCGTTCGACTCCCGGGTGCGGTCGGCCATGGCCGAACTGGCCGACGTGGCCACGGAACTGCGCACGGTGGTCGAAACCTGGGACGACGACCCCCGCCGCCTCGAGGAGCTGCGGGCGCGCCGGCAACTGTTCCACCAGTTGTTGCGCAAGTACGGGGACTCCCTCGGGGAGGTCCTGGCCTTCGCCGAAGGGGCCCGGGCGCGGTTGGGGGCCATCGAGCAGGAAGAGAAGACCGCCGCCGCCCTCGACGGCAGGATCCGGGCCGCTGCCGACGACGTGGCGTCGGCCGAGGCCGCGGTGGCATCCCAAAGGCGTCGTTGTGCACCCGAGCTGGCCGGCCAGGTCGAGGGGACGCTGCGCACCTTGGCCATGCCGTCGGCCCGGTTCTCGGTGACGGTCGACGGTCCCGGGGCGGCCGAGAACGTCGTGTTCCTGCTGGGGGCCAACCCGGGTGAGCCTCTCCAGCCCCTGGCCAAGGCGGCATCGGGCGGGGAACTTGCCCGAACCATGCTGGCCATCAGGCTGGCCATCAGCGACGCCGCCGGCGTGATGGTCTTCGACGAGGTCGACGCCGGAGTGGGAGGGGCGGCAGCGGATGCCGTCGGCGCCGCGCTGGCCGGACTCGGACACCACGGACAGGTGGTGGTGGTCACCCACCTGGCCCAGGTCGCCGCGCAAGCCGACTTCCAGATCGGGGTGCGCAAGCGCGAGGGCGGTGGGCGCACGAGATCCGAGGTGTCCGTCCTCGATGCCGAAGCCCGGGTCACCGAACTCAGCCGGATGCTGTCGGGACGTCCGGGGAGCGCGTCGGCCCGCCGCCACGCCCGCGAACTGCTCGACGGGAGAGCGGCGGCCGAGCCCTCGCCCTAGCGGGACCTCGGCCATGACGATGTGATCGGCAGGGCCGCGGCCGCCGCCCGCAGCACGGTCCGCACGTCGCGCCTGCCGGTTCCGCTAGCCTCATCAGGTGCCCGACATGGATGGCCCGCCGCAGCCCTACGGGGAACGACCGACGGGCGATCCACCTCCTGGAACGGTCGACGACGGCCGACGGTATGGAGAGGCCGGAGCGGGCGAGGCGGGGACGGAGCGGGCGCCCGGTCCGAGGGCCACCAAGTTCATCTTCTTCACCGGGGGAGTGTCCTCCTCGCTCGGAAAGGGTCTCACGGCCTCGTCGCTCGGTCGGCTGCTCAAGTGTCGTGGGCTCCGGGTCACCATGTGCAAGCTCGACCCGTACATCAACGTGGACCCGGGCACCATGAACCCCTTCGAGCACGGCGAGGTGTTCGTCACCGAGGACGGCGGCGAGACGGACCTCGACCTCGGCCACTACGAGCGGTTCATCGACGAGAACCTCCACAAGAACTCCAACGCCACAACCGGACGGATCTACTCATCGGTCATCGCCAAGGAGCGACGCGGCGATTATCTGGGCAAGACCGTCCAGGTGATCCCGCACGTCACCGACGAGATCAAAAAGCGGGTCAAAGAGCTCGGTTCCGACGACGTCGACGTGGTCATCGTGGAGATCGGCGGCACGGTCGGCGACATCGAGATCGTCCCGTTCATCGAGGCCATCCGCCAGTTCCGGCGCGATGTCGGCCGCGACAACGTCTGCTACGTGCACCTGACCCTGGTGCCCTACCTCGGGCCGTCCGGCGAGCAGAAGACCAAGCCGACCCAGCACTCGGTCACCGAGCTACGCAGTCGGGGCATCCAACCCGACGTGATCGTGTGCCGCTCGGACCGAATGATCTCCGAGGGCCTGAAGCGCAAGATCTCGCTCCTCTGCGACGTGCCCATCGAAGCGGTGGTCTCCGCGGTGGACGCCGACAACATCTACCAGATCCCCCTCGTCCTCCACGAGGAGGGGCTCGACCGCTACATCCTCGGATTGTTGCGCTTCGACGAGGCCTCCCACCCCATCGACCTCAGCGACTGGGAGCGCCTGGTGGACCAGGTCGACGCCGCCGTCAGGCCGGTCCGCATCGGCATCATCGGCAAGTACGTCGACCTGCCCGACGCCTACCTGTCGGTCGTCGAGTCCCTGCGTCACGCCGGGTTCCACCACGGGGCCAAGGTGGAGATCGACTGGATCCAGGCCGCAACCGTCCCCGACCTCCTCCACCACGACGGCCTGCGGGGTTTCGACGGACTGGTGATCCCCGGGGGATTCGGCGAGCGTGGTGTCGAGGGCAAAATCGCCGCGGCGCGTTACGCCCGCGAACACGAGCTTCCCCTACTCGGACTGTGTCTCGGGCTCCAGGTCATGATCATCGAGACGGCCCGGTCGCTCGCCGGGCTCGAAGGCGCCAACTCGCGTGAGTTCGACGCCACCACCCGCCACCCGGTCGTCGACCTGATGGACGACCAGAACGACGTGGTCGACAAGGGCGGCACGATGCGGCTCGGCTCGTACAGCGCCCGTCTGCTCCCCGGGTCGCAGGTCGCCGCCGCCTACGGGACCGAGGTCGTGTCCGAGCGGCACCGTCATCGCTACGAGGTGAACCCCCGGTACCGCACCCGGCTGGAGGAGGTGGGCCTGGTCTGCTCGGGCGTCTCACCTGACGGCCGCCTCGTCGAGTTCATCGAGTTGCCCGACCACCCGTTCTGGGTCGGCACCCAGGCCCATCCCGAGTTCAAGAGCCGGCCCGACCGCCCCCACCCGCTGTTCCGCGAGCTGGTGGGAGCGGCCCTCGTCCGGGCCGAGGGGCGCGACCCCCGACTGATCGACATCGGTGCCGTCGGCTGAGCCGGCCGGTCCGGGTCCGCCCGCCCGGGGGACGCCCCCCGATGCCGACGACCTCCCCCGCTTCCGACCGACCGGCGAGGAGCTCGTCCACGAGGGGTGGGCAATCTCCCTGGTGAAGGCGGGCTTCGTCGATCCCGAGGGGAAGCCGTTCGAGCGCGACATCGTGCGCCACCCCGGAGCGGTGGCCGTGGTCGCCGTCACCGAGCGGGACACCGTCGTCCTCGTCCACCAGTACCGACCGGCCGTGGACCGGTGGCTCCTCGAGCTGCCCGCCGGAACCTGTGACGTGGCGGGAGAGGACACCGAGCAGACGGCCCGGCGCGAACTGGCGGAGGAGGTCGGTTACGCCGCCGGTTCGCTGACGCTCATGGCCCGGTGCCTCGTCACGCCGGGGTTCTGTGACGAGGTGTCCTCGGTGTACCTGGCCACCGACCTGCGTCCCGTCCCCTTCGACCGGCACGGTGTGGAGGAGGGGTACATGCGGGTCGTCGAGGTGCCGCTGACCGAGTTCGACGGGCTCGTCGACGACGGGACCGTCGTCGACGCCTTCGCCATCCTGGGCGTCGGGCTGGCCCGCCGGAGACTGACGACCGACCGATGAACCTCCCCCTGTCGGGCGGCGCCGAGGAGTACCTGTCCTGGTTGGCCGTGGAGAAGGGTCGGTCCCGCAACACACTGACCGCCTACCGGCGGGACATCGCCACCTGGGAGCAATGGGCCCGGGAAGCCGGCGTCGACCCGGTCGACGCGCCGACCGGGGCCATCGAACGCCATCTCTCGGAGCTGCGCGCCCTCGGTCGCAACCCGGCGTCCATGGCCCGCTCCACCACCGCCCTGCGGGGGCTGTTCCGGTTCCTCGTGAGCGAGGGGGACCTCTCCTCCGATCCGACCGCCGACCTCCGGTCGCCGCGCCTGCCCCGACGTCTGCCCAAGGCACTGGACGAGGCCCAGGTGATCGGCCTCCTCGACTCGGTGAGCGGCGACGGCCCGGTCGACCTGCGGGACCGGGCCCTATTGGAGCTCCTCTACGGCACCGGGGCCCGCATCTCCGAGGTGGTGGGCCTGTCCCTCCTCGACCTGCAGGGCGACGACGGGCTCCTCCGGGTCTTCGGCAAGGGGGCCAAGGAGCGGCTGGTCCCCCTCGGGGGACCGGCGCGCTTCGCCGTCGACCGCTGGCTCGGGCCCTCGGGACGCCCCCTGCTCGCCCCGGACCGCTGGGCCCGCCGGTCCGATGCCGAGGCGCTGTTCATCAACACCAGGGGAGGCCGACTGAGCCGGCAGGGGGCCTGGGCCGTCGTCAACCGTCACGCGGCAGCGGGCGGGGGTGGGCGACCTGGTCAGCCCCCACGTGCTCCGCCACTCGTGCGCCAGCCACATGCTGGCCCATGGGGCGGACATACGGGTGGTCCAAGAGCTGCTCGGGCACGTGTCCATCGCCACCACCCAGCTCTACACGAAGCTCAGCCAGGACCACCTGCGTTCTTCCTACCTGCGGGCCCACCCGCGGGCCACCGCGCCCCAGCTCAAGTAGGATCTCCCCCGTGCCGAGCGATTCCCAGACCAGCGATGCCCCAACCATCGACTACCGCGAGTTGCTCGAGGCCGAGCGTCGCCAGCTCCAGGGCGAGCTGGCCGAACTGGGCTACGGCGAGGGCGGTGGCCTCGACTACGACCCCAATTTCGCCGACTCCAGCCAGGTGACGGCCGAGCGGGGGGAGGCCGAGGTGCTCGCCGTGCAGCTCCGCGAGTCACTCGTCGAGGTGGGTGAGGCCATCAGCCGCCTGGAGTCCGGCAACTACGGCACCTGCGAGGTCTGCGGTGTCGCCATCGAACCGGCACGGCTCGAAGCCATGCCGGCCACCCGCTTCTGCATCAAGCACGCCAACCGGCCCTGAGCGCCCGGACCACTGATGGGCTTTCCGGGTAGCGGCGGCGGCTCCCGACCGCCCAGCCGGCGGTTCCAGCCCGACCAGCGGACCATCATCATCGTGGTGGTGGCGCTGGCCATCATCGCCATCCTCCTGCGGACCCACCGCATCAACCGGTTCGAGATCATCTATTTCCTCGTCCTCGTCCCGTCGATCATCCTCCACGAGCTCTCCCACGGGGTGGTGGCACTGGCCTTCGGGGACGACACGGCCAAGAGGGCCGGCCGCCTCACCCTCAACCCCATCAAGCACGTCGACCCGGTGGGCACACTCCTGGTCCCCGCCGTGCTCTCGCTGTCCGGGCTCGGGGCCTACGGCTGGGCCAAACCGGTGCCGGTCAACACCAGCCGCCTTCGCAGCCCCCGGAACCACACCGTCCTCGTCTCGTTGGTCGGTCCGCTCACCAACTTCGCCCTGGCCGCACTCCTCGGTGTGGTATTCGTGGCCACCGCCTCACCGGTGGCAAAGCTCGACGTGGCCGCCGGTTACTACCCCCCGAATCTTCTCGGCCAGATCATCTTCATCGCCGGTTTCGCCAACATCGTGCTCGGGGTATTCAATCTCATCCCGTGTCCACCCCTCGATGGTGCAGCGGTACTGGAGCGGTTCCTCCCCGAACGGCTGCTGCCCGGGTACTACCAGCTCCAACCCTTCCTCATGTTCTTGCCCTTCATCCTCATCCTCCTCTTCCGCAACGAGTGGTCGCAGCTGATCAGCCACGTCGTCTCCTGGTGGTCGAGCTTCTTGGTGTGATGGACGAACCGTCGGGAAACGGCGCTGACCGGTGGGGACCACGACCGAGGAACGCCGGCACGATCGGGGGTCCGGGTCGTCCGTCGCCATGACCCCCGACAGCGCAGGAACCGTCACAGGGTCCACGGTCGCCGGGCGCAACGCCTCCCAGAGGACCCGGTCCGCTGGGAGGGCGCTCGTCGCGACCTGGGTGCGGACGCATCCGGGCATGACGGTCGCACTCCTCGTCCCGGTCGTGGTGTTCGGCATCCCCCAGCTCTTTGGGGGCACGTTCCTCACCGGCGACAACATGATCCAGAACCTGCCCCTGCGGACGCTGGTCGGATGGGACCTCGACCACGGCGTGGTGCCGCTTTGGAACCCCTACCTGTTCAGTGGCACACCACTCCTCGCCGGGTTCAACGCCGGGGCCGCCTACCCGCTGACCTGGCTCACCGCCGTCCTCCCTCTCTTTACTGCCTGGACCCTGACCCTGGTCCTGGTCTACGACGCCGCCCTGGCCGGGACGTACCTCTTCCTCCGCCGCCAGGGCCTCGCCACCATGCCCGCCACCTTCGGGGCGGTCACCTTCGCATTCGCCGGCTACATGACCGCCCAGATGGTGCACGTCGACCTCATCCAGAGTGCGTCGTGGCTCCCGTGGATCCTCCTGGCGGTGCACGAGCTGACCGGTGGTCGGGGACCCGCCCGGGACGGGACGGGGAGCGGGGCACCGGGGCGGCGCCACACCCGGCTGTGGGTCACCGTCCTCTCCCTCAGCCTCGGCCTGGCCTTCTTGACCGGCAACGCCGAGGCCGTCATCGACAGCGCCGTGCTGGTGACCATCTACTGGCTCAGTCGGGTGGTGACCATGGGCCTGTTCCGGAGGGACGCCCGCCGGGCCCTGGCTTCCTCCACGGGGGCGCTGGCCGTGGGGGTCGTGGGGGGCATCGCCCTCGGGGCAGCCCAGTGGCTGCCGGGGCTGGTGTTCCTTTCGCAGTCGCAGCGGGCGATGAGCACGTACACGTACTTCTCGAGCGGCTCGCTCAGCACCCGGCTCCTGGCCCTCCTGGCCTCGCCATTCCTGCTGGGCACGGCTCAGAACGTGCCGGGCGGCTACGTCGGGACGTACAACTTCCAAGAAGTCACCAGCTATGCGGGGATCCTGGCCCTGATCGCCGGCTGTTCGCTGCTCGTGCCCCGGTGGCGCAGGAGCGGTGAGGCCCGCCACTGGTGGGTCTGGTACGTGATCCTGGTGGTGGGCGTGCTGTCCGCCCTCGGCGGGGAGACCCCCTTCGGCCACCTGATGTACCTCGTCCCGGGCATCAGGAGCGAGCGCCTCCTCAGCCGCAACCTGCTCCTCGTCGATTTCTCCCTGGCCGTGCTGCTGGCCTGGTGGCTCAACGGGCTGGTGGCCGACCGGGCCGGATGCCCCGCCACCCCGACCACGGTGCGGGAGCGGTGGAGGACCGGCACCCGCTCGGAGGTGGTGGCGACGTGCGTGCCCGTGGCGGTGATGGCCGTGCTCTGCGCCCTGTTGTGGGCGGACGGACCCCTCCTCGGTCGGCTCGCCGAGATCCAGTTCCCATGGAGCAGCCTCGACCGGACACGCGTGGCGGTCCTGGTCACCGTGCAGCTCGGCGTGGCGGCCGCGGCCACCTGGATCGTCCTGGTCGAACGGCGCTTCACCACCCGGCGGCTCACCGGGCTGCTCAGCGCCGTCCTGGTCGCCGACCTCGTGCTGTTCAACGTCTTCGTCATCGCGCCGCCCACGTCGGAGGCCGATGCCCAGGCCCGGGGACCGGCCTCTGCCGCCTTCCGCTCCCTGGTCGGCAACGGGAGGTTCCTCATCTACAACCCCGATGAGCTCTACGACCAGCAACTCCTCGCCATCGGCCAGACCGATCTCAACATCTACGGGCGGCTACCGAGCGGCCAGGGGTACTCGGCGTTGACCGGCAACTCCTACTACCTCGCCACCGGCTCGCACTACCAGGAGGACCTCGACCCCGAGTCGCTGGCCGGCACGGTGTGGGACGGGCTCAATGTGACCACCCTGCTCTCCCTGCCCGGGTATTTCATCAAGCCGGCGCCCGGCTCGTCACCGTCCGCCGGGTCGCCGTCCATCCTGCTGCCGGGCGACATCGGCGCCTATCGGGACGGCCCCGAACCGCTGCCCGAGACCACCCGGCTGGCCGCCGGGGCCGTCCGGGTGTGGTACTTCGGCGGCGTGCTCACCGTCCGGTCGTGGGAGGTCGCCCTACCCCGCGGCCGGCCCGCCGGCCTTCGGGCCGGGCTCGTAACCCCCGACGGCGGGACGGACTGGTTACCGGCTTCCGACACCACCGTCGTCCGGGCCGGCGGCGGTGAGAGACTCGAGGTCGACCTGCACACAGGCGTCCGGGCCGGCGGCCTCGTCGTGGGCGGGGCCCCCTCCTCGGCCTCGGTGGTCGGCACTCCCGATGCCGACACGCAGGAGGCCGGCGAGATCTCCCTCGACGGCCGTATGCAGTTCGGGGTCACCTCCCCCCACTGGAGGTTCACCGGCATGCTCGGTCCCTTCGGGGTGTTCGCGAACTCGAGGGCCCAGGGGTGGGCCGGCGTGCGCGGTCCCGGCAACCGCCCGGCGCCGGCCGGAAGTTCGGTCACGGCCCTGGGTCTCAGCGCCCAAGGATCGTCGACCCTCACCGTCCACGCCACCTCGGCGGCGGTGCTGGTCCGCAGCGAGGCGTGGGCCGACGGATGGCAGGCCACGATCCAGGCGGTGAACGCCCGGAGCCGGACGGCCGACGGAGCGGCCACGGTCGAGCCCGTCGAGCCCGACGGGGTGCTCCAACAGGTTCGGATCCCGGCGGCCGGGACCTACCGGGTGACGTTCCGCTATGTGCCCTGGCCGGCCGTGGTGGGCATCGCCGTCTCGGGGGCGGCGGCGGTCGTCCTCCTCGGGGTCGGTGCGTTCGAGCTCGCCGCGGCCATCCGGCGGCGGTGGGCTAGCCGGGGCTGAGCAACCCGATGGCACCGGCGGCCCGTGCGTAGGTGGCCGAGGCCACCTTCCTCGCCTTGTCGGCCCCGGTGGCCAGGAGCGAGGTCACAGCACCCGGGTCGGCGGCGAGCGCCGCCCTCCGTTCCCGGACCGGACGGAGCAGTTCGACCAGGGCCTCGGCCAGGTCGCCCTTCAGGTCCCCGTAGCGGTCATAGGAGCCGGCCACCTCGGTCGGGGTGCGCCCTGTCGCCACCGCCAGCAGCTCCATGAGGTTGGAGAGCCCCGGCTTGGCCTCGGGGTCGTAGCGGACCTCTCCGTCGGTGTCGGTCACCGCCTTTTTCACCTTGCGGACGATCTCCGCCGGTTCGTCCAGCAACAGGATGGTGCCGAGGGGGGAGTTGACCGACTTGGACATCTTCTGGGAGGGGTGCTGGAGATCCATGACCCGGGCCCCCATGGGTGGGATCGAGGCCTCCGGGACGACCAGGGTGGGGCCGAACCGGTGGTTGAACCGGTTGGCCAACTCGCGGGCCAGTTCGAGGTGCTGGCGCTGGTCGTCGCCGACCGGTACCCGCTCGGCGTCGTAGAGCAGGATGTCCGACGCCTGGAGGACCGGGTAGGTGAACAGGCCGACCCGGACCGAGTCTTTGCCCGCGCTCTTCTCCTTGAACTGGGTCATGCGCCCGAGCTCGCCCATGGTGGCCGTGCACTCGAGGAGCCAGGCCAACTGCACGTGCTCGGTGACGTGGCTCTGCACGAACAGGGTGCACCGATCCGGGTCGAGCCCGGCGGCCAGGAGGTCGAGGGCCGTCTCGTAGGTGCGGCTGCGCAGGTCGGCCGGATCGATGTCGAGTGTCAGGGCGTGCAGGTCCACGATGCAGTAATAGGCGTCGTGGGCGTCCTGGTCGGCCACCCAGTTGCGCACCGCCCCCAGATAGTTCCCCAGGTGGAGATCGCCGCTGGGCTGGAGGCCGGACAGTACTCGGGACATGGGTGGTCATCGTAGGGCGCGTCCCGGTGGTGTCGTGACCAGGAGGTGCACGAGATCGCCGTCCCGAACCGGTAGGGTCGATGGGCGTGACCGCCACCGTCTCGACCCCCGTGTTCGAGGGCCCGGCCGACCTGTTGTTGCAGCTGGTCAACAGCCACCAGGTCGAATTGTTCGACATCCCCCTGGCGTCGCTGGTCGACGCCTTCGTGGCCGAAGTGGCCACCTGGGAGTCGGTGGACATGCAGACCCTGTCCGAGTTCCTGGTCATCGCCGCCGTGCTCATCGAGCTGAAGTCCCGCCGCCTGCTGCCCGGGCCCGACGAGGTCGATCCGGACGAGGAGCTGGTGGGTTGGGAGGAGCGCGACCTGCTGTTGGCCCGCCTGCTCGAGTGCCAGGCCTACGCCGCCGCCGCCGACACGTTCGCCCTGCTCGCCGAGCGGGCCGCCCGCTCGGCACCGAGGACAGCCGGCCTCGATCTCGACTTCGTGGTCAACGCACCCGACCTCCTCGAAGGGGTGACCCCCGTCGACGTGGCCGCCGCCTACCGGCGGGCCACAGCCGAACGCCCCGCGCCGGTGGTCGACCTCTACCACGTGACCGTCGACACGGTCACCGTGGCCGACGCGGTCGCCGAGCTCGCCGTGCGACTGCCGGCCCTCGGGGGCAGATCGACCTTCCGCTCCCTGACCGGCCACCTGACCACCCGCATAGAGATCATCGTCCGCTTCCTCGCTCTGCTCGAGCTGTGCAAACAGGGCCGGGTCTCCCTCGACCAGGGGCACACCTTCGGTGACCTCGAGGTGATCTGGGTACCCGACGGGCCCGACCTGGTCTCGGTGGGGTCCGGCGCAGACCAATACGACGAGTACGAGGGCTGACCGTGGCGCTGTCCCCCGAAGCCCGGGCCATCGAGGCCGTGCTGATGGTCGCCGTGGAACCGGTCCCCGTCGGACTTCTGGCCGAGTTGCTGGAGCTCCCTGCCGACCAGGTCGACCCCTTCTGCGACGAGCTGGCCGAGTCCTGCCGCGAGGGCAACCGCGGCTTCGACGTGGTCAGGATCGCCGGCGGCCTGCGTATCCAGACCCACCCGGATCTCGCCCCCTACGTGGAGCGCTTCGCCAACGTGGGCGTGTCCTCGCGCCTGTCGGCCGCCGCTCTCGAGACCCTGGCCATCGTGGCCTACAAGCAGCCGGTGTCTCGAGCCCAGATCGCCGCGCTCCGCGGCGTGAACGTCGACGGCGTCGTGCGGCTGCTCGAGCACCGGGGTTACATCGCCGGCGTAGGGCGGGCCGACGGCCCGGGCCAGGCCGTGCTCTATGCCACCACCGACGCGTTCCTGGAGCGCCTCGGACTCGACCGGCTCGATCAGCTGCCGCCGGTCGAGGACCTGCTGCCCGGGCCTGAGGCCCTCGACGAGCTCGAGGACCAGATGCGCCCGGTCGGCGATGGCTGAGGGCCACGGACCGGCCGAGCGGCCCGCCAATCCCCTGTCGGGGGGACCGCCTCCAAAAGGTGCTGGCCCGTGTGGGGGTCGGCTCCCGGCGGGTGTGCGAGGAGCTCATCGTCGACGGTCGCGTCACCGTCAACGGCGAGGTGCCCGTCCTCGGTCGGCGGGTCGATCCGTCTGTCGACCGGGTCGAGCTCGACGGCGTGCCGCTGCCCATCCAGCCCGACCTCGTCCACTACCTGGTGAACAAGCCCGCCGGCGTGGTGAGTACCGTCGAGGACACCCACGGCCGTCCCACCGTCGTGTCGCTGGTGCCCGACGAGCCCAGGGTGTACCCGGTGGGGCGGCTCGACATGGACTCGGAGGGACTGCTGATCCTCACCAACGACGGGGAGCTCACCCACCGGCTGACCCACCCCTCGTTCGGTGTCGCAAAGGAGTATCTGGTCCACGTCGAGGGGCCACCCACCTCCGGCGAGGTCCGCCGCCTCCGCGAGGGCGTCGAGCTCGAGGACGGACTCACCGCACCGGCCCGCGTGTCGGTCGTGGCCCCGGACCTCCTTCGTATCGTCATCCACGAGGGGCGCAACCGTCAGGTCCGCCGGATGTGCGACTCGGTCGGTCATCCCGTGCTCCGGCTGGTCCGGACCCGGATCGGCCCCCTCACCGACCCCTCGCTCGGACCGGGCGCCTACCGCCGGTTGACCTTCGACGAGGTGCGAACCCTCTCGGCGGCGGCGGCTCTGGACCCGGGGGCGGGGCCGGCCACCACCGTCACTGCGCCCGGACCGGAGGCCGGTGGGGCCCCCGCACAGACCGCTGAGTAACATGCCTGGCTGATGCCACCCACCGTCCGAGCCGTCCGCGGCGCCACCACCGTCGACGAGGACAGCCCAGAGGCCATCACCGAACGGGTGGTCGCCCTGCTCCGCCAGATCCTCGATCGGAACGGGCTGGCGGAGGACGACATCATCTCCATCCTCTTCACCGCCACCGAGGATGTCGTCTCGACCTTCCCGGCCACCGCGGCCCGGTCCATGGGGCTGGGCGCCGTCCCGCTGATCTGCGCCCGTGAGCTCGCCGTCTCGGGTGCCGTCAAACGCTGCATCCGGGTCATGCTCCACGTCACCACCGAGCGGCCCCGCAGCGACATCCACCACGTTTACCTCGAGGGCGCCCAGGGGCTCCGTGACGACCTTCCCGACTGATCCCGGGCCCAACGACCGGACCGGCCCGCGAGGACTGTTCGGCGGGCGGCCGGTCGTGCCGCAACGGGCCATGATCTTCGGCACCGGGCTCATCGGTGGCTCCGTCGGGACGGGGCTCCGCCAGCGGGGCTGGCACGTGAGCGGTCTGGACGCGACGGCCGGCGTCGCCGCTCGGGCCGTCGAACTGGGCGCTCTGGACGAGGAGGGGATCGACCACCGCGCCGATCTCGTGGTGGTGGCGACGCCGGTCCGGGCCGCCGCCGCAGTCATCGCGTCCATCCTCGGGTCGGACGAGTGGAACCCCGAGGCCGTCATCACCGACGTGGGCAGCGTGAAGGGGCCTCTGGTCGCCGCCGTCGACCACCCCCGGTTCGTCGGCGGTCATCCGATGGCCGGCTCCGAGCAGGTCGGCGTGGAGGGCGCCTCGGGCGACCTCTTCGTCGGGGCCACCTGGGTGCTGACGCCGACCGCCGTGACCGACCCCGACGCCTACGCCCACGTCCGCAACGTCCTGGTCGACCTCGGGGCCAATGTGGTGGCGCTCGATCCCGACCAGCACGACTCGCTGGTCGCCGTGGTCTCCCACGTGCCCCACCTGACCGCCGCCACCCTGATGGACCTGGCCGCCGAGGTCGGCGAGGATCACGCCGCACTCCTCCAGCTGGCGGCGGGGGGGTTCCGGGACATGACCAGGATCGCCGCCGGCCAGCCTTCGATCTGGCCGGACATCTGTGACGACAACGCCGAGGCGATCGTCCGGACCCTCGACCTGTTGATCGCCGCCCTCGGCGACATGCGCCGCATGGTGGCCGAGCACGACCGCCACTCACTGCTCGAGGTCCTGGAGCGGGCATCGGCCGCTCGGCGGGTGCTCAGCGAGGAGGCCCCCGCCCCCGAAGAGCTGGTCGAGGTGCGCATCCCGGTCCCCGACCGCAAGGGTGTCTTCGCCGAGATCGCCGTCCTGGTCACCGAGCTCGGCATCAACATCGTGGACCTCGAGATCGCCCACTCGGTGCAGGGCAAGCGCGGGGTGTTCTTGTTGGTGGTGGACCAGCTGTCGGCCCCGACCCTGCTGGCCACCCTGTCGGGGCGGGGCTACCGGGCCAGCAGCACCCCGGTGGGGGAGAGCCGGTGACCGGTGGGCCCGGCGGGAACCACGACCGGCCCGACGCCCCGGGGGCGAAGCACTCGGTCACCGGTGGCTCGCCGTTGAACGGCACCGTGGTGGTGCCCGGCGACAAGTCGATCTCTCACCGTGCGCTGCTGCTGGCCGCACTGGCCGAGGGGGAGTCGACCATCACCGGGCTGTCCACTGGTGACGACGTGCATCGCACCCGGGCCGCCGTCGCGGCCCTCGGGGCCCGGGTGACCGAAGAGGGCGGCACCGTCACCGTTGTCGGTGGCCGCTCCCTCCTGCGGGCGCCGGACGCCCCGATCGACCTCGGGAACTCCGGGACCGCCATGCGCCTGCTCGCCGGTGTTGTCGCCACCCTGCTCGGCACGACCGTCCTCACCGGTGACGAGTCGCTCCGGGGCCGTCCCATGGACCGGGTGGCCGTGCCCCTCCGCCTGATGGGGGCGACCGTCGCCGGCCAGGGAGACCGCTGCCTCCCACCCGTCTCCATCACCGGTGGTGAGCTCCACGGCATCGAGTACACGCCCCCGATGGCCAGCGCCCAGGTCAAGTCGGCGATCCTGCTGGCGGCGCTGGCGGCCTCCGGCGAGACGGTCGTCCGAGAGCCGGTGGCCACCCGGGCCCACACCGAGGAGATGCTGGACGCCGCCGGCGCGGAGATCGACGTGGAATGGGAGGGCGCGGCCAAGGTGATCCGCGTGCGCAAGAGTACGCCCGGCTGCGGGGCCTACACGGTGCCGGGCGATCCCTCCCAGGCCGCCTTTTGGACCGTCGGGGCGACCATCATCCCCGGAAGCCTGGTCACGGTGGCCGGCATCACACTCAGCCCGGAGCGGCTCGGGTTCACCGGGGTCCTCCGCCGCATGGGCGGCTCCGTCGAGGTCGAGGAGGGGGAGGGCGGCACCGGCTCACTGACCAGTTACACCTGTGCCCTGCACGGCACCGAGGTGGACGCCTCGGAGATCCCCTCGCTCGACGAGGTGCCGATCCTGGCGGTGGCCGCGGCCACGGCCCTCGGCACCACCCGGTTCCGGGACGTCGGGGAGCTGCGGGTCAAGGAGTCCGATCGCCTGGCCGGAACGGTCGAGCTGGTCCAGGCCTTCGGCGGCCGAGCGTACGCCGAGGGTGACGACCTGGTGGTGGAGGGGACCGGCGGGGCCCTCCACCCGGCACGAATCGACGCCCGGAGCGACCATCGCATGGCCATGGCCGCCGCCATCGCCGGGGCGGTCTGCCCGGCCGGGGCCGGGGCGACGATCATCGACGGGTGGGATGCGGTGGAGACCAGCTATCCCGGGTTCGCCGAGGAGCTCGACCGGCTGGCCGGCCCGCCACCGGGTGGATGGTGACCGCGCCCCGGGCCGGGGAGCGGACCACCCCGTTGATCGCCATCGACGGACCCGCCGGCTCCGGCAAGTCCACCGTCTCTCGGGCGCTGGCCTCCCGCCTCGGCCTCGACCGGCTCGACACCGGGGCCATGTACCGGGCGGTGGCCTGGGCCGCCCTCAACCGTCGCCTCGATCCCGACGACCGCACCTCGGTGGCCGAGCTGGCCCGGACCCTGACCTTCTCCGTCGGGGAGCGGGTCGAGGCCGACGGCACCGACATCACCGAGGACATCCGCGGGCCCGAGGTGAGCGGCGCCGTGTCGGCGGTGGCCGCCAATCCCGACGTCCGGACCGTCCTCGTCCGACGGCAGCGCCAGTGGGTGGCCGAACGGGGCGGGGGGGTGATCGAGGGACGCGACATCGGCTCGGTGGTCTTCCCCGACGCCGATGTCAAAATCTACCTCACCGCGTCACCCGAGGTGCGGGCCCGCCGCCGCCCCGAGGAGGGCGCCCACGCTCTGTCCCGGCGGGACCGTATGGACACCACCCGCGAGGTCTCGCCGCTGGGGGTGGCGACAGGCGCCCGGGTCATCGACACCAGCGACCGAGCAGTGGAGGACATCGTGGACGAGGTTCTGACGTGGCTGTGAGCGACGAGCGCGGCCCGGACGGCCCGACATCCGATGACACCGTCGCCGATCGGGGTGGCGCCCCCCTCGGCCTCGACGTGGCGGTGGATGCCAGCTTCACCCCGATCTACCGCTTCTTGCGGATGCTGGTCCACCTGCTCAACCGGCTCCTGTTCCGGACGACGGTGGAGGGTGCCGACCAGGTGCCGACCACCGGTCCGGTGATCATCGCCCCGGTGCACCGCTCGTTCATCGACTTCTTCGTCGCCTCGGAGGTGACCGGGCGCAAGCTGCACTACATGGCCAAGGACAGCCTGTGGAACAACCGCCTCCTGGCCCGCATTCTCCCGACGGTGGGCGCCTTCCCCGTGCACCGTGGCTCGGCGGACCGCGAATCGCTCCGCCGGGCCCAGCACGTCCTCGAAGCGGGCGAGGTGCTCATCTTGTTCCCCGAGGGCGAGCGCAGGACCGGCCCCGTGGTCCAGGACCTCCACGAGGGGGTGGCCTTCCTTTCCGCCCGGACCGGGGCCACGGTCGTGCCGGTCGGCATCGGGGGATCGGCGTCGGTGATGCCCAAGGGGAAGAGGATCCCCCGACCGCGCCACATCCATCTGGTGGTCGGTCCACCCATCCCTCCGCCGGACCGCACCGAGGCCGGTCGGATCCCGCGGAGCCGCCTGCACCGGCTGACCGAGGCCCTGGCCGAGTCCATCCAGGGGCTCTACGACCGTGCCGTGGCGGTCACCGGTCGCTACTGACCGGGCCCGTCCGTCGACCGGTCCGATCGGACCGACCCGATCCCCGTCGGCACCCGGGGGGAGCGCGGACCGTCGTCTCCCCGTTGGTTGGGATCGGCTAGAACTGACGAGGACACCGGTTCCCGCCGAGCGCCGGCCAGGCGCACCGGCAGAGCACAGCGGAGGCAACGTCATGGGACTCATGGACAAGGTGAAGGCACAGGCCACCGTGCTCGCCGACAAGGCGCAGACCGGGGTGCAGCAGGGTCAGACGAAGCTCCAGGAGCTCCAGTCCGCCAAACAGGTCGACCACCTCCTCCGGGAGCTGGGTGCCACGGTGTTCCTCAGCGAGCGGGGTCGGGCCCGGCCCGACGACGAGGCCCGGGTGGCCGCCATCATGGGCGAGCTCGATACCCTCGAGGCGGCCGGGACCCCGGTGACCATCACCAGCGATCCTGCCGGGGCCCCGCCGGCCGGGGGCGTGCCTGGGCCCGGAGCCCCGACACCTCGGCCGACCGAGACGGCCCAGGGTCCGGTGGCGGACCAGGCGCCGTCCGGTGGCCAGGCCGCACCCGGGGGCGGTGGATTCATCCCGCAGTCGGGCGGCAACCTGCCGGGACAGTAGCGGGGCGGGCCGGGGCCAGCGGGACTCGGGGAGGTTCGGCCCGTCGACGGGGGCGGGACCCCGTCCGGACCATCGGCCGACGGGTGCCGCGGTGTTCAGCGGTCGTGCTTCAGGGCGCAGGTGATGCACTCGAGCGCGCCGTCGAGGCGGAGCAGGCCGTCCGCCCGTGTCGGCAGATCCCGACCACAGGTGTAGCACCGGTGGTCCTGGCGCTCGTACTGCGCGGGGATGTGCTCCATCACCCGCTCGTAGAGGAGACCGACGATCGCCCCCGCCCGGTCGCCGTCCACCATCGTGCTCGCTTGACCTTGTGCCATGGGACCAGCATCGGCGTGTCGGGGGTGAACCTTGAGCCGCCAGCACGGTGAGGGTCCCGGGCCCCTGCCGGTCCGGGCTATGGGCGGCCGACCCCGGTGGCGCCGGTGCCGCTCAGCGGCGACGGGGCTCGCCGACGGCCACCCGGTACCAGGTGGTGGCGATCACCCGGGCGTACTGCAGGCCGAAGAACAGGTTGCCACCCTTCTTCGAGGATCCCGAGGCCCGCGGATGCCAGACGGTCGGTCGCTCGGTGATCCGCCAGTGGCGGCTGGCCGCGATGATCACCACCTCCGCCGTCTGGTACTGGTCCTGGACGAGTCGCGGGACGACGTCCTCGAGGACCTCGGCGGTGAACGCCCGGTAGCCGTTCGACGAGTCGGTCAGCTTCACGTACAAGATGGTGTTGAGGATCCAGGCATACAGGCTGACCCCGGCCCGCCGGAACCTGTCGGTCGTCTGGTCGGTGCCCAGCCGCCGGGAGGCGATGACGAAGTCGGCGCTGCCGTCGAGGAGCGGCTCGATCATGCCGCCGAGCTCGGCAGGATCGTTCTGTCCGTCCGCGTCCAGGGTGACCACGAACCGGGCGCCGTGGGCGATGGCCAGCTGGTACCCGAGCCGGAGGGCCGCCCCCTGGCCCAGGTTGACGGGCAGGACACAGGTGAAGACCCCGGCGTCCACCGCCACCCGGGCCGTGCCGTCCGTGCCTCCGTCCACGACGACGAGCGTGGTCACCTCGAGGTTCCCGACCAGGGTCGGCATGCCCTTCAGCACCTCCCCGATGTTCTGCTCCTCCTCGTAGGCGGCGATGAGGGCCACGACCGGACCGAACCGTACGTCGCCGTGACGCGCCTCGAACGCTGAACGGGCCTCGTCCGCCACGAACTGGAAGGCCTTCTGCCGTCGACGCCGATCCCGGGATTCGGGGAGGGTCAACCACCGGTGACGCTGGGTGGCCACTACAGGATGTGGGGGTTGCCGAAGACCTTCCGCACCCTGGGCTCGAAGTGAGTCAGCGTCTCGGTGGGGTAGTGGGGATCGAAGCTGGTCTGGTCCCACTCGTCGGCGAACCGCTCGGCCAGCTCGAACCACGGTTCCTCGCGGTAGCGCTCCCGCATGTCCGGATCCATCTTGAAGTGGTGGTAGTAGTGGCGTCCCTGGAAGTCCTGGTGGGCCCGGATCGCCTCGGTCACTTCCGGACGCACGTAGGGACGGAGGATCTCCGCGGCGATCTTCGGATGGTTGGGCACCGACACCGCCTTGCCGATGTCATGGCAGAGCGACGCCACCACCATCTCGTCGTCGGCACCGGCGCGCTCGGCCCTCGTGGCCGTCTGCAGGCAGTGGGTGAGCTGGTCCACGGCGAAGCCGTCGACGACATCGGACAGCGACTCGAGCATGGCCAACACGCGGTCGGCCACCCGGCCCTGGTTCTTCATGGTCTCGGCCCCGATCAGAGCCCACTCGTCACCGGTCGAGACGTCCATGCGGGTGAATTCGGCAGTCATAGGTCCATTGTCGCACCAAATGGCCTGCCGGTCCCGGGCGGCTCAGCCGGCCAGCCGCTCCAGCACGTCGGCGGCGGCCGTGGTCCGGTCGTCGGCCAGCACCTGCGTCCGGGGATCGGAGGACCCTGCCCCGTCCGAACCCGTCTCACCCTCTGGTCCCGGTTCTCCCGCCGGACCCGTCTGAGCGGTGGGACCGGAAGGCACCCGGTTGAGCACCGCCAGCGCCCCTTCGAGTCCCCGCAGCAGCTCACGAAGCTCAGGCGGCGGCGGGAAGTACTCCTCCTCGACGGTCACCGGCGCCCCCCGGACGCCGTGGACGGGAGCGAGTCGGGCCACGACGGCGTTGACCAGCGCTTCGGGCGCCGAGGCCCCGGCGGTGACCCCGACGGTTCCCTCGAGGTCGTCGGGGAGCTCACTGGCGTCGTTGACCCGGATGACCCGTGGGCAACCGAACGCCACCGCCACCTGCGCGAGCGCCACCGTGTTTGAGGAGTTCTCCGACCCGATGACCACCACGGCGTCCGCCTGGCCGGCCAGGGCCTTGAGCGCGGCCTGCCGGTTGGTCGTGGCGAAGCAGAGGTCGCTCCTGTTCGGCATCCACAGATCGGGGAAGCGCTCCCGCGCCCGATCGACGATGCCGGCCCACTCGTCGTGGGACAGCGTGGTCTGGGCCAGGAGGGCCACCTGCGGCTCGCCGTCACCGCCGCCCGGGAGGTCGTCGAGGTCGTCGACGTCCTCCACCCGCTCGAGCAGCCGGACCGCCTCAGGGGCCACGGCCATGGTCCCGACGGCCTCTTCGTGGCCGTGATGCCCCACATAGAGGATCGTGTAGCCCTTGCGGGCCCGGACCTTGAGCTCGTGGTGGACCTTGGTGACGAGGGGGCACACCGCATCGACCACCACCCGTCCACCGGCCCGGGCCGAGGCGATCACGTCGGGCGCCGAACCGTGGGCCGACAGCATGAGGGGCGCGCCCGCCGGCACCTCGTCCACGCTGTCCACGAATATCACGCCCTGGGCCCGGAACTGGTCGACCACATGCTGGTTGTGGACGATCTCGTGGTAGCAGTACACCGGCGGCTCGAACACCCTCACCATCCAGGCCAGGGCCTTGATGGCCTTCTCCACGCCGGCGCAGAACCCCCGGGGCTCGGCGAGCAGTACGCGGTCCACGGTCACCACGCCAGGTTACCGGCCGCCCCGGCGGGGCCGGCGGCGACCCGGGACACTGGGACACCGGGCCGAGGTCGCCAGGGCCGGGTCGGGACGGAGGAGGGGACCGGGTAGCCTGGGCAAATGTCGGCGCTCCGGGTGACGACGGCCCCGCGAGTCGTCGCCGTCACCGAATCGTCACCGGCAGACCGGTCCGGACTGAGAGCCGGGGACGAGCTCCTCCTACTCAACGGACGGTCACCCCGTGACGTCATCGAGTACAGCCTGTTGGTGGACGAGCCGGACCTCGACCTCGTCGTGCAGCGGCGCGGGCTCGCCGACCCCTTGTTTATCCGGGTGGACAAGCAGGCCGGAGAGCCGCTCGGCGTCGAAGTGTCCTCGGCGGTCTTCGACCGCGTGCGGACCTGCGACAACCACTGCGAGTTCTGCTTCATCCACCAGCTGCCCAAAGGGATGCGGCGGAGCCTCTCGCTGAAGGACGACGACTACCGCCTGTCGTTCCTCTACGGCAATTTCACCACGCTCACCCGCTTCACCGAGATGGATCTCGAACGGGTCCTGTCCGAGCGACTGAGCCCACTGTTCGTGTCGATCCACGCCACCGACCCCGGCATCCGGTCCGATCTGCTCCGCAACCGGCGTGGCGCCACGAGCCTGCGGTGGCTGGGTGCGCTGCTCGACGGCGGGATCGAGGTCCACGGCCAGGTGGTGGTGTGCCCGGGCAAGAACGACGGCGAGGTCCTCAACGACACGCTCGCCGGGATCCTCGACCGCTTTCCCACCCTGGCCACGGTGGCCTGCGTGCCCCTCGGGGTCAGCCGGTTCTCGACGGAGAGCGCCATGCGTCCCCACACCAAAAAGGAGGCCGCCGACATCTGCGACACGGTCGAGGAGTGGCAGGAGACCTTCCTCACCGCCATCGGACGGCGCATGGTGTTCTGCGCCGACGAGTACTACCTCATGGCCGAACGGCCGTTCCCGGCGGCCCACACCTACGAGGGCTTCCCTCAGCACGAGAACGGCCTCGGCATGGCCCGGGCCTTCGAGGCGGCGTTCGGCGGCGACGAGCGGGTGGCCCTCGGCGTCCGACCCGGTTTCTTCGCCGCCGTCGACGGAGCCCCCGCCTCGGGCTATCGCGCACCGCGGGCCGACCCGGTGGGGGAGAGCCCGCCCACCGGGTCCCCGGTGGCCGTCCTCACCGGCGAGTACGGTGCCCGCGTGCTCGCGCCACTGGTCGCCTCGCTCGGTCGCGAGAACATCCGGATCATCCCGGTCACCAACCATTTTTTCGGAGGCAACATCGGGGTGTCGGGCCTTCTGGTGGGCACCGACCTCATCGACGTGCTGCGCGGCCAACCCGAGGGACACCGTTACCTGCTGCCCGACTCATGCCTGTCCGAGGGCCGCTTCCTCGACGACTTGACCCTCGCCGACCTCCCTCGGCCCGTCGAGGTCGTGGCCACCGACGGACTCTCCCTCCGCCGGGCCCTGCTCGCGCCGGGCGGGCCGGGGCCGGCGGGACCGCGTTGCGGGACGGGCCGGGGCGGACGTGAGGCAGTGCCGGTTTCGCTCGGAACGTCCCGATGAGCACGGCCGGACCGGGTCCGTCACCGGTGCGCGACCGGCCGCTGGTCGTCATCGCCGGGCGCCCCAATGTCGGGAAGTCGACCCTTGTCAACCGCATCGTGGGGCGCCGGGCGGCCGTCGTCGAGGAGCGACCGGGGGTCACCCGGGACCGCAAGGAGCTCGACGCCGAATGGTGCGGGCATCCTTTCACCGTGGTCGACACGGGAGGTTGGCTGGTCGGCGGGGACGCGTTGGACGAGCAGGTCAGCGCCCAGGCCGAGCGGGCCATCGCCGAAGCCGACGTCGTGCTCCTCGTGGTGGACGTGACCGTCGGGCTGCTCGACGAGGACCTGGCCGTGGCCCGGGTGCTCAAGCGGTCGGGCCGGCCGGTCAGGGTGGTGGTCAACAAGGTGGACTCCGAACAACGGGAGGCCGACGCCTGGGACGCCATGGCCCTGGGACTCGGGGAGCCGTGGCCGATCAGTGCGCTCCACGGGCGGGGGACCGGCGACCTCCTCGACGACGTGGTCCGGCTCCTGCCCGAACCGACGGAGACCGGGGCCGCCACGGACGGCCCGGGGGACGAGGACGACGACCACGGGGGCGGGCCCGGCATCCCCCGGGTGGCGCTCGTCGGTCGGCCCAACGTGGGCAAGTCGACGTTGTTCAACCGCCTCGTCGGAGACGAGCGGTCCGTCACCCACGACGCACCGGGCACCACGCGCGACGCCGTCGACACGGTGGTCGAGACACCCGAGGGAACCGTCTGCTTCATCGACACGGCGGGGATGAGGCGCAAGTCACGCACCGAACGCGGCACGGAGTACTTCTCGGTGCTGCGGGCGCTCGACGCCCTCGACCGGGCCGACATCGCCCTCCTGGTCATCGACGCCACCGCAGGTGTGACCCACCAGGACCAGAGGCTGGCCGAGCGTATCGGCGCCGCGGGATGCCCCACCGTGGTTGTCCTGAACAAGTGGGAGCTCATCCCCACCGAGGATCGCACCGGCATCCTCGTCGACATCGGCGACCGTCTGGCCTTCCTCGGTGACGCCCCCGTCCTCAAGATCAGCGCGCTGTCCGGGCTCGGGGTCCACCAGATACTCCCGGCCGTGGCCGCCGCCGAGGAGGCCTACCACTCGCGGATCCCCACCGGCGAACTCAACCGGGCGCTCAAGTCGATCCAGATGGCCCATCCACCGGTCGGGGCCAAGATCCAGTACGCGGTACAAGGGGCGAACGACCCCCCCACCTTCACCCTGTTCACCAACGGGCGGCTGCAACCCACCTACCTGCGCTACGTGGAACGCGGGCTCAGAGAACGCTTCGAGCTCGGGCCGACACCCATCAAGCTCCGGGTCCGTGCCAAGGGCGCCAACGGGGGTGGGGGCCGGCGGCGATGAGAGCCCGCCGTGCCACACCTCGGAAGCGAACATCGACCGTCACCGGCGCGCCCGCACCGCCCCGGGCGTCAGGGGCCGGGTGACCCGTGCCCTGGTGTGAACAGTGCGACCGACGCCTCGACACCGATGAGCTGACCGACGAAGGGACGTGCCCGACGTGCGGGACCGAGCCCCTCGACCACCGCAAGTCGCCCTGGTACTTCAAGTTCATGCTGGTGGCCAGCGTCATCTACCTCGGCTACCGCGCCTTCCAGGGCATCACCTGGGTGGTCCACCACATCTGAGCACTCGAGCAGCTCGCGGGTCGGGGCCGGCCACCACCGAGCGTGACAATCCATCACTTTCCGTGGGGAATGCAGGCATCAGCAATCCAGCGCAGCCATCGCGCAGTCGGTTGGGTGTGGTAGCAACAGGGGGTGCCTTGTGTGTCATCAAGGTGAAATCGAGCCCCGGGGGACCATCCATGCGCACTAGATCCGTACTGTCCGTCGCCGGGACGGCGTTGGCGGCGGCCAGCGTCGCCGCACTAGGCCTCGTGGCCACCCCTGCGGTGGGCTCGGCCACGCCGATCCACGCCGCTAAGAAGGCGCCGGTCTACTACCTGTCCCTCGGTGACTCGTATTCGGTGGGCTACCAGACGCCGGCCATCGACAACGGCCCCGGCTTCACCAACAAGGTGGCGAGGAAAGAGCACATGACCCTCGAGAACTTCGGTTGCGGCGGTGCGACCACCACGTCGCTGCTGAACACGGTCGGCTGTTCCGGATCCCAGGAGGCCACCTACGGTGTGGCCTACCCGGACACCACCCAGGAGGCGGCCGCGCTGGCCTTCATCGCCGCCAACCCCGGCCGGATCGGCCTCATCACCGTCTCGATCGGCGGCAATGACGTGACCGCCTGCGCCGACGCCGCCAGCCCGATCAGCTGCGTGGCCGCCGCCACGACGACGATCAGGACCAACGTCGGCCAGTTGGTGTCCGACCTCAACACCGCCCTCACCGCCAACAACGACACGTCGGCGAAGCTGGTCGGACTCACCTACCCCGACGTCATCCTCGGCGACGACGTGTTCCCGGTGGGAAGCACCGATCCGAGCCTGGCCGGTTTGTCCGTGTCGGCGTTCGACGATCTCATCAACCCCACGCTGGACAGCGCCTACACCTCGGTGCCCTACGGCTCGTTCGTGAACGTGACCTCGGCGTCGTACGTCAAGGGCGCGATCAACGCCCCCAACGGCGACGACACGGGCATGTGGAGCAATGGCGTCTACTCCGGTCCCACGACGAAGTTCAAGCCGTTCGGCAAGACCGTCCCGGAGTCGGTGGCCGAGGTCTGCGGCCTGACCAACTACTGCACCATCGAAGGCGACATCCACCCCAACACCAAGGGCTACAGGTTCATCACCGGCCTGATCCTCGCTGATCTGGGCCTCTAGCCACAGCGTCACCGCACCCGCAGCGGTCGTGACCGACCGGACGTTCTGGGCGTACCGGCCCTCCGCCCGAGCCGCGTCTCCGGCCGGTAGGGGCTACTGGCCGGTGGCCGCCGACGGCGCGTCTTCAACTAGCTGGGCTCGGCCGGCACTGTCAAGCTCAACCAGCCGGTGCTGGCATCGCCCCGGCCCCCGACGGCAGGGGTCATCGGATGTCTACCGCCGACTCGCCAAGCCGGTGGTCGGGGCGGCGGCCCCTGCCCTCATCTGTCCCAGGTCGCCGCCGCCGTGTGGATTGCGGCCGGCCATGGGTCAACGACACCGGCGACCGGGATGACGGTCACCGACTCGAGGACCAGAACGTGGTTCATGGCGCTGGCCAGGTCGGGCTCGTCCGACTCTGTGCCGGTGAAGGACGTCTTGCCGTCGATCCCCGCCAGCAGGGCTCAGTGCTTTCGGGCGTGCCAACGGTACTGAGATCCTCCAGGGTCTTCTCCGTGTGGTCGATTCCGAGTTCGTCGAGTACCGGCCCGAAACCCGGGTAGGTCGAAAGGTGCCGGAGCCCGCTGAGTGCGACTCCCGCCGGTCGCACTCCGGGCCCGGCCTAGGGAGGAGGGCGACGCTCCATTCCGGTGGGAGGGTCCGATTCGAGGAGGATTTGCCAGGACCCTGCCAGGGACTAGCCAAAGATCCCATTGGGCAGATAGGGGTGCTCTGGCTCCCATGGACCTCTCGTCATGATCGATTCATGCACATGCAGCGGGACGGCTGCTCCCGCAAGCAAACCAAGTGCCTACTACTGCTGCCGCGACGTCATCCATGACGTCGACAGGTTCGTTCTCAGGACAGCGAGAGACCGAATCGAGGAGCAACCGGGTGGCAATGTCCTCGTTCAGCGCCGAGAGCATGGCAATGCGCCCTCGTCGAATGACCGCATAGCCCCCGTCCTCATCAACGAGCAGCTGGTAGCCAAGGCTCAACTGGAATTCGATGTCGTGTTCTCGATCCGTCCGCGAACCTCCCGGTCCACACTGTTCACTATCACCACATCGTTCGGGCCGCCCTCCCGGATGCCGCTCTGTCGCGAGAGAGATCTCCTGACCGGGCCGCGTGCCGACACAGCCGGGTGAATGGCGAACCCGGCGCTCATATAGCGTTAGACAGCTCGGGGGTCAGGTGACGAAAAATGGCCCCTGGAGACGTTGGATCTCCGTAGGCCAGTGTCCGATCGAGCAGTTCGTGGCCGAGACCCCTCTCCTGAAATTCCGGCACAACTCCGAGAGTCGCCAGGACCCACGTGCCCCCTCGAAGATGAGCCTGGGCCACCCCGACGATCTCCCCACTCGACTCCACGACCCATGATCCGCCCGGATCAGTGGCGAGCAAATGGCGGATGCGGCGTCGACCGACCTCGATAGCTTCGGGCGTACGAGGATGGACGGGCAGGTGGTGCGCCGAGAGCAGTGTTCTATATCCGCGGTCCCATGCTGCCTCAGCATGTACCTCGTCCTCGGATCGCATGTGCCGGACCGCTGCCATGCCTCTCAGTTTGCCGCGGGGCGTCCACCGCTGACTCGGATCGTGGCGCGCAAGAGGGGAAGTTTCCACATCTCGCACGCCACGTCTCGATCGCACGGGCGGCAAAGCTCACCTGGCACCGAATCCTGGGGCAATCACGATCCGATCAGCCAGAGGATGACGGCGATCGTTGGTGCCGGGTCCATGGTCAGATCGTTCACCGAGATTCCCCTGCCTTGCCGGGGAGCGGTAACGGCAGAAGCGAAGGAATCGTTATCGGGACCGTTACCGTAGTGGCGACCGAGGGGCCCACGGTCGTAGTCGTCACCGGTGAACTCGTCGTGGTCGCGGGTTCCGTCGTGGCCTTGGGGCCAGTCGGGCTCGCGGTGGTCGATGGCTCCTTGGAGGTCGTGGCCGGCGGAGGGCTTGCAGTAGCGGATGGTGGAAGATTTGACGTGGTGGCGGCAGATGCCGAGGAATCGGTCGTGGGGGCCGGACTCGAGGCGGGGATCGCCCGGGCTGGGCCGGTGATCGTCGAGCCACCCGGAATGGGCACGCCGATCAGTTCGGCCAGCGGATTGCTCGAGCTCGCTGAGCTCGGAGCACCGAGGGTGGCAAGCTCGGCGTGGCCGGAAGCGCCCGGTGTGGGAGCCGGCGTCGGACTCGCGGTCGTGGACAGCGCCCGAGGGGTGGTAGCGAGTCCGGGGGCGGCCCGGTGGCCCGTCGCTTTGTGCAGGGCGGCATAGACAGGGAAGGCCGCAGCCACCAGACAGGCCACCAGGAGGACCCTGATGAGAGATTCCTCGGTGGGAAGTGTGTTGCGGTGGGTTGGGCTCGGTTTGCTCATTTCGGCCTCAGTCAAGAATCGCCGCGGAGGTAGTCGGAAGCTACCCACCGATGGGGAGGCACAATCAAAAACCTCGCTTCCGGGGCCTACCCGTTACCAGAAGACGTCAGGCCTGTACCTGTCAGGCCAGATACCTCATGGGTTCCGTTGGGCCCTCCCGGCAGACCAGACCTCCGTTCGGGTGAAGGCTCCGACTTGAGCAGGCTCTCGCCTGGTCACTGAAACGCCTGCAAGCACATCGACAGCAAATGACCAGTTCGGGTCGAGGCCTGTCGCAAACAGAGTCACCGACCAGGAGCGGGCTGTGGCGCTACTTGGGTAGCGAGCCTGACCGGGGGCGAAGGAGCTCACTGGCTCCTGATGGCCTGAGGTGGAAACCACCAGGTCAGGCTCGGTTCGGCTGGAAACTCGGATAGCTCACGATGGCTTGAAGCTGCTGTATCGAGGTCGGTTGTCCATGCCACACACCTCACTCGCCCAGGTAGTGCTCATGCACATACGCCCGCGGTGGAGGCCGAGAGCTGTTTCCTTGTCGCAAAGTCGGAAACTCCTGACCAGCACCAACACGTGTGCACCGGTGAACTCGGAGAGGCGTTGGCAACCTTCAACACATGCCGTCGATTGGCGCACCGACTGGGCTGCCAACTGCACCTACCGGATCCCTTCCTGTCGTGTATCCATCAACGCCTTACACGGGGGATACCCAACGGGGCCGGTTTCAGGACGTAGAGGAGGGGCACTCGGCTGCCGGGGGCCGAGTGGTGCCATGAAGCGCCTTCCGTGTTCGATAGCGGCCTTGTGAATCTCGTCACTTACAGATTCAGTGGCAACCTACAAATGTCCCTTGTTGGTGGAACGGGGCGAGACTCTGGTTGAGAACGCAATGTGCCGCGTCCCGATCGGCGTGGCCGAATGGGAGGAGAATGGTGGAAAATCGAGGCGAAGGTTGGGTCCTCTTTGCTGGAATCATCGGCCTTCGCCCGCTGGGTGGGGATCATCGCCGCAGTGATTGCTGGCATTGGCGCCATCTACTGGATGCCCTTCTACCCAATATGGTCCTTTGTCTATAACTTCATCGCGGCGCTCGTGATCTATGCGCTGGCCGCCTACGGTGGTAATCGAGAAGCCCAGCAAGACTCGGCACTGCGTTAACGGTTCGCACTTATCGACGGAGCGCCGCAAGTCCTTGCCTGCGCCACACTGATCCGGGTTGTGTGCTCAAGATCATGGCTAGAACCGAAGTCAATCGGACGCGACGCTGATGGCCGTTCTCTTGGCCCTACTTGCCGCATCGGCCTTTGCACTGGGCAGTGTTCTCCAACAGAAGGGAACTCTTGAGGCGCCAGCCGAGGGCGATGATCCTCGATTCCTGGTCGAGATCTTGAAGCGGCCGGTGTGGCTGGCTGGCGGCGGACTTCAGGCAGCTGGCTGGGTCCTGCAGGCCGCCGCCCTTGACCGTGGTTCGCTCGTTGTGGTGCAGTCGTTAACCGCCACCAGTCTTGTCATAGCGCTGCCGCTCGGCGCCCATTTCACAAATCAGCAGATCAGCCGGCGGGTCATTGTCGGGGCGGTAGCCATTATCCTCGGAATCGTCCTCTTCCTCTCCATCGGGTCACCCCAAAAGGGAACTTCACATCCCCCTCCTATCGCTTGGCTGGGTGCGGGAGTCGTCGGGACCGCCATTGTTGTCGTACTCGCCAGATTCGGACGATCCAGAAGTGGAGCGACGAAGGCTCTGTTGTTCGGATCCGCGGCAGGGGTGGGCTTTGCGTTACAAGCCACCGTAACCAAGCAGTTCATGACGATCATCGGGAAGGGGATCGGGGATCTCCTTTCCAGCTGGGAGATTTACGCCCTAGTTACTACGGCCGTCGTTGGTTTCATACTGCAGCAGTCCGCCCTCAAGACTGGCCTCCTGGCTCCCGCGATGGCGTCTAGCAACGCAGTCACGCTGTTCGCCTCCGTGATCTTCGGGATCACAGTGTTTGGAGAGAAATTGTCGAACGGCAGCGGCAGATTAGCTCCGGCCATCATCGGCCTTGCGGTTGCACTGGCTGGTGTCGTGCTGCTCGCAGGGACCAAACCACCTCAAGCGTCAGAACCCCTTCCATTTACTGCCCAGATTTCGCCACCCGATCCACATCCAGGCAGTTGATATTCAATGAGCATGCGTTTGGTCGAACGGCGGGCGCCCCACAACCGGCTCGGGGCGCATTATCTGCGGACGGACAGGACCTGTCCTCGCGGCGTGCTACTTGACCCGGGCGGTCGAGCCAAGGTCGTGAATCAGGTGGTCGAGGTCAAGACCACGACATCAACTGGATGGCCCCGGCCACGGATCGCTACCTTCTCGATGCGGCCCCCTGGGAACTCTTGCTCAATGAGCGGGTAGAGCGACGCTGCAAGCACAATCTCGCCGGGCGACGCGAGGGCCTGAAGGCGAGCACCAACGTTGACGGCATCACCCAAAGCAGTGAAGTCCAATACGCTCTCCGATCCCACATTGCCGACGAAAGCAGTGCCTGCGTTCGCAGCGACACCGAGGGGAAGATCGGTGACCCCTGAGGCCAGTTCGAGGGCGGCAATCGCTGCCTTGCGCCGATATTCGGGACCAGCAACGCCCTGGATGAAGAGTCCCATCACTTCGTCGCCAATCAGCTTGTCCACGATGCCTTCATTGTGAATCAGCACCTTCGTCGCTGTGCGATAGAACTCGTTCAGACGCTCGGCGAACGTAGTGGCGTCCGAGCGCTCACCCAGAGCTGTCGAAGATCGCACGTCGGCGAACACAACTCCGATGTCGATCTCGATGCCGCCGGTCGGCAGACGATCGAAACAGTACTGACAGATGTTCGGGCTCTTGCGGGAGGGCTTGTGCCCGAGGAGGCCGATCATTTTGCCGCCCACACCGCCAAAGGGGTTCAGGCAAAGCTTGCAGCGGGGGTCGTGGGGAAGGTGCCGAAAGATCCGTTGAGCGACCTTCAGGGGCTCGTAACCCCTGACCAGTAGTGCTTCCCAGTCGACTGGCTTCGCCACTGCACAACTATCGCGCCTCAGCAGGAGAGGCGCTAGAACAGCCGAGATCGGCGCTCTGCCCACGTTGGCGGCATCAGGTGGCAATCCCCAGGTTCGTTACCGGCCAGGTGGTGACCGGTCATTACTGCGCTTGATCGGGAGATGTGAGCCAGCGTGTCGATCGCGCATATTGCCGGAGGATGCCTGACGTTCGGGCTCCTCGGGGCACGCCTGAGCCTGCTACATCATCGACGCGTCGGAACCTATTGATATGTCGGAGATATCCGACATATCCTGCTCCGGTGCCCACCGACGCCTTCGCCGCAATCGCCAATCCGGTTCGCCGACAGATTCTGGCATCGCTGCGAGAGGGGCCGCGGGCAGTCAATGACCTCGCAGGGATGTTCGAGCTAAGCAGACCGGCAGTTTCGGAGCACCTGCAGGTCCTGCGTCATGCGCGTCTGGTGCGAGAGGAGCCGAGGGGGAAGCAGCGCTTCTACCACCTCGAACCGGTCCCACTGGCCGATGTCGAGGACTGGCTGCACCCATTCGAGCGCTACTGGCGAACCCGGATGAGAGAACTCCAAAAGGTTATCGATCAACAGAAAACGGAGAACTCATGACGGAACTACGTGTGGTGACATGCGACCAGTTCCTCGCTCACTCACCCGACGAGGTGTGGCGAGCCCTGACCGACCCTGACGTGCTCTCCAAGTGGTGGGTATCAGGTGATGTCCGCCCAGTCGTGGGCCATGCATTCACGCTTGACATGGGCAACTGGGGGCCACAGCCATGTGTCGTGACTGCTGTTGATTCTGGCAGACTCCTCGCCTACACCTTCGGCGAAGGTTCGCTCGACACCACGATCACGTGGCGGCTCGTGCCTGAGGGTAGGGGGACGCGTCTTTTCCTGGAGCACTCCGGCTTCGACTTGGATTCGCCGATGGGACGACAAGCCCACAAGGGAATGGGTGGTGGGTGGCCCGCTGTACTCGAACGGATCGACGGAGCACTCGAGGATGAACACTCCCTCTGACTTGATCGATGCCAGAGGCGACCAGACTCCGCGCCGCTGAACTGGACCGGTATGTCCCTCACTACCGGGAAGGTGGGACACCCCAAAGCGGGGCTCAGTAGGCCAAGATTGACTCATGAGCAGAGTCTCGCTTGACGAAATCATCACGGCGTTCTCCGTTCGACCAGTTGAGGGAATACGGATCGTGGGCGTCGATGGCCCGTCCGGCTCGGGTAAGAGCACCCTCACCCGTCGGCTCGCTGAGCGGACCGCTGCGCCGGTGGTCGAGATCGACGACTTCGTCTCGTGGAGTGACTTCGCGGGCTGGTGGCCACGATTCGATGATCAAGTTCTGCAACCGCTGCTGCGGGGCGAGGATGCCCAGTACCAAATCAGAGATTTTGAGAATGACCCCTATGGCAGATCGCTCGGCCGCTGGAAGACCTTGGTGTGGGCGCCTGTCGTGATCTTCGACGGTGTCACATCCACCCGTCGAGCGGTCGCCGACCTCCTCGCATACCGCATCTGGGTTGAGGCTCCCTATGGGACCCGGCTGGCACGCGGTCTGGTGCGGGACGGCGCGCAAGCTCGACATCTCTGGTTGACTTGGATGCACGAGGAACAAGCCTTCTTCTCGAAGGATGCCACTCGGGAACGTGCCGACCTGTTGGTGGACGGCGACGCGTCGAGCGGTGTCATCAACACAGAAGACGACGTGTTCACCATCAATAGACAGTGAAAGCTTGTGACGTTGGGCAACCTGGCGCGACTCCTGTAATCGGAGGTGTGTCCCGACCACCTCGTGAAGGGCCTCCACCTTTTGGCTCAAGCATTTGGGTGGCAGGGAGTAGTGGACACCCTGCCACTCGATCTGGGAAAGGCCACATGGACCCGTCGAGACTCCACATAGGCGCTGTCGTGATCGCCGATCGCGGGTCTCAGTGATCAGAGAACGCGGGTTTCAGAGATCGCGCGCACAGCTCTGAGAGCAGGCAGAAGGTGTCGGCGTAGTGCTCCACAGAACCGAGATAGGGCGGGGGAGTGACGATCCGTCAGAGGCTTGCCCCTAGCTTGAGTAGGCTCTCGCCTGGTCGCTTGAAAGCCCCTTGTTAGCAGGGCGTTGGCAAATGACCATTTCGGGTCGGAGCCCTGTTGGCAAGACAGGTCCCTGACCAGGAGCGGGCTGTGGCGCAGCTTGGTTAGCGCGCTTGACTGGGGGTCAAGAGGTCCCGGGTTCAAATCCCGGCAGCCCGACGAGCAGGCTTACTCCGCGTGACTATTGCGGAGGTGCCTGGGCACAAGGCCCATGGTCGGGCAGAGCCATCGGCCGCCCACCGGTCCCCTAACCAGAATCCACCGGAGTGCTTCATTGCGGCGGCGCCTGGTTTAGGAGTTTCTCCATACCCGCTACGTACCAGTTCACCTTGACAAGCGCCCATTCAGTCCCGGTCGGGTTGATACTGCCTGGCAGCCAGGCAACCATCAGCACGTAAAAGCGTTCTGTCAGAAACTCGGCAACACCAATGGAAACCGACGGATGTCCGTTGGAGCACAGAGTGGGTGTGCTCGCCGACACAACGCCACCAAAACAGGAGCGTAAGTCCACTCTGTTGATTACCCCTGGGGTGTACGGTCCGATTGGCGTGTATCCAAGCGCGTTACCGACAATGCTCTTCGCGGGCCCCGGCCACTTGGCCCAGAACTTCAATGCCTGCCATCGCATCGGGAAAACAAACAGAGCCGCTACATAGGTGTTGTCATTGGACCTTGCCACATATTCGTCCGATGCCTCGCTTGGCAGAGTCGCAGATGCACGCAGTGGAGACCATGTGGATGCAGTCCCTGGAATGTGCTCGGCGTTGAATGCCGCCCCCGGCGCAGTTGTTGTCGGTGCAGGTTTATTGGTAGTCGTTGTTGAGGACGTGGAAGGCGAGCTGCATGCCGCAAGAAGCACGGCAAGCACTGCTACACCTGCCAATCCGTTAAGGGCCCGTCGCACGTGTCATCCCTCCGCCGACTGAATGCAGACAAGCGTAACGATTTACAGCAACGGATTGCGTGCAGCTGGCGCCCCGCGGCAAATGCCGGGTGCTCGGCCTTTCGGTGTGGATCCGCATGTTCCTATGTGGCCCCCACCCCTTGACTCGCGGAACCTCCATGAGTGACCAGCCCGACGGGTGGGAGTGACGAGGAGGCTTTTCCAAAGACTGCCACCTCTGGGGTTCTTTTCGCCTACGTAGCCTGACAGGGCCCAGCCTCGATTAATGGGGCGATGTCGCCCGGGCGGCCGTGTGGGGATGGTGCCGATCTAACCTTCAGTCGTGCCGGACGTGCCGCACCACTACTCCTCACCGGACGAGGACAGTTCCCGTTGGATCGGCTTTCCCCTCCGCGTAGGTGACATTGTCATAAGCGCCCGGTCCAAGACCGGAACGACCTGGGTACAGATGATCTGCGCGCTCTTGATCTTCCAGTTCCCGGAACTTCCTGACCCCCTGTCCAAACTCTCACCGTGGCTCGACTGGCTAATCACGCCCAGAGCCGACGTGTACGCGCAGCTCGCCGATCAGGATCACCGAAGGTTCATCAAAACCCACACGCCCCTCGATGGATTGCCCGTCGACCCCAGGGTCACGTACATCGTCACGGGGCGTCACCCCTTAGATACAGCGGTCTCGCTCTATCACCAGGGAGAGAACCTGAACCGGGAGCGGATACGTGAGTTAACAGGCCAGCCTGACTCCGGGCCAGCCTCAGGCCACCGTCCACCACTCCACCAGTGGCTACTGGGGTGGATCGAACGGGATGTCGATCCCAGGGCATCGCTCGACTCGCTCCCTGGTGTGTTGTGGCACCTCACGGATGCCTGGAATCGCCGAGCGACCCAGGACGTCCTTCTCGTGCATTTCGACGACCTCGTCAACGACCTGGATGGTGAGATGCGGCGTCTGGCCAGACGGCTCGGAATCTTCGTGCCAGAAGAGACCTGGCCGGCTCTGGTCGAGGCGGCGACGTTCGCTCAGATGCGGACGAGAGCGGAAGCGATTGCTCCTGACCCCTCAGGCGTTCTGAAGGATCAGAGGGCCTTTTTTCGGCGGGGCACCTCGGGCGCAGGGGCCGAGTTGCTGACCGCAACGGAGCTTGACCGCTACGACCGGCGCGCCTCCAGCATGGCGCCTCGGGGCGTTTTGGAATGGCTCCATCGTGATTCAGGTCCGGAGGGACGGGAGAACACCCCTTGACTATTACGACTTTCGTAATAGCATGCAACCAGGCGAGTGAAGAGGTGGGTGATGAAGTCAAAGCGGCTGGGGCGAACCCAGGACCCGACGATCCTCGTGCTCACCAGCCTCTCGGGGGGTCCGAAGCATGGCTATGCCGTGATCAAGGACATCGAGGCCATGAGCGGTGTCTCCTTCGGTCCGGGCACGCTCTATGGCGTGTTAGCCCGACTGGAAGAAGAGGGACTTATTGAGTCCCTGCCCAGCGACGATCATCGGAGGCCCTACCGGATCACCGGCAACGGCGCAGCCGCCCTGCGTGAGCGACTCGAAGCTAACGTCAAAGTGGCGAATATTGGCTTCGAGCGTCTCGGGGTTCTCGGAGCATGAGGAACCAATCTGCCGTCGCACTGGCGCTGCGGTGCTACCCGAGTTGGTGGCGCGAGCGGTACGCCGACGAGGTCCGAGTGGTCTCAAACGACTTGACTGGCGAGGGACGTTCGTCGTTCATCGTCACCCTCAACCTTCTTGGAGGCGCACTACGGGCTCGATCCGGCGCCCGGGGCATGCCGAAGAACTATTGCCTCTGGTCGGCCCGGACCAGGGCCTCGATCGCCACCGCCACCTTGCCGTGGTTGCTCGTCGTTCCGCTCGTGCTCATCGCCATGGGTAACGAAGCCCTGCACTCCTCGGCCGGACCGGTCGTGTGGTCCGGGCCCTCGTTCATCCCCACCCATCTCCTGATCGCCAGTACCCACGTGCCCCCGGCTCCGGCCCCACCGCTCACCCCTGTAGCCCGACTCGTGCTGTTCGCAGGCGTGGCTATTGATCTCCTCTTCTTGGTGACCTCCGTCGTCCTTGTCAGCGGGTGGTCAGGGCTTAACGGTGCGATCCGGCGTTCGACCTCACCACATCGGCGTCGCCTGCTGCTCCTTGCTTGGGTCCCGGTGTTCTCGATTCTGACCGACATTGCTTTGGTCTTCGCCCAAAGCGCCGTGCGCTACCCGTCGTATCGGATGGTGGGTGGCGGGTTCCTGGCCGGCCATATGGTTGTACCCCACTTGGTTGCCTACGGTGGCCATCTGGCGGTTCTGCACCTTCTCGACGTACTGCTTCCGACCGTGGCAGGCGTGGGGTGGCTGGCATCGATTGTTTGCGTGGCGCTGGTGGCCAGGCGGGCTGAGGCCGCTCCCTCTGATCTTCGGTTCGGCAGGTCGGTGGCCGTCGTGGTCGCTTCGCTGTTCGCAATGCTCGGGGTCGCCTATGCGACGTGGGGTATCGGTCTCATGGCGCAGGCACGTCAAGCTGCCAAAGGCAGCTACACGACGGTCGTCTTCCCGCACAGCAGCCTCTGGCTGCCCACGGCCCTCGTGCTCGGCAGCGGCATCGTGCTGTCCGGAATGGGCGCCCGTGCAGCAAAGCGCTCCTTGAAGGTGATTTCCATCGGATTCGCCTCGTAGGTGTTCTGATCGGGCGGGGTTCCCCTTGGCCGGAGGACCCACGCCTAGAGCACGTTCGGACACGAGTGTCGGGCTGGCATGGTGTCCGTTCGGAGCGAAGTCCGGGGCGACTATGGTGGAATTGCCGAGTCCGTTGAGCAAAGGATCCGCCGCCTGAGTTCCGGGTCCGGCACCCTGGCCCCCTTCGGGGGGTGGGGGGCTCGGGGGTTGTCGCTGGTGCTGTGGAGCCGAGCGTCGATCTCCCGGCGAAAGCCTGTCAGTTATCCAGATCTCGGCGGCGGCGAGCCGACAGAAGCTGACGCGGCCAATCGAGCCTGCGAAACCATTTGAGGTGGGTGGCAACCGAGACGGCCTGCCCGACGGTGTCCGGCCCTGAACGTCGAGCGTGCCACCGATTCGTGGCCGTCATGAGACCGTTGCTAACCGGCACTGTCGGGCACCCGGCTATTCGAGTTCCTTCCAATGAGGCCGCTTGAATAGTCGAGCGAACCGGGCACTCAGGGATGAGCCCTCGTCGTATTGGGCATCCAGATGCAGCACCGGAGGGCCGTCGGGCGCTGGAAGAGCCGCCGCTTGTTCATCCGACAACGAGCATCGGACATGCGAAGTGGTGATTTCTGTGATCTGATCACGATCAACAAACCGATGGCCCATTTTGGTGCCGACCACGATCCCGTCGAACTCGTCTAGCTCGGGTACCTGAAGAACGTGAACCAACGTACCGAACTCGGAGCCGGATGAGCTGAGTACCGGAGTTCCATTTACGAGAGCAAGATAGGAAATCGGTTCCCCGTCATCCACAACAGTCTCCTCTTTAGCTCAATCCCCAAGTCGTCCACCCATGACTGTAGCCACCCGGACGGTCCAGAACTGAGGCGGTCTAGACCGCCCCAACAACGCCGGCTCAGCGACGTCATTGATCGCAGAGGTCGCGTCGACGCTGAAGACGACCGGTGTGGACCATGCGAGCATTGTGGTGACGTTCGACCTTCCCGAACCCGATCATCTGCGCTCGATGCCCGACGTCAGAAGTTCACCTGAGGATGCGCTACCTATTCAATCGTTCGTCCTGCGTGCGACCAAGTCCACCGGATTACGTATCCGAGTGGACAAGGTCAGCCGCTCCCACCCGACTAATCAGCAACCGCCCCAACTCATGCCGGATCAGCCAAGCCGTGAGTTAGTCGTCCAGCTTCCGAGCAGCATCGCAGAGGGGGCAGATGTCCACCAATGGCGGACCTGGAGCATCGAGCGCTGCAATGGCCACATCGATCGACCATTCGTGGCTGGCTGCCAAAGTCCCGCATGGGAATACGTTTCTATCGGCATCGAGGAGGTGGAGGGTCCCCCTGGGTTCGGTACTGGTGCTGTCCTCACCCTCGGAATAGACCACCCAATCGGTTGCCATGTGTCATATGGTGCCTTACCGCGCAGGGACACGCAATGCTGGAGCGTCCTCTGAGTCAACCTGCGATCGCCCGCGAACGTACTGTGCTGGTGTGGGACGGAACCATCGGGAAGATGAAGACCGGAGTACTCGATTGGCTATGGCTGTACGGCGCAGCGAGCGCTGGCGCCTTCCTCGACTCCACGTCACGGTCGTTGTGGTGGTAGCGGCGACAACAGCGGCGCTCGTCGCGATCGTGTTTGCCGTGTCGCCCCTACGTACCGCCCGACACGTCACCACTCCTGCCGTAACGTCATCGATACCTCGAGGATGGGTCGCCCATTCGGCCTACGGCCTCCAGATCGCGGCGCCAGAGCCCTGGTCGGTTCAGGTATTCGGGCAGTGCCCCGCTGGCAACAAACCCGGAACGCTGTTCATCGGAACATCGCGGTTCGTGGACAACTGCCCGAGCCACGGGTCGAAGACCAATCAGGTGGACATGTTCAGAAGTACCTCCCCTGTTCCATCAGGTGGCAGTGAGGGAGAGCCTCTTGAGCTACGAGTACACGGGCTCTCGGTAATGTCGACCAAGACGTATGCGGGGCTGATCTGGGTCATCCCGGCGAAGCAGGTCACGCTCAGTGGCTCGGGACCCAAGGCGCTCTCCATCATGGGGACCCTGGCACCGGCAACGCGGCGGGCCGTTCCGGCCACCGGGCAGGTCACCGGTACCGAGTATGCAGAAGCCATCCTCCGGGTTCCCGTGACTGGTCAGGTCACCGTCACACCTTTACGATCCGGTAAGGCGACCACGGTCGATGTGATCGATGGGCAGTTTTGGTTCTTGGGTAAACCTGGACGGTATGTCCTCGTCGGCCACGCTGGGGATGCTCAATGTCCCCCCGTGACCGTCGTGCTGCGTTCCGGCGAGGACACGAGCGCGCCGCCGATCCGCTGTCAGGGCGCATAGCCCGGTCCATCAGGCTCGTTGATGATGTACTCGCACCAGCCATCAACAGCCACTGAACAGCTGGGACCCGACGCTCCTATACCGAGGGCGCTGATTACATTGGACCCGTGGAAAACGATCGACCAACTCCGCCCGCAAGCAACATCAGGTTTGAAGAGGCGCCTAATGGATTTGAGATCTGGTACTCGGATCGGATCGCCGCCGAACACCCGGATCTGGTCCATGAGTCCGCTGACTGGCTGGAGGACCAGCTCGGTGTCCTGAACCTTGGCCAGGTCGATCGCAGGATCCTGATGGCCGACGGTCTCCTCACCGACGACATCAGGAACGGTCTGATCGGTTGGTGGTCTGCGAGGCTCGAGGACCTAGATCTGGGATAGCAACGGTTGGGACGGTGCGTGCTGATGACACTGAACCGCCTATTGGAACTGGCGGGGCTCTACATCGGGCTCACTCCGCGAGGCCTCCTGCGCTGATCGCCTCGCTCCAGATGCCGTCTTCAACTGGGAACGAGGCTCAGGGACGACCGGGACGAGGGATCCCATGGGCGCGAACGCGTTCGTTGGGAGCGAACTGCTGACGCGAAGCAGGTTGCTACTCACCGAGTTGGAGCGTGGTGACTGGAATGGGCTTGGGGGCCATCTTCGGATTTGCATTGGCTATGGGAGGCCTCCGGCTGTATCGGCTGAATAGGCAGCGCACCGAGCATCATCTCTGAACACTGGTTTCGGTGGCGTCACTGCCCGACGTCCGGGAACCGGAGGTCGGTTGCCGAAATCCGCCCCAGAACGAGCGCTGCGGTGTCCTGAGGTCCAATCTCCGAGCTGTCGATCACGTGGTGCTCGATGGAGCCGAGCTGGGAGAACTGACGCCACATGTGCCGGATCGGCCCTTCATCCGTCAGAGCGTCTCGATGCTGCTCCGCCTCCAGCACTCGCCCCGCTGCCCGGATCAGGCATGCGTCCACATCGGGTCGAAGGATGACGTAGTCCACCGGCACTCTGGAGGCAACCAGCTCCTCCCGGACGGCGTCGAAGTGCCATGGTCCGAGAATGCCCTCTAAGACCGTCGTGTATCCAGCGTTTGCCATCCGCACCCCGGCTGCTACCGCCGCTCGGATCACGGCCCGATTTTGAGTGTCCGCCGCACGCTCCCAGGGACGGATATGGCCGTTCACAATGGTGGTCCAGAACCAATCCGAGTGGATGCACACCGACAGCGGAGATTCGGAGGCAATGATCGCCCCCACCGTGGTCTTGCCAGCCCCAGGTGGGCCGGTGAGGATGAGCAGCATCCCGTCGTCCATGCCGAGACGCTATCTACTGGGGCCCTGGCTTGGTCGGGGTATCAACTAGCGGCTGCCGGATGGGTGGGACATTTCATCACCGCCATCGGCGGATCTGGGCGCTCGCCCACAAGTGTGGATGAGTCTTCCGTCATGGACAGAGCAATCCCTTTTGATGAACTTCCGCCCGACGAAATGGTCGATTTTGTCGACGCTGCCCGCGAGGCAATGGAGCCAGACTTCGGAACGTCCCTCCCGCAAGACTGGGGGTGCGGTTCATGCGGCGGTGAGTTTCCGATTGCCAACGTGCTTGTCGCTGATGGCGATCCTCAATGTCCTGTGTGTTATGCGCAAGGTTGGGGATCGGTTCATCCCCGGGGGTGACACCCAGCGTGCCGTAAAGGGCTCAGTGCCGGGCATGGGGCATTAATCCTTGTCTCCGCCGCCTCCGCCACGACTGAGACGGAACCGCAACACACTTCACAGCTGGGCCTAAGGAGTCACCGATAAGTTGCCTCCTGCCGAGTCCGTGGAGCCGGTCTCCGCCGTCCGTTGCTCCACGGGCTCGGCGCTAACCGATCCCCTGGACGGCATCCGGATCGACCATGTGGTCGTTGCGCGCTTCACCGCGTCACTTCCCGACGTTGTCCTCAAAGCGCCCCCTCCCGGCGGTGATGCCCGCCAGAGTGATCTCCGGATGATCACAAACGCCAACCAAAGATGTCGACATTGGCCGATACCGGCTGACATGGACTCCGTAGGTCCAGCCTGGTCAGGCGCACTATCCATTGTTCGATGTCATGGGCCGGGGTGACGGGGAGTCACGACGTCCCGGCTCAAATCCCGGCAGAGCGACCGAGGTCGCACCCGCCCACAGGATGTCGATGGAAACCGGGAACTGTGGTGGCCGGCGTGACGGACGTCGGCGCGGAAGCGGTCGGGACCGTCACCCACGTCGAACGATCACTGAGGGGGTAGCGCTAGCCTGGCCCACCAGCGGCGATATCCGATGTTGGATGAGCGTGGAGGAGGGCATCGCGTGCAGTCAATGACCGTTGCCCCGTGCCGAAGTTCTGATCGACTCGTTGACCGGATCGACTCCCGATGGGTAAAGGTACTCACCGTCTTCGGACTCGGCCTCCCCATCGTTGCCTACTTCTGGCTCATCCACCGCTACGGGGTCAACATGATCTGGGGGGATCAGTGGGCCGACATCAACATCATCGGTCAGGCCCATGCCGGTACCTTGAGCATGGCATCGCTCTGGACCCAGCATTTCGAGAACCGGATCTTCTTCCCCAATCTGATCGTTCTGCTCCTGGCCTACACGACGCATTTCAACGTCGTCTTCGAGGAGTACCTGAGTGCGATCATGCTCCTCGCTGCCACTGCGCTGTTGATCCTGACTCACAGACGACGATCTCCGGCCACGCCCTGGCTCTACTACAGCCCAGTGGCCTTCCTCATGTTCACCTTCGCCGGTGGAAACATCTACTGGGGCGGTGGGAACACGTTGTGGGGATTCCAGATGGCCTGGTACCTGGTCATCCTGGCCATGGCCGTCGCCCTGTTCCTCCTGGACAGTAAGGATCTGGGCTGGCTGGTCATGTGGGGGGCGATCGCCGCCGCCGTGGTCGGGAGCTACTCGTCCCTGCAGGGGTTGCTGATCTGGCTGGCCGGCCTCGTGCTGCTGTGGCTCCGACGACGCCGGGGACGGCTGTGGGTCACCTGGATCGCGGCCGCATCGGTCACTACCGCTGTGTACTTCTATCGCTACAACTTCCACACGAACCTCACCCAGCCCCACTACGTTCCTCCGGTGACCGAACTGAAGTACTTCCTCTTCGCCATCGGCGACAACATCGTGGGCCAGCAACTGGTCGGCACCCCCCATGGCTCCGGTGACGTAGATCTGATCGTGGGGGCTCTCATCTTGGCCATCGCCGTCTGGGTGTTGATCTCGGCGGTACTTCGTTCCGGCGACGTCGAGGGAGGAGCCATCGGTGTCGCCTTGGTCGTCGTGGGACTGCTTTGCACAACCACCATCACGGCGGGACGGGCCTGGCAGGGTGTTCTCATCGCGAACCGATACGTGACCTTCGAGATCCTGACCTGGGTCGGTTGCTATCTGGCCCTGCTCGGCCGACCACGACGGCGGAGCGAGCCTGCGGCAACTACCGCTCCACAACCGGTGGATGGGCGGGCCGGCACCCCTGGGCACGCGATCGCCATGGCCGCGGGGAACCTACAGGTCCGCCTCATGCGGCGACGAAGGGGAATCACGACGGCGGCTCGATGGATCCTCCTGGTTCTCATCGGCATCCAGGTGGTGATGGGGACCAGAAGCGGTTTGACCGAGGCCCAGTCGTGGTACGGGCGTGAGATTGTCGCGGCCGACGTCACCGCCAACATCGGTGACGCCTCGGACACACTGGTCGCCAGCGACCTAGGTGACTACCGGGACGCCTCCATACGGCAGTGGGCACAGATCGCCAGGGACGACGATCTCACCCTGTTCGCCACCGGCGCCGCAGCCACATACGTCAAACAGGGGCTGCCGTTCATCGCCACCGCCCCGGTGACCCGAGTGGTCACTCCGAAGGAGGGAGCACAAGTTGTGCGGGGCGTGTGGATGTCGGCCGCGGCGTCGGACACCTATTACCGCCTGACCAGCGTCGAATTCCAGATCACGGGTGGAGGGCTGCCACAGCCCATCGTCGTCAAGACGGCACCCACCCTGCTCGGCTGGTTTGGCTACTGGGATGCCACGACAGACCCCGGCGGCTCATACACCGTGCGGAGCGTCGCCACCGATGCCGTCGGGAACCGCGGCCAGAGCACGGGCGTCACGGTGATCCTGTCCAACCCTCCTTGACCAGAATGCCTGGTCCAGAGGGTGGGGAAGCGATGACCGTGGGTCTCCTTGGGGGAACCGTCGCGACAGGTAGTGCCGGTCCCTGTTGATGATCAATTCGACTGTATTTATGGAATACACTCGGGGCAAGTGGCGTCCGATGGGGCGCTGTCCCTTTGCACGCAGCAGTCAGTGGGCCTGTCCGCCCAGGCCGACCGGCGGTTGGCCAATCCGAGACCAGGAGAGCAACGTGCCCGACATCCTCGAGGCCGTACCACAGAGCCACAGGGATCTCCTCCACGCTCCCCTCACTGCGACGCTGACCACCATCGATGCCCACGGTCGACCCCAATCGACCGCGGTCTGGTACCTGCTCGACGACGGACAGCTGAAGGGCTCGATCACCTCCGACCGGCAGAAGTTCAAGAACCTGCGGGCGAACCGCAACTGCGCACTGTTGATCATCGACCCCGAGAACCGTTACCGCACGCTGGAGATCCGCGCCGAGGCCGAGCTCGAGGGCGACCCCGACAAGGCAACCGTGCGCAAGTTCGCAAAAGCCTACGACGCCGACAAGGCCCTACTCGTCAAGGAGGCAGAGGACCGGTACACCGTGACCTACCGTCCCTGGCGGGTGGTCGCCAACCTTCCGGAACAGCCGTAGGTCCCGGTGGGCCCGGCCATGGTCGCATCGACCGGCCTGACGACCAGCTGGAGCACCACTGCACCTGGACTCGCTGCCGCGGTGACGTTCGGGTGCCGTACCCGGACAGGCCCTCACCACGTGGTTCGGGTCAACGCCCTGCCGTCCAAGATCCCTCCATCCGGATCGGCGATCGAGATGGTGACGTCGGATAGACCGCCGCAGACCAGATCGGCGGCAATGCAACTACTGGCACGGCGCAACTAGTGGCGGTGGGTCAGCCCGGCGGCCAGCGTCTTGGCCTGATGTTCGGTGAACGATCCTGAGATCTCCAGATGTCCGTTGAACGAGGTGAAGAACGATTGAGTCGGTTGCGTGATGGGTGCCGATGCAACCCGGCCGTTGATCACGACACCAACAATGGCGTGAAACTGCTGACGGGCCAGATCGTCCCATCGGGCTGATCCCGCACTGGTCAAGCGGAGCAGGACCGCCCACTGCCCGTCGATCAGCGAGGCCGAGGCCGACCTGACCGCGCTGGCGGTGAGGCTTACCGGCCCGAGGACGTAGCGACCACCGCCCTGCCCCGGAGTACCGGCAAGGAGCACCTCCGCGTTGCTGGCATCGACGGCTGGCGTTGACGGATAGGCGGCGAACTGTGGATCGGCGTCGACGGCTGAGTTGAACGTGAAGCCGCCCACGTTGCTGGCGTCGGGCTCGACATCCAGATTCGCGGTCGTCAGGAGACTGGTTGGTCGGCAGGAGGGGAGTGGTCCTCCTGCCGGAGGCTGCCCTGGGGCTACCGAGAACGCCGGTGCGTAGCAAAGGGCCGGACGGATGGCGAAGGCCACCGGGGACAGAGGAATGGAAGCTGGTGCCGCCGCTGGTGGTGCAGAGTTCCGCTGTTGCTGATTCGCGCTCCCACCGACCATGCCGACACCGAGAATGCCGACCAGCAGCACCAAGCCGATCAGGGCGACGGTGCCAGAGACGAGCCACCGCCTCCTCCGCCGCTGTCGGGCCTCCCGGAAAAGGACCTGGGTCTCCTCGGGCTGTTCGGCTCGCGTGTCGAGGAGTGTCACAGGGGTCCTGGCAATGGTGGCCACATGGATCTACTATGACTAGTACTATGTTCGATGTCAAGGTTGACCGCGCCGACCCGCTGGCTTTGCACGACCAAGTGGCCGCCGAGATCCGAAGGGCCATCGCCGACGGGGAGGCAGGACCGGGCGAGCGCCTGCCCCTGGCCAAAGACATGGCCGCCGTGCTCGGGGTCAACAAGAACACCGTGTTGCGCGCTCTCCACATCCTGAGGGACGAGGGTCTCGTTGATTTCACTCGGGGTCGGGGGATCACCGTGGCGGGCACGCCAGAGAAGAGCGCCGTCGTGAAGAGCATCCGGGAGCTGGTCGAATTCTGTCGGCTCCAGGGTTACCGTCGCGAGGAGGTGGTCCGAATCATCGAGGGCCTCCCGTGAGTCCGAGTCCACGTCCGCATTCGGCGCGCCGTGCTCCTTGTAGTCCTAGGGAAATCCACCGTCCTCCTCCATCACCACCCGGGCGAGGTGCCTGGGCGCCACCAGCGTGTAGGAGGTCCGGATCCATTCCTCGATCTCGCGCCACCTCGGCCGGCTGGTGCGTACGGGGATCGCGGCCGTCACCCAACCGTGTCTGCCGAGCCCGTACCCGGTCGGTTCCACCTGCGGGTCGGTTGCGACGACAGCGGCGGCCTCTTCTCGGGGAAGCTTGACGCTGATCGACGTCCCCTCGGGGTTCGTGAAGACGAAGTTCTTGCCGTTGACGCGGAACGTGGGTTGGCCGTCCCACGCCTCGATGTCGACTCGGACCGCTTCGGGCAGCCGGGCGGCGATCGACTCCAATCGGGAGATGTTTCCCGGCACCCGGCAAAGGCTAGCGATCTGGGGTCGCCCCGATGAAGCGGGAATCTCGCCTCGAAGTGTTACCGGCTGCGGGTGGGGACCACCCGGCTCGTGCACCAGTGGGCCGACCCCGGGCCGATATGTCAGGCGTCGTCGATGATCTGGTCGCCATGGCCGGCGAAGGCGACCGACCAAATGACTTCTTCGGTCATGATCACGAGGCGAGCAGTTCCGAGGATCGCTCGTTCGGCGATGGAAAACAGTAGGTCGGGCATGGTCCGCCTCCCTCGTCGGTTCGGTCCCCGCCCCCCGGGGAAGCGTAACCAGCACCTGGGAGCCGTCAAATGTTGAGGTCGGGACGGTCGTCGTCGGCGAGGGCGGCGACGCGGGCACCTGACCGCCCCTCCGGGGGTGGGCCCATGGCTGAATTGGGTGGCCCGGACCGGGCTGGTCAACCCACCACAGCCCGACCATGCGGCTGTGACTCCCGGGGGGCGCCGATGCCCGGCCTCCACGCCGCTCGACCCCCGGTTCCAGCTGGAACCGCCCCGGTCGTGTCGGCCTACCGGTCGAACAGAACAGTCTGGAGCTGCACCATCTCCTCGAGCCCGGGGCGGCCCCCTTCGCGCCCGAAACCACTCCGCCGGACGCCTCCAAAGGGCGTCTCCGGAGAGACGCCACCGCTGGCGTTGACGACCACCATGCCGGCGGCCAGCCCGCCGACGAACCGGTCGATGCGGGCCCGATCGGTGGTGTGCAGGTAGGCGGCCAGGCCAAATTCGCTGTCATCGGCCCAGGCCAGCACCTCGTCCTCGTCGGAGAAGCGGCAGAAGGCCTGTACCGGACCGAACACCTCGTTGCGGGCCAGGTCGCTGCCGTGGTCGACGTCGCCGAAGACGGTGGGGGCGACGAACCACCCACGGGCCAGGTCCCCGCCCAGGCGGGTCCCACCGGCGAGCAGGGTGGCACCCTCGGACCGGGCCCGGCCGACCACCCCGAGGATCCGATCCATGGCCGCATCCGTGACCACCGGTCCCACGAAGGTGTCCGGGTCGATCGGGTCACCCACGCCGAGCGTGGCCAACGTGGCCAGAGTGCGCTCGACGACGGTGTCGTAGACACGCTCGTGGACATAGGTCCGGGTGGGAAAGGCGCACCCCTGACCGGAGAGGAGCGCGGTGCCGGCCACCGCGGCCATGACACCCGCAGCGTCGAGATCGGCGTCGGGGAAGACGACGCTCGGCGACTTGCCTCCGAGCTCTAGGGCCACCGGGGTCAGGTTGCGGGCGGCCTCGGCCATGACGGCTCGGCCCGCCACGCCGCCCCCGGTGAAGCTGATCTTGTCGATACCGGGGTGCCCGGCCAGGGCGGCACCGGTTGAAGGGCCACCCACCACGACGTTGACCACCCCGGGGGGCAGCCCGGCCTCGAGGGCCAACTCGGCGAAGCGGAGCACCCCGAAGGGGGCCAGCTCGGGCGGCTTGGCCACCACGGTGTTGCCGGCCAACAGGGCGGGCGCGCCCTTCTGCCCCATCCCCATCATCGAACCGTTCCACGGCGGCACCACCGCCACGACCCCCCACGGCAGCCGGCGGAGGACCGCCCGGCCGCGCCGCACGGGCAGCGGCTCATCGGCCAACACCTCGGCCAGGCCGGCGTAGTACCGGAGCCACGCCGCCGTATAGCGGCCGGGGTGCAGGACGCCCACCGGTGAACCGTTGTCGAGGGCGGCCAGCTCGGCTGCCTCCTGGCGGTGGTCGTCGAGCAGGTCGGCCAGCCGCAGGAGGAGGGCGGCCCGCTCACCTGGTGACCGGGCCGACCATCCGGGTCGGGCCTCCCGGGCAGCCGCCACCGCGGCACCCACCACGGCCTCCCCGGCCAGTCCGACCTCGGCCTGGACCTCGCCGGTGGCCGCGTAGCGGTGGGCGTGAACGCCGGCGTCGTCGTCGACGACCCACCGGTCACCGACCAGGTGACCCTGGGCGGCCAGTCGGCGGACCGTCCCCGAGGTCGGGGTGGTCCTCATCGTGACCGAACCGGGCCGCCGGTCACTGGACCACGTACCCGCCGTCGACCGGCAGGGCGGCCCCGAGGACGAACGAGGCGGCGGGCGTGCACAGCCACACTGCGGCCTCGGCGATCTCCGAGGCCTCGGCAATGCGCCCGATGGGATGGAGGGCCTTCAGGTGGGCGTCGATCGAAGGTTGGCGGCGGACGGCCTCGTCCACCATGGGGGTGCGGGCCGTGCCCGGGCAGATGGCGTTGACCCGCACACCCTGGGCCCCGTAGTCGAGGGCGGCCACCTTGGTCAGACCGATGACCCCGTGCTTGGAGGCGGTGTAGGCGGCCTGGTGCGGATAGGCGACCAGGCCCACCCCCGAGGCGGTGTTGACGATGGCCCCGCCGCCGCGGGCCACCATGGCGGGGATCTCGGCCTTCAGACAGTGGTAGACGCCCGAGAGCATCACGGCGATGGTCCGGTCCCACCCGTCGTCGGGGTACTCGGCCAGCGGCGCCATCGGCGCGGCGATCCCGGCGTTGTTGTGGGCACAGTCGAGTCCACCGTAGGTGTCGATGGCGCAGGCCACCATGGCCACCACGTCGGCCGGGACGCTCACATCGGTGCGGACGAAGGTGGCCCGCCCGCCGGCACCGGTCACCAGATCCACCGTGCCGTGGCCACCGTCCACGTCGATGTCGGCCACCACGACCGCCGCCCCCTCGCGAGCGAAGATCGCCGCCGCGGCCCGACCGATGCCCATCGCCGCGCCGGTGACCACGGCCACCTTTCCCTCCAGCGCTCCCATCCGGGCCACAGTAGTTGGGACCTCTAGCGCTGGCGCCGGAGTGGGAGCCACTACCGTCGTGGCCCATGGGACGCTTCGACGGACGGGTGGCACTGGTGTCGGGGGCGGCCGGCGGCATCGGGGCCGCCGTGGCCGACCGGCTGGAGGAGGACGGGGCCGTGGTCGTTCGTTGCGACGTGGTCGACCGTCCGGGCATGGCCTACTGCGACGTGCGGGACGCCAGATCGTGCGCGGGGGCGGTGGCCGCGGCCGTAGGGGACCACGGCCGACTCGACGTCTTGGCCAACGTGGCCGGCGTGGGCGGGGCCTCCCTCATCGGCGACATGACCCCCGAGGCGTGGCGCCAGGTGCTCGAGGTCAACCTCACCGGGACCTTCCTCCTCTCGCAAGCGGCGCTGCCCGCCCTGGTGACCACCAAGGGCTCCATCGTCAACATGGGCTCCGTGGCGGGCCTGCGGGCCACTCCGTACAACGCGGCGTACTGTGCGTCCAAGGGTGGCGTCGTCATGCTGACCAAGTCGATGGCCATCGAGGTGGCCAAGGCCGGGGTCAGGGTGAACGCCGTCTGCCCGGCCTCGGTGGACACCCCGTTCCTGCGTAGCTTCGTGGTCCCACCCGGTGCCGATCTCTCGCTGTTCGCCCGGGCCGCTTCGCCCATGGGAAGGGTCATCGAGCCAGCGGAGGTGGCCGCGGCAGTGTCCTACCTGGCCTCGGACGACGCGGCCACGGTCAGTGGCACCACACTGGTCATCGACGGTGCGGCCAGCGCGTGAGATCAGGGCCGGCCGGAGCGACTCCGGGCATCGGCCAGCGTGACTGTCTCGGTGTCGAGCCCCGACCGCAGGACCCGCCCCGGACGGGCCGAGGTCACCGTGCCTCCGGCCACCACTTCGACGCCGCCGACCAGGACCTGGTCGATGCCGGTGGCGCCGGCCACCAGGCGACCCCCGCCGGCCGGCAGATCGTGGACCAGCGTGGCCGGATCGGACGCAACCGTTGCGGGGTCGAACACCACAAGATCGGCGTGGAACCCCTCGGCCACCTGGCCCCGCCCGGTGAGGCCGTAGTGGCGGGCGGGGCGGTCGGTCATCATTTCGACCGCCTCCTCGACGCTGAGCAGGTCACGTTCGCGCACCACCTCTGAGAGAACCCGGGTGGGGTAGTTGGCGTGGCACATCAGGTCGAGGTGGGCACCGGCGTCCGAGCCGCCCAGCATCACCCGGGGATCCCTCCACACCGCCACCCGGGCGGCCCACCCCTCGTCGGAGCGGCCGAGCGAGGGGGTCAGGGAGGGCAGCACCACGTCGAGGGTGAGCCCGTCGGCCAGGACCACGTCGAGAAGGACGTCGATCACGTCGGTCATGCGCTCCTCGGCGATCGACCCGAGTGAACGCCCCACCCACGGGGAGCCGGCATCGGCCACCTCCATCAGCGTGAAGTCGGCCAGGACGCCCATGGACCGCGAGGTGGCCTTCTCGGCGCCCACCCGCAGCGTGGCCCGTCGCCCCGGGTCGGCGAGGGCCATGCGCCGGCCGGCCTGGTCGAGCTCGACCACGTCCCGCCATCCCGGCAGACCGGGCAACACCGAGGACGAACGCATCCGCATCAGGTCGGGAAGGGTGAGGGCGACCACGTGAGCGCCGCGGGCGGCGGCAACGTCGGAGGCAAGCAGTTGCTGCTCCCAGATCTCCTCGGAGGCCAAACTGCCCAGGAGGTTCCAGTTGAGCGGCCGGTCCGCAGCCAGCGACATTTCGGCCATGAGCGCCATCCGCTCCTCGGGGATGGGACCGATGGCCGGGATGAACTCGAGCGTCGTGCCCGGCTGGGCACGCACCGCGGCGGCCAGGGCGACGAACTCGTCGGGATCGGCCCACGACGAAGGAACCGGCCGATGGTCTCCGTCGAGATGACCCTCGCCCAGGGACGAGGAGAAGCCCAGGGCCCCGTCGTCCACGGACTCGGAGACCAGGCGGGCCATGGCCCCGACCTGGTCCGGTGTGGCCGGCCCCTCGGTAGCCGCCGGTCCGAGCACCGCCCGGCGCACGGCCGAGTGGCCGACCAGGAATCCGGCGTTGATCGACAGGCCGTGGTCGACCCGGTCGAGGTACTCGCCGAACGAGGTCCAGTCCCACGAGCCACCCTCCCTCAGGGCCTCCAGGGGGATACCTTCGACCACGGCCATCATCGACTGGAGGTACTCGGCGTCACCGGGGGCGAGGGGGGCGATGGAAAAGCCGCAGTTACCCCCGATCACGGTGGTCACCCCGTGGTTGACCGAGGGGCTGGCCGTGGGGTCCCAGAGGAGTTGCGCGTCGTAGTGGGTGTGGATGTCGACGAAACCCGGGCAGACCACCCGACCGGTGGCGTCGAGCACCCGGGCGGACTCGCCGTCGACATCGCCGACGGCCGCGATCCGGCCCCGGTGGATCCCCACATCGGCCCGTCGACCCGGTCGGCCGGTGCCGTCGACGACCAGGCCCCCGCGGATGACCAGATCGAACGCGGTCACTCCGCCACCAGGGCGTCCACGGCGGCCTCGACCACGGTGCCGGCGAAGAACTCGGGGTTGGTCCCCGTGTAGAAGCGGGCCGGGTTGGTGAAGACGAACGACCGGAAGGCGTCGGCGTCGATCCAGCCGTGGTCCACCATCTCGTGGGCCTCGTGGAGGACCTCGGACACGTCGGGCAGGTCCCAGTGGGCGATGTCGGATCCCAGCATCACCTGGAGCTCGGTGCCGAAGGGGTTGATGGTGGTGTTGAAGGCCAGCGAGGTCATCGGGTCGTCGGCCTCGCACCCGAACCAGAACCGCTCGGCGTAGAGGGTCCGGATGTCCTCGGCCCGCTCGATCCCGCATCGTGCCCACTCGTCCAGGGTCTCCTCGGCCTCCGCCGGCCGGCGGGTGAAGCCGGCGCTGGTCAACGGCGCGTCGGGGGCGTACTTCGCGATCAGCTCGAGCATCAGGTCCCGGTCGACCAACCTCGGGTCGAGGTGGGCCCGCAGCGCGGCGAGGTTGCGCTTTTCCCAGTGGCCGACGAGATCGCTGAAGAGGGCGGCGGCCCAGGACACCCCGCCCTCCAAGAAGGCGAAGTTCATGGTGGGGAAACGCCGGGTGACCCCGCCGAGAAACAGCGACTTGGCCAGCGACTGCTGGCCCTCGGCCAGCATCGAGAGGTGGTTGAACACGTAGCTCGAGGGCGACCGGTAGGGGGTCATCCCGATGAAACCGGAGTGGAAGGCGATGGAGACCCCGAGTTCGGTGGCCCGCTCCCAGACCGGGTCGTAGTCGTAGGCGGAGTCGAGGCCGAACTGGTCGAGCCAGAACGCGTACCGTGAGAGTTCGGGGTCCCTGTCGGCCAGGGCCTCGAAGGGGCGTTGCACGTACCCGGCGCACAGCACCGCGTTGAAGCCCAGCCCCGTCACGGCGTACTCGAGCTCGGCCACCGCCTCCTCGGGCGTATGCATGGGAATGGCCGCCACCGGGGTCAGCCGGTCGCTCAGTGGGGCGAAGGTCTCGGCGTTGCACCGGTTGAGGGCCCGGCAGGCCCCCCGCCGGTACCGCGCGTCCTCGGTGTGGAGGAAGACGAGTCCGAGGCTCGGGTAGACGACACCGAAGTCGATGCCTATCTCGTCGAGCCGCTCGTAGAGGAGGGCCGGGAACAGGGCGGTGGCCAGGTCGATGGTCTGACGGGCCGGGGTGCTCCACCAAGGCCCCCTCGGAGTGCGGGTGGCGGCCCGCTGGGCCGGGGTCTGATCGTGCCAGGGGACGTCGGAGCCTCCGTAGGGGGGGAGCAGCCGGCGGAACGAAGGATGGTCGAGGGAGAGCCCCTCGCGCTCGAGATAGGGGGCCAGTGTGGGCAGGTGCTCGGCCATGTGGCCGTCGCTGTCGATGACCGGGTGGTCGAGGCGGGCGTGGACGTCGGCGGAGGTGCCCATCGGGTCACTCTACGCAGACCGGTGCACCGAACGCAGGGCCGATGGAAGACGGACCGGTCGCCGGGATGGCAAGGTGGACGGTATGGCCCTCGACCTCGTCCTGCGCAACGGCACCGTCGTCGACGGCTCGGGGCTCGGCTCGTATCGCGCCGACGTGGGTGTGGTGGGCGACCGGATCGCCACCTTGGGCCGTATCACCGAGCGCGGTCGCCGGGAGATCGACGCCGAGGGCCACGTCGTCACCCCGGGCTTCGTCGACGGGCACACCCACCTCGACGCCCAGGTCTTCTGGGACGCGACCGGCTCCAGCTCGTGCTGGCACGGGGTCACCACGGCGGTGATGGGCAACTGCGGGTTCACCCTGGCCCCGGTGCGCTCCGACCAGCGCGCCCTGGTCGTCCGCAACCTCGAACGGGCCGAGGACATCGACCCCGCCGCGCTGGCGGCCGGCATCGACTGGAGCTTTTCCACCTTCCCCGAGTACCTCGACGCGGTCGACCGACTCCCCAAAGGGATCAACTTCGCCGCCAACGTCGGCCACTCGGCGTTGCGAACGTGGGCCATGGGGGAGCGGGCCTTCGAGGAGGAGGCCACCGCCGAGGACCTGGCGCTCATGGCCGACCAGCTGACCGAGTCCCTGAGGGCAGGTGCCATCGGGTTCTCGACCTCGAGGACCGAGCACCACGAAACCTCCGACGGCCGCCCGGTGGCCTCCCGGTTGGCGTCGTGGGACGAGGTGGTGGCCCTGGTGGCGGCCATGGGCGAGGCCGGCTCGGGCATCTTCGAGGGGGCGGACGCGGCCATGTCATCCCCCGATCCCGACCTGCGCCGGGCGGCACTCGACCGGATGATCGCCCTCGGGGCGGCCACCGGGGTGCCGATGACCTTCGGACTGGTGGCGACCAGGGGCGCCGGCTTCCTCATCGACTTCCTGGACGAGGCGGCGGCCGGTGGGGCCCGGGTCATCGCCCAGACCCACTGCCGGGGCATCTCGGTCCTGTTGTCCCTCAAGACGAGGCTGCCCTTCGACCTGCTCCCGACCTGGGCCGACCTGCGGGCCGCCCCTCTGGCCGAACAGCTCCGCGTGCTGGCCGACCCGGTCCTCCGGGCGCCCTACGTCGAGGCCGCGGTGGGTGCCGAATACGCCACGTTCACCGGTGTGGGTGCCCAGGCCCGTCCGCCCGATTTCGAGGGGATCCGGGTCTACGAGCACGGCCTGCCGCCCAACCCGTCGGTAGCCGACGTGGCCCGTCAGCGGGGCGTCGATCCCGCCGAGGCGATGATCGACCTCTGCGTGGCCAGCGGCGGCGACCAGCTCTTCATCCAGCCCAGTCGCTACCCCCAGGACGAGGCGGTGCTACTCCGCGCCCTGCGCCACCCGAGGGCCGTGATGACCTTCTCCGACTCGGGTGCCCACCTGAGCCAGATCGCCGACGCCTCGATCCACACCCACCTGCTCGGCCACTGGGTACGCGACCGGGGGGAGTTCGCCCTGGAAGAGGCGGTCCGGATGCTCACGTTCGCACCGGCCCTGGCGTGGGGTTTCGCCGACCGGGGCCTCGTTCGCGAGGGGATGGTGGCCGACCTGAACGTCTTCGACCCGGCGGCTGTCGCACCGGACGTGCCCCGTCTCGTCGACGACCTGCCAGCAGGGGGCCGGCGCTTGGAGCAGCGCTCCGTCGGATTCCTGGCCACGGTGGTCGGCGGGCAGGTAACGATCGAAGGAGGCACGGCCACGGGCGCCAGCCCCGGCCGACTTCTGCGCCGGCTACCGGGCTGAAACCGCGGAGCCCATCTGGGCGCCGGACCTGGGGCTCGCACGGTGGTCGGGACGATCGCACAGTGCCCTCGGGCGAGGACGGTCACTACCTTTCGCTAGGGGTGTCTTGATGGCCTTTTGCGGGACGCCGGATTTTAGGCAATGTTGAAGACGACCCGACCGTGCGGTGGAGCGACGAGTGCTGCGGCCTTCGCCCGGCCCCGGGTGTGGAGAACGTCAAGGTGACAGACCAGAGGGACCCGGGACACGGGTTTCCAGCATTGGCGGTCATCCTCGAAATTTCAATCAGCCCAGCGCCGTTGTACGACCGGATCGACGCCTGGGTCGAATCGAACCCATTCTTGGGCAGAAGGGTGGCAAGAGAAGGGGGCCTGATGGCCAAAGGAGTCCACTCGAGCGGGAATCCCCGGAGGGAGGGGCCACCCATCCTCTGGATCATCGTGATCGCCTGGGCCCTCGTGATCGCCATCCCGGTCTACGTCCACTTCCAAAAGGGCTCCGGGGGTGGCCGGACCACTGCTCCCGTGGCCACGGCCGCGCCATCCCCTTCCACGACCGGCGGGGCCGACAGCGGGGCGTCCTCCACCACGACCAGCACCACCGCTCCCAAACCGGCGGCGTCCACGGTGACCCCGGCCCTCCCGTTCACCCCGGCGTCCACCTCCAGCACTCTCAGTCTCACCAGCAATCCGTTGAACGCCCTGGTCGACCTCCCCGCCAGCTCGACGTTGGACGCCAGCCCGAGCCCGACCAAGCCCACGACGACCAAGCCCACGACCACGACGACCAAGCCCACGACAACCAAGCCCACGACCACGACGACTAAGCCCACGACGACCACGACGACGACCCGGCCCCCGGGTCGGCCACCGACAACGAGCACCTCGACGACCACCACCGTGGCCCCCACGACCACGACTACCAACGTCCCGGTGACGACGACGACGCAGGCCCCGGCCACAACCACGACGACCGCGGCGCCCCCTACGACGACCACAACAGCAGCGGCCCCCTGACGAGGGGGCTCACACCGCAGAGACCCTGATGGAGGGGGCTCGCGGCGCCAGGGGTGCGGACAGCGCTGACCATGCTCAGAGTTCGGTGCAGGAGCAGATCGGGTGGCTGGCCTGGCCCAGTCAGGACTCAGCGCATCCACAGGGTGCGCGAGATTCGTTGACGGAGGACCCACCGACCGGTATGGACGACCGCACGGTCGAGATAGCGGATGCCGAGGGTCAGGTCGGCCGTCTCCGAGCCCGGATCGGAGAGCTGGTAGACGACGGCGTAGGTGTCGAGTGAGGCTCCCTCGGCCCCCGCGTCCAGCTCGATCAGGGGGTCGCCCATGAGGTGCATGCTGGTCGGGAAGGCCCGCGGGGCGGCCATGGTGGCCAACCAGTCCTCCAGGGTCTGGGTGCCCCGCGCCCCGGTCAGCTCGGCGTCGGGATGGAAGAGCGAGGCCAGGGCGGCGACGTCGCGGTCGTCCGCCGCCCGTGCGTAACGCTGGACCAGGGCACGAAGCTCTTCGTGGGCGTTCACAGTACGGCCACCGGGTTGACCGGGCAGCCTGTGCCCCCGGGGACGCGCAGGGGCGCCATGGTGAAGAGGAAGGCCCAGCGGCCGAGTTCCGCGCAGCGACCGGAAAGGGGGCCCAGCCGCATGTTGTCGACGAGGGGGAGGCCCATGGCGGTGATCCCGATCTGATGGATCGGGAAGGGCCACTGCGGGGTGCCGAGGAAGGGCATGGGATCGGAGATCCCGTCACTGCCCAGGACGGCCACCTCCCGCGCGTGCCACCAAGCCAGACACTCCGGGTGGAGCCCCGAGAACCCGTCGAAACCGCGCCGCTCCCGTCGGCGGGCCTCCCGGCCCCACGCCACTAGCAGGATGTCCCCAGGTCCCACTTCGATGCCCTGAGCCCGCTGGGTGGCCTCCACATCGGCCACGGTCACCACCTGGCCGTCCCCGAGGTACGCACAGCCGAGGGCCCGGGGGACGTCGAGCAGCACGCCCCGGCCCACCACGCCGTCGGCCATGGTGAGGACGGTGTTGGACCGGGCGCCGTCACTGCGCACCTCACTGGCCGGCCGGCCACCGAACATCTCACCCCGGACGAACATGTGGGAGAGGGCGTCGACATGGGTGGTCCACAGCCCGTGGACGTCGAGGGCCAGGTGGTCGCGGGCCGCCTCGTAGCCGGGGATGCCGTTGCCGTCACGGGCGTCGCCCGAGGCCAGCATGTGGTGCTGTACCGGATGGGGGTGTTCGGGCAACGGTTCGGTGGCCAGGTCGTGGGCCAGGCTCACCGTCTCGCCGGTGGTCACGAGGGCGGCCGCCGCAATTCGGTGGTCGGCGGTCAGATGGTTGAGCGTCCCCCGCTGGTCGTGGTCACCCCAGCGTCCCCAGTTCTTCAGCGACTCGTACAGGTCGTCGAGCTCGCCGCTGGTCGGGATGGGGTACTCGTCGGCCATGACCGCCAGCTTGTCAGGACGCGGGCCAGCCCGGGAGCAGACCGAGCTGGCGGCAGAGGTCCTGGGCCTCCACCCACTGGCCGTTGCGGGCGGCGGCCTCGGGTGCGGTGGCCAGCCAGGCGGCCACCGCACCCACCACATCGGCCGGGGCGCCCGCGCGACGCGTCGAAGCCGAACCCGGCCATGTCGAGGGCGATCCGCTCGGTGGCGATGAAGCCGGGGCTGAGGTTGAAGGCCAGGATCCCGCGGTCGCCCAACTCGACGGCGAGGATGCCGGCCAGCCGGTGGAGTGCCCCTTTGGACATGCCGTAGCCCAGCCCCCAGCCCCCGCTGCCCGCCGGCCGGGGAGGGTCGGACGCGCCGGAGCTCGAGGCGAGATCGATGATGACGCCGACACCGCGCTCGATCATCGAGGGCAGGACCAGTTTGGCCAGGATGACCGGGGCCATCACGTTGGCCTCGAGGTGACGGTCGAGCAGGTCGACCGGGGTGTCGACCAACAGGTCCATATGGCCCGGGCCCACGTAGCGCCCGTTGTTGACCAGGACGTCGATCCTTCCCCACCGCTCGAGCACCGTGGCCACCGCCGACCCCAACGACGTGCGGTCGAGGAGGTCGAGGTAGACGGGGAGCGCTCGGCGATCCTCGTCCTCCACCAGACCCGCCGTCGTCTCGAGCGAGCCGGGCAGGGCGGTCGTGTTGGACGCGGCCACCGTCGAGGAGTGCTCCCGCTCCTCTCCCTCGCGCTGGGTGCGGGCGCCGATGGCCACGTCGAACCCGGACCGGGCCAGGTGGACGGCGATGGCCTTGCCGATCCCTCGGCTGGCCCCAGTGACGAGGGCCACCCGGCGTGCTGGATCCGTGCTCATGGTGGGACTCCCGGCTGGTCGAGGCGCCCCGGGACTGCCCGGAACGGCGCCCACACTACGGCGACCGGATCGGTCGCGACAGGCGGTTGTGGGCCGCCCGGGGGATCCCGAGCAAGGATCACACGAGTCCCATCGGCCAGGACGGCCGAGACTGTCCATCGTGCCCGGCGCCGGGCCGTGAAGGCTCCCGGCGGAGCGACGGCAGGCGGTCCGTCTGCCCGACCGAGGACGACCGAGCAATGATGTCCGCCCCTCCAACCACAGGCGGCACCGCCCACCCTTCCGCCGACCGAAGCTCCGGGCGGCGGTGCATCGCCGTCGTCGTCCGGCTAGCCGAGTACCACCGGTGCCTTGGCCGACACGGCCAGTCCCGACTCCAGGCCATGCTCACGGGACAGATAGTCGTCGGTCTCGTCGCCGGGCATGGGAGGTGAGAAGAGATACCCCTGGATATGCGTACAACCGAGTTCGACGAGAGCGTCGAGCTGCTCGGAGTGCTCCACACCCTCGGCCGTGGTCTCGAGGTGGAGGGTGGTGGCCAGCTGCATGATGGCGTTGACGAAGCCACGCCCTTGGTCGTCGTGCACGAGATTGTCGACGAAACGCTTGTCGATCTTGATGATGTCGATGGGTAGGTCGGCGAGTGCGGCGAACGAGGAGTAGCCGGTTCCGAAGTCGTCGATCGCCACCCGGACACCGATCCCTCGCAACGCATCGAGGGTGGCGATGGTGTGGCTCGATTCCGACGCCAGGATCGACTCGGTGACTTCAACGATGAGTGAAGACGGCTCGAGCTGCGCACAGGCCAATGCATCGGTGACGTGCTCGATGAAGACGGGATGGGCGAGCTGCAGACGTGAGGCGTTGACGGAGATGTTCAACGGCGCGCCGGACGGGCCCGCCGGCCATCGCCGGGCCTGAAGGCACGCTTCGAGGAGCACCGACCGGCCCAGCTCGACGATCAGACCCGACTCCTCGGCCAGGGGGATGAAGGTGCTCGGGGAGACGAGGCCCCGCTCGGGGTGCAGCCAACGGGCCAACGCCTCGAACGAGGTGGCGCGCCCGGTGCGGGTGTCGATGATCGGCTGGTAGTAGACGGTCAGCAAACTGTCCCTGATGGCAATCCGCAGATCCTGTTCCAGACTCATCCGTTCGACGGCTGCCGAGTGCATGGCCGTCTCGAAGATTCGGTAGCAACCCTTGCCCTCTCGCTTCGCCTGGTACATCGCGGCATCAGCGTCGGAGAGCAGCCGGTCGGCCTTGGTGTCGGCTTGGTCGGTGAGGGCGATGCCTACGCTGGCTCCGATTGCCACTTCCTGCCCGGGAATGGGTAGGGGATCGACGAGGGCGTCGAGCACCCGCTGGGCAACGCCGCCTGCCTTGTCCACCGCTTCGAGGTCCTCAACGAGGACGGCGAACTCGTCCCCACCGAGGCGGGCGATCGTGTCGGGGCCCCTGAGGCTCGTCCGAAATCGCTCCGCCACCGCGATCAGGAGCGCGTCGCCGGCCAAGTGGCCGAGGCTGTCGTTGATGTGCTTGAACCCGTCGAGATCCACGATCATGACCCCGACATACCCTGCGCCCCGGGATCGCCGGCTCAGCGCATGTTCGAGCCGGTCGTTGAACAGGGCCCGGTTCGAGAGCCCCGTGAGCGGGTCGTGCATTGCCTGGTACCGGATGGCGTCCTCGGCCCGGAAGCGCACCATCGCCGAAAGGACGATACCCGAGACACCTTCGATGAACTGGCCTTCGTCACCGGAGATCGGCTCGTCCCGGAACAGCTCGATCCAGGCCAGGGGATGTTCGGGTTCACCCACCGGCGCTCGGAGGATCGGTGGGTCGGCTTCGCCGGGGCCGTCGGAGTGGTCACCGGCGAGGTCGAGCGGCGGGAGCAGGTTCGGCAGGTCGGAGGCATGGTGCTCGAACACGACACGGCAGTTCCGGGGGCGGATCACACGGTCGATCGCCCCGATGGCCGAACTCAGGGCCGCGCCGAGGTCGGTGGTCCTCAAGACGTCGCGTCCGAGGTCGGAGAGCGCCGTCTGGCGGTCCAGGCGGGCGCGGCGCTCGGTGACGTCGCGTGCGTTGATCACCACTCCTTCCACCGCTGGATCCTCGAGCAGATTGGTGGCCAGGCCCTCGAGCCAGTGCCAGCTACCGTTCCGGTGTTCGACCCGGATCGAGAATTCCGCCGAGCCTCCCGGAACGGTGACGGCTTGGCCCAGGATGGCCCGGAGGTTGTCGATGTCGTCCCGATGGACCAACCCCTCTGTCTCGCGGCCGAGCAGCTCCTCGGGTGCGTACCCCATGATCGTCGTGCACGAAGGACTGGCATAGGTCACCGCCCCCGTCTGGTCGAAGGTGAACACGAGGTCGGATGAGCTCTGGGCGAGCGCCCGGAACCGACGCTCCCGGCTCTCGGTCAAAGAGGCCGCCTGCTCCTTCTCGACGAGCGCTGAACGCAGTGACCGATAGGAGAACACGATTCCGATCCCCACCAGCACCGCCAGTCCTTGGACCTCCGGTACCGGTATCAGCGACGGGGCCCACCCGAGCACGATCATTCCCTCACCGGCGACCAGGCAGGCCAGGGTCCACATCAGCACGGGGCGGTGGGACGACGATCCGGTCAGGGCCAGGGATTCCTGGCCGACCAGGAGGAGTCCGATGGCCAGGGCGGGCCCCCAGCCGGTGGCGTAGATGACCGCCGTCACCAGGATCACCTGCGCGGCGATCCGAGCATGGAGGCGGAGGCGTGTGTGTGAGCGGTCCCACCAGAATCCGGTCGCCGTCGAGATGAACTGCCCGCCGACGAGGATGACGGGAATCAGCCAGATCGGCGACGGTGCCACGAGATGCACCTGTCGCAGCAGCACGATGGCCACGGCAGCCAACGGCCCCATGAACAACATCGAGGCAAAATGCGTCCCCTTGGCTTCGCCAGAGACCAGTCGCCTCATCGGTTCGAACCTCATCAGCCGGATATCGACCAGCTCAGAGGTCATCTTGAGCCGGCCCCCCGCCGTCGGGCGGCCCGCCGCGGATTGGCCGTCGCCCCGGGGCCGAGAGCGCGATCGACCACACGCGCCTCAACCAACCGAGGACCCGACGATCCGCGGATAGACGGTCGAACCCATCAACCGAGGCCGTACTCGCACCCCAGGAGCGCCATGAGGTTCGGGGCACTGCTCACTCGTCTACGGGAAACGATTGTTTTCACACGTGATCTCCCCGGGGCGGGGGTTTCCGCCCAAGATGAGCGCCGGAGCCGGTGCTACCGTCGGGCAGCAGCACCGGGGGACGGGCCCGACACGACAAATGAGCGCCGTGGGCCGCAGCCTGCCTCGGTGAGGAGTCCGCCGCGTGCTGTGCCGGTGCCGGAGACCGCATGCTGACCGACGACACGACCCGCGATCAGCGCCACAGGGCCGGCGCCCCCCGTCTCCTACTGCACGCGGCCGCCGAGGTCCCCTTGGTGGTGTTCGGCGCCATCGAGCTGGCCCGGGGATGGCGACCCCTGTTCGATAACGCATCGATCGCCCTGCGGTCGTACCAGGTGTTCTCGCGCCAGAGTCCACTCGTCGGCCATCAAGTCGCCCTTTCGGGCGGATCGACCCCGGTGTTCAGTCCTGGACCACTGCAGAACTGGCTCCTCGCCGTCCCGGTGAGAATCGACCCCGGCCAGGGCGCCCTCTGGGGCGCAGTGCTCTGCGCCGTCATCGGGGTCGCGCTCGCCATTGAGGCCGGGTGGTCGACGGCCCGATGGTGGGGGGCGGTCGTGGTGACCGCCGCCGCCCTCACACTGTTCGCGGTGCGCGGCGAGATCGCGGCCGACGTCCTGTGGAACGAGTGGTTCGGCTTGATATTCGTGATCACCACCCTGGCCACCGGATGGGCTGTGGCCTCCGGCCACCTCCGCTGGTGGCCGGTCACCGTGATCGCCGCCAGCGTGGCGGCGCAGTGCCAGGAGGTGAACGCGCTCGCGGTGGTCATGGTGTGCGGGGTGAGCCCCGTCCTCGGCGTCCTCGCCAACCGTCTCAAGGGCACACGAATCCGCACCTCGCCCCTCCTCGTCGGCGTGGTGGTCGGCCTTCTGGCGTGGTCGGCCCCGGTCGTCCAGCAGCTCAGGGGCCACCCGGGCAACCTGTCCCTCCTGTGGCGGACGGCCCACCAACCCGGGCCCAAGGTTGACCTGTCCCAGGCGCTCGGTGCCCTCGGCGCCGGTCTCAAACTCATTCCCGAGTGGGTGCACGCGCCGCCGATCGGCGGCGGCTACGCAGGCTTCGTCTACGTCGTCGACATCTTCGGCGGTCCCCGTTGGTGGGCCGTCGCGACGCTGGTGCTCCTGATCGTCATCGGCACGATCGCCTGGACGAAGGGTCATGTGCGGATGGTCGGTGCCACCGCCGTGTCCTTCGTCGCCGCGGTGGGCTGCCTCCTTTCGTTCGCCGCGGTGCCCGAGTCTCAGTTCCTCACCTTCGAATATCTGGGAGCCCTGGTCATTCCCATCGCGATGGCGGTGTGGTTGACCTTCGGCTGGGCCTTCGTCGGAGCGGCCCGCCCGGTCCTCCGCTGGGCCTCCCGTACGGTCCGTGCGCCGGACGACCAGTCAGAGACGGTCGAGACATCCCGAGGGCGTACGACCGTTCCCGTGGTCGCCCTCGGGGCCACGATCGTCGCCGTCGCCTTCGGATGGAGTCTGGCGTCCGGACTGTCCCTCATGGGGACGGATCTGCCCACCGGCGGGGGTTGGTCCGCAGTGAGGGTGAGCGATGCCGGCACGGCGGCGGTGGCGCGGGTGGCCCCTCGGATGCCGTTCCGACTGGAGCTGGTCAGTCACCTCGGGGACGAGCAGTTCTCTGTGCTCACCGGCACTGCGTATCTGTTGGACACCGAGGGATTCCAGGCGCGGCTGGGCGGTCCCGCCACTACGGCGACCTACGGTGCGGTCTCGCACTCGATGCCGGTGGTGGTCCTCACCGTTGCCCGGGTCGGCGGTGGTGTCAGCGCCTCGATCCTCGACCCGGATACGCCGGGGACCCGCTGAACGTCGGGTGGCGTCGTTTCAGCCGCGAATCGCCACGGCCCCGTGTCCGACGGCCCAAATGCTGGGATGATTGCTGGCATGCCCAACAAAGAGAGCGAGGCCATCGAGAGCGTTGTCGAGATGCTGTCCGCGTTGGCGCAGGCCCGGAAGGCCATGCGGGAGTCCGAGCGGGACATTCGCTCCGCTCTGAACAAGGTCGACCGGGGTGGGGACGTTGCCGCAGCACTGATCGACATGCACCCCGAGGAGAGCCGGCAGCGGGTCACCGACTCGCTGGTCCATCTCGATCGCTGCCGGCGTGAAGTGCGTGTCAAGGTCTTCGCCTTGGCCATCGAGTCCGGCATGACGACTGATGAGCTGAGCGGGGCATGGGGGATCACCCGTGAACGTGCGGCGAAGATCGCCAAGGAGGCGCGGGACCGGCACCTCTGACCGGCCGCCTCGCCGACCAGCACCAACCCTCAAACAGCCGACGTCCGACGGTGGGGGAGTGGGGTTGCGGCGGAGTCAGCTTCTGCGGTTCCATGACTACCCACAGCCCCGTCCGGCGTGGTCGAGAGCATTGAATTCCCCCGACCGGGGAGATAGCGTCGGGATCGTTCCCACTCGTCGGCGACGGGCCATTGGAGTGGGCAAAACGTTACGGCGGGCCGCGAATCGATGCAGCCCGGGATCCAGCCCTCGGGTGTGCGCCAAGGAGCCGCCCGATGGAACAGTGGATCGCAGCACTGAAGTCATGGTGGAAGTGGTTGCTCGGCGACGAGCCGCGTCCGAGCGGGCGCTCCGGTCTGGTCGTCGGGATCACGGCGGCCGTCCTGGTCGTGCTGGGCCTCGTGGTCGGGCAGGTCCTGGCTGGATCGCAAGATAAGACCGACGTCACCGGGGGCGGTACCACGCCGGCCACGGAGACGACCGTGATCCCTGCCGGAGGTCACGTGGCCGAGGCGCCCTACACCTCGCCGGACACGACGTCCCCACCCACCGACCCGGGCACCCCGAGCGGTGACGACACTGACACCACCGGGCCAAGCGCCGCGCTACGAGGTGTGTCCTCCCAACCGGCGGCCCCACCGAGAACAGCCGACGGACCAACGGGCGGCAGCGCCACGGCCATACCGGCCGTCCTGACACCACCGACCGGAGTCACAGTCGTCCAGGGAAAGGGCTGGGCCGCACTCCGGTGGGTCGCCACCTCCGAACCCGCCGCAACGGTCCTGGGCTACAACGTGTACGTCGGAAGCAGACCGGGTGCTGAGTCCACCACTCCGGCCAACGGGACCTCACCGATCGAGGGGACGAGCGATACGGTCACCCATCTTCGGATCGGCGCCACGTACTACTTCACCGTGCGGGCAGCGACCACGGTGGGGCTGTCTCCGCCCTCGGAGGGGGCATCGACTCCTGAGCCGGCCGGCCCGGAGTCGGGCACCTTGGCGGGCCCTGTGGTGGGGATGGCGTCTCCGCCCAGTGGTTCGGGGTACTGGCTGGTCGACGCCAAGGGTGAGGTGTCCACCCATGGCGGCGTGGTGCAGTACGGATCGGCCGCCGGATTGAACCTGGCCTCGCCCATCGTCCAGATCGTGTCGACCCCCGACGGCCGGGGGTACTGGGAGGTTGCCTCCGACGGCGGCGTGTTCGCCTTCGGCGACGCCGGCTTCTTCGGATCGATGGGGGGGAAGAGCCTCAACGGACCCGTTGTCGCCATGGTTCCCACGAGCGACGGTCAGGGCTACTGGTTGGTGGGTGTCGACGGCGGCGTGTTCTCCTTCGGCGACGCCTCGTTCCTCGGTTCGATGGGTGGCAGGCCGTTGGCAGCACCAGTCGTGGACATCGCCGCCGATCCGGCAACCGGCGGGTACTGGGAGGTGGCCAGCAATGGGGAGGTGTACGGGTTCGATGCCCCGTCCTTCGGGTCCTCGGCAGGCCGACCGCTCAACGGTCCGGTGATAGCGATGGCCGCCACGCACGACGGGCAGGGCTACTGGTTGGTGGCGACGGATGGGGGCGTGTTCTGCTACGGGGATGCCCCCTTTTCCGGGTCCCTGGCCACGTCCGCGCTCAACGCCCCGATCGTGGGGATCAGCCCCGACCTGGCCGACGACGGTTACTGGTTGGTGGCGGCGGACGGTGGCGTCTTCAGCTACTCGGCTCCGTTCATGGGGGCCGACTGAGGTCGACCCCCACACGGGATGCCGACACGACCATGAGGCTCCGGTCGGTCAACCGCTGGTTGGACCCGGAATGTCGTCGGCGTAGGTCGGGCAGATGTCGTCGATGGCCAGCGAGACGAACGAACGGTCGTCGTCTCCGGTGATGCGGAACTTGGTCGCGCCATCGGAGAACTCGGTAGCGATCTGGTTGAAGGCGGCAGATCCAGGACCGAGGTTGTCGAGATAATCGGGCATCAGGTTGCAGATGCTCTGACCGTAGGAGGCGAGCTCCGAAGCCGTCAGTGCTCCGGACTCCACCGCATGACGGACGGTCGGGATCTGAGCCGTCGCGTCGCTGGCGAACTTCTGTTCCGAGGGGGTGACCGTGGCGGGGACCGACGCCGCCGACTGTGTCGTGGCGGTCATCGTGGTGGTCGTCGCCGACCGAGGCGGTCTCCTCGAGACCGCGTACCCGACGCCGGCAACGAGGAGAGTCACCACCGCAACGATGATCGCCACCCTGAGGCCGCGGCGCGGGCTACCCGGTCCCGTCGGTGGTGCGGTCGGTGGTGGCCCGACGCCCAGCGATTGCCCGCACGCCGAGCAGAACGATGTGCCCACCGCCGCCCGGCTCCCGCATCGGGGGCACAATCGGTCTGCGGGGCCGGCGTCCGCCGGAACGCCGGCGACGGATGCTTCGCCAGGGTCCGAACCCCAACCCGGAGTCGCTTCGGGCGGGTACCAATCTCCGTCGTTCGCCTGCCACCACCCGGCACCCGGTGGCCGACCCTCGATCGGGGCGGGAACCGGCTGATCGTCGGGGACGGGCTCCGTGGCAGGCGTCATCCGGTCGGGATGCAGCTCGGGCGCATACCACCTGCCGTCGTTCGCCTGCCACCACCCCGGGCCAGGCTGTGGCTCGCTCATCGCCTCCGCGTCGATCCGACCTGGCCGTGCACCCGGGTCACCGATCGGTCCCGCACGCAAACGGTTCGGCTCGTCCCGTGGGGACGGGGGCGCGACCGGTCACCAGGGCGGTCCGGACACGCGGACGGTGGTCATGCCGTCTTCCTCCTGCCGATCGACGAGCCCAAATCATGCCCCATCGACCGCCCCGGAACGGGGCACTCTATGGTTGCGGGGCCGACACGGTCTCCACCGCTGATCGACCACCCAGAGAGTGCTCCACCCCCGGCGCGAGGAATGCCGTTGGAAGTGCGACAATCAGGGTAGGTGATCGAGCTGCGCCGGATGGCCCGGCGAGCATCGGAGGACGGGTGTCGATGACGACCGGTGGAGTGCGGGCATCCACGGCGCCGTCGGGCCGTCGTGATCAGATTGTCCGCCTGGCCCGCTATGCAGCCACCTCGGTCCTTGCCTTCGCCGTGAGCGAATCGATATTTCTCATCCTGTACGGGACCCGACTCGCTGGGGCGACCGTGGCCGCCCTCGTGGCCAATTTCGCGGGCACACTGCCTTCGTACCTCATGAGCCGCTACTGGATCTGGAAGGACTCCGCCCGCACCCGAGTCTTCCGTCAGGTGGTCCTCTACTGGACCACCTCGGTGGTGTGCATCGTGCTCATGAGTCTGGCAACCGGTGCCGTCGCCAAACTGGTTCCGGCCCACAGCCGGTTCCATCTTGCCGTCGTCGGCGTCGGCTTCCTGGTCGTCAACGTCGTCTTCTGGCTGGGGAAGTTCCTCCTCTACCACTGGGTCATCTTCCCGGCGTCGCGCATCGTGCGGACCGTGCCGGGGGAGGCGCCGACGGACGGCTCAAGGGCACACGCCGGCCCCGTGCACGGCCCACCGGAGAAGGCCCTCGACGCTCGTCGTGCCGGGTGACACCGGCTCAGGGGCGCGGGGTCGGTTGCCCGTCACGACGGGAACTGGACCGTTTCAGCCTGCTGGAGGAGGGCGGCCCGGTCGGCGGGCAGCACGAACCCCGCGCTGATCGCCTGGTCCAGGCTGGTCCGGTACGCCGAGAGGTAGTCGGTCTTGGTGTGATAGAGGCTGGCCAGGAGCCCGGGGCTGAACGGAGTGGTGGAGCCGAACAGCGAGCAGAGGACGCTCGTACCCGCCGGCGCGGCACCACTGAGGGTCGCCACCGGGACGTCGACCGCAGGGGTCCGCACACCGCCGATCACGTTCCCGTGGGCATCGAGCGCCAGGACGGCCGGATCGGTGCTCGCCAGACGGAAGGGTGGGGGAGACGGCGGCGGAGTGCCGTCGTCCACCCATTTGTTGAAGGCGGCGAATGCCGCCTGGACCACGATATGTTGGGGGCCGTCGTTGACCGGTGTCGTGCAACCGAGAAGACTCGCCGCCGACCCGACCTCGAACGCATCGGCATGGGAGGTACCGGCCACCTCCCACGTCCGGATCCGGTCGGTGTTGGGCTGTTGGGCCGCGGCATAGCCCAGCTCGACGAGATCGGTCTGGGTCTCGAACATGAACACCGGTACGCCGAGATCGGTGCGTATCCGCAGATTCTGTGGGCCGGAGTCCGACGTGATGGACGATCCGTCGAGGGCGGCTCCACCTCCACCCCGGCTGTGAATGAAGATCCCGTCGAAGGTGTGGCTCAACGGTTGTAGGGCGTCGGCGAAGGTCGTCAGGTAGAAGGCCGACTGCGACTCACCCACGGCTACGACATGCTTGGGATGAAAGCCGTCCAGGACCGGCCCCTCCGGGTCGCGGAGGGCCTTCCCTATCTGGGCGAACATGTCCAACGCATACTGGTCGCCGGGATGGTGGAGGGAGCCGTACCGTGCGGGCTCGGAAGCCACCAGCCCCTCGCTCAACCCGGCCACCGGGGACCCGAGGATCGGCGTCCCGCCCTCGACGCCTTGCGCCTGGGCAGACACGCCGACGTAGGCGTAGCCGGCGCGCATGAGCTCAGGATTGAGGTAGTCCCAATCGGGGGCCGACTCACCCGCCGACACGTTCATCCATTCGACGACCACGGTGCCGTTGAAATGCGACGGGTCGGCTGGTCGACGAACGAGGATCCGGGTTCGGTACGGAGCTGTGGCGGTTGGCGTGATCGACCATCTGCCGTCACTCGGGGATGACGTCGCCCTGAAGGAGCTGGCTGTGCCCGATGCGAAGAATTCCTGCTCCACATAACCGTTGGCCGCCAGATCGGTCGGGTTGGCCGTCAGGGGCTCGATCACGTGACCCGTCGTGACCGGTCCGGTCAGTGTGGCGGTCGCCAGGTACGGAGAACCCCGTCCCGAGGTCGTCCCCGTCTGCGGTGGGCCGGTGGCTCCGCCCGAGCTCCCGCACGCATCAGTGCAGACCAACACAACGACGAGCAGACCGACGACTGCCGCGGCGCGCCTCCGATTCGAGGTGTCGGTTCGGTGTGAATGCTTTGCGTCCATGCCCGATCATCCCACGCGGTATGGGTCCCTCACCCGGTGATCGGGATACAACCCCTGTGACCCGTGAGAGGACCTACTCGGCTCCCGTCCGTCGGCCCGATGTCCCCCATGGGGGCCCTCGGTCGGTAGTCTGCCCTTGTGCCACTTTCCACCTCGGTGCACGAAGCCATCGCCCTCCGGCTGGCCAGCCTGGACCAGCGATACACACCCCTTCGGCGCACGCTCGTCGAAGCCCTGGCGGTGTCGGCGCGCCCGGTCACCATCCCCGAGATCCTGACGGAGGCCCCCGAGCTCCCCCAGAGCAGTGCCTACCGAAACGTCACGACGCTGATCGAGGCTGGGATCGTCCGTCGGGTGGCGGGGAACGACGACCACGGCCGCTTCGAGCTGAGTGAGGAGATCTCCGGCCAGCACCATCACCACCTGGTGTGCGGGGCGTGCGGCAAGGTCGAGGACGTGCATCCCTCGGAGCGGCTGGAACGCGCCATCGGTGACGCCACCCGCTCGATCGGCGATGAACGAGGCTTCCAGGTCACCGAGCACCGGATCGAACTGCTCGGGCTCTGCGTCGACTGCCGGACCACCTGACCGGGACCGACAGCCGCCCTGCGAGGAGGTAGGGGAGCGTCCTCCAGCGCACAGACAGGTCTCGGCTGGACGTCGAGTAATAAGAGTGATTATCATTATTGTAAATGAAAAGCAGCACCAGGCCTCCCCGGCATGACCAGGAATCGATCCGATGAGTCATCGGCGCGGCGCGCTGACGCGAGCGGTCGTCATCGGAGTGGTTATCGTTAGTGGAGGCGTCCTGGTGTCGGCCTGTTCCGCCCCGACGGCGACGCACGCCCCACCCGGAACGATCGTGGCCGTCGGGGCGGAGAACCAGTATGCCGACGTGATCAGCCAGGTCGGCGGGAGGTACGTGTCGACGACAGCCGTCCTCAGCAACCCGAACACGGATCCCCACACGTTCGAGTCGAGCCCCCGGGTGGCCGACGTGGTGAGCGCCGCGCGGCTGGTCGTCCAGAACGGCGTGGGCTACGACACCTTCATGGACAAGATCGAGAGCGCCTCACCGGATCCGGGACGCAAGGTGATCGATGTGCAATCTCTGCTCGGTCTACCGGACTCCACTCCCAATCCGCATCTCTGGTACAAACCGACGACCATGCCGGCGGTGGCCAGGGCGGTCGGCAAGGACCTGACTGAACTCGAACCGTCCCACGCCGCGTTCTTCACGGCCAACGTCGCCCGGTTCATTGCGTCGCTGACGCCCTGGGACCAGGCCATCACTGCGCTCGGTACCGCGCACCCCGGCGCACCGGTGGCCACGACCGAGCCGGTGGCCGACTACCTGCTGGAGGCGGCCGGCACCCGGAACCTGACACCGTTCACCCTCCAGGCCGACATCATGAACGGCGTTGACCCCTCCCCCCAGGACGTGTCGATCGAGACGGACCTACTCACCGGGCACAAGGTGAAGGCCCTGGTCTACAACGAACAGGTCACCGACCCGTTTACCCAGTCGCTGCTCTCACTGGCCCGTCAGAACCACATCCCGATCGTCGGTGTGTACGAGACCATGCCCACACCGGGGTACGACTACCAGTCGTGGATGCTCGCCGAAGTCCACGCACTCGACGACGCACTGGCCGACGGAACTTCGTCCCCGAAGCTCTGATGTCCGATCGCGCCCCCGACCACGACGACGATGTGCTCACGCTCGAAGGGGTGAGCGTCTGGCTCGGCGGGCGCCTGATCCTCGATGAGGTGGGGTTCTCGGTCCGGCGGGGCCAGTTCATCGGCTTGATCGGATCCAACGGTGCCGGCAAGACGACGCTCTTCCGGGTCATCCTCGGCCTGATCGATCCTCAGCAGGGTGCCGTCAGTTTCGGGGACCACACCGGGCCCAACCACTCGATCGGCTACGTGCCCCAGAAGGTCGTGGTCGACCCAGACATCCCACTCCGGGCCCGCGATCTCGTCGGGCTGGGAATAGACGGCCGGCGCTATGGGTTCGCCCTGCCGAGTCGACGTCGGCGACTCCTCGTCGACGAGATGCTCGAGGCCGTCGATGCCACCCGCTTCGCCGAAGCACGCGTCGGGAGTCTCTCGGGGGGAGAGCTGCAACGGGTGCTGATCGCCCACGCTCTCATCAGTCGACCGCACCTCCTGATCCTGGACGAGCCCCTCGCCAACCTCGACATCAGGAGCGAGCAGGAGGTGGTGGAGCTCCTGGGCCGTGTCGCCCGGGAACAGGACGTGGCCATCCTGCTCTCCGCCCACGACATGAATCCTCTGCTCCCGGTGATGGACCGGGTGGTCTACCTGGCCAACGGCCACGCGGCCGACGGCTCGACCGACGAGGTCATACAACCCGAGGTCCTGAGCAAGCTCTACGGCCACCCTGTCGCCGTCCTCCACGTGCACGACCGGATCATCGTGGTAGCCGGGCCCACCCCCGTTCCCGACATCACCACGCCCCGGGTCGCGCCGCTCCGTGCGATCGACGGATGAGCGGAGTGGTCGCCCTCCGTCTGGTGGGGTCGGTGCTCGTCGAGCCAGGCTTCTTCCAGAACCAGGCGGTCAGGACCGCTCTGGTCATCGGTGTCATCGTGCCGCTGGTCTCCGGGTGCGTGGGCACCTTCACGGTCATCCGCGGCCAGGCGTTCGCCGGAGAGGCCCTGAGCGACATGGGGACACTCGGCGGAGCGGGCGCCGAGCTGGTGGGGGTGAGCCCGCTGTGGGGCTTCGTCGGCGTCGGTGTCGTGGTGGCAGGGACGATGGACCTGTTCGGCGTGCAGCGACGGCGTGGGCGGGACGTGGCCACGGGCATCGTCCTCGGTGCCATGCTCGGGCTTTCGGCGCTCTTCCTCTACTTCGACACGACCCACAACTCCACGACCGGGGCCACGATCACCATCCTGTTCGGCTCCCTCTTCCAGGTGAGCGGCATCACTGTCCCGGCGCTGATCATCCTCGGCCTGGCCGGCCTCCTGTTCGTCGCCGTGCTCTACCGCCCGCTCCTCCTCGCCTCCCTGAGCACGGACCTGGCGGCGGCCCAGGGGGTCCCGGTCAGATCGATCGGGCTGGCGTTCCTCGTACTGATGGGGGTTTCGGTGTCGCTCTCGTCCGTTGCCGTGGGCACGATCCTCGGCACCGCGCTGCTCATCGGGCCAGCGGCCACCGCCCTCAAGCTCACCAGGCGGCCGTGGCGGGCCATGCTTGCGGCCGGCGGCATCGGTGTCGGCGCCACCTGGTTGGGCATCCTCCTGTCCTACGACAGTTTCACCTGGCCCCCGGCGAACAAAGGCTGGCCGGTGAGCTTCTTCGTGGTGACCACGATCTTCCTCGTCTACCTGGCCGTCGACCTGGGCACCTGGTGGAGGGCCAGGCGGGTCCGAACCCCAGACGGTCACCGGGCCCTGAGCGCGATCGACGGTCCACCGGGACCGGGTGAGGTGACATGTTCTCCGGCTTCATGACCACCACCTGGGAGGTGGCGACCATCGTCGCGGTCGTGGCCGGCGTGGTGGGGTTCTTCGTGGTCATGCGCGGTTCGTCGTTCGTCGCCCACGCCGTACCCCAGTCGGCGTTCGCCGGCGCCGCCGGCGCCAGTCTGATCGGGGTCAGCGTGATCTACGGGTTGGGGGTCTTCGCCCTCATCGCCGCGCTGGGTATCGGCTGGCTGGGGAAGCGGGGACGACACGACGTCGTCACGGCACTGGCTGTGGTGGTGATGCTCGGCCTCGGCTCCCTCTTCCTCAGCTGGAGTACGGAGTACGCACCGGCGATCTACTCCCTGCTCTTCGGGGAGGTGCTCGGGGTCAGCAGCAACGAGGTGGGGCTCACCGCCCTGCTCGGCGTGGCATCCATCACGGCCGTGGTCGTCCTGTACCGGCCGCTCCTGTTGTCCTCGGTCGCACCCGACATCGCCGAGGCCAGGGGCATCCGCACCCACCGCATCGAGATGATGTTCCTTGTCCTCGTCGCCCTCACCGCCACCATGTCGGTGCCGGTCGTCGGCGCCCTGTTGATGTTCACGTTGATGGTGGGCCCACCGGCGGCGGCCCGTGCGCTGGTGGACCGGCCGGGCACGGCCATCGCCCTCTCGGTCACCATCGCCCTCCTCACGGTGTGGGCATCGATCGCCGCCTCGTACCGGACGAACTGGCCCATCGGATTCTTCGTGGGCACGATCTCGGCGGCCGCCTATCTGGCCGGCCGCTCCTGGGCTTGGTGGCGGACGAGGCGGCCTGTCGACGGTCGCACGACCACCGCGACGGAAGGGGCGGTCACCGCGGTGGCGCCCGGCTGACGCCGCCGCGGCGTCACCGGGACTCGTCGTCCCCGGGTCAGTGATCGAGCGGCCCAGGGGACCCCTCATCAGGTCCGGGACCGACCAGTCGGCTCAGACCCGGCACCCGGGGCGCGAACCTCCTCTGGCCGGTGGCCAGCAACACGAGCAGGAGGACGCCGCCGACGATCAGGGCGAGCACGGTCGCTCCGGCGACGAGGATCCAGAGGGCCACGGCGGCATCCTACCGAGCGGCCACCACCCGAACCCGACGGCCGCCACCACCTGGCCCTAGTGTGACGGAGATCGCTGGAGGGGAGGAGGAGAGAGTCTCGTGGAGGGTGCACCGTCGGTATGGGACCTCGACCTTCCGTTGCTGGACACGACCGGCCTGGAGCGGGACCGCTCCATCGAGATGGCGGCGGCACTGGCCGAGGAGCACTGGATCGTGCGCACCGACGTCGGTGTCGCCGTGCTGAGGTACGAGGACGTTTCGGCCGTCCTGCGGGACCGGCGCTTCGAAAACGCACTGTCGCTGCTCCCCAGCATGGCCGGTGTGGAGCCCAACGGGTATCTGGCCAACCGCCGAAGATCGATCCTGGCCACCGAGGGCGAGGAGCACACCCGCTTGCGGCGTCTGGTTTCGGGGGCCTTCACCCCGGCGGCGGCCAACCGCCACCGGAAGACCATGCGCGAGGTGATCACAGCGCTGCTCGAGCCCTGCCTCGAGTCCGGGCGGTGCGAACTGGTCTCCGAGGTCTGCGAGCCCTATCCGATCCCGATCATCTGCGAAGTGCTGGGCGCCCCGAGCGGGGATTGGCGGCGGTTCAGTGACTGGGCCACCGACATCTTCAAGATCTTCAACGGCAATCTGGCTGAGGACCTTCCCGCTATAGAGCGCGCCTCCACCGAGCTCGCCGCCTACGTGGAGGCGATGGTCGAGGACCGTCGGGTCGACCCGGGTCAGGATCTTCTGTCCGATCTGATCGCGGCCGAACAGGAGGGCGACCGGCTGGATACCGGAGATCTGTGCATGCTGGCAGAAGCGGTGCTGATGGCGGGCACCGATACGACACGAAACCAGTTGGCCTGCGCCATGGCCCTGTTCGCCCGGCATCCGGACCAATGGGCCCTCCTCACCCGGGCGCCCGAGGAGCTCGCGCCCCGGGCGGTGGAGGAGACGATGCGCTACCTGGGCGCGGTCCGGGCCACCGTGCGGGTCACCCGTTGCGACGTCGTCTACCGCGACGTGACCATCCCCGGGGGCACCATCGTGGCCACCAATCTGGCGTCAGCGAACCGCGATCCGGAGGCGTTCCCCGGTCCGCAGACGTTCGATCTCGCTGCCGTCCGCTCGGCCGAGCACCTCACGTTCGGATCGGGCATCCACAGGTGTCTCGGTGCGGCGCTGGCCCGCGCCGAACTCCAAGAGGCCCTGGTCGTGCTCGCTCGGCACCTGGGGACCGTGGAGCTGGACGGCCCGGTGCGTTGGAAACCCCCCACCTTCGGAATCTGGGGACCGGCCTCGCTACCCCTCGCCATCACCCCGGGCCGTTGACCGAACCGGGGGATACGATGGTCCCGAACCGTCGACCCGTCACCGATGGTCAACGAGCCACGCTCCAACCGGCGGGAGGATCCTAGGGTCGGCCCACAAGCACGTTGCCCGCCTGATCCACCGCCACACAGAGGGATGGGGTGGGACAGGAGATGGCGTTGAGCTTCTGGGTTCCATCAACGACGGCGCGATTCCATCCGCCACCGGTCCACTGGAGGACGCCCCCCGCCCCGTCAACTGCGGCGCAGTACGCGGCGCTCGGACACGAGACGCCCGTCAGACCGACGCTGTTGACGGTGGCCGATGTCTGACCGGGTTCGATGCGCTGGGCTGTCGACCACCCCTGACCGTTCCACTGGAGTACCTCACCGGTCTGGTCGACGGCGGTACAGAACGTTGCGGACGGGCAGGACACGGCGGTGAACGACGACGTACTCGTGTACGGGTTGGGTTGCGTCCACTGTTGCCCGTTCCACTGGGAGATGCCGCCGGACACGGAGACGCAGAACGAGGCGGAGACGCACGAGATGGACGAGACCGATCCCCAGTCCCCACTGGTACCCTCCCACGACTGCCCGTCGAATGCGAACGCGTTGCCCTCGGAATCGACCGAGGCGCAGTAGCCGGTCGGCGCGCAGCCCACGGCCTCGAGGCCGTCGGCCCCGTCCACGGAGACCGGGGCCGACCAGCTCTGACCGTTCCAGGTAACGATGTCGTTCCCGGCGGTGGCCACCGCCATGCACAGCGACGAACTGGCACACGACACCGAGATGGCACCCGGGCCCTGCGCCTGGGGCGCCGCCGGGACCGGTCCCGCCCACCCGATGCCGTTGTAGTCGTAGGCCCGACCCGACGCGTCGAGGGCGACGCAGGCGGTGGCGCTGCCACAGGACACCGACACCAGCGCCGTGCCCCCCGAGAGGGAGCGTTCAAGGGTGAAGTGCAGCGGAGTACCCCCGCCTCCGGGGGCGGTGGTCGACGTCACAGGGGCCTTGGTCGTGGAGGTCGTCGGTGCCACGGTCGACGGGGTGGCCGACCCACTGCTGCAGGCGGTCAGGACCGCAGCCAACAGCGCACAGAGCGCAAACGGGACTAGGGGTGCGGGACGCACGTCGGATCACCTGCCGGGGGAGTGTTCGGGCTCTGCCAGCCACCCACTGTAAACGCAGATGGGACGAGCGATCGGTTCGGCCGTCTGTGCCGGGGGCGACGCCGACGACTACTGCTGCACGGCCTCGATGTCCTCGGGCTCGGGGACGATGGCACCGTCCGCATCGAGGATGGGCGCCAACAGGTGCAGGTCGGGGTTGTCGAGATCGGGACTGTTCGGGTCGATGCCGTGTTCGGCGCAGAACCGGAGCAAACGGCGCTCCTGGGCCATGCGCAACGTATGACCGGTCACCTCGTGCGAATCTGGCATTGTCTCTCCTCTCCGACCAACAGGGCCACGCTACCCAGTCCGGGCGATCTTGCGGTCGCACCCCGTCGGAGGGTTGCGCCGTCCCACAGGGGCACCGGGCTGCAGTACCGGGCGACACGGGATGTGCTCTGATGCCGGGATGCGAATCGGCCGGACCGGAAGGGTGGCGACCCTGGCCACCGGTACCCCGGGAGCGGTGCTGGTCACGGTGGGGCTGGTGCTGGCGAGTTGCTCCGCGGGCTCCTCACCCGGCACCGCAACGACTACTCCCTCGTCCACGGCCAGGGCCCGCCTCCTGGCGGTGGACGATCTCGGGGCCGGTTGGACGCTCAACCAGGTCAAGGTCACCTCAGACGGGATCCGGCCGTGCAGTGACCCCCCGACCGCGACCACCCTCGTCGGACCACAGGGAGCCGGGGTCCGCTTCCAACAGCCGGGAGGCTTCCCCGAGCTCCTCGAGTACCTGGACGACAGCTCGGCGAGCCCGACATCGTATGCGGACGCCATCCGTCGGCTGGAGACGCCGAGCTCGTGTGCGAAGAGCGTCGACGGACGACCCGAGACGAGCACCTTCGAGGAGGTGATCCCCGCCCCGCACTACGGCACCCACAGTGTCGCCATGCTGGTCGACATCGACGACCTTGGCTCGTCCGAGCAGGTCGGCTACGAGGTGGTCGATACCGGCTCGTCGGTGCTGGTCGTCGGCTACGGGAACGCGGGCCCGCTCGACACGGCGGCGCTCGAACGGTTCACGCAACAGGCGATCGCCCGACTCGGGACCTGAACCATGGCCGCCGGTCCGGTGAGGGAGGGTTGACCCCCATCACCGGGCCGGGCGCCGGTGATGCCGACCCGGCTACCGTGGCCGGGTGGCCCTCGAGCTGACTACCGTCGACGCATTCACCGATGCGCCGTTCCACGGCAATCCAGCGGCGGTGGCCGTCCTCGACGCGTTCCCCGATGACGGCTTCCTCCAGGCCGTCGCCCGGGAGATGAACCTGTCGGAGACGGCCTTTTGTGTGCCGCGGCAGGACCGAACCTACGACCTGCGCTGGTTCACGCCCACCGCCGAGGTCGACCTGTGCGGCCACGCCACGCTGGCCACCGCCCACGTGCTCGGGGGCTCGGCCCGGTTTCACACACGGAGCGGCCTTCTCACCTGTACGACGGCCGAGGACGGCTGGATCGACATGGACTTGCCGTCCGATCCGCCCGTCCCGGGCGACGCCCCCGACCTCGGCCTGCCCGGGATGACCTGGTACGGCGTCGGGAGGTGGGACGCTGTGGCGGTGCTTGACGATCCGGCCGACGTACGGAGCCTGGTCCCTGATCTCGGGGCCATGGCCGCAACGGGCCGGCGCGCCGTCATCGTCACGGCAGCCGGCGACCAGCCCGGCATCGACTGCGTCAGTCGGGTGTTCGCCCCGAACGTCGGGGTCCCCGAGGATCCCGTCACCGGGTCGGCCCACTGCACCCTGGCCCCCTACTGGAGCGGGCGGCTGGGGCGCGGCGTGCTCGTCGGTGAGCAGGCATCGGCCCGCGGGGGAACCGTCCGCATGCGCATCGTGGGTGACCGCGTGATCGTGGCCGGCCAGGCCGTGACCGCGGCCCGTGTCACCTTGTTGGCCTGATCGGTGACATCCCGGGCGTCCCCGGCCTGGGCATTCACCCACGCCGCGGCGGTCGTGTCCGTCAGCTCGTGTAGTCGACCGGACCGGACCCTTCGATGCCGATGGCGAACGCCAGTCCGCGCAGTGACGCGTTCTCCGTGACGGGCCAGATGCTGTGGACGGTGTCCGGCGGGATACGGACGAGATCGCCCTGGCCGACCTCGCGCTCCTCGTCGGCGATCTTCATAATGCCGCGGCCCGAGATGATGTAGTAGAACTCGTGGGTGGGGTGCGAGTGCGGGTCCACGAGGCCGCCTCCGGCCACCTCCCACTCGCTGACCAGCTCGAGAAAACCTCCTCTGGTGGCGTCCTCGAGCTCACGCGGCTCGATGAGCCACCAGACCGGGACCGTCCCCGCGTGTTCCACAACAGGAGCTACGTCTCTGGCTGAACGGACATCCATGCCACTCTCCATCGCCTCGAATCGGTTGGACGGAGCGATCCTAGGACAGCACCCCGATCGCCGGCACCGGGGTCGTTCCGAGGGCGCCCTAAGCTGCCGGCGGATGCCACCATGACCACGTTCGACGGGTGGGACCCCGCGCAGTACGACAAGTTCGCCGCCGAGCGCGAACAGCCATTCTGGGACCTCGTCGGGCTGATCGGCGCCGTCGACGCCCCGACCGTGGTCGACCTCGGATGTGGAGACGGGAGACTGACCTCCGCCCTGGCTGCCCACCTCGGAGCCGACTCGGTCCTCGGGGTCGACAGCTCGCCCTCGATGATCGCCCGGACGGCCGGGCGTGCCGAGAACCGGACCCACTTCGAGACCGGCGACATCGCCACCTGGGAACAGCCGGCCGCGTTCGACATCGTGTTCGCCAACGCGTCGATGCAGTGGGTTCCCGCCCACGCATCCGTCCTGGAGCGGTGGTCGAGTTCGCTTCGGCCCGGTGGACAGTTGGCCGTGCAGGTTCCCGCCAACGCGGACCACCCCTCCCACGTCGTAGCCGGGGAGGTCGCCCGGGCCTTCCTTGCCGACCCCCCGCCCGATCCCGTGGCCGAGAACGTGCTCGACCCGGCCCGGTACGCCACACTCCTCGACGACCTGGGGTTCGATGAACAGCTCGTGCGCCTCCAGGTCTACGCCCACCGGCTGACCTCCACCGCCGCCGTGGTCGAATGGGTGAAGGGCACCACACTGACCCGGTTCAAGGAACCACTCGGTCCGGAGGCGTGGCCGCGGTTCGTCGACGCCTACCGTGAGCGACTGCTCGCGGTGCTCGGTGACCGCTCGCCGTATCTCTACCCGTTCAAACGAATACTCCTCTGGGGGAGGATGCGCTGAGGCGCCGGGGCGCGGAGGTGCCCCTGTGTTCCCGAGGGTGGGGCTGACCCCCGGAGAGACAGAGGGCCGGCCCGGGGGCGGTGCTCCAGACAGGTGACCTTCGGCCCTAGGGCGCCGGGCGGACAGTGGGCATGCTGGTCGGTATCAGATCCGTGGTTTCTCGTCCGCCGGCGGCCGACACGGTGACTCGATGAGGGGTCGATCGGGGGAATGGGATGAATGAACGTGAGTACGCCATCAGCACGGTGGAGCGCACGCTCTGGACCTCGGCCGCCCTCCGTGCTCACCTCCGCAGGACCGAGCGGATCGGTCGACGGCTGATCAACGTGCTCCAGGCCGACGTCCCGATCTCAAAATCGGTCGAGGCGGCCGGAGCGTGCGCGGCGGAGGTGCGCAAGGACTCCCAGGATCTGCTCGCCGCGTACGAGCAGGCCCGACACGTGATGCGGGCGGCGTTCATCCTCCCGGCCATGGACGAGGGCATGTCGATCGCCGACATCGGCCGCGCGCTGGGCGTCTCGCGGCAGATGGCCAGTCGACTCGTGCGCGAGGCGCACGACGGGGGCGCCCCCGGGTCGATCCCGTCCTAGGCCGTGCCTCTCTACCCCGACCTCCTCCGGATCTCACTGATCGGCTCGCCCGTCGGCGATTCCGCGCCCACACGCCGGCAGGCGCTCCGCTACTTCCTCGGTTGTCGGGCCCGCCAGGGCGCAGAAAGGCCCATCGTCCCCGAGTCGGGGGGCTCGGCCGCCCACCTGGCCACCCAGCTCTCCAGCGACGTCGCCCTGATCAACCTGGCTCGCACCTGTGACATCCGTTGCGACGTGGCGAGCTTCGACCAGCCCGAGCGGGAGCGGTCGCGGCTCGAGCGCGCCATCGCCGAACAGGGGATCTGCCTGGACGAGGAACAGGACGACCAGCGCGGAACCCCTGATGCGCTGCGCGGTCAGTCCGAGGAATCCTGAGAGGCACCGACGTCATGCCCGGCACCCGCGGCGCCGCCGGTCACGGCCCCAGCCCGGTCAGCGTCGGGACCGCGGGACCGCCCAGCCGAGCTCCGCCGGATCCACAGCATGACGGCGATGCCGATCATGAAGGTGACCATGGCCAGGAAGAACGAGTTGCCAGCGATGAGCCGCCAACCGTGCTCAGCCAGCTCCTGGGACGGTTGGTCCGACACCGACCAGATCGGTGCCCACCAGAAGAGCACCGTCCCGGCGGCCGCCCACACCCGACCGAACGCCGGACGGTCCTCGCCCCAGGCCAGCCAGATCAGGACGGGCACGGCCCACACCATGTGGTGGGCCCAGGTGATCGGAGACACCAGCAACCCCGTGGTGGCGCAGACGAGTACCCCGAGGATGGTCGACGACGAGCGGCAGGCCCACCGGGCGAGCCCGATGCCGGCCACGAGCACGACCACGCCGAGGACAGTGGTCACGCCCACCGAGACCACCCGGTGGTCGATCCGGTCGATGACGGCCCGCAGGCTCTGGTTGCTGATGAAGTAGACGACGCCCACCCGCTGGACGTCGTTGACGTACCTCGTCCAATAGGCCCACGAGACGCGCGGATCAAGGGCGGCAGGCACCGCCGAGCAGACGACGAATGTGGCGAGGGCCACCCATGCCGCCCGGGCCTGGCGGGTCACGAACAGGTAGGGCACGAAGACGAGCGGGATCAGCTTTACAGCCGCGGCGATGCCGACGAGGAGTCCGCGCGGCAACGAGCGGCCCCCCACGTGGACGGTTCCGGTCAGATCGGCGAGGATCAGTACGGCCAGCACGATATTGACCTGGCCGTATTGGAAGGTAAGCAGCACCGGCTCGATGTGGAATGCCGGTGTCATCAGAACGAGCGATGCGAGCGTGATCCGCCGCCGGTCCAGTTCTGGCACCACGGCACGGATCGACAACCAGACCAGCGCGAACAGAGCCACCACGTTGGTCAGTGTCCACACGACCTGGGCCGACCGGTGGGGCAGCAGGTGGAGTGGAACGAACACCAGCGCGGCGAAGGGGGGATACGTGAAGGGGAGGTAGGGGTACTGCGGTAGGGACGCCAGGTACAGGCGACCGTCCATCAAGTGGCCCGCACCCATCAGGTAGACGGCGATGTCGAACTGGAGTCCTTCCGCGATCAGGATCGCACCGGACACCACCAGGGCGGTCGACAGCGCGCCGATCACCCAGGCCAGCGGCACCAGCCTGGACGGGAGGCCGAGGCCACGCCTTGCCACCGATCCGGCCGGGACCTCCGGCGGGGGAGGGGGGTCCCCATTGAGCAACGAGCTCATGACGTGCGGCTCCGGCAACCCGGTCCTCGGCCTGGGCCCGGCCACCGACCACCCGTGCTCTCGCCACCCTTCGCGCTCATCCCGTCTTCGGCCTCGATGTCCCCGTCCGGTGTTGCCCGCAACTCAGCCAACCCCCGACGCCCGCGGACCAGCCTTCCGCTCCCGATTGTCCCATGGGAACCGGACCCGGGCATGCCGGGGCCCCGGACCACGCCGGCGACGTGGGTGTCCCCGGCGCGATCAGGGTCAGTACCCTCCGGTGCAGCCGTTCTGGTCGGGAGCGGCGTCGGGATTTCCCCAGTAGCTGGTGGCGAAGGCCACCGCCACACGGATCTGCTCGTCGGGAGTGGCGTCGGCAGCGTCGGCGGGATAGCCGAAGGTGTTGAACTGGTCCCAGTTGGCGTGGCTCATGCCGAGCCCTCCGCTGAACTCGGAGCCGTCGACGTTCCAGACGCCGCCTTCCTCGCACAGGTTCACCCTCGTCCATGCGGCGATCTGGGCGGAGGTGAGTCCGTCGACCGACCCGCCGATGGCGCGTGCCGAAGGACCAGCGACCGTGCTTCCACCGAGCGATCCGTAGAAGCCCACACCACCGAAGGAGAAGATACCCCCGTCCGAGGCCACCGTCACGTAGCCCGTCGTCGTCGAGGACATGCCGATGACCGGTTTGTTCAGTGGATGACCTGCGGTCGAACCGAAGAACTGGGCACCACCGAAATCGTAGATACCGCCCTGCGCCGTGGTCAACCGGTAGCCCGCCGGCGCCGCGAGTGATGCCGACCACCGCGCTCCCGACCGGGGCCCCTCCGGCGTACTGTGCGTCCCCGAAGGCGTAGACGTCTCCGTCGGCGGCGGCCTCCCAGTAGCCGCGCCCGTCCGGGGTGGAGGCGATGCCCACGATCGGACTGGTGGGCGAGTCGCCGGTGGCGGCGCCGTAGAACTGGGCGTCGCCGAAGGTGAACACACCGCCATCAGAGGCGACCATCCAGTAGCCGCCGCCATCCGGTGTGGAGGCCATGCCCACGATGGGCTCGTTCAGTCGGATCGACCCCGTCGAACCGTAGAACTGGCCGTCGCCGAAGGAGAAGACGCCCCCGTCGGCGGCCACCTCCCAATAGCCCCGGCCGTCGGGCGTGGGTGCCACGCCGACGATCGGCTCGTTCAGAGGGATGGAACCGGTGGAGCCGTAGAACTGGGCGCCTCCGAAGGCGAAGATGCCGCCGTCGGCACCCACCTCCCAGTAGCCGCCGCCCTGGGGGAGCGCGGCCGTTCCGACGATCGGTGCGTTGAGCACTACGCCGGCCCCGCTCGGCAGCGCGGCGTCGGCACCGCCAACGGGCAGGAGCGGTAGGGCCATCGCCGACGCGGCCAGCGTGGCGATGCCGGCCGCTGCCGCCTTCGAGGCCGGTTTGAGTGGCCGGCGGATGTCAGGGGATCGCCGGGTGGACAACGATGGACGGCGACGGGCACGACGAGAAGAACGGGTTGATGCCATGGGGGTGACCTTTCCTCGGTCGGTCGACGCCAGCCCTCAGTGAGGAGCAGGCGTCGACTCTCTTTTGGTTGGGTGGACCCCACATCTGTGCATTCAACGCCCCAGCCGAGCACCGGGAAGGGTGGTTCGGCCTGGCTTCAAGAGCCGGGTGTGCTAGCGGGTTTTCGTCCGGTGATCGGTGATGGTTACGTCAATCTCTCCTGATGGTCGGTTCCCGTCGGTCGCCGCGTGGCGATCCGGGAACCACCGGTCTCCAGGGAAGGGAGTCCAGCGGGACCTCCGGCTTCCAGGACGCGCACTGTACCGGCCCCGGTCGGCGATGGGTAATCGGGCAGCCGAGCCGAGAAGACCCGGGATCGCTCGGTCGGATAGCGACGATCGCTCTGACTGATGACACGGGAGCTCGGCCGGCGCCCGCGTCCACTCTCGACCCGGAGTCCCAACACGTCGCTGACGGGGCGGAATGGCCATCGTCGAGTGGCCGACGCTGGACCAACCGCCGTTCCGGGCCTTGTTGGCGGACCGGAACCGTGCGACCTAGCCTTCGACGTCGCCGCGTGCGGATCACGGCACCCTGATGTCGAAAGGAAGAAGGATGCTGATCTGGATCGTGATGGCGATCGTGCTCGTGGTGATCGTCGCCGGGGGTTTCGTCGGGCGCTCCCGACGGGATCGGCAACGGGCCGAGGCTGTTCGCAGCGGCGAACACCACGCAACCCATCACGGCAAGGGGGCCCGCCGCTCACGAGGTCGGGGCCGCAAGACCTGAGCCGGTGGCGCGGCCAGGTGAGTCGGCCCAGCGGGGGCTGCACCGGTCACGCTCGACCCCGGGGACCAGGACCGTGTGGCTGGCCGGCCTAACTGCGCGTGGAGGCGTCGAACCAGGGCGGTAGTGGGGGCATGGACAGTTGCATGCCACAGGCCGAGCACGAAAGGGGCCGACCCGGTCGGTAGGTGGCCTCCGACGGGGCTTCGCACGCCACACAGCAGAAGGTCGCCGGTCTCCCCGGGGTCGGCCAACTGCGAGCCGGTTCACCAGAGCCTCCGAGATGGATCAGTCTCGCCACGACGATGCGGTGGTCGGGGTGGCCGGGGGCCGCTGGTGCACCAGGGGCGGACCATGGGTCGGGCGCGGGCGGGAAGCGACGGCCCGGCCGGGGATGCGAATCGCAGGCGCTCCTCCCATGCGTGAGACCACCCCCTTTGGAAACCATCCACCGTCCGCCGCGCCTCAACTTCTCTCTGGCGATGTTCGCGTGGGGCGACGGCCGAAGCAATACTGGCCGAGGTCATTTAACGCGTTCTTTACAGACGAAACCGACTTCGCCGATGGCGCAGCCGACCGGGGATGCGGCATCGTCTGTCGAGCTCAGGTCGGTCGGAGGGTGATCAGCTCCCGCACGTTGCTGTCGAGGATGCGTCGCCGGTCGGCGTGGCTGAAGTTCTTGAGCTCGGCGAGATAGTCCAGTGGCTCCGGCAGGGCCTCGATATGGGGCCAGTCCGAACCGAAGATGACCCTGTCCGTGCCGATGCACTCGGCCACCTGGTCGATGTCGTCTTCCCAGAACGGGTTGATCCACACGTGCCGCCGCAGCGTCTCGACGGGATCGTGCTGCCAGAAGCCTGGCATCTTGTTCGACGTCGAGCGCAGCTTTTTGATGAGGTCGGGCAGATACTCGGCGCCGTTCTCGACCGAGGCGATGCGCAGATTGGGAAACCGCTCGAAGTGGTTCTCGAAGATCAGGGTCAACAGGAAATCGCGAATGGCCTGCTCGATGGCGAAGGACTTGACCGACGGCTTCCATCCTCCCGAGAAGGTGGCGGCGAAGCCGTCGACCGCGTACCCGTTCGACGAGATGCCACTGTCGGCGGCGTGGACGACCACGGCGATGCCGGCGTCGTTGGCCAGGTCCCAGAACGGGTCGAACATCGGGTCGAACGGGTTCTTGCGGCCCAGAGCCGTTGTGGGTGCCGCCGGCCGCATGACGACCGTGGCGGCGCCCTGGTCGAGGGCCCAGGCCAGCTCCTCGGCCGCCCAAGTCGGGTCGGCCAGGGTCACATAGGGGGCGGCGAAGATCCGGTCCTGCACATTGAACGTCCAGTCCTCGGCCAACCACCGGTTGAACGCCCGGAAGAGCAGGCAGACCGCCTGGGGATCGTGGGCCAGGGGCTCCTCGTAGATCATCCCCAGCGTCGGGAACAACAGGCACCCGGCGAGCCCCTGCTCGTCCAGCGCCGACAGACGGGCGTCGGGTGATCGGTACGCCGGACGGATCGGCTCGCGACGGGACAAGAACTCCATCGGGTTCCGCTGTTCGGGGTTGCCACGGAAATAGTCGTACATGGCACCGGGGAGGGCGATGGGGTCGAACGTCGGATTGGTCACCGCCCGGTTGACCCGTCCACCGAGCACCTGGTAGCGGCGGCCTGCGATCTCGCACCACTCGATGACCCGCGGCCCGAGCTTCGGGTCGAGGTGACGGGTGAAGGCGTCGACCGCCTCGTAGTAGTGGTTGTCGGCATCGAAGACCGGGTGGTCGAGTTCACCGGGCTCACGCATGGCTACCTCCTGGCGGCACGCCCGGGTCGGGCGGAGGTCCATCCTAGGATCGGAGCCGGCAGGTGTCGCTACGGAGTCTGCGCGGGGGGTTTGCCCAGCGTCCAGAACAGCAGCGGGGTCGTGCTCAGTGCCTCGGGTGAGGAGGTGTAGGCCTCCACCAGCCAGTGGGTGCCATGGGGGGGTGCGTTCGTGTACTCGGGCGGGAAGATGGTCACCGTGGCCGATGCCCCGGGTCCGAGCACCACCGGCCTGTGGGCCGTCCGGTGCCAGAATCCGTCAGGGTGGCCGTTGCCGATATCCACCATGAACCGGGGTGTCACCGTGGCACCGGTGGCGTTGTGAACGGTCAACGTCACCGCGTCGAGGGAGGTCGCCGTCTGCGTGGCTACCACCGACCGGACGGCCAGGTCGAGTGGGGGAGTGACGAAGGCGGCGATCGAGACGGCGACGGCGGCGGCGGCGGGGACCACGACGGCGAGGGCGGCCGGACGCCACGCGGATCGGATGGAGCGGGCGTGGACCGGCAGGATGGCCGGCCCCACGGTGAGGGCGGCGACGAGAGCGGCCGGATAGAGGTCGAGGAGATAGCTCGAGAGACTGCGGGGCTCGACGAAGAACACGAGCGGCAGGAACAGCATCCAGATCCGCTTCATCGTCGGGAACCACACCACCATCGCGGCCAGGAGCGATACGAACACCAGCACGCCGGCCAGGGTGAGCAGCGGGAGGGAGACGCCGTGGGCGTACCCGTGAAGGGCGAGGGTCACCAGTCCCTGGCCGTCGACAACCAGGGGGTGGGTGAGCGGGAGAAGGGTCCCCCGCAACCACGCCGACGGGGCCCACACGATGAAGGGGAGATTGACGACTGCGAACACCCCGAGGACGATGGCCAGATACGCGCCCACGAGGCGGCCCGGCTGGCGTCCCTCGGCCCGGGCCTGGAGGAACAGCCCGACGACCAGGAACGGCACGCAGAACCAGGGGGTCTGCTTGATCGAGCAGGCCAGGCCCAGCGCCACCGGCCCCATCCAGTTGGCCACCCCGGCGCCGCGGCCGGTGCCGAACCGGTCCCAGCGCCAGACGGCCAGAACCAGGAACGGCAGGAACGTGGCGTCGGTGCCGCCCGACCCGAAGATGGCGGCGTAGAGGGGGATCGAAAAGACGAGCACTGCGAACCACCGGACCGCGGGCGGCACCAGCACGAACAACAGCACACCGGTGGCCACCCAGGCGACCAGGTCGGTCCAGTCGACGATCATGTGGTGGAGGCCCAATGCCCACAGCGGCGCCTCGAGCAGGAACGAGCCCGCCGGATAGGACACCGTGGTGACGTGCCCACCGCTGACGGTGTAGGTCCAGTAGGCCATCGGCGTCTGGAGCAGTGAACTGGCGGAGGCAAGCGATGCCGTATAGGGGTCGATGCCGTGGGCGAGGAGGCGGGCGGCCACCTGGTTGAATGCGGCGGAGTCGGTTCCATAGAACTGCCGCACGTGGATGCTGGCCCCCTGGTCGCCCAGGATGGACAGCGACGCCGCCGCCAGCCCCGACACCGACAGGACCGGCGATCGGGGATCCGTGACCATCCAGGTCGCCGCGAGGCCGGCGACGCCGGCGAGCACCACCGCCGGAGCGATCACGCCGGCCAGCGACCACGATCCCCACGAGGCCCACATGTTGAGACCCCCCACCAGAACGGCCAGCCACACCAGGCTCCACCCGCAGCGTTCGACCAGGGCGGTGGGCACCCCTCGGGGCGGCAGCACCGCCGAGTCGACCGCCTCTTCGGGTTCAGGCTCCCCGGCTCCCGACGGGACCGACGGTCCAGCGCCGCTCATGGTCGACGCTTCGGCGAACACCGTGGCGGAGGGCGCTGATCGGGTCACGGTCATCTCCCCATCGGTCGCGGTCACACGGTTCTCCTCTAAGTCGGCCACCCTCTCGCGGGCCGCCGGCGCCGGGCCGTCGCCAACGATAGCCCGATCGATCGTCATACAACTGTCACATTGAGCGGTTGCCCGTCCTGTGGCGGAAGCGGTCCGGCACTAGGGCGCAGACCTCCACCTAAGGTCGACCCATGGCTATCTACCGATTGGGCGATCTGGCGCCCGCCATCCACCCCGAGGCCTACGTCCACCCTGAGGCGGTGATCATCGGCGACGTCACACTCGGAGCCGAGTCCACGGTGTGGCCCGGCGCCGTGCTGCGCGGCGACTACGGGACCATCCGCATCGGTGCGCGCACCTCGGTGCAGGACGGGACGGTAATCCACGCAGGACCAGGGTTCCCGACCGTCGTGGGGGACGGGTGTGTCATCGGGCATCTCGCCCATCTGGAGGGATGCCTCCTGGAGGACGAATCGCTGGCCGGCTCGGGGTCGGTTGTCCTCCACCACGCCGTGATCGGGTCCGGCGCCACCGTCGGGGCCAACGCGGTCGTGCCCAACCGGATGCGGGTCCCGTCGGGGGCCCTGGCCCTCGGGGTGCCCGCCCAGGTGCACGAGGACCGGTCCAATCGGGAGATGATCCGGATCGCCGCGTCGGAGTACGTCGCCAACGGCCGCCGGTACCGTTCGTCCCTGGACCGGGTCGGGTGAACGACCCCGGCGCCGGACGCCTTGCGACCGTCGGCCGGCGAACCACACCATTCCGACGATCGCGCGCGGCACGGGGCAGACTCTGACCATGCACGGGACCGTGACCTGCGAAGGATCAAACGTCGACGCCACCCGGGCGGTCGTCGAGGAACACCTCGCCAAAGGGACGTTCTTCTGGCTCGACCTCGACGGTGTGGACGACGAGGCCCGGGACCTGCTTCTCAACGCGTTCAAGATCCACAACCTCGCCGTCGAGGACGCCCAGCATTTCGGGCAGCGCCCGAAGGTCGACGACTACGACAACTTCGTCTACCTCGTGGTTCACGGAGCGCCCACCCCGCCCCACTCCGACACCGAGGAGGTGCACTTCATCCTGAGTGACCACTTCGTGGTCACCGTGCACCGGGGCCCGTGCCCGGCGATGGATGCCGTCCGGGCGCGCCTGGCTCACCGGAAGGCGTCCGAGGTCGACTCGCCGAACGTCGCCCTGCTGTACTTGGTGATCGACCAGCTCGTGGACACGTTCTTCCCGCTGCTCGACCAATTCGACTCGCAGATCGACGATCTGGAGGACGCGATCCTGGTGAAGCCGACCGACGCGCAGCTCGGCGTCCTGTTCGCCATGAAGCGGTCCCTCATCGCCGTGCGCAAGGTGGTGACCCCCGAGCGCGACATGTTCGCCAGCATCTCGTCGGGTGTGGTGGACCTCCCGGGCCTCGACACCAATGGCCAGCGCTACATGAGGGACATCTACGACCACCTGATCCGCATCAGCGACCTGGTCGACGGCTATCGCGACCTGTTGAGTGGCGTCATGGACACCCACCTCTCCACCGTGTCGAACCGCCTCAACGTGGTGATGAAGCAGTTGACCATCATCGCCACCGTCTTCCTCCCGTTGTCGTTCCTCACCGGGTTCTTCGGCCAGAATTTCTCCCTGCTGGTCACCCACATCGCCGGCCGGTGGCCCTTCTGGGTGTTCGGCGTCGGTCTCGAGCTGGTGGCCGCCGGCGGTCTGCTGTACCTGTTCCGCAAGCGGGGATGGCTGGGTGGTCCGTCCAGCTGACCTCTAGTGGCGGAGGCCCCGGGACGCCATGATGGCCCGGTACGAGCGGAACGACAGCAGGGACAGGGCCGAGGCACACGACAGGACCGAACCGGCACCGAGGACGCTGCCGACCGACGCCACCGACAACGCCGAGCCGATCGAGCCGACCGAGAGGAACGAGCCGACCGAGCCGATGGAGAGCACCGACCCCGTCGAGTTGATGGACAGGAAGGACCTCGACGACCGGATCGACCAGCGTCCGGTGGCATCCGGGCCAATCATCCGCGTTCCCATGCCGCCCAGTATGCCCCCGGCGACCTGGTGTCGGGACAGGGGGATGGCGACAAGTCAGGGGGCGGGGGATTCGACGGCATTGCCGGACGGATCGAGGACGTACCACCGGCCACCGGCGTTGGTCAGGGCCTGGCCGGTGGCCTTGCCGGGGGCCCGGTCGGGTGGCCAGAAGTAGAGCGGCCATCCGTTGTAGGTGAGCTGGGTGGTGCCGTCGGTCCTCGGCGCCGTACCGAGCAGGCGGGGTTCGATGCCTGGCCCGGCCACCGGGGCGGCCACCCCGGTGGGCAGGACGTCGGCGGGCCACTGGATCGCGCACGTTCCGTAACAGCGCGAGGGCTCGCCACGCCGGTCGGTGGCGAAGAGGTAGAGCGTGATCCCCTGACCGTCCACGAGCACCGGGCCCAGCCCGCTCACGTCCAAGACCTTGACCTCGTAGGTGGGACCGGGTTGGAGTTTCGGGGGAGTGGTGTCGAACGGCTCGGTCACGGCGGTACCCGAATTGGTGCAGGCCGAGGCGGTGGCGACGGCCAGGAGGAGCACCACGACCGTCAGGACGGAGCAACTGCCGGTTGACCTCCCGGGCCGTCCCATGGCCTGGCCTTGGTCCGTGGTCACGACTGGTCGGCCGCCCGGAAGTATTCGAGCGGCGGCGATGGGTAGGGCCCCGTACCGGGACGCCATCCGGCCGCCATCTTCCGGTCGGCCACGCCTCCCTCCGCCCAGATGTGGCAGCTGTCGCGCGCCCAGGGACTACCCGCCCCGGTCACCAGGTCGTCTGCCTCGCCGAGGCTGACCGCCAGCGCCCTTCGGGACGTGACCGACTGGACGACGACCGGACCGAGCGACCGCGCCAGCTGCTCGAGATGGGTGCAACCCCGCGGGCCTCCGAACCGTGACTGCACCTGGCGCGTGTACCCCCGCGCCACGCTCAGGCCGACCAACCCGGAGAACGACGGCGCGATACCCGGACACTCGGTATGAGGGAAGGTGTGCATGACGGCATCGGCCTCGGTGATGCACAGGTCGGCGAGGTCGACGATTACGACGAGTTCCATGTCGTGGACCCTGGAGACCACGTCGCCGTCCTCGGCCCACGGGCGGGTGTCGACCAGCCTGCCTACGATGCGGAGGGTGTCACCCTCGTCGAAGGCCTCGTACTCGATGGATCGCCGATGGAGGGGTACCCCTCCTGAAGGCCGGTCAGCCCGTGTCACTGACGGCGCGGCAGGTCGACGATGTCGTAGGACCAGAGCTCGCTGTGCGCTCCGACCGGGGGCGGCTCCGTCTCGGTTCCGTGGGCACCGGTTTCGGCTGCCCCGGAACCCGCGCCCCGGTGGCCGTGGGCGAAGGCGGGGGAGTGCAACCACGCGGTGAAGGACTCCTCGTCCCTCCAACGGGTGAGCACGAGCCACACGTCGCGTTCGTCGCTCGGCTGCAGCAATTCGAACCCCTCGAAGCCGTCCGCATCGTCGACCGCACCGGCCCGCTTGGCGAAGCGGCGGGCCAGCTCGTCGCCGGAACCCTCCCTCACGGTGATGGCGTTGATCTTCACGATGGTCATCCCCGAATCATTGCCGCACACCGGCGGCCGTCCAAATCAGACCGGTCCCGCCCTGGTCGGGCCGGGTGAAGGTCACATGCACGTAATTACGGCGGTGTGATATCCTTAAGGCCCAGGTTGAGCATGAGGTTTCGGGCTCACGGTCAACCTCTGATCGAGGTGGAGGAATCGACAGTGGCCGACAATATGGTCGACGTTTCCGGCGGAGATGGATCGCCGAGAGGTCCGGTACTGCCGGACGAAGGTTTCCGCGGTGCGCAGGTGTGCGCCCTGGTGGGCATCACGTACCGCCAACTCGACTACTGGGCCCGCACCGGGTTGTTGCGTCCGTCGATCGCCGACGCCACCGGCAGTGGAAGCCAGCGTCGGTACTCCTACGGGGACGTGCTCGAACTCAAGGTGATCAAACGGTTGCTCGATGCCGGCCTGAAGCTGCAACAGGCCCGACAGGCGGTGGAGTGCCTGCGGGGCGACCTCGGCGCGGACCTGGCCTCCGCCCAGCTGGTGTTGGCCGGGACCCGCTCGGTGCTCGCCCACTCCGACGGCGAGATCGTCGACCTGCTCGCCGGTGGCCAGGGCGTGTTCAACATCCTCCCCCTCTCGGGCGTGGTGTCCGAGCTCGACGCCGCCATCGTCGAGATCGAAGGCGCCGCATCAACAGGAGCGCCACCCCGTCCCGGCCGCCATCCCGCCGCGCGCTACCTCGACGGTCCTGTCACCGACGCGGCGGAGGCGGTCGAGCGTTGAGCGGCGCACGCCGAAGCAGCGCCGGATCCCACGCTTCGCAGACCCGCCGCTTCGCCCACGAGTCCGAGCGCCGGTTCGCCCGCATTCTCGACTTCTACGGCGTGCTCTGGGAGTACGAACCGGTCGAGTTCGCGCTGGAGTGGGACGAGACGGGTCGTCCGGTTTCTGGGTTCCGGCCCGACTTCTGGCTCCCCGAGCCCGGGCTGTTCGTCGAGCTCACCACCCTCAACCAACGCCTGGTCACGAAGAAGAACGGCAAGGTCAGGCGCCTGGCCCAGCTGCACCCCGACATCCGGGTGACCCTCTTGTACCAGCGCGACACCTTGGCGCTGCTGTCCAAGTACGGACTGGCCGGCGGTGGTCAGGGACAGGTGGGCGTCGCCCGCTCTGCCTGAACAACGGCACCGCTATCATCTCGATGTGGGCGACACCTCGTTGACATTCGGCGGCGAGGTACCGGGGACTCCTTCCCCGACCCCTCGCCGGACCGCCCTCTTCGAATCCCACGTCGAGCTCGGTGCCAAGCTGGTCGAGTTCGGCGGGTGGGAGATGCCGTTGTCGTACCCCGGCGGAACCATCTCCGAGCACCGAGCCTGTCGGCGCGACGCCGTCCTCTTCGACGTGAGCCACCTGGGCACGGTGCGGATCGGGGGGACGGAAGTGTTCGACCTGCTGCAGGGGGCGCTCTCGAACGACCTGCGCAAGATCGGTCCCGGGCGCGCCCAGTACACGCACCTGCTCGACGACGACGGCTCGGTGATCGACGACATCATCGTCTGGTGGCTGACCGACGACGTCTTCGATGTCATGCCGAACGCCTCCAACACCGCCCGGGTCCTCGAAGCGGTCGGGGGCGAGGACACGACGGCAGACCGGTCCCTCATCGCCGTGCAGGGCCCCCACGCCCGGACCCGGCTGTCGACGATCTCCGCCGAGGCGGCCGCCGTCCCGCGGTTCGGCGTGACCCCGTTCTCCTGGAACGGCGTCGAGTGCTTGGCCGCCGGGACCGGGTACACCGGCGAGGACGGCGTCGAATGCTCGGTCCCCTCCGCGGCGGCCGTCGGGCTGTGGGAGGCGCTGCTCAGCGCCGGTGTGTCGCCCGCCGGGCTCGGTGCCCGTGACACACTCCGCCTCGAGGCCGCCCTGCCCCTGCACGGCCACGAACTCGGACCGGGGATCACGCCCCTCCAGGCCGGGCTCGGCTGGGTGGTCGGTTGGGACAAGCCGCGGTTCCGCGGACGCGACGCCCTGGTCGAGGAGCGCAACCTGGGCGTCCGACGGCACCTCGTCGGCCTGGCCACCGAGGGACGGCAACCGCCCCGCGAGGGGTCGACCCTGGCCGACGGCGGCCGTCCGGTCGGTCACGTGACCAGCGGGAACTTCTCCCCGATGCTCGGTCACGGCATCGCCCTCGGTCTGGTCGATGCCGGTACCGGTGCAACCAGCGGGGCGACCCTCACCATCGAGCAGCGCGGGAGGGCCATTCAGGCCACAGTGGTGGACACTCCGTTCGTCCGGGCCGGTCAGTGGGCGGACCCGGCATGACCGGCCGGCCTCGACTCGACGGCCATCTCCCGTCGATCGACTAGACAACCGACACAGAGACGATTCGAGGAGCGGCCCGTGGGCACCTACATCCCCCATACCGACGAGGAGGTGGCGAGCATGCTCACCTTCCTCGGGCTCGACACGGTCGACCAGCTCTTCGACGTGGTCCCCGAGGCGCTGCGCCTGCAACGGGGCTTGGAGCTGACCGACGGTGTCGGTGAACCCGACGTCCTCGCCCGGATGGAGGAATTCGCCGACCGCAACCGGGCCCGGTCCGACCGGCTGGTGTGCTTTGCCGGGGGAGGGGCCTACGACCACGAGATCCCCTCGGTCACCCGGGCCCTGGCCGGGCGTTCCGAGTTCGTCACCTCATACACGCCCTACCAACCCGAGGTAGCCCAAGGAGTGCTTCAGGCGGTCTTCGAGTACCAGACCATGATCGCCAGGCTGTCGGGCCTGCCCGTGGCCAACGCCTCGCTGTACGACGGCGGGAGTGCCGCCGTCGAGGCCGTCAACCTCGGTGTGGCCGCCTCGGGCCGATCGACCGTCTGGGTGTCGGCCGGCATCCATCCCCATTGGCGCCAGATGCTCACCACCTATGCGGCGGGGACGGGTCACCGGCTGCGCACGATCCCGCTCCGCGACGGTCTGACCACGTGGCCGGACGACGACGGGGGGGACGGCGAAGAGCCTCCCGGTGTGGTCCTCGTGGGCTACCCCAACTACCTCGGGTGCATCGAGGACCTGGGTCGGGCCCGGGCCGTCTGCGACCGCACCGGTGCGCTCCTCGTGGTGGGCGCGGACCCGGTGGCCGCCGGACTGCTCCGGTCGGCGGGGGAGTGGGGCGCCGACGTGATGGTCGGGGAGGGCCAGGCCTTCGGCACCTCCCTCGGGTTCGGCGGCCCCTATTTGGGGCTGTTCGCCTGCGCCACCGACCACGTGCGCCGGCTGCCCGGCCGGTTGGTGGGGGAGACGGTGGACGTCGAGGGCCGGTTGGCTTATGTGACCACGCTGCACGCTCGCGAACAGGACATCCGGCGGGAGAAGGCCACATCCAACGTGTGCACCAACCAGACCCTCATGGCCGTCACCGCCGCCATCCAACTCGGATGGCTGGGCACGTCGGGACTGGTCGAGCTGGCCCGGCGCTGCGCCCAGGGCACGCGCTACGCCCGGGACGCCCTGGTCTCCCTCGACCGGGTCGAGCCGTTCGCCGACGCCCCGGTATTGCGGGAGTTCGCCCTGCGGCTGCCCGTCCCGGCCACGGTGGTCATCGACCGGATGGCCGACGCCGGCTTTCTGGCCGGCATTCCACTGGGCGGCGACTTCGAGGGCGGCGACCACGGGCTGTTGGTGGCGGTGACCGAGCGGCGGACCCGCGACGAGATCGACGCCTACGTGGATGCGCTGGGCAAGGCGGTGGCGTGATGGACGACCCGACCACGTCGGTGGCCGGTGCACCCGGGGGCAAGGCGGCCAGCGCACCGATGCTGGGCCGGGAGACCGAACCCACCCTCTTCGAACTCTCCCATCCGGGCCGGAGGGCCTGGTCGTTCCGGACCACCGGGGTGCCCGAGGTGCCCCTCGACGAACTGGTCCCCGAAGGTCACCTCCGTGAGCACCCGGTGCCGGTCGCCGAGGTCTCCGAGCGCGATCTGGTCGCCCACTTCACCCGCCTGTCCCACCGGCAGTTCTCCGTCGATCTCGGGGCCTACCCGCTCGGGTCGTGCACCATGAAGTACAACCCCAAACTGTTCGACACGGTGGCTGCGCTGCCCGGGTTGGCCGGCGTGCACCCGGCGGCTCCGGCATCCCTGTCCCAGGGGTGGCTGGCCCTACTGGTCGAACTCGAATACGTACTGTGCGAGATCACGGGGATGGCCGCAGCAACACTCCAGCCGGCGGCGGGCGCCGCCGGCGAACTGTGCGGCCTGCTGCTCATGCGAGCCTGGCACGAGGCGCAGGGGTCGGTCCGCCACAAGGTGGTGATCCCCGACTCGGCGCACGGGACCAATCCGGCATCGGTCACCCTGGGCGGCTACGACGTGGTCACGGTGCCCAGCGACGAACGGGGATGCGTCGACATGGCGGCGCTGGTCGACGTGCTCGACGAGGACGTGGCCGGCATCATGTTGACCAATCCGAACACCCTGGGACTGTTCGAGGAGGACATCGCCGCCATCGCCGCGGCTGTGCACGACGTCGGGGGCCTGTTGTATTACGACGGCGCCAACCTCAATGCCATCCTCGGGGTGGTCCGCCCGGGCGATATGGGCTTCGACATCGTCCACATGAACCTGCACAAGACGTTTGCCACCCCGCACGGCGGTGGTGGACCCGGGGCCGGCCCGGTCGCCGTGTCCGAGCGACTGGTGCCATTCCTCCCCGGTCCCCGGCCCGTGCGGATCGAGTCGGACGACCAGTCCCCGGTCTACGAGTGGACGGACCCGCCCCGATCCATCGGCCGCATGCACACCTGGCACGGCAACTCCTTGGTCCTGGCCCGGGCGCTGGCCTACATCCTGGTCAACGGGGGAGACGGGCTCCGCAAGGTCGCCGAGACGGCGGTACTCAATGCCAACTGGATCCGACAGCGCCTCACGGGCACCTACGACGTGCCGTTCGACCGGCCCTGCATGCACGAGGTGGTCCTGTCCGTCCGCACCATCAAGCAGACCACTGGGGTGCGGGCCCTCGACGTGGCCAAGCGGCTGCTCGAGGAGGGCTTCCACTCACCGACTGTCTACTTCCCACTGATCGTGGACGAGGCGCTGATGATCGAGCCAACCGAGACCGAAAGCCAACAGACCCTCGAGGCCCTGGCCACGTCGCTGGAACGGATCGCCTACGAGGCCACCGCGCACGAGGAGGGCTGGATGGCCGGATTCCCCCATCGCACCCCGGTACGGAGGGTGGACGAGGCCCGGGCCGCCCGCACCCTTGTCCCGACCTACGACGCCCGCCGCTGACGCGGGGGGCCGAGGTCATGGACGGCATCTTCACCACCCGCTTCGTCGATCCCTACCTCCGCTTCCACAAGTACATCTACGAGAGGACCGACGGTCGCTTCGGCAAGCACAGCAACCGGGTGCCGGCGCTGTTGCTGACTACCACCGGTCGGAAGTCGGGCCTCGCCCGCACCAACGGCCTGACCTACTGCCGGGACCGGGGCGATCTGATCGTCGTGGCCTCGAACGGGGGCAGCGACCGACCTCCGGCGTGGCTGCTCAACCTCCAGGCCGATCCGCGGGTGACCGTGAGGGTGGGACGCCGTGTCCACCCGGCGACCGCCCGAGTCGCCGAGCCCGAGGAACGCGAGCAGCTCTGGCCGCTGGTCAACCTGACGAACCGGGGCATGGCCCCTCTGCTCCACCCGGGCGCACGCGGCCGTTATGACGTCTACCAACGCCACACGCGCCGCCAGATCCCCATCGTGATCATCACCCCCGACCGGGATCCCGTCTGAGGCGACCAGGGAGGACCGGCCGCAGGACCCGAGCCGTTGCGGGCTGGTCAGTCGAGGAGGTCCGGCTGCTCCCGCACGATGCGGTCGAACAGGGGCTGGAAGCTGAACCATCCCGCCGCGTGGGAGCCGACCTGCCCCTGGGTCCTCCGGGCCATCTCGGGATCGATGAGGACGGGGGTGCCCACGGACGAGGCCAAGAACTGGGCCTGGCAGGAGCGCTCCATGGTGATGAACCACCACGCCGCCTCGTCGACGGAATGACCCACTGTGAGTAACCCGTGATTTCGGAGGATCGCCGCCTTGTTGCCGGCCAGGGCGTGGGCGATGCGCTTGCCCTCCTCGAGGTCGAGGACCACTCCGGTGTAGTCGTCGAAGACCGCGTGGTCCTCGTAGAAGGCACAGACGTCCTGGGTGATGGGATCGAGGGTCCGGCCGAGGGCCGACCACGATTTGCCATAGATCGAATGGGCGTGAGCGGCGGCGATGACATCGGGGCGGGCGGCGTGGATCTGGGAATGGATGACGAAGGCGGCCGTGTTGACCGGTTTGTCCCCCTCCACCACCTCGCCCTGATGGTTGACCAGGATCAGGTCCGACACCCGGATGTGGCCGAAATGGGTGGCGAAGGGATTCACCCAGAAGTGGTCGAGCCGCTCCGGATCACGGGCGGTGATGTGCCCGGCCACCCCTTCGTCGAAGCCGAACTTCGAAAAGAGGCGGAAAGCGGCGGCCAGACGCTGCTTCCGGTAGAGCCGCTCCTCGTCCGGCGTGTCGAACTTCATGCCCGGTGGGAGTCGCACGATCTCGGTCATCACAGCCTCCTCGGTCGCCCCGCGCCGATCGCCGGCGCCTCACCCCATCCTAGGGCGTCGGCGATGAGGGGGAGGGGAGAGGGCCGACCGTCGGTGACGTCGACCTCAGATCCCCACCGGCTCTACCTGGCGCATCACCGCCCTTGACCGCTCCACCAGCTCCTCGCCCTGGGAAGCCCACCACCACGAATAGGAGACGTCCTCCCCCTCGAAGGACATCTGGATGGCCAGGAGGTACGGCCCCGCCGGCTCGGGGTCCATGAAGAACCCCCCGGACTGCTCGGTCAGCTGCACCGGTACAGAGGTCTCGCTGTGCACGCCGAACATCGACAGCCGGCCCCCCGGGTCGCGGGCCAGAACGGTGTGCTCAGCATGTTGGAGCAGTTCGTCATACCCGTAGGCCTCGTAGTCGATGGCCACCGCCGCTCCCGACGGCAGCACGGTCACACGAAGCCGTCCGATGAAAAGACCGCTCCCCACACCGTCCCCGTTCCCGATGTAGAGGCCGGGGGAATCGATGAGCCGCTCCAAGAGGTCGGGCACGATCCAGACCCTATCCGTAGAGGAATTCCCCGACCATTTCCACCACTCTGGGCGGTGGCCTGCCTGGCCTGGGTGTTCGGGGCCGTGCGCACCACCGGCCGGTTATCGCCACAACCGGGTGCAACCCTCCTTGCATCCGCGAGCGCACCGGCCAGGGGGCCAGGCCGACCGCCGCCGTCCGACTCCCGGCGAAGACTCGCTCGTGACCGAAGATCATCATGCCGCCAACCCTTGGTGATGCCATCAATACCACCCGCCGTCGATTTCTGCCGATGCTCCATGGTGTCACCGGGCCCGGGGGAGGACCACCCCCACATCCCGCAGCCCGAGATCCCGATGCCATCCTCACCATGCCGACAACCTCCCAGCGACGATCGCCCGGCGACGACCGCCGGCGACAGAAGGTATCCGGGTGATCCTGGTCGTCGGTTCCGACGCGCGTGCAGCGACCCGGGCGGGGGTTCTCGAGCCACCCGGGCGCGCCATCGAGTCGGCCGTCACGCAATCGCCGTGCGCATCATCAGGACTGTGCCGTCCAACACCGACGTGGGCCACAGGCGCAGCCGTCACGTCGTCCGATCAGCCGGCAGCATCGTTCACCGGCCGGGGCGCCGAAACCCCAGGTCAGAGCCGAGGAGTGCCCATGGGCGCCGCCATCCTCTGACACCTTCTTAACTTGACATAATATACATTATCGGCGTTTTGGGAAGAGGGGCGGATCACGGGCGGACCGGCTCGACCACCATGCCGCCCAGGTCCCGGGCGGCCTCCAGGAGATGGTCGAGTGCCTCCCGGTAGGCGCGCGCCCGGACCGCTCACCGAGGTCGGCGTCGACGTCCTGGACGGCTGACTCGAGTCGGTACAGCCGGTCGTGCAACCGTTGCAGGTCGTCCTCGGCGACGATGGTCTGTCCTTGCGGAACCATCAGCGAGTCGGCTCTCTTGCGGGCTTCGTAGGCCCGCTGGCGATGGGACTGACTGCAGAACCGGCGGGGGCGCCCCGCCCTCCCCAATTGGGGCAACGGTCGGTGGCACCACCCGCACCTAGGTGTGTCCGGTGATTTCGTCACGGTGACGATATTACAGTTCTCCACCGGCTCCGGGCGGCAACTGCGTGGTCGGCGCGCCCGACGACGGCGAAATACGCCGCACGGCGGTACCGATACGGCCCTACCGTCGGTCTAGCGCCACCACCGGGATCACCCGGTCGGTCTTTTCCTGGTACTCGGCGAACCCGGGGTAGCGACGCGCCTGTTCGGCGTAGATGCGGTCCCGTTCCGGACCCTCCACCACTGATGCGGTCATCTGGAGGGTGTCCGTGTCCACCTCGACAGTGACCGCGGGGTGGGCGACCAGATTGTGGTACCAGTCCGGGTTGGTCGGTGCACCCGCCTTGGAGGCGAACACGTACAACCGGTTCCCCTCGGCCAGGTACATCATCGGATTGACCCGGGTCCGGCCCGACTTCGCCCCCGTGGTCGTGAGCAGGAGCAGGGGCGCGCCCTCGAACTGCCCGCCGACGCGGCCCTCGTTGGCGCGGAATTCGTCGATGATCTTGGCATTCCAGTCGTCGGTATCGCTCATGGGCGCTCTCCTGCGAATCGGATCCTCGGAGCCGCCCACCGGCGGCCTCCCTGCAGGCTAGCGAAACCGCGCCCGCCTTCCACCCCTCCCCCGACGACCCGCAACGAGGCGCTGCCGGCGCCGTGGTCGGCGGGGCGACCGTAACGCGGTCGATGGCGGTGGGCGGTATCCTCGCCAGGGAGCGATTCCATGGACCACGAACCCGACGATTTCGACTTCGAGGACCTCTACGAAGAGGAGTTGTTCTTCCGGACCTGCGGAAGGTGCGGGGCCCGCACGGCACCGCGCTGGTCGGAGTCGGCCTGCCTCGAAGAGGCCCGCCGGTACGGCTGGCGGCGGGTGGCGGCCTCCGACCGGCCCGGTGCGCGCCGGATGGACCTGTGCGGCAACTGTGCCCACGATGCCGGGATGGGTCCCCCCCTGGCGCGCTGGGGCTGAGTCGTGGTTGAGGCGGGCGACGTCGACTACGGGCGGTACGGAACCGGCTATGCCCAGCACCGGCGGGCAGACGGGCGGATCGCCGCCCTCATCCAAGACGCCCTCGGGTCGGCTCGGACCGTTGTCAATGTCGGCGCCGGTGCCGGTTCCTACGAGCCCATCGACCGCAACGTGGTGGCCGTCGAGCCGTCCGAGGCCATGATCGCCCAGCGTCGGTCACCGCTCGGTCCGGTGGTGCGGGCGCTGGCCGGGGCCCTTCCCTTCGCCGATGGGGCGTTCGACGCAGCAATGGCCACCGTCACCATCCATCAATGGCCCGATCCGGTGGTCGGGCTCCGCGAGTTGCGCAGAGTGACCACCGGGCCGGTGGTGGTACTCACCTTCGACCCCGCCGCCCTGAACCGCCTGTGGCTGGCCGAGTACGCCCCCGAGCTCTACCGCGCCGAGCGGTCCCGCTATCCGGCACTGACCACGGTGACCGAGGCGGTGGGCGGCTTGCCGACGGTCCTCGAGGTGCCGGTGGCCTTCGACTGCACCGACGGGTTCACCGAGGCCTACTTCGGTCGTCCCGAGGCCTTCCTCGACCCCGAGGTTCGTCGGTCCCAGTCGGCATGGAGCTTCGTCGACCCGACGCTCGTGGACCACTACGCCCGGCGCCTGGCCGAGGACCTGGACTCGGGCCGGTGGGACGCCACCCACGGCCACCTGCGCACGCAGGCCCAGTTCGTCGGCGCACTCCGTCTGGTGGTCAGTCGACCACCGGACGCCCCTTCTCGTCGATCACCATGACCCGGCCGGCCAGGTCATCGGGACCGGGATCGAGTCTCTTCGACCGCACCGGACCGGGCGACCCGAGGTTGACCCAGCCGAGCAGCCGTTCGTCCTCGGTGAGGTCGAACAGCGACCGGACGGCGTCACTCTCGAGAACCGACGCGCTCTTCCACACCGCGCCGTAGCCAAGGCCGGCGGCCGCCAACACGATGGCATAGCCCGTGCACGCCGCTGAGGCCTCCTGCTCCCAGACCGGGACGTTGGAGGTCGCATCGGGTGAGGCGATGAGCACCACAGCACAGGGGGCGGCGAATGCCTTGCCCCGCATCTTGGCCACCGCGGCTTCGGGAACATCGGGGCCGCGGAGCTGATGGAGGCCGGCGACCAGGGCGTCACCGAACTGCTCCCGCCCGCCGTCGGTGACCAGGGCGAACCGCCACGGGCGGAGGCCACCGTGATCCGGGACAGTGACCACCGAGGCGATGATCCGGTCGAGGACGGCCCGGCCGGGCGGGAGGCCGTCGCGGGCCGGTTCGGCGCGCCGGGCGGTGAGACCCTCGACCCAACCGGCCGCCGGTGGCCGCCCGGCAATGTCGGTCACCGGTGCGGCCTCTCCCCCAGCGTCCCTCCACGTCGGGCGGCCTGGCCTGGGAGTGCTCTCGGCATACCCAGATGGTAAACGGACCGGGTGACCGGCGAACCCATCCGCCGGCGGCGGCGGCACCCGCCCCCCGGTGCGAGGCCTGGGCAGGCCTGCCCGGGGGCACGGATACCGATGTGCCCAGACAGACCGCCGGCGGCAGTAGCCTGTCGCCCGGTATGGCCCATCGCATCGAAGTCGAGCTCACCAGTCAGACCGGGGACTCCACATGGACCTGGCGCGCCGCCGGAGCCAAGCAGCCGCGTGGCACGGTCGACGCCGCCCTGATCCCCGAAGGGTCGGGTGTCGGCTCGGTGCTCCGGGCCGAGGTCGAGACCACCCTGGACGGGACCACGGTGACCGCACTGCTCCCGCCCAAGGCCAAGGGCGACGGGCGGGCGACCGGGCGGATCGAGATCCTGGGCACTCCTCCCAAGGGGCCTGATGTGAACGTCCAGTATGCGGCCAAGTCCAAGCGTCGCCGCGACGAACGTGGGGACGGAGAACGCGAGGGCGGCCGCCGGCCGGCCGATCGACGGCCCCGCACCGAACAGACGGGACGAGGGGGGCGTGGCGACGGCCGCTCCGGGGGACGTTCCGAGCCGGCAACAGCCGGCGGCGACGGCCGGCGGCGCTCCGGTCCCAGCCGACCCGGTGGTCGGGACGGAGGAAGCCGCGACAATCCTCGCCGGCCCGCCACCTCGTCGGTCTATCGCAACGCCGCCCTGGCCGAGCTCAAGCCGGAACAGTTGCCCGTCGCCGAACAGCTGCTGCGCGGTGGGATCCCCGCCGTGCGACAGGCCATCGAGGAACAGAACGCCCGAGCCCGCGCCGAGCACCGTCCCGAGGTCACGCCCGGACCGCTGCTGGCCATGGCCGAGCAACTGCTCCCGGCCATCAACCTCGCGGCCTGGAAGGACCGGGCATCGGTGGCCCGGAACGCCGGCAAGGACGTGCCGCTGCGCGAGCTGCGGTCCATCGTCGCTTCCTCCTCCACGGTCACCCTCGACCCCGAGGGAACCGAACTGGCCACCGCCCTGCGCGCCGCTCTCGACCAACGTGTCACCGCCCTGCGGGAACGGTGGGTCGAGCGGATCTCCACCGCCCTCGACGAAGGTCGGGTGACCGAGGCCGTCCGCGCCTCCATCCGCCCCCCCGAACCCGCCGCGCGACTCTCGTCCGAGCTGGCGGTCCGGTTGTCCGAACAGGCCGGGCAGGCGATGAATGCCGATACCCCACCCGAACAGTGGCTCGCCCTGCTCGACGTGGTCGTCGAGTCGCCGGTGCGCCGGACGGTGAAGCCCGCCGGGCTCCCCACCGGAGCCGACGAGGCCCTGTTGGCCGCGGCCCGCAAGGCCTCCGGCTACGTTCCCGAGCTGGCCCGGCTGATGGGCATCCCCATCCCTCCTCCGCCCGGCCCCCGTCGGCCGGTGCCGGCCCGCAGCTCCCAGGGTCGCCGCTCCTCCTGAGCCGCCATCGACCCGGCCGTCCTCAGCCCAGGGTGCGGTGCATGGTGATGGCCCGGGCCTTGAACCCCGCCGACTCGAAGAAGCTCTTCGCCGTCCGATCGCCCGGGAGCGCCACCCCGTCGACCCCCGTGCAACCCTCGGCACCGAGCCAGGCCAGCACCGCCTCCACCAGCAGCTGCCCAAGGCCGAGGCCACGGGCAGCTGGCTCGACATAACAGACGTCGAGGATCCCCCAGCGCCCCTGGGCACCCCGGCCCTCGTGGCGGCCCACAGCCACCCCGGTGACCACGTCGTCGAGGGTGCCCACGAGAACCAGCCGGTGCTCGTCGTCAGCCGCGGCCGGCCGACCCACCCGACGGTCCGGCTCCGGTCCCCGCAGCATCCGGATCGAGGAGGAGAGGGCCACCCCGCTGGGCGGCGACGGCGGCCCTGAACTCCCCGATCAGCGCGGCGATGCGAACTCCGTCCTCGGGGACCGCCTCACGCACCGCTTCCATCCGCTCCCCTCCCCCGTCGGCCCGCTCCGGGGCCATGGCGCCTACGAACGTTCGTCCAGCAACTGGTCGACGCGGCTGAGGATCGTCCGACGCCCTCTCGTGGACGCCTCGTAGGCCCTGACCGACACCAGCTCGGACCGGTTGAGCCCGTCGAGACGCTGGACCACCTGCGAAGCGGACAACGTGTCGAATCCCGGGATGGCGAGGGTCGACACCGCCGGCACGTGCCCGTTGGTCGGCGGCGGCACGGACCGCACGCGCCGCTCGCCCGGGTTCGACCCGGACGGCTGGTCGGGCCGCGGGGAGACCGGGGCACCGGGAGGTCGTGGTGGCCGGGACGTGGGTCCGGCGTGCTCGGGCTGACCCTGTGTCGCCCCCCAGGGCCACAGGGAGCTGGATCGGCGTCGGAACTCCTGGTGGCCGGCCTTCACCGCGAAATGACCGATGGCCCTGGCCGACGACACCCGTACGCCGAGGCGTTCCCGGCCCCGTTCCGCCAGCCGCGGCAGCTCCTCTGCGACCGAGACGGCGATGCCTGCGGGGACGTAGACGAACAGGTCCAACAGTCGCTCGTTGAGCGACGTGTCCCCGGACGGCTGGTTGTGTGGTTCCGCCATGATCGGCTCCCCGGTCAGACGCAGTCGCGACAGAGCATCTTCTTGCGGTCCGCCAGCTGGTTCGGATGCTTGACCAGGAAGCAGGACCGGCAGACGAACTCACCCGGTTGCTTCGGCAGCACCCGCTCCACGCCGTCACCCGTGCGGTCCTCGGGCTCGGGGGTCTCCTCGTCGTCCTCGACCTCCTCGACGACCAGCCGCTCCTTCAAGATGGTGTCCAGGCTGGCCTCGACGTCTTCGTCGTCGGGCTCCTCCTCGTCGTCCTCGTCCGACTCGTCACCGGCCGCCGGCTTGGTCGCCGTCTTGGCACCGGGGGCCGGGACGACCACCTCGTCCTCCTCGATGACGACGGCGACGGCGTCGTCATCATCGTCGTCGGGGAGCGCCAGTGCATCGTCGGCGATCAGGTCGTCGTCATCATCGTCGGCCAGCTCGTCGAGCTCGCCCTCGATCAGCTCCTCGGGCCCTTCGACTTCGTCCAGTTCTTGTGGCATCTCGGTCTTTCAGTGGTGAGTTGGGGCGGAGCATAGACGCTTCTACGCGCCGGTCGTTCGCGTCGTGCCGCCCTCAGTGTCATGGTGGCCACGCGCCCGAGGGCCACCTGCGCCTCGGGCACAAGGGTACGTCACAACGGCCTGCGATGATCGGTTATTCCCAACCCGGGCGACAGGCAACATCGCATCGCCCGTCTGCGGTGAAAGCCGGTTGTCCGATGCCTCGGACTCGGAGGCGGCAGGACCCAGGGGTCTTTGGCACCACCCCCTCCGCCACCTCCGGAATCCACCGTCGGTTTCGGAGAGAGCGTTTTCTACTCGATCCCCTGGGCCTCCCTCCGCCTCTCACAGCATCCCTCCCCCTGGCCCTACCGACCGACCGAAGTCGCTCGGGGTGCTGCCGGGGCGAGTGGGACTGGGCGAACGATACGCCAGGCACACCGGCACTCGTCAAATGGTCTTCGCCCATGCCGACCTGGGGATATGCACAACCTCCCAGGTCAGGGGTTTGCAGGATTTCCGGCGGTCGACATCGAGGCGCGCCGGTCCTCGGCCCGACGCTCGGACTCCAGTCGTTCGAGATCGTCGGAGCCGTAGTGGACGTGGGACATGGCCTCGGCGATCAGGTGGTGACCCGCCCCCTCCGCGATCAGCCGGTGCATCTCCTGGGCCACCCAGCGGTAGCCGGGGTGGCCCTGGGGGCCCGAGCGCAACTCGAGGAGGTGCATCGCCTCCCGGGCGTTCATCTGCATCGAGTAGCGGATGCGGTAGGCGAGGGCCACGGCGTAGGCGGACTCCACGGGGAACAGCGGCGCGAGGGTCTCGGCCAGCTCGCGCGATCGCTCGAGCGACGTCACATAGCGGTCGGTCAGGCCCGCCTCCTCCACCACCTCGGGTACGTCGTAGCCCAGTGTCGATCCGAGCGGCTGCCACTCGATGGTGAGCATGCGGTGACGCTGCAGGTCCCGGAAGGCGCCGTAGTCGGTGACCACGTCGAAGCGGTACCCGGTGCGCTCGAAGGCCCGTCCCGGCCGATGGCGGCGGTTGTCGCGCTCACCGACATAGGCGGCGAGCAGCGCACGCTTGTCCTCGGCGCCGAGGAGCCGCACGCGGGCGATCACCTCTTCTTCTGGGCGGTCGGTGAGTGGCGCGCAGATGGCGGCGACGACCTTGTCCTCCCCGTCCGGGTCGAAGTCGACCAGCGTGACCGACGGCCGACCGGACGGCCCGGCCACCTTGTGCCCGACCGGTGCCACCAGGTCGGGGAAGAGCCTCTCGACCAGCTCAGCCGTCTCGCGCTGGGTCCGCTCGAAGTAGTCCGACCAGGCACCACCCCGGTCGGGGCGGTCCACCCGCTGGAGGAACGAGGGTATGACCTTGCGCAACTCCTCGAGCATCATGGCCGCGTACCGGCGGGCCTCGGGTAGCGGGTGCGAACGCATCCGAAGCAGCAGCATCTCGTAGGACTGCCCGGTTCCGTAGATGCCCACGTTGGAGAGGGACGCGGCCGGCAGCAGGCCCCGCAGCGCATCCAGGGCCTTCGCCTTCACCGCCTGGCGGTGGACGAACTCCGAGTCTGCGGCCTGGCGGGGATGGCGGGCCTTCAGCCACACCTGGGCCTCATCGAGCAGCTCACCGTAGGTGTCGAACATGCGGTCCATGTCCCCGACGTAGCGCGCCCCGAGGACCGAGTCGAGGATGGCCGGATCCCGGTAGTACCGGTAGTGCCCGGTGGTCAGGCGTTGGTTGTAGGCGATGTAGCGGGTCGACTGCTCGAGGTAGGCCATCAACCGTCCCCACTCGAGGACCTTGGTGAGCACGTTGGAGGCCTGCTCGCAGGCCAGGTGGACGCCACCCAGCTGGGCCACCGAGTCGTCGCCGTACTCGAAGAAGACCTTCTCGTAAAGTTGCTCGGCCCGCTTCAGGCCCACGGTCGCGTCGACCGAGGCATCGCCGGAGATGTCGAGCTCCCCGACGAACTCGTCGAGGAACAGCCGGCGCAGGCTCTTCGGCGACCGGGAGTAGCGGGCGAAGAGGGCTCCCTTTACGACTTCGGGCAGGTTGACCAGGGCGAAGACAGGCTGATCGAGGTTGGTGACGTAGCGACGGAGGATGTCCTCCTCCTCAGCGGTGAACGTCTCCTCGGCGTAGGGGAACATGCCCGGATCACACTAGGACGGCACCGGAGGGTGAGGCGCGGACCCCACGGCGGCGGGGTCGTCGGCCCCCACCACTCCTCGTCTGATCAGCGCCACCGCCAGCCGGGCCGCCTCGGCCGTGGCCGGCTCCGGAGCCACCTGGGCCACCTGGGTCAGCAGGTCGATGAGCTGGCGGACATTGCGGACGAAGTCCCCGGGAGCCACCTCCGTCTCCCGCAGGACCGTGTCCAGGGTCGCCCCCGAGGCCCAGCTGATGACCGCCCGGGCCAGTCCGGGGTCGGGGCGACGGGTGCGTCGCAGCCCCACCCGTCGCTCGTCGGCCCGGAGATCACCGGCCAGTGCCCCGAGCCGGGAGAGCCGGTCGACCACGACCGCCTGGCGTGGCATCGGCTCCTCGTCGCCCGCCCGCCGGGCCTCGAACGTGAACGCCGAGACGACCCCGGCGAGTGGTCCGGGCTCCAGGCCGTCGAACAGTCCGGACCGGAGGGCCTCGGTGACCAAGAGGTCGGACTCGTGGTAGATCGCCGTCAGCATCCGCCCGGCCCCGGTCATGCGCCAGCCGTCGCAGAAGCCCCGTTGCTGGAGGACAGCGAGGCGACGGTCGAGCTGGGCCGTGAGCGAGACCGACCCCGGGGGGGCCTGCCACTGACCGTAAGAGGCGGCCAGCAATTCGTGCGCCTCCTCCCTCGACCAGCGGCGCACCAGGTTCACCGCCAGGTTGTAGGTGGGGTGGAAGGACGAGACCAGGTCCGGTGGAGGGGCGAGCGCGGTGCGGGCCACCTGGGAGAAGGGCGTGCCGGTGGACCACAGCACGAACGCGTGCCCGACGGTGTCGATCCCCCGGCGCCCGGCCCGACCGGTGAGCTGTTGGTACTCGCCCGAGGTGAGCGCCGAGGTGTCCGAGCCGCGGAATTTGGCGAACCGCTCGACGACGACCGTCCGGGCCGGCATGTTGATGCCGAGGGCCAGCGTCTCGGTGGCGAAGACCACCTTCAACAGCCCCTCCGAGAAGCATTGTTCGACCGCCTGGCGGAACGACGGGACCAGGCCGGCGTGATGGGGGGCGATGCCCGCCTCCAGCGCCGCGGACCACGGGCCGAACCCGAGGGTCCGCAGCTCGGCGTCGTCCAGCCGCTCGACCGAGGCCTCGACGAGTTCACGGATGCGGGCCCGCTCCCCCGGCGTGGTCAGACGGATCCCGTCTTCCAGACAGTGCCTCGTGGCGTCGTCGCAGGCCGCCCTCGAGAAGATGAAGGTGATGGCCGGCAACATGCCCGCCGACGCCAGGTACTCGACAACCTCGGTGCGCCGCGGGACCCGGAACCGGTTGCGGGGATTGCGGCGTCGTCGATCGTCGAGGGAGACGCCGTCGGGGTTGGGTCGGCCGTACCGCAGCAGGGGGAGCACGACGAGACCGTCGCGGCCCCGCTCGGCCACGGCGAAGTGGTGATGGAGCTTGACCGGTCGGTGACGCTCCACGATCACCCGTGTCGTGCCCCGGACCGAGGTGAGCCACGCCCCGAAGTCGACGGCGTTGCTGACCGTGGCCGACAGACTCACGAAGCGGACCGCCGGCGGGGTGGTGACGAGGACCTCCTCCCAGACCGAGCCCCGGTAGGGGTCCTGGAGGTAATGGACCTCGTCGAGGACGACCACCTCCAGTCCATCGAGGAGACTCGAACGGGCGAAGAGCATGTTGCGGAGGACCTCGGTGGTCATCACCACGATCGAGGCACGGGGCTGGTGGGAGACGTCTCCGGTCAGGAGCCCGACGCGTTCCTCGCCGTAACGATGGGCGAGCTCGGCGAACTTCTGGTTGGACAATGCCTTGATCGGCGTCGTGTAGAACGCCTTGGCGCCGAGTGCCAGGGCCCGGGCGGCGGCGTACTCGGCGATCAGGGTCTTGCCGGAGCCGGTGGGCGCCGACACGAGGACCGACTCTCCCCGGTCCACGGCATCCATGGCCTCGCGCTGGAAGGCGTCGAGGCGGAACCCCACGCTGCGCTCGAAGCGCTCGCGCATCCCCTCCCCCACCGCTCCGGCGTCCCCGGGGGTGGCCCGGGAACGCCCGGTGGTCATCGTCGGATGAGCTTCCCGATGATGATCGAGAGCTCGTAGAACAGGTACATGGGAACGGCCAGGGCCATCATCGAGAACGGGTCGGAGCTCGGGGTCACCACCCCGGCAACCACGACGATGCCCACGATCGCCCACCGTCGCCACGACGACAGTGTCTTCGGGGAGAGCACGCCGGCCACCTCGAGGGACACCAGCACCACCGGGAATTCGAAGGTGATCCCGAACACCACCATCAACAACAGGATCAAGCTGAGGTAGTTGAGCGGATCGTAGATCTCGTTGAGGCTGGGCCCACCGATGCTGTCGAGCCACTTGAGGGCGTGGGGAAAGGTGAAGAACGCCACCAGGCAGCCCAACGTGAACAGGGCGATGGAGGCCGCCACGAACGGGATGGCGTAACGCTTCTCGTTCGGGTTGAGCCCGGGGGTGACGAACCGCCAGAACTCCCAGAACAGGACCGGAGTGGCCAGGAACAGCCCCCCGTACGCGGCGATCTTGACCCGGAGGGCCAGCCCGTCGAGCGGCCCGGTGATGTAGAACTTGCAATGGGAGGGTGCCACCTGGCAATAGGGGTGCTGCAGGAAGGACAGGATGTGCGGGTAGAACACAAAGGCGATCGTGGCGGTGATGACGAAGGCCACCGCGCACACCATCACCCGCGTCCGGAGCTCGGTCAGATGCTCCACCAGCGTCATGGAGTCCGGCTTGGGCTTGGATTGGCTCCGTCGCTTGAGTGAGATGGCCATGGGAGTGGATGTCCGCTGGTTCGACGGCTACCGGCGGCGAGACCGGCTCAGTTCATCCCCGGGTCGTCGGGCACCACGCCGCCGCTGGACCGGACCTGGTGGACGATGCCACCCGGGTCTCCGATCAGCACCCCGGGAACGGGGGGTGGCTCTTCGTGGGCCTCGACCGTCCCGGCCGGCCGGTTGGTTCCGGCCGACGGCTGGACGGCATCGCCGTGCACGTCGGGGGGATCGACACCCCCGGTGACGCCCGATGTGGTGCCGTTCTCCGTCGAATGGGCGTCGGCCAGGGTGTCGAGGAAGGTCAGGGGCGACCGCACCGCCTGGGTGATGGTGTCGGTGGAGGGGAGATCGGGGAAGTTGCCGCGGACCTCGGACTCGAGCTTGTCACGGAACTTGCGAAAATCGCCCCACAATCCACCGATCTGCCGGGCCACCTTCGGGAGCTTGTCGGGACCGAGGACGACCAGGGCGACCACCAGGATGACCAGCACCTTCGCCGGGCTCAGAAAGGGCACGAGCAGAGTGTACCGGCGCACCGGCGCCGGTGGTGCCCGAGGCCCCTCGGCCTAGACCGGGCGCGTCCCCGTTCCCTGCGGCGGTCCGCGGGGGCGGGCCCCTCGAGACGCCCCGCCGCCGTCGGCGCTCCGGAGGGACACGAGCAGCAGGATCAGACCACCCACGACGACGACCGCACCGGCCACCAGCCACACACCCGGGGCCACCGGCCACACCTTGAAGGCCATCTTCCCCACGATCAGGCGGCCGGGAATCGGCCCGAAGTACCTACTGTCCTCGGAGTCGGTCCGGTTGTCACCCATCACGTAGTACTCGCCGGGCGGGACCTTGTAGGGGTGGTTGAGGCTGTACGGGGCAGCCAGGGGGCTCGGGAGCGTCTGGGGCGCCGGGTCGGGGAGCCACGGCTCCGAGAGGACCTTGCCGTTGATGGTCACCCGGCCGTCCACCGAGGCCACGGTGTCGCCGGGGAGCCCGATCACCCGCTTGATGAGGTCGGCGTAGTCGGCCTGCTCAAGCGGTGGGCGTGAGAAAACGATGATGTCGCCCCGGTGCACGGCGTGCAGGTGATAGCTCACCTTGTCGACAACGATGCGTTCGCCGACCTGGAGGGTGGGCAGCATCGACCCCGACGGGATGTAGAACATCTGGGCCACGTACGTCCGCACCCCGACCGCCAGGATCAGGGCCACGAGCAGGACGACAGCCCACTCGAGGGCCCACCGGCCCCGTCGCACCCTCGGCTGGGTCGGCGGCTCGGTGGGGACGAGCCAGGAGGGCCAGTACTCCGCCGGCAGTTCGGGGACCGCGGTGGGCGCCGCGCCGTCGACTGGAAGTTCGGGTACCGCCCTCGGGCCCCGTGCCAGGACCGTCGGCCCGCTCACCGTCGACCGCGGACCCGAGCCCACCGCGGGACCGTTGTCGAGGAGTGGGTCCACCGGTCATCGAGGCTACCGCACCGGTCCACCGGCCTTAGAGCCCCTTGATGTGGCTCAACGGCCAGACCACTGCCACCGCCCGGCCGACGATGAGCGACTTCGGGATGGGACCGAAGAACCTGCTGTCCTCCGAGTCGGTCCGGTTGTCCCCCATGACGTAGTACTCACCCGCTGGGATCTTCACCGGCCCGGGAAGGTTGAACTGCTCGTGCGGGTCGTCGGGCAGAGCGGTCGAACAGCTGGCCGGGGTGTTCGGGAGCCACGGTTCCGAGAGCGGCTTGCCGTCGATGTAGATGCGGCAGCCCTTGGAGGAGATGGTCTCCCCCGGCAGACCGATCACCCGCTTCACGAGGTCGGCGTACTCCTGGTCCTCGAGCGGCGGGCGGGCGAAGACGACGATGTCGCCCCGGCGCACCCCGTGGAAGTCGTAGCTCAACTTGTTCACGATGATGCGGTCCCCCACCTGGAGCGTCGGGTACATGGACAGCGAAGGTATGGAGAACGATTGCACCACATAGGTCCTGAGCACCACCGTGCACAACAGGACGGCCATCACGATGATCACCCATTCGATGACGGTCCGGTAGCTGCGGCCCTTCAGCGGCTCCGCGTGCTGATCGCCATCGTCCTGTCGCCCGGGGGCGTCCGCGTCGATCTCCGACAGTGCGTCACCGGGGAGTTGGCTGGTCACAATCAGGCGACGCTAGTCCAGGATGGAGGCCGGGTTCTGTCGCCGGTCGGGGCGGACGACCGTCACCCGAGGCCCGGCCCGGGTCGGGGTCGGGGTCGGTCACAGACCGGCGATGAGCTTCTCGACCCGCTCGTCCTTCGACTTGAAGGGGTCCTTCAACAGGACGGTCCGCTGGGCCTGGTCGTTGAGCTTCAGATGCACCCAGTCGACGGTGAAGTCGCGTCGTCGTTCCTTGGCCTTCTTCACGAATTCGCCCCGCAACCGGGCACGGGTGGTCTGGGGCGGCACCGACATCGCCTCGGCGATGTCGGCATCGTCGCAGATGCGGTCGAGCTGGTCGTGGGCCTGCAGCCGGTAGTAGAGGCCGCGCTTGCGGTCGACGTCGTGGTACTGGAGGTCGAGCAGGGAGACGGCTGGGCTGTGCAGTGGCAGGGCGTGGCGCTCGCGGTACCGGTCGATGAGGCGGTACTTGGCGACCCAGTCGCACTCGCGGTGGAGGGACAAGGGATCCGACTCCAGGCCCTTGAGACAGTGCTCCCACATCTGGAGCGCCCGGTCCTCCTGGGGAGAGAGCCCCTGGCGGTCGCGGTAGCGGATGGCCCGCTGCAGGTACTCGCCCTGGATGTCGAGGGCGCTCATCTCCCGGCCGTTGGCCAGGCGCACCGGTCGGCGACAGGTGATGTCGTGGCTGATCTCCCGGATGGCCCGGATCGGGTTCTCGAGAGTCAGGTCGCGCATCACCGTCGAGGGGTCCTCCAGCATGCGGAGCACGATGCTGGTGGCGCCCACCTTCAAGAAGGTGGCGTACTCGCTCATGTTCGAGTCGCCCACGATCACGTGCAGGCGGCGGTACTTCTCGGCGTCGGCATGGGGCTCGTCCCGGGTGTTGATGATCGGGCGGCTCCGGGTGGTGGCCGAACTTACGCCCTCCCAGATGTGCTCGGCCCGTTGGCTCAGGCAGAACACGGCCCCCCGGGCCGTCTGGAGCACCTTTCCCGCCCCGGCGTAGGCCTGCCGGCTGACCAGGAACGGGATGAGGACCTCGGTGTAGTGGGCGAAGTCGTCCCGGCGGCTGGTCAGATAGTTCTCGTGGCAGCCGTAGGAGTTGCCGGCCGAGTCGGTGTTGTTCTTGAACAGGTAGATGTCACCGCGGATGCCCTCCTCGCGCAGGCGGGCCTCGGCGCCCTCCACCAACGAGGACAGGATCCACTCCCCCGCCTTGTCGTGCACCACCAACTCGGCCATGTCGTCACATTCCGGGGTGGCGTACTCGGGGTGGCTCCCCACGTCGAGATAGAGGCGGGCACCGTTCTCGAGGAAGACGTTGGACGAACGGCCCCAGCTGACCACGCGGCGGAACAGGTAGCGCGCCACCTCGTCGGGGCTCAGACGCCGCTGGCCGCGGAGCGTACAGGTCACCCCGTATTCGTTCTCCAGGCCGTAGATCCGCTTGTCCATTACCCTCACGGTACCGTGAGCCGGAACCTCTGCCGTGAACACGCACGTCAGCGGGGTCTGCGGCCCCGTCCCCCGACGTTCCCGATGGCGCTCAGGCCAGCAGTTCCTCCAGCTCGGTGTCGACCAGCCGACGGAAGGCCCGCCGACCGTTACCCCCGGACAGCACAGCCACCTCGAGCTCGCTACCGCTCAGTGCGCGGTCGGGACCGGCCAGCGCGTCCACGGCCGCCCTGAGCGCCTCGGCCAACGACCATCCCTCGGTCCACCGCTCCTCGAGGCGTTGCGCGATTGCCTCGGTCTCCCCGCCCAGCACGGCGTAGCGGTCCTCGTCGGTGATCGTGCCCTCGTAGGCGATGTGGTACAGCTGATGGGGCCGCAGGCCGGTGCCCAGTTCGGCCACCAGGATCTCCACCTCCAGCGGCTTCATCTCGTGGGTGAACACCTGGCCCAGGTACTGGGCGTAGAGATTGGCCAGCGATCGGGCGTCCACGTCCTCCCGGCTGTAGGCATAACCCTTGGTGTCGGCGTGTCGGATCCCCGACACCCGGAGCTGGTCGAACTCGTTGTACTTGCCCACGCCGGCGAAGGCGATCCGGTCGTAGATCTCGCTGATCTTGTGCAGTGAGCGGGAGGGATTGTCCGCCACGATGGCGATGCCGAGGTCGTAGGTGGTGGCGATCAGCGAGCGGCCCCGGGCGATGCCCTTCTGGGCGTACTCGGCCCGGTCCTTCATGACCTGCTCGGGTGCCACGTAGTAGGGCATCGTCATGGCTGGCGCCCCTCGGCCCGTCGACGCTCGATGAGGGAGGCGAACAGGGCGGCGACCTCGTCCTCGGGCACGAACTCGAATCCCAGGGCCGTCACCGTGGCCACCAGCGGGTAGATGCCTCGGATCAGGTCCGGACCTCCGGTGGCCGAGTCCTCGTCGGCCGCCTCGTAGAGGGCCTCGATAGCCAGCTCCACGGCTTCGTCTCGGGCCATGCCCGTTCGGTATCCGAGCTTGATGGTGGTCCGGGCGTCCCGTCCGCCCGAACCGGTGGCGTTGTGCTCGGTCTCCTCGTAGTGCCCGCCGGTCACGTCGTAGGTGAAGATCCGCCCGATCTCACGGGCCAGGTCGTACCCGGCGAACAGTGGCACGACCGCCAGTCCCTGCATGGCCATGGGCAGGTGCTCGCGCACCATCTGCCCGAGCTGGTTGGCCTTGCCCTCGAGGCTGAGCACGACACCCTCGACCTTCTCGTAGTGCTCGAGTTGGGTCTGGAAGAGCCGCACCATCTCGACGGCCGGCCCGGCGGCACCGGCGATGGCGACGGCCGAGTAGCGGTCGGCCGGGAAGACCTTCTCCATCGAGCGGTGGGCGATCGAATGGCCCTCGGTGGCGCGGCGGTCGCCGGCCATCACGATGCCGGCTGCGAAGCGCAGGGCGACCACGGTGGTGCCGTGGCGGAACTCGTTCCCCCCCACCCCACCAGACGGCGGGAGACCGGACGGGGACAGGGAGGGGCGCACCGGCACGTGGAGCCGCCGGATCAGTCCGGCGAAATCGGGGCCCGGGTCTTCGGTCGTCGAAAACAGCGGCAGGGTCACTAGGGCTACTCGCCGCCCTTTTGGACGTAGTTACGCACGAACTCCTCGGCGTTGTCCTCGAGCACCTCGTCGATCTCGTCGAGCAGGTCGTCGAGCTCGGCCTTCAGCTTGTCGCCGGTGGCCGACGATCCCGGCACCTCCTCGACGACGTCGTCCTCGCGCTCGGTGGTGGTCGTCTTCTTCTTCTGTTCCCGTTCAGCCATCTCGTTCAGCCATCCCTCTCCCTAGCTGCTCAATCTGTCCAACAGCTCGGACGGAGTTGCGCACGCGTCCAGTAACTCTTCGACATGATCGGCAGTGCCCTTCAGGGGGTCCATCATAGGGACGCGTCGCAGTGGGTCGGTGCCGAGGTCGAAAACCAGCGAATCCCAGTTGGCGGTGACCACGGCGGCGGGCCATTTCTTGAGACAACGGCCCCGGAACCACGCCCTCGTACCCCGGGGGGGTTCGGTGACCGCCGTCACCACGGACTCCTGGTCCACGAGCCGCTCGGTGTTCATCCGGGCGAACAGGGAGTGCGACGGCCTCAGGTCGTGGTACTGCAGGTCGAGGGCGGCCAGGCGGTGGTCACCCCAGTCGCAGCCGTGCCGGTCACGGTAGCCCTCGATCAGCTGCAGTTTGGCCACCCAGTCGAGCTGCCGGTGGAGCGACATCGGATCGGTCTCCAGTCCATTCAGGACCGATTCCCATCTGCGCAGCACCTCTTCCCCCACCGATTCGTCCCCCATGCACTCGAGGCCCCGGTCGTCGGCGTACTTGCGGGCCAGCGAGTAGAGCTCCCACTGGATGGCCAGGGCGGTGGCCGTCGAGCCGTCCGCCATCGGGAGCGGCGTGGTGAACGTCCGGTCGAGGGCCACATCGTGCATGGCCTTCACCGGGTCGGCCAGCACCAGACTGCGGGAGCTGGAGACGTCGTCCTCGATCATGGCCAGGACCAACGAGGTGGTACCGACCTTCAAGAACGTGGCCACCTCGGCCAGGTTGGCGTCACCGACGATCACATGGAGGCGACGGTAGCGGTGGGGGTCGGCGTGGGGCTCGTCGCGGGTGTTGACGATGGGGCGCTTCAAGGTGGTCTCCAGGCCGACCTGCTCCTCGAAGAACTCGGCGCGCTGGGAGAGCTGAAACTCGACGGAGCGACCGTCGTGGCTCGGGGTCTCCGCGCCGACCTTGCCGGCCCCGGCGTAGATCTGACGGGTCACGAAATGGGGGGTTATCTCCGCCACGATGCGGGTGAAGGGTGCCGCCCGGTCCATCAGATAGTTCTCATGGGCGCCGTAGGAGTTGCCCTTCCCGTCCGAGTTGTTCTTGTAGATGACGAGCCGCGAGCCGTCGTGCGCGGCGAGATCGGCTGCCTCCATCGAACGGGTGAGGATCAGCTCGCCCGCCCGGTCGTAACGGAGGCACTCGAGGGCGTGGCTGCACTCCGGGGTCGAATACTCGGGGTGGGCGTGGTCGACGTAGTAACGGGCACCATTGGTCAGGACAGTGTTGACCAGATGGGTCTCCACTTGGGGCGGCATGGCATCCTCACGGGCGAAACCCCGGGCGTCGTTGCCGGGCGCCTCGTCCTCGAAGTCCCAGCCGGTCTGCTGGCGGGCCACGTCGTGGGCGTAGGCATTGATCAGAACCGAGGACGCGGCAATGGGATTGGGGTCCCCGTGGAGCACCTGGATGCCGTATTCGGTCTCGATGCCGCAGACCTTCGGGATGGCCATGCAGTGGACCCTATCCTGGCGGGATGGTCAGAGATACTGACCGGTTCCGACCCGCTCGATGGACCGGCCGCCCGTCGTCTCGTCCCGATCGCTGATGAGTGTCCGGATGTAGACGATGCGCTCGCCCTTCTTGCCGGAGATCTTCGCCCAGTCGTCGGGGTTGGTGGTGTTGGGGAGATCCTCGTTCTCCTTGTACTCCTGGCGGATCGACTCGAGGAGGTCCTCGGTCCGGATCCCCCGGGTGTCCTCGGCGATCGCCCGCTTGATCGCCAGCTTCTTCGCCCGTCGCACGATGTTCTCTATCATCGCCCCCGAGGCGAAGTCACGGTAGTAGAGGACCTCTTTGTCCCCGTTCTGGTAGGTGACCTCGAGGAACCGGTTCTCCTCGTCGTTCCGGTACATCTCGGCCACGGTCGTCTCGATCATGGCCTGGGTGGCCTTGGCCGGGTCGCCCCCGCCGAGCGTGCGGACCTCGTCGGCGTCGAGTGGGAGGTCCGGGGTCAGGTAACGCGAAAAGATCTGGGCGGCGGCCACTTCGTTGGGCCGCTCGATCCTGATCTTCACATCGAGTCGGCCGGGCCGGAGGATGGCCGGGTCGATCAGGTCCTCGCGGTTGGAGGCCCCGATGACGATGACGTCCTTCAGGGTCTCCACGCCGTCGATCTCGGCCAGGAGCTGTGGGACGATGGTCGACTCCATGTCGGAGCTGATGCCCGTGCCCCTGGTGCGGAACAACGAGTCCATCTCGTCGAAGAAGACAATGACGGGTACACCCTCTTCGGACTTCTCGCGGGCCCGTTGGAACACCAGTCTGATCTGGCGCTCGGTCTCTCCCACGTACTTGTTGAGGAGCTCGGGACCCTTGATGTTCAAGAAGTAGCTCCGGGCGTTGGTGTTGCCGGTGACCTCGGCCACCTTCTTCGCCAACGAGTTGGCCACCGCCTTGGCGATGAGGGTCTTCCCGCATCCCGGCGGCCCGTACAGCAGGATCCCCTTGGGGGCGGGGAGCTTGTGCTCGAGGTAGAGCTCCCGGTAGAGATAGGGAAGCTCCACGGCGTCGGTGATCGCCTCGATCTGGTCGTCGAGTCCGCCGACGTCCGAGTAGGTGACATCGGGGACCTCCTCGAGCACCAGTTCCTCGACTTCGGGCCGGGCCAGCTTCTCGATCAACAGTCCGGTCCGCGACTCCATGAGGATGGTGTCCCCGGCCCTCAGCTTGACGCCGATCAGACCGTCGGAGAGTTCCGCCACCCGCTCCTCGTCGGCCCGCCCGAACACCAGGGCGCGCTTGCCGTCCTCGAGCACCTCTTTCAGCACCACGACCTCGCCTGAGCCTTCTCCCTCACGGGCCAAGATGACGTTCAGCGATTCGTTGAGCACGACTTCGTTGCCCCGGCGGAGGTCGTCGACCTCGATGTCCGGGTGCAGGGATACCCGCATCTTCCGCCCCCCCGAGAACACGTCGACCGTGCCGTCGTCGTTCGTCCCGAGGAAGGTCCCGTAGGCGGCGGGCGGCTGTGTGAGCTTCTCCACCTCCTCGCGCAGGTTGGCCACGTGCTCCTTGGCGGTCTGCAGGGTGAAGGTCAGCTTCTCGTTCTGGGAGATGGCCTGGGCCAGCTGTCCCTTGGTCTCGAGCAGCTTCTCCTCCAGGGTCTGGACGCGACGTGGGCTCTCCTGGAGCCGGCGGCGCAGGAGGGTGACCTCCTCCTCGGCCGCGGTCGCCCGCAGCCTCAGGGTCTCGAGGTCGTCATCCTCCCCGGAGCCCACCGGCCGGTGGCCGTCGCCCACGTCATCGAAATCAACCGTTGGGATCACCTCGCTTCCGAGCCCAGCCTATGCGGCGACCCTACACCGGCACCCCACGCTGCAGTGCACACCGTCCGCCCTGCGTGACCTCCCGAGGCGTGCCCGGCTGGGGCTGGTACGGCTCCACTTCAGCGGGACTCGACCCGGGGCCGGCTGGCCATCTGACGGACCGTCAGGCATTCTGTGCGCACTTCCGGATACGATGGTGAAGCTGTATCTCGTCCTGTGGATCTGTCGCGGCACGCGAAAGCCTGTCGCGGTTGCACGAGGGGACGGAGACCAGCACTCGAGCTGAGTTCGGTCGACCGAGAAAACAGGTCGGCCGCCGAAGGACACGTAGGAGTGACGTAACTGATGAAGGTCTGGATCGACCAGGATCTGTGCACGGGAGACGGCCTCTGTGAGGAGATCGCGCCCGCCGTGTTCACCTTGCTCGACGACGGGCTGGCCTATGTGAAGGACGGCACCGACGTGAAGAGCGAGCCTGGTGGGTCCGCCGGGATGGCCGCCGTGCCGGCCGACCTCGAGGACGCCGTCGTCGAGGCCTCCGAGGAGTGTCCCGGCGAGTGCATCTTCATCGAACAGAGCTGACCGGTTTCATCGGGCAGGGCTAACCGGCCGGATCCCTTCCCGGACGGGGGTCGTCGAAGGGCAGCAGCAGTCGGCCGGTGGTGAGAAACCCCGTGTGGCCGACCATCCGGTGGTCCGGGCGCACCGAGCGCTCCTCGATGTGCCACGTGCGGTGCAGGACCTCCAGTGTGGTGGCCAACCCGAACCCGGACGCCTCCAGCGAGGAGCGCAACTGCGCCGTCTGGTTGATCGTGGGCAGGTAGGCACAGAGGATGCCCCCGGGACGCATGGCCACTCTGGCATGGTCGAGGACCCGCCAGGGCTCGGGAAGATCGAGGAGCACCCGGTCGAGGCCCCGCTCGGCGATGCCCTCGTAGACGTCGCGGAGCTCGACCCGGTAGGGTGCGCCCTCCCCCACCATGGCGGCCACGTTGGAACGAGCCCGGTCGGCGAAGTCCTCGCGGAGTTCGTAGCCGACGACCTCGGCCCCGGCCCGCAGGAGGGCCATCGACAGGGCGCCGGAGCCGACGCCCGCCTCGAGCACTCGGACCCCGGGTGAGATGTCGGCCTCGATGAGGATGGCACCGAGGTCCTTCGGATAGATGACCTGTGCCCCCCGTGGCATCTTGAGGACCGCGTCGGACAGGGTCGGGCGCACCACCAGGAACCGCCGGCCGGTGCTGCCCAGTACGGTCGACCCCTCCCTGGTCCCGATCAGGTCGTCGTGATCGACGATGCCCACATGGGTATGGAACGTGGCGCCGGGACGCAGGGTGATCAGATAGCGCCGCTGCTTGGCATCCACCAGCAGCACCCGTTCGCCGGCCTCGAGGATGCTGCGATCCCCGCCGGGCCCCACGTCGATCAGTGACCGCTTGACTGAGAGGAAGGCTTGATGGTCTTGACGATCAGCTGCTCGCCGGGCTTGAGCTCGGTGCGGTAGACGACGTCGTCCTGGTGGCGGGCCCGGATGAGCATCCACAGGGCCACCCCCACCACGATCCACGCCGTGTGGTAGCCGCTGAAGCCGCGGCCGAAGGCCCGGACCTGGAGGTAGCGCAAGAGGGAGTCCACCGGTTCAGACCCTCCGAACCTCGACGATCGCCGACTTGCGGCGCCCGTTCCTCCGACCGATCAGGAACACCACCGCCACCACCGCGACGGTCACGGCGAGACCGATGGTCACGGCCTGGGACCGGGTCGACGCGACCTCGTCGGAAACCTCGCCGGTCAGTTCGCGGAACTTGGCCTCGATCTGGTCACGGGTGATGGGTTCGGCTCCCGTGCTCATGGATTCTCCTTTTGCGGTTGGGTGGAGCTGCGTCCCTGACCCTTGCTCACCGCTTTGACGGCGACAGCGGCCACGAGCACGACGGCGACGGCGCAGATGAGGTACGGGATCCACGAGAGGTTGCCGGTGAACGTGGAACCGGTCTCGCCCTGGAGGAGCCGTAGGAAGCCGACCGACAGGATCACGAGACCGATGGAAAGGGCGACCGATCCCGCCACGCCGAAGAGCATGAAACGACCGAGCCCCCGGAGGGGGGTGAGCGTCTCCTGCTTGACGTAGTCGATGACCAGTTGCAGGGCATCCCCGCCGCTGGACTTGAGACCACGCAGTCCCTTGCTTGTGCCGCTTCGACTTCGGGCCACGGTCCTCCTCGGACTCCGCGATGGGACGACGACGGTCGGCTCCGTCACCACCGGCTGATGGGATCGGCCCAACTCTAGCCAGCGGGTGCACCCCACCCATCGCCGACGCCCCTCCCGGGCCTCGGAGGGGCACTGCCTGACGTGCGGTGGATCAGTGCGGTGGAGCACCGCCCGGCCCCCTCCCGAGCCCCTCGGGACGACGTCCGGGTCAGGGGCGGGGCACCGCCGGCCCAGCCCCGGATGCCTCCCGCGGGGTGAAGAGGTAGGTGGAGCTGGCCCGCGCCACCGTGGTTCCCGACTCGTCCACCACTTCGGCCTCGGCGAACGCCACCCGGCTCCCCCCGGACACCACCGTGGCGGTGCACCGGAGGACGGCCCCCACACGTACCGGCGCCAGGAAGCTCGTCTTCATCTCCACATTGGACGAGAAGACCTTCCTCTCCGCCGACCGGGCGTAGGTCACCGTGGAGGCGCCCATGGCCGAGTCGGCCATGGCGCTGAGGAACCCCCCCTGGACGATGCCCGCCGGGTTGGCGAACCGCTCATCGGCCCGCATCTCCCACACCGTGCGTCCCGGCACCGATTTGTCGACACACCGCATACCGAGCGTCAGTTCGCAGTTCGGGGGCACTTGAATCCGCTGATCAGCCACGGCGTGACGCTACCCCCCGGACGCTGGTCGATACTGGGTGGATGGAGAACCGCTCGATGGCCCGCGGCGCCAGCCCCCGGCCGCGGTGGGGCTGAGGCGGTTGTCCTTCGCCAGCGCGCTGTCCGAGCACCCGGTCACCTCTCATGCCACCGGCGAGGTCACCGGGGCGGTCCTGGAGACCATCGGTGATCGACCGGATCTGGTGATGGTGACGGCCACGCCTCCCCACGCCGGAGCCCTCGAGGACATCGTCGCCACCATCGCCGCGGTGCTCCATCCACTGGCCATCATCGGTTGTGCGGCGGAATCGGTGCTGGGCACCGGCCACGAGATCGAGGAGACACCCGCCATCAGCCTCTGGGCCGGAAGGGTGGGTCCCCTGGCCCCGGTCACCCTGCGCGCCACCCGGCTGGCCGACGAGTCCTGGCACTTCGACGGGTGGCCCGACGCCTTCGCGTTCGACCCCGGCGCCCTCGTCCTGGTGGCCGACCCGTTCACCTTCCCGGCCGATGAGTTCTTGACCTGGCTCCGTGACCGCCACCCCTCGCTCCCGGTCGTCGGCGGGAACGCCTCGGGTGGCCGTGGGGCCGGCGGGACCCGCCTGGTCGCCGGTGAGCAGGTGGTGTCCACCGGTGCCACCGGCGTCCTACTCGGGCCCGGCATCGACCTCGAGCCGGTGCTCTCACAGGGTGGCCGCGCCTACGGGCGCCCGCTCACCGTCACCCGATCGGACCGCAACATCATCTTCGAGGTCGCTGGCACCCCGGCCATGGAGTGCATGGTCGACCAGATAAAGGGGCACCTCTCCCCGGCCGACGTGGTGGGCATCGAGTCGAACGGCCTCTACGTCGGGCGCCTGATCGACGAGCGCGTCGACCACCCCGGACCCGGTGACTATCTGGTCCGCAGCGTGCTCGGCGTGGACCGGGCCACCGGCGCCGTGGCCGTGGACGACCAGGTGCCGCTGGGCAGCACTGTCCGCTTCCACGTCCGCGACGCCGAAACGGCCCACCGCGAGCTGCGCACCCTGTTGTCGACTCGACGGGCGGAGGCGGCCCTCGTGTTCAGCTGCAGCGGCCGGGGCACGCGTCTGTTCGACGACGCCCATCACGATGCCGCGGAGCTCCAGGGGGCGCTCGGTTCCGTCCCGGTCGGGGGCTTCTTCGCCGCGGGCGAGTTCGGGCCGGTCGGCGGCAGGAACTTCGTGCACGGCTTCGCCGCCTCCGTCGCCCTGCTCCGGCAGCGCTGAGCGTCGGACGGCGCCGTGGCCCCGCCGACATCCCGCCGGTAGGGTGGCCGGCGATGACTGCACGCGACCAGCGCCCTCCCGACCCGGCCGATCATGGTGACCTCGAGCGGCTGGGGATCAATGTCATCCGCGGCCTCGCCATGGACGCCCCCCGGGCCGCAGACTCCGGCCACACCGGGACGGCCATGGCACTGGCTCCGCTGGCCCACGTGCTGTTCACCCGGGTCCTGCGTCATGACCCCGCCGATCCGCTCTGGCCCGACCGCGACCGGTTCGTCCTGTCGAACGGACACGCCTCCATCCTCTTGTACTCGCTGCTCTACCTGACCGGTTACGGGCTGACCCTGGACGACCTGCGCGGCTTCCGTCACTGGGGCAGCCGCACCCCGGGGCATCCCGAGCTGAACCACACCCCCGGCGTGGAGGTGACCACCGGGCCACTCGGTCAGGGCGTGGCCAACGGGGTGGGGATGGGCATCGCCGAACGGATCCTCCGCACCAGGTATTCCCCCGAGGTGTGCAACCACCACACCTACGTGATCGCCGGCGACGGCTGCTTCGAGGAGGGGATCTCCCACGAGGCGGCATCGTTGGCCGGCCATCTCCAGCTCGGACGCCTCGTCTACATCTACGACGACAACCACATCACCATCGACGGACCGACCGAGCTCTCCTACAACGACGACGTGGCCGAACGATTCTCCGCCTATGGCTGGGCGGTCGACAACATCGGCGAGGAGGCCAACGACACCGATGCCCTCGAGGCGGCGCTGCTGCGGGCCCGCGCCGATGAGGAGCGTCCGTCGCTGATCATCCTGCGCAGTCACATCGGCTTCCCCTCCCCCCACCTCACCGACACCGCCAAGGCCCACGGCGACCCCTTCCCCGCCGAGGAGATCCGCCTGACGAAGGAGTTTCTCGGACTCCCGCCGGACGAGTCCTTCTGGGTCCCCGACGATGTCCTCGACCTCTACCGTCGTTGCGTTCCCCGAGGAGAGGCGTGGCGGGCCCAATGGGCGGAGCGCTTCGACGCCTGGGACGGGGACAAGGAGCGGTGGCAGGTCGCCCAGGAGGGACGGGGAGTGCCTGGCTGGGAGGCCCATCTGCCCACCTTCTCCCCCGAGGACGACCCCGTGGCCACGCGTCAGGTCATCAAGGCGTGCCTCGACGCCACCGGCCCGTTCATCCCCGGGGTCGTGCCCGGCAGCGCCGATCTCACCGGGAACACCGGCATGGCCATGGCCGACGCCGAGCCCCAGTCCGTCGAGCACCCGGGAGGAACCCTCATCCACTACGGCATCCGGGAGCACGGCATGGGAGCGGTGATGAACGGGATGGCGGCCCACCGCGGCGTGTTGCCGGTGGGCGGGACCTTCTTCGTCTTCAGCGACTACATGCGGGGCGCGGTACGGCTGGCCGCCCTGTCCGACGTCCACGTGATCTACTCGTGGACCCACGACTCGGTCGGACTGGGCCAGGACGGACCGACCCACCAACCCATCGAGCAACTGGCGGCCATCCGGGCCATGCCCAACCTGCGGGTGATCCGCCCGGCCGACGCCAACGAGACGGCCATGGCCTGGCAGATCGCCGTGGACGGGGACGGGCCGACCGCTCTGATCCTCACCCGCCAGAAGGTGCCCGTCCTTCCCGGGACCGCCGGACCGACGCAGGATCGTGTGGGTCGGGGCGCCTACACGCTCTCGGACCCGGAGGAGGCGACCCCCAGGGTGGTCCTCATCGGGACCGGCAGCGAAGTGCAGGTCTGCCTGGCGGCCTCCGACCTACTCGCATCGACGGGCATCCCGGCCAGGGTGGTCTCGTTCCCGTCCTGGGACCTGTTCGCACTCCAACCCGACGAGTACCGGGACCAGGTCCTGCCGGCCGGCATTCCCCGACTGGCCGTCGAAGCCGCCAGCTCATTCGGCTGGGAGCGCTACGCGGACGCCACGGTTTGCATCGACCACTTCGGGGCATCAGCCCCGGGGGAGCAGAACCTCGAGGAGTTCGGGTTCACGCCGGAGCACGTGGCCACCCGGGCCACGGCCCTCCTCGGCGACGAGGCGGGGCGGTGAGCCTCCCGACGACGGTCCGGGCACCGGTCGGTCCCGGGCACCGCCTCAGGTCGACCGACCGAGAAGACGGGAAAGGAAGCCGATGACCACCCTCAACGACCTCTACGACAACCAGGGACAGAGCCCGTGGCTGGACAATCTCCGGCGGGACTGGCTCCAGGACGGGACGCTCGCGGGTCTGGTCGACAAGGGCATCCGGGGGGTCACCTCCAATCCGACCATCTTCGCCAAGGCCATCGCCGGACAGGACACCTACGACGACGACTTCGCCCGTCTCATCCGCACGAAGTCGGTGGAGGACGCCTACTGGGACCTCGTGGTCGACGACATCGACGCCGCGCTGGCCATCCTCCGCCCGGTCTACGACAGTTCCCGAGGGGGTGACGGCTTCGTGTCGGTGGAGGTCGCGCCGTCGCTCGCTCACGACACCGAGGGAACCGTCTCGGCCGCCCGCGACCTCCACGAGCGCATCGACCAACCCAACGTGCTGGTGAAGATACCCGCCACCCCCGAGTGCGTGCCCGCCATCCGGCAGATGATCAGCGAGGGACGCAGCATCAACGTCACGCTCATCTTCAGCATCGACCGTTACGAGGAGGTCATCGAGGCCTACTTGAGCGGACTCGAGGCTCTGCTGGCCAGCGGGACCGAGGACCTCTCCCACGTGGCCAGCGTGGCCTCGTTCTTCATCAGCCGGGTCGACACCGAGGTGGACCGGCGACTGGAGACCGCTGCTTCCTCGGCCACCGACGGAACCGCGCTGCTCTCGCTGCGGGGCCGGGCGGCGGTGGCCCAGGCCAAGCTGGCCTACGGGCTCTTCACCGAGCGCTTCTCCGGGCCCCGGTGGGACGCCCTGGCGGCCAGGGGGGCACGGGTGCAGCGGCCGCTGTGGGCGTCCACGTCCACCAAGAACCCCGCCTACCCCGACCTCGCCTACGTCGACACGCTCATCGGCCCCGACACCGTCAACACCATGCCCGACGGGACGGTCGACGACTTCCTCGACCACGGCACCGTCGCCCGGACGGTGGACACCGACGTGGAGGGGGCCCGGGCGCTCATCACCTCGCTGGCCGACGCCGGCATCGACATGGAGGCCGTGGCCGAGGTGCTCGAGTCCGAGGGCGTAGCGTCGTTCGCCAAGTCGTTCGACGAACTCGTCCAGTCCCTGACCGACAAGGCCAACAAGCTCACGGCCGGGGCGTAGTCGATGTCATCCCCATCCCGACGGAACAGGAGCACAGCATGAGGATCGCCATGATCGGCCTGGGCAAGATGGGTGCCAACATGACCCAGCGCCTCCTGGAGCACGGGCACGAGGTCGTCGCCTTCGACCTGTCCGAGGACGCCCGCACCGCGGCGGCCAAGCTGGGGGCGGAGACCGCGACCACCCTCGAGGAGGTGGCGGGTGCCCTCACCGCACCGAGGGTCGCCTGGGTCATGGTCCCGGCCGGAGCGCCCACCAACTCGACCATCACCACCCTGGCCGGGCTGTTCGACTCCGGGGACGTGATCATCGACGGCGGCAACTCCAACTACAAAGAGACCGCCCCCCTGGTCGACGAGCTGGCCGCCAAGGGTGTGGCCTTGGTCGACGCCGGCACCTCGGGTGGCATCTGGGGTCTGAAGGAGGGCTACTGCCTGATGGTGGGCGGCACGAAGGAGGCGGTGGCGGTGGCCGAGCCGGCCTTCGTGGCCCTCGCCCCCGAGGGCGGGTACGCGCACGTCGGACCCCCTGGAGCCGGCCACTTCGTCAAGATGGTCCACAACGGCATCGAGTACGGCCTGATGCAGGCCTACGCCGAAGGGTTCGAGATCATGTCCGAGGCCCCCGAGTTCGACCTCGACCTCCATCAGATCGCCGCCATCTGGCGCTACGGCTCGGTCGTGCGGAGCTGGCTCCTCGAACTGGCCGAACGGGCGCTACGGCCCGAGTCGGGTTTCGAGCAGATCGAGGGGGTGGTGGTCGACTCCGGCGAGGGCCGTTGGACCGTCGAGGAGGCGATCGACCGGGGCGTGTCGGCGCCGGTCATCTCCTCGGCGCTCTTCGCCCGGTTCGCCTCCCAGAAGAAGGACGCCTTCGGGCTCCGGCTCGTGTCGGCGCTGCGCAACCAGTTCGGTGGGCACGCCTTCACGACGTCGGACGGCACCCAGGGCGGCGAAACGTTCACCCCCAAATGAGCACCGACACCCATACCGAGACGGGGAGCACAGGCGGCATGGGGGCCGGGGAGCACGGCGCCGATGGCGACGGCGATCGTGGCCGGGCCGTGGGCAAGCAGCGCTCGTTGCCGCCCGTTCTGTCCAAGGCGCCCCCGGTGGCCATGGTCATCTTCGGGGCATCGGGCGATCTCACGCAGCGCAAGATCCTTCCCGCCCTGGCCCGACTGGCCGACCGGGGCGTGCTCGACGACGGCTTCACCCTCATCGGGGTGGCCCGCACCCAATGGACGGACAAGGAGTTCCGGGAGAGGGTGGCCGAGGCGACCCCGGACGGCGGGCCGAAGTGGAGGGCCCTGATCGAGCGGTTCAAGTACGTCGCCGGCGAGTACGACCACCCGGACACCTTCGGCCGGTTGAAGGAGCACCTCGACGAGGCCGACCTCCTCGACGGCACCGCCGGCAACCGGCTCTACTACCTGGCCACCATCCCGAGCGTGTTCGGACTGGTGGCCGGCGCCCTGGCCGAGCACGCGTGCACGAGGCCGGCCGAGGGTGGTTCGTTCGTCCGGGTGGTCGTGGAGAAGCCGTTTGGACGGGACCTGGCGTCGGCCGATGCCCTGAACGAGCAGATGCACGCCGCATTCGACGAGAGCCAGATCTACCGGATCGACCACTACATGGGGAAAGAGACCGTCCAGAACGTCCTCGCCCTCCGCTTCGCCAACGCCATCTTCGAGCCCATCTGGAACCGACGGTACATCGAACAGGTGCAGGTCACCGTGGCCGAGAGCCTGGGGGTCGAGCATCGTGGCGGCTTCTACGAGACCGCCGGGGCCCTCCGGGACATCGTGCAGAACCACGTGATGCAGGTGCTGGCGCTCACCCTGATGGAGTCGCCGACCAGCACCGATGCCGACCGCATCCGTGACGAGAAGGTGAAGTTGCTCCAGGCCGTCGACATCCCCACCCCCGACGAGGCCGTGGACAAGTCGGTGCGGGCCCAGTACACGGCCGGGTTCATCGACGGCAAGCCCGTCGTCGGCTACCGCCAGGAGGAGGACGTCTCCCCGGACAGCCAGACCGAGACGTACATAGCCCTCCGACTCCGAGTGGAGAACTGGAGATGGGCCGGGGTGCCGATCTATGTGCGCACCGGCAAGCGCCTGCCCGCCCGGGTGACCGAGGTGGCGCTGACTTTCCGACAGGTACCGTTCCTCCTGTTCGACCATCGCACCAGCCGTGACCTGCGCCCGAACACGCTGATCCTGCGCATCCAACCCGACGAGGGCATCAGCCTCGAGTTCGGGGCCAAGGTCCCCGGCGAGAAATTCCACATCCGCTCAGTGGCCATGGACTTCTCCTATGCCGAGACGTTCGCCGGGACCGAGGCGGCGGACGGCTACGAGCGCCTCATCCACGACGCCATGGTGGGAGACGCCACGCTGTTCATCCGGGCCGACGAGGTCCGCCAGGCGTGGCGTATCGTCGACCCCTACCTCCAGGCGTGGGCCGATCCCGGCGGCGCCCTCCACACCTACCCGGCCGGCAGCTGGGGTCCCCACATGGCCGACCTCCTCGTGGAGCGGTCCGGGGACGAGTGGCGCAACCCCGTGTTCGACCTCGAGCTGAGCGGGGGCCGGCTGACCGAACCGCCGCAGTGATCGGCCCGCGGCGTTCCCAGGACGGGGCCATCGGGTGACCGGCGACCTGGAGGTTGTGCCGTCGGTCCCCGAGGCGTTCGCCCGACTGGTGGTGGAGCAGTTGGCCGCGGCCCGCCCGGGTCGGTTCTCGCTCTTCCTCTCGGGGGGCTCGACGGCGCGGGCGTGCTACGCCCACCTGGCCGGGCTGAGCGCGGGCCGCGTCGACCCCGACTGGAGCGGGGTCGACGTCTTCTTAGGCGACGAGCGGTGCGTCCCCCCCGACCACGCTGACTCCAACCACCGGATGATCGCCGAGACCTTGCTGGACGAGGTCGGGCCGGTGGGCTCGGACAATCCGATGTACGAGCGCGGCACCCCCGACGAGGCGGCCGACCGCTATCAGGGGATCATCAGCCCACTCGACTCGTTCGACCTGATCCACCTGGGTCTGGGTCCCGACGGGCACACCGCCTCGCTGTTCCCGGATTCGCCGGCCCTGGCCGTCGACGACCCCGACGTCCTGGTGGTGGCCAACCACGATCCGAACGCCAACAACCCCCACGATCGGATCACCCTCACCCTGCCGGCCATCGCCCGCGCCCGCCTGGTCGTGTTCACCGTGTCGGGATCCTCCAAGCGCGCCGCATTGGAGGGGGTTGTCGGAGGGGCCGACCTCCCCGCATCCCGGGTCGACGCCGAGCGCGTCGTGTGGCTGGTCGACGCCGACGCTCTCCCGCCCGGGTAGGCCCGTCCCTCCCTGCCCCACCTCTTCGCCCAGCACCGCGTCCGATCGTCACGGCAGGGTCCTCCGGTAAGGTGTCGCCGATGTCCGTCGACCCCGGCTCCCCTCCGTCCGGCCGTGTCGCGTCCGACCTCTCGCCGCCTGCCCCGGGGGGCACCACCGAGCAGCTCGTGAGCTCCCCGATCGGCGAGCTCCAGGTCAGAGCCGACCGAGTGCGCCGCCAGGCCCACGGCAACCGGATCACCTTCTCGCCCAAGGTGTTCATCCCTCTGACCATGCTGTGCCGCGACCGCTGCGGCTACTGCACGTTCGCCAAGGCACCGGCCCGGCTCGCCTCCCCCTATCTCGGGCTCGACGAGGTGCTCGACATCGCCAGGGCCGGCCGGGCCGCCGGCTGCCACGAGGCGCTCTTCACCCTGGGCGAGGGACCAGAGGACCGGTATCCGTCGGCCCGTCGCTGGCTGGACGAGCACGGGTACTCCTCCACCGTCGACTACCTCGTCGAGGCCTGCCGGGCCGTGCTCGACGAGACCGGCCTCCTGCCCCACGCCAACGCCGGGGCCCTCGATCTCGAAGACCTGACCCGGCTCCGGGAGGTGACCGCCAGCCAGGGGATGATGATCGAGTCGCTCAGTCCCGACCTGGACGCCCACCGCTCCGCACCCGACAAGGACCCCGCCCGCCGGCTGGCCACGCTCGAGGCCGCCGGGACGGCCGGCATCCCCTTCACCACCGGACTTCTCGTGGGCATCGGCGAGTCACGGGCCGACCGACTGGCCACGCTCGAGGCCATCGCCGCCAGTCATTCCGCTCACGGCCACGTGCAGGAAGTGATCATCCAGAACTTTCTGCCCAAACCGGGCACGTCCATGCACCGTGCTGAGCCGTGTCCCACCGACGAGTTCCTGTGGACGATCGCCGTGGCCCGGCTGGTATTGCCCCCGGACATCCACCTCCAGGCACCGCCCAACCTCTCCGACGACCTCGGCCCGCTCATCGCGTCCGGTATCGACGACTGGGGCGGGGTCTCGCCACTGACGGTGGACCACGTCAATCCGGAACGAGCATGGCCCGCCCTCCCGCTGCTCCGGGGGGCCACCGAGGCCGCCGGTTTCACCCTGGCACCCAGGCTGACCCTGTATCCGACGTTCGCCCTCGATCCCGCCCGGTGGCTCGACGACGCCGTGCGCTTTGCCGTGCTCGATGCCTCCGACGCCGAGGGGCTCGGCCGCGACCACCCCTGGTGTTCGGGTGGCGAGACCCCTCCACCGATGCTCCTGGGCGACGAGAGCGGCGCAGAGAGCACCCAGGCACGGGCGGGTGTCCCACCGCTGGCGACGGTGCCGTCGGTCGGTGGCGCCGTGGGTGAGGTGCTGGCCGGGGTGCTCGACGGCGACACGGTGGGTGAGGAGGAGATCGTCACCCTGTTCGCCGCCCGGGGCCCCGAGGTCCGGGCGGTGGCCGAGGTGGCCGATCACCTGCGCGCCGAGACGGTCGGCGACGAGGTGACCTACGTCGTCAATCGGAACATCAACTACACCAACGTCTGCACCTTCAAGTGCAAGTTCTGCGCCTTCTCCAAGGGGCCGCTGTCGCTGAATCTCCGGGGCAACCCCTACCTGCTCGACCTGAGCGAGATCTCCGACCGGGTGCGCGAGGCCGAGGCTCTGGGCGCCACCGAGGTGTGCCTCCAGGGCGGGATACACCCCAATTTCGACGGCGAGTACTACCTGGACGTCATCAAGGCGGTGCGGGAGGCGTCGGCGACGATCCACATCCACGGCTTCACCGCTCTCGAGGTCACCGAGGGGGCGCGGCGCTCGGCCATGCCCCTGGCCGACTACCTGGTCCTGCTCCGGGACGCCGGGCTGAAGACCCTGCCGGGCACGGCGGCCGAGATCCTCGACGACCCGGTACGAGCGATCCTCTGCCCGGACAAAATCGATACCGAGCAGTGGCTGACCGCCCACCGCACCGCACACGGGGTGGGCCTGCGGTCGAACGTGACCATCATGTTCGGAGCGGTGGAACAGCCGCGGTCGTGGGCCCGCCATCTGGTCGCCACCCGGAACCTCCAGCTCGAGACGGGCGGGTTCACCGAGTTCGTCCCCCTCCCCTTCGTCCACATGGCCACCCCGATCTACCTGCAGCACAAGTCCCGCCGGGGTCCGACCTTCCGCGAGACGCTGCTCATGCACGCCGTGGGACGGATCGCCTACCGCGGGGCCATCGACAACATCCAGATCAGCTGGGTCAAGATGGGCGCCGACGGGGTCAGACAGATCCTGCGGGCCGGCGTGAACGACCTGGGCGGCACGCTCATGGACGAGAACATCTCGCGAGCCGCCGGTGCCAGCCACGGTCAGATGATGGATGCCGAGCAGTTCGCCGCCATCGTCGCCCCGCTCGGGAGGACGCTGGCCCAACGGACCACCCTGTACGGCCGCGTGACGGACCCGGGCCCCCGCAGCGAAGCACTCGCCGCCGCCAACTGATGGCCGAGGCGTCCGAAGAACTGCCACCGGGCCGAGGGGTGCCGGTGGAGCTCGCCGTGGACCATCTGGCCGACCACCTCTCCTCGGACGGAGCGAGCGCGGCCCAGCGGCGCCTCTTCCGTTCGATGCTGCACACGGTCGCCGGCCTGGCGCGGGACGACACCGAGGTCATCGACCTGAAGGTGGCCGACTCCGCCCTGGCCGAGATGGCCGATGCCTTCCGGGTGTTCCGACCGTTCCGGCGGGAGCGCAAGGTCACCATCTTCGGCTCGGCCCGGACGGAGCCCGACCACCCCGCCTACGGCACCACCCGGGAGCTGGCGGCCGCCATGGCCCGGGCGGGTTGGATGGTGGTGACCGGCGCCGGCCCCGGCATCATGGCCGCCGGGATGGAAGGTGCCGGACGTCAGCAGTCGATCGGCGTGAACATCAGGCTCCCCTTCGAGCAGGGGGCCAACACCTTCATCGCCCAGGACCCGAAGCTCGTCGAGATGCGGTATTTCTTCACCCGGAAGCTCATGCTGATCAAGGAATCAGACGGTTACGTCGTGCTGCCCGGTGGCTTTGGCACCCTGGACGAGAGCTACGAGCTCTTGACCCTGCTCCAGACGGGGAAGGCCGAGCCAGCGCCCGTCGTCATGCTCGACGTGCCCGGCGGCACCTACTGGACGGGCTGGCACGAGTTCCTCACCGACCACGTCGAGCCCCGCGGACTCATCTCCCCCGACGACCGTTCGCTGTTCCTGATCACCGACGACGTCAACCAGGCCACCGAGGAGATCCTCGGCTTCTACCGGAACTACCAGTCCTGCCGGTGGGTCGGTGACCTCCTGGTCATGCGGCTCCTGGTGGCTCCCGATCCCTCGGCGTTGAAGGACCTCAACAACCGCTTCGCCGACATCGTCGCCGGCGGCTCGATGCGACTGTCCAAACCGCTGCCCCCAGAGCGGACCGTCGGCGAGCACCTGGACCTCGCCCGCCTCGTCTTCCGGTTCAACAAGGTCCACTACGGCCGGCTGCGCCAGTTGATCGACGCCCTCAACCGACTGGTCGACTAGAACGGGTCACGCGGCCCCACCGGCCGCTTCGGCGACCGGTGGCTGTCCTCAGAACGCCATCATCAGCTGCAGCCACTGGGACGCCGCCCTGAGCCGGCGTCTCGCCTTCCGCCACGAGTCGGACGAGGCGACGAGGCATAGGCCGAGGGCCACCAGCGTGATGCCCGCGATCAGCAGTGGCTTCGTGTTCACCCCGGTGAACGGCAGCGAGGTCGGGGCGGCGGTCGGGGTCACCGCCGGGGACGCGGGAGGCGAAGCCGCAGGGGGTGAGGCACTGGTGGCGACAACCGCCCCGGGTGCCTGCGGTGTGACCGTCGTGGTGGTGGTGGGCGGCGGCGCGGTCGTGGTGGTGGTGGGCGGCGGCGCGGTCGTGGTGGTGGTGGTGCCCCAACCGCCGGTCGTGGTGGTGGTGGTGCCCCAGCCGCCCTGCTCGGTCGTGGTCGTGGTGCCCCAGCCACCGGTCGTGGTCGTGGTGCTCCAGTGGCCCTGCGCGGTCGTGGCCGCGGCCGTGGAGGTGACCGACGGACCGATCGGCTGCGCCTGTTGGGTCGGTGTCGAGGACGAGCTGTCGGTCGCGCTCCACGCTGCGCCCCCGATCGTCACGCTGACCGCGATCAGTCCGACGACCGACGCGAGGATGATGATGATTCGTTTCACGATGACTCCCTCTCTGAGCCGGGTCCGCCGGAACCGTCGGCAGGCACAGCACCCCGATCGATCTCTGCGACTGCCACCGGCCCCCCGCAGGGGACCGGGCCGCCCTCGAGGGCGGGCGCACGACTGCCGTGATCGTCACTGCGACCGAACCGGATCATTGCCCCTCCCTCTCGCTTCGCCGCCGTCGTTGCCGACGCCGGGCCCGAAACACCGCTCATGCGTTGCCTCGTTGTCGGTCGACGGCACACCTGCTCGTCAAGCCGAACTACGGCGACCATACTCGGGAAAAATCGACGATTCTCGTGAGCCGCTAGTACAAGGGGGGGCTTGCCGCATGGGTTCGCAAGAGTAAGCTTGTGCTGTAAAATCGGTCCGAGATGCCCTTCGAACCCCGACCGGTGACGGCAAAGGCCTGGAAGGCCCTCGATCGCGTCGTCGCCGCCAACGACGCCATGAGGGAGGCGGAGGCAAAACGGGCCCGGCAGGCGAAGAAGCGGGCCAAGGCCATCGAGGAGGCCCGGCGGTACGGACTGTCGCTCGACGCCATCGCCGAGCGTCTCGGTGTCAGCCGGGAGCGGGTCCGCCAGATGGGGGCCCAGCGACCGGGCCCGGGGAGGTGACTGCGTCCCGGTAGGGGCGGGCGTGGTGTGGCCGAGCGGTGACCACCCGCTCGGCCCGGCGCGGTCCGGCGGGCGGAGCCGTCAGGGGCCGTCGTCGAGGGCGCCGCCGGGGGGATGTGGTCCCCCGAGGAGCTGGGCCGCCTTCTCCACCGATCGGCGGGCGCGGGTGATGCGCTTCTCCTCGGCACCGAGAGCCGGGTCGGGCTCCCCTCCGGTCCGCACCGCGTCGGCGGCCTGGCGGAGCCGGTCGAGCGCCAAATCGGCCAGCTCCTCAGCGATCCCCCACAGGCGGTCGGCGATATCGACCGGATCGGTTCCCATTCAGCGAGCCGTTTTGATGTCGACCTCGACCACCTCGAACTCGCCCTCGGCATACCTCGAGCGCAGTCCCTTCTTGTCGAACTTGCCCACGCTGGTCTTCGGGACCTCCTCGATGAAGACCCATCGCTCGGGCAGCCACCATCGGCTGACCCGATCGCTCAGGAAGGCGACGAGATCGTCGGCGGTGGCCGGAGCCTCCTGCTCGAGCACCACGGCGACGAGCGGCCGCTCACTCCAGCGCTCGTCGGGGACGGCAATCACCGCCGCCTCGACCACCCCCGGATGGGCCATCACCTCGTTCTCCAGCTCGACCGATGAGATCCACTCACCACCCGACTTGATCACGTCCTTGGTCCGATCGCTGATCTGCATGTAGCCCTTCTCATCGAGGGAGCCGATGTCGCCGGTGCGCAGCCAGCCGTCGTGGAACCGATCGGGCGTCGGCTCCCCGTAGTAGGAGCCGGTGATCCACGGGCCGCGCACCTCGAACTCCCCGACGGACTCCCCGTCGTTGGGGAGCACCGTCCCGTCCTCGCCCACGACTCGGACCTCGACGCCGGCCACCACCCGGCCCGTCTTCGACCTCCACTCGATCTCCTGGTCGACAGGGACGCCCCGAGGAGGGAGGGCCAGCGAGCAGATGGGGCTGGTCTCGGTCATCCCCCACCCCTGGACCAGTTCGACACCGAGCTCGTCGCGGAACCCCTCGATCAGCTGGCGGGGCACGGCGGCCCCGCCAGCGGTGATCATGCGCAGGGAGGACATGTCCACCGGGTTGGCCCGGGAGTAACGCAGCACGTCACTCCAGATGGTGGGCACCCCCGCGGAGATGGTCGGCCGGTGGCGTCCGATGATGGCCGCCAGGGGCGCGGCCTGGAGGAACTGCTGGGGCATCACCAGGTCGGCGCCCGTCATGAAGGCGGCATAGGGGGTGCCCCAGGCGTTGGCGTGGAACATGGGCACGATGGAGAGCACCCGGTCGCGGTCGCTGATGCCGAGAGCCGCCCCCGAGGTCACGGCGAACGAGTGGAGGTACGTCGACCGGTGGCTGTAGACCACGCCCTTCGGATTGCCCGTGGTCCCCGACGTGTAGCACATCGCCGCGGCGTTGCGTTCGTCGAACGACGGCCACTCGAACCCGGGCTCCTCGGCGCCGAGGAGCTGCTCGTAGGAGAGGGTGTCGCCCAGCGGGGTCGTATCACCCTGCCCCGCCACCACCAGGTGCTTGACCGTGGTGAGCTGGTCCCGAACCCGGGCCAACAGGGGGACCAGTGACGAATCGACGATGATCACCTTGTCCTCGGCGTGGTTGATCACATAGGCCAGCTGCTCGGGGAACAGGCGGAGATTGAGCGTGTGGAGGACGGCGCCCATGGAGGGCACGGCCAGATACGCCTCCTGGTGGGTCTGGTTGTTCCACAAGAACGTGCCCACCCGGTCGCCGTCGCCCACGCCGAGACGGCTGAGGGCGGCGGCCAGGCGCTCGGACCGCTCCGCCACCCGGGCGAACGAGGCCTCCTCCGACTCGCCCGCGGGCCCGGTGACGGTGATCACCTGGCTGTCCCCGTAGACCTGCTGGCCGTGGCGGAGAATCCCACTGATCAACAATGGCGCGTCCTGCATTGTACTGAGCACGAGCGGCCCTCCCCTGTCCTGGTCCGGGTGTCCGGATGTCCGAGCATACCGACCCCGGATCGGGACGGGCGGGGTGAACAGGGTGTTGCGTCGGGGCCCGGCCGGTGGTCAACTGAGGCGGCACAGGTCCTGTCGGGTCTCCGGAGCCGGATCGGGCCGGCATTGCAGTGACCCGGTGCCGGCGGAGCGGTCAGCTCCCCGGCCGGGCTCCTCTCTGAGCGGTGCCGCTCACGCTGTCCTCCGTGGTTTGGAATTGGGAATTTGCGATGGGCAAGGTGTCGGCGATGGTGGCTGGTGGTGCGGTGATCCTGATCGTCGCCCTGGTGGGTGTCGTCGTCGTGGCGACCGGATCGGCCGGCACCGGACCGGGGTCGGCCGCCGCGTCCACCGTCGGGGGCACCGTCGGCGGTGACCCGGACGGTGCGGCCGTGCCCACGGCCTGGGTCACGTTGTACCAGCAGGCGGCGGGTCTGTGTCCCGGGCTGTCCTGGTCGGTGCTGGCCGCCATCGGCACGGTGGAGAGCGGGAACGGGCGGTCGACCGCACCGGGGGTGTGGTCGGGCGCCAACGGCGCCGGCGCCGAGGGCCCGATGCAGTTCGAGCCGGCCACCTTCGCCGAATACGCCACCGTCGGTCCGGGGGCGTCCGGCCCCCGTCCCCCTACGATCCGGTGGACGCCGTCTATTCTGCGGCCTCCCTGCTGTGCGCCGACGGCGCCGCTTCCCCGTCGGGCCTGAGGCGGGCCGTTCTGGACTACAACCACGCCGCCAGCTACGCGGACACTGTGCTCACCCTGGCGCTCGCCCTCGGGGAGGATCCCGGCACCGACAATACGGTGGTCGCCGCGCTGTCCTTCGCCGCGCAGCAACTCGGCACCCCGTACCTCTGGGGAGGTACCGGTGCCGGCGGCTTCGACTGCTCCGGGCTGGTCCAGGCGGCCTACCGCAGCGCCGGCGTCTCGCTGCCCCGGGTGGCCCAGGACCAGTTCGACGCCGGACCCGCCGTCCCCGCCGGCGTCGGGGTCGAGCCCGGGGACCTGGTCTTTTTCGGGACCGGTCCGTCGGGCGTCGACCACGTCGGGCTCTATGTGGGCGCGGGAGAGATGATCGACGCTCCCCACACCGGCGCCCTGGTTAGGTTCGACGACGCCGACTGGTCGGGCCTGGTCGGCGCCACCCGCCCGGGTTGACCGGCCTGGGCCGAACGGCCGGGACGCTCGCCACGCCTCCTCAGGCTCCCAGCCGGCCCTTGATCCCGCGCGGATCGCCGTCCTCGTCGGTGAGGACGGCGAGGGCGCCGAAGCCACAGCCCTGCATCATCGACGTCACCGCGACGACCTGGTCCTCTCCGATCTCGAGCAGGAGCCAGCCCCCTGTCCGTAACCAGAACGGGCCCCTGCGGACCACTCGGGACACGAACTCGAGTCCGTCCTCCCCCCCGTCGAGAGCCACCTTGGGCTCGAATCGCTGGACGTCGCGCGGCAGCAGGCGGAGGGCGTGGCTGGGTACGTAGGGGAGCACCCCGGTCACCACATCGACCGAGGAGGCACACCACTGCGGCAGAGGGCCGTCCAGGCTGCCCTCGTAGACGGCGACCCCGTTCCGGCGGGCACATTGGGCCGCCACCGGGTCGATCTCGGTGGCCAGCACCCTGGCCCGCGGCCGGACGGAGGCCATGACCACGGCGACGGCTCCCGAGCCCGTACACAGGTCCACCGCCAATCCGTCGTCCGGCAGCAGGTGAGCCGCCTCCCTGGCCAAGGGTTCGGACTGCCACCTCGGGACGTACACGCCGGGGTCGACGTCGACCTCCACTCCACAGAACGTCGTTCGGCCGACCACCCAGGCCAGAGGCTCACCGGTCAGGCGGCGCGCCACCATCCGGTCGAGGTCGGGCGCGTCTCGGGCCGCCCGAACCAGCTCGTCGGCCTCGTCGTCGGCGGCGACGCATCCGGCACCCTCGAGGGCACGCGTCACCCCCGCCCGGTCGAACCCCGGGGTGCGTTCGGCGGGGTCACGGCTCATCGGACCCGTCGCCACATGTCTCGAGCCGACCCGACTCCCACAAGGCGGTCCGGGAAGGGGCACGGGTCCATCCCGGCATCATCGCAAAGAACCACCGCGGGCGGACCAGGTCGAGGGGACCTAGGATCGAGCGGTCCCGTCGGACGACCGGCGGTGGTGATCGGCCGGCCAGGCAATCCTGTCGGCCTCCCCGTGGTGCGAGAGAGGTTGAGTCGATGTCGCTCGAATTACGAAGAGGCGGTCGCCAAGGTCACCGACCCCGGGCAGCTGTTCGAGATCGTGGAGGAGACCATCGGCGGCACCCGGTACCGGGTGTTCAAGAATGCGCCGGCGACGCTCGGTCAGGTCTTCGACGGCGCCCGGGGCAACGGGTCGACGTTCCTCGTCTACGAGGATGAGCGATGGAGTTTCGACGAGACGATGCGCCATGTCGATGCCCTGGCCCATGCGCTCGTCCACGGCTTCGGCATCAGGAAGGGTGACCGGGTGGGGATCTCCATGCGCAACCTCCCCGAGTGGATCGTGTCCTTCGCCGCCATCCTGTCGGTGGGCGCGGTGTCGGTCTCGTTGAATGCCTGGTGGACGGAGAGCGAGGTGGAGTACGCCATCGACGACTCCGAGCTCTCACTCCTCATCGCCGATCCCGAACGCATCGAGCGCGCCCACCGGCCGGCGCACGCCCGGGGCATCCCAATGGTCGTGGTCCGAGGCGATCGACTCGAGCCGGCACCCACCGGGGTCCGCCACTATCACGAGGTCATCACGCTGGGAGACGCCATGCCCGTCATCGACGTCGGGCCCGACGACGACGCCACCATCCTCTACACCTCGGGGACCACCGGATTCCCCAAGGGTGCGGTATCGACCCACCGTGCCGTCACCCAGGCGCTGATGGCGTTCTGGGCCGGGGCGACGATCCAGGCCGTCCGCAAACCGGACGACGATCTCGGTGGTGGTGGCTTTGCCCCGTGCTTCATCCTGATCGTCCCGCTGTTCCACGTCACCGGCTGTGTTCCCGTCATGCTGTCGTGCTTCGGGATGAAGATGAAGCTCGTCATGATGCACCGCTGGGATCCCGAGACCGCCCTCCGACTCATCGAAACCGAGCGCGTGACTGCCTTCGTGGGGGTGCCCACCCAGAGCTGGGACATGCTGGAGAGCCCCTCGTTCTCGAAATACGACACGACGTCGCTGGCCACCGTCGGTGGTGGTGGGGCCCCGGCCCCGGCGAAGCTGGTGGACCGGGTCGAGCGGGGCTTCCGGCGGGGCCGCCCCAACATCGGGTACGGGATGACCGAGACCAACGCCTACGGCCCAGGGAACAGTGGGGACGACTACGTGACCCACCCCACCTCGACCGGTCGGGCGAGAGCCACCATCATGGACGTCGAGATCCGTGACGCGCTCGGCCACCGGGTGCCCGACGGTGAACGCGGCGAGATCTGGATGAAGGGTCCGAACATCATCCGTGGCTACTGGGGTAAGCCGGAGGCGACGGCGGAGACCATCGTGGGCGGCTGGTTGGCCTCGGGTGATCTGGGCCGGATCGACAAGGAGGGGTTCCTCTACATCGAGGACCGGGCCAAGGACATGGTGTTACGGGCCGGCGAGAACGTGTACTGCGCGGAGGTCGAGAGCGCCATCTACGAGCACCCCGGCGTCTACGAGGCGGCGGTGTTCGGCATCCCCCACGAGCGCCTGGGCGAGGAGGTGGCGTGCGTGATCCAACGCAAGCCGCACTCCGACCTCACCGAGGACGAGCTTCGTGACTTCCTGGCCGGCACCCTGGCGGCCTTCAAGGTGCCCAGCCGGATCGCCTTCAGCGAGGAGCGCCTCCCCCGGAACCCCTCGGGCAAGATACTGAAGCGACAGCTCCGCGAGAACCTCCTGGCGTAGTGGTGGGCCTAATCGGCCGGTGGCCCGATCGCTTCGTCGTTCATCGCAGAGCCAGTTGACCGGGCGCGATCGGCGCCGGGAGGGCGGTGCGCCCCATCAAGAAACGGTCGACCGCCGCCGCCGCCGACCGGCCTTCGGCAATGGCCCACACGATCAGGCTCTGCCCGCGGGTCATGTCACCGCAGACGAAGACGCCCTCCACATTGGTCGACCACGTGTCGTCGGCGACCACGCTGCCGCGGGCGCCCACCTCGAGCCCCAGATCGGCGACCACGCCGCCGCGCTCGGTGCCGAGGAATCCCATGGCCAGCAGCACCAGCTCGCAGGGGAGCTCGAACTCGGAGCCCGGCACTGCAGTGAACACCGGCCGGCCACCCTCCCCGTAGGACACCTCCACCTCCTCGCCGCGCAGGGCCCGCACGTGCCCGGACCCGTCGTCGAGGAACTCCGTCGTGGTCACCGAGAAGACACGCTCGCCGCCCTCTTCCAGCGCCGAGGAGGTGCGGAGGATGATCGGCCACGTCGGCCAAGGGTTGTCCACGGTGCGCGCTGAGGGGGGCTCGGGCATGATCTCGAGCTGGTGAACGCTGAGCGCCCCCTGGCGGTGCACCGTCCCCAGGCAGTCGGCGCCGGTGTCTCCCCCACCGATGATCACCACGTGCTTTCCCCCGGCGGTGATCGGGGATTCGGAGAGTGCTCCCTCCTGGACGAGGTTGGACGGCTTCAGGTAGTCCATCGCCCTGAAGATGCCTCCGAGTTCCCGGCCCGGGACCTCGAGGTCTCGGGGTAGGGTCGCCCCGCCGGCCAGCACCACGCTGTCGAACTCGTCGAGCAGCTCGCGGGCGCCGACCACGGTGGCTCCGGGTGCGGCGGCCGCGGTCACCACGGGATCGGGCTGCCCGACCGACACGCCGCACCGGAACTCGACCCCCTCCGCCGCCATCTGGGCGATGCGCCGGTCGAGGACCGCCTTTTCCATCTTGAACTCGGGGATGCCGTACCGCAGGAGGCCCCCGGCCTTCTCGGCCCGCTCGAACACCACCACGCGGTGTCCGGCTCGGCACAGCTGCTGGGCCGCGGCGAGACCGGCCGGTCCCGAGCCGACCACGGCCACCGACCGGCCGGTCGACTGGCTCGGGAGCTGAGGCTCCACCCACCCCTCGGACCACGCCCGCTCGATGATCTCGTACTCGATGCGCTCGATGGTCACCGGGTCGTCGTTGATGCCCAGCACGCAGGCCCCCTCGCAGGGGGCCGGGCACAGCCGCCCGGTGAACTCGGGGAAGTTGTTGGTGGCGTGCAGCCGTTCGATGGCCTCGGACCACTCGTCCCGGTAGACGAGGTCGTTCCACTCCGGGATCAGGTTCCCGAGCGGGCACCCGTCGTGGCAGAAGGGGATCCCACAGTCCATGCACCGGGCACCCTGGTCTCGGGCCTCCTCCTCCGGGAAGGGCTCGTAGACCTCCTTCCAGTCGCGCAGGCGCACAGGCACCGGTCGTCTGGAGGGGAGCCGGCGCTCATACTTGAGGAATCCGGTCAGGTCAGCCATGGGCGGCCTCCATCACGGCCACCTCCACCGAACGACCCTCGGCCACCGCCAGCTCGGTCGCCTCGAGGACCCTGCGGTAGTCGCGGGGCATGACGGTGACGAACTGTTCGGACGAGCTGATCCAGTCGGCCAGGATCTGGTCGGCCACCTCCGAGCCCGTCTCGTCACGATGCATCGCCACCCGGTCCTTCAACCACACCCGGTCGGCCGGGGAGAGCGGTCCCAGGTCCACCATCTCGTTGTTGTAGACACCGGCCAGCAGCCCGTGGGGATCGTAGACGTGGGCCACCCCGCCCGACATGCCGGCACCGAAGTTGCGCCCCGTCGGCCCGAGTACGACCACACGGCCGCCGGTCATGTACTCACAGGCATGGTCGCCCACACCCTCGACGACGGCGATGGCACCGGAGTTCCGCACGCAGAACCTCTCCCCCACCTGTCCCCGGAGGAAGACCTCGCCTCCGGTGGCGCCGTAGAGGATGACATTGCCGGCCACGATGTTCTCCTCGGCGGCGAACGGTGAGTCGGCGGGAGGGCGGACGATGAGGCGCCCACCCGAGAGCCCCTTGCCCAGATAGTCGTTGGTATCGCCCACCAGGCGCATGGTGACACCCTTGGGCACGAACGCACCGAAGCTCTGGCCCGCCGACCCGTGGAAGGTGAGGTCGATCGTGCCCTCGGGAAGGCCCGCGCTTCCGTGACGGCGGGTGATCTCGTAGCCCAGGAGCGTGCCCACCGTCCGGTCGACGTTGGACACGGCCACGTCCGCCCGGACCGGGGTCAGGTACTCGATGGCCGGCCGGCACTCGTCCAAGAAGGCGTGGTCGAGCGCCCGTTCGAGTCCGTGGTCCTGCTCGTTGACGCAGTAGCGCACCGCTCCTTCGGGCAGGTCCGGCTCGGCCAGGATCGGCGAGAGGTCGAGGCCGGACGCCTTCCAGTGGTCAACGGCCCGGGTCGAGTCCAACAGATCGACCCGGCCGATGGCCTCCTCCAACGAACGCAGGCCCAGGGAGGCCAGGAGTTCACGGACCTCCTCGGCGATGTACTGGAAGAAGGTCTCGACGAACTCGGGCGTGCCGGTGAAGCGGGCCCGCAGCGTGGGGTTCTGGGTGGCGATGCCCACCGGACACGTGTCGAGGTGGCAGACCCGCATCATGATGCAGCCGGAGACGACCAGCGGTGCGGTGGCAAAGCCGAATTCCTCGGCGCCGAGCAGCGCGCCGACGATGACGTCCCGCCCGGTCTTCATCTGGCCGTCGACCTGGACCACGATCCGGTCGCGCAGGTCGTTGGCCAACAGCGTCTGCTGGGTCTCGGCCAGACCGAGCTCCCAGGGGATGCCGGCGTGCTTCTGGGAGGTGAGCGGCGTGGCCCCGGTTCCTCCGTCGTGTCCGGAGATCAACACGACGTCGGAGTGGGCCTTGGCCACCCCGGCGGCCACGGTGCCCACGCCGACCTCGGCCACCAGCTTCACGTGGATCCGTGCCCTCGGGTTGGCCGACTTGAGGTCGTGGATCAACTGCGCGATGTCCTCGATGGAGTAGATGTCATGGTGCGGAGGCGGAGAGATGAGGCCCACCCCCGGGGTGGAGAACCGGGTCCGGGCGATCCACGGATAGACCTTGTGCCCCGGGAGTTGCCCCCCCTCCCCCGGCTTGGCCCCCTGGGCGATCTTGATCTGGATGTCGTCGGCGTTGACCAGGTACTCCGAGGTCACCCCGAACCGACCCGACGCCACCTGCTTGATGGCGCTCCGTCGCAGGTCACCGTTGGCGTCCCTCGTGAAGCGGTCGGGATCCTCACCCCCCTCACCGGTGTTCGAGCGTCCACCCAGCCGGTTCATGGCGATGGCCAGGGCCTCGTGGGCCTCGGCCGAGATCGACCCGTAGGACATGGCACCGGTCGAGAACCGGGCCAGGATGGCCTCGGCCGGCTCGACCTCGTCGAGGGGGACCGGGGGAAGCACACCCTCGTTGAGCCGCATCAGTCCGCGCAAGGTGGCCAGGTGGGCCGACTGCTCGTCGACCGCCCTCGTGTACTCCTTGAAGACCTCGTAGCGCTTGGAACGGGTGGCGTGCTGGAGCTTGAACACCGTCTTCGGGTTGAAGAGGTGGAGCTCCCCCTCACGCCGCCACTGGTACTCGCCCCCCACCTCCCGCTCGCGGTGGGACAGCTCGGAGGGCCGGTCGAGGTGGGCCATGCGGTGCCGGGAGGCCACCTCCTCGGCCAGGACGTCGAGTCCAACACCGCTGATCCGGGAGACCGTGCCGGTGAAGTACTCCTCGACGACGTCGGGGGCCAGGCCCACCGCCTCGAACACCTGGGCGCCGGTGTAGGAGGCGACCGTCGAGATCCCCATCTTCGACATCACCTTGATGATGCCCTTGGACGCCGCCTTGATGTAGTTCTTCTGGGCCTGACGGGGGGTCACCCCGGTCAGCGTGCCCGAGGCGATCATGTCATCGATGGTCTCGAAGGCGAGATACGGGTTGATCGCCGCGGCACCGAAGCCCTTCAGGAGGGCCATGTGGTGGACCTCGCGGGCGTCGCCCGACTCCACGACCAGGCCGACCCTGGTGCGGGTCTTCTGGCGGACCAGGTGGTGGTGCACGGCGGCGACCATGAGCAACGACGGGATCGGCGCCAGTGCGGCCGTGGAGTTCCGGTCGGACAACACGATGACGTCGGCCCCCTCGGCGATGGCGGTGCTGACCCGGCTCCGCACCTGCTCGATGGCCTCTCGGAGGGCCGGTCCGCCGCCACCGACTTCGAACAGGCCGTCGATGGCGAACGCCCGGAACCCCGGCGTGCTGCCGTCCTCGTTCACGTACAGCAACTTGGCCAGATCGTCGTTGTCGATGACCGGCATGGGCAGGACGATCTGTCGGCAGGACTCGGCCGTGGGGTTGAGGACGTTCGACTCGGGGCCGAGCGTCGACAGCAACGAGGTGACCAGTTCCTCGCGGATGGCGTCGAGCGGGGGGTTGGTGACCTGCGCGAAGAGCTGCGTGAAATAGTCGTAGAGCAGCCGGGGCCGGTCCGACAACACGGCGATCGGGGTGTCGGTGCCCATCGAGCCCAACGGTTCGGCACCCGACCGGGCCATGGGCTGGAGGATGAGGCGCAGCTCCTCGTTGGTGTAGCCGAACAGTCGTTGCCGGCCGACCACCGACGCGTGCTGGGGCGTCAACATGGTTCGGGGCGGGAGGTCGTCGAGGTCGATCTGGCCGTCCTCGAGCCACTGCAGATAGGGCTGTTGCGCGGCCAGGTCGGCCTTGATCTCGTCGTCGTCGACGATCCGACCCTGCTCGGTGTCGACCAGGAACATCCTTCCCGGCTGGAGGCGGCCCTTGCGCACCACCTTCTTCGACGGCACGTCCACGACCCCCACCTCGCTGGCCAGGACCACCAGTCCGTCATCGGTGACCCAGTAGCGCGCCGGACGGAGGCCGTTGCGGTCGAGCACGGCACCGATCACACGCCCGTCGGTGAACGCCACCGCGGCCGGGCCGTCCCACGGCTCCATCAGCGACGCGTGGTAACGGTAGAAGGCCCGGCGCGCCGGATCCATCGTCGGATGGTTCTCCCAGGCCTCGGGGATCATCATCAGCACCGCGTGGGGCAACGAGCGACCGCCGAGGTGGAGGAGCTCGAGCACCTCGTCGAAGGAGGCCGAGTCACTCAGGCCCGGCGTCACGATCGGGAACGCCCGGTCCAGTCCGGGGATGAGTTCAGAGGTGCACAGCGCCTCCCGGGCCCGCATCCAGTTCCGGTTGCCGGCCAGCGTGTTGATCTCACCGTTGTGGGCGAGATACCGGTAGGGGTGGGCCAGCGGCCACGAGGGGAAGGTGTTGGTGGAAAAGCGCGAGTGGACGAGGGCCAGGCCGCTCGTCACCCGTTCGTCGGAGAGGTCCGGGAAGAACTCCGCCAGCTGGTGGGAGGTGAGCATCCCCTTGTAGGTCACAGTCCGCGACGAGAGCGACGCCAAGTAGCAGTCGTCGATCTCGTGCTCCGCCCGTTTGCGCAGGACGAAGGCGAGGCGGTCGACGGCCAGGGCCGGATCGGCCCCGACCAGGGCGCTCCCGGCCGCCGGCGTCACGAAGACCTGGTGGAACGAGGGCATCGCCGCCTCGGCGATCGAGCCGAGGGTGGTGTGGTCGACGGGCACGTCGCGCCAGCCGAGCACCTCGAGGCCCTCTTGACCGGCGAGTGCCTGGAACGCCGACCGCGCGCCGGCGGCCTCTTCGGGGTCCCGGGAGAGGAAGGCGATCCCCGTGGCGTAGTGGCCACGCGGCGGGAGGGCGAACCCCACTTGGGTTCCATAGAACTCATGGGGGACCTGCATCAGGATGCCGGCTCCGTCCCCGCTGTCCTCCTCGCTTCCGGTGGCGCCCCGGTGGGCGAGGTGCTCGAGGGCGGAGATGGCCTGGCGAACAAGCGTGTGAGAGGGTCGTCCGTGCAGGTCGGCCACGAAGGCGACCCCGCAGGCATCGTGCTCGAAACGGGAGTCGTAGAGCCCTGTGGCCGGCGCGAGCGGAGCGCGGCGACCGGCAGCCGGTGCCCCGGCCCGGGCGGGACGCCGACGCGCCAGGCCCACCGGCGTGGCCGTCGTCCGGGGGTGGGCGGGTTCTTGTTGACCGGCACGAGGCGTCATCGGGTCGCTCCAACGAGGGAAGTGGATCTACCCACCCGGGACGACGTTGGCCCATGCGTGGTCCATAGATTGTACACGGCGCACCACCCGGAATGGTCTGTCCGGTCCAGCACCGACGCCGGGGGGGATGGGAGGAGGCCCCCTACCATGGGGCCGTAGTGGAGGGGTCCGGGACACCTCGGACCCCGGAGCGGGGTCCCAGCCGATGACCGGATCCTCCCCGGCGGGTACGCCAGGCACGGATACCGCAGCCCCCGCTCGAGCCCTGTGTGATCATGACCCTCCGAGCAAAGGAACATCCTTGTCAGACCGTGCGGTAGCCGACCATGCGGAGCGACCACCCCCCCGGCCCGGCCCGGCCCAGCCGCCGGTCGCCCTCACCATCGCCGGTTCCGACTCCGGCGCGGCGGCCGGCCTCCAGGCCGACGTCAAGACCATGGCCGCCCTCGGCGTCTATGCCACAACAGTGGTCACCGTCGTCACCGCCCAGAACACGGCCGAGGTCCGTGAGGCGGTCCCGATGTCCCCGGCCATGGTCGACAGCCAGATCTCGGCGGTCGTCGACGACTTCGCCGTGGCGGCAGTCAAGACCGGGATGCTCGGCACCGTGGGGGTCGTCCAGGTGGTGGCCGACCGAGCCGGCGCTGGCGCCCTGCCCCGGCTGGTGGTCGATCCGGTGCTCGTGACCTCGACCGGCCGGGTACTGGTGGGCGCCGAGGGTGTCGCCGCCTACCGGCACCGCCTCCTCCCCCACGCCCTGCTGGCCACGCCGAACCTTTGGGAGGCCGCGTTGCTGGCCGGCTTGGAGCCAGGTGCCGTGGAGGACGTCGCCGGGATGGTGGACGCCGCCCGACGCATCCACGCGCTCGGACCGGCGTGGGTGTTGGTGAAGGGCGGCCACCTGCCCGGGGTCGAGACCTCCGATGCGGGGAACGTTCCCCCTGACGTGGCGGACGTCTTGTTCGACGGCACCGAGGTCACTGTGCTGCGGGGTACCCGGGTGGCCACGGCCAACACGCACGGAACGGGCTGCTCGCTGTCGGCGGCGGTCGTGGCCAACCTCGCCGGTGGGTCCGATGTCGCCACCGCGGTGCACGCGGCCAAGCTGTTCGTCCACCATGCCCTGGTCGGCGGCGCGTCATGGCATCTCGGCCGGGGCCACGGTCCCCTCGACCATTTCGGATGGTCCGATCGCCCGCCGTCACCGACAGGACCGTGAGGGACCCCGACGGGGCCTCGGCGACTTCCGTGACGCGAAAGTGGCCGGGCCTCTCGGCCCGGCCACTCCGTCCCCTTCTCACAGGATCCGTCCCGCCGATGCTGGATCAGGCACCCCTCCACTTGACGGGCCATTGCCCTGTCAACGCAAGGGCATTGTGAATGATCACGACGCAAAAGTAAACATCCGATGAACTGCTATGACACTCTATGTGAACTAATGACTTCTCATAGTGGTATTCGGGCCTCGGCCGAAGGGAACGGCGGTGGTCACCGGCCGCCTGCCTGCGGGAACGTGGGCCCTGCCCACCCCGGAGGCCGGCCGAATGCGACCCGATAGGTTGCTGCCCATGGATCGCACCGCCGCACGGAACACCGCCCAGTTGATCGCCTGGGGCAGGGTGGGCATCGGCATCACCGCCATCGCCGCTCCCGCCATGATGGCCCGGCCGTGGATCGGTGGCCCCGCAGGCGACCCGGGCGCTCGGCTCCTGGCCCGGACCATGGGCGGCCGGGACCTGGCTCTCGGGTTGGGTGCGCTCCGGGCCCTGGCTGTCTCCGACGACGAGGCCCGGTCCTGGGTCGCCCTCGGCGGCGTGGCCGACATGGTCGACGCCCTGGCCACGGTGCTGGCCTTCTCCCACCTCCCCCGTCGTCGCCGTTGGGGCATCCTCGCCGTCACGGTGGGGGCCGCGCTGGTGTCGACCCGGGTTGCCGAATCGCTCGACGATCCCGCGCCTCTCCTCCCCAGGGCGACAGCAACGGACGGGGAGTCGGGCGCACCCGGCCCCGCGCCCGGAGCGGTGGACACCTGGCGGTGACTCCGCCGAAGACCGAGCGGGACGTGGCGGCCGAAGCCCGGGTGGACGCCCCGGTACCATGGAGGATCCATGGTCACCGCATCTCCCCCACCTGACCGCGGTGACTCGACGGCACCGGGCAGTTCGACGAACCTCGCCGAGCGTCCCGACGGTGTCCGTCTGGTCGACCCGGAGGATCGCACCTACCGGCCTCTCTCCTTGCGGACCCCGGCGTTCATCGTCTTGGGCCTCGCCGTCCTGATCGTGGTGGTCGGCCTTGTGGCCTCCGCCTTCACCTCCGGCAGCACTCCCGGGCTGACCGTCCACCAGATCACCATCCCCGACGGGACCGTGGTCCATCTCACGCCGGCCACCGAGGCATTGAAGTCGATCGTCGGCGAGGGCCAGCCACCGGCCGACATCCTCGGCCCCCTCGCCGTACCCGCCGGGAGCACCGTCACCGGAACGGTCAACATCGACCAGAACGCCGGCCAGTTCGACCGCACGGTCGACTTCACCACCGGCCTCTCGGCAGACCAGGTGGTCTCGCTGTTCCACACCCTTCTGCCCAAGCTGGGCTGGCACGTCACCTCTGTCGGTCCCTCCGATTCGGGGCAGGGAACCGAGGTCCTGGCCCAGAAGGGCAGCGGTGACAGCTTCTACTGGGAAGTGGGGATCGTGGCCTCCCCGACCACCTCGGCGGGAACGACGCCCTTTACGGTGGAGCTCTTCGAACAGCCCGACAACAACTGACCGTCGGACGGGGTGACCCTCGACGGGGCGGGACCGGCGGCACCGGGCGTGGCGGCCAACGGCACGGCATCCGTCGGGTCGTCGGAGCGTCGGAACATCCAGGCCCACAGGAACAGGTTGATCGGGTACAGGAGATAGCCCACCCGGGTGGCGGGGGCCAAGAGGATGGCGATCAGCATGACCCACCCGGTGAACGAGGCCAGTTGGGCAGCGTCACGGGGTGGCTTCCTGACGAGGAAGCGCGCCAGCACGGCGAGGCCGATGATGCCCACCACCACCACGTAGGCGCGGTGCGAACCGGGGATGGCCGACACCAGGATGTGGCCGGGCAGGGCGCTGGCCGCGGGCGACGACACTCCGGCCAGGCCGAGAGGGTAGCGGATGACGTTGTCGACGAACGCCTCGGGGTTGCGTGCGGCGAACGGCAGGACAATCGGGACTACCACGGCGGCCACGCCCAGGGCGTAGCGGCCCGCGGCGCGGTGCGCCTTCAGGTCCCACACCGCCCAGAGTGCGAACAGCACCAGCGGCCAGGCCGTGAACTTGAGTGACGACGCCGCACCGAGGGCCAGGCCGGCAAGGATCGGTCTTCGGCGCTGAACGGCCACCATGCCGAGCAGCATCAGGGCCACCACCGGCATGTCGTCCCCACCGGTGGCCAGGGGCAGGGCCGCCGTCGGAAGAACGGTGAGCGCCTGCAGTGACCGCCCCCGTGCGTCACCGGGCGGGCGGATACGACTGAGCGCCAGGACGCTCACCACCACGGTGAACACCAGGAACTGGATGCGGGCATCGGTCAGCGGAGCTTCGGTCTTGTCCACGCTGGAGACGCTGGAGAGCCCGAAGACGACCATGCCGGGGAGGTAGGGGTAGTAGAGCTCGTAGAGCGGTTCGTCGTGGGAGTGCACGAGGATCTGGCCGTCCCGGTCGATGACCCGGTAGGGGTTCTTCCCGTGGGCGGCGCGCGCCCCGGCTTGTTCGACCACGACCACTTCGGGCTGGACATGGAGGGCGGCGTTGCCGTCGGAGCGCCACACCACCTCGAGCGCCAGTGGGATCACGGTGGCTCCGAACAGCACGATCAGGAACGCCACCACCCGCGCCCCGTTCCAGCGGCGTCGCGTGCGGCCGCGCCGGCCGTCCGAGGAAGCGGTGACCTCGTGGGGACGAAGGCCGAACCTCCAGGCGGCAACGGCCATGACCAGGGCGGCCACCGCGTAGGGTCCGACCGCGAGCTGGCCCCACTGCCGGTACAGGGGGATACCCATGGCCACCGCGGTGACACCGGCGAACACGGCGGAGCAGCCGTAGAGGAAGGCGTCCCTCCACTCCGGCGAGAGACGGGCGAGGAACCAGAGGGATTTGCGCAGCGGGGCCGGATAGCGACGCCACCGCGCCCCGGCGGCCGACGCTGTTCCGTTCACCCCCGCGCGCTCGGTCGGCACGGTCGAGGGTACCACCGGGTCCGGCGGCATCGGCCTATGCCCCACTGAACACGGAGTGGTAGAAGTCGAGCTCGGCGTCGAGACAGGCGGCGATGGTCTCGGCCCGGCGGAACCCGTGGGACTCCCCGTCGAACACCTCCAGCCGACACGGGATCCCGTGCCGGTCGAGCAGGGCCGCGAAACGCTCGGACTGGTCGGCGGGCACCACCGGATCGTCGGCGCCCTGGAGGAGCAGCACCGCGCCGGACACCTTTTCGGCCTGGTGGATCGGCGACCGATCCCGGTAGGTGGCGGCGCTCTCGGGCCACGGGCCGACGAGGGAATCGACGTAATGGGACTCGAAGTCGTGCGTGTCGACCGCCAGGGCCTCGAGATCGGTGACGCCGTACCACGCCACGCCGCCGGCGAACCGATCGGAGCGGACCAGTGCGCCGAGGGCGGTGAGCCCCCCGGCGCTGGTGCCCCGGATGGCCATGCGCGAGCCGTCGACCAGCCCGGCCTCGGCCAGCCCGACGGCGAAGCCGACGCAGTCGTCGACATCGGCCTCGCCCCACCGCCCGTTGAGGCTGATGCGGTACCCCCTCCCGTAACCGCTGCTCCCCCGATAGTCGACCGACGCCACGGCGAACCCGCGGCTCGTGAAGAACTGGACCACCGGATCGAACCCGGGGTCGGCCGCGCCGGTCGGGCCGCCGTGACAGAAGACCACGAGCGGTGGCCGGGCGTGTGGCCCCGGGTGTGCCCCGTGCTCCTCCACCCGGCTGTTGGTCGGTGCGAAGTACAGCCCAGGGACCGGCCCGCTCGGCGTTGTCACCTCGAAGGGCCGTGCCCGAGCGACGTCCCCGGGGGCACCGAGCAGTAGTGGTGCGGCCGAGCGGCGCACGGCCGGCGCCCCCGCCTCCAGGGGGATCTCGAACACGGCGTGGGCCTCCGTGGCCGTAGAGCCCAGGACGGCCACCCACTGCGCCTGCGGTGACGAGTCGCCCGGCTCGGGGGTGTCCGGGGGTCCCGCCACGACACCGCCGATGGTCACGCACGGCTGGTCGATGACCTCGACCGACCACGGCCCGTCCCCACCGTCCGCCGGCGGAGCCAGACGAACCAGCTGGTCCCGCCCGTCAGCGTGCATCCGGCCGACGAGGGAACCGTCGGCCAGCTCGTCGATCGTCGACTGGCCCAGGGCCCAGTCCGGAGCGTGGAATTCGTGGGGCAGGTCGACCAGGGCCACCGGCCCGCGGTGGCCCCCGGCCAGCTGCCCGGGGGCCACCCGGTACGGGAGCCACCATCCGCTCCGATCGTCCACGAAGACCAGAGACCCGTCACGACACCAGCGGGGTTGCCCTACGGACCGGTCGCCGGCCGCCCCGACACCCTCGTCGGCCCCACCCGGCCTGGTCGGGCCGGCACGGACGGGCTCACCCAGCCGGATCTGGCCGTCCTGCTCGGAGAGCGGTGCGACCAGAACCTCGGAGCTGTCCCAGGGCATGGAGGGGTGGTTCCACGAGACCCAGGCCAACCAACCCCCGTCAGGCGACGGTCGGGGCGCGGCCACGAAGTCGCTCCCGCCGACCAGCGGGACGACCCCCTGGGAGCCATCGGTGGACACGGCGACCAGACGGTGGGTGCCGGACTGCCCGGCGACCCGCTCCTCGACGCTGACGAGCCACCGGCCCGAGGGGGTCATGCGGCCGTCGGCGTAGCGAACGGCGACGGAGGTGTCCGTGGGTCGGGGGGTCAGGGCCACAGGTCGGGCACCGGCGTCCCCCGCCGCCGGGGCGCGGTACCAGCGTTGGTCGGCCTGGTCCACGTAGAACAGGGTCCCGGCCGACACGGTGGCCGCTCCCCCGCCGTACTCGTGGACCCGGGAACGCACGCTGACCTCCGCCGGCGAGACGTCCACCGGGGCCTTCCCTGGGCCGGCTCGGACCACGACCTGACGTCCCCCCTGCTCGGGCCTACTTTCTATCCAGAAGAGCGAGGCGCCGTCGCGCTGCAGCCCGCTCCGGCTCACCTTGCCGGCCGCCACCGCCGAGACAGACCAGGGTGACGGCCACCACCCGTAGGACGGGTCCTGTCCGTTCGGTGCGGGCTGGTGGGTCATGAAATCGGTACGGTACCCGCGATGAGCGCATCCCTCCCACCCTCAGGATCCTCCCCCGGTCGGGCACCGGGATCCCACTCGGGCCCGGGTTCGGGATCACCGCCGGCCCCCCCGCCCGGGACGCCACCGGGACCGGGGGCCGGGGCCGGTGCTGGAGGTGGCCACGTCGGGGACCTTCCCGAGGCATTCCGGGCCTTCGTGGTGAGCGGTGGCGACAACCCCACGACAGGGGTCGGGACCCTTCCCCTCGACGCCCTCGGCGTCGGGAGCGTCGTCGTCGCCGTCGAGTGGTCGGCCATCAACTACAAGGATGCGATGGTGACCCGGCCGGGGAACCGGGTGGCCAGGATCTCGCCCCTCGTCCCCGGGGTCGACCTGGTGGGCACCGTGGTGGCGAGCGCCGACCGGTCGGTGCCCGTGGGCCAGGCCGTGATCGCCCACGGCTACGACCTCGGGGTGGCCCACCACGGCGGCTTCGCCCAGCTGGCCAGGGTGCCGGCCCATTGGGTGGTCCCGCTCCCGGCCGGCCTGACTCCCCGCCGGGCGGCTGTCATCGGCACTGCCGGGTTCACCGCCGCCCTCTCACTCGATCGTCTCGAGCACCATGGCCTCGTCCCGGAAGACGGCGAGGTGCTGGTCACAGGAGCTTCGGGCGGCGTCGGCAGCATGGCCGTGGCGCTGCTGGCCGCCCGTGGCTACCGGGTGGTGGCGAGCAGCGGCAAGGAGTCGGAGCACGGCTACCTCCTCGGACTGGGGGCCGCCGAGGTGATCGGCCGCGACGCCCTGCAGGTCGCCCCGGACCGGACTCTCGGGACCGAGCGGTGGTCCGGGGCCGTCGACTGCGTCGGTGGGACCACACTCACCGCCGTGCTCCGCACGCTCCGTTACGGAGCGGCCGTGGCGGCGAGCGGCCTCACCGGCGGGAACTCGTTCGAATCGTCGGTCTACCCGTTCATCGTCCGCGGTGCGTCGCTCCTCGGGATCGACACCGTGCTCACCCCCATCGGGGAACGGCGTCGGGTCTGGGACACGCTGGCCGCCGCCTACCCAGCCGAGCTGCTCGACCGGATGGTCGACGACCAGGTCGGGCTGGAGGGACTCGCTCCGGCCCTCGACCGCGTACTCGCCGGTGGTGCCCGAGGCCGGATCCTCGTCGATCCCGGTTCTTGATGCCGCGGGGGCTCAGCCCCCCGGCGGTGCCGTAGTCTGGCTGTTGGCGCCGGTCGAGGCGAAGACGGGCGACACGGTCAGCGTCCCTCCGTCGCACGGGGCCAACGCCGCGGCGATGACCAGGTGGTCGGTGGCGTTCGGCGGTGTCACCTCGAGGGAGCCCGACGTCGGGCAGGACGGCTCGTTCCCCGCCGGCACGTCGGAATACCCGATGTTGAAGTAGACGGACTGCCCGGTGGTGAGCGCAACCGTGGTGGGTGCCATCGACGTGAAGCTGTAGGTTCCCTTGCGGACCACCAAGGTCGCCAGCGCGGTCCCCGACGAGCTCAGCATCTGCAGCCCCGGATACCCGCCGAGGACGCACGGGGTCGCAGCGGTGCTCTTCAGGCCCACGGTGACCTCGATGGTGCCGGCCGCCCCGCTCGTGCCGGCGACTGTGCCGGCCAGCGCGGCCGTGGCGCACCGGACCTGGCCGGCGGTGGTCGGCGGGGAGGAGGTCGACGTAGTCGAACCGGGCGGGGTGCTGGACGCGCTCGACGCGGTTGACGCCGTGGAGGTGGGTGACCTGGTGGTCGTCGTCGGCTTGGTCGTCGGTGTCGACGAGTTCGACGAACAGGCACCGAGCACCGCTCCACCCCCCGTCATGCAGGCCACCAATGCGGCCAGGGTCACGACCCGTCGAGGCCGGAACGTGAGTCTCGCTGACGGACGACCGCGGTCGCGTTCAGGTGGGGACGCGCTCAGGAGGAGAAGTCCTCGGGTCGGATGGAGTCGAGGAAGGTCCGGAACTCACCGACGATCTCCTCCGGATTCGACCCTTCGTCGTCGACCTCTGACTCCTCGTCCTCCTCGTCGACGGCCAGCATGATCCCCTCGTTGTCCATGAGATCATCGGCCACGAACAACGGCGTACCGGTGCGGACGGCAACGGCCACGGCATCGGAGGGTCGCGACGAAACGGGCAGCTCCCGCTCCCCCTGGCGAAGGACGATCTCGGCGAAGTACGTGGCCGTCCGCAGCTCGGTGATGACCACACGGATCACGTTGGTGCCCAGCGCGTCGAGGAGATCCCGAATGAGATCGTGGGTCATCGGACGGGGCGTGTCCATCCCCTGCAGGGCGAACGCTATGGCGGTGGCCTCGGGCGCTCCGATGAAGATCGGGAGCGTGCGACCCAGTCCCTCGGACTCCTGCAGCAGCAGCACGGGCGTATTGGACTGGAGGTCCACTCGCACTGCCCGCAGCCTCACCTCGACCATGGCCCCAAACTTACTCGCCGGCGAGGCGGAGTGCGATCAGGGAATTGGGCCGAATTGACGTCCGACCGACGGCGACGTGGCTCCACGGCTTCGGATCCGATGGCCGGTCCAGCGATCCATGGATCGGGCCTCAGGGATCGAGCAGGTTGCCGAGCGCGGTGCGGAGCAGGGAGGCGCGCAACTGCTGGCCGAGTGTCGCCAATTCGTCGACCGTCTCACGGGCGCGGACCCTGGCTTCCGGATTCCGTTGTCTGACCAGGGGAATCACGATCTGCTCGACGAAGCCCGCCTCACGGTCGGCGGCGTTCTTGTAGAGGCGTAGATGGCGGGGCTCGACACCGAATCGGGCGAAGCCCGCCGCCAGGTTGGCCACGGCCAAGGCCTCGTCATCGAAGTAGAGCTGCCCGGCCACCCTGGTGCCGGCCAACAGTCCGAAGTCGCAGAGCTGTTCGAGAACGCCCACGTCCAGAGCCGAAGCCTCCGAGAGTTCCTGGATCGACATGCTCGCGCCGGCCGGGACCTCTCCCTCCGATGCCGACGCTGCCGCCGAGGGGGTCGGTCGGTGCCCCTTCCCCCGGCCGGTGGCCGCCCTGGGCGTGGCGGACGTCCCGCCATCCCGGGCCGGCGTCGTCGGGCCGGGGTGCGCCCCGCTTCCACCGGCAGCAGGACCGGCGGCGGCCGTGTCCTCGACAACCGGGACGATGGGGCCTGCCGCAGGGGCACCCACGGATGGTGAGCCACCCGGCGTCGGTGCCGGGCCCGACCGGGGAGACCGGGCCACGGGACGGGGAGGTGAGTCGCCCGAGGCGCGTGACCGCTGCCGGACCGCCGGCCCCGCGGTCGGGACGGAGGGCGCGCCCCCCTGGGCCTCGTCGGCCCCGACCGCCGCCGTGGGCGGATGCTCCTTGACGGGGGCAAGGGGTGCGACGGCGGTGCGTCGGTGCGTCGCGTCGGGGTCGACCGTGTGGGTGGTCGACGGCCTCGGGGCGTTCGCCGGACCGCCGTTACTGGCCGACATCCCCGACTCGATCCCCGGGAGCGTGGGTCCCCCGCCCTGAGCCACGGTCCGCCGGCCCTCACCCGAGGCGGCCTCGGCCGACTCCGCCGTGGCCAGCCGGCCGACCAGGACGGGTTCTCCGGACGCCGGGACACCCGGGGCCTCGGCGGGAGCCGGGTGCGTCGGGGAGGACTCGCTGTCGGCCTCGTCGTCCAGGCGGTCCTTGATCACCTTGAGGGGCAGGAAATGCTCACGCTGCTGGCGTAGCACCCAGCGCAGCCGCTCCACGTCGTGCTCGTAGAACTTCCGGTACCCCGACGGCGTCCGTTCGGGGTTGACCAGCCCCTGGCTCTCGAGGAATCGGATCTTGGAGATGGTCACATCGGGAAACTCCTGCCTGAGCAGGGTGAGGACGTCACCGATGGACAGGTAGGAGCGCGAGCTCATCGGCCCTCTCCGCGGGCAACCAGCGGAAGGGTCTCCGTACTCATTCGCCGGTCGCCACGAGGTAGACGAGCTTGAATTTGCCGATCTGCACCTCGTCACCGCTGGACAGGCGGGTCTCGTCGATCCGGCTCCGGTTCACGTAGGTCCCGTTGAGCGACCCCACGTCCCGGACCGTCGTGACCTGGTCCCGGGTCACGAACTCTGCGTGCCGGCGCGACACGGTGATGTCGTCGAGGAAGACGTCGCTCTCGGGGTGGCGACCGACCCGCACGATGCCCGAGTCGAGGGTGAATCGGGCCCCCACGTCCGCGCCGCGCTTGACCACCAGCATCCGCACCCCGCGCGGCAGTTCGAGCAGCCCGACGGCAGGCTCATCATCAGGGTCACCGTGATCCTCGACCGGGTTCACCGATACCGACGTGTCGGGGGCCACCGTCACCAACGAGGCCCCGCAGGAAGAGCAGAAGTTGACCCCTGTCGGATTTCGGTGACCGCAGTTGGGACAGAACACGCCTATCACGGTAGCCGCTCCCATCCCTCGGCTCCCAAGGCCCGATCGCCGCAGGGTGTCGGTCAACCGTCAGTCAGTTGGCGGTAGCCGCTCGGGTCGAGCAGGCCCTCCACCGAGGAGGGATCGGACGGGACGATGACACAGATCCAACCCTCACCATAAGGGTCAGCGTTGAGGTGTTCGGGCGCCTCCACCAGTGCCGTGTTGACCTCCACGACCTCACCGGCGACGGGGGCGTAGATCTCGGACACCGACTTGGTCGACTCGACCTCACCGAGGAGCCCTCCCGGCTCGACCACCAGGCCCGACTGCGGGAGATCCACGAACACCACATCACCGAGTGCATCCTGTGCGTAGTCGGTGATGCCGACCCTGATCCGGTCACCTTCGGGACGGGCCCACTCGTGGTCGCTCGAGTAGCGCAATTCTTCCGGCACGTTCATAGGAGCGGACCATACCTGACGGCCGGGGGCGGTGCCGACGGGCCGCGAGGTCGCAGACCACGCGCGGCCGGGACCTCAGCGCAGCAGTTGTTCCAGACGCACGGCGTACTCGTTGGCGCGGCTCTCGGCTTGCGCGTCGCTCGAACCCTCGGCCCACACGTGGGTGACGGGTTCCTCGGGATCGGGAAGGACCAGGGCCCAGCCGTCCTCCTCGAGCACCTTGACCCCGTCGACCAGGACCAGGTCACGACCGTGGGAGCGCTCCACCAACGTCCGCATGACCATCCCCTTCTGGTCCCACGGCGTGTGCACCGCCTGGTGGGCGATGTGGACGGCGGGCAGTCCGGCCAGCACCTCGGAGAGTTTGCGACCGGTGGTGGTGAGCAGGGTCAGCAGATTCACGAGGGTGGCGGCGGCGTCGTAGGCGGGCAGGAACGCCGGAAAGATGAACCCTCCGGACTGGCTCGCCGCCAGCACCACATCCTCGGAACGGGCCACCTCCATCAGGTGCGATGTCGACAGCTTGGTCCAGATGATCTCCGATCCGGCCTTCCGGCAGATCTCCTCCGCCGCGCTGCTGGCCGCCACCGGGAGGGCCACGGCGGCACCCGGGTGGGCCTCAGTGACCAGGGTGAGGAGGACGAGAAGGGCCTCGTCGTCGCTGAGCGGGTGGCCCAGGTCGTCGACGAAGGCCACGTGCTCGCCCCCCGGGTCGAGCACGGCCCCCAGGTGGGCCCCCGACGCCCGCACCAGGTCGGAGACCCGGGAAGCGCTGGCGTGGCGGTCGAAGGTCAGCACGCCCGCGGTGTTGGCGTAGGGATTGACCACCAGCACCTCCGCCTCGAGCTTGGCCAGGAGGTTGGGCATGACGAAGCTGGTGGTCCCGAACGAGTAGTCGAGCACCAGCTTGAGGTCGGCCTTGCGGGCGGTGGAGAGATCCACCGAGTTGATGAGCGCGGCCGTGTAGTACTCGAGTGATCTGGGAGGGAAACCGATGTCACCGATCTCACGGGCCAACACCCGCCGGAAATCCTCGCGGTGATACAGCCGCTCGATCCTGCGCTGGGTGGTCTCGTCGACGTCGATCCCGTCCTTGTCGAAGAACCGGAGCACCACCGACTGGGGATCGTCGGGGGCGAGACGCACGGTGACGCCGGCCATGCTCGACGACGAGGTGACCTGGAACCGGGTGACGGGAACCGTGGCCGCCTCGAGGTCGTCGACGTTGATGCCGGCCGCGTTGCACCCGACCATGACGGCCCGCTTCAGCACCCGGGCGGCCCGGCTGGTGTCCCGAGACGTCGTGATGGTCGCCCCCTTCTCGAAGGTGGAGGCCCAGGCCATGGACAGGCGGACGGCCAACTCGGGGCTGATGTCGACGTTGGCCAGGCCGCGCACCCCGTCACGACCGAATAGTGACCGGGGGCCCATCGACTCCCACACGATGGACGAGTTGACCGTGGCTCCGGCCTCGACCGTCTTGAACGGATAGATCTTGACGCCCGCCTTGATCTCGGCGTGTGCGCCCACCAGGCACTCGTCCCCGAGCACCGATCCCTCCTCACACCGCACGCCCGAGCGCAGGTCCGAGCCCCGGCCGAGCACGCTGCCGTCGATGCGGACACCGGAGCCGAGGTAGGTGTTGTCATGCACCACCGAGCGCTGGATCACCGCGTTGTCGCCGATGCGGATGTTCCGGCCCAGGGTGCAGTACCGACCGAGGCGCGCTCCGGGTCCGATCACGCAGTTGTCCCCGATCACGGCCGGCCCCTCGATGACGACGGTGGGGTCGATTTCGGCCCCCTTGCCCAGCCACACCCGGGGGCGCAGCTCGAACCCGCTGATGTCCACCTGGACCAGCTGGTCGAGGATGTCCTGGTGGGACTTAAGGTAGGCCTCGAGCGTGCCCACGTCCTCCCAGTACCCGTCGGCGACGTAGCCGAACAGGGACTTGCCGGCGGCCAGCGCCTCGGGGAACGACTCACCCGAGAAGTCGACCGGCCGGTCCTCGGGGATGAAGTCGAAGATCTCGGGCTCGAGGACGTAGATCCCGGTGTTGATGGTGTCACTGAACACCTGGCCCCAGGTGGGCTTCTCGAGGAAACGCTCGATCGACCCGTCCTCGTTGGTGATGACGATGCCGAACTCCAGGGGGTTGTCGACAGCCTTCAGGGCCAAGGTGGCCAGCCCCCCGCGCTCGTTGTGGAAGGCCACCACCTCGGTCAGGTCGATGTCGGTCAGTACGTCCCCCGAGATCACGAGGAAGGTCTCGCCCAGTTCGTCCCGGGCGTTGCGCACCGATCCGGCCGTGCCCAGCGGGGTGGACTCGGTGGCGTAGACCATCCGCACCCCGAACTCGGAGCCGTCTCCGAAGTAGGTGCGGATGGCGTTGGCCATGAAGGCCACCGTGACCACGATGTCCTCGAAGCCGTGCTGGCGCAGGAGATTGACCACGTGCTCCATCATCGGGATGTTGGCCATGGGCAGCATGGGCTTGGGTTGGTTGGACGTGAGGGGGCGCAACCTCGTGCCCTCACCCCCGGCCATGATCACCGCCTTCACGTGGCTTTCCCTTCTTTGCGGGCCCGTCGTCCGTCTATCAGTGCCCTGCGGGCGACTGGCACGTAGGACGCAGCGGCCACCCAGGCCAGGGTCAGACCGATGACGCCGGTCACCCAGGCGATCACGCGTAGGGGCTCCTGCCAGGCGGCGGTCCCGTCGCTGATGAGGAACGTCGGGTAGGCGAACATCAGCGCGAAGGTCCCGGCCTTGCCCACCCAGAGGACGTCGATCCGTGACGCTCCCAACGAGGCGAGGAGGAGCACGGCTCCGGACACGACGACCTCGCGGGCCAGGGTCGCCACCCCGAACCAGACCGGAACCGCCCCGTACACGATGATGGCGATGACCGCAGTGACCACCAGGACCCGGTCGGCCACCGGGTCCAGCACCTTCCCGAGGGTCGAGACCTGGTGGTAGCGGCGGGCGACGAAGCCGTCGACCCAGTCGGTGGCACCGAGAACGGCCAGGAGGACGGCGGCGGCGGTCTGTCGCTCGGCCCCGAACAGAAGCCAGACGAACAGCGGGATGCAGGCCAGTCGGACCAGGGTGATGAGGTTGGGCGCGGTGAGGATCCGGTCCAGCCCCGGTTCGGATGCTTCGACCGGCTCGACCACCCCGGGCTGGCCGGGATCGGCCGGCACCCCCGGCCCGGCCGACATGCCCGATTTGGTCGGCCCCGGGCGGTCGCTCTCGTCCCGCCTGGTATCCACGCCAACATCCTTCACCCAAGCGAGTCTACGAGCAGGGTGGGGTGGACGCCGAACCACTGCGCCAGATCGGCCTGAGCCACCCGTCGGCTCCGAAAGGGGGTGCGGCGGGCCCGCCGGTGCCGGTGGCTCCCGCTTTCACGCGCCCGAACAGGTAAAACTGGGGGGGATGGTGAAGCTCTCCCGTAGCGACTGGATCATTGGCATCGCGCTCGTTGCCGTCCTCGTGGCCCTGTTCGCCGTCGCCCTCGTCCGCCACCTCGAGGACGAGACGTCGGCCACCGGGACGGTCTCCGACCATCTGGCGGGCGCCACGGCGGCGGTGAGCCCTCGCCCGGGTAGGCCCAATGACGACACCGGGCAGTCCACCGTGCCGAGCACACCGGACCCCGTGGCAGGGTCCATCCCACCGACGACGTCGGGCCTGGTCGGCGCCCAGGTCGCGCCGGCCACATCGACCACGTCGACCACGTCCGGTGGACCCGGGCCGGTGGCGGGCCCGGTGACGGCGGTGGGCGATTCGATCATGATCGACATCCAGTCCGACCTCGAGGCCGACGTGCCCGGGGTCCAGGTGAACGGCATGGTCAGCCGCCAGTTCGAGACGGGCATCAGCGTCGTCCAGGCTGATCGGGCGGCCGGCACGCTCGGCAACGTCCTGGTCGTGGAGCTCGGCACCAACGGGACGGTCACTTCCCCCGACTTCGACGCCATGATGCAGGCCGCGGCGGGGGTGGCGCGGGTGGTGTTCGTCAACATCAACGTGCCCCGCTCCTGGGAAGCCGAGGACAACGCGGTACTGGCGGCCGGCGTGGCCCGCTATCCGGGCGTCGCCGTGCTGGCCAACTGGAATGCGGTCTCCACCGGCCACCCGGAATGGTTCACACCGGACCAGGTCCATCTCGAGCCGGCGGGGGCCGAGGCGCTGGCCAATCTCATTGCCAGCTACACCTGAGCGGACCGACGGGACCGGGCCCGGCCGGGCCGACCATGCCCTCGGGGTCGAGCTCGCCTCGCCTCCAAGTCCTGAGTCAGTGCGGGGCCCGATTGTCGGAGGACCGCTGACGGGCCGGTGGCCGCGGGAGCGCCAGTGGCCGCGATCCGATGTGCTACGCAAGGGCCATGCCACGATTCGAACCGTTCGCAGGGCTCCGGTACGACTCGGCACGGGTGGACCTGTCGATGGTCGTCGCCCCCCCCTACGACGTGATCGAGCCCGAGGAGCGTGCCGAGCTGGCCGGCCTGCACAGCGCCAATGCGGTCCGGGTCGAGCTCCCAGAGCCGGACAACCGGGCCGGGCTGGACCGCTACGCCCACGCTGCCCAGCAGTTGGAACGCTGGCAGGAGGAGGGAGTCCTCGAACGAGATCCGAATCCCTCGTTCTACGCCTATCGGATGACGTCGCCCGGTGGGCACGCCACCAACGGGGTCATCGGTGCACTCGGGCTCGACGACGCCAGCACCGCTTCGATCCTCCCCCACGAGCAGACACTGCCCAAAGCGAAAAGCGACCGTCTCGAGCTGCTACGGGCGACAAAGGCCAACCTCTCGCCCATCTGGGGCCTGTCCCTGACCGAGGGACTGACCGGGCTGTTCGTGCGCGAGGACGGCGCCGATGCCATCGCCACCGACCGGGACGGGGTGCGCCATGAACTCTGGGTCGTCGACGACCCGTTGGTCATCGGCAAGGTCACCGACGCCGTGGCAGCCTCCCCGGTGGTGGTCGCCGACGGCCACCACCGCTACGAGACGGCGCTCACCTACCGTCGCGAGGCGACCAACGGCACCGCTCCCACCGGATCCGACCTGGTCATGGGCCTGATCGTGGAGCTGTCCTCCGAGCAGCTGGAGGTCGGTCCCATCCACCGCGCCCTGTCCGGCCTCCCCGACGGGCTCGATCTGGTCGACGGGTTCTCCTCGTGGTTCGACGTCACCCGGGCCGGCGATTTCGACGAGCGGACGACCTCCGCCCTCGGCCAGTCCAGAGCGCTGGCCCTCGTCATGCCCTCGGGCGCCTGGCTGCTCTCACCCAAGGACGGGACGGCGGAGGCGGCGGGAGCCAACCTCGACTCCTCGATGGTGGCGCTGGTGCTCGCCGAACTCCCCGATCACGAACTCGAGTTCTTCAACACCTGGCCGAGGGCCGTCGAGGCCGTGGCGACCGAAACGGCCCAGGCGGTGATCCTCATGAGACCCGTCACGGTCGACCAGATCGCCGAGTTCGCACGGGCCGGCCGCCGCATGCCCCCAAAGACCACCTATTTCCACCCCAAGCCACGAACCGGCATGGTCTTCCGGACACTCGCCACCTGAGCCGTCGGACCCGGCGACCGGCCCGTGCCCGGCCTCAACCGACCCGGTGGGCCCAAGGGAGACCGGACGAACCCGGTCGGGGTGGCGCCACCCTCGTCTTGACACCCGTTAACCTTGTGCGACCACCGGCACGGTCGAAGAGCAGCGGGCCAGGCAAGGGAGGCAGGTGGCGAAGAGACGATCGATCCTGCCCGTTTCCCTCGCCGTCCTCGCCGTCCTGTTGAGCGCGTGCTCATCGGGAACATCGGCACCGGGGGCCAAGATCGGACACGCCTCGGCGACGAGGTTCCCGTCCGGCCCCTCGACCTCCACCTCCACCTCGACCACCGCCTCCACGGCACCCTCGGCGGTGGCGACGACCGTACCGATCCCTCCGAGTGCCGCCCCCGGCTGGACCCAGTCCCTCACCACGCTCCCACCGGGAGGTGGGTTCACCTCGCTGTCCTGCCTGTCTGACACCTTCTGTATCGCCACGGGAGGCGGTGCCGGCCAGCAGGGGAGCAATCAGACCGACGGATCCGGCACGACGGTTTCGTGGGACGGTGCCGCGTGGTCACCACCTTCGGTCTACTTCCCCGCCCCGGCCTCCGGACCGGTCACCGCACCCCTGTTACCGTCGATCGACTGCACCGGGGGACCCCTGTGCATGATCGTCGACGGATCGGACCACGTCAGCACCGGGGACGGCACCACCTGGTCGTCGGCAAGCCCGTTGAGCCCGGGGCCCCCTCTGGCGGCCAATCCCGCCGACCCGGGTCCCGGCCACCCCGGTTCGCGCAGCGCCTCGGTCTCGTGCCCCACACCCAGGTTCTGCGCCGTGGTGGACAACACGGGCCACGTGTTCACCTACCGTGACGGCAGCTGGTCCACCACCCAGTCCTTCGGTAGGCCGGCGTCACCCGGATCACCGGTCTCCTCCCTCTACCAGGCCGGGGGGGTGGGCGTCTCGTGCCCGACCAGCACGGACTGCGTGGGGGTGGTCGGAACCTCCGTCCTCGATTGGAACGGGAACGCGTGGTCTCTCGAGCCCACCCCGTGGGTCACCGCACTCCCCTCGCCTGGCGGCCCGACGGCCGTCGCCTGTCCCACGAGCACGCTGTGCGCCATCGTCAACGGGACCGGACTGAGCTACCGAAACGACGAGTCCACCTGGTCGCCGGTGGAGACGATCGACCCCCACGGCGGTCTCGACTCCATCTCGTGCCCGACCCCTTCGATGTGCATGGCGGCCGACGCCGGCGGATGGGTCATGCTGTGGAACGGGACGGAGTGGTCGACCCCCCAACAGGTCCTCCCCGTCGGGACCCAGTACCCGGGCGCCGGCACGTCAGTCTCGTGCCCGAACCTCGATTTCTGCATGGTGATGAACGCCGACGGCGACTTCGCCACCTACAACGGCGTGTGAGGGGCGCTCCCGGCAGCTCCGCACCGTTCGGCCAGTGCGACCACCGTCCGCCAGTTGCGTGTGGTCGCGGTGACGCCGAGGGATCGTTCGAGATAGCCGTTATTGAGCTTGGTGTTCCCGTACCCTCCCGGGCAGTGGAGATAGACCTCCCGGCCGACGACCTCGAAGCGGTCCGCCCCGAAGGACCCGTCCCGGTCGGCCAGGGCCTCGACCACCGACCGCTCGGGCTCGACATCGAGGAACGACACGTGCAGCGTCCTCGGGTCGACATCGAGGTGGCCGAACGGTGTCGCCCTGAGCACGCCGGCCAGATCGGTGCGGGTCCGGACCAGCACCCGGACCTCTAGACCCGGGCCGGTGGCGATCGCGCGCTCGATGGCCTCGCCGGCGTCCCGCGCCGATCCGGTGCCGGCGAAGGTGACGTTGCCGCTCTGGAGATACGTGGCCACATCGTCGAATCCCAGGGCACCCATCAGGGACCGGAGCCCGTCCATGGCCAACCGGTTGCGCCCACCCACATTGACACTGCGGAGCATGGCCGCGAACCTGGTCACGTCGGGAGTTCAGGCGCGTCGAGCGGCCGGGCCGTCCGACCTCGGGCCCGGGGCACGGACACTGCGGTCGGACGGCGCCTGAGTCAATCCACGGTCCATGAGGACCCGGAGCGCAGCAGTGCGTACAGATCGCCTCGACCCCGGCGGGCGGTGGCCTCCTCGATCTGCCGTGCCATCTCCTCCCCGTACTCCGGGCGGTCGACGTCCCGAAAGACGCCGATGGGTGTCGGCTCGTAGGGGCCCCTCGACAGGTGACTGAGCTGGAACGCCAGGCCGGGGTTGTCGCGGTGTTCGTCATGGACCAGTAACGCGTCCTCACCCACGTCTGCCACCTCCACCACCTCCACCGAGCCGTCCCGCCGGAGCAGGACGCCGTGCTCCCCCTCGGGCCCGAAACGGATGGGTTCGCCGTGGACCAGCGGGATGAGCATGTCGGCCCGATGGTCCTTGCCCGTGATCTGCTCGAACGCCCCGTCGTTGAAGACGTTGCAGTTCTGGTAGATCTCCACGAACGACGCCCCTTTGTGGGCGTGGGCTCGGCGGAAGGTCTCCATCATGTGCTTGCGGTCCATATCGTGCGTCCGGGCCACGAATCCGGCCTCGGCGCCCAACGCCAGGCTCAGTGGGTTGAACGGCTGCTCGAGCGAACCGAAGGGCGTGGACTTCGTGACCTTGTGGACCTCGGAGGTGGGCGAGTACTGGCCCTTGGTGAGACCGTAGATCTGATTGTTGAACAACAGAATGGTGATGTTCACGTTGCGGCGGAGCGCATGGATGAGATGGTTCCCGCCGATGGAGAGCGCATCACCGTCACCGGTGACGACCCACACGTCGAGGTCGGGGCGGGTGGTGGCCAGGCCCGTGGCGATGGCCGGGGCCCGGCCGTGGATCGAGTGCATTCCGTAGGTGTTCATGTAGTAGGGGAAACGGGCGGCGCACCCGATCCCCGACAGGAACACGGTGCTCTCCCTCCGCACTCCGAGATCGGGCATCAGCATCTGCACGGCAGCGAGGATGGAGTAGTCACCGCAGCCGGGGCACCATCGCACCTCCTGGTCGGACGACCAGTCCTTCCGGGTGGTCAGCGGCACCGGCACGGAGGTCGGCTCAGCGTCGGCCAGGTCGGTCATCGGTCGGAGACCTTTCCGGTGGTGGAGACGGCACCGGTGGTGCCGTCTCCGTTGGTGGTGGCGTCGCTCGGCGACACACCCTTGTCGTCCGCTCCGTCGATCTGGTGGAGGATGGCGGCCTCCATGGCCGCCGCCCGGAACGGAATGCCCTGCACCTGGGTGAACGAGATGGCGTCCACCAGGAATTCGGCGTGGAGCAGGCGGCTCAGCTGTCCGAGGTTGACCTCGGGTACCAGCACCCGCTTGTAGCGGCTCAGCACTTCACCGAGGTCAGCAGGGAACGGATTGAGGTGGACCAGGTGGGCCTGGGCCACCTTGTGCCCCCGGGCCCGGACGCGTTGCACGCCGGCGGCGATGGCGCCATAGGTCGAGCCCCAGCCGATGACGAGGACCTCAGCGCCGTCCTCGTGGTCGAGGTCGGTCGGCGGGATGTCGTGCGCGATCCCGGCGATCTTGGCCGCTCGCAGTCGGGTCATCCGTTCGTGGTTGGGACCGTCGTAGGCGACGTTGCCGGCACCATCGGACTTCTCGAGACCACCGATCCTGTGCTCGAGGCCCGAGACCCCAGGAGGTGCCCACGGACGGGCCAGGGTCTCGGGATCACGGAGGTAGGGCCAGAAGGACTCGTTCCCCTCCGCGTCGGTGTGATTGGGCTCGGTGGCGAAGCCCGGATCGATCTCGGGGAGGTCCTCCAGGTCGGGGAGCTTCCATGGTTCGGTGCCATTGGCCAGGTAGCCGTCAGAGAGCAGCATCACCGGGGTGCGGTACTTCACGGCCAGGCGGACGGCCTCGACCGTCGCCTCGAAGCAGTGGGACGGGGTCTTGGCCGCCACGATGGGGAGTGGCGCCTCGCCGTGCCTGCCGTACATGGCGTGGAGCAGGTCGGCCTGCTCGGTCTTCGTCGGGAGCCCGGTCGACGGCCCACCACGCTGGATGTCGATGATGATCAGCGGGAGCTCGAGGCTGATGGCCAGACCCATGGTCTCCGACTTGAGGTCGATGCCGGGGCCGGAGGTCGTGGTTACACCCAGCGCACCCCCGAAGGCCGCACCGAGCGCGGCGCCGATACCCGAGATCTCGTCCTCGGCCTGGAACGTCCTCACCCCGAACTGCTTGTGCTTCGACAGCTCGTGGAGGATGTCCGACGCCGGCGTGATCGGATAGGTACCGAGGAACAGGGGCAGCCCGCTCCGGGTGGCCGCGGCGATCAGGCCCCACGCCGTGGCGGTGTTCCCCGTGACGTTCACGTACTCACCGGGAGCCAGCACGGCCGGCTTGACCTGATAGGACGACTCGAACAGTTCGGCCGTCTCGCCGAAGTGGAAGCCCGCCTTGAACGCCCTCAGGTTCGCCTCCATGACCAGCGGTTTTCCGGCGTACCTCTCCGTGATCCACTGGACCGTCGCCTCGGTCGGACGGGTGTAGAGCCAGCTGATCAGACCGAGGGCGAAAAAGTTCTTGGAGCGCTCCGCGTCGCGGGGCTTCACGCCGGCGTCACGGGACACCTCGGTGGTGATCGAGGTCATCGGCACCTCGTAGACGGTGTACGCCGACAGCGAGCCGTCGGCCAGTGGATTCGTCGCATACCCCGCCTTGGCCAGGTTCCGGTCCTCGAAGGCGTCCACGTTGACGATGAGCGTCGCCCCTTTGGGCAGCGACTCGATGTTGGCCCTGAGGGCGGCGGGGTTCATCGCCACGAGCACGTTGGGCGAATCACCGGGCGTCGAGATGGTGTGATCGGAGATATGGACCTGGAACGCCGACACTCCGGCCAGGGTCCCGGCGGGCGCCCGGATCTCGGCCGGGAAGTCGGGGAAGGTGGCGAGGTCGTTCCCGAGGAGCGCCGAGGTGTTGGTGAATCGGTCGCCGGCCAGCTGCATGCCGTCACCCGAGTCACCGGCGAAGCGAATGACCACTCGGTCCAAGAGGTGGGGGGCTTCGTGATGGGTGGTGTCGGACACCTTGCTCCTCTTCGTGCTGCTGTACCGCGCTCAGTCCCCGGTGATCTACTCGGAGCTGTCGTTCGTCGGCGTTCGCCCGGGTGAACGCCCTGTGTCGGGAATGTTTCGAGATCAGTCTACCGGCGCCCGCACCCGCGGCCAGGACCGTGACCCACCTGCATGTCTGTCGGGGCCCCGCTCTCTGACGGGACCGGAGGGGTCACCCGAGGGCGGGTGCGACCTGCAGCCCGACACCGTGACGGCGCGGGCCCACAGAAGCCGCTCCTCGCCACGGGCGCCCCGAACACCGACGAGCAGCGAGACCGGCTGGTCAGGCGACGGTGACCGCCGGGTCGAGGTACACGTCCTGGATGGCGTGGATCAACTCGGCCCCTTCGTCGGTCGGCCGCTGGAAGGCCTTCCGGCCGACGATGAGCCCCGACCCTCCGGCGCGCTTATTGATCACCGCGGTGCGCACCGCCTGGGCGAGGTCGTCGGCGCCCTTCGACTCGCCGCCCGAGTTGATGAGAGGGATCCGGCCGGCATAGCAGTTGACCACCTGCCAGCGGGTCAGATCGATCGGATGGTCGGTGGTCAGCTGGCTGTACACGAGGGGGTCGGTCTTGCCGAAGTGGAGTGCGTTGTAGCCACCGTTGTTCTCGGGCTGCTTCTGCTTGATGATGTCCGCTTCGATGGTCACGCCGAGGTGATTCGCCTGGCCCGTCAGATCGGCGGACAGGTGGTAGTCCGTGTCGCCTTGTTTGAATGCCGAATTCCGCAGATAGCACCACAGGACGGTGAACATGCCCAGCCGGTGCGCTTCGGCGAACGCTCTGGACACCTCGACGATCTGGCGGTCAGCCTCCTCCGAACCGAAATAGATGGTCGCCCCGACGCCGACGGCACCCAGGTCAGCGGCCTGACCCACGCCTGCGAACATGATCTGGTCGTAGGTATTCGGGTAGTTGAGGAAGTCGTTGTGGTTGAGCTTCACGATGAAGGGGATCTTGTGCGCGTAGCGCCGCGACACGATGCCGAGGCCGCCGAGCGTGGTGGCGATGGCGTTGCAGTCCGCCGCGATGGCGAGCTCGCACAGGTTGGCCGGATCGAAGTACGCGGGGAACTTTGCGAAGCTCGCCGCCGCCGAGTGCTCGATGCCCTGGTCAACGGGGAGGATCGACAGGTAGCCCGTTCCGCCCAACCGGCCGGTGTTGTACACCAACCCCAGGTTGCGGAGCACGGTGGCCGAGCGGTCCGAGTCCATGAAGACACGATCGAGATGGTCCGGCCCGGGTAGGACGAGGTGCTCGGAGGGGAACGCCTTCGCCTCGTGGTTGAGCAGCGAGTCCGCCTCGTCGCCGAGTAGCTGTTCGAGGTTCATGCCGCCCAGCCTAACGGCCACCGCGAGGCCGGTTCGGAGTGCGCCTCGCCTTGGTCGGCGGACCGAGGGACTCGAGCCGGTCGGCGACGTCGTAGGCGTCCGGATCGGCCGCCCGCACCCGGAGGAACAGCTCCCGCGCCTTGGCCAGGTCACCGGACCGCTCCATCAAGTCGCCGAGCACGTACCACTGCCGGAGGTGGCGTTCGGCCGGATTGCGGACCAGGCGACCCGCACCCGCCTCCACCAGCAGGGCGACCGCGCCCTCGAGGTCACCGTTGTCGGCACGGGTGCCGGCCAGCACCAGCCGGCCCTCGGACAGCACCTCGGGATCCGGGGATCCACGGCGCAGCTCCTCGAAGAGCGCCTCCACCCGCTTCGGGCGTCCGAGGGCTCGATGGCAGTCCATCCGGACCGGATGCTGGTCGACCGATCCGGTGAGGGCGGCGAATGCCTCCAGATTGGGAAGCGCGGCTTTCCAGTAGGCCTGGTGGTACTGGCTGAGGCCCAGGAGCTCACGAGCCGACGGCGAGTTGGGGACGGCGTCCACCACCGTCTTCAGGATGCGGGCCGCGTCCCGGTATCGCTCCCGCTCGTAGGCCCCGATTCCCGCCGCCATCCGCTCGCTGACCCGGTCGCGCAGATGGTTCCAGTCCGGTCCGGCCGCGGAGGCCAGCTCGTTGGCGATGTCCGGTGGGAGGGCGGCCGGGGGCTGGACCGACCGGTGTGCGGGTGGTCGCAGCGGCTCCGATCTGGCGCCACGCGGACCCCGACGTTCGTCGGTCCTGACCCATTGCTCGGGTACGAACTCGTCAGTGCGGGTCCGGGAGCGCCGCCGGCCCTCGGGGGTGTCGGCATCCGGCCCACGGCCCTCGTCACCACCGCGGACGGTACTCGCACCGCGTCGGGCGACGCTCCCCCACCCTTTGCGGACGACCGGGGGTCGGGAGCTCCGCTCACCCCAACCGGACTGCCCGCCGGACGACGGTCGCCCGCGTCCCTTTTGACCTGCCGGCTTACCGGGGCGCCCGGGGCCCGACCCGGCACTCTTGTCCGAGCGGGGGGCACCGCCCGAAGGCCGTCCCCCCCGCTCGGGGCGTCCGGCGGCACCGGATCTCTGACCACGACCTCGCACCGGGCCGCGGTCACTGCCCCTGCCGGTGTCACCCGCCGCGACCCGCCGATCCCTTCCCGCATCGCCACCGCGACCGTCGTCCCGCCGAGGAGGGCCGTCGCGGCGACCGGACGAGCCCTCCGTCGTCCTCCGTGGTGGGCGGTCTGACGGCCCTCCAGTCGGACGCCTCGGCGCACCGCCCGCACGACCCGAACTCCCCGACTGCCCCGAACGCCCCGACTGCCCCGAACGCCTCGAGCCGCCTGAGCTGCCTGAACGACCCGAACCGCCCTCCGGACGACCTGCATCACCCGTTCGCCCCGAGAACTGGGGGCGCCCCGAACGCCCAGAACCGCCTGAGCTGCCGGAACGACCCGAACCGCCAGATCGACCCGAACCACCCCCCGGTCCCGGCGGGCGCGCGGGACCAGAAGAATCGTCGATTGCCATGCAGGCGATTCTATCGGCCCCCGGGGCCCTGCCCCTGTGGCCTCGGGCGAGTTGAACGCGTCGCCCGGCCGTTTCAGGCCGGCCGCGGAGCCGGAGGTGGCGCCGCCGATCGGCGGGGATCTCCACCTAGCCTTGTGGGCGACCGTGGCACCTTCCCTCCCTCCTCCCGCATCCGGCGGCCCGACTCCTGGGTCGTTCACCCGCACGGCTGCCCTTCGCGTCGGCGGCCTGGCCCTGGCCGCTCTCCTGGCCATAGGCGCAGGCGCGTGTGGCACGACCACTGGCAACGCCCGACCGGCGCGGACCGCCGCCCTGGCGGAGTCCACCTCGAAGCAGACCACCGCCGCTGAGCGGGTGGCGGCCAACGAGGCCACGGTCGCCTTCCGTAGCCATCTCGGGAGTGCCGCGTCCTCGTTCGTCGACGACGTCGGGCGTCTGCAGAACGACCTCCAGGCGGGCGACGTCGGCGCAGCGCGCCTCGACGAGCTGGCGGCCCAGGCCCAGTTCGACCAATTCCGCCAAGTGGCCGGCGGCGATCCGGTCAATGCATCGGCGCTCGACGAACTGGCCAGCGAGGTCGGCCCCGGACAGACCTTCGGTGGCCTGCACGCGATCGAGCGGGATCTCTGGGGCGAATCGGCTCCGGGCTCGGGCGGCGCGGCGGCATCCGGTGACGTCGCTCAGGCCATCAGTGACGCCAGCGGACTCATGGCCCAAGCGCCCGTAGCCGAGTTCCTCCTCTCCAAGGGCACGCTGCGGCCCGAGGCGATCGGTGTGACGGCCGTAGACGACCTGGGCTGGGTCAACAGCGTGGCCATCCCCGGCGACGAGGAGCTCTATTCGCACCTCGATGCGGTGGATATCGCAGCCGGCATCGAGGCCGCCGACGAGGCCTACGACATCATCACGCCGTTGGCCACCCTCGTGGCACCGGGCCTGACCGCCACCGTCGGACAAGCAACTCACCGGACTGATGGGTGACGTGGCCGCCCTCGGACCACCGAGCCAGGTCCCGGACTCGTCGATCTCGACGGAAACCCGCTTGTCCTTGTCGCAACGGACCGATGCGGCGGCCGCCAACCTGTCGCGGTTGTCGACGACGCTCGTGCCCTTCGGCACGAGTGGCGGGTCGCCCTACGGAGCCTCCTCGTGAGGCGCGGACTCAGCCGACGCCAGCTCCTGGCCGGCTCCGGCCTGGCCACCGCCGGGTTGATCGCCGGAGCGGTGACGGGTGCCGGGGTGGGGACCGAGGACGCCGGAGCGGCGACCGAGACCGATGGAGGCCAGACCACGACCTCGACGGTCCCGTTCTTCGGCCCCCACCAGGCGGGCATCACCACACCCGAGCAGTCGCGGATGGTCTTCGCCGCCTTCGACGTCACCGCCACCGGGGTGCTGGCGCTGAAGGGACTACTCGGAACCTGGACGAAAGCGGCGGTCCGACTCACCGCAGGGGAGCCCGTAGATGGGCCTTCCGGCCTGTTCGCGCCCCCGGCCGACACCGGAGAAGCGCTCGACCTCCCTCCCTCGAACCTGACCGTCACGGTGGGATTCGGGCCCACCCTGTTCGACGACCGTTTCGGGCTCGCGACACGGAGGCCCGCCGCGCTGGTCGAGCTCCCACCGTTTGCCGGGGACGAGCTCGATGCCGCCCGCACCGGCGGAGATCTCTGCATACAGGCGTGCGCCGACGACCCCCAGGTTGCGTTCCATGCCGTCCACAATCTGGCCCGTCTGGCCCTCGGCACGGCGACACTGCGGTACCTCCAGGTCTGCTTCGGGCCTACTGCGTCCCAGGGATCCGGTGGGGGGGACCCGCGAAATCTCCTGGGATTCCGGGACGGCACCAACAACCTCGACTCTTCGGACACCACCGCCATGAAGGACTTCGTCTGGATCGGCCACGACGGCGACCAGCCCTGGATGGTCGGCGGCACCTACCTGGTGGCCAGGAGGATCCGCGTCCATCTCGAGGAATGGGACCGCAACACCCTGGACGTGCAGCAGGAAACCATCGGTCGGGTGAAGTCGACAGGAGCACCGCTCGGTCAGAGCAGCGAAACCGCACCGGTGGATCTCCAAGCCCTCGGGGCGGACGCGCAGCCTGTGATCCCCGAGTTCTCCCACATACGCCAAGCGGCGCCCAGCACCAACGCCGGCCAGGCGATTCTCCGCCGCGGCTACAGCTTCGCCGACGGCGTGGACCCGACGTCGGGGGAGATGGACGCAGGACTGTTCTTCGTCTGCTTCCAGAAGGACCCACGGAAGCAGTTCATTCCGATCCAATCACGTCTCTCCCTCAACGACGCCCTCTCCGAATACCTCCTTGCCACCGGCAGCGGTGTGTTCGCGTGCCCTCCCGGTGTTGCCGACGGCGAGTCCTGGGGGCACGACCTGCTCTGACCCCGGGGCCCGACCGGGTCGCATCTCATCCAGAACCGGAGGGCTGAACGGAGCCGTGGCAGGTCACGGTGACGGCACCCACCGGCGACATCGTCGAAGCCCGGCTAAGCACAGAGACGACGATGCCCCCCGCATGGCGGGGGGCATCGTCTGGAGAAATCCCGGCGGCGTCCTACTCTCCCAGGGGGCTACCCCCCAAGTACCATCGGCGCTGGCGGGCTTAACTGCCGTGTTCGGAATGGGAACGGGTGTCTCTCCGCCGCCATGGCCACCGGAAACTGTGCGCTCTCCTCGGGCTCGATGACCTGCATCCCAAGGATGCCGTCCGAGCCCGGCGTGACCGATGACGGTCACCCCTGAGCGTTCCATAGCGAGCACGAGCAAGTTTCCAAGCCCTCGGCCGATTAGTACCGGTCAGCTGAATGCGTTACCGCACGTACACTTCCGGCCTATCAACGTGGTCGTCTGGCCACGGGCCTTACCAGGTTAACCCTGTGGGAGATTTCATCTTGGAACGAGCTTCGCGCTTAGATGCTTTCAGCGCTTATCCCACCCGAAGGTCGCAAATCAGCAGTGCCCTTGGCAGGACAACTGACACACGAGAGCTTCGTCCATCCCGGTCCTCTCGTACTAGGGATAGCCTTCCTCAAATCTCCTACGGCTGCATCGGATAGGGACCGAACTGTCTCACGACGTTCTAAACCCAGCTCGCGTACCGCTTTAATGGGCGAACAGCCCAACCCTTGGGACCGGCTTCAGCCCCAGGATGCGACGAGCCGACATCGAGGTGCCAAACCTTCCCGTCGATATGGACTCTTGGGGAAGATGAGCCTGTTATCCCCGGGGTACCTTTTATCCGTTGAGCAACGGCGCTTCCACAAGCAACCGCTGGATCACTATGCCCTGCTTTCGCACCTGCTCGACTTGTAGGTCTCGCAGTCAAGCTCCCTTGTGCCATTGCACTCGACGGCTGATTGCCAACCAGCCTGAGGGAACCTTTGGGCGCCTCCGTTACGTTTTAGGAGGCGACCGCCCCAGTCAAACTACCCACCTGACGCTGTCCCTGATCCGGATAACGGACCGAGGTTAGGGTTCCGGCACATAAAGGGTGGTATTTCAAGGTTGACTCCACCCTGGCTGGCGCCAAAGCTTCAAAGTCTCCCACCTATCCTACACAATATGTACTAAAACTCAACAGCAAGCTGTAGTAAAGGTCCACGGGGTCTTTCCGTCCTGATGCAGCTAACGAGCATCTTTACTCGTACTTCAATTTCGCCGGGTCTGTGGTTGAGACAGTAGGAAAGTCGTTACGCCATTCGTGCAGGTCGGAACTTACCCGACAAGGAATTTCGCTACCTTAGGCACTTTTGTTACTACTCAATTAATGGCTCTTGGAACTTCTCCATTTACCATTTGAGCGGCTAGGTCATTTCTGCCTAGCTCCCCATGTCGCCATGGGGGTCGGACTGTATCTTCATCCCCGATCGCCCTTTCTGTTCCAATCGGCATTGGAACGGGCAGTCGAGGAAGCCTCGCGTGCAGTCTCTGAGGATCCTGCCAATACTTGTTGCATGCTTCTCGTGCGTTGCTTGCCATTGGCGTTCATGCCATACGCAAGTCGCACCAGAAACTCGAACCCTGACCTCGTCAGACGCTCCTTCCTCCGCATCGACCGCACGATGGCGGCGAACGATGAGAAGTCGTTGCGCTTGACGACAAGTGGATGCTCCTCGAAGAACGGGACAATTTCCGTCTTTAGGTCTCGAAGCGACTCGACCGCAATAGTCAAGACGCTGCTCCTCGGGCCTTTTGGGCGGACTCGCCCACAGCCGAAGGTCGGGACCATCGCCTCGAGAACATCTCGATGGTCCTGGTGCTGGTAGATGTGGAATACGGGCTGAAGCTGCCAGCCTCCGTGTCGATGCATCATCGAACTGCGATGAACCGAAACAGAGAAGCAACCTCACCGTCCACGAATCCAGCGATCCAGTTGGGATCGAGCACAAGACAAGGACTGGCAGTTTCCTGCTGATTGTCCGCACCGGATGGATTTTCACTGCCCACGCCGGCCACCCTAGGAACAGGGTGTGACGAGGGCTAGTACCACCGGATACTCGGATGTTCCAGCATATAGCGGGGTTTTTTAACGGCCAGGTTCAAAGTACTAACCGTTATAGTTACGGCCGCCGTTTACCGGGGCTTAGGTTCAGAGCTTCGCCCGAGGGCTAACCCTTCCCCGTAACCTTCCGGCACCGGGCAGGCGTCAGAGCGTATACATCGTCTTACGACTTCGCACGCTCCTGTGTTTTTAGTAAACAGTCGCTTTCCCCTATTCTCTGCGGCCCCTTCAGACTCAGAACGCGAAGTTCGTCATCCTAGTGAGGCCCTCCTTCTCCCGAAGTTACGGAGGTATTTTGCCGAGTTCCTTAACCACAGTTCTCCCGATCGCCTTGGTATTCTCTACCCGCCCACCTGTGTCGGTTTGGGGTACGGGTTCCGTGCCAGCTCGCTAGAAGCTTTTCTCGGCAGCATGGGATCAGTGACTTCGCCTGGTGTGGCTCGGCATCGCGTCTCAGGATTGATGAGGTCCGGATTTGCCTAGACCTCTCCCTACACGCTTACCCCAGGACAACCAACGCCTGGGCTCACCTACCCTCCTGCGTCCCTCCTTCGCTTTCCGCCACCGGGTCGGTCGGTTCGCCCCGAAGGACAGCCCCTTAGGACACCGGCATTGGAATGGGCGCGGACACGGAAGTACTGGAATATCAACCAGTTGTGCATCGACTACGCCTCTCGGCCTCGCCTTAGCTCCCGACTTACCCTGGGTGGATTAGCCTTCCCCAGGAACCCTTGGGCTTACGGCGGAGGGGTTTCTCACCCCTCTCTCGCTACTCATACCAACATTCTCACTCGACCTCGCTCCACGACGGTTTCCACCGCCGCTTCTCAGCAGGATCGACGCTCCCCTACCACTCCCACTCCGTGATTCCCGAATATTGATCGACATCTTGCGACATCGAAATTCGGGCGGAATGGAAATCCGCAGCTTCGGCTTTTGACTTGAGCCCCGTTACATTGTCCGCGCAGGACCACTCGACCAGTGAGCTATTACGCACTCTTTTAAGGATGGCTGCTTCTGAGCCAACCTCCTGGCTGTCTTCGCGTTCCCACATCGTTTTCCACTTAGTCAAAAATTAGGGGCCTTAGCTGGCGGTCTGGGCTGTTTCCCTCTCGACTAACGAAGCTCATCCCTCGTAGTCTCACTGCCAGGCTCTAAAGCATCGGCATTCGGAGTTTGATTGGGGTCAGTAAGCTTGTAGGCCCCCTAGCCCATTCAGTGCTCTACCTCCGATGCTGAACGCCCGACGCTGCACCTAAATGCATTTCGGGGAGAACCAGCTATCACCGAGTTTGATTGGCCTTTCACCCCTAACCACAGGTCATCCCCCCTGTTTTCAACCAGGGTGGGTTCGGCCCTCCACGGGGTCTTACCCCCGCTTCAGCCTGCCCATGGCTAGCTCACTCGGCTTCGGGTCTACAGCATGCGACTAATTCGCCCTATTAAGACTCGCTTTCGCTTCGGCTCCCCTTCGCAGGTTAACCTCGCCACACACCGTAACTCGTTGGCTCATTCTTCAAAAGGCACGCCATCACGGCCGGCACAAAGTGCCGACGACGCTCTGACTGATTGTAAGTCAACGGTTTCAGGTACTATTTCACTCCCCTCCCGGGGTACTTTTCACCTTTCCCTCACGGTACTAGTTCACTATCGGTCGCCTGTGAGTACTTAGCCTTACGAGGTGGTCCTCGCAGATTCACGCCGGCTTTCCCGGATCCGGCGCTACTCGGGAAATCCGATCGGAGTCCAATGCTTTTCGTGTACGGGGCTGTTACCCTCTGCGGCGCATCTTTCCTGGATGCTTCCACTAAGCAATTGGTTTTGTAACTCCGTGAAGGTTCTGATGCACCTTCTATCGGCTCCCACAACCCCGAATTGGCAACGCCATCAGGCTTTACCACCAACTCGGTTTAGGCTCATCCCGTTTCGCTCGCCGCTACTCAGGGAGTCACTGTTGTTTTCCTCTCCTCGGGGTACTGAGATGTTTCAATTCCCCCGGTTCCCTCCACTGGTCCTATGCGTTCAGACCAGGGTGACACCCCATGACGGGTGCCGGGTTTCCCCATTCGGACATCCACGGATCCGCGCTTGGTAGGCAGCTCCCCGTGGCTTTTCGCAGCCTCCCACGTCCTTCTTCGGCTTCAGGCGCCAAGGCATCCGCCGTTGACTCTTTATAACTTGGAGAACATAGATGCTCGTGCTCGCTATGGAATTCTCAAGGGGCGCACGGCGTGCCCACCGGGCCTCGGGTATCAAAAACAGACCGATACTCGGGTGCGGTGGGCACGGGCGAGCGGCCGGGCGAGCGCCTGAATCGGCGGGCCGGCATCGCGTCGGAGGGCTGGAATCGCCTCGGGCTGCCCGAAAGGGCAGGAAGCGAGGGTCACTCCCTCAAAACGGAATAGTGATGCCCGGTGCCATCCCCAGGGCCCGCAGGCCTCACGGACGGGACATCCGAAGATGTGCGGTCCGCCAGGGGCGGGATGAGGGTGACAGCGAATAGTCAGTGATCGACTAGGAGTATCTGGACCGATTTGGCCAGACAGTGACTCCTTAGAAAGGAGGTGATCCAGCCGCACCTTCCGGTACGGCTACCTTGTTACGACTTCACCCCAATCACCGACCCCACCTTCGACGGCTCCCTCCTAAAAGGTTGGGCCACCGGCTTCGGGTGTTGCCGACTTTCGTGGTGTGACGGGCGGTGTGTACAAGGCCCGGGAACGTATTCACCCCGGCGTTGCTGATCCGGGATTACTAGCGACTCCGACTTCACGCAGTCGAGTTGCAGACTGCGATCCGAACTGAGACTGGCTTTGGGGATTAGCTCCTCCTCGCGGATTAGCGACCCGTTGTACCAGCCATTGTAGCATGTGTGCAGCCCTGGATATAAGGGGCATGATGACTTGACGTCGTCCCCACCTTCCTCCGAGTTGACCCCGGCAGTCTCCTACGAGTCCCCGCCATTACGCGCTGGCAACATAGAATAAGGGTTGCGCTCGTTGCGGGACTTAACCCAACATCTCACGACACGAGCTGACGACAGCCATGCACCACCTGTGTAGGACCCCGAAGGACACCGTATCTCTACGGCTTTTCCCTACATGTCAAACCCAGGTAAGGTTCTTCGCGTTGCATCGAATTAAGCCACATGCTCCGCCGCTTGTGCGGGCCCCCGTCAATTCCTTTGAGTTTTAGCCTTGCGGCCGTACTCCCCAGGCGGGGCACTTAATGCGTTAGCTGCGGCACAGAAACCGTCGATAGGTCCCCACACCTAGTGCCCAACGTTTACGGCGTGGACTACCAGGGTATCTAATCCTGTTCGCTCCCCACGCTTTCGCTCCTCAGCGTCAGTATTGGCCCAGACCACCGCCTTCGCCGCTGGTGTTCCTCCTGATATCTGCGCATTTCACCGCTACACCAGGAATTCCGTGGTCCCCTACCAAACTCTAGCCATGGCAGTATCGAATGGCGACTCCAGGTTGAGCCTGGAGGTTTCACATCCGACTTGCCAAGCCGCCTACGAGCTCTTTACGCCCAATAAATCCGGACAACGCTTGCCCCCTACGTATTACCGCGGCTGCTGGCACGTAGTTGGCCGGGGCTTCTTCTGCAGGTACCGTCACAATCGTCCCTGCTGAAAGAGGTTTACAACTCAGAAAGCCTTCGTCCCTCACGCGGCGTTGCTGCATCAGGCTTTCGCCCATTGTGCAAGATTCCCCACTGCTGCCTCCCGTAGGAGTCTGGGCCGTGTCTCAGTCCCAGTGTGGCTGATCGTCCTCTCAGACCAGCTACCCGTCGAAGCCTTGGTGAGCCGTTACCTCACCAACTAGCTGATAGGCCGCGAGCCCCTCCCGAAGCGGAATCCATTTCCTCACCAAGCCATGCGACTCGGTGGGGATATCCGGTATTAGCACCGGTTTCCCGGTGTTGTCCCGGTCTTCGGGGCAGGTTGCTCACGTGCTACTCACCCGTTCGCCACTTGATCTTCACCAGTATTGCTACCGGTTGGACCTCGTTCGACTTGCATGTGTTAGGCACGCCGCCAGCGTTCGTCCTGAGCCAGGATCAAACTCTCCATTGAGACCTCGCTCAGACCCGAAGGCCCGACCGAAATCGAAGAGCTGACCTCGAGGACACTGATCCTCTCGGTCAACTGAATACTGGCAAAGAACAGACATTGTCCGTTCAATGCTTTGAATTGACTGGCGATCCCGAGTTTCCCCGCGATCGCCCGCACTGACTTTTGGCTATCACTATTCCGTTTTCAAGGAGCGACCAGGCACACGCCGAACAGGCGTTGGTGCCGGATTACCCACAGGCAGAGGCAAGAGCCCCGTTCTGTAGGTGCCTGGCGAAGCCCTTGCGGGCCGTTCACCAGGACTAGTTACAGTATCGCACCCGGGCCGGCGTGTCAATGAGGTCCGGTCCCACTTCCCGTGGCAGGTTCGAGGCCGTCCGAGACGCCGGGCGGCGGTGAGACACACCCTACCCCCAGCTGCCGACCACCTGT